>JAYSEY010000001.1:0-333639 GCA_041913605.1 Permianibacter sp.
CCGATCAGCAGGTACGACACCAGACCCACCGCTTCCCAGCCGAAGAACAGCTGCAGGAAGTTGTTGCTCATGACCAGCATCAGCATCGAGAACGTGAACAGCGAGATGTAGCTGAAGAAACGCTGGTAGCCGTTGTCATCGGCCATGTAGCCAATGGTGTAGATGTGCACCATCAGTGATACGGACGTGACCACGACCATCATCATCGCGGTCAGGTTGTCGACCAGGAAGCCGACTTCAAAGCGCAGGCCACCGATGGTCGCCCATTCGTAGACACTGGCGTTGTAGGCCGGCAGGCCGTTGATCGCGTGTTGCCAGAACACATACGCCGACAGGCCGGCCGCCACGGCAACACCGGCGATGGTCGCCGTGTGCGCGCCGACGCGACCGATTTGTTTGCCGAACAGACCGGCGAGGATCGCACCCAGAAGCGGCGCGAGCACGACGGCAAGATAAATCGTCTCCATGCTCTGCCTTACCCCTTGAGTTGGTCGAGTTCTTCGACGTCGATGGTGTTGCGGTTACGGAACAGCGACACCAGGATCGCCAAGCCAATGGCCGCTTCGGCTGCCGCAACCGTCAGGATGAAGAACACGAACACCTGACCGGTCTTGTCGCCCAGATAATGCGAGAAGGCGATGAAGTTGGTGTTGACCGCCAGCAGCAACAGCTCGATGCACATCAGCAATGTGATGACGTTCTTGCGGTTGAGAATGATGCCGGCGATGGAGATGGCAAACAGCGCCGTGCTCACCAGCAGATAGTGTTGCAAGCTCATTGCGCGCTCTCCCCGGATTCTTGCGGAGCCGCTTTCTTGACGGCGGCCATCTTGACGATGCGCAGGCGATCTTCCTTGCTGACATCGAGCTGACGGCTGATGTCCTGCACTTTGCGCTGGCGGGTGCCGCGGAAAGTCAGACTGATCGCCGCCACCATGGCCACCAGCAGCAGCACGGCGGCAATTTCGAAGGCGTAGAAGTATTCGGTGTAGAGCACCATGCCCAGCGTCTTGATGTTGCTCTGGCCGGCGTCACTGGAGCTGGCGACTTCGGCAACGGCAAAACCGCCTTCCTTGATCTGCCACCAGATCAGGCCGAACACCAGCAGCGCGGCAACCACGCCCAGCGGCAGGTAACGGGTGAAGCCCTGTTTGACCGCGGCGTAATCGACGTCGAGCATCATCACCACGAACAGGAACAACACCATCACCGCGCCGACATAGACCAGCACCAGCGTGATGGACAGAAACTCGGCTTCCAGCGTCATCCACAGCACGGCCGCGCAGAAAAACGTCAGCACCAGGCTGAGCACGGCGCGCACCGAGTTGCGGACAGTAATGACCATGGTCGCCGACAGCAGCATCAGTGCGGCGAACACGTAGAACACAATCGTTTTCAGATCCATGACGCCCCCAATCAGCGATAGGCTGCGTCGAGCGCGCGATCGGCTGCGATCTGCGCCTCGTACTTGTCGCCAATGGCGAGCAGCTTCGCCTTGGTCATGATCTGTTCACCGCGCTTCTCGAAGTGGTAATCGAACACGCGGGTCTCGACGATCGAGTCCACCGGGCAGCTTTCTTCGCAGAAGCCGCAGAAGATGCACTTGAACAAATCAATTTCGTAACGCGTGGTGCGGCGCGTGCCGTCGTCGGCGCGCGGACCGGCCTCGATGGTGATGGCCAGCGCCGGGCACACGGCTTCGCAGAGTTTGCAGGCAATGCAGCGCTCTTCGCCGTTCGGATAACGACGCAGCGCGTGCAGGCCACGGAAGCGGTGTGATTGCGGAGTTTTTTCTTCCGGATACTGCACGGTGATCTTGCGTGCCCAGAGATGGCGACCGGTGAGTGCCAGGCCCTTGAGCAGTTCGATCATCGCGAAAGTGCGGATGAACTGACGAATTTTTTCCATTTTCTGTCTGCCCTCGCCGTTCAGAACCACGGACCGAAGCCGGTCTTGACGATCACGGCCACGACCATGACCCAGACCAGGGTCACCGGAATGAAGATCTTCCAGCCCAGGCGCATCACCTGGTCATAACGGAAGCGCGGATAGGTGGCACGCAGCCAGAACATGCCGCACAGGAACAGGACGGCTTTCAGCACCAGCCAGAGGATGCCCGGCACCCAGGCAGTGAGCGTTTCCAGCACCGGAATACCCTGGAACGGGTTCAGCCAGCCGCCGAAGAACAACGTCGCGGTGAGCACGCTCATCAGGATCATGTTGGCGTATTCGGCGAGGAAGAACACCGCAAACGGTGAGCCGGCATATTCCACGTGAAAACCGGCAACGATTTCCGATTCGCCTTCCGGCAAATCGAAAGGCGCGCGGTTGGTTTCGGCGATGCCGCAGATCCAGTAGACAACAGCGAGCGGCAGCAGCGGCCAGACATACCAGGTCAGGATCGAACCGGACTGGCGCTGGACGATTTCGCCGAGGTTCATGGTCTGCGCCATCATCAGCACGCCGACCAGCGCAAAGCCCATGGCGATTTCGTAGGACACCACCTGTGCGGCCGAACGCATCGAGCCGAGGAAGGCGTACTTCGAGTTCGAGGCCCAGCCGGAAATGATGATCCCGTACACGCCCATCGAGGTCATGGCCAGCAGGAACAGCAGGCCGGCGTTGACGTCAGCCAGCACCAGACCGGCATCAAACGGCACCACGGCCCAGGCCACCAGTGCCGAAGCAATGCAGATCACCGGCGCGATCAGGAACAAGCCACGGTTGGCCATGCTCGGGATCACCACTTCTTTGGTCAGCAGCTTGAACACATCGGCGAAGGGCTGGAACAAGCCGAGCGGACCGACCCGGTTCGGGCCGATACGCACCTGCATGAAGCCGATCACTTTGCGCTCGAGATAAGTGGCGTAGGCCACGCAGAGAATCACCGGCAGGATGATGGCGACGATTTTCACCAGTATCCACACCAGCTCCAGCACGTAATCCATGAGCTCCATCGATCAGGCCTCCCCGCGCGCCGCAACGGCGTCCGCAGTCTGTTGCAGGCTCGGTGCGCGGCGCACCAGCGTATCGACGCTGTACAGCGCGGCGGTCGGAACAACACTGCTGGCGCTCAACTGTTTCGGCGCCTGCCAGTTCGCGTCGGCACTTTTCGCCTGGGCGAGTGCGGCATTCAGTTCCGCCAGCACATCTTCCGAACTGGTGTAGTCGAAGCCTTTGACGTTCAGCAGGTTGCCGAGCACGCGCAGGATCTTCCAGGCCGGACGGGCTTCGCCCTTGGCCGGAACTGCGGCAGCAAAACTCTGGAAGCGGCCTTCCACGTTGACGAAGGTGCCCGAAGTTTCGGTGAACGCCGCCATCGGCAACAACACGTCGGCGTATTGCGCCACGCAGCTGTCGGCCCACGGCGTCAGCGCCACGACAAAATCGGCTGACGACAGCGCATCGCGCGCCTTGGCGCCCACCTGCGAATCAAATTCCGGCTCGACGTCCAGCAGCACATAGGCTGACAACGCATCGCGCAGCATCTGCTCGGCGTTTTTGCCAGCCGCGCTGACCGCTTGCCCGGCTTCGCGACGGAAGGGCAAGGCGCCAGCGGCGTAGGCACCGGCCATGTTGGCGCCGGCGGTGAAGGCACCAACGCTGGCGCCACTCAGCTTGCCGATCAGATCCGCCAATGCACGGATGCTGCCCGCTGCCGGATGCTCCTGGGCCGCCGCACCGAGCAGGACCGCCTTGCGGCCATCACGCAACAGTTGTTCGGCGACGCGACGCTGGGCGGCGCTGACCGTCACCGCCGACAGCGTTGCGGCAGCAGCCGGCAGCACATCGGGACGCGCGTCGACCAGCGCCCTGGCGACACCGGCCAGTTCGGCGAGGAAATCATCGCCGGCCAGTTCTTCGCTGACACGGAAATTCCAGTCATACGCCTGCGGCGCCACCGACATGACCACGCCGTTGCGTGTTGCCTTGCGCAGACGCAGAGCTGCAATCGGCTGTTCCTTGTGCAGGTTGCTGCCGACCAGCAACGTGACATCCAGGTTTTCCAGATCGGCAATCGGCAAACCGAGTGTCGGCAGCAGCGGCGCAGCGGCGTCAGTGCTGAAATCACGCTGGCGCAGCCGCACATCGATGTTGTGCGAGCCGAGTGCACGCACCAGCTTTTGCAGCAGATACAGTTCTTCGGTTGTTGCCGACGGCGAGGCCAGCGCGCCGAGTTTGCCGGCACCCTGCGTGTCCACGACGCGCTTCAGGTTGGCAACCGTGGCGTCCAGCGCGTCCTGCCAGCTGACGTCCTGCCACTGGCCGTCGCGTTTGATGCGCGGCGTGGTCAGGCGCGGCGCCTTGTTCAGCGCTTCATACGAGAAGCGATCACGATCCGACAGCCAGACTTCGTTGATGGCTTCGTTTTCGCGCGGCACGATGCGCATCACTTCGTTGCGGCGCACGTGCACTTCAATGTTCGAACCCAGACAGTCGTGCGCGGCAATCGACGGCCGTGCCTGCAGTTCCCAGGCGCGGGCGCTGAAGCGCGACGGCTTGGCTGTCAGTGCGCCGACCGGGCACAGATCGATGATGTTGCCCGAGACTTCCGAATCGACGCTCTTCTCGATGAAGGTGCCGATGGTCATGTGCTCACCGCGACCGGTGGCGCCCATTTCGCGCATGCCGGCGATTTCGGTGCCGAAGCGGACACAACGCGTGCAGTGAATGCAGCGGGTCATTTCCGTGGCAACCAGCGGGCCGATGTCCTTGTCTTCGACCACGCGCTTGCCTTCGGTGTAGCGCGACACGTCCTTGCCATAACCGACCGCGATGTCCTGCAGCTCGCACTCACCGCCCTGATCGCAGATCGGGCAATCCAGCGGGTGGTTGATGAGCAGGAATTCCATCACTGCTTTCTGCGCGTCCAGCGCTTTTTTCGATTGCGTCTGTACCACCATGCCTTCGGTGACCGGCGTCGCGCAGGCCGGCAGCGCTTTCGGCGCTTTCGCTACGTCCACCAGACACATGCGGCAGTTGGCCGCAACCGAGAGCTTCTTGTGGTAGCAGAAGCGCGGAATGTAAATGCCGGCGGCATCGGCGGCCTCGATAATCATCGAGCCCGGTTCGACTTCCAGCTTTTTGCCGTCAATTTCGATGTTGACCATCGCGCATCTCTTCAACGTGAGCCGTAGCGATCAATGACCGCCGCCGACAAGGCTTTTCTTGTGCAGGATGTAGTGCTCGAACTCGCTCCGGAAATGCTTGATGAAGCTCATTACCGGCATCGCGGCCGCATCACCGAGTGCACAGATCGTGCGGCCGGAAATGTTGGCGGCGATGTTGTCGAGTTTGGCGAGATCGTCCATCGTGCCTTCGCCATGGGCGATGCGATGCACGACACGCGCCAGCCAGCCCGTACCTTCACGGCAGGGCGTGCACTGGCCGCAGGATTCTTCGTAGTAGAAGTGACTGATGCGGGCGAGCACCTTCACCAGATCAGTGTCCTCGTCCATGACGATGACTGAACCGGCGCCGAGCATGGACCCGGCCTTGCTGATGCTGTCGTAGTCCATGGTCAGGTCCATCATGATGTGACCCGGCAGGATGGGCGTCGACGAGCCGCCCGGAATGACCGCTTTCAGCTTTTTGCCTTTCCAGACTCCGCCAGCCATTTCCAGCAGATCCTTGAACGGCGTACCAAGCGGCACTTCAAAGTTGCCCGGTTTGTTGACGTGGCCGGACACCGAGAAAATTTTCGTGCCGCCGTTGTTCGGCTTGCCCTGCTCGAGGAACCACTGGCCGCCCTGCTCCAGAATCACCGGCGCCGAGGCGTAGCTCTCGACATTGTTGACGTTGGTCGGGCGACCGAACACACCGTAGTTGGCGGGGAACGGCGGTTTGAAGCGCGGCTGACCTTTCTTGCCTTCGATCGATTCAATCAACGCGGTTTCTTCACCGCAGATGTAAGCACCGGCACCGTAGTGGGTGTACAGATCGAAATCGAAACCGCTGCCGAGAATATTCTTGCCGAGCAAGCCGGCGGCATAGGCTTCTTTCAGCGCGTTTTCGAAGCGCATGATCGGCTCGTAAAACTCGCCGCGAATGTAGTTGTAGCCAACCGTTGCGCCGATCACGTACGCGCCAATGGCCATGCCTTCAATCAGCTGGTGCGGATTGAAGCGCAGGATGTCGCGATCCTTGTAGGTGCCCGGCTCGCCTTCATCGGCGTTGCAGACCACGTATTTCTGGCCCGGCGCATTGCGCGGCATGAACGACCATTTCAGGCCGGTGGGAAAACCGGCGCCACCGCGACCACGCAGGTTGGACAGCTTCATCGCATCGATGATCTGTTCCGGCGTGATTTTCTCGGCGAGGATTTTGCGCAGCTGCGCATAACCGCCTACCGATTCATAGGTTTTCAGCGACCACGGTTCCGGCAATCCGATGGTGCGGAAACACACCGGACCGCGCGACAACTGGTAAGCAACGTCTTGCATGGGGCTTACTCCAGTCCGGCCAGAATCTGATCCAGTTTTGCCGGCGTCAGATTCTCGTGATAAGTCTTGTCGATCAGGCAACACGGCGCGCCGCCGCACGCCGCCAGACACTCGACTTCGCGCAGGGTGAATTTGCCGTCAGCGGTGGTTTCCCTGAAACCGATACCAAGTTTCTGTTTCAGGTGGCCGACGATCTCGTCACTGCCGCGCAGCATGCAGCTGACGTTGGTGCAGACATTGATGACATGCTTGCCGACCGGCTTGAGTTGGTACATCGAGTAGAACGTCGCCACTTCATAGGCGGCGATATGCGGAATGCCGAGATAATCGGCAATCGCATCCATCGTTTCCGTGCTCAGGTGATTCAGGTGATCCTGGGCGATGGTCAGCGCGCCCATCAGCGCCGAGCGCTTGCGATCCGGCGGATACTTGGCGATCCAGACTTCAATCTCGGCAATCGCCGACGCCGGCAGCAGCGCCTTCAGCGGTTCTTTGTTTTCGGTAATCATCAGCGGTCGATCTCCCCGAACACGATGTCCATCGTGCCGATGATGGCGACGATGTCGGCGAGCATGTGGCCACGGCCGATCTCGTCCATCGCCGACAGGTGGGCAAAGCCCGGCGCACGGATTTTCACGCGGTAAGGTTTGTTGGCGCCGTCGGAGACGAGATAGATGCCGAACTCGCCCTTCGGATGCTCAACAGCCGAATACACTTCGCCTTCCGGTACGCAGAAGCCTTCCGAGAACAGCTTGAAGTGGTGGATCAGCGCTTCCATGTCATGCTTCATGGCTTCGCGTTTCGGCGGCGCAACCTTGTAGTTGTCGACCATCACCGGGCCCGGATTCTTGCGCAGCCATTCGACACACTGGCGAATGATGCGATTCGACTGGCGCATTTCTTCAATGCGGCACAGGTAACGGTCGTAGCAGTCACCGTTCTTGCCCACCGGAATGTCGAAGTCGACTTCGTCATAGACTTCGTAGGACTGCATCTTGCGCAGATCCCAGGCCACACCAGAGCCACGCAGCATCGGACCGGTGAGGCCCAGTTGCACCGCACGCTCCGGCGACACCACGCCGATCCCGACCGTGCGCTGTTTCCAGATGCGGTTGTCGGTGAGCAGCGTTTCGTATTCGTCGACGCGCGCCGGGAAGCTTTCGGTGAAATCCCAGATGAAGTCGAGCATGGAACCCTGACGGTTCTCGTTCATGCGCGCGACATCTTTTTCACTGTGCCATTTCGATGCCTGGTATTGCGGCATGCGGTCCGGCAGATCGCGATAGACACCGCCCGGACGGTAGTAGGTGGCATGCAGACGCGCGCCCGATACCGCTTCGTACACGTCCATCAGCGCTTCGCGCTCACGGAAACAGTACAGGAACATGGTCATCGCGCCGATGTCGAGACCGTGCGCGCCGAGCCACAGCAGGTGGTTCAGGATGCGAGTGATCTCGTCGAACATCACGCGGATGTACTGCGCACGCTTGGGCGGCGCGATACCGAGCAGTTTTTCGATCGCCATGACATAGGCGTGCTCGTTGCACATCATCGACACGTAGTCGAGACGATCCATGTAACCGATGCTCTGGTTGAACGGCTTGTACTCGGCGAGTTTTTCCGTGCCCCGGTGCAGCAGGCCGATGTGCGGATCGGCGCGGACGATGGTTTCACCGTCCAGCTCCAGCACCAGACGCAGCACGCCGTGCGCGGCCGGATGCTGCGGACCGAAGTTGATCGTGTAGTTGCGAATTTCAGCCATGTTCGCTTCAGCCCTGGTTGCCGTAACGCTGGTCGTGACGGATCACACGCGGCACCAGCACGCGCGGCTCGACGGTCACCGGCTCGTACACGCAACGGCCTTCGGTGGCGTCGTAACGCAACTCGACGTTGCCGCTGAGCGGGAAATCCTTGCGGAAGGGGTGGCCGACAAAACCGTAATCGGTCAGCAGGCGGCGCAGATCGTTGTGGCCGTCGAACAGCAGGCCGTACATGTCGAACGCTTCGCGCTCAAACCAGTCGGCAACCGGCCACAGCGACGTGACGCTGGCCACAACCGGAACATTTTCATCGACAAACGTGCGCACGCGAACGCGCTGGTTGTGGGTGATCGACAGCAGATGGACCACCACCGCAAAGCGCGGGCCGGTCCAGCTTGCTTCGCGCGGCTGTTCGGCATCGACGCCACGGGAAAAGCCGCTGCCGCTGGCATCTTCCGTGGCCCATTCGGTTTTGCCGTAATGGGCGTAGTCGACACCGCAGAGATCGGTCAGCTGCTTGAACTGGAACGGTTCGTGATCGCGCAGCGCCTGGCAGACGCCGAGGTAATCGCTGTTCGCGACTTCAATGCTGACTTCGTCGTGCGCGACCTTGACGGATTGCAGGCGCGCACCGAAATATGCCGTGAGTTGCTCGGCCAAATGTTGCATGGATCTGCTCCTCAGGCCTGCCGCGCGATGGTGTTGGTGCGGCGGATCTTGTTCTGCAGCTGGATGATGCCGTAGAGCAGCGCTTCAGCCGTGGGCGGACAACCCGGCACGTAGATGTCGACCGGCACCACGCGATCGCAACCGCGCACCACCGCATAGGAATAGTGGTAGTAACCGCCGCCATTGGCGCAGGATCCCATCGAGATCACCCAGCGCGGTTCGGGCATCTGGTCGTACACGCGGCGCAGCGCCGGTGCCATCTTGTTGGTCAGCGTGCCGGCGACAATCATCACGTCGGATTGACGCGGTGACGGGCGGAACACGATGCCAAAACGATCGAGGTCGTAACGCGCCGCACCGGCGTGCATCATTTCAACGGCACAGCAGGCGAGACCGAACGTCATCGGCCACATCGAACCGGTCGAAGCCCAGTTCAGCAGCGCGTCGGCGGTAGTGGTGAGGAAGCCCTGCTTGTTCAGCGCGCCGGGCTCCATGCTGCCTTCTACTCCCATTCCAGCGCCCCCTTCTTCCACTCGTAAATGAAACCGATCACCAGCAGGCCGAGGAACACGGCCATGGACCAGAAACCAAACCAGCTGATGTCGTTGAGCACCACGGCCCACGGAAACAGGAAGGCGATTTCCAGATCGAAAATGATGAAGAGAATGGCGACCAGATAGAAACGCACATCGAATTTCATGCGCGCATCTTCGAAGGGATTGAAGCCGCATTCGAACGGCGTCAATTTGGCGGTGTCAGGCTTGTGGCGCCCGAGCAGGTATCCCAGCAACCATCCGGCAGCGACCAGGGCCACGCCCACGGCCACGCCGACCCCCATGAATACCAGGATCGGTACGTAGTTCTGCAGCATGTTTTCAACCTCGCGGACCGGTTTGCAAAGCCCCGTCCCGGACCGCGTAAACGTGGCGGAAATAAAGCCACGGGATTCTAGCAAGTCAGGCGCCGTTGTTCACGGTACCTATGACGGCCTTGGCCGCTTTTCTCAACGCCTTTGCCTGGGCACGGCGCGGAGCGCGACTCTAGAGCCTTTCGGCCCAAAAAAAATGGCATCTTGATCAAGATGCCATTCGTTTTTGGTGCGGACGGAGGGACTTGAACCCTCATGCCTTGCGGCGCCACCCCCTCAAGATGGTGTGTCTACCAATTCCACCACGTCCGCAAATTCGGTTTGCTTTACTGCTTGGGCGTTTCGCCCTCTGGCGTTGCGGCCGGTGCCGGCTCGACGGCCGGGACATCACTCGCTGCCGGTGCACTGGCCGGCACGTCTGCCGCCGGAACATCCGCTGCCGGAACACTGGCGTCTGCGGCCGGGGTTACCGCCGCTTCGACCGGCGTGGTTTCCACCGGCGCCAGCAGATCGTCAGCCGCGGTGGCCGACTTGTCGCGATGGCTGGACAGATAGCCCAGTGCCAGCGCGATGACAAAGAACAGGATTGCCAGAATGGCCGTCGAGCGGGTCATGAAATTGCCCGAACCGCTGGCGCCGAACACCGTGTTCGAAGCACCGGCACCAAACGACGCGCCCATGTCTGCGCCCTTGCCCTGCTGCAGCAGGATGATCGTGATCAGCAGGATCGCGACCAGCAGGAACAGACCCAACAGGATTTCGTACATAAACCTTTTATCCACCGGCGCGGGCGTTCAGCCCGCGCTCGCCACAATGGCGAGAAATTCTTCCGCATTCAGCGAGGCGCCACCTACCAGCGCACCGTCAATGTCCGGTATGGCCAGCAGGGCCGCGGCATTGTCCGCCTTTACACTGCCGCCGTAGAGCAGCGGTATCTGCTGCGCCACCGGACCGGCATGTGCCTGCAACCAGACGCGCAGCTGGGCATGCACATCACCCGCCTGCTCCGGCGTCGCCGTGCGGCCGGTGCCAATGGCCCACACGGGCTCATAGGCAATGATCAGTGACGACCAGTCTTCGACCCGTTTGGCCACTGCGGACAACTGTTCCGCAATCACCGGCCAGGTCAGGCCCTTTTCGCGTTCGGCGAGCGTCTCGCCCACGCAGAGAATCACTTGCAGTCCGGCCTGCAGTCCCTGAACAACCTTGCGGGCCACACAGTCCGGCGTTTCACCGCGACCGTGCCGGCGTTCGGAGTGGCCAGCGATGACCAGCTTCGCGCCGCAGTCGGCAATCATCGCCGCACTGACATCGCCGGTGTAGGCGCCACGGCTTTCCTCGCTGCAGTCCTGGGCGGCGATTGCGAGGCGAGCGTGCGAGCAGGCGGCAACAGCGGCGGACAGATAGGGGAAAGGCGGGCACAACACCACTTCAGCCCGTCCCGCCGGCAGCTGCGCCTGGATGTCTGCGGTCATCTGGTGAACCATGGCCAGCGAGCCATGCAGTTTCCAGTTACCGGCTATTAGACGCCTGCGCTCAGTCATGTCCGGGGGTCGGCTTCAAGAGGCGGCATAGGATAGCGGCGGTCCTCGCAGGTGACAAGCGCAAAGCTGACGTGCGCGTCAGCTTTGCGCCCACGGTGCTGTTCAAAAATTCACCAGCACGGACAGATAGTTACCCTGCTGGTCGCGGACGCCGGCCACCGGCCCGAGATCGACACGGGCCAGTGTCAGCGACCAGCGGCGATTGGGCACCCAGGCCAGAAACAGGTCGTGAGCGGCCGCCTCATCAACTGCCGCCAGCGTATCCGGACGCTGGCGATACTCGGCACCGAGCACCAGTGCGTCAGTGAGAAACAAACCGGCGGCCAGCTCAAGCTGCGGCCGGTGCCGATCCTGTTCCGGCCCGCCGAAGCCGAGCAAGCCGAACTGGTTGGCCCGGCTCAGGCGCAGACCGGCGTTGACATACAGATTGCGTCCACCGAGCGCAGAGAAATACAGCTTGCCGGCGCTGAGATAAAGCTCGACATCCTCATCGCGCCGGGCGCCGAGCGCGCGCGGAATAAACGCAAAATCCTCGTTGCGCTTGTACTGCAAACCAAGTGTCAGTTGCGGCAGTGCGTCGCCGGAAAAAATTGCCTCACCGGCGATGCGCCATTTGAAACCGGCTATGTGCTGGCGCAGCGCTTCGCCGGGTACCACCTGCTCCAGATCGAAATGCTGGCGGCCGAGACTGAACTCAAAACGATCCGCGATACCGACATTGATTGCCATGCTGTCGAAGGTGAACGCATCGAGCGGCAGACGCGTATAACTGACCGTGCCTGCCCATTCGTCACGCGTGCCGTAACCGGCGATCAACGCCCAGGGCGTCAGGCCGCCGCCGCCGGCAGCTTCAATGCTGGTGACGCCACCGGTTGCCGGCAAACGGCCGCCGGTATCTGCCTGCGCGGGAGCACAGGCACCGGACAGAACGACAAACAGGCACAGCAACACACCGCAAGCGTTCAAACGCATCATCGGAACCATCCACAATCAGCACGGGCAACAGGCAAAGGCAGGCAACACGAGGCGGAACGGCTGGAGTCAGGATCAGACACTGGCTATCCTCCATGCTAACCAGCATCGGGAGAATGTCAAAAAACATGCGCAAGGAACTGCTGCTCAGCCTGCTCTGCATCGGCGTCTGCCGGGCTGACCAACCGACGCTGTATGACCGCCTCGGCGGCGAAGCCACGTTGCGCCGCATCAGCAACCAGCTGATCGATAGCGTCAGCCAGCACGACGACACACGACGCAGCTTTCACAAAGTCGATCTCAAACGCGTCAAGGACAAGCTCTACGAACAGCTTTGCCAGCTCAGCGGTGGCCCCTGCACCTACACCGGCGATCCGATGAAGCCGGTGCATCAGGGACTGAAAATCACCGAGCGCGAGTTTTACGCCATGGTGCAACAGCTGCGTGACGTTCTCGACGCCGAGGCCGTCGCCAGCGCCGACAAGAACGCCTTGCTGGCGCTGCTGGCACCAATGAAACCCGACGTGGTGATGCCGCAATGACGAGACGATTTTCTGCAGCCGCGCTGCTGATGGTGTTCACGCTGCTCACCGGCGCAGCGGTCACTGCCGCCGAATTGTCATTGCAGGTTCGCGACAGCAGCGGCAAGGCGATCAGCGACGCGGTGGTGGTGCTGCATGGCCAGGGCAGTGACACGGCCGCAACTCCGGCGAAAGCTGACATCGATCAGATCGACAAGGAATTCGCGCCCTATGTGTCCGTGATCCGCACCGGCACTGCCGTGCGCTTTCCCAACAAGGACAATATCCGTCATCACGTCTATTCCTTTTCGCCGGCAAAAAAATTCGAACTGAAACTGTACAGCGGCATACCTGCCGAACCAGTGGTGTTCGACAAGCCCGGCGTCATCACGCTCGGCTGCAATATTCATGACTGGATGCTGGCACACGTACTGGTCACTGACAGCGCCTGGTTTGCCCGCAGTGATGCCAAAGGCGAGCTGCGCATCAACGCACCGGAAGGAGAATACCGGTTGCAAATCTGGCACCCGGATCAGATCAGCGCCGTGCCGGACAGCACGCTGACGCTGAAAGCAGCGGAGGTCCGCACCGTGCATCTTGATGTCCGGCCACGGCCGGCCAAGGCCGCAGGCGGTTACTGATCATGTTCCGGCAGCTGCTGCGACGCTGGCGTAGGCCAACGCTGGCACGACGCATGACGCTGACCTACACGATCTTGCTGACCGTGGTGCTGGCCGGCGTGCTAGCGCTGGTCAATGCCGTCCAGCAGCGCATCGTGTTGCGCGCCCTGAATGATGAACTGCAGGTCGGCGAACGCGTTTTCCACGAAATTCTCCATCGCAATACCCAGCTGCTGAAATCATCGGTCACCGCGCTGGCGGCGGATTTCAGTTTTCGTGAACTGATCGCCAGCGGTGATGCCGGCACCATGCGATCAGCACTCGACAGTTACGGTCCGCGCATCAATGCCGATCGCATCATGCTGTTGTCACTGGCCGAGCGCATCGAGGCTGACTCGGCGGATCGTCACAACGGTGTCGCGTTTCCGTTTCCGGCCTTGTACCAGCAAGCCTTGCGCGAAGGTTCGGCCAGCGCCGTGGTGACGCTCGACAACCAGACGGTGCAGATGATCGTGGTGCCGATTCGCGCGCCGGCGGTGATCGGTCTCGTCGCCGTCGGTTATGTGCTCGACGACAGCGACGCGCGCGAACTGACCACGCTGACCGGTCTGGGTGTGAGTTTCATCGGCCGCGCACACGATGCCAATCATCCGACGGCCGGCGACTGGCAACTGCGCGCCAGCACCCTGCCTGCGCGACAGGCCGGGCAACTGCTCGCCCATCTTCAGGCCGGCAATACGGCTGACAACCACACCATCAATTACGACATCCAGCAGCTCACGCTGGACGACGAAACCTATCAATTGCGCCTGACGGCGCTGGACGGCGAACGCCGCGAAGAAATCGCCGTGCTGCAACGCTCGCTCAGTGCGGCACTGGCGCCACACCGGCAGTTGCGCGCGACCCTGCTCGGTCTTGGTGCCGCCAGCGTATTGCTTGGCGTGCTGATCAGTGTGGTGATTGCCGGCAACATCACCCGGCCGCTGACCCAGCTCAGCCGCCTGACCCAGCGCATGCAGGGCGGTGATTACAGCGGCGATCTGCCACGCGAACGCAAGGATGAGATCGGCGAACTGGCCACCAGTTTCAGCGTCATGCGCGACACGCTCGCGCAACGCGAACAGCAGATTCTGAATCTCGCCTATCAGGACCCGCTGACCCAGCTGCCGAACCGCACACGATTCAACGAAGAACTGTCACGGCGACTGAACGAAAGTCAGG
Source organism: Permianibacter sp. (assembly GCA_041913605.1). Lineage (GTDB taxonomy): Bacteria > Pseudomonadota > Gammaproteobacteria > Enterobacterales > Permianibacteraceae > Permianibacter. Next base: position 14,618 of record JAYSEY010000001.1, read on the forward strand.
AAGCGCTCGCCGTCATCCTGATCAACCTTGATCGGTTCACCATGATCAACAACACGCTCGGCCACGCCATCGGTGATCGCCTGCTGCAACACACCGGCGAACGGTTGCGTTCACGCTTGCCGGCCGGCGCGCTGCTGGCACGCATCGGTGGTGATGAATTTGCCGTGATTGCCCCCGGCACCGGGCAGACTGCAGCGATGCAACTCGCCGAACAATTTGACGCCACACTGGCCACACCGTTTGTGGTCGGGCAGCAACCGGTGGACGTGCGCGCCAGCATGGGCGTGGCGCTGGCGCCGGCACACGGTCAGGAGCCGGCACTGTTGCTGCGTTGCGCGGATCTGGCGCTGTATGTCGCCAAACAGAGCCACCAGCATGTCGCCTGTTTTGACCCGGGACTGCAACCCTTTCGCACCGAGCATCTGTCGCTGCTCAGTGATCTGCGGCGCGCGGTCGCAGAAAATGAATTGCGTCTGTTCTTTCAGCCGAAAGTCAGTTTGCGCGGTGCTGATCACGGCTGGTGTGAAGCGCTGGTGCGCTGGCAACACCCGCAACGCGGTTTCGTGCCGCCACAGGATTTCATTCCGTTTGCCGAACAGACCGGCGATATCCGCCGGCTGACGCGCTGGGTGATCGCACGCGCCCTGACGCAACTGCGTGACTGGCAGCAGCATGGCTATACGGTGCACGTGGCAGTGAACATTTCCTCGCGCGATTTGCTCGACAGCACGCTGCCCGACTACGTTGCCCATTGCCTCGCTGATGCCGGCGTTCCGGCGGCGCAACTGGGACTGGAGATCACCGAAAGCGGTTTCATCGACAACCCGGAACAGGCCCTGCAATTGCTGCATCGCCTGCGCGCGCTCGGCGTCACCTTGTCCATTGATGATTTCGGTACCGGCTACTCATCACTGTCCTACCTGAAACGTCTGCCGGTGCAGGAACTGAAAATCGATCGCGCGTTTGTCATGTCGCTGCAGGCCGAAGGCAATGACGCCGCCATCGTCCGCTCCACCATTGACCTGGCGCACAATTTCGGCATGCAGGTGGTTGCCGAGGGGGTCGAGGAAAAACATCAGGCCTTGTTGCTGCAAGCCTGGGGCTGCGACCGCGCCCAGGGTTATCACTTTGCCCGTCCGCTCAGCGCCGACGACTATCTGGCCTGGCTGCAACACACACGCGTCGACGCGCCGATCTGATCCGCACGAAAGCAAAAAAACAAACGCCGCAATCAGCGGCGTTTGTTTTGGCGGCATGCTCGACTTGTCATGCGCAAGGAACCAACGGCTCCTGCGCAGGATTGTTCAGACACTGCGCACCACATCGGCGATGCGTTCCGCGCAGGCGCGGACCTTGTCCGGATCGCGACCTTCCACCATCACCCGGATCAGCGGCTCGGTGCCGGACGGACGCAGCAACACACGGCCATCATTGCCGAGCTCGTTTTCCACCGCCGCGACAGCCGCTTTCACCGCATTGCTGTCCATGGGTTTGCTGCCGGCTTTCAGCGGCACGTTGATCAGGGTTTGCGGAAATTTCTGCATGCCTTTTTTCAGGTCGTGCAGGCTGACGCCGTTCTGCACCATCGCCGACAACACCTGCAGCGCGGAAATGATGCCGTCGCCGCTGGTGGTTTTGTCGAGGCAGACAATGTGGCCGGAACTTTCACCGCCCAGCGTCCAGTTGCGTTCCTGCATCAGTTCCAGCACATACCGATCGCCAACCTTGGCGCGCGCAAAACCGATACCGAGTTCGCGCAGCGCCACTTCCAGTCCCAGATTGCTCATCAGTGTTCCGACCACACCACCGGGCAAACGGCCACGGCGATAGGCATCGCGGGCGATGATGAACAGCACTTCATCGCCATCGACAATTTCGCCCTTGCCATCCACCAGGATCAGCCGGTCACCGTCACCATCCAGCGCAATGCCGAGATCAGCGCCGCGCGCCAGTACTGTTTCCGCCAGCAGTTTCGGTGACGTGGCACCGACTTTTTCGTTGATGTTCAGGCCGTTCGGTTCGACGCCGATGGCAAACACGTCCGCACCGAGTTCTTCAAACACCGCGGGCGCAACTTTGTAGGTGGCACCGTGCGCGCAATCGACGACCAGCTTCAGGCCGCGCAGGCTCAGACTGTTCGGCACCGAGGCCTTGCAGAATTCGATGTACCGTCCGGTGGCTTCGGCCACCCGGCGGGCGCGGCCGAGATCCGCCGAGCGCACAGTGGTCATCGGTTGTTCGAGCATGGCCTCGATACGGGCTTCGACGTCGTCCGGCAACTTGAAACCGTCGGCAGAGAAAAACTTGATGCCGTTGTCGTCGTAAGGATTGTGCGATGCGGAGATGACGATGCCGGCCTGGGCGCGCAACGTGCGCGTCAGGTAGGCAATCGCCGGCGTCGGCATCGGGCCGAGCAAGTGTGCTTCGACACCGGCCGCCGACAGGCCCGCTTCCAGCGCTGCTTCAAACATGTAGCCGGAAATGCGCGTGTCCTTGCCGATCAGCACTTTGCTGCCGACGCCTTCGGCCAGCACCTGGCCCGCCGCCCAGCCGAGCTTGAGCACGAACTCGGGATTGATTGGATGTTCGCCGACTTTGCCGCGAATGCCGTCGGTACCAAAATATTTGCGTTTGCTCATGAGCCTGCGTCGCCTTGCGTTCGGGTTTGCGTTCTGAGTGAAGGAGAATTGTTGTTGCGTGGTTTTGCTTGCGTGTTCTGCTTGCGGTACCGGTGTTCCGGCCCGTGCGGGTCATGCCTGCGCCGGCAGTTGTTCGCTGCACATCGCCTGCCATAACTGTAATGCATCGCGCGTGGCGCCGACATCATGGACACGCAGGATACGCGCGCCTTTCTGCGCCGCCAGCAGGGCCAGCGTCACACTGCCGGTCAGCCGGTCCTGCACCGGCCGGCCGGTCACCTGACCGATCAGCGATTTGCGTGACAGGCCGGCGAGCAGCGGATAACCCGCCGTGCACAGTTCATCAAGGTGATTGAGCAAGCGCAGATTGTGTTCGGCGCGCTTGCCAAAACCAAAACCGGGATCGATGGCGATGGCGGCGTCGGCGATGCCGGCGGCGCGACAGGCGGCGATGCGCGCGTTCAGAAATGTCTGCACCTCGATCAGCACATCATCGTAATGCGGTGCCTGCTGCATGCTGCGCGGCTCGCCCTGCATGTGCATCAGGCAGACCGCGGCCCCGGTGCGGGCAGCAATATCCAGCGCGTCACCACGGGTCAGGGCACAGACATCGTTGATGATCTGCGCGCCTGCAGCCATCGCCGCACGCATCACCGCCGGCTTGCTGGTATCGACGGACAAGGGCAAGCCGCAACCGCGCAGCGCTTCCAGCAGCGGAATGACACGCGCGAGTTCTTCGCTTTCGCTGACCTCCGCAGCACCGGGGCGTGTCGATTCGCCGCCGATATCGAGCAGATCGGCGCCTTCGGCGATCAATTGTTCGGCGTGGCGCAGGCCGGCATCGCGGGCCAGGAATTGGCCGCCATCGGAAAATGAATCCGGCGTGACATTGACGATGCCCATGATCAGCGGGCGACCGCTGCGCGGCCAGAGATATGGGGCGGACACCGGCAACTCCCGGAACATTGCCGCCGATCGCGGCGCGTCATTATCGTCCATCACCGCCGCCGTCGCGAGCACCGGCAGTACATCGCGGATAACGCCGTTCCGGCATGGATATACTGGAGTCATTCCTCAGGTTCGTGATGCGGACATGCACTCCATCCTGTTGTACCCCTTGCCGGGCAGGCGCCTGCCCCTGTCCGCGCCGGCGACGAGGCGTCCGGCAGCCGCCAACACGCGGACACGATCGCTGCTCGCCGTTCTGCTGCTGGCGGGCGCGCGCGTGGCCATGGCCGCAGAACCGGCAAGCACTGCAGTGTCCGACACCTGCAAGGCCGTCGTTGACGAAGCCGATCAGGATGCGGCGCTGAACGCGCTTGCCGCGCGCGATTTGCCGGTCGGCGAGATCAGTGTGCGCATCGATCCGGTGTTTGATGAAAGCAAACCGGAGGAGAACAACTGGCTGTTCCGCTGGGTGAATCGCCTGCACATTCCGCCGGAAGAAAAAACCATCCGCGAAGATCTGTTGTTCGGCACCGGCGAACGTTTCAGCGTGCATGCCGTGCAGGAATCGGAGCGACTGTTGCGTACCCGCCGTTATCTGCGCAATGCCCGCATTGTGCCGGTCGGCGACTGCGCCGACGCGGCTGATTTGCAGGTACAGGTGCAGGGTGTGTGGACCTTGTTGCCCGATGTCAGCTTCAGTCGCAAGGGTGGTCGCAACAGCAGCCGGCTGGGCTTTCGCGATACCAACTTTCTCGGCAGCGGTCGCGAGGTGATCGTGGTCCGCGAAAGCGATGACGAACGCAGCGGCCTCAGTGTCAATTACAAGGACCCGAATCTCGGCCACAGCCGCGCCGTTCTCGACGCCGAATACACCGACAACAACGACGGAGAAGTCCATCGCCTGGCCTTGTACCGGCCGTTCTTCGCGCTGGAAACGCCGTGGGCCGGCGGTATTTACAGTGATCACAGCGACGCCGAACGCGACCGCTATTTTCGCGGCGAAGAAGTCCAGACCTGGCGCGCCCGCCTGGATCGCAACACGATCTTCGGCGGCTGGTCGGCAGGATTGGTCGATGGCGTCACCACGCGCTGGCAATTCGGCTTCACCGATCAGCGCTGGCGGTTTGTCGATGGCGCCGATCCCCTGCTCAACGGCCCGCTGCCGGAAGACCGTCATCACAGCTGGCTGTGGCTGGACTGGCAACGCATTGAAGACCGCTATGTCAAAGTCAGCAACGTCAACCAGATCCGGCGCACCGAGGACATCAATCTCGGCTGGCAAACGCGGCTGACACTCGGCCGCTCGGCACACACGTTTGGCGCGGATGATGAAGCCTGGATTTTTGCCGCCGAGCTGGCGCGCACGCAGATCCTCTCCGAGCGCCAACTGCTCAGTTACAGCTGGCGCGTTGACGGGCTGTATGGTGAACAGGGTCTGGAAAATACCCTGCAGCAATTCGACCTGCGCTGGCACTACGGCGATTTTGACAGCACGCAAACCTTTGTCGGCCTGTCGCTGACACACGGCCGCGCGCTGTATCGCGACACGCTGCTGGAGGCCGGCGGCGACGAGATCCTGCGTGGTTATCCGCTGCACTACCAGAGTGGCTCGCGGCGCGCATTGCTGACCCTGGAACGGCGCTGGTATTTCAATCGCGAGTGGTTTTCGCTGTTCCACCTCGGCGCGGTGGCGTTCTTTGATGCCGGGCGCGCCTGGACACCCGGCATCGACAATGGCGTGAACGGCGGCTGGTTGCAGAACGTCGGTCTCGGCCTGCGTCTGTCACCCACGCGTACCGGCAGCGACAGTCCCGGCAAACACACCGTGCTGCACATTGATGTGGCGAAACCGCTGGTGCGCGATGGCGACGATGAACTGGATGATTACCAGTGGCTGCTGAGCATCCAGAACAGTTTCTGAGTGCGGCTTGTTGGCCTGAGTTGTGAGCTGCGCACGGCGCATTTCTGCAGCGACGACCAGCCGGCAGCGATGAACAGCACGTACAACGACAACAATAAGAAAACGCGCCGGTGGCGCGTTTTTTTATTGCTTCACAACCGTCAGTGACTGCCCGCTGCGGCCGGATTGCCGGCCACTGCAGATTCGCTGCCGGTGGACGTTGTCACGGCCGCGCCCGGACCACTGCTGCCCGGTCCCTTATCGCTCCAGCCTTCCGGCGGCTCGGGATCACGTCCCTGCATGATGGCTTCGATCTGTTTGGCATCGAGCGTTTCGTACTTGATCAACGCGTCCGCCATCTTGTGCAGCGTGTCCATGTTTTCTTTCAGGATGGTCTCGGCGCGCTGGTAGTTGCGATCCACCACGGCGCGCACTTCCTGATCAATCGCCCGCGCCGTTTCATCGGCCACCGCCTTGTGCTGGGTGACTGAGCGGCCGAGGAACACTTCGCCTTCGTCATCACCGTACATCAACGGCCCCATGCGATCCGACAGGCCCCATTTGGTGACCATGTTGCGGGCAATTTCCGTGGCGCGCTGGATGTCGTTGGAGGCGCCGGTGGTAACACCGCCGTCACCGTGCAGCAATTGCTCGGCAACACGGCCGCCGAACAACACCGCCAGCCGCGCTTCAAGAAAATCACGGGTATAGGACAGGCGATCCTGTTCCGGCAAATACATGGTCACGCCCAGCGCACGGCCGCGCGGAATGATGGTGACTTTGTAAACCGGATCGTAATTGCCCACCAGACGACCGACGATGGTGTGGCCGGCCTCGTGATACGCGGTGTTTTTCTTTTCTTCGTCGGACATCACCATCGAGCGGCGTTCGACGCCCATCAGGATCTTGTCCTTGGCGCGGTCCAGATGCAGCTGGGTAATGGTCGGGGCGTTTTCACGCGCCGCCATCAGCGCCGCTTCGTTGACCAGGTTGGCAAGCTCGGCGCCGGAGAAACCCGGCGTGCCGCGCGCCACCACGCCCGGATCAACATCGTCGGCCACTTTCACTTTGCGCAGATGCACTTTCATGATCTGTTCGCGGCCACGCACATCCGGCAGACCGACCGTCACCTGACGATCAAAACGGCCCGGACGCAGCAGCGCCGGATCGAGCACGTCGGGACGGTTGGTGGCAGCGATGATGATCACGCCTTCGGTGCCTTCGAAACCGTCCATCTCGACCAGCAGCTGGTTCAGCGTCTGCTCGCGCTCGTCGTGACCACCGCCAAGGCCGGCACCGCGATGACGGCCGACCGCGTCGATTTCATCGATGAAGACAATGCAGGGCGCGTGTTTCTTGGCCTGCTCGAACATGTCGCGCACGCGCGCGGCACCGACACCGACGAACATCTCGACGAAATCGGAACCGGAAATGGTGAAGAACGGCACTTTCGCTTCGCCGGCGATGGCGCGGGCGAGCAGGGTTTTGCCGGTGCCGGGCGGACCGACCATCAACACGCCGCGCGGGATCTTGCCGCCCAGGCGCTGGAATTTGCCCGGGTCGCGCAGGTAGTCCACCAGCTCGGCCACTTCCTCCTTGGCTTCCTCAACGCCGGCAACATCGGCGAGCGTGGTTTTCACCTGCTCCTCGCCCATCAGCCGCGCCTTGCTCTTGCCGAAGCTGAGCGCACCGCCCTTGCCGCCGCCCTGCATCTGGCGCATGAAGAAAATCCAGACGCCGACCAGCAGCAGCACCGGACCAAAGGTGAACAGCGCGCTCATCAGCCAGTTCGGCTCTTCACGCGGGATCATGGTGACGCGGACATTGCTCTTGGCCAGCGCTTCTTCCATGCGGTCGGTGTAGCGCGGCAGCTGGGTGATGAACTGCTTGCCACCCCGGTAGCTGCCCTCGGCCTGATAGCTGTCGACGTGTATCGCCACTTCATCGACCTTGCCGGACTGCACATCTTCCATGAATTGCGAATATTCAACCGGCTCCACACCGCCCCGCGGGCCGGTGAAGTTGTTGAATACCGAGACCAGCACAATGGCGATGATCAGCCAGAGCAGGACATTCTTGAACACGTCGTTCATTGCACTTCCTTCACGCCGCCGGTTGCGATAGCCGCCTGCGGAACTGGTACGTCCGGAACAACACTCCGGATGAGTGGGCGCGAACGGGTGGGCCGTTCAGCGACCAGTATAGTGGCGGGCCAGCACGTAAATCTCGCGTGAGCGGTCGCGCGAGGCGTCCGGTTTACGAATCTTTACGCTTTTGAACCGCTTGCGCAGATCGGCCAGCCAGGCGTCCGAGCCTTCGCCCTGGAACATCTTGGCCAGAAAATCACCGCCCGGCTTCAGCCAGCGGTCGAGGAATTCCACCGCCAGTTCAAGCAGATACATCGAACGGGCCTGATCGACCACGTTGGTTCCGCTCATATTGGGGGCCATGTCCGAGATCACAAGGTCCACCGCCTGACCGGCGAGCAGGGCCTCGAACTGCTGCAACACGTCGTCCTCGCGGAAATCGCCTTTGACGAAGTCGACACCCTCCAGCGGCTCCATGTCGAGAATGTCGAGTGCGAACACCCGGCCCTTGCTGCCGATGCGGGTCACCACGTACTGCGACCAGGAACCCGGCGCGGCACCGAGATCGACCACCACCTGCCCGGGCTTGAACAGCTGATCCTTCTCGTCGATCTCTTTCAGCTTGTAGATGGCCCGCGAGCGCCAGCCCTCTTTCTGGGCGCGCTTCACATAGGGGTCATCGAAATGCTCTTTCAGCCAGCGGGCTGAGCTTTTGCTGCGTGTCGCCATACTGATTACGCTAAACTTTGCGCCCTTTGATATCCGGCCGGAGGCCAACCATGCCAGCGCTCGCCAGCAACCAGATCCGTCACCTGCGCGCCGCCGCCCATGAGCTCAAGCCCGTGGTCATGCTGGGCGCCAACGGCCTGACCGAGGCCGTGCTGGCCGAGATCGAGATCGCCGTACGTCACCACGAGCTCATCAAGATCAAGCTCAAGGGCGAAGACCGCGAAGAACGTGCAGCCCAGGCCGAGGCCATCTGTGCCCACACCGGCGGCAGCAATGTCCAGATCCTCGGCCATACGCTGATCCTGTTCCTGCAGAAGAAAAACGACTCGCGTTACGTGCTGCCGAAACCGAACAAGCAAGCGGTGAAAAAACCGGCCTGATGGCCGGTTTTTTTTCGCCTGCCGCTGATTCACTCGTAGCGAACAGCCACCACTTCGTATTCGATGCCGCCGCCCGGTGTCTGCACCGTGACCACATCACCTTCAAACTTGCCCATCAACGCCCGCGCAATCGGCGTGCTGAAATTGATCAGGCCGTTTTTGATGTCGGCCTCATCCTCCCCGACGATGCGATAGGACACTTCCTCACCGCTGTCCGTGTTGGCGAGATCCACCGTCACACCGAACACCACCTTGCCGTCGCGGCTCAGGGCGGCGACATCCACCACGTGGGCGCTGGCCAGCTTGCCCTCGATCTCCTGGATGCGGCCTTCGATGAAGCCCTGCTGCTCGCGCGCCGCGTGATATTCGGCATTCTCTTTCAGATCGCCGTGCGCACGCGCTTCGGCAATGGCGTTGATCACGCGCGGCCGCTCAACCGATTTCAGGTGAGCAAGTTCTGCTTTCAGCGCCTCGGCGCCACGTGCCGTCATCGGTACACGATTCATTTTCCGGTTTCCCTTAAAGCAATCGGCGGTCGCCACTGGCGACCGCCCGAAATGGACGAGGTGAACACGTCAGACAGATTTCGTTTGCATCGCTCGCGTCAGGTCAGACACTGACACGGCGATGCAAAGACTGCAGGGCTTCAACACTGTCCCTGTCCTGCTCGCGCAGCGCGGCACAGCTGGCAAATGCGCCGGCGATGGTGGTGGTGTAGGGCACTTTCTTCTGCAGTGCCGAACGCCGGATAAGATAGGAATCCGCGATCGCCTGTTTGCCTTCCGTGGTGTTGACGATGTAACCGATCTCGCCGTTCTTGATCAGATCGACGATATGCGGACGACCATCGAGCACTTTGTTGACGCGCTCGCAGGCGATGCCGGCATCGTTCAGCACTTTCGCGGTGCCGTCAGTGGCATACAGCGTGAACCCGAGATCCATCATCTGGCGACCGAGCTCCGGCAGTTTGGCCTTGTCGGCATCGCGCACAGACAGAATCGCCTTGCCGCCCATCGGCGCTGCCGCATGACAGGCCAGCTTGGCCTTGTAATACGCTTCACCGAAGGTATCACCAACGCCCATCGCTTCGCCGGTGGATTTCATTTCCGGTCCCAGAATCGGATCCGAATTCGGGAACTTGTTGAACGGGAAGACCGGCTCTTTCACCGAGTAGTACGGCGGGATCACTTCGCGGGTAAAACCCTGCTGCACCAGCGTCTGGCCGACCATGGCACGGGCGGCGATCTTGGCCAGCGAAATGCCGGTGGCTTTCGACACGAAGGGCACCGTCCGCGACGCGCGCGGGTTCACTTCGAGCACGAAGATCTTGCCGTTCTGGATCGCGAACTGCGCGTTCATCAGGCCGACCACGTTCAGTTCCTTGGCCATCAGCGCCATGTCCTTGCGCAGCTGATCCTGTTGCTCGACCGTCAGGCTGTAAGGCGGCAGCGAGCAGGCCGAATCACCGGAGTGCACGCCGGCCTGTTCGATGTGCTCCATGATGCCGCCGATCAGGCAATTCTCGCCGTCGTAAATGCAGTCGACATCGACCTCGATGGCGTCATCGAGGAAGCGATCCAGCAACACCGGCGAATCGTTCGACACTTTCACCGCCGTATCGAAATAACGGCGCAGTTCGTCCTCGTTGTACACGATCTCCATCGCCCGGCCGCCGAGCACATAGCTCGGGCGCACCACCAGCGGATAGCCGATCTCGTTGGCAAGGCGCACACCCTCTTCAATCGAACGCGCGGTGCGGTTCGGCGGCTGGTGCAGGCCCAGCCGCTCAATGGCCTGCTGGAAACGCTCGCGATCTTCGGCGCGGTCAATGGCATCCGGCGAAGTGCCGATGATCGGCACGCCGTTGGCTTCCAGCGCACGGGCCAGTTTCAGTGGCGTCTGGCCACCGTACTGGACGATGACACCTTTCGGTTTTTCCTTGTCGACAATTTCCAGCACGTCTTCCAGCGTCACCGGTTCGAAATACAGGCGATCAGAGGTGTCGTAATCGGTGGAGACGGTTTCCGGGTTGCAGTTGACCATGATGGTCTCGTACCCGTCTTCGCGCATCGCCAGCGCGGCGTGCACGCAGCAGTAATCGAACTCGATGCCCTGACCGATGCGGTTCGGACCGCCGCCAAGCACCATGATCTTGTCGCGCGTGGTCGGTTCGGCTTCGCACTCTTCCTCGTAGGTCGAGTACATGTAGGCCGTTGAGGTGGCAAATTCCGCCGCGCAGGTATCGACACGCTTGTACACCGGACGGATGCCAAACTTCTGCCGCTGTTTGCGGAACTCGGCCTCGGTCACACCGAACAGCTGCGCGAGACGGTGATCCGAGAAACCTTTGCGTTTCAGACGGAACATTTCTTCGGCCGTCAGCGTTGACAGCGCGCGCGTGCTGCAATCATTTTCCAGCTTGATCAGTTCTTCAATCTGGACGAGGAACCACGGGTCGATGTGTGTCAGCTTGAACACCTGCTCGACGCTCCAGCCGAGGCGGAAGGCGTCGCCGACATACCAGATGCGTTCCGGACCGGGGTTCTGCAGGGCGTGGCGCACTTCATCGACGGCGCCGGCGGCTTTCGGATTGACGCGCGGATCAAAACCATGCGCACCGACTTCCAGACCGCGCAGGGCTTTCTGCACCGATTCCTGGAACGAGCGGCCGATGGCCATGACTTCGCCGACCGATTTCATCTGCGTGGTCAGCACCGGCTCGGTGGTCGGGAATTTTTCGAAATTGAAACGCGGCACCTTGGTGACCACGTAGTCGATGGACGGTTCGAACGAGGCCGGCGTGGCGCCGCCGGTGATCTCGTTGCGCAGTTCATCCAGCGTGTAGCCCACTGCCAGTTTGGCGGCAACTTTGGCGATTGGGAAACCAGTGGCTTTCGAGGCCAGCGCCGAGGAACGCGAGACGCGCGGATTCATTTCGATGACGACCATGCGGCCGTCTTTCGGATTGACGCCGAACTGCACGTTGGAGCCGCCGGTTTCGACGCCGATCTCACGCAGCACCGCCATCGAGGCGTTGCGCATGATCTGGTATTCCTTGTCGGTGAGCGTTTGCGCCGGCGCGACCGTGATCGAGTCGCCGGTGTGCACGCCCATCGGATCAAAGTTTTCAATCGAGCAGACGATGATGCAGTTGTCGGCTTTGTCGCGCACAACTTCCATTTCGTACTCTTTCCAGCCGATCAGCGATTCGTCGATCAGCAGTTCCTTGGTCGGCGACAGATCCAGACCGCGCAGGCAAATCTCTTCGAATTCTTCGCGGTTGTAGGCAATGCCGCCACCGGTGCCGCCCATGGTGAACGACGGGCGAATGATGCAGGGGAAACCTACCTGCGCCTGCACCGCCCAGGCTTCTTCCATGCTGTGCGCGACGTCGGCGCGCGGCATGTCGAGACCGATCTTGCGCATCGCCTGGGCAAACAGCATGCGATCTTCGGCTTTCTTGATCGCCTCTTCGCGGGCGCCAATCATCTCGACGCCGAATTTTTCCAGCACGCCGTTGCGCGCCAGATCCAGCGCGCAGTTCAGCGCCGTCTGGCCGCCCATGGTCGGCAGCAACGCATCGGGACGTTCTTTTTCGATGATGCGGGCAACGATGTCCGGCGTGATCGGCTCGATGTAAATGGCGTCGGCCATGTTCGGGTCGGTCATGATGGTGGCCGGATTGGAGTTCACCAGAATGACGCGATAGCCCTCCTCGCGCAGCGCCTTGCAGGCCTGTGCGCCGGAGTAGTCGAACTCGCAGGCCTGACCGATAACGATCGGACCAGCGCCGATGATCAGGATGCTTTTGATGTCTGTACGCTTGGGCATGGCGTTACTGTTTTCCCGTTGTGCGATCCGTAAGCGGCGTCACTCGCCGCCCACCGAAACGTCTTTGTAGCCGTGGCCTGTCTTTTGCGCCGCCGCCGGCGGCGCCAAGTGCCGGGTCAGGGCGCGATGCGCCTGATCCGACCTACGCGACTCCTGCACCGCCCCGGCGGTGCCTTGCTTCGGGTTCGCGGTGGAACTGCGAACCCGACCTGCGTGATGTGCGGCAAACGTTATTTCCGTTTGCTCATCATGTCGATGAACTGGTCGAACAGCGGCGCGACGTCGTGCGGACCGGGGCTGGCTTCCGGGTGGCCCTGGAAGCTGTAGGCCGGGACGTCGGTGCGGGCGATGCCCTGCAGCGAACCGTCAAACAGCGATTTGTGCGTGGCGCGCAGCGTTGCCGGCAGCGTCGCTTCATCGACCGCGAAACCGTGGTTCTGGCTGGTGATCATCACCGTGCCGCGATCCAGATCCTTGACCGGATGGTTGGCACCGTGATGACCGAATTTCATCTTCACGGTCTTGGCGCCGGAGGCCAGCGCCAGCAGCTGGTGACCCAGGCAGATGCCGAACACCGGAATGCCGGTGGTCAGCAGTTCGCGGATGGCGGCGATGGCGTAGTCGCAGGCGGCCGGATCGCCGGGGCCGTTGGACAGGAAAATGCCGTCCGGCTGGTACTTGAGCACTTCGCTGGCCGGCGTCTGCGCCGGCACCACGGTCAGGCGGCAGCCGCGCTGTGCGAGCATGCGCAGGATGTTGTGCTTGACGCCGTAATCGTAGGCGACGACGTGGAAGCGGCCGGAGTCCGGGATTCGGTGACCTTCGTTCCAGGCCCATTCGCCGCCCTGCCACTCGTGCGGCTGCTCGCAGCAGACTTCTTTCGCCAGATCCATGCCGTTCAGGCCGGCAAACCCGCGGGCCATGTCCAGCGCTTTGGCTTCGTCGAGCGTTTCGCCCGGCGCGCCGGCAAGGATGCAGCCATTCAGCGCGCCCTTGGTGCGCAGCACCCGGGTCAGACGGCGGGTGTCGATGTCGGCGATGCCAACCACGCCGCGGCTGCGCAGGTAGGACGACAGGTCTTCTTCGCTGCGGTAGTTGGAGGCGATAAGCGGCAGGTCACGGATGATGAGCCCGGACGCCCAGACGCGATCCGACTCGGCGTCTTCGCTGTTGCATCCGGTATTGCCGATATGCGGGTAGGTCAGCGTGACGTGTTGTTTGGTGTAGGACGGGTCGGTGAGGATTTCCTGGTAACCGGTCATGGCCGTGTTGAACACGACCTCGGCGACCGCGGCGCCTTCGGCACCGATGCTGATACCACGGAACACTGAACCGTCTTCGAGGGCGAGCAAAGCGGGCGCGGACTGGGACACGCAGACCTCCAAGACAGGCGTGCAGACGCCGTCGCGGTGCGAACCTTGCGGGCACCGGACAACAGTATGCAAACGGGGTGGACAAAATTTCGGGGATATTACAGGACAGCGCCGATTCTGTCCATGTAAGCGGACGGATGGCGGACCGGCATTTTGCGGAGTTTTTCCGGCGCAGCCTTGCGAATTCAGGCACTTGCGTGCCGGAGCGGAATATTGCGGCGCAAAAAAAGATGGCTTTCCGCAGCCCGGATCAGTAGAGTGCGCCCCCTCGCCCCTGACGGCGAGTCAGTCCTCACCAAACCTTCTTCCTGCCGCACGCCGCTTGTGTTCCTCTAGGCGTGTTCGAGCACCGGTCCCGATGCCCTCGCATCCGGCGGTTGGCTCCAGTGCAGGGTTCCGGCTTGGCGGCCTGTGTGTTGTGTCATCGCCAAGCCCGGTTGCGCCCCGTCTCCGTCGTGGGCCACTCGTTCCGGGTGGTTGTGTCACGTTTTTTCGCGTGGATTTTCGACCCTGCTGTCCGCGGTTGCGGATGCGTCAGGTGGCTGGCGTTTGGCTCCGGGAACCGCTCCCGCGACCCGCCAGCGTGCAGGCTCGTCCGCGCTCCGCTTCTGATAAACAGGAAGACTCCCTTGTCGTTTCAAGATCTGAATCTGGACGCGCGCCTGCAACGCGCCATCGATGCCCTCAACTACACCACGCCGACCGACATCCAGCGCGAAGCCATTCCGCTGGCCCTCGCAGGCAAGGATCTGATGGCCTCGGCCCAGACCGGCACCGGCAAAACCGCCGCCTTCATGCTGCCGACCCTGCACCGCCTGCTCAACAATCCGGCCGGCCCGGGCCGCGGCCCGCGTGTGCTGGTGCTGACCCCGACCCGCGAACTCGCCCAGCAGGTGAAGGATGCGGTGCGTGATTTCGGCAAATTCACCCAGCTGGTGTCCGGCGACATCGTCGGCGGCGTCAGCTACTTCCACCAGGAACGTCTGCTGCGCAAGCCGCTGGACATCCTCGTTGCCACCCCCGGCCGTTTGATGGACCACATGCGCCGTGGCCGCATTGATTTCTCGCGTCTGGAAATGCTCATCCTCGACGAAGCCGACCGCATGCTCGACATGGGCTTCATCGAAGACGTCGAAGCGATCAGCGCCGAAACACCGGAAGAGCGCCAGACCCTGCTGTTCTCGGCGACGCTGGAAGGCGACATCGAGCGCGTGGCGCGCAAGCTGCTGAAAGAGCCGGCTCGCGTCCAGGTCGCCGGCGTCAAAACCCGTCACGAAGCCATCACCCAGCAACTGCTGGCGGCCGATGGCATGGAGCACAAGGAAAAGCTGCTCAACCGCCTGCTCGCCGACGAAAGCCTGCATCAGGCCGTGGTCTTTGTGGCCACCAAGCGCAGCGCCGATGATCTGGCCGACAGCCTGCACGAACAGGGTCACCAGGTTGCCGCCCTGCACGGCGACATGAAACAGAGCCAGCGTCAGCGCGTGCTGGAACGCCTGCACGGCGGTCGCCTGCGTGTGGTCATCGCCACCGACGTCGCCGCCCGCGGTCTGGACGTCAAAGCACTGTCGCACGTCATCAACTTCGATCTGCCGATGCAGGCCGAAGACTATGTGCACCGTATCGGCCGTACCGGTCGTGGCGGCGCCTCGGGTACCGCGTTCTCGCTGGTCGGCCCGAGCGACTGGCCGAAACTGTTCCGCATTGAACGCCTGCTCGGCAGCAGCATCGACGACATCACCCTCGAAGGCCTGGAGCCGCGTCGCGGTCGTCCGGCCGCGCGCAGCGGTGGTGGTGGTGGCCGTGGCGGTTTCCGCGACGGTCCGCGTGGCGGCTATCGCGGCAATGGCGGTGGTTGCCGCGGCAACCGCGACGGCGGCGGCTACCGCAGTGAAGGCGGTGGTTACCGTGGCAACCGCGATGGCGGCGGCTTCCGCAGCGAAGGGGCTGCCCGCCCGGATGGTGAGCGCAGTTTCCGTCGTGATGATCGCCCGCGCAGCGAAGGCTTCCGCTCTGACGGCCCGCGTCGCGAGTTCGCGCCGCGCACCGACGGCGGCGCCGAGCAGCCGCGCGAGTTTCGTCGCAGCGCACCGCGTGAAGGTGGCGAGCGCAGCTTCAACCGTGACGAGCGTCCGCGCCGTTTCGGTGAGCGCAGCGACAGCCGCGAATTCCGTCCGGAAGGCGCCCGTCGCCCGCGTTACTGAGATCGCGCGCCGGTCCCGCTGACCGGCCCTGTCTTCTGGCCAAAGCCCCGCCCTGCGGGGCTTTGTGCTTTTTGGTGAGGAGCAAAAAAAGCTCCCGCCGGCGCTTGCGGCCGATCAGGCCAGCACGCCGGCACCGCCGACTACACTTCGACGTGTACACCGCGACCCGATGGCCGCGGCCAAAAAACCAGGAGACCTGCCCATGCGTTTTGCCCTGAACACCTTTGCAGCCGCCAGCCTGCTCGGTCTGGTTGCCAGCAGCCTGCCGGCGCCGGTTCGCGCCGCCGACGATCTGAACCGCGTCGCCGAAGCGATCTGCACCTTCGCCACCGCCAATGATCGCGGCAGCCTGCGCAAGAAACTCGACGCCGCCGATCTGGACCTGCGTCGCGTTTATGGCGGCATCACCTGCAACGGCATGAGCCTGTTGCGCGCCACGACGCTGGCCGGTGCGCTCGATGCGGCGACCTTCATCGCCACCAAGCTGGGCAAAAACAATCTGCAGAAACCGGAAGCCGACGGCATGAATATCCTGCAGTGGACGGAAAAGCAGATCGCCGGCGGCGATGCGGCGCTGAAAGCCAAACTGCAACCGCTGCTTGATCTGTACAAGTCCGAGCCGCAGTAAGTTATGCAAACAAAAAAGGGCGACATGAAGTCGCCTTTTTTGTTTGTACCGACCAGCGCGCGCACTAAGTCTGACGTTCCTGCTCCAGCGCAGCGATCTGCTCAAGGATGGCAAACAGTTTTTCGCCGAAAGCGCTGAACCGGTATTCAACGCGCGGCGGCAGCTCGGCAAATTCCTGGCGCACGAGGATGCCGTAGCCGACCAGCTTGCGCAGCCGTTCATTGAGGATCTTGGTGGAGATGCCGGTGATGGCCTTTTCCAGCTGGCCGGGACGGTGCACACCGCGATGCACTTGCGCGAGCACACTCAGCGACCATTTGCAGCCGAGGATGTCTTCCAGCTGGCGTGACACTTCACCGTTGCGCATGAAAAATTTTTCCTTTGCCTGTCCGCAAGATGCACCGTCAGGAACCCGGGTTACCGGAAAGTGCCTGCTGTTCAGCGCCGCAGCCCCCACTGAAACTGCATGCGCCGTCACGCATGGTGCCTGACGGCGGAACTGATTCAGGGAGTACATCATGGTCGCGACAGCGCGTTTCTATCATGCCGGTTGCCCGGTCTGCATCGAAGCCGAACAGAAACTGGCGCATGCCCTCGACAGCCGGCAATACCAGCTGGAGATTGTTCACCTCGGCGAGCAGAAACAGCGTCGTCAGGAAGCCGAAAAAGCCGGCGTCAAATCGGTGCCGGCGCTGGTTCTGGACGGCATTCCGCTGCACATCAATTTCGGTGCGGCACTGAAAGATCTGTAAGCACCGAATTACGCCGGCCGGCCGCTGTTCAGTCGGCGTCGAACACCGGTGCGCAGTGCACGTCGCTGCGCACCGAGCGGGCAATGAAACATTCGTCGTGGGCCTGATGATGCAGCGCTTCAATCTGCGCCCGCGACGGCAGCGTCGCGCCGCTGAACTGCACCTGCGGATACAGCGTCACCACCGTCATCGCCAGTTTGCCGTCGGCGGCGCGGGCCATTTCGCCGACTGCCCTGTCGACATAGCGCTCCACGCACCAGCCCTGTTTGGCGGCCAGCGACAGGAACCAGAGCATGTGGCAGCTGGACAGCGAGGCGACAAACGCCTCTTCCGGATCGACGGCCACCGCGTCGGACATCGGCAAGGGCACCACCAGCGGCGAGGACGAAGCCGGCACATCAATGCCGCCGTCGAAACGCCACCAGTGCTTGCGGCTGTAGCGATTGTCCGTGAAGGTCTGGCCGTCGCGCGTCCAGAGAATTTCCGCCCGGTACTGTCCCATGTCCTGCTCCCCGTCTGCCGCAAACCGCGCACAGGCTACACCGCTGTGCGCAGGACGGGCAGCATCCGGCGACGGCAAAGCTTGAGCGAATGTTTCCGCTGCAGCGCCCACAAGCGTTCACCGTTTTCATGGCCCGGCTGTCGTTGAACCGACACCCGGTAGTTTTCCCCGGCGGCTGCACGGCGCGGCGGTTTCGTGCTATCTCGGCAACTCCTGAATGCTGAAGTCACTGGCCATGACCCGCCTGTCCCTGCCTGCCGCCGCGCTGCTCTGCCTGTCATCGCTGATGTCCTTGCTGTGCTCATCCGCGCCGTTCGCGGCAACGGAGGTCGCCGCGCACGCTGCCGACAGCGCCTCGCCGGTGCGCAGCACGCATCATTTGCGCTCGCAACTGGTTGCCGAAACGACCCAGGCCGTCGCCGGCCAGACGCTGCGCCTCGGCCTGCTGCTGGATCACGATCCGCACTGGCATACCTACTGGCGCAATCCCGGTGACTCCGGGCTGATCACCAAACTGCAGTGGCGGTTGCCCGATGGCCTGCGCGCCCACGATGTGGACTGGCCGGCGCCCTACCGTTTCCTGATCAGCGATCTGGTCAATTTCGGCTATGGCGACCGCCAGCTGTTGCCGATCCGGATTGAGCTACCGGCCGACTTGGCCGCCACGACGCTGGAGATCACGCTCAGCGCCAGTTGGCTGATCTGCGAGATCGAGTGCATTCCCGGCCAGGCCGACTACACGCTGCGCCTGCCGGTGCAGGCCGCCGGTGCAACGGCCGTCGCCGATCCGCGCTGGCAGGCCGACTTTGCCCGCGCCGCCGCCCGCCAGCCGCAGCCGCTGGCCGAAAGCGACAGCGTTTTGCAGGCACAGGCCGACGGCAGTTTCCTGTTGCGCCTGCGGGCGACAGATCTGCCGGCCGGCCTGAACGACTGGCAGCTGTTTCCGGTCGCCGAACAACTGGTTGCCTACGGCCCGGCGCCGGACTGGCAGCAGCAGGCGGACGGCAACTGGCAGACCCGGCTGACGCGCAGCGACTACTTCACCGCCTTGCCGGCCGAGGCGGAATGGCTGCTGGTGCAGGGCGACCGGGCACTGAGTTTCCGTTCGCGCAATGACGCCAACGGGCTGGTACCAGTGGCCGGTGCGGAGGCTGGTCCGGTTGACGACACGGTTTCCGACGACGACGCCCGCACCAGCGCTGACGACCAGCGCACGCCCGCTGCACCGGAAGCCGACCCGGTGACGCTGCTGCCGGCGCTGCTGTTTGCCCTGCTAGGCGGGCTGGTGCTGAACCTGATGCCCTGCGTGTTCCCGGTGCTGTCGCTGAAAGCCATGGCCGCAGTCAGCGCCGCCGATGATCGCGCGGCGCTGCGCGGGCACGGTCTCTGGTACACGGCCGGCGTGGTGCTCAGCTTTGTCGCCGTCGCCGGCCTGCTGCTGGCGCTGCGTGCCGGCGGCGAACGGCTGGGCTGGGGCTTCCAGATGCAGGAGCCGGCCTTCATCGCCGGCATCGTCCTGCTGCTGTTTGCCATGGGCCTGAGCTTTTCCGGCGTCTGGGAGTTGTCCGGGCGGCTCACCGGCCTCGGCCAGTCGCTGACCGAGGGCCAGGGTGCACGCGCCGCGTTCTTTACCGGCGTGCTGGCGGTGATCGTCGCCAGCCCGTGCACGGCGCCGTTCATGGGCACGGCGCTGGGTTTCGCCATCGGCCAGCCCTGGCCGGCGGCGCTGGCGGTGTTCGTGGCCCTCGGTTTGGGACTGGCGCTGCCGATGCTGCTGCTCGGCTTCGTGCCGGCGCTGGCGCGACTGCTGCCGCGGCCGGGCGCGTGGATGCAGCGCTTCCGGCAAATGCTCGCTTTCCCGCTTTACCTGACCGTGATCTGGCTGCTCTGGGTGTATGGCGAACAGACCTCGCCGCTGGGCATGGCCTGGCTGCTGGCGGCCCTGTGCGCGCTGGCCTTCGGACTCTGGCTGTGGCAGGAACGACGCCAGTTGCGCAGCAGCGGCGCGCGCCGTCTTGCCGCGCTGGTCGCGCTGCTGGCGCTGGCCACCGGCCTGCTGCTGCCGTTCACCGGCGACACGCCGCGCCTGTCGGGCGCCGGACGCATGGCTGGCGGCGACGCGGAACACTGGTCGCCGGCACGACTGGCCGCGTTGCGCGCCGACGGCCAGCCGGTGCTGGTCAACATGACCGCCGCCTGGTGCCTGACCTGCCTCGCCAACGAGCGCGTGGCGCTGCGCGACGCCGGCGTGCGCGCCGACATGCACACGCGCGGCATCACCTATCTGAAAGGCGACTGGACCCGCTACGACGCCGACATCACCCGCTATCTGGAACAACACGGCCGCTCCGGCGTGCCGCTCTACGTGCTCTATCCACGCGGCACCGGCGAGGGCCGCGTGCTGCCACAACTGCTCACACCGGATCTGCTGCGCAGCGCATTTGCCGATGCGGCACCGGGAACTCCTGCTGCGCGCGAGGGGAAATAATCGGCAACCTGGCTGTGCCTTTCTGCCGCGCAGGACGTAAACCGCAA
The DNA here is from genome assembly GCA_041913605.1 of Permianibacter sp. GTDB lineage: Bacteria > Pseudomonadota > Gammaproteobacteria > Enterobacterales > Permianibacteraceae > Permianibacter. The sequence goes on from JAYSEY010000001.1 coordinate 35,126, forward strand.
CCGGATCATTCACCCGTCGTTACCCGTTCACACGCAAGGAGTCAGGACATGAAAGCCGTGATCATCAGCACCGCCCTGGTCAGCGCCCTGTTCGCCGCCGGCCTGTCTGCCCCCGCCCACGCCAACAAGGTCGGCGCACCGGCACCGGCCTTTGCCCTCACCGACAGCGACGGCAAAACCCACAATCTTGCTGACTACAAAGGCAAGACCGTGGTGCTGGAATGGACCAATCACGAATGCCCGTTCGTGAAAAAACATTACGGCGCGAAAAACATGCAGGGCCAGCAAAAAGATGCCACCGGCAAGGACGTGATCTGGCTGACCATCAACTCCTCGGCACCGGGTCTGCAAGGCCATGTCGACGGCCTCGCCGCCAACAACATCCGCCACGAAGCCGGCGCTGCGCAAACCGCCTACCTGCACGATCCGGACGGCAAGGTTGGCCGCCTCTACGGCGCGAAAACCACACCGCACATGTACGTCATCGATGCAGCGGGCACGCTGCGCTACAACGGCGCCATCGACAGCATTCCCAGCGCCGATCCCGCCGACATCAGCAAAGCCACGCAATACGTGCCGCAAGTGCTGGGCGAACTCGCTGCCGGCAAAGCCGTGAGCGTCGGCACCAGCAAACCCTATGGTTGTGCGGTGAAATACAAATCCTGAGTGTCGCAACACCTGCGTGACACAACTCTGCGCAACGACAAAAAAAGCCCGTTGGAATGAGCGGGCTTTTTTTGTCGATTCTGGTTTCACAAGCTCTGCATGTCCGGAAAATGTTGTTCCTGGAATGCCTTCTTTGCCCGCATGCGGTCATTCACGCAGCTGACCATATGCGCATCAGACTGCCAATTTTCACAACCTTTCGGCGCCTGATAGTGCTTGAGAAACGCGGCCTCAAAATCGGCCTGCCGGCGCGCCCGTGCTGCTGACGCTTCGCGCAACCTTACTGCAGCAAGTTGCGCCTCGGCCTCCCGCGTTGCCAATCGTTGCCGCTCCAGTGCCTGCTGTTCACGTACCGATTCAACTGCCTGGTCGCCAACCCGGCTTGCGCGAGCAACAATGCGTTCAACACCGTGAACGATGATTTGCCATTCCAGTACGCCCGCAATCAGCACCACCACCACGCCCATCACCGCCGCAATCAGTGTTTTGTGACCAGCAACTGCAGCTTGCCGACGGTCCTTGCTGTAAGGGCTTGCCGATGCGGTGGATCGTTTGTTCATGCCCTGACACTCCTTGTCTTTGCTCGCTCCTGCCCGCGTGCTCCGCAAGGGCAAGCGACCGACGGATCAATCTTGGGCCGGATGTTGCCTTGCAGCGTCACAAGGGGCAAGCCAAAGCACGGAGCCAGCACCACACAAGGTCCAATCAGCGTCCATACTTGCCCGGTTCAACCGGCGGGCAGGAGGCAGCATGAACGCGCACATTGGCAGACAGACGGGACGGCGGCCATGTCTGTTCCTGTTGCGGCAGATCCTGTTGCGGCAGATCCTGCTGCAGCTGACGCTGTTGCTGGCGGCTCCGGCGCTGCGCGCCGATATCATCATTGGTGAGCTGAGTTTTGACGGCACGCCGCCGATGGCCTCGGTGCTGTTCGTGCGCGATGCCGAAGCCCATATCGCGGCGCTGCGCATCGACCAGAAAGATCGCCAGTTCAGCAGTTTCATGAATGCCGCATCGGCCGGCGCCGAACTGGTGTTCAGCAATTCCGACACCGCGCGGCACAACCTGTATGCCAACAGTTTCGCCACCGGCACGCGCTTCAATGTCGGGCTGGTGCCGCCCGGCGAAACCGTGAGCCTGAAACTGGACTGGGCCGAAGATCAGATCGTGCGCATCGGCTGCAGCATCCACACGCACATGGAAACCTATGTCGCGCACATCCGCGCCCGGCATTACACGGCGATCAATTTCCGTCGCTGGCAGGAAGACGACAGCACTCAGGACGAATACGGCAGCCGGCGCTTTGTGCTGACGTCACGCAACAGCGAGCGCTTCCGTCTGGTGGATGTTCCGGGCGAACAGCAAAAACTCAGCCTGCTGACGCCCTATTTTGATCCACTGCATTTCGCACTTGCCGCCGGGGAAAGCAAACAACTCGACGTCACCCGCGACGGCATCAGGCGCGGCACATTGCGCATCCAGCGCCAGGCGCAGGAAGTGCCGTGAGTACCCCTCTCGGCAACCGTCCCTCCAGCGGAAAGAAGGTCGACGGATCATTTGAAGCATCACCATAGCTCCGATTCGCGCAGCGTAATCGGACGTTAGCTTGTCAACACATCGATGGACGCGCAACCGTACTCGTCCACGCTCACATTGAAACGTGCCCATATGTTGCCACCACGCCGCAACCGCGTGCACGGACTTACGCGCGCACAAACCGGCATCAGAACATCGCCACGACGTTCAGCGCTTCACTTTCCCGGATTCACACTCACCATTTTCCTGCAACACTGATCCGCACATTGCGCGGCTCGACCGGGTGGATGTGCTGATCGGCAACCGCTTCCGTTTCGTCACGCAGGCGCGATTCGTAGAAATAGGCGATGCCGTTGTCTTCGCTGTCGAGCACATTCAGCACACTCATCGACAACGTCCAGTCGCGGGACAGATGCCAGCCGGCACTGAAGTTGAGCACCGAGGTCGCTGCCGAGCGCTCACTGTTGTCTTCAATCAGTGCGCGCGCGCCGAAATGCCGCCAGCGCAGGGACGCGTAGTAGCTGTTGCCGGTGTAACTCAGGCCGGCGCCGGCAACGGACTCGGGCGAGCCGGGAATGTATGCGCCTTCGTCTGCGTCATCGCGGAATCGCGCGCGCGCTTTTGCGTAGGCGAAATCCACCAGCCAGTTGGCGCTGATCTGCCAGTAGGCCGCCAGTTCCAGGCCACGCCGGCGGCTGGGCCGTGTGGCTTCGGTATTGCCGCCATCGCCGATGAACAGCAGTTCGGAATCAATATCGAGCTGGAACAAACTGGCCGACAGTTGCAGATTTTTTTCCTGCCAGACGACGCCGAGATCGCGGTTATCCGCCGCCACCAGCAGGTCCACCGGATCGAGCGGCGTTTCGCCGTCTTTCGGATCGATGGTGGTGGTGACGCCGCGCGCATCATTGCTGTGAAAGCCGCGACCGATGTTCAGATAGGTCTGCCAGCTTTTTGCCGGCGCCGCGATCAGGCTGAAGCGCGGACTGAGCAACTGATCGTCGGCATCGCCGCTGTTCTGCGCACGATCACTGTTGACGACGGCCTGAAAATAATCGGCACGCAGTGCAAACACGCTGCGCAGCCAGTTGTTCCATTGCTGATCCAGTTCCGCGAACGCAGCCAGACTGTCTTCACGCACCGCGTCCTCGCGCACCCGCTGGTAACGTTGCCGCTGCTGGCTCAGGTGCAGGCCGACTTCGCCGATGTCATCGCGTCGCCAGTCGAGCCCCCAGTGCCAGCGTGTGCGTCCCTGCTCCAGTTGCTGCGACCACTGGCCGCCGTAGATTTTCCGGGCGTCGGCCTGCTCAAACTGATCGCCGCGCTCGGGATCATTGAGAAAGTAGGTGAAGTTCGACCACAGCTTCATCCGGTAATCGATGGCATACACCTGTGCCTGCGTGCTCAGCGTCTGCGACGCCGATTGCTCGACCTGTTGCCAGCGCCAGCCAATGCTGTTGCGCCGCGCTTCGCCGCCATCGCTGCCATCAACAACGCCATAACGCGACAGCGCGCCGCTGCGCACAGCGCGCAGCGGGATCTGATCGGTGGCGTTCCATTCGCCCTGATAGTGCATCAGCTCCAGCTGCCAGCCATCCGGGTGCGCGCCTTGCTGCCAGGCAAAATAGGCCTGCGTTTTTTTCAGATCCTGTTCGCGCTGCCAGGGGCCGTCATCCTGCTCGATGGCACCGGCGGCGATGAACGATTGCTCGTCGGTATGCCAGTGTTTGCCGGCAAACAGGCGCTGATGCGCGTGCTCGCCCAGCGTGACGCCGAACGCGGCATCCGGCAGATAGCCGTACAGCAGATTGGCGCTGCCGGCAGCAGAAAAATCGCCGTCACTGCCGCGATAACTGCCTTTGCGGAAATCCAGTGCGCCGACCAATTCCGGCATCAGGAAACTGACGTCGGTATAGCCCTGGCCATGACCGTGCGTGCGCAGATTGACCGGCACGCCATTCACCGACGTCGCGAAATCCGTGCCGTGATCGAGATTGAAACCGCGCAGGTAATACTGGTTTGCCTTGCCCTCACCACTGTGCTGGCTGACGATCAGGCCGGGCACGGTTTCCAGAATTTCGCCCACCCGTTGCAGCGGCAGAAATTCCAGCTGCTGCAAACCGACATGCCCTTCGCCGGCGCTCGCGGCTTGACGCAGAAAACCGGAGCGGTGACCTGAGATCACCAGATGTTCGATACAGCCATCGGCGTACACCGGCAGCGCGGCCGTGATCAGCAGTGACGACAGCAGACTGCGCCGGTAGGCAGGCGTTTTCCGCGGGACGGACGGAGCATCAAGAGAAGGCAGGTTCATGGGCAGGACACAGGCGGAAACCGGAAAGCGGCCACCTTAGCAGTCCAGATAGCCGGCGCACACCGGACTTATGCACAGCAAACAGTTGCTTGCGAGGTTCGCCGCAGTACGACGCGCGGCAGGAAAAAGGCCGGCTTGTAGCCGGCCGCGCAGACAAGAAAACCCCGTTCGGAAGCCCCTTCGACAAGCGCAGGGCGAACGGGTTTTTCTTGTCTGTGAGTACTTGTCTGGGCGTACGTTTCGGCGCGCCATTCACCGCTTCGGCGAAACCAGTCCTGAACTTGATGCAGGACTCAGCGCGAACGGAATTTACGGCAGTCGGGAATTCGCGAATATCGATCCAGACGGAACCAGGTGTAACCAGACCTGAAGCCGTTTTTTTCCCCACGCAATTTGATTGCGCTAACACTGCACATGCTCCGTGCAGTGTTAGCGCAGACAGGCAGCCTTAACCGGCTGTCCAGCCACCGCCGAGTGCGCGGTACAGGTCCACTGTCGCATTCAGCTGATCGCGCTGCGCCGCGACCTGTTCCTGTTCGACACTGCGCAGCTGACGCTCGACATCGAGCAGTTCCAGATAGCTGATGCGACCGGCCTTGTAGCGCAATTCGGCTACGCGGTAGGCCTCGTTCAGTGCCTGCACACGGCGCAGCTGCGCAGCCTGGGTTTCCCGTGCTGCATTGAGCGTGACCAGTGCGTCATAGCTGTCCTTGAACGCGGTCTGCACGGCTTTCGCATACTGCGCTTTGGCCGCACGTTCACGCGCTTCGGCGGCATTCACCTGCGCATCGATGCGGTTCATGCTGACGATGGGCTGGGCCAGTCCAAGCGCCGCTTCCCAGGTGCGCGCCGGCGAGCTGAACAGATCCGACAGCGTGTCCGATGCACCACCGAAAAACCCGCTCAGCGAGATCTTCGGGAAGTAGTCAGCTTTCGCTTCACCGATACCGGCATTGGCCGCGATCAGTTGCTGCTCGGCCTGACGGATATCGGGACGCCGCTCGAGCAGCGTCGACGGCAAATCCATCGGCACTTGCGGCGCCGCCGGCAGCTGCACATCGGCGACTTCGCGCGGCGCGGCCGCGTCTTCGCTCATGCTGCGCGGTGAGGCGCCGCGCAGCACCGACAGTGCAGTGCTGATTTTGCTGCGCGCAGCGATCAGGGTCGGCAGCGACGAGGCAATCGCCGCCGTTTCATTTTCGCTTTGCGCAAAGTCGTAAGGCGAGATCAGACCGGCATCCAGACGCTTGCGCTGCAGGCGCAGGTTTTCCTCGCGCGTTGCCAGCGTGCGGCTGAGCAGCGCGATTTGCTTGTCCAGCGCCAAACCTTCGAAATGGCTCTGGGCGACATGCGCCGCGACGGCCGCGTGCACGGCATCGCGTGCCGCCCGATTGGCGGCCAGCGTCGCCAGCGAGGCTTCATTGCTGCGCCGGATGCGGCCCCAGAGATCCAGTTCATAATCCAGCACCAGACCGCCGCGATAGGTGGTCATCGTGCGCGGCACGCCGGGCATTTGCGGCGCGCCGGTGTCGAGACTGCTTTGCGCGCGGCTGGCGCCGAGCTGGGCATCCACTGACGGATAGTATTGCGCGCGCGCCAGACGCAATTGCGCGGCTGCTTCGTCAACGCGTGCGACAGCAATTTTCAGATCGGCATTATTCTGCAGCGCGTCGTCGATCAGCGCGGTCAGTTTTGCGTCATTGAAACTCAGCCACCAGCGCGACAGTTCGACATTGTCCACGGCGTCCTGACCGGCGGCCCAGGCCGCCGGCAGATCGGTTTGCGGACGGACATAGTCAGGACCGACCGCGCAGGCCGACAGCAACGCTGCAGCCAGCAGACTCATACCCAGTCGCGTCATGCCTTGCTTATGCATGGTTCGACTCCTCGTTTTGCCGATCAGCGGCGTTCGCCTTGATGCGACGGCCCATGATCAGCGTGAAGAACAACGGCACAAAGAAGATCGCCAGGAAGGTCGCGGCGATCATGCCGCCCATCACACCGGTACCGACCGAATGACGGGCCGCCGCGCCGGCACCGGTGGAGAACGCCAGCGGCGCGACACCGAGAATGAAGGCCAGCGAGGTCATCAGGATCGGACGGAAGCGCAGCCGCGCGGCTTCCAGCGCCGCACTGCTGGCCGACATGCCTTCGTGCATTTTCATGCTGGCGAATTCGACGATCAGGATCGCGTTCTTCGCCGCCAGACCGAGCAGCGTCACCAGACCAATCTGGAAATACACGTCGTTGGTCATGTCACGCAGCCAGACCGCCACCAGCGCACCGAAAGTACCGAACGGCAGCGCCAGCAACACCGACAGCGGCAGCGACCATTTCTCGTACTGCGCGGCGAGGATCAGGAACACCATGATCGCCGCCAGACCAATCGCCAGACCGGAACTGCCCGACGAGCGTTTTTCCTGGAACGAAGTGCCCGCCCATTCGAAACTGAAATCCGGCGGCAGCACTTCTTTCATGATCGCTTCGACGCGGGCAATCGCCTGACCCGAGCTGACACCCGGCGCACCGCCACCAAACACTTTCGCGGCCGGCAGATTGTTGAAGCGATCCTGACTGTCCGGGCCGGAGGTGTAGCGCACCGTTGCGAACGCCGACACCGGGATCATCTTGCCGCTGTTCGAGCGCACATAGATGGCACCGATGTCTTCCGGCTTGGTGCGGTATTCCGGCGACGCCGACATCAGCACCTGCCAGGTGCGGCCGTATTTGTTGAAGTCGTTGACGTAGTAGGCGCCCAGCGTTGCGGACAGCGTGTCGAACACGGTGTCGATATCGACGCCCATGGTCTTCACTTTTTCGCGGTCCACATCCACCGACAACTGCGGCGTCGAGGCACGCCACAGCGTCGCGACGTTCATCAGCATCGGATCCTGCGCGGCTTTGGCCACAAATGCCTGCGTCACTTCTTCCAGTTTTTTCGCGCCACCTTCACCGCGATTCTGGATGTAGAGCTCGAAACCACCAGCGGTACCCAGACCCATGATCGGCGGCGGATTGAGCGGGAAAATAAACGCTTCCTTGATGTGCGCCGTCTTCATCCAGACTTCGCCGACCAGCTCCTGCACCGACACCTTCCGCTCATCCCAGTGTTTCTGGGTAACGAAAATTGTCGCCGCGCTGTTCTTGTAGCCACCGCCCATGAAATCGAAACCCGAGAACGACATCGCGTGGGCATTGGCCGAGTTGGAATTGATCGCTTCGATCACGTCTTTGACCACGGCATCGGTGCGTTGCAGCGTCGCGCCATCCGGCAGCATCACGGCAGCAAAGTACCAGCCCTGATCTTCATCCGGCACCAGCGAACCCGGCGTCCGCGCCCACAGGCCGGCGGTCAGCGCCACCATGCCGCCGAACAGCAGCACACCCAGCACGCTGCGCTTGATCATGAAACCGACACCGCCGGTATAGCGGCCGGTCATGCGCGTGAACCAGTTGTTGAACGCGGTGAAGAAGCGGCCCGGTTGCTTGTGTTCGTGCTTGAGGATCAGCACGCACAGCGCCGGCGTCAGCGTCAGCGCCACGAAACCGGAGATGATCACGGCGATGGAGATGGTGATCGCGAACTGGCGATACAGCTCGCCGGCCAGACCACCGATGAAGGCGATCGGCACGAACACGGCGGTCAGCACCAGCACGATGGCCACCACCGGCTCGCTGACTTCCTTCATCGCCTGCACGGCCGCGTCGTACGCCGATTTCTTCTGCTCATGCATGATGCGCTCGACGTTTTCGAGCACGACGATGGCATCGTCAACGACGATACCAATCGACAGCACCATGCCGAACAGGGTCAGCGTGTTGATTGAATAGCCGAGCATGTGCAGGCCGGCAAACGTGCCGATCAGTGACACCGGCACGGCGACAATCGGGATCAGCGTGGCGCGCCAGTTCTGCAGGAACAGATAGACCACGGCGAACACCAGCAGCATGGCTTCGCCCAGCGTTTTCACCACTTCGCGGATCGAGACTTCGACAAAGCGCGTGGTGTCGAACACGGTTTCAAATTTCAGCGACGGCGGGAAACGGGTGGACAGTTCCGCCATCGTGCCATCGACTTCCTTGGCAACGTCGAGCGCATTCGCCCCCGGTTGCAGGAACACGGCCAGCAGCACCGCCGACTTGCCGTTGACCTTGCCGTTGAACTCGTAATCCTTGGCGCCGAGTTCAACGCGGGCCACATCTTTCAGACGCACAATGGCGCCGTTCTTGTCGGCACGGATGATGATGTTGCCGAACGCAGCCGCATCCTGCAGACGGCCCTGCGTGGTGATGGTGTAAACCAGTTCCTGATCGCTGGCATTCGGCGGCTGGCCGATTTTGCCGGGCGCGAATTGCGCGTTCTGTTCCTGGATGGCGCGCGCGACTTCCGTCGTGGTCAGCTTGAGTTTGGTCAGCTGATCCGGCTTCAGCCAGACGCGCATCGCGTAATCCTTGGCACCAAAGATCTGCACGTTGGTGGTGCCCGGCACGCGCTTGATGCGATCCAGCACGTTCATGGTCACGTAGTTGGACAGCGTGATGTCATCCATGCTGCCATCAGGCGATGTGAACGCCACGATTTGCAGGAACGACGACGAGCCCTTGTCGACGTTGACGCCAAGCCGGCGCGTTTCCTGCGGCAGGCGCGCTTCCGCCTGTTTGACGCGGTTGTTGACGTTCAGCGCCGCCTTGTCGACATCGGCACCGATGTTGAACGTGACGGTGATGGTGGCAACGCCGTTCGAGGTCGAGGTCGAGCTCATGTAGAGCATGTCCTCGATGCCGTTGATGGCATTTTCCAGCGGCGCGGCCACCGTTTGCTCGATGACTTCCGCCGACGCGCCCGGATAGAACGCGGTGACGGTCACCACCGGCGGCGCGATCTCCGGATACTCGGCGATCGGCAGTCCACGCATCGCGGCGAGGCCGGCGATGACGATGAACAGCGAGAGAACCGTCGCGAAGATCGGACGGTCGATAAAGAAACGCGAAAACATGTTGTCCCCTTCAGGGCATATTGCGTTGGTGCGCGCGCACTCCGGCGCGCACGGCATTCATGGCGGCAAGCACGATCAGCCGGGCGCTCAGTTCGCCGGTGCGGTGGCCGGCGCTGCCGGTGCCGCCTGGGCGATTTGTACCGGCGCACCGGGACGGATCTTCATCAGGTTGTCGACGATCACCTGATCGCCCACTTCCAGTCCGCCGGTGACAATCCACTCCTGCTCGCCGTTGTCGCGCTTGATCCAGTCACCGACCTGCACCGGACGGATGGTGGCGACGGTCGCGCCGCCTTCACCTTTGCCGAACACGTAGACGAATTTGCCGTGCGGGCTTTCCATCAGCGCTTTCTGCGGCACCGTGATGGCGTTCGGGCGCACGGCGCCGCTGACCACCACGCGGACAAACTGGCCGGCTTTCAGCAGGCCGTCGCCGTTCGGCAGTGCGGCGCGCATGGCCAGCGTGCCGGTGGCCGGATCGATTTTGCTGTCGGCGAAATTCAGCCGGCCAACGCGCTCAATGACGCGGCCATCGGCGAGCTTGACGCGCACTTCGGTCTGGTCGTGGGTCGGCCATTGCAGACGGCCGTCGGCGATGTCGCGCTGACGGGCGATGACTTCGTTTTCCGGCACGCTGAAATGCACGTACAGCGGATCGGTCTGTACCACCGTGGTCAGCAGATCCTTGCCGGCTTCCACCAGCGCGCCTTCGTGCAGGCCTTCCTGTCCGGCAAGGCCGCCGATCGGCGCCACCACTTTGGTGTAACCGAGGTTCAGGCGGGCATCGGTGGCGCGGGCCCTGGCAGCCTTGACGGCGGCAGCAGCGTTGGCCAGCTCGCTCTGGGCGTCATCGAACTCCTTGCCCGAGGTGGCCTTGGCTTCAGCCAGCGGCTTCAGGCGCTGGTATTCGCGCTCGGCCTGGGCGTGACGGGCTTCGGCGCTGGCAACATCGGCCTCGGCGGCGGCGAGCTGGGCCTCGAAGGGCTTGGGATCGATGCGGAACAGCGGCGTGCCGGCGGCGACGACACTGCCTTCTTCATACAGGCGCTGCTCGAGGATGCCGCCGACACGGGCGCGGATCTCGACTTCACGCGAGCCGGCGGTCTGACCGACATATTCCTGGCTGACCGGCAAGTTCTGGGCAGCAACGGTGACCACGCCGACCGGGGTCGGGCCCCAGCCACCAGCGGCCTGCTCTTCAGCCTGGCCGGAGCAGCCGGCAAGGACGGCCGCCGCAAGCAGCGGCAGAGCCAGTTTCAGGCCGGCGAGGCGCCGGGTGCGGGGGGGAAAAGACAGACTGGATGACATGATGACTCCCGTGTATCCCGTCAGCTCGACGCCCGGCGGGGACCGGGCGGAACCGGGGGACTGGTTCCTGGAAAAATGGTGAAACTTTGACCGGCGGCAAGTTTACATACATGCGCGAATGTTTGTAAACGGCAAATTCCGCGTTACAATCGCCTTACTTTTTGTAGCCCGATCCCCTGCCGGAGACGAGACGTTGGTCCGCAAGACGAAAGAAGAAGCGATGGAGACGCGCGCCCAGCTGCTGGACGCCGCCGAACGCGTATTCAGCGACAAGGGTGTCACCAACACTTCGCTGAGCGACATCGCTGAAGCGGCGGGCGTGACGCGCGGGGCGATTTACCACCACTTCAAAAACAAGCTCGACCTGATCGAGGCGCTCTGGGAACGGGTGTCGATGCCGCTCGACGAGCTACGCGCCTGCAGTGAGGCGCGCAACGCCGACAGCCTGCTGAACCAGATCCGCGACAACGCCCTGACCATCCTCCGTCACGCCATCACCGACCCGCACCACCGCGCGGTCGCCAACATCATCTTCCTCAAGTGCGAGTACGTGGATGAGGTGCTGCCGATCCGCCAGCGCCACATCGAAGGCCGCAACGAATGCGCCGCCGACGTCGAAGCCCAGTTCGCGCGCGCCATCGCCGCCGGAGAACTGCCGGCCCACACCGACGCCCGGCAGGCGACCATGGGCCTGTTCGGCTTCCTCGACGGCCTGCTCTACAACTGGCTGCTGGATGTCAGTTACTTCGATCTGGAGCGCGACGCCGCGCGCTACGTCGACATCTATTTCTTCGGCCTCAAACACGCCCCCGCCATCAGTACGGCGCGCGCCTGTACGCCGTGTGGACAAGCCTAGACCGGCAATGCCGAACATGCGTCGCTCCCTGCGTGGCCGTTGAGAAGGGAGGGCAGCATGCCTGAGGGCTGCTGACAGCCAGCTGTCAGGAGTTGTCAGAAGTGTGGCGCGAGCTGCGCAGATGCGAATGACGTGCGCGCACGGCAGCGTCGAATGCCGGCGGGATCGAGTGGCGGTAGGTACGAATAGCGCCAGCGTATTCGTACGGCGAAACGTCGATGCCTCACGAAAGCCCCGGTATCACGAAAGCCCCGGCATCGACATCCTGCTTTTCAGGGGCGAGCAGGAAGTGGTTCATTCGCACAGGCCACATCGCGGAATTCCACCATCCCTTCATCCCCTCCTCAGTGAGGAGGGGAAACAGAGCCCTTCCCCCCTCCTTATCCAGGACGGGCCGGGGGGCGACTTACGAGACGCCCCGCGTAATTCCACCCCCCCTTCATCCCCTCCTCAGCGAGGAAGGGGAAACAGTGCTGCTCCTCAATCCTCGCTGCTGGCGATGAACTTCCACAGCACCGCGCCAATCACCGCGCCGGCCAGCGGCGCCGCCCAGAACAGCCACAGCTGCGCCACTGCCCAGTCGCCGACATAGAGCGCGACGCCGGTGCTGCGCGCCGGGTTCACCGAGGTGTTGGTGACCGGAATGCTGATCAGGTGGATGAGCGTCAGGCACAGGCCGATGGCGATGGGCGCGAAGCCGGCCGGTGCCCGTTTCGAGGTGGCGCCGAGGATCACCAGCAGGAACATCGCCGTCATCACCACTTCGCAGATCAGCGCCGCCTGCAGCGCATAGCCGCCCGGCGAATGCTCGCCATAGCCGTTCGAGGCGAAGCCGGCGCTGACCTCAAAACCGGCCTTGCCGCTGGCGATCAGATACAGCACGCCGCCGGCCGCCAGACCGCCGACCACCTGGGCAATGACATAGGGCAACAGCTTGCCGGCCGGAAACCGGCCGGCGACGACCAGACCCAGCGATACCGCCGGGTTGAGATGGCAACCGGAAATGGCGCCGATGGCGTAGGCCATGGTCAGCACCGTCAGACCGAAGGCCAGCGAGACGCCGGCCAGGCCGATACCGAGCTCGGGAAAGGCCGCTGCCAGTACCGCGCTGCCGCAGCCGCCGAGTACCAGCCAGAACGTACCAAGAAATTCCGCCGTCAATGCTTTCATGTGCTTCTCCTTGTCCGGCGCCGCGCTGGCGCCGTCAGGAGTCTTGCACAGGGAGATGAAAACCGCCCGCTACCGGGCCGGGGATCAACCGGTCGCCAGGCGCATCGGCGGCGACCGACGTTGCAGCAACAGGCAGCCTCAGCCTGCGGCGGCCAGCGGCGTGTGCGACGGCACGCGGACACGGCCAAGGTCGGCAATGCGACCGGCCTTCAGCAGCAGCCAGTCACCGGCCTGCAGCCGCTGCCAGGGTTCGTTGCGGGTCAGCGGCTCGGTCGCCAGCACCGTGACCACGTCGCGCGGTGTCGTGTACTGGCGGAAATCGACCACCGCGTCGCGGTCGGCGAGCTGCGCGACGCCAAACGGCGCGCGGCGGGTCAGCACCGCGAGTTTGGTGCTGCAGAACGCGAGCAAGTGCTCACCATCCGAGAGCAGGAAGTTGAACACGCCACGGCCGGCCTGTTCGGCGGCAAAGGCCGTGACCAGCCCGGTGGCCTCGGCCAGCCGGCCGATACCGGCGCGCTGCAGACGGTTCAGCAGGGCGACAAACGCCGCCTCGCTGTCGGTGCTGCCTTCGGCGCGGAACGGTCCGGCCACCGACGGATGCGTCGGCAGCTGGCCATTGTGGGCAAAGGTCCAGCGCCGACCGGCATGGTCGCGGACAAAGGGATGGGTGTTGGCCAGCTCGACGCCGCCGACATTGGCCTGGCGGACATGGGCAATGCCAATGCGCGCCTTGACCGCCTCGCGCACCAGCGCCTGCGCCAGCGTCGATTCACTGCCGGCACTGGCTTCGCGCCAGAGCTGGAAGGCGCTGTCGGCGCGGAACGCCGTACCGGTGTACAGCGCCACACCCCAGCCATCCCGGTGCGGACCACAACGACCGCCGCGCTCCAGCAAACCGCTCAAGCTGAAAGCCATGTCGGTCGGGACATTGGCACTCATACCCAGCAACTGGCACATCGGTCGGACACTCATCGGTGGTTGGCAGAGCGCCACCTTAAGCCGCCCCCGCCCGCCGCCAAAACGCCGGCCGACATGGGTTATGACGGAAAAGAGATAAGCGCTGCCCGCGCGTGCCGGACCTCCTGCCGGAAACGCCCCAACGTAGTTCCGATTCGCGAAGCGCAATCGGAGGCGCAGCCGCAGCGGAATCAGCGGCCGCTCCCCTCTTCACCCTGGACTCTCCACCCAGACCTCTCCGCCCCTGCACCAAAGCAGCACAGCCAGATCCGCAAACCATCTGCTAGCCTCGCCGCTCGCCCCCGCTGCGTTGCCGCCCATGCTGTCGCCCTGGCTTGTCGTCGCTGTGTCCGCGCTCACCCTGCTGGCGCTGTTCCTCATCGCCCATGCCGGCGACCGGCACGCGGCGCGGCTGGCGCAGTCGCGCTGGAAGCCGCATGTCTATGCGCTGTCGCTGGCGGTGTACTGCACGTCCTGGGCGTTCTACGGCGCGGTGGGCCAGAGCGCCTCAACCGGCTGGGGCTTTGCGCCGACCTATCTCGGCACCATTTTGCTGTTCGTGTTCGGCTGGCGATTTCTCGACAAGCTGATCCGCACGGCGCGCGCGCATCACATCACGTCCATTGCCGATTTCATCGCTGCGCGTTACGGCAAATCGCCGCAACTCGCGGTGCTGGTCACGCTGATGGCACTGATCGGCATCATTCCCTACATCGCCCTGCAGCTGAAAGCGGTGATGGAAAGTTTCCAGTTTGTCACCGGCTGGACCGCACTCAGCGACTGGTTTGACGGCGCATTGGCCATCGCGCTGCTGATGGCGCTGTTCGCAATCCTGTTCGGCACGCGCGCCGTCGATAGTGCCGAACATCATCCCGGCCTGATCCTCGCCGTCGCCTTCGAAGCGCTAATCAAACTGTTCGCTTTTGTCGCCATCGGCGTGTTCGTGCTGGGCAATTTTTCCGCTTCACTTGCCGCACCGATCACGCTGCCGCCAACGCAGGGCAGCGGCGCCGATTTTCTGGTGCAGACACTGCTCGGTCTGCTGGCAACGTTCTGCCTGCCGCGACAATTCCACGTCACCGTCGTCGAACACACCGGCACGCGCGATCTGCCCACCGCACGCTGGTTGTTCACGCTCTACCTGATCCTGATGGGCGCCTTCATCTGGCCGATTGCGCAAGCCGGTTTGCAGCATTTGCCGGCGGCGACACTGCCGGATCATTTCGTGCTCGCGTTGCCGCAGCAGCAGGGCAACAGTCTGCTGACCCTGATCGGTTTCACCGGCGGTCTGGCGGCCGCCACCAGCATGGTGATCGTCGCCTGCGTGGCGCTGTCGACCATGGTCAGCAACGACATTGTGGTGCCGGCGCTGCTGCGTTTTACCCGCGGTCGCAGCACCGATTTCACCGGCCGCATACTCTGGTCTCGACGTCTGGCGATTGTCCTGCTGCTGCTCGCCGCCTGGGCCTATTACCGCATGGTGGTGGTGGAAACCGCGCTGGCATCCATTGGTCTGGTGGCCTTTGTCGCAGTCGCGCAATTTGCGCCGGCGATGATCGCCGGCCTGTACTGGCGCACTGCCAGCCAGCGCGGTGCACTGGCCGGTTTGCTGTGCGGATTTGTCGTCTGGGCTTACACGCTGCTGGTGCCCAACATGATCGGCGCCGGCTGGTTACCGCCGGATTGGCTCGACAATGGTCCGCTGGCCATCAGCTGGCTGCGACCGCAGGCACTGTTCGGCTTGACTGATCTCGACATCATCACCCACGGCACGCTGATGAGCCTGTGCGCCAACATGGGTGTGCTGGTCGCCGTTTCGCTGGCCAGCACGCCGAGCCTGCTTGAACGCGTGCAGGCGAAACGCTTTGTCGAAGAGCGCGCGCCGCTGCTCAGCGACAGCGTGGATGCCGGCAGTCTGCCGCTGCTGACACTGGAAAATCTCTGCGCGCGTTTTCTCGGTGCCGCGCGCGCCCGGCAATTGTTCGCCAGTGAATTGCAGCGGCGCCAGACCAGCGATGCACACGCCGCGCAAACCGATGCCATCTGGATCGCCTACACGCAGAAACTGCTCGCCGGCGCCATTGGCGCCGCCTCGGCGCGCGTGGTGCTGACTGCGGCGCTGCGCCGTCATGATCTGCGCAATGAAGACGTGATCCGTCTGGTTGACGAAGCCTCGGCCGTGTTCCAGTTCAATCAGGAAGTGCTCGGCGCAACATTGGCCAGTTTGCAGCAGGGCGTCTGCGTGGTGGATCGCGAGCTGAACATCATTGCCTGGAATCAGGCCTACATCGATTTGTTCGGCTATCCGCCCGGCCTCATTCATGTCGGCCGACCGATCGCCGACGTGATCCGCTGGAATGCCGAACGCGAATGCGCGGCGGCAGACATTGATCAATTTGTGCAAAAGCGCCTGCTGCATCTGCAACTCGGTCAGCCGCATCACGCCGAACGCGCCCGACCTGATGGCCGGACACTGGAGATCCACGGCCTGCCGATGCCGGGTGGCGGCTATGTCACCAGCTACAGCGACATCAGCGAACACAAACGCATCGCCCGCGCCCTGCGCGACAGCAACGAACAACTGGAAACGCGCGTACAGGCCCGCACGGCTGAACTTGAACAGGCCCGTCATGCAGCCGAAGAAGCCAACGCCGGCAAAACCCGCTTTCTCGCCGCGGCCAGTCACGATCTGCTGCAACCGCTGCATGCCGCGCAACTGTTTCTCGGCGCGCTCGACGAAAAGATTTCCGATCCGCAGGCACGGCCGCTGCTCGCCTCACTGCATCAGTCGCTGCAACACACCGATGAACTGCTGAAAACCCTGCTCGACATTTCCAAGCTTGATGCCGGTGTCCTGCAAGCGCAGCGTCGGGTGTTTTCACTGACCACGCTGCTCACGCACATCACTGCGTCCATGCAGGCCTTTGCCGACGAAAAAAATCTGCAACTGCGGCTGCGCACCGGCAGCTTCTGGGTACACAGCGACGAACGCATGCTGCGCCGTATCCTGCAAAACCTGATCAGCAATGCCCTGCGTTACACGCTGCGCGGCGGTGTGCTGATCAGCGCGCGGCGCCGCGGTGATCACATCGAGATCGCCATCCATGACACCGGCATCGGTATCGCAGCCGATCAGCAATCGCGCATTTTTGAGGAGTTCCAGCGCCTGCCGTCTGCGCAGCAACAGGCCACGCCCGGACACGGTCTCGGACTGGCCATCGTGCAGCGCATGAGCCGCGCGCTGCAGCATCCACTGACCCTGCATTCGACGCCGGGGCGCGGCAGCGTATTCCGTTTGCGTGTGCCACGCGCGGAAGCCGAAGCGCTGGAATTTCCGGCGCCGGAATTGCAGCGCAGCCAGCATCCGCTGCAAGGACTGCGCGTGCTGTGCCTGGACAACGACAACGCCGTGCTGCGCGGCATGGAAAACCTGCTGCAGGGCTGGGGTTGTTACACCGTCACGGTCAGCAATGGCGCGCAGGCACACGATGCCGCCAACCGGGAACGCTTTGATTTGCTGATCGCCGATTTCCATCTCGACCACGGCGAAACCGGCCTCGGCGTCTGGCAACACCTGCGCGCGGAAACCGGCTTGCCCGTGCTGATCGTCAGCGCCGACCGCAGCGACGCCATGCGCGAACAAATACAACAGGCCGGCGGCCAGTTCCTGCCCAAACCGGTCAAGCCACTGGCCTTGCGCAATGTGCTGGCGCAGATGCGTGCGCAGTGGGTGACGGGAAGCTAACCGGTGATGAGTGTTTTCCGATTCCGCTTCGGTAAACGTCCGATTACGCTTCGGTGAACGTCCGATTACGCTGCGCTAATCGGAGCTACGCAATCACCCTGTCGTAGGTCCGATTAGCGCAGCGTAATCGGAGGCTGGTATTCGAAGCCAACCCGACAGGACGTTCACCGCGCATGACGGTCATGCGCTGCTCACTGATCCCCGGGCACATCCACTGTCACATCACCACACCAGTCCAGTGGATAGGTCCCGGCTTCGACATATTGGTGAAAACTTGAATACGGCCAGTCCCTGACCCGCTGCACATGCCCGTGCTTCACCGGATTGACGTGTACATAATCGACGCAGCACTGAAAATCTGCTTCATCACGGATCAGATGCTCCCAGAAATGACGCTGCCAGATGCCGCGTTCACCGGCGCGGCGCCGAACGGCAGATCGGGGTTCAAGGGCGGGCAGACGGCGCGAAAATGCGCTTTTGATCAGCCGCCAGCGGACACTGAAATCACTGTCACCTTCAGGCAGTGTCCAGATGCAGTGAATGTGCTCGGGCAGCACCACGCAGGCATTGATGTGGAAGGGATGATTTTGCCGGACGGCTTTTACGCAGTTGCGCAACAAATCGACATTGCGCACCAACAAGTCGTTGTGCTGACGATGCAGCAGATTGACCGTGAAAAACCAGCAGCCGCCAGGTTGAGAAAGGCGTCGGTAGCGGGGCATATCCTTGTCCCTGATGAAGATCAGTGTTCCATCACGTCCGAAGCAGTCTCTGGTTACGCGTTGGCACGCTTCCGATTACGCTTCGGTAAACGTCCGATTACGCTGCGCTAATCGGACCTACGACGGGGCGATTGCGTAGCGCCGATTCGCGCAACGTAATCGGAGGCTGGTTTCCGAAAACAGACCGATAACCCCACCCATCCCCTGCTCACTCAACCACCTGCACCGACGCCAGCATCTGCGCATTGGCGGCGTCGAAAGCGCGGGATTCGGCGAACAGCCAGTCGTGGAACTGGGCGACGCGCGGGGTGTGGCGCAGCAGCGGCGAGGTGACGAAGTAGTGTTGCCATTGCGAACGCAGCACGCAGTCGAAGACGCGTTGCAGGCGACCGTCGGCGAGTGCGTCGGCGACCAGTGTGTGGCGGCCAAGCAGCACGCCGCTACCGGCCAGGGCCAGCTGGGTGGCGACGTAGGAATCGTCGAGGTGCAGGCTTTCATCGAAGCGCGCGCTGTTGTGGCCGACCGCCGTGAAGTAGCGCTGCCAGGTGCCGCCGCTCCAGACATTGGTGTGATGGATGAGCGGCGCGCAAAGCAGATCGGCCGGCGTCTGCAATTGCAGTTGCGCCAGCAGTTCCGGCGTGGCCACCGGGTAGTAGTAATCGTCGAGATATTTTTCCGCCTGCAAGCCTGACCACTGCCCGGGGCCGAAACGCAGGGCGACATCGACGGCGGTTTTTTCCAGCGACACCAGATCCGGCGTGACATCCATTTTCAGGCGCAGCGCCGGATACTGGCGGTGAAAGCGCGGCAGGCGCGCAGCCAGCCAGCCGGAGGTATGCGACGGCAAACTGGTCAGGCTCAGGGTTTCGGCTTGCGGCAGACGTTTGGCCAGCCGGTCGGTGGTCTGGCGCAGAACATCCAGCGCTTCGCGCGTGGCGGCGTACAACTCGTGGCCGGCCGGTGTCAGTTTCACGCCGCCGGGAATGCGCTCGAACAGCGGCACCTCAAGCTGTTCTTCCAGCGCCTTGACGCGGTGACTGACAGCGCCGTGAGTCAGGTGCAGCTGTTCGGCCGCCTGACGGAAATTTTCCAGTCGCGCGGCAATTTCGAACACGCGCAAATCATTGAGACCCGGCAGGGCTCGCATGGTGAATCTCCGTCACCGTCACGGTGAATTCATTTCCATCACACTGATCTGCGGCGCAGACCTAGCATGCACTGGCCGGCTTTTCCGCCGGCAAAAACGAGCACGGAGTCTGCCATGAGCATCGATCATCACGAACTGGATTATTTCAGGTTGCCGAATGTCACGGCCTCGCCGCTGACACCGTTGTTGCAGGATCTGCAGCGCACACTCGCCGGCCTGCGCTGGCAGTCGCCGGTCAGTCTGCGCTGGCCGCTGGTGAACGCTGGCCGCGCCGACGCCGCCATGCACTGCCCGCCGCCCGGCCGATGAGCAGCAGGCCCACCCAGCCGCCGAGCGCGGCCAGCGGCCAGGCCAGCAGTTGCGGCCACCACCAGACCAGGGCGGCCAGCAGGCAGAGCAGCAGGCCGGCCGCCCACAGAGCCGAGCTTTCCGCGTCGGCGACATGACGCCGGCCACTGAGCGCCGCACGCACCACGGTGCCGTAGTGCACCGCCTGACGCGCCGCGCGACCGCCCGAGCCGCGCAATGACGGCAACGGCCGTTCCACCGCCGGACGTTCGCGGGCCAGCACCGGCCGGCGACGCAGCGACAGCAGCACTTCCGTCGCCTGCTCCAGATCCTGTTCGTAGCGCTGCGCCAGCGCTTCCACGGTATGCGGATCTTCGATGGCGACATCCAGCTCCCAGTTGCCGAGCCAGGACAGCGGATTGAGATTGGTCGAACCGATGCGCGCCCAGTTGTCGTCAGCGACGGCGGTCTTGGCGTGGATCATCGGCCCGTTCCACTCGTAGACGCGGACGCCGGCTTCCAGCAGCGCCCGGTACTGCAGGCGCGAGGCGCCGCCCACCAGCGGCAGATCCGAATGGCGCGGGATCAGCAAGCGAACATCGACACCGTCGCGGGCGGCGTTTTGCAGCGCCTGCAGATAGGTGGCGGTGCCGACGAAGTAGGCATCGGTCAGCCACAGCCGCTGCCGGGCCAGGGCGCAGACCAGCAGGTCGAGGCGCAGCAGGTTGGCGGTTTGCGGGGTGGTGGCAATGATGCGCAGATCGCAGTCACCGGCCGGTTCGGCGCTGGGCAGCGCCGGCAGGGCGGTGCCGCCGGCACCGACCCAGCTGCTTTCGAAGGCGTCCGAGAGCGCCGACACGGCCGGACCGCAGACCGACACGCCGGTATCGCGCCAGGGCTGGAGCCGGCGTTCCGCGGCCGGTTTCCAGAAATCGCCGCGCCAGGCATCGCTGATGCACAGGCCGGTGACCACCGCCATGGCGTTGTCGGCAATGAAAAGCTTGCGGTGATCCCGCGACAGAAACCCGAGTCCCTTGCCGAGCGCCGGCGCGTTCATGGCCCTTACCTGGGCGCCTGCATCGAGCAGCGGCCGGAACAGGCCGGCGCGCAGCGCCGCCAGCGAACCGAACCAGTCCACCAGCACCCGCACCGGCACACCGGCGCGGGCCCGCGCGGCCAGCGCCTCGACCATCTGCCGGCCGCTGCGGTCGGGGGCAAAGATGTACATCTCGACATCGATGCGCTGGCGCGCACCGGCGATCAGCGCCTCCAGCGCCGCGTAATGCGGCTCGGCATCGAACAGGGGCTGGACGGCGTTGCCGGCGATCAGCGGCGCGCCGGCGGAGCGGGCAAAGGCCTGCGACGCCAGCTGGCGCAGCAGGTCGAGATCAGCGTGCGGTCCCGGCGTCATGCCAACTGTCGTCTCCCGTGCAGACGCGCGCCGACCAGCACCCCGATGAAGCCGCCGCTGATGAACACAAACGGCGTCGCCACCGCCATCCACAGCGGATGCGGCAGGCTGACGACATTGACCACGGCGAGCAGGAACAGCAGCAGCGCGACGATGGCGCCGTGGCGCTGCGGTTTGCGCGGCGCCAGCCAGCTGGCCAGCAGCGCGCCGTCGATGGCACCGAACAGCCAGGCCAGCAGCACCATCAGGAAGGCCGGCAGCGGCAGGGTGTCGATATGTGCCTGCAGGGCGGCCATGGCCGCCGGATCGGCCAGATCCAGCCCCGCCGGCGGCGGATAGATCAGGTGACCGGCGTACTCGATGGCGGCAATGACGACACCGCCCATGATCAGGCCGGCCAGTATCACCAGCAGACTTTTCAGGGCATTGGGCATGATGGCTCTCCTTGTCCCGCGGGCGGCGGCGCAGAGCATGGCAGCAGACCGATACAGCTTCAAGGCAGCGGCGGCCGGGATGCGCACTCGCGCCACCACCGGCGCAATGGCCACGGCAACGCGCAGGCCCTGGTGATCCGTCCGCCGGCGGCGACGTATCAGCAGCAGCGTGCCCCGACGCCAGTCCTGATCCGGCCGGGATGTTTCCTGCACGCTGTCCCTTCCTTTGCGGCGCTGGCGGTGTATCCCGGCCGGCCCGCGCCTTGATCTGCGGAGTCCCTGTTCATGCATCTGGTCTGGTTCCGGCACGATCTGCGAGTCGCCGATCACTCGGCCCTGCACGCCGCCTGCCTCGGCGAGATGCCGGTCGGCGGCGTGTATGTGCTGTGCCGCGAACAGTTCGCCCTGCACGACACGGCGCCGGTGCAGGTGCAATTCCTGCTCGCCCACCTGCAGGTGCTGTCGGCGCAACTGGCGGCGCGCAACATGCCGCTCTGGCTGCTTGAGGTGCCGCACTGGCGCGACATCCCCGGCGCGCTGACGGCGTTTGCCGGCGCACGCGGCGCGCAGGCGCTGTTCTTCAACGACGAATACGGCGTCAACGAACAGCGCCGCGACGACGCCAGCGCCGCTGCGCTGCGCGCTGCCGGCATCGATGTTCACCGCTACGTCGATCAGCTGCTGCTGGCGCCGGCCAGTGTCCGCACCGGCAACGGCGAGCCTTACACCGTGTTCACACCGTTCAAGCGCAATTGCCTGGCGCGCCTGCACAGCGTGCCGCCGCAGTTGCTGCCGGCGCCGGACGCGCGCCGCCGGCACACGCTGCCGGCGGCCGATGTCATTCCGGCGCAACTGTCCGGCTGTTCGCAGGCGTTTTCCGCGCCGGACTGGCCGGTCGGCGAAGCCGCGGCGCAGCAACGTCTGCAAAGCTTCGCCGCCGAACGCATGGCCGCCTATGCCGCCTGCCGTGATCGCCCGGACCTTGCCGGCACCAGCCGGCTGTCGGCCTATCTCGCCATCGGCGTGCTGTCGGTGCGCCAGTGCTGGGTACAGGCGCAGCTCGCGGCGCACGATCCACGCGCCGCACAGGGCGCAGAAACCTGGCAGAACGAATTGCTCTGGCGCGAGTTCTATAAACACCTGCTGGCGCAGATCCCGCGCCTGTCCATGCATCGCGCCTTCAAGCGCGACACCGAGCGCCTGCCCTGGCGCGACGACGCCACGCTGCTGCGCGCCTGGCAGGAAGGCAACACCGGCATACCCATTGTCGATGCCGCCATGCGCTGCCTCAACGACACCGGCTGGATGCACAACCGGCTGCGCATGATCGTCGCCAGCTTTTTCAGCAAGAACCTGTTCCTTGACTGGCGGCTGGGTGAGCGATACTTCATGCGCCAGCTGATCGACGGCGATTTCGCCGCCAACAACGGCGGTTGGCAATGGAGTGCCTCGGTTGGCACGGATGCCGCGCCCTATTTCCGCATTTTCAATCCGGTGCTGCAGGCGCAGAAATTTGATCCGCAGGGCGATTTCATCCGTACATGGGTACAGGAACTGAACAAGGAGCCGGCCAGCCGCATCCACCAGCTGGGTGCACGCGGCAGTTACCGCGCGCCGATCATCGATCTGCAAACCTCACGTCAGTTCACACTCGCCGCTTTTCAGGGATTGCAGCATGAGCAAGGTCATCAACCTCAACTGGCCCTCTGACGCCGAGCCCGGCGTCCACGGCATGAACGGCGCAAGTGGCGCGCCGCTGCCGGCGCCACTCAGCCGTTTGCTGCTGCTTTACCAGCGTCTCAACGCTGACAACCTGCATCAACTTGGCAAGGTTTACAGCGACGACGTGCTGTTCAGCGATCCCTTCCACGAACTGCACGGATTGCCGGCGCTGGAAAACTATTTCCGCTCGCTGTATGCGCGTGTCAGCCGCTGCGAATTCACCTTTCACCAGATCCAGTCCGGTGAACAACATGCGCTGGTGCGCTGGACCCTGCACCTGTCACATCCGCGTCTTGCCGGCGGCAAGCTGATTGTCGTGCCCGGCGTCAGCGAGCTGGCCTGGCACGAGCGCGTCTATCTGCATCGCGATTACTTCGACGGCGCACAGATGCTTTACAACCATCTGCCAGTGATCGGCGGCTTGCTGGCCTGGGTGCGACGGCGCATGTGAGCGCCGGACGGCGCGCATCAATTTCCCGTTCTCCCGATCAAACCGCACAGCGCAGCACAGCACAGTACAGCACGACAACTCAGCACAGCAGCGCAGCAAAACCTTCCCGTTCCGGAGTCCGAAATGAGCACACGCGCGAATGTCTGGAATGCCGGTCACGCCCGGCGCATCTGGCTGATCGGCGCCAGCTCCGGCATCGGTGCCGCGCTGGCGCGCCGCCTGCTGGCCGACGGTCATCGCGTCGCACTCAGCGCACGTCGTGCGGCACCGCTCGGTGAACTGGCGGCGGAATTTCCCGATCAGGAACTGGTGGTGCCCTGCGACGTCACGCGCGGCGATGATCTGCAACTCGCCGCCCGGCGCGTGCAGCAGCATTTCGGTGGCATCGACACGCTGATCTACAACGCCGGCACCTGCGAATACATCGACAACGCCGCGATCGACAACGCACTGGTCGCACGCGTCATGGACACCAATTTTCTCGGTCTGGTGCGCAGCATCGAAGTGGCGATGCCGCTGTTTGGCGGCGGCGGACAAATCGCCGCCGTGTCCTCTTCGGCGGCCTATCTGCCGCTGCCGCGCGCCGAAGCCTACGGCGCCTCGAAAGCAGCGATGAACTATTTCCTGCATGCGCTGCGACTGGATCTGCGCGCCCGCGGCGTCAGCGTCAATGTGATCTGTCCCGGCTTCGTCCAGACCCCGCTCACCGAGCGCAATGATTTCGCCATGCCCTGCCGGATCAGCGCCGAAACCGCTGCGGCGGAAATTGTCCGCGGCCTCGCTGCCGACCGCGCCGAAATTCATTTTCCGCGCCGTTTTACCGGCTGGCTGAAACTGTTCGGCCGGTTGCCACTATCCTTGCAACAACACTTCACGGGAAAACTTGTCCGCGCATGAAAATCGCTATCATCGGCGGCGGCATCAGTGGTCTGACGGCCGCCTGGTATCTCGCCCCGCAGCACACCGTGAGCCTGTTTGAAGCCAATGACTATATCGGTGGTCACACCCACACCGTTGATGTCAGCGTTGCCAGCGGCCGTTACGCCATCGACACCGGTTTCATTGTCTGCAACGACCGCACCTATCCGAATTTTCTCAAGCTGATGCGCGAACTGCGCGTGGCGCTGAATCCGACCGGCATGAGTTTCAGCGTCAGCTGCGAACGCAGCGGCCTGGAATACAACGGCAGCGATCTGAACGGCCTGTTCGCGCAGCGGCGCAATCTCGTCAACCCGGCGTTTTACAAACTGCTCGCCGACATCGTCCGCTTCAACCGGCTGGCCAAGGCCGCACTGCAGGGCAACGCGCTGGGTGGTCATGCGCTGAGCGGCGACAAAACGCTCGGCAGCTTCCTGCACACACACGGATTTTCCGGGCGCGTGATCTCGCACTATCTGGCGCCGATGACCGCCGCGATCTGGTCAACACCGCTCGGCGACGTGGCCAGGTTCCCGCTGCTGTTCTTCCTGCGCTTCTGCGACAACCACGGCCTGTTCAACCTGCTCGACCGGCCGCAGTGGTATGTGATCAGCGGCGGCAGCCGCCGCTATGTCGAAGCCATGCTGCCGCGCCTGTCGGCCAGCGTGCTGCCGCACACACCGGTTCGCGCCGTCACGCGCGACGACAGCGGCGTGACGGTATTTACTGCCGACGGTGCCGGTGAACGCTTTGATGAAGTGATATTTGCCTGCCACAGTGATGAAGCGCTGCGCCTGCTGGGTGACGCCTCGCCGGCCGAACGCGACATCCTCGGCGCCATTCCCTACCAGCAGAACGAAGTGATCCTGCACACCGACGCGCGCCTGCTGCCGCGTGCACGCCGCGCCTGGGCCGCGTGGAATTACCGTCTGGCGGAAACGCCGTCGCAGTTACCGACCGTCACCTACGACATGAACCAGTTGCAGGGACTGATCGCGCCGGAGCGATTCTGCGTAACACTGAATCGCAGCGGTGAAATCGATCCGCAGCAGGTCCTGGGCCGCTATCACTACGCGCATCCGCAATTCTCGCGCGCAGCGATCACGGCCCAGGCAAGGCACGGCGAGATCAGCGGCCAGCGCCACACGCATTATTGCGGCGCCTACTGGCTTTACGGCTTTCACGAGGACGGCGTCAACAGCGCGCTGCGCGTCGTGCGCCAACTGGGAGCGACAGCATGATGACGGATGCACCGGCAACGAATCGCGCGCAAACGGCGACGCCTGCACACAACACGCCGGCCATGATCTACGCCGGCACGCTGGTGCACCGTCGCCAGGCCGCACCGGTGCACAGTTTTTCCTATCGCATGCGTCTGCTCTGGCTGGACCTCGATCAGCTTGACACGCAGATTGATCGGCATCCGTTCTGGTCCTCGCGCCGGCCGGCGCTGGCCTGGTTGCGCCGTGGCGATTATCTGCGCCCGGAGATCGGCGATCTGAAAACCGCCGTACTCGACACGCTGCAGGAGCGGCTCGGCTTTCGTCCCGAAGGTCGTGTGCAGATGCTGACCGCGCCGCGCGTCTTCGGCATCGGTTTCAATCCGCTGACACTCTATTACGCCCATGATGCGCAGGATCAGCTTTGCGCCGTGCTCGCCGAAGTGCGCAACACGCCCTGGCTGGAGCGACAACTTTACGCACTGGACCTGCGCAACGGCGAACACCCGCCGGCGCACGCGAAAACCTTTCATGTCTCGCCCTTCCTGCCCATGGATCTCAGTTACCACTGGTGGTTGCCGGCCCCCGATGATTTGCTGCGCGTCAGTCTCAGCAACCGGCGCGGCACCGCCAGCGTATTCCGCGCCGGCCTCTACGCCGAACAACAAACATTTTCGCCGCTGAAAGAATTGTTCCTGCACTGGCCGCAGGGCCTGAAAACCCTGTGCGGCATTTACTGGCAGGCGCTGAAATTGCTGATCCGTGGCGCCCGTTTCCACAGTCATCCCGGCCGCGCCAGCGCACAACACCTGCACAGCCCGGAACATTCCGCCGCGCACAGCGCCGGCGAAAAAGCGGCCATCACCGAGGTCACACCATGAGCACACCGGAAGTGGGCCAGACGCTGGCCGTTGCCAACACCCGTCGCAACAGCTGGCTGATTGATCGCTGCCGGCGACTGATGCTGCAACGGCTGGAGGGTTTGCGCGACGGCGCGCTGCAGGTACGCGAAGCCACGCACAGCGTCACGATCGGTGAACGCGGTGCCGGTGATGCCGTGCTGATCATTCACGACGCCGACGCCTGGGCAGAAATGGTGCTCGGCGGCAGCATCGGCGCTGCGGAAGCGTTCATGGCCGGCAAATGGTCGTCACCGGATCTGTTGGCCCTGATCCGCTTGTTTGCGCGCAATCTGCATCTGGTTGACACACTGGAAGGCGGACTGGCGCGGTTCACTGAACCGCTGCGCAAACTGCTGCACAGCTGGCATCGCAATACCCGCGGTCAGGCGCGCGCCAACATTGCCGCGCACTACGATCTGGGCAATGACTTTTTTCGTCTCTGGCTCGACCCGAGCATGATGTATTCCAGCGCCATTTATCCGCAGGCCAGTGCCGGACTCGACGCCGCCGCGACCTACAAGCTGCAGCAAATCGGCGAGAAGCTGGCGCTGACGCCGGCCGATCACCTGCTGGAGATCGGCACGGGCTGGGGCGGTCTGGCCATTTACATGGCGCAGAATTTTGGCTGCCGTGTCACCACCACCACGATTTCCGAGCGCCAGTACGACGAAGCGCGGGCGCGCGTGCAGGCGCTGGGCTTGCAGGATCGCATCACGCTGCTGAAACAGGATTACCGCGATCTCGACGGCCAGTACGACAAGCTGGTGTCGGTGGAAATGATCGAAGCGGTCGGACTGGAATACCTGCCCACGTATTTCCGCCAGTGCGCACGCTTGCTGAAACCGGATGGCGCATTCCTGTTGCAGGCGATCACCATTGCCGATCAGCGCTACGCCCAGGCCGCGCGTTCGGTGGATTTTATCCAGCGCTACATCTTCCCCGGCGGCGCACTGCCCAGCGTCACACGCATGCTTGAATGCATGCGCGATGAAAGTGATTTCCGTCTTGCCGATCATCACGAGATCGGCCTGCATTACGCCCAGACGCTGGCCGACTGGCGCCAGCGTTTCCACGCCCGCCTCGCCGACGTGCGCGCCCAGGGTTATGACGAGCGTTTCATCCGCATGTGGGAGTACTACCTGGTGTATTGCGAGGCCGGCTTCCGCGAACACAGCATCGGCTGCACACAGATGCTGTTTCACAAACCCGGCTATCGCAGCGGCGAACTCCCGCAGCGGGATCGCTCCTTGCGCGCAAGCGTCCCGTCATCAGTGCCGGCAACGCCCGCGTTTGCAGCCGAACAACACTGATGCGACAGGCCGCCGCATTTGCCATTGCCCAGCAAGTGATCTGGTGGGCAGCGATGCTCGGCGGCAGCGTCGCTGCCGTGATCAGCGCCATCGCCGGAGCGGCGATCTGGTGGCGCTCCAGCCAGCGACCGACCGCCGCTGAATGGCGTTTTGCCCTGATCGTCGCCGGCTGCGGATTTGTGCTGGATTTGTTGATCGGCGCGTTCATCGGTGTGCGCTGGCAGGAGATCAACGCGCAACTGCAGCGTGTGGATGTTATCGCGCCGGTTTGGCTGTTCATCGTCTGGCTGGCATTCGCCGCCAGTTTGCCGCGCGTGTTCGCCGTAGTCTGGCAACGCCCGGCCATGGCAAGTTTGTTGCTCGCGCCGCTGGCACCGTTCAGCTACTGGGCCGGCATGCGTCTGGGTGCCGCCGAAATCGCTGCGCCTCTGCCCTGGCTGTTCTCATTGGCGCTCTGCTGGGCCGCCATGCCCTGGCTCTGGCAATGGTGGGCGAGACAACTGCAGCTTTCAGCGCAGCGGTAAAAGTCTGGCGCAGCGGTAGAAATCTGACGCAGCGGTAAAAACTTGTCACAGTGAAAAGAACTGTCTCAACGATAGTGCCTGTCGCTGCGCTGGATGACTGTTGTTGCTTCCAGCATCACTTGCCCCGGCAGCATTCGCACGCACAAGCGAAGTCCTTTGCGCTGACATGCAACGCGAAAGCGCGCGCATCGCAAGCCGGGACGTTCCTGTCTTCTCCGGTGCCAGCTGCGCCTGCGGAAACGCGAACCGACAAAATTTCCCAGCGAAAGAACCAGCCCGGGCACGGCTGCGTAAGAGCATTTGCCACGCACATGATCAGCGCCGGGCGCCTGATACGCGTCCGTCCTGACTACCGGCTTGCTCACTGATTTTTTCGCGGAGTCCGCATGATGAAATTCCTGCCGGGACTGTTTGCCATCTGTTGTCTATTGCTCTGCCTGAATCCTGTCAGCGTTCACGCCCATGACCGCTTGCAGGTCAGCGACAACGCGCTGCGTGACAGCCTGCAACGCCAGGGCTACGGGAAACTGCGCGTCTGGGGCTTTCGTGTCTACACCGCCAGCACCTGGCGCGCGTCTGCCGCCGGCAGCGACGCAGCCCGGCCGTTCGCGTTGCAAATCCAGTATCAGCGCGATTTTCGCGCCGACGATCTGGTCGACACCACGCGCGATGAATGGCAGCGCATGAAGCTCTGGAAACCGGAACAGGAAAAGTGGCTGCAACGTTGCCGTGCCATCTGGCCGGATGTTCGAGACGGCGATGTGCTGACGCTGCTGATCGATCACGATGGCCGCAGCGAATTTTTCTTCAATGGCCACTCACGTGGTCGCATCGACGACACCGGTTTCGGTCCGCAGTTTGTCGCCATCTGGATCGGCGAACAGGCGCGCTTTGCTGACCTGCGCGAACAATTGCTTGGTGAACCGCAAACCGCCGGGCAATCCACCGCGGAACAGAATCCAGCCGCACAAACATCCGGGGAACAATCATGATCCATCGCCATGCCGGCGGCTCCCGGCTGCTGAAACTGGTTTCCCTGCTGGCGCTGATCTTCAGCCTCAGCGCCTGCATGCCGCCGGTCAAGCAATACGACGGCAGCACACCGGCACTGCGCCTGCGCACTTTTTTTGACGGCGAACTGAAAGCCTGGGGCATGGTGCAGGACTGGCGCGGACGCATCACCCGGCGATTTGTCGTGGAAATGACCGGCGTCTGGAATGGTCGTCAGGGCACCCTGACCGAACACTTTGTTTACGACGACGGCGAACGCCAGACCCGCATCTGGCATCTCGAAGAACTCGACGACCACCGCGTGCGCGGCCGCGCCGACGATGTCCAGGGCGAAGCACAAGGCGAACAATACGGCGCCGCACTCAACTGGCAATACACCCTGGCACTGAAAACCGGCGACAGCCACTACAACATCGCCTTCGACGACTGGATGGTCCTCGTCGATCAGAACCACCTGCTCAACCGCGCCTCACTCACCTACTTCGGCATCCCCGTCGGCGAAGTCACCCTGATGATCGAGCGCCTGCCCGCAGCCCCCTGAACACAACCCTGCGAAATCCAAACCAGAAACTGTGGCGAGATTGAACGTAGGATGGGTAGAGCGCAGCGAAACCCATCGGCGAAAAGCGTTGCGGCCGACAAACAAAACGCACTTTCAGCTCACCCCTCTTTCGCCTCAGGTAGTATCTACCAACAGTCGTAGATGCAGAACCTAGGCACATATAGTTACACCAAGATTTCTGGCGAAGTAATAGAATTTACTTCGCCTAATCGCCTCAAAATTAATTTTTTTGACCTGCTCGAAACTCAGAAACCTAACATCAATCAGACACATGAAACACATTGTAGGTGAAAACGGCACAATGAACGAACCATAAGGATTGTCAGAAACAATGAACTCAAGCCTATCACTTTGAGAAACAAACCATCTCTGCCCTGGATTCCTGTCTGAGCACGCATCAATTGCAACTTGTATAGCTAAACCACGCTTGAAACGACTTGGCACCACACCATTTTCATCTTTGTAGAAGAAATGATTCAGCTCAACGACTTTCTTTTGCTCGTCAGTTAGAGCCTCACAGTCACCAGCCGGTTCCTCTTGCATTAGCCAATCGTATTTTTTTATTGACGAACGAAAGCACCAAAGCGCATAAAACTTTGAAACCACAACACACTCCGCCATCGACAAAGATCGACGACCCGTAGCCAATACGGAGTCCGCCAATGACTGGTAGTTATCCTCAATACTCTTTCCGTACCCTTCCTCGGACCTTTGGTCCCACTCTCGATTCACGGTAAAGATCTTGTTTCCTGGCTTCGCTGGAAACGTTCTATTTTTCGAAACGAGGTGAGCTTGAACCATCCCATTTTCATTGCAGAATCTCTCAATTGACCTTTTTGGTAGCACATGTTGATTTTTGACTAGCTCGTTACTCAAGATATCCCCCTTGATTCGCAGTGCAAGCCATGAAGAAGTCATGTGGAAACATCATTAGCTTCTAGCGACCGAGTGCTCTTCATGCAGATTGATGATGGGGTGACCAAATCCATACGTGACTAGTTGCTCTGACGCCAAGTCAAATCCATAGTAAAGCGTTGCAGCGCAGAAATGGCTGCCCTTTTCAGCAAGCCCCCCACCAAACACCGCCTCCGGTTGCGCTATCGCTAATCGGAGCTACGCGGCCGAATCAGGGCTACGCGGCCTGCTACGCAATCCGCACCACCATCGGTCCCCCAAAAATCACACCCAAACAAAAAAGCGCCCGCAGGCGCTTTTTTGTTTTCCGGCCAACCCTCAGCCTTGCGGGGCGTCGAGCGCATCCATCGAAGTGAACAGGCCGACGCGCATGTCTTTGGCGGTGTAGATCTCGCGGCCATCGACGCTGACGCTGCCGTCGGCGATGACCATATTCAGCGAGCGGCGGATCACGCGCTTGATGTCGATGTGATAAGTGACTTTCTTGTTGTGCGGCAGGATCTGGCCGACGAATTTGATCTCGCCGGCGCCGAGTGCGCGACCGCGACCCGGTGCGCCCAGCCAGGGCAGGAAGAATCCGGTCAGCTGCCACATGGCATCGAGGCCGAGGCAGCCCGGCATCACCGGATCGCCGATGAAATGGCAGCCGAAGAACCACAGATCAGGATGGATATCGAGTTCGGCATTGATCTCGCCCTTGCCGTATGCGCCGCCCTGATCGCTGATCAGCGTGATGCGATCGAACATCAGCATGTTCGGCGCCGGCAACTGGGCATTGCCCGGGCCGAACATTTCGCCGCGCGCGCAGGCCAGCAGGGCCTCGCGATCCAGCTGGTTCGGACGGTTCGGGGTCGTGGTCATGTGCAGTCCTCGTGCCGGTGCGGCGACGGCACCGTGCACGTCGTCTTCCGGTCGGAAAAAGGTCGCGCAGTATATACGCCCGCCCTGACCGGCTGATGGCGAAACAGATCCGACCAGAATGCGGTTTCACGCCCTTTGCACCGTAGTCGGGGCGGCCAAACGGCCATTCTGAGTGCTGGAGATGACCGTTGTTCGCGACCGGCAAATGGCAATCGTGCCCCTGACGCTGTCATCACGCCGTCATCTTGCTGTCATGGAATGCGCCGGCACCTGTCGCCGGAAACCGCCATGAAACTCAGTCTGCACGCCCTCGCCCGTCTTGCTTCGTTTGGCGTCCTGACGCTGCTGGCGCTGGCAGCGCTCAGTATCGGCTGGGGCCTGCACGCGCTCGATCAACCGCAACAGCAACGCAGCGCGTTTCACCAGCTGGAACGCCAGCTGGGCGATGACGTGTTCGCGCGCATCCAGCAATTCCTGCTCAACGGTGATGCGCAATTGCTCGCCGAAAGCGCACAACAACTTGACGCGCTGATCGCCGCGCCGCTGCCCGGTGACGCTGGCGCCAGCGTCACGCCACTGTTGCAGGATCTGCGCAGCGCGCTCGACACCGAGATCGTGTCCGCCGGCAAACTGTCCGGCGATCCGCAATCGCTGCTCGCCCACGCCGAACGCGAAATGCAGGCCATTGCTGACAGCATCGACGCCTACGCTGCCGACGCGGCCAGTGCGCATCCAGCTGAGGCGTTGCGCTACAGCCGCTTTGCCGGCCAGCTGCGGCAACAACTCTGGCAACTGTCAGCGACGCGGGCGCGCATGTTGCAGGATCAGACGCTGCAGCATGTCGCGCGCGATCACGCCAGCGCGCTGCAAACGGCAATCGAAACACTCGCCGCACTGCCGCGACTGGGCTTGCAGGAAGCCGCAGACAACAGCAACGACAGCTTCGCCGAACTGATGGGCATAGGCCGCAAGAAAACCGCCAGCGCGGCAGCCGACCGCATGACGGCGCTCAATGAAGAACTGCTCTCGCTCGGCAAACGCTATGCGCAGGAAATCGACAACACGCTGCGCTTTGCCGCCGCCGCGCAAACGGCGCGCGCTTCGGTGCGCGAGCGGCTCGCCACCGTGCATGCGCGCGTGCAGGAGCAGGGCGCGCTGCTCGCCGCGCAACAACAAAGCACCCGCACCCATGTGCTGCTGGTGCTGTCCGCCGTTTTGCTGCTGATCGCTGTGCTGCTGTTCCTGCTGCTGGCGATCCTGCACCGGCAGGTGATCCGGCCCATGCGCGCACTGCATGATGAGCTGGCCGGCATGGCCGGACGCTGCGATGTTGCGCACCGTCTGAATTTGTCCGGCGCTGATGAATTTGTCCGCCTCGGCACGGCGCTGAATCACTTCCTCGATCACATCCACACGCTGCTGCTGCGCGCCCGCGACAGCAATCAGGCGCTGGCAACACTGACCGGCGAGATCGACGCCGTCACCCGCCGCGCGGCCGCGCAATCGCAACAACTGCAGCAAAGCGCCGAACACACCGCCAGCGGTTTGCAGCGTCTGGTGCGTACCGGCGCCGACATTCGCGAACGCGCCGAGTGCGCCAGTGAACAGGCGCAAACCGCCTGGCGCGCCGCCGAAGCCAGCAAACATAGCAATAACGCCAGCATTGCCGTGCTGGCCGAAGCCTCGACGCATCTCGGCGAAACGGTGCGCGATGTACAGGTGCTTCATGCCGACAGCGCAGCCATTGGCCAGGTGGTGCAGGTGATCCGCAGCATTGCCGAACAAACCAGCCTGCTGGCGCTGAACGCGGCCATTGAAGCGGCACGGGCCGGTGATCACGGTCGCGGTTTTGCCGTGGTCGCCGCCGAAGTGCGCGCGCTGGCCGACAACACACAAAAATCCACCGAACAAATCCGCGCGCTGATCGACCGTGTGCAGGGCGGCATCCGCCGCGTGGTGGTGGATGTCGAACGCTGCAGCCGCGAAGTCGCGCAAAGTTCCGAGGAGTTGCATCGCGAACAGGCGACCCTCGACGCGGTGGCCGGCGCCGGTGAACAAATTGTCGCCGGCAATCACGGCATCGTCAGTGCCGCCAGCGAACAGCAGCAACTGGCCAGCAGTGTCAGCGCCGTCATGGCCGGCGTGCTCGACAATGCGGCCGCCACGTCAGCCGATGTCACGCTCTTGCAGCGTGTGGCGCGCGACGCCGACGCACAACTGGTCACGCTGACCGAATTGATGGCGCGTTTCCGTCTGCAGTCATCGCCTGCGCATCACGCGGCAACAATGCCTGCCAGCGAAGCGGCGTGCGCATCTGAAATTGTTGTACCGGCGAGTGCAGCCATCCTGCCGTTGCCCAAACGGGAACCGGCATTGCGTCGCGCATCGTGACGGCCCGAGCCGATAGCAACGACGCAGCCAGCCATTGATTTGCCGGCTGACAGGCAAGCGCTGTTCAGGAAGATCTTTCAGGAAATTTGTTCAGGGCTTTGCCGCGGAGATGTGATCAGGATGCCACCAGCAGACGGCGCGCGCGGCGAACAAAGCGCCAGTGCACGATCCACAGCGGCAGGGCCAGCACGCCACCGAGGCTGCCGATCTCGTGCGGGATCAGCGACAGGATTTGCGCCGCGCACCAGCCGATGCCGGTCCACCAGCCGAAATGCTGCCAGCCTCGCAGCGCAGGATTATTGGCCGCTTCATTGCGCAGCGAACGCGCCACATGGGCGATGATGAAAAAATCTTCGACGAAATTGTAGGGCAGCAAAAACATCAGCCACACCGAGCGCGGTGTCGCCGTGCGATGGACGGGCGCAATCGCCGTCATCAACAGTTGCAGATCACGGCAATAGACAAACACCAGCATCAGGAACAGCACGGCAATGGCGATGGCGCCGCCGGTGCCGAACCATGCCAGTTCGGCAAACACGCCCGCTGGCGGCGCCTCGCTGTACAGCGGCCAGAGCAGCAAGGCCGTCACCGGCACGGTGAGCAGGATTTTCAGCAGCAACATGATTCGTCCCTGAATAAAGCGAAGCTTATGAAAAGCGTATTGAGCAACGCCGCACATGCTGACAGCCGCGCGGGCAACACAACAAGTGAAAAAGTCGCTTGCGGGAGTTGGCCAGACAGGAAAATGCCGTTCTCACCGGAATTGCATGTTACTGGTCAGGCCGAACCGAATGCTCGGGCAGCGGTGCGCCGTTCTGTCCTTCGACAGGCTCAGGACGAACGGAAAATTTGTGGTGCGGTGGCGATGGAAACAGTAAATTCAGACACTTCCGGATTCGCGCCCGCACGAGTTTGAATCCTGGATCACACCATTTCCATTCGCCCTGAGCCTGTTGAAGGGTGACACGGCGAGCGGAATCGAATGCTCGGCCAGTGCTGCGCCGTTCTGTCCTTCGACAGGCTCAGGACGAACGGAAATTTCATGGTGCGGTGGCGACGGAAACAGCAAATTCAGACACATCCGGATTCGCGCCCGCACGAATTTGAATCCTGGATCACACCATCTCCGTTCGCCCTGAGCTTGTCGAAGGGTGACACGGCGAGCGGAACCGAAGGCTTGGCCAGTGGTGCGCCGTTCTGTCCTTCGACGGGCTCAGGACGAACGGAAATTTTATGGTGCGATGGCAGCGGAAATGGCAGTTTCAGAAATCGCCGGATTCGCAACCGCGCACGCTCGAAAGCTAGCCCCGCTCCACTCCCGTTCGCCCTGAGCGAAGTCGAAGGGTTGAACGGCGAGCGGAACCGA
This sequence comes from Permianibacter sp., assembly GCA_041913605.1. Taxonomy (GTDB): domain Bacteria; phylum Pseudomonadota; class Gammaproteobacteria; order Enterobacterales; family Permianibacteraceae; genus Permianibacter. Next base: position 70,833 of record JAYSEY010000001.1, read on the forward strand.
ATGCTCGGCCAGTGGTGCGCCGTTCGGTCCTTCGACAGGCTCAGGACGAACGGAAGTTTTTGTGGTGCGTTGGCAGCGGAAACGGCAGCCTCAGAAGTCGCCGGATTCGTAATCGCACAGGTTTGAAAGATGGCCCCGCTCTACTCCCGTTCTTCCTGCGCGAAGTCGAAGGCTTGAACGGCGAGCAGTACCGAAGGTTCTGGCAGTGGCGCGCCGCTTTGTCCATCAACAGGTTTGAACGTAAGCCCTGAAGTGCTGACGTTCAGAACAAGCTGCACTGAGCAGAGCCCCGCGACACACCGGAACTCTGCTCAGCGATGACAGCATCTTACTTCTGCAATTTGACGCTGATGATCTGATCACCCGGTCGCAATTGCTGCGCCACTTCTTCGCCGGATTCGATCACGGCGAACACGGTGTAATGCCAGTCGAGATGCCAGTTGCGCACGCTGTTGAAAAAGAACTGCGAACCGGCGGTGTCCTTGCCGGCGGTGGCCATGCCGAGTGTGCCGGGTGCGTGCGGCAGCATCGACAACTCTTCGCGGATGCGCCAGCCCGGACCGCCGCTGCCGGTGCCGGTCGGATCGCCGCCCTGGGCGACAAAGTGCGGAATGACGCGGTGGAAAATTGTCTTGTCGTAGTAACCGCGATCCGCCAGCTCGGCGAAATTCCATGCCGTGTAGGGCGCGTCCGGCATCAGGCGGATGAGGATGTTGCCGCGATTGGTATTGATGTTGTACACGCGGTGCACCGCTTGCAGCGCTGTGGTCAGCGGTACGGCGGCTTTCGGCGGCTCCGGTTTGTCTTCGTCGGCATTCAGGGGCGGATTGAGCAGCGCATTCAGCGTGTAGGCGTCGTCCTTGTTTTTCTGCTGGTGCGCTTCGAGCTGGGCACGCACATCGTTGACGGCATCGGGCCGCGTGGCCAGCGCCTGCAGGGCACTGGTGCGCACACGCCAGTCACCGTGCACGAGTGCGGATTTCAGCGTTGCCGCCAATGCGTCGCCACGCTGGCGGCCGGCCAGTGCACCGGCGGCTTCAATGATCTCGGACAGACCGGCTTTGCGGCCGACGGCGGTGCCGCCGTGCAACCAGGAAAACAGCACTTTTTCACCGGCCTCATCAGCGACGACACCGAGCACGCGGATCAGGAATTGCCGCGCCTGTTCATCCTGTGCCGAGGTCAGCGCCGCCACCGTGGCATCGCTGCCCAGCAGCGGATTGCCGTCGGCGGCTTTTTCGCGGCGGATGCGCGCCAGCGCGGCGGCCGACGCGCCGGCCAGCGGACCGGGACCGTCGGTGGCATCAAGCAGGCGCTGCGCCAGACCGGCATCGATGGCGCTCAGGCGATCACGACGCAGCGACCAGAGAAATGCCGTCGCTTGTGCAAGGGCCGGACGACGCGCTTCATCCTTGTCCCATTCGGCAGCAATTTTTTCCTGTATGCCGTCCGGTGCCAGATTGGCCAGCGCCAGCCAGAGCGTGTTGCGCACCGGCGCAGCGGGCTCGGCCGCCAGCGCTTTCAGCACCGGCTCAACGGCCAGCTTGCTGTCGCTGATGCCGAGCGCAAATGCCGCCGTGCGCCGCAGTGACACTTCATTGTCTTCCAGATGTGCGGCGATGAGCGGCACCACGGCATCACCGCCAATGCGGCCAAGCAGACGCAGCGCATCTTCGCGTTTGCCTTCATCGCTGCCATTGAGCACACCGGCCCAGACTTTGGCCCCGGCATCGCGGGCGTCGGCGGCGGCATACATCATGCTCACGTCTTCATCGATGGCGAATGCGCGCGCACTGAACAGCGATGCCGACAGGGCGCTGAGCAACAGCACCGACGATCCCAGCACCGGCCAGAAACGCGCACGACGACGCGCCGGCGATCCGGCAAGCCTTCCGCTCATGATCTTCTCCCACAAAAGTTGGATGTCTCGCATCCGCGGTTTGCAGCGCGTCAAACCGGTACGCGCCGCTGTTATTTGGCGTCGTAATCGTAAACGCCATCCCAGTCGGGCGGCAGTCCCTGTTGCAAATAATATTCGCAGCGACGTGCATGCAGGCTGGCACTGATCGCCAGCAAGGGATGTGCGGACAGCGCGCGGAACAGCGCCTGTGCCTGCGTCAGTCGCGCCGCCTGCCAGTGCGCAAGCGCCAGTGCAAAGCGCGCGCCGGCGTCGTCGCGCTGCAGCGCGTCGGCATCGCCGGCATCGAGCGCCGCGTAAATGCCGACCGGTGTGCTGCGCCCTTTGACGCGCACGCGATCCAGTTCCAGCCAGTCGAGATCGGCAGCGGCATCGCGCGTGCTGTCGCTGACCAGCACTGACCAGCCGTAATACTTCGACAGCCCCTCCAGCCGTGACGCGAGATTCACCGTGTCACCGATGGCGGTGTAATTGAGCCGGTTTGCCGAGCCCATGTTGCCCACCACGGCATCGCCGCTGTGTATGCCGACCCCGATGCGCAGTTGCGGCCAGCCGCGCGCGGAAAATTCACCATGCAGATCGCGCACCGCGCGCTGCATGGCCAGCGCCGACAGCACGGCCGCACGCGCATGATCATGGCGCTGCAGCGGCGCGCCGAATATCGCCATGATGGCGTCGCCGATGTATTTGTCGACCACGCCGTTGTGCTGATCGATCAGCGTACTCATCTGCGACAGATAGACATTGAGGAATTCGATCAGCGTCGTCGCCGGATAACGTTCGCTGATGCTGGTGAAATCGCGGATATCGGTAAACATCAAACTGACATTGCGCAATTCGCCGCCCAGTGTCGGCGGATTCTGCAACAGTTCTTCCGCCACCGCCGAGGACACCACTTTGCCGAGCAGGCCGCGCGCCGCATCGCGCTCCTGCAAACCCTGCAGCATGTGATTGAACTGCGTGGCCAGCGCACCGAGCTCGTCGGCCTGGCGCACACCGGCGACCGGCGCATAGCTGCCGGCCTGCAGCGCGCGCGCCGAATCCGCCAGCCGGCGCACCGGCTCGGTGACGCGCCGCGCGAGCACGGCGCTGGCGGCAATTGCCAGCAGCAGGCCGGACACGCAGACAATGATCAGCACATCGCGCAGGCGATAAAACGGCGCCATGGCATCGTCAAACGAACGCATCAGCAGCGCGACGGCGCGACCTTTGGGTTGCTCGTCGAGCGTGATCGGTTTCAGCAGATAGTGACCGGCATCAATATCGACAATCTGATCGGCCTGCACATCGAGCAATGCCGCTTCGCCGCCACGCTGCTCTGGCAGGCGGCCGGCAACGCGCACCAGTTCGCGCGCAGCGTCGACGTTTTGCGCCTGCCAGAGCAGGGTGATGTCGCTGCGCGTCTGGGTGCTGAGATTGCCGACAAACTGATCGCCCAGCCGGGTGCCAAGCACCACCCAGGCGCTGTGCTGCGGCGTGAACAATGGCGACAGCACAAACTGGTACAGCTCGCCGTGTTCAAAGACAAAACCGGAGGCTTCGCCGAATTCATTGCTGCTCGCCCGTTGCAGCAGCCAGTTGTCCGGGTGTGGCGCGCTGATCTGATCGCGATCATCGGTGCTGACCAGCAGATTACCGTCGAGATCGATGAGCTGCATCAGATCGGCATGCACGCGGTCGCGGTGGTTGTCCAATGCCGAGCGCAGCGTGTCGTGATCGCCATCGGCCCAGGCCTGCTTGAAGGCAAAATCGCTGGACAACAGCCGCAGTTTGTCGAGCAGCACGCGGCGCTGATCATCGAGACGCGCACCCAGCGCTGATGACGTGACGTCCAGCGCTTCACTGATGGTGCTGCGGGCATTGCGCTCCAGCGTGTTTTCGATGGCGATGTAAATGCCCAGCAACAGCAGCAACAGCAACAGCGCTGTCCACACGGCAAGACGCAGGGCAAAACTGCGGAATTGCCAGCGCCCCTGCGCGTGCTCGCGCGGCGTTTCGGTATTGGTCGTGCTGGTATTCGTACTGGAATTCGAGCTGGTTTTTGTGCTGGCGTTACTGCTGGTGTTCGCGCCGTTTGCATCGGCAGCGGTGTGTGCACGAGTCGTCGTGCTGTGGCCTGCGTCCTTGTTCACGTCCGGTTTCACGCTCCTGCCCCTGACACGCTGGCTTGCCTGTCAGGCCGGCATCAATAACCGGCCTTGCCGGCCGCGACACCGCGGAACGGCCTCAATACGGCTTTTTCTTCGATACGAAAACTCAGCGTGCCGGCATTGGCCGCCAATGTCTGGCGGGTACTCGCGCTGTCGGTTTTCAGGCGCGGATGCCAAAGCTCCAGCATCAGTTCGCCATCCGGCAAATCGCGCAGCACCGCCTGCCCGTCCTTGCCGGTTTGCGCCAGCAGGCTGCTGTCGCCGACAAACACATAGCTGGTCATCCAGTCGTGGATGTTGCAGCCCAGAGTGACGATGCCGGGTTTGTCGAACACCACCGGCGCCGGCGGTTCGCCCTTGTACAGCGGCAGCTCGAAGGTTTTCGCCGGCGAGAACGAATAGACGTGATGACGGATCTTGTCGTTGTTGGGAAAGCTGATGCGCGCGCCGGCAGGCACGGCAGTGACATAGGGCACGAATTCCTTGTTCACCTGATCGATCACGGCGGTCGCCGGCGTGGCCGGTGGCGGCGTGCGCGCATTGACGACATAGATCACCGCGTCGGCCACCGGTTCGCCGCGCTGGTTGCTGACGCTGACGTGCAGCTCGCGCGCCGCTGACGGCACCGCCGTCAGCATCACGCCTGCGAGCACCAGCGATGGAACTCGCAACCGCAAAAGCACGCGCCGGCACATGGTCGATCTCCTGTCGGGAACGGCGCGGCACGCAGGATGTGCAGCGCGTTCAGAAACTGTAGGTCAGATCCAGTTCGGCGGCGTCGGTATCGTATTTCAGCACCCGGCCTTCGCCATCCAGACGGCGCAGCAAGAGCGTGGCGCTGAGCTGATCGGTGGCGCTCCAGCTGATGCCCAGATCCACCGCGCTGACCTCGCCATCCAGCCGGTACACGCAGCCGCCAAACACATTCACATCGCGCGACAGCGCCGGCGGATCTTCATCGGCGACCACCTGCGTGACATTGGCTGTCGGGCACTGCGATTCAAAATCGCCGCGTTGATGCAGATAGGCCAGCGACAGCAGCCAGCGTTCACCGAGCACGGCATTGAGCTGGGCACGCAGGCTGTCGGCGCGCTGATCGAAAACATCGGTCGGCCGGTTCGGGTCGACCGGCCGCACCAGACCGCTGCCACCGTCGCGGCGGAATTGCGCCAGCTCGAACTGGCCGTCCCAGCGATCACTGAAACGTTTGCCGAGCCGCAGACCGTAGCGCTGGCTGTCACCGTCACGCAGGCGATCATCGGGACTCAGTTGCCGGTAGCTGAAAAACAATTCCTGCCACCAGCCACGATTGCCGAGCCCGGTCTTGTTGTGCAGGCTCAGGCCGAAGCCGGGATCGGTGCGATCCAGCGCGTCGTATTTGCGGTGCGCGAGGTGTACGGCTTCGGCTTCAAACCGCAGCCGGGTGCTGGTGCCCAGTTGCAGCGCACGACCGACCGTGAAGCGCAGCTCGTCGATATGCTCGGCGCGCTTGGCGACATCGAAAGCAGTGTTGTTGAAATTGTCCGACCAATAGTGCCGGTAGCCGCCGGCCATCTGCCATTCGTTCCACTCGGCAGCGCCGGCCGGCAGCGTCAGCAGCAGGCTGCAGCCGGCCAGTACGGCAAGCACGCAGCGCGGCGGGCGTGCCGGCGCCGGACCGGACAGTGCCGGACCGGACAGAACCGGCCGGATACAGCCGGGTTCGCCACCCGGCAGCCAGCGTTTCAGCGTCCGCCGCAGCCAGCGGCGCAGACGCCGACGCTTGCGGTCGCGGGTGCGGTCCGGCGCGCTGTTGCGCGCCGCTAGGCCGCTAGCCGGTACGGCGTTTGCCGCAGGCTGCTGGCCTGCTGCTCCGCCTTGCCGGATTGCCAACAACAGATGACGCCGCGCCATGACACAGCCCTCCCCTGCCGGACAGGCGCGAAGTATAGGTGCGCTTTGGCAAACCGGCGGTGGCTCCGACCGCCCGCGCGGCTGAATGCATACAGGCCGGCTGCCGCCGGATTCAACCGGGCCCAGGCTGCCCGACAGTCCGGCGTAATCACGGGCGCAGGGGGCGCAGGGGGCGGCAGCCGGCGCATCGGCTACAATGCGCGCCTTTCCAGCGGTCGCCGGCGGCGGCCGCCCTGTTCGAGGCAAGAGACGTGGCGCAATACATTTACACCATGCACCGGGTGTCCAAGGTGGTGCCGCCCAAGCGCACCATCATCAAGGACATCTCCCTGTCGTTTTTCCCGGGCGCCAAGATCGGCGTGCTCGGCCTGAACGGCGCCGGCAAATCCACCGTGCTGCGCATCATGGCCGGCGTCGACAAGGAGTTCGACGGTGAAGCCCGCGCCCTGACCGGCACCAAGATCGGCTACCTGCCGCAGGAGCCGCAGCTGAATCCGGACAAGAACGTGCGCGGCAATATCGAAGAAGCGGTCGCCGACATTTTTGCCGCCAGGGAAAAACTCGACGCCGTGTACGCCGCCTACGCGGAACCGGATGCCGATTTCGACAAGCTGGCCAAAGAGCAGGGCGAACTGGAAGCCTTCCTCGCCGCCAATGGCGGAGACGATCTGGATCGCAAACTGGAAATTGCTGCCGACGCACTGCGCCTGCCGCCCTGGGATGCCGACGTGACTAAATTGTCCGGCGGTGAAAAGCGCCGCGTCGCGCTGTGCAAACTGCTGCTCAGCAAACCGGACATGATCCTGCTCGACGAACCGACCAACCACCTCGACGCTGAATCGGTGGCCTGGCTCGAACGCTTCCTGCACGACTTCCCCGGCACCGTTATCGCCGTCACCCACGATCGCTATTTCCTCGACAACGTCGCCGGCTGGATCCTCGAACTCGATCGCGGCCACGGCATTCCCTGGGAAGGCAATTACTCATCCTGGCTGGATCAGAAATCCGCACGTCTGGCCCAGGAAGAGCGCGCCGAAGCCGCACACATGAAAGCCATGAAGGAAGAGCTGGAATGGGTGCGCCAGAATCCGAAAGCCCGCCAGGCGAAAAACAAGGCGCGCGTGCAGCGCTTTGAAGAACTGTCGAGCGTGGAATTCCAGAAGCGCAACGAAACCCAGGAGCTGTACATTCCGCCGGGCCCGCGCCTCGGCAACCTGGTGGTCGAAGCGAAAAACGTTCGCAAATCATTTGGCGACAAGCTGCTGTTCGACAACCTGAACTTCAACCTGCCGCCGGGTGGCATTGTCGGGGTCATCGGCCCGAACGGTGCCGGTAAATCGACGCTGTTCAAAATGATCTGCGGGCTGGAAAAACCCGACAGCGGCGAATTCCGTGTCGGCGAAACCGTCAAGCTCGCGTATGTCGATCAGTCGCGCGACAGCCTCGATGACACGAAAACGGTCTGGGAAGAAATTTCCGACGGTCTCGATCTGATCACCATCGGCAACTACACCATCCCGTCGCGCGCCTACATCGGCCGCTTCAACTTCAAGGGCGGCGATCAGCAGAAGTGGGTGAAAGATCTGTCCGGTGGTGAACGCAACCGTCTGCATCTGGCCAAACTGCTGAAAAGCGGCGGCAACGTTGTGCTGCTCGACGAACCGACCAACGATCTCGACGTCGAAACCCTGCGCGCCCTCGAAGAAGCCCTGCTCAGCTTCGCCGGCTGCGCCGTGGTCATCTCCCACGATCGCTGGTTCCTCGACCGCGTCGCCACGCACATCCTCGCCTTTGAAGGCGACTCGCAGGTGGTCTGGTTCGAAGGCAACTACGCCGACTACGAAGCCGACAAAAAACGCCGCCTCGGCGTCGATGCCGATCAGCCGCATCGCCTGAAGTACAAGCCGATCGAGCGCTGAGTGCAGCGCTCAGAAAGGCAGTAAAACGAAAACGCCACCGGAAGGGTGGCGTTTTCGTTTGTGCGGAATTTCCGGTGAGTACCGGCATGAATGACGAAGTCTGCTGCAAATTGCCCGTAAGCATGAATGTCGCGCGGGTACGAATAGTGTCTGCGTAATCGTACGGACTCATTGCCCAGAGTTGAGCGCCACCCCGGTTCCCGTTCGTGGTGATGCTTCGACAGGCTCAGCAGTAAACGCGAGTCGAACCACAAACATGGCGAGATCGCCGCGGAAATTCGTTCATCCTTCATCATGTTCAGGACGAACGCCGTGCTGAATCCGGGTTTCCTGCGCGGCCATATTTGTGTGGCGCGCTGCAGAATACTTTCTTCAGCAGGTCATGATTTTTGCAGCAGCGCTTTGCGCTGATGGGTTTCGCTGCGCTCTACCCATCCTACGGCCCTACGGCCCACGGGCATTCCTCGCCAAAGCCATGGTACGTCACGCCCCAAATTCACAGTTTTGTCTGATTCATTTCGCACCGGATATCCGACAGTCCGCTGCCGTGCAGGCCGTTGCATGTGGTGAAAACCATTTTTTCGCTGAAGATATTTTTCTGCTCCCCTCTCAGGGAAAACTGATCACCTCACGCTGAACGAACTGCAGCCGGCTATCCGGTGTCTGGACCACTTCCCAGATCAGATAAGTTCCCGACGAGGGATCGCCGTTGCTGTCCAGATCGATGCGGCCGCTGGCACCCTGATAGTCGATGTCGACGCCGCTGGCGATGAGGGCGCGGGCGCGGGCGAATTCGTTGACGTTGATGCGCACGGCGTTGTCGCCGTCAGCGCGTGATACGCGGCGCAGGTTGTTGCGGACGGCGGCGCGCGTATTGCTGCCGCCCTGTTGCAGTGCCAGCGCAATCAGATACAGCGCATCGTAGGCGGCATCGCCGAAAGCCACCGGATCGTGACCGACGCGCTGACGGTAGTTGCTGACAAAATTCTGGTAGTTGCTGTCCAGCACCGGCGCGCCCGGTGAGGTGCCCTGCATGCCGGCAATCGCCAGCGGCGCACTGCTCAGCATGGCATTGTCAAATGCCGAGTCGGCAGCAAACAGCGTCGGCAACCGGCTTTTGGCACTGTTCAGTTCGCGCAGGAAATTGGCGGTTTGCTGGGCGAAGGAAATGGTCAGCAGGGCCGGCGGCTCGCCATCCTGATACAGCGTGTCGATTGCTGCGCCGAAGCCCAGCACCTGCTCGGCATCGAGTGGCAGTTGCCGGATGATCTCGCCGCCGCCGGCCTGAAAGTGCACGGCAAATTGTTCGCTGAGTCCGCGGCCATAGGCATCATCAACAAACACCACCGCGATCCGGCGGGTACCGCGATGTTCGAGTAGATAGCGTGCCAGCACCGCGCTCTGAAAGGCATCGGACGGCGTGGTGCGCCAAACGCTGTCGTTGTCGTCGAGTGTGCTGATTGGAATCGCCGTGGAACTTGGGGAAATGAGCGCGACGCCGGCCGGTATCGTCACTTGTTGCGCCACCGGCAAGGTCACGCGACTGGTGATGGCGCCGATCACTGCCACAGCGCCGGCATCGAGCAATCGCTGTGCTTCCTGGACACCGGTTTCAGCGGAGGATTTGTCATCGCGCAGCAGCAGCTCAATCGGTTCGCCATTGACGCCACCGGCGGCGTTGATCTCGGCGGCCGCCAGACGGATCGCATCGTCAATCTGGCTGCCATAGCTGGCGGTATTGCCGGTTTGCGTGATCAGCAAACCGATTTTCACACCGCGCGCGCTGTCATCGCGCACCGGATCGGCAACATCGGTGCTGCCACCACCGCAGCCATGCAACCCCAACACCGCAGAGAGCGCGAGAAACAGTCCGGCAAGCCCGGCGCCAGACCCTGTATGTACGCGCCGTTGCCGCTCAGGTGCGCGCGTTGTTGTCGACATGCGCGTCATGGTTTGCGCTCCCATTGCCACCACCAACTGAGCGCAACGCGACGTTCGGCCGCCGGCAGATCGATGCCACCAAACCCTGGTTCGGCATATTGTTCGCCGCTCAGGTTGTCGATGCTGATCCGCCAGCCCTGATCGCCAAGCGGCAATTGCCAGGCGATGCGCAGCAAATCGTAAGCCGGCAACTGATAGGCATCGAGACGATTCTCGGTGATGTTTTCCTTGCTGGCGCGACGTTCGGACACATGGCGCCAGCTGGCACTCAGTTCGCCGAGCGGCAACTGCCATTGCCAGCCCAGCCGCAACCACAATTTCGGGTGGCGTTCAGTGGGTGCACGCAGCGTGCCGCGAAACACATCGTCGAGCTCTTCTTCGCTGTCCTGCCAGGCGATTTGCAGATTCATTCCGTGCGTTTCGCCCTGCCAGCGCAGTTCACTTTCCGCGCCCCAGCCCTGCATGCGGCTGACGTTGTCCGGCACGCGTTCGCCGCCATCAAACAGCACTTCGACGCGATCCTTGACCCGCAGGCGATAAACGCTGGCGTTCAGCCACCACTGCGGGGCCGGTCGCCAGTCAATGGCCAGCTCCTGCATGCGCGCGCGCTCGGGGCGCAGATCGGGATTGCCGACAACATCGCCGGCGAACAGCGGTTGTGCATACAGCTGTGCCGCGGCCGGCGCCTTGAAGCTGCTGCCGCCGAGCAGTTTCACGGTGAGCTGTTCATGCAATTGCCAGATCAGCGCGAGGCGCCAGTTGTCATCGTTGCCGTACAGATTGTGCCGGTCACGACGCCAGTTGGCAGTGATGCCCAGATGCGCGCTGATTTGCTCCTGCCACTGCAGGTACACGCCACGATTGCGAAACATTTGCGCGCCCTGATCCGGGCCCTGCGCGGTGATCACACCGGTCTCGGTGTTGACGCTGTAGACGCGCATCAATTGTTCATCGTCATCGCTCATGTCGATACCGGCAGCCAGTTGCCGATCGCGGTTCCAGCGCCACTGGCTGTGTACCGCCAGCTCGCGGCTGTCGAAGGCAAATTTGCGACGCGGATACAAGGGCTCGGTGTCGAGACTCAGACGCTCGTCATCTCCGGGTGCGCCGTGACTGAGGGCCAGACGTGTGTGCACGGTCCAGTCATCGCGCAGCATCCATTCGCCGCGCCACCAGATGCTGTCCTGCTCCAGTGCCATGCGGTTGTGATGACTGAGAATGCCGAAGTCGAGAAATTCGGCGACGCTGTCGAGACGCAGGCGGTGCCAGTACACATCACTGCGATGTGTCGCGGTTTCGCCCTGCCAGCGCAGCAGGGCCGACGCTGGCCGGCTGCGGGCATCGGCGGCGTGATCGTGCTGGTGATAGAGCGGAGACGATGCTGGCAATTCGCGACCGCTGTAATCCAGTTCGCCACCCTGCACAGCGAATAGCGCCCGCCAGCCGTCGCCGACCATATCGAATTGCGCCGCTGCCAGCGCACCGGATTCGTGTTCCTGTTCAGCGCGCAATTGCAGTTCCCCGCCGCTGTGCGAAGGCAGACGGGTGATGATATTGATGACGCCGAGAAACGCATCGGCACCGTACAGTGCCGATGCCGGACCGCGCACAATCTCGATGCGTTCGATGAGTGACAGCGGCAGGAATTCGGCACCGAGATAATGCGTGCCGTCGAAACGGAATTGTTGCGGCTGACCATCGATCAGCACTTTGAAGGCGCGATTGTAGGCGCGCGAACTGCTGGCAATGCCGCGCACACCAAACGCCGTGCTGACGCCGTCGTCGATGCCGTACAGGCCCGGCACCTGTTCCAGCGCGTCGGCAACACTGCGGTAATGATGGCGCGCCAACTGCTCGCGGGTGATGACGCTGACCATGGCCGGCGCCAGCTTCAGGCTTTGTTCGGCCCAGCTGGCGGTCACCACACGCACCTCAAGCAATTCTTCGAGACTGAGTTCGAACAGATCGCGCTGCGGCTCGGCCGCGCCCAGTGGCAGGCTCAGCACACCGCAGCAGATGCTGCACCACGTTTTGCGCCACCCGTTGCAGCGCATCGGGCCCGCTGTTCGCGCGCTCCTCCGCATGCACTTTGCCCCTGTCCGCGTTAGCCGCCACGCAGGCCGTGATGCCCAGACAACACGGCGACTGCTCCCTGACTAGGGTTAGCAGAGGCGCGGCATTTGCGCCATTGCGCAGCGCCGGAACACGCGCGTCGCGCGGGTCAGCACACCGGCTGAACCAGCGCACGGATGCACACGGTGCGTGCCTGATCGGCACCGGACAACGCTGGCCGTTCAGGCGCGTGCGTAACGCACGCTGCCCTTGTCAACGATGTCGCGACCAAACGGCGTCGCTGCCAGTCGCATCAGCTTCAGATGCTGCAGGCCAAACGGAATGCCGATGATGGTGAAGCAGAGCAACACACCGAACAGCGCGTGGCCGAGCACCGCCCAGAGGCCACCGAACAGCAGCCAGACAATATTCAGGATGATGTACAGCACACCGGTCGGCGGCGACACATCACGACTGACCGACGATGAGCCAAACGGCAGCAACGCCAGCACGGCGATTTTCAGGCACTGGAAACCAAACGGCAGACCGACGATGGTCAGACACAACGCGATGCCGCCACACAGCCAGCCGAAAAACACCAGCAAACCGCCGCACAACAACCAGATGACATTCAGCAACAGGCTCATGAATCCCACTCCCGGAGCGCCGGTTGGCGCTGACCCACATATTGGTCAGCTGTACAAGGCAAATGCCATGCCACGTCCGTAGCGCCACAATAAGCTCGTCCTGCAGCAAGCGGTATGCGTCCTGAATGGCGAAAATGCGGGTTTTCGCCGCATCTTCGCCATTCAGACCACGCAGCGTGTCAGACGGAACGCCACTCAATGCTCACGATACCGCGCCGGCATGAAGCGGTTTGGCGGAACCTGCTCCGACTCATCGGCAAAAATGGCGGCGCGCAAAACTGACACCGGATGGTTCTCATGGGTGCGCAAGTACAGCCGTCCCTGGACAGCGCCGGGCACGGGATGCAGATCCACGGTCAGCTGCTGGGCACCACCTGAACAGCGCACTGGTTCGTATTGCGTCGCCAGCATCTTTGTACTGTCTTCCCAATTCACCTGAATTGCCGCAGCGCCATCGATGGCACAGCTGAATTCAAACAGATAGCGATACCGGTGACCGGGCAGCAAGGGAAAGGGCCAGTGCATTGATTGTCCAGACTGAATCGCCAACGCCCCGTCTGTGGGCTGAGGTGACCATTCCCGATCAACGATCCAGTTAGCCGCTAACGCACGGAAATCATTCTGTCCTGCAACTGGCAGATCATCGCCCGACCACACGGGTGTAACCAGTTGATAGAGGCTGGCTTCGCCGACGCGTTTCAACAAAATTGCCGCCCCTGTTACCGCCTCAGCAAGCTTCTGTTCAGCCACACTCCCGGCGTGCTCGTAAATGATCACGTGCGTAACGCCCTGCTGGTGCAGATGTCGCCGCGCACCGTCTAACGACGTGATGGCATGGAATCGGAGGCCGTGCTCATGGTTGTACCATTGCGCCACGGTTACCCGACCGCGAAATGGCGCCCAATAGAGACGCGAAGCACTGTTGACCAGCAAATGAAATTCCGGCTCGTACAGCTCATTGTAGACAGCGGCAATCTGTCTTTCCGGCGCCAGCTTTTCGAGCGTCTGATTCAAGCGCTCGGGATCTGCAACGTAGGGTGTCCAGCCAAGGCCGGGGGGATAGGGAATGACTGAAAACCGGGCGACATTCGCCGCCACACATACGCCAAGAAACCCCAAACAGAGTCGACGCCAAACAGAATCAACGTTCAGAACACGGTGCAAACCATAAGCAGCCATCAACGATATCAGCAGCATGGCCGGCAGTTGGTAGCGCAGGTACTGCGTAGACGGCAATACGCCTGCTACATACAGCAGCAGTAACAACGCCAGCAGGCGCGGCAATTTGAACCTGCTGAAAAGCCCGCACATGGCTGCAGCCAGCAGAAACAAATACTGGAATCCCGCCCAGCCGGCATCCGACCACTCAACGAAGCGTCCGGTATCGAACAGCAGGTCATAGGGATAGGTCCAGTCAAGCTTGCCAACCCACCGCGTGTCGGAGAAATCAGTGGCATCAAAGTAACGGGACGCAAACACGCTGTTGTACAGCGGCAGCACCGGATTGCCTGACGTATACCACGCCCAAAAATAGGATTGCCCACCGGTCATCAGACCAACCAGAAGCGCAGCTGTCAGTACGCCGACTTTTTTCAGTCCGTCGGTTTTTGTGCGCAAAAACAGTGTCAGCGCAACAAGTGCCAGTCCCCCCGCAATGACCAGTCCGGTAACTTTTGTTGCAGCCAGGGCACCGCACAACACCGACATCACCAACAAACGTCTGGATGGCGCAATCCCGGCCGCGCACAGCAAGTAAATGCCAGCCAGCAAATACACCAGCAACAGCATTTCCGCATGCAAGGTGTGCGCGAGGTAGAAAAACAATGGCGTCGACAACATCAGTGCAAGCAGAAATGCGCGCACAGCTCCGCTCATCTGGCGCGGCAGCAGACCGAGGAAAAGCCCGGACAGCATCAGCAGCATGGACAGAAACTGATACGCACGCACATCTTCTTCACCACCACTGAGAACAAAGCCGAGCGCGTAAAGAAGGTCGGTTGCAAAAGGCGCGGCAGCCCAGTTGTGTGATGCGACGTCAAATGCATAGCGTCCGCTGAACCACAATTCGTTGGCCATGCGCTCATGCAGGGCCAGTGCGTCAAACTCCACCAGAGGAAAAAATCCCGGAACTATCAGCAAGGCAGCAATCGCCAACAGCAGTGAGACAAGCAACACGGGTAACGTTGGGGTTGCTGACAGGGTCAACTGGCTCAGCGCTACAGATTTCAGACTTGGCCACGCCCAGCCCACAATGAGCATGAGGACCGCTGCGTACACGAGAGGCGAGTTGACTGGCCAGGGCAGCAAAACAGAGAACAGCGCCGTCAGTACTGCCAAACCGACTGTCACGCGTAGCGCAAGCGCGGCGATGTTCAGCGTCCGTCCCTGCATGGGCAATATGCGAACACCAAGACTCCAGCACGCGAGCAGGATCAGCGCCCAGGCCACTGCGGCCGGTAATGACACCACCAATGCGAGCGTCAGCACCAAACCCGCAGCAACACGTGGATAGCGTTGCCATATCAGTGCCATGCACAACGCCAGCGACAGCACGCCACCAAGCGAAAGGAACTGCGAACTGTTCAGCGAGAACTGAATTTTGCTCAAGCCGAACAACGTCAAACCGGCTGATGCGGTCAGCAGCGCGCGTAGCAACCACAAGTTCATCGGCGCACCGTTCCCCTGGCGAGCATCGGATGCAGCGGGTGCTGCGGCACACTCTGGATGTCATAGTTCAACGCTGACAGCAGCAACTGCGCACCGATGACAATGGGCAATGCTGCGAGCATCACGGTGCCGCTGCTTGCCGGCATGTTCTGCAAAGCGTGGCTATGCCATTGCCAAAGCCCGAACAGGCTGCCGCCGAACAGGAGCGGCAATCCCATCCCGACTTGCACGGTCGCAATCGAGAAACCGCGCAACAGATAGTTATAAAAGAAGCGTTTCAGCGTGTTGCGGACGTGGCCGCGAAGAAAGCTGCCCAGAATGCGTCTGATCTGCAAATTGGAGCGTTCATCACCGTAGCGCGCCTGCATGGGAAAGTCGGCGACTACGGCACGCAACACACCCAGACGGAACAACATGTCCGATTCAAAAAAATAGCGCTCGCTGATTCGATCGAGCGGCAGCGCAGCCAGCACCGGGGATGCGATGGCCGTGAACCCGTTGGTCGGGTCAAATATGTCCCAGTATCCTGAACTCAGTTTGGCCATGAACGACAACACGGCGTTGCCGAACAAACGAATGCCCGGCATGTCACGTACATCATCCGGATTGAAGAAGCGATTGCCCTTTACATAGTCGGCGTGCTGGTCGATGAGCGGCTGCACAAGGCCGGGGATCAGTGCAGGGTCCATTTGCCCGTCACCGTCGAGTTTGACGACGATGTCGGCACCACCCGCCAACGCGGCCCGATAGCCGGTCACCACCGCGCCACCGACACCGCGATTTTCGGCATGTTTGATCACGCTTACCCGCGGATCACTACACTGTTCGCTGACCAGCGCACCAGAACCTTCAGGACAAGCGTCATCAACAATGTAGATGTGGCTGACCGTATCGCCGATTCTGGCCAGCACGGAAAGAATGTGCGAGCGGACGCGGAAGCAGGGAATGACCACTGCGATACATGGCTGTCGCCGGTCTCCAGCAACGATATCCGTAACGTCTTTTTTCATACCAGGATTTCTCAACGATAGACCCAGTTTCGTGCAGCCCAGAACGAGCACAAAACCAGCATCATTTCGGTAACAATCTTCCCTGCCGACATCAGCAGCACGTGATGGCTGTTGGTGGCTCCCATCACGATTTCACGCCAAACCACCAACATCAAAGTACTGAGCAGGGTCAGGGCGACCCAAAGCATCAGCAACCGGATCAGTTGCGGCATGGGCGAACTTCGACGCGCGCGCTCAAAGGTCAGATAGCGATTCAATGCAAAGCCGAGCAGTGCTGCACTGCCCCGGGCCGCGATATTCGCCAAAGGCAGCAGTCCCGACCACCAGTGCAGCAATGAGAACAGCGCGGCATCCCAAAAAAACTGTGCAATACCTACCAGAATGAACAACCGGAATTCACGGCTGCCCAGTAGTGTGATGATTTTCCCTGTGAGCTGACGCAACTGGCACCTCCGGCTCTGCGGCCGGCATTCTAACCAAAGCCTGCCTGAAGCCGGCTGAGTTCCTTGCTATCCCCGTCGCCTGGAAGCCCCATACCTGCTGCACCTCATCAGGTCCGTGATATCTCAACCCAGCAGCCATACAAACAACAACTGCGCCGAAAAATAGCTGCCGAGTATCGCCAGTTGCGCGCCCGGAAACGGTCGGCGAAAACGGTTCCAGGCCAACAGTCCGTCACTGACAAGGAACAGCAGCGCCGGCAACCAGAGCAGGTTGGCGGCGGCCTGTGCGTGGGCGATGGCGACGGCTGTCACCAGGCTGATCAGCAGCACGTACACCGGCACGGCATGGCGCAGCGCGCCGGTCAGCGTCAGTGACCGGATGAACACGGCAGCGACGGGTGCCAGCAGCAACACGCACAGCACCATCCCCCTCACATCGACGCCACGCAGCGCGATCAGCACCAGCCAGGCCAGGTGCATCAACGCAAACGCCGCGACGCCGGCCAGCCAGACGCGGCCATGGCCGAGCAGCAGCAGATCGCCGGCCAGTGCCGCCAGCAGGGCCAGCAACATCAGCAGGCGTTCGTTCACCGGCAGCGCCGATGCCGGCCACGCCGGAACAAGCATCGGCATCACCGTCGCCAGCAGGAGCAGCAACATCGGCAGGCCCTTGAGCCAGCGATACGCCGGCAAGCGGCGCCAGCCGGACAAAGTCGCCAGCGTGGCGATCAGCAGGTAGAGCGCAATCAGCAGCGGCGGCATGTGTGCTCCGGCGACGCGTGTTCCGGACCAGCGCGTTGCGCGTGCGGAACGCCCGGCCCCGTGAAAGCCGGATTTGTGAAACCCGGATTGATGAAGCCAGAACGGAGGAGGCCCGGACAGGAGAGATCCGGATGCAAACGTTCCGGCCGCAGGTCGTTCAGCAGCATCGGTTCAGCAGGAACAGCCCCGGCTCCCGGCCGCTCACCAGCACAACACGGCGGCAGCAAGTCGGTGCGTTCATGTTGCCCGTCGGAAGCAAACACAAACACGTGCTCAGAACTGGCCGGTATTCAGCAGCACCAGCGTGCAGGCCTCTTCCCAGTCAATGCCGGCCGCATCGAGCGCCTGCTGCATGCGCGGCGACTCGCTGCCCGGATTGAAGATCACCCGCGTCGGCCGCAGCGCGACGATGGCGTCGATCAGCGCTTCGCCGCGCTCGGGGCCGACGTACAGGGTCAGGGTATCAACCGGCTCGTTGATCGCTGCCAGCGATGCCAGCACCGGCAAACCGGCAATGCTCGCCAGCTTCGGATGCACCGGCAGCACCCGGTGACCATGTGCCTGCAGCAGACGCTGGGCCTTGTGGCTGTAGCGCTCCGGCTTGTCGCTGGCGCCGAGGACGGCGACGGTTTGTGAACGGTTCATGGGCGCTCCTGGTTTGCAGCGACTGCCGGTTCGCGGAAGCCAGTCGGCGGCGGCGATTTGCAATGCAGGCCGGCTGCGATGCCGAAAAAAACAACGGCGCCGCAGCGCCGTTGCAGGGGACAGGTTCGTGCCTCAGCTCTCGGCCTGCAGGCGGAACACCACCGGCAGGTCGATCGGGAAGGAATCGCCTGGGAGCTCGGCAGGAACCGGCGGCAGCGGCATGGCCTTGTTGACCATGTCGGTCATGGCGCGATCCAGCAGGCGCTCGCCGGTGCTTTCGATGACTTCGACCGACAGCAGGTTGCCGCTGCGATCCACCGTGGCGCGGACAGTGCCGCTGCCTTCCAGACGCTCCTTGAAGGCGCGCGGCGGATAGACCTGGAACTTGCGGAAGTTCGGCATCACCGAGCGGCGGTACTCGCCGAGCAGCAGGTCGGGGTCGATGGCATCGGCCGCCGGCTGGATGGCCGGGGTTTCAGCCACCTGGATAGTCTGGCTGGCCGCTGCCGGTTGCGCGGCGGGTTCGCTTGCCGGCTGACTGACCGGCGGTGTGCCCTGGGCGACAGTGGCCGGCGCAGCAGTCGCCGGCGACGGCGCGCTGGCGGTATCGGCTTTCGCCGTTTCGGCCTTGGCGAGTCCGCTGCTGGCGGTGTCCGTCCTGACCGGTTCTGTCTTGGCCGGTTCAGTTCGGGCCGGCTCGGTCTTCAGCGGTTCGGGCTTGGGCGCTTCCGGCTTGGCGGCGACCTTGCTGTCCGGCTTGGCGGCGTCGGCCCTTGTTTTTGCATCGGCTTTGGCATCGGCCTTGGCCGGTTCGGGTTTCGCCGGTTCGGGTTTGGCAGCGACTTTGGTGTCCGGCTCCGGCGTTTCTTCCTGTACGGCGATGGCGCGCGGTGTGGCAACCAGCGCCTCGAACTCGGTTTTCAGACCGGACATGGCTTTCGCGTCGAGCTTGCCGCTGATGCCGTTCTTGAATGCCTGGGTGGCGGGAATGTCGCCGATCCAGGTGGCCAGCAACAGGTTGAAGAAACTCTGCGAACGGATGCTGGTAACCCGCTGGCCATTGATGCTGACGCTGACGCCGCTGCCCGGCACATGATCGATATCGACCCGGTCGCCGCGCTGCAGGCCGTCCTTGAAGGCCTCGGCGAAATTGCCGATGGCCTGCACCTGGCCTTTCCAGACGTCGGGCGGACTGTTAAGGGTGATGCGCTGTTTCCAGTGCCGGGACAGTTCACGGCCGGACAGGCGTTCGGCCACCACCTTGAAGCTGAGCCGGCGCGGCTGGCCGGCGTCGGTGGCCGACTCCAGCCTGGCGCCCTCCGGCAGGTAGAGGGCGCCGATGTACAAATTGGTCCGCAGTTCCTGGGCCAGACCAATGCCGAACAGTGGCAGGGTCTGATCGCCAACCCGTGAGGCGTCAACGTCCGCCGCCGAGGCGGTACCGAACAGGCTCAGGCACAGCAAGGAAGCCGCCAGCGTGTGGCGGATGGGTCGTGTGGTTTTCATGGTCGGCCCGGTATGTGAACTAATCCCCAAACGGTCCGACCATAATCCATTTCCGGACGACGCGTAAAGGCGCCCATACCGCCGTGCCAGACGGGCAGACAGGCGGCGCGCGGCCGCTTTACGCAAGAGTTCGGCTTGAGGATCACCGCCCCCGCCGCTAACCTAGCCGCCTTTTTGGGTATTCGCCTCGCAGGGACGGGACAAGTGGGCAAAAACGTGCTGGCCGTACAGTTCTCCCAGACCGGACAACTGACGTCCGTACTGGCCAGCGTGCTCGCCCCGCTGCAAGCTGCGCCCGGCATCCAGGTCCGGCTGGAAACCCTGCAGACCGCGCCGGCGCATCCTTTTCCCTGGCCGTTCTGGCAATTCCTCGACAGTTTTCCCGAAACCGTCCATCTCGATCCGCCGCCGCTGGCGCCGATGAGCCTGCGCGGTGACGAGGACGTCGATCTCATCATCCTCGCCTATCCGGTCTGGTTCCTGTCACCGGCGCCGGCGATGACCGCCTTCCTGCAGAGCGACACCGGTCGCCGTCTGCTGCGCGGCAAACCGGTGGTCACCGTGACCGCCTGCCGCAACATGTGGCTGATGGCCCAGGAAACGGTCAAGCAGTTGCTCGCCCAGGCCGGCGCCCGGCATTGCGATCACATCGCGCTGGTTGATGCCGGCAACACCTTTGCCACCTTTATCACCACACCGCGCTGGATGTTCACCGGCCGCAAGAACAGTTTCTGGGGCCTGCCGGCCGCCGGCGTTGATGCCGGCGAGATCCGCGCCTGCGCACGGTTTGGTCATGCGCTGGCGGATGCGCTGAACCGCGACGCCGAACGCGCCGGCCAGCCGATGCTGCAGGGCCTGCGCGCCTGCCGCGTGGATGCCCGGCTGATCGCCAGCGAAAAAGTCGGCCTGCGCAGTTTCCGCCTATGGGGCAAACTGCTGCGCGCACTCGGCAAGCCGGGTGCGCCGCTGCGTCGTCTCGGCCTGTTCTTCTACATGCTGTTCCTGATCGCGCTGATCCTGACCGTGTTGCCGATCAGCATGCTGCTGAAAGCGCTGCTGCGTCCGCTGCTGAAAAACAAGCTGGCGGCCCTGCAGCGCGGTTTCGAAGCGCCCTCCGGCGCCGGCGAAGAACGTCTCGCACAGTTTCCGCTCTCCGGCGGAAACTGATTCATCGACCGCCGGCAGGATGCTGACGGATGGTTTTCGCGCCCGCGTGGCGCAACAGAAGTACTGCACACATGACACAAGACGTATTCGTCACCCGCATCGCGACTTTCCTGCCGCATGCACCGGTGAACAATGAACAGATGGAACAGGTGCTGGGCATGGCCGGTGATCGGCCGTCGCGCAGCCGGCGCATCGTCCTGCGCAACAACGGCATCACCGCGCGCCATTACGTGATCGATCCCGAAACCGGTGCGGTGCGTTACAACAACGCCGAACTGGCGGCCGAAGCCGTGCGCGCCCTGACCGATGAACAGTTCACGCTGGCGCACATCGACTGCCTCGCCGTCGGCACCTCCATTCCCGATCAGCTGCTGCCCAATCACGGCGTCATGGTGCACGGTGAACTGGGCAATCCGCCCTGCGAAGTTGTCACCACATCCGGCATTTGCCTGGCCGGCACCACGGCGCTCAAGTACGCCTGGCTGGCGATCAAATCCGGTGAACACCGCAGCGCCGTCGCCAGCGGTTCGGAAGCCGCATCGCTGGTCATGCGCGGCCAGCGTTACGACGCGGAAACGCAGCAACAGGGTGACGATCTGGAAAAAGCGCCGGAGCTGGCATTCGAAAAAGATTTCCTGCGCTGGATGCTCTCTGATGCCGCCGGCGCCATGCTGCTGCAGGACCGCCCCAATGCTGCGGGCCGCTCACTGCGCCTCGACTGGCTGGATGTGTGGTCTTACGCCAATGAATTGCCGGTGTGCATGTATGCCGGCGGCGACAAAAACGCCGACGGCACGCTGCGCGGCTGGGCGCAATACAGCCATGACGAGATCGGCACGCAATCGATCATGGCGGTGAAGCAGGACGTGAAACTGCTCAATGCCAATGTCGTGCACTATTGCCTGGAACGCGGCCTGTCACAGGTCATCGACAAACGCCGGTTGCAGGCGAACGACATCGACTGGTTCCTGCCGCACATGTCCTCGGAATATTTCCGCCAGCCGCTGGCGGAAGGACTGGACCGCATCGGATTCCCGATCGCCGCGGAAAAATGGTTCACCAATCTCAGCAAGCGCGGCAACACCGGTTCGGCATCGATTTATCTGATGCTCGACGAACTGTTCAACAGCGATCGCCTGCAGCCGGGCCAGCGCATTCTCTGCTTTGTGCCGGAATCGGGACGTTTCTCGACCGCGTTCATCCATTTCACTGTCGTCTGAGCCCGCATCATGCGTACCGACGAAGTACCGCAGGACGGTAACAGCACTTTTGAAGGCCAGCGCAAGGCGATGTACGCGCTGGATGAAAACGGCGAATACAAAATCGTCACCAGCGCCGGCTGGGAAGCCGAAGAAATGGTCACCACCGAAGCGGTGGCCTGGTTTGAACAACAGGCAGGCGCGGCGCTGGAACGGGCACGCAAGGGCGACAGCAGCGCCCTCGAATACCACATGTACGCCCAGCGCATGGACGTACCGACACTGGCCCAGGCCACCGGCCTCTGGCAGTGGCGCATCCGCCGGCATCTGCGCGCCAGCGTGTTCAACACGCTGTCAGAAAAACGCCTGCAGCAATACGCCGACGCGCTCGGCATTGCTGTCGCCACACTGCGCTCCCTGCCCTGAACCTGATCACTTTTCCGCGTGCTGCGCGCGCGTCCCGGAACCGACATGAACCACACGCTTGCGTCTTTCCAGCACCAGCAATCGGCACACTGCGAAAGCGGCGTGGTATCGGCCCTGCTGCATCACGCCGGCAAACCGGTCAGCGAAGCGATGGCCTTCGGTCTCAGCAGCGCGCTGTCGTTTGCCTATATTCCGCTGGTGAAAATCAACGGCTTGCCGCTGATCGCCTACCGCATGCCGCCGCGCTTCATCATTCGCGGACTGAAATCACAACTGAAATTGCCGTTCCGTTTCGAGACCTTCCGCTCGCCACAGGCCGGCCAGCAACGGCTCGACGCGTTGCTGGAACAGGGCAAGCTGGTCGGCCTGCAAACCTCGGTGTTTTTCCTGCCGTATTTTCCGGTCAACATGCGTTTTCATTTCAACGCCCACAACCTGATGGTGTACGGCAAACAGGGCGATGACTATCTGGTCAGCGATCCGGTATTTGAATTTGCCAAGACCTGTCCGGTGGCCGACATGCAGCGTGCGCGTTTTGTCCGCGGCATGCTCGCACCGCGCGGCCTGCTGTATTACCTCGACGGTCCGGTGCCGGATGTGGCCATGGAAACACTGATCCCGGCGGCGCTGAAAAAAACCACCCGCATCATGTTGCACACACCGCTGCCCTTCGTCGGCATCAAAGGCATACGGCTGCTGTCACGCAAGCTGCTGAAACTGGACCCGCGTGACACCGAGGGCACGCGCCGTTACGCCGGTCATGTGGTGCGCATGCAGGAAGAGATAGGCACCGGCGGTGCCGGTTTCCGTTTTCTCTACGCCGCCTTCCTGCAGGAAGCCGCGCAACTGCTGAATCGTCCGGCGCTGAAGGATCTGTCACTGCAACTGACCGGCATCGGTGATCGCTGGCGCGAATTCGCGCTCGCTGCGGCACGCATGAACAAGGGTCGCACGGCGCTGGATCTGCCGCTGCTGCATCAACACCTGCAAACGCTGGCCGATGATGAACAGCAATTTTTCACCGCACTGAAAAACGCCGCCTGAGCGGATCACGGCATCCGTCCGTCTTGCTTTTGCACGGAGTCATCATGCGTCGCCAAAAGCATCTCGTCGCCCTGGTCGCTATCCTGTTGCTGGCCGGCTGGCAGTATCTGCAACAACGCGACGCGTCACCGGCGCGCGTTGAACCGTCCAGCCAGAATTCCCGTTCGCTGGCGACGGACGAAGGCAGCGCACGCATCGCGGAAGCGCACGCGCGCCGGCAAAGCGATGTGCAGGTGCGCGGAGAAGGCGTGGTGAGCAAGTTGCTCGCCGATGATCGCCAGGGCAGTCGTCATCAGCGCTTCATCCTGACGCTCGACAACGGCATGACCCTGCTGGTTGCGCACAATATCGATCTGGCGCCACGCCTCGACGCCTTGCGCGTCGGTGATCGCATCCGTTTCAACGGCGAGTACGAATGGAATGCCAAGGGCGGCGTGCTGCACTGGACGCATCATGATCCGGCCGGTCGCCATGAAGGTGGCTGGCTGGAACATGCGGGCCGGCGTTACGAATGATCAGCGCTCGGCAAAACACTGAACCGGAAAAATTCGCTGCAGGTCTTTTGCAAACGGTGCAAGCACATTGGTTCTGCATGAACGCGCGACAAACTTTCCGTTCGTCCTGAGCTTGTCGAAGGACGAAGCGGCGAACTGATTTGTGTGCAGCAGTTTTTGCGTCGTGATCGCTGTGTAGCGGATCGGTGCGAGCCCAAAAAACGATGCCTGCGTAATTCAGCGCAGTTCAGCGTCCCTCGCGTCCCAGCCGCCACAAGGTCAGCAGAAACAGCAGCGCGGCCAGCACCAGCAACACGGCCGCACGCGGCAGCACGGCCAGGGCATCGGCGCCCTGAAGAAAAATCGCCAGAAAGCCTTCCAGCCCCCAGGCCATCGGCGAAAGCACCGTCAGCTGTTGCATCGCCAACGGCATCACCAGCTTCGGCACCATGACACCGCCCAGCGCGGCGAAAAGGATATTTGCCACACCGCCGATGGTGGTCGCTTGTTCGGTGGTACGGGCAAGGCTGGCGATCAGCAGGGCAAACGCCAGCGCCGCAACACTCACCGCACTGGCCATCAGCCAGAGCGCAACCCAGCTGACATTCAGCGCCAGCGCATCACCACCCAATGCCGGCACCAGATAGCGACCAATCAGCAGCATCAGCACGGTTTGCAGCAGGTTGATGGCGTGAAACGGCAGCAGTTTGGCCAGCAACACGGTATGCATCGGTACTTGCAGGCTGCGCAGCCGTTGCAGCGTGCCGTGCTGGCGTTCGGCGATGAAAATTGTTGACAGCGGAATGACGACAAAAAACATCGCAAACACCAGCCAGGCCGGCACGCTTTGCTGCACGGACGTCAGCGGCACTTGCGTAGCGTGACGCCAGTTCAGTTGCACGGCGCCGGGCGCCAGTATGGCGCGGTCGAGGGCAGTATCTTCGCCCGGTTGCGCAGCGCCTCCGGCCGACTCTGCTGTCGGCGTTTCGTCGTCGTTTTCGGCATCCAGTTGCGTCAGCGCCGTCAGCTGCGCGCGTGCACGCGCCAGCGCATACGCGCGTTCAACGCGCGCCTGAAACGCCGCCACCAGCGCCGCCGGCGTTCCGGCCTCGGCCTCAATGATCAGCACGGGCCCGGCGCTGCGCGCACGGGCCAGCGACTTCTCATAGCCGGCGGCAATCTGCAGGCCAAGCTGCGCCGCACCCGCCCGCAATGCTGCTTCCAGCGCCGCGTGATCGGCGACCGCACGCGCATGAAGGACAGCATCCGGCGCGCCGGCCAATTCCTTCAGCAGTTCTGCAGAAGCGTCGCTGCTGTCGGCATCGTGATAACGCCAGTTGAGTTTGTCGGCGGCATCCAGCGCAAAAGTATCGCGCAGCGCCAGCGACATGATCAGGATGAAAACCGCCGGCATGATGAACAGCACCAGCAAGCCGTGTACGTCACGCAGCAGCGCGCGTAATTCTTTTTGCATCAGGGCAAACAACGCGGTCATGTCGATCTCTTTTCGTTGTTCTGCTCAGTCACGCAGCGAACGATGGGTGAGCTGGAGAAACAAATCTTCCAGATGCCGGTGTCCCCAGCGCAATTGCGTGATGTGCAGGCCGGCATCGTTGATCAGCATCAGCACCTGCACCAGCGTCTGCCGGTCTTCCGGCCAGATCCGCCAGCCATCCTGATCAGCTTCGATGCGCAATGCGGCATTCAGCTGCGCCCGCTGTGCGGCCGTGGGCGCGGTGGCAAAACTGATCTGCAGCGATTGCTGCTGCGCCGCCAGCAAAGCCGCCACGGTGTCGCAGCAGAGCACGCGGCCCTGATCGATGATCGCGACGCGATCACTGATGGCCTGCACTTCTTCCATGTAGTGCGAGGTGTAGATCACGGTCTTGCCCTGTGCGCGCAAATTGCGCACCGCATCCAGCAAAAAGGCCCGCGATTGCGGATCGACGCCGACCGTCGGTTCATCCAGCAGCAACAATTGCGGATCACCGAGCAGGCCTATGGCCAGATTCAGGCGCCGGCGCAAACCACCGGAGCATTCCGCCGCGCGCTTGTCGAGCACCGCGTCCAGCGCGGCGGCGTTTACCGCCTGATCGATGCGTTGCTGTTTCTGCACACCGCGCAAGCCAAGTACGCCGGCGAAGCATTCGAGATTTTCCCGGCAACTGAGCATCGGATAAAACGCGAAATCCTGCGGCACCAGCGCGAATCCACCGGGCGCGCTCACCGCTGCCGCACGGCGGATGTCACCGGATTCAGCTTGCAGCAGGCCGCTGATTAGCGCCATCAGCGTCGACTTGCCGGCGCCGTTGGGACCCAGCAAACCAAAAATCTCGCCGGCATTCAGCGCCAGCGAAATGTCATCAACCGCCCAGGGCAGATCGGCACGATAGCGGTAACGGAGGTGGTCGAGTTGCAGCACGGGATTCGTCCCTGAGTGAGTGCCTGCATTCTAATCATCCGCCGTTCGGCGCGCAGTGCCCGCCAGCAGGTCTGGCGTCATTTGCGAATTGACCGACAGAAAAACAAAAAGGCCTGCGAGGGCCTTTTTGTTTGTACCGCATGCGGCAGAAAATCAGAACAGATCCTTGCAGGTATCACGCTCGTCCTGCAGCTCTTTTTCCGATTCTTTCATTTTGCCCTTGATGAAGTCGCTGACGGCGAGGTTCTGGACAATGCTCCAGTCGCCGTTCTTGCACACCACCGGATACGAATAGATGAGACCTTTCTCGATGCCGTAGCTGCCATCCGAGCAAATGGCCATCGAGGTCCAGTCACCTTCGGCGGTGCCCAGAGCCCAGTCGCGCATGTGATCGACCACGGCATTGGCGGCCGAAGCGGCCGACGAAGCACCGCGTGCAGCGATCACGGCTGCGCCACGCTTGGCGACGGTGGGCATGAAATCATTCTGCGCCCAGGCCTGCTCAACGAGGCCCGGTGCCGGCTGACCCTTGACCGTGGTGTGCGCCAGATCCGGCACCTGCGTGGTCGAGTGGTTGCCCCAGATGATGAAGTGTTTGAGATCGGCAATCTGCGTGCCGGTCTTGTGCGCCAGCTGGTGCAGGCCACGGTTGTGATCAAGACGGGTCAGCGCGGTGATGTTGCGCGGATTGATGCTCGGCGCATTCTTGCTGAGGATGTAGGCGTTGGTGTTGGCCGGATTGCCGACCACGACAATCTTGATGTTTTTGCTGGCGACCTTGTCGATCACTTTGCCCAGCGCGCTGAAAATCTTGCCGTTGTCTTTCAGCAAATCGGCACGCTCCATGCCCGGACCGCGCGGCTTGGCGCCAACCAGCAGACCGTAATCGGCATCCTTGAACGCCACTTCCGGATTGTCGGTCGGTACGATGCCGGCCAGCAGCGGGAAGGCGCAGTCGTTCAGTTCCATCGCCACGGCTTCCAGCACTTTCAGCGCCGGAGTGATTTCCAGCAGTTGCAGGATCACCGGCTGGTCTTTGCCGAACATTTCGCCATTGGCGACACGGAACAGCAGCGAATAGCAGATTTGACCAGCGGCGCCGGTGACGGCAACGCGAACGGGTTGTTTCATGGCACTTCCTCGCAGACGGGAACGCAAATTGACAGTACGGGACAGCGCATCCGGCTGTCCTTCAGCCTGAACGGGGAGCGGCCTGCACGGCCGTCCGGGCGGCGCAAACTTTAGCACAGGACGGGCCTCGGCCGGGTTGTCCGGCCCGGTGTTTTTGCCGGTTTGCGCGGCGCGCAGCCGGCCCGTCTCAGCGATATTTTTCCAGCATCGCCTGCCATTCCGGATCGGCCGCCAGACCGTGCACCAGTTGCTGCAGCAGCGGGTGCACATCACGTGCGGCCGGTGTCACCAGAAAACGCCGCGCGAACACATCGTGCGGCCGCGATGAAATGAAGAAGGCTTCGCCGTTGCTCAGGTGACCAAGAAAATAGTCATAAGTGGAACGGCTGATGATGGTGAAGTCGATGCGGCCCCGGTGCAGGCGCTGCAGGTTCTGCAATTCGCTGGAGCTGTCATCGCGCAACAGCTGGCCACCGCTCACCGCTTCGTCCAGACCAAAGTAGTAATGGCCGGACACCCCACCGAACAACAGGCCCGAGACGCTGGCCGGGCCGTTGAATTCCACCGGCCGTTGCGGCGAGGACAGGATCTCGTCGCGGTCCTGCATCAGCGCATCGGTCCACAGGAAACGCGTTTCGTTGACGTCCTTGAACCAGACCGGATTGACGCCGATCACCACCGCGCGCCAGTCGGTCTGCAGCAGCATCTGTTCCAGACGTTTGCGCGGCATGTACTCGGTACGGAACAGTTCGCGACCGAGTTTGCGATTGGCGTAATCGGCAAAATCGAAATACAGGCCGCGACGTGCGGCAGCATCAATGATGAACGGCGGCTTCAGGTGATAGCCGTAGATGGTGACCGGCGCCGTTAGCGCACGATCGGTCGTGGCCGTCACCGTTTCGGCACCGTGCGCACTGCCGGTCAGCGCAAGCAGCGCACACATCAGACTGCGGATCAGGTGCTGCCAACCAGACTTCATCCGCCCTCCCGTTTTGCTTTGCTGCTGTTCAGAGGCGACCGCGGTGATGAAATGAAGATTGTCGCAAAACGCGTTGCGCCCGGAGTCGTTCCGGCGCCAGTTTTGCCCGGCGGCACGGCTCGATCATCGCATTCACTGACTGAGTCTAGACGCTCACCGGCAGGCTGCCTTGCCGGCTATCAAATTGTCTGATGCATCAGCCGGCACGCTCGTACCGGCTGACAGCGATCAGACAGGGCCGATGCAATCAGCGCATCACCATCACGCCGTCGATTTCGACGTTGGCGCCGCGCGGCAGTTCTTTCACACCAATGGCGGCACGCGCCGGATACGGTTCGGTGAAATACTCGGCCATCACTGCATTGACGTCGGCAAACACTTTCAGATCGGTGAGATAGATATTCACTTTCACGAAATCGTTCATGTCGCCGCCCGCCGCTTTCGCCACCGCGCGCAGATTGCTGAACACCTGATGGATCTCGGCACGGATGTCGGTCTGCACCATTTGCATGGTGGCCGGATCAAGCGGAATTTGTCCGGACAGGTACACCGTATTGCCGGCTTTCACAGCCTGCGAATAGGTGCCGATGGCTTTCGGTGCGTGCTCAGTGGCAATGATTTCTCGCGTCATGATGATCCCCCGTGTGAATAACTTTCCGATTCCGCCGCCGACACACTTGGTGTCAGACAACGCAGGCTGACAGCTTCATGCCGTCCGGCATTTGCGCGCGATCAGTTCTTTTCCTGCTGGCGCGCCGCTTCGGCTTCGCGGGCGCGGCGCACATCGCGATGATGACGGACAATGCGGTTGACGCCGGGCATGGCGCGCAACCGGCGCATGATGTTGGCCAGATGCAGCCGGCCGCGCACCTGGACCATGAACACAATGGTGTTGTAACTGCCGTCGCGCGGATCGATTTCCAGATTGACGATGTTGGCTTCTTCATCGGCAATGGTCGCGGTCAGGCGCGCGAGTATGCCGCGCTGGTTGACGACATCAACTTCCAGTTCAACAGCGAATTCGCCCTTGACGTCCTTTTCCCACTGCAGCGGCACCGTGCGCTCCGGCTGGCTGGCAAATTCCAGCGTGTTCGGGCAGGAATACATGTGCACGGTAATGCCGCGGCCGGCGCTCATCAGGCCGATGATCGGATCACCGGGGATCGGGCAACAGCAACGTGCATACGACACCAGCATGCCTTCCGTGCCACGAATCGCCAGCGGCGTATCCTCGGCCTCGACCTTGCGGATCACGCGCCGCGCCGGATCCAGACGATGCGCAACGACAATCGCCGGCAACTGGCCGATGCCGATATCGGCGAGCAAATCATCAAAGGTTTTGTGCCGCGTTTCGCGCGCCACGCGCTCGCACTCGGCATCACTGAACTGGCCGATTTTCTTTTCGCCGAGCGCGGTTTCCAGCAAGCGGCGACCCATGGCAATTGATTCGTCACGGCGCTGGTTTTTCAGGAAATGACGGATATTGATCCGGGCTTTGGCGGTAACGACGAAATTCAGCCAGGTCGGATTCGGCCGCGCGCCCTGGGCAGTGATGATCTCGACGGTCTGGCCATTGCGCAGCGGCGTTGACAGCGGCGCCAGCTGGCGGTCAATTTTCGCCGCCACGCACGCGTTACCGACGTCGGTGTGAATGGCATAGGCAAAATCAACCGGCGTGGCACCGGCCGGCATTTCCAGAATATTGCCGTTCGGCGTAAAGACATAAACCTCGTCGGGAAACAGATCGAACTTGATGTTCTCGACGAACTCCATGGAATCGCCGGCGCGTTGCTGGAATTCCAGGACATTGCGCAGCCATTCGCGGGCCCGCGTTTCCGCGCCACTCGGTGTCTGGCCGGTTTTGTACAGCCAGTGCGCGGCCACGCCGTGCTGGGCCATGTGATCCATGGCTTCGGTGCGGATCTGCACTTCAATGTGCAAACCGTGCGGCCCTTTCAGCACGGTATGCAGCGACTGGTAGCCATTGGTTTTCGGAATGGCGATGTAGTCCTTGAAGCGGCCCGGCACCGGTTTGTAGAGATTGTGGATCTGGCCGAGGATGCGGTAACAGCTGTCTTCGCTGTCGGTGACGATACGAAAACCGTACACGTCCATCACTTCGGCAAAACTGCCAGCGCGATCGCGCATTTTCTCGTAAATGGAAAACAGCGATTTTTCCCGGCCGACGACATTGGCCGTGATGCCGGTTTTGCGCAACTGGGCGTCGATGGCCTGGGTGATGCCGGAAACAATTTCCTTGCGGTTGCCGCGCGCGCGTTTCACGGCATTGCGCAGTACCTGGTAGCGCATCGGATACAGCGCCGCGAAGCCGAGATCTTCCAGCTCCTGACGGATGGTGTAGATGCCGAGACGGTTGGCGATCGGCGCGTAGATCTCCAGCGTTTCCTGGGCAATGCGCCGGCGTTTCACCGGCTGCAGCGCGCCGAGCGTGCGCATGTTGTGCAGGCGATCCGCCAGCTTGATGAGAATGACGCGTATGTCGCGCGTCATCGCCATCATCATCTTGCGGAAATTTTCGGCCTGCGCTTCGGCCTTGCTGCTGAAATTGATCTGCGTGAGCTTGGAGACGCCTTCGACCAGCTCGGCAACCGCCGGTCCGAATTCCTGGGCCAACCGTTCCTTGGTGACGCCACAGTCCTCAATGACGTCGTGCATCAGCGCGGCCATCAGCGTCTGCGCATCGAGACGCAAATCAGCGAGGATGCCGGCGACGGCAACAGGATGGGTAATGTAGGGATCGCCCGAGGAGCGTTGCTGACCCGCGTGGGCATCACGGGCCAGCACAAAAGCTTTCTCGACACCGGCGACCTGCTCGGCATCGAGGTAGGCGGATAGCTGCTGACGTAGACCGTCGAAAAGCTGCATAGCGTGTCCGCCCGGCTGCGTCGGATCAGTCGATCGAGAAGTCCGGCGTTTCTTCGATCACCGGAGCCACCGGCACCACACGACGCTCTTCAGCTTCGACGAACTCGGCGTCGATGTGCTTGCCTTCGATCTCGCGCAGGGCGACGACGGTCGGCTTGTCATTGTCCCACTCGACTTTCGGGTCCTTGCCACCGGTCGCCAGCTGGCGTGCGCGCTTGGACGCGAGCAGGACCAGATCGAAACGGTTGCCGACTTGCTCGACGGCGTCTTGTACGGTGACTCGTGCCATGCCCGGACCTCATGAATGCTGACTATGGAATGCCCGGTCGCAACCGGGCCGGGCAGTTTACCGGATTGGCAGTCGGCGCGCCAAATGGGCTTTTACCGGCTTACTCCCCGGACCGGGCACAGTCCAGCCCGTAGCGGCGGCACAGCCCGGCGTAGTCGCCGCTGGCCCGCAGTGCCGCCAGACTGGCATCGATATGGGCGCGAAGGGCGGCAGCCTGCGGGTAGCGGCGACTGATCATCACCGCATGGTGGCCGGCCGGCTGGTCGGCGAGCGGCTGGTGGCGGATGTCCGGGTCGGCCAGAAAGTCCTCGCCAACCAGCCGGTAACCGCGGATCACCTCGATGTTGTAGGGCAGCAGGTCGCAGCGTTGCAGGCGCAGCATGTTGAAGGCGCCGGCAAACGAGTCCGCCAGATCGGTCGGCAGCTCACTGGCATGCAGGCCGAACATCTCGAAGTTGTGGCCCTTGATGCCGCACAGCCGGTAGCCGGCGAGCGCCGCCCGGCCGGGCAGCTCCAGACCGTCGGGAAAACGGCTGCGGCTGTAGAAATAGTGGAAGTGGATGCGGTCGAGCGGTGCCGAAAGCAGGAAATCGCGGGCCCGGCTGTCGCTGTAGCCGCCGATGAACAGCTGCACCCGGTCGCCACGCAGTAGTTCCTGCAGGCAACGCCGGGCCGGCATCTGCAGCACCTGATAGGTCCAGCTGCCGCCCGCCAGCAGGCGGTCGAGCAGCGCCGGATGAAAGCCGTCGGTGTAGGGCCGCCCTTCGGCGTCCACGCGGCTGTAGCGGAACGGCGGGTATTCGGTGTCGGCAATGCAGACGCCGAGTGCTTCGGCGCGCAGCCCGCCACTGCCGAGCAACACCATCAGAATGCAAACACTCCGCCACCACGCGGTAGCGGCCACTGCAGTTCGGAACATCGCCACGCCCTGCTGCACGCGTCATCCGTGACAGCAGTGTATGCGCTTTTTTTGCCGTTGAGACCGGCGTCAGGCGCCGATCAGCCCAGCCAGTACGGCCGCATGACGGGCTTTCTGTACGGACGTACGGCAACGTTCGGCGATGAACACCGCCTTCAGCTCGGCCAGTGCCGTTTCCAGATCGTCATTGAGGATCAGCCAGTCATATTCGCCGGCGTGCGCCATCTCGCCGCGCGCCGCCGCCAGCCGTCGCTGGATCACCTCTTCACTGTCCTTGCCGCGTCCGCGCAGGCGCGCTTCCAGCGCGGCAAACGACGGCGGCAGGATGAACACGCTGCGGCATTCCGGCATCAGCCTGCGCATTTGTGCCGCGCCCTGCCAGTCAATTTCCAGGATCACGTCCTGACCGGTGGCGAGTTGTTCTTCCACCCACTCACGCGACGTGCCGTAGAAATTGCCGTGCACCTCCGCATGCTCGTAAAACGCACCGCGCGCCACCATGGCCTGAAACGCCGGGATGCCGACAAAGTGGTAATGCACGCCGTCGATCTCGCCCTCGCGCTTGCTGCGCGTGGTGGTGGAAATCGAATGGATGATGCCGGGCAACTCCTTGACCAAACGCGTTACCAGCGTGGTTTTGCCGGTGCCGGAAGCTGCCGAAATGATGAACAAGGTGCCGCGTGCGGCCCCGACCTCTGCCATGGACATCCCCACTTACGCTCACTGCCAACAGGTGCGCAGGATACCGGAGGCTGCGCCCCCCAGCCATGCACACCAGCAGGCCTGAACTACGCTTGCAGCGGCCGGATGGCCCTGCGCCAACCGGCCGCACGTGAAAATCGGAGGCCACACCATGCACAGACTTACCTGTCGCACCCTGCCCCTGGCCGGTGCCGTGCTGCTTGCCCTGAGCAGCCACGCATCAGCGGCCGAGGTCAGTTATTCCGGGTTTTTCTCCATCGTTGGCGGCAAAGTGCTGAGCGGAGAAAACGCCAGCTACCTGAATCTCGATTGCCCCTGCTATCTGGCCGACTTCCCGCGCGTCGGCTTTTATACCGAGAACTGGTCGTTCAAACCGGAATCGAATTTCGGTTTGCAAACCAACGTCAAGTTTGACGACAAGTTGTCGCTGACCGGCCAGTTCATGGCGCGCGGCGCCGATGATTTCGATGCCCGTATCGAATGGGCCTACGCCAGCTACAACCTCGACAACAACTGGACGGTGCAGGCCGGCCGCAAACGTTTGCCGCTGTTTTATTACTCGGACTTTCTCGACATGCGCTTTGCCTACAACTGGATTCGCGCACCGAAAGATCTCTACACCTGGCAAATCACCCATTACAACGGCATCAATGCCCTGTTCCGCAGCAACCTCGGCAACTGGAGTCTGCTGGCCAATTTCTGGTACGGCGATGAAGAAGACAGCAACAACAAAATGCTCGGCTCG
The DNA here is from genome assembly GCA_041913605.1 of Permianibacter sp. Classification (GTDB taxonomy): domain Bacteria; phylum Pseudomonadota; class Gammaproteobacteria; order Enterobacterales; family Permianibacteraceae; genus Permianibacter. Next base: position 104,789 of record JAYSEY010000001.1, read on the forward strand.
CGCGCCATCTACAACCAGCGCATTGAAGAAAACTGGACCGGCATCTTCGGCGCCTATCTCGATCTCAGCTACGACTGGCTGTCGATGCGTTTCGTCTACATGCACAACACCGTCGATCGTTACCGTTTCGACAACACCGGCACCCGTGTACCGCTCAGCACCGGAAACCCGCGCGTGCCGATGACCGGACTCGAGCAGGATTTCTTCGGCGCCAGTTTCAACATCGACTACGGCAACTTCCTGCTGCGCAGCGAGGTATACACCTTTGATCGCCCATACACGCGACCGAACGATGACAACATCTACGAAGCGCACATGCTGGGCGTCGGTTACCGCTTCGGCGATGTCACGCCGATGATCACCTATTCAAAGTTTGACGAATCCGAAGCGCCCTACGCCGAACGCACCATTTACCAGACACTGTCCTATACCGTGCGCTGGGATTTCCACAGCTCGGCGGCACTCAAGCTGCAATACGACGACTACGAGGATCAGAGTACGTTCTTCTTCCTCGGTGATTCGAAATCCCTGGCCCTGGCTCTCGACGTCGTCTTCTGAGGAGGCGCACATGAAAACCCTGTCAATCCTGAGCCTGTGCGGCGTGCTGCTGAGTCCGGCGCTGCTCGGTGCGGAAACCGTGGTGATTGTTCATCCCAGCAACGCAGCGGCCCTGAGCAAAGAGGACGTGTCGCGGATTTTCCTCGGCAAAATGCCGTCCTTTCCTGGTGGCGGACAGGCCGTCGCCCTGAACCTGAAAGAAGGCAATCCGCAGCGACAAAGTTTTGAAGCCGGTTATCTGGACAAAACCGCCGCGCAGCTGAAGGCCTACTGGTCGCAGATGGTGTTTACCGGCAAGGGCACGCCACCCAAGGAAGTGGACAGCGAAGAAGAAATGAAACAGCTGGTGGCCACCAATCCCAACCTGATTGGCTACATCGACGCCAGCAAAGTCGATGCCAGTGTCAAAGCCGTGAAGTGACTGACCAGCCCCACTGAAAGCGGGACCCGGGCACTTCCAGTCAACCGTCCGCCCACAGCAAACGTCCTGTCGCCTGTCGTTGTACGCAATGCGCATGAAGCGCCTGCGTACAACGACGCTCCACATCATTCAATGTTCTGAACCTGCTCGCGCATCTGTTCGACCAGCACTTTCAGCGCCACTGACACGCCGGTGGTTTGGGTGCTGGCCGATTTCGAGCCAAGCGTATTCGATTCGCGGTGCAATTCCTGAATCAGGAAATCCAGTTTGCGGCCGATGGCGCCGCCTTCGTCAAGCAGGCGACGCAGCTCACTGGTGTGCGTGCGCAGGCGGTCGAGCTCTTCATCCACATCCATGCGCTGTGCGGCGAGCACCATTTCCTGTTCCAGCCGCTGCGGATCGAGTTCGACTTTCATTTCCTCGAATCGCGCCAGCAGTTTCTCGCGCAGCCGCTCGCGCACTTCCGGCAACAGCAGGCGGGCTTTTTCTGCTTCCGCGTCGATACCGTCGAGACGCTCGATCAGCACGCTGCGCAGCGCATCACCTTCACGGGCACGCATCGCAATCAGTTCATCCAGCGCGGCATCAAACGCAGCCAGCGCCTGCGCTTCCAACTGGGCCTGATCAGTTTCCGCATTCTGCACCACACCCGGCCAGCGCAGGATGTCGGCATGTGAAAGTGACGAACCCGCGACGCCGAGATCTTTCAGGCGCGCGGACAAGGTGGACAACTGGCGTACCAGATCTTCGTTGATGGCCGGCATGGCGGCATCGAAAGACGGCTCGAAACGCAGCGAACAATCGAGTTTGCCGCGTGTCAGGCGCGTTTTCAGTTTGTCGCGCAGCGCGGTTTCCAGACCGCGGAAACTGTCCGGCAGGCGAAATGACGGCTCGAGAAAACGCTGGTTCACCGACCGGATCTCCCAGGTGAACGTGCCGAGCGGGCTGCGGGCTTCGCGTCGCGCGAAGGCGGTCATGCTGCAAATCATGGTCGGTTCCGGTACGGCAACAAGGCCGCACAGTTTACCCGAAGCGCCGGTCCGGCCACAGCGCCGGGCCGGACCACCCGAACGCACCGTGCTGCCGACGACGCTGGCGCCTATAATGGCGCCCCGCATTTTTTCGGACTCCGCCCATGCGCCCGAGCCAACGCACACCCAACCAGCTGCGCCCGTACACGATCACCCGCCAGTTCACCCGCCATGCCGAAGGTTCGGTGCTGGTGGAGTGCGGCGACACGAAAGTGATCTGCACGGCCAGCGTTATCGAAGGCGTGCCGCGTTTCCTGAAAGGCAAAGGCCAGGGTTGGCTGACCGCCGAATACGGCATGCTGCCGCGCGCCACGCACGAACGGAATGATCGTGAAGCCGCGCGCGGCAAACAGGGCGGCCGGACACTGGAGATCCAGCGGCTGATCGGTCGCGCGCTGCGCTCGGCGGTCAATCTTGAACAGCTCGGCGAATACACCATCACGCTTGATTGCGATGTCATTCAGGCCGACGGTGGCACACGTTGCGCGTCGATCACCGGTGCCTGCATTGCCCTGCATGACGCCATCACCCGGATGCGCAAGAACGGCCAGCTGAAAACCAATCCGTTCCGGCATTTTGTTTCCGCGGTCAGCGTCGGCATTTACAAGGGTGTGCCGGTGCTGGATCTGGATTACGCCGAAGATTCGGCCTGCGACACCGACATGAACATCGTCATGACTGAAGCCGGCGGTTTCATTGAAGTGCAGGGTACAGCCGAAGGTGAAGCTTTCAGCAGCGAACAACTCAGCGCCCTGCTCGATCTCGGCCGTCAGGGTTGTCGCGAACTGTTCGACATTCAGCGCACATCGGTGGCGTGAAAAGCATTTGCGCCTGAATCTGCTTCAGACAATGCCTGCCGCAATTTACTGGCCGAGGTTTTTCCGTCTGAACACATTCGCTCATTCACCTGAATACAGATCCCGTTCGCCCTGAGCTTGTCGAAGGGCGATGCGGCGCACCGCAGTAGACTCCCGCGCCAGACCACACACGCGACGCTCGCCATGACCAGCAACTACCCACAACGTTTCGGCGGTATTCAGCGCCTGTACGGCCTCGCGCAGGCAGAACATCTGCGCGGCAGTCACGCCTGCGTGGTCGGCATCGGCGGTGTCGGCTCCTGGGCAGCGGAAGCGCTGGCGCGCACCGGCGTCGGCACGCTGACACTCATCGATCTCGACGACGTGTGCGTCACCAACACCAACCGTCAGATCCAGGCACTCAGCGCCAACATCGGCCGCGACAAAACCGAGGCGATGCGCGAACGCCTGCTCGCCATCAACCCGGAGCTGGCCATCCACTGCATCGCCGATTTCCTCACCGAAGACACGCTGGCCGATTACCTCAGCGATGATTTCGGTGTGCTGCTCGACTGCATCGACAATGTGCGCGCCAAAGCCGCGATCATCGCCGCCTGCAAACGCAGAAAATTGCCCGTTGTCGTCGCCGGCGGCGCCGGCGGCCAGACCGACCCGACAAAGATTCTCGTCGCCGATCTGGCGAAGTCATTCAACGACCCGCTGCTCGCCAAAGTGAAAAGCCGCTTGCGCCGCGAACACGGATTTCCCAAGGGCGAGAAAAGCAAATTCGGCGTCGAATGCGTGTTCTCCAGCGAGCAGCTCAAATATCCGCAAGCGGACGGCAGTGTCTGCGCACAAAAACCCGCGGGACAGGACGGCGAAGCCATGCGCCTTGACTGCAGCGGCGGCTTCGGCGCTTCGGTGATGGTCACCGGCAGCTTCGGATTTGTTCTGGCCGCACGTGCCGTAGAGAAGCTGCTCAAAACCGCAACATGAACCACGGACTCGCGATGTTTTAATTGCGCTTGGCCAGATTGATCACCGCCGCCGCAATCGCTTTCACACCATTGACCCGCGATACCGACAACTGGTTTTCCAGCCGGTAGTCGGCCATTGCGGCCAGCAGATTCATTTGGCTGATCGCGGCGGCCGGTTTGCCGTTGACGACAGACAGCAGCACAGCGGCCAGGCCGCGCACGATGCGGGCTTCGCTGTCGAGGGTGAAATGCAGGCCATCCTCGCGCGGTTCGCAACGCAACCAGGTCTGGCTTTCGCAGCCTTGCACGGCAACAGCCGCAGATTTTTCTTCGACGCTGAAACGCGGCTGGATGTCGGCCAGCTTCATCAGCAAGCGTTGCTGATTGGCCCAGCCGCGCGCCTGACGCAGCTCAGCGAGCAGCGCGACGAGGCGTTCCTGCGCGTTTTTTTCCGGCCCGGTGTTTTCCGGCTTTTCATTTCCGGAATCAGAGGCCTCCCGGACGGGTTCTTTGATCCCGGTCGAGTTCGCCGTTTCAATAGTTGCCGGGAAATTTTCCGGCATGCCGGTTGCGATGCTCGCCGGCGTCACGAGCCGTGTCAGCACGTCGAGAAGCCGCTGCACATCCTGCACATCGGAATACAGTGCCAGCGATGCCCGGACGATTCCGCCCGGTGCCAGTTGTTGCACCAGCGGAGAAGCGCACAACTGGCCGGCGCGCACGGCGATATTTTCGCTGTCCAGCGCGGCGGCAATATCGGCGGGGTGATGCTTGTCCACCGTGAACGCGACGATTGCTGCACGCGCGCGGGCGCGTGACAGGCGGCGCACACCGGGCAATGCATCCAGCCCGCGTTCCAGCATCTGCAGCAACGCCGCTTCGTGTTCCTGCGCCGCATGGCGATCCTGTGCCTGCAGAAATTCGAGCGCGGCAGCAAGGCCGATGGCATCGGCGACAGCCGGTGTGCCGGCTTCGAAACGCAGTGGCGGCGGCTGGAATTCCGCGCGATCCCATTGCACGCGCGCGACCATTTCGCCGCCGTATTGCCAGGGCTGCATGGCCTGCAGATGTTCATGCTTGCCGTACAGCACGCCAATGCCGGACGGGCCGTAAAGTTTGTGCCCGGAGCAGACCAGAAAATCGCAATTCAATTGCCGGACATCGAGACGCTGATGCACAGCGGCTTGCGCCGCATCCACCAGCACCGGCACGCCCGCGACATGGGCGATGCGCACAATATCCGCCACCGGCGTCAGCGTGCCCAGCACATTGGACATGGCGGTGACGGCGAGCAGTTTGACGCGTGCATCCAGCAAGGACGGCAACACAGACAGATCCAGTTCGCCATTTTCCTGCACCGGGATCACGCGCAGCGCGGCGCCGGTTTTCTGCGCCAGTTGTTGCCAGGGCAGGAGATTGGCGTGATGTTCGAGCGCGCTGATGACAACGGCATCACCCGCCTGCAGACGCGGCGCCAGAAAACTCTGCGCCACCAGATTGATCGCTTCGGTGCTGCCGCGTGTCCAGACAATCTCATTGGTCTCGGCGGCGTTGAGAAATTGCGCGACCTGCCTGCGCGCCGTTTCAAACTGGCGGGTGATCTGCGCGGCCTGACGGTGCGCGGCGCGATGCACGTTGGCCACGCCGTCGCGGTAGTGCGTGAGCAGCGCATCAATCACGGCTTGCGGTTTTTGCGCCGTCGCGGCGCTGTCCAGATACACCCAGTCCGGCTGCGCGGCAAAGCAGGGAAAAAGCGGACGGAGCGGATTCACGGGTGGCTACCGGTTCGGCAATGACAGCCGTGATCGTAGCGCGCGCGGACGCTGTGGAACAGTTCACGGCGGCAGAAAGCCGAACGGCACGCCAGAGCGTGCCGTTCGCGATTCACTGACAGTCTGCCTGCGGGTGGCAACAATCGCTGGTGATCAGAGATTGTCCTGCAGGAACTTCCAGCGCGCTTTCTGCATTGACCAGTTGTACCAGTCGCCGCGCACACCATGACCATGGCCGGGATAGAGTTGCAGCTCGTAATCCTTGCCGGCCTTGATCAGCTCGTCGATGAGCATGATGCTGTTTTGCGGGTGCACGTTGTCGTCCATCGTGCCATGCAGGATCATGATTTTTCCGCTCAGATCTTTCGCGGCCTTCAGCACACTGCCCTTGTCATAGCCTTCAGCGTTGTCCTGCGGCAGGCCCATGTAACGCTCGGTGTAAACGCTGTCGTACAGGCGCCAGTCCGTTACCGGTGCGCCGACAAAGCCGACTTTCCAGGCCTTGCTGTGCGTCATCGCATACGAGGTGAAATAGCCGCCATAGCTCCAGCCATTCAGCGCCACGCGATCCATGTCGGCATAGCCCTGGGCGCGCAGCCATTCCAGACCATCAAGCTGATCCTGCAACTCCAGCTGGCCGAGTTTGCGGTGAATCGGCCATGCGCTTTTCACGCCCTTGTTGCTGGAGCTGCTGTTGTCCAGCACCCAGACGATGTAACCCTGCTGGGCGAGGAAATGATGCCAGAGCTGGCCGTTCCAGCGGTCCACCACCTGCGGCGCCATCGGGCCGGCATACAGGTGCTGGTACACCGGATATTTTTTCTGCGCATCGAAATCCGGCGGCAGGAACATCAGGCTTTCCATCGGGAAACCGTTGCGGTTTTTTACCTGCTGCTGCACCACTTTGCCGAGTTTCAGTTTTTTGTAATTCTCCGGCAGTCCCGGATCATCAACCAGTTTCACCAGTTTGCCGGCGTCGCTGAACAGGGCCTGTTTCGGCGTTTGCGTCAGGCTGCTCCAGGTATCGATGAAATGCGTGTAGGCATCATTCCAGCGCACCATGTGCATGCCTTTCTCATCGGTCAGGCGCGTGAAACCGCTGCCGTCGAGATTGACCACGTAGGCGTCATTGCCAATTGGATTGCGTTCGTTGGCGGTAAAGAACACGCGGCCCTTGTTTTCATCCACGCCCTGCACGTCGCGCACATCCCAGTCGCCCTGGGTAATGGCGCCGACCAGTTTGTAATCGCGGTCATAGCGGTAAATGTGATGATGGCCGGTGCGATCCGATTCCCAGAGGAAGCTGCCGTCTTTCAGGAAAGTCGGCAGCGGCAGTCGCTCGGTCCAGGCCGGCGAGGTTTCCCGCACCACCACCGCGCTCTTGCCCTTGTTGTCATAGAGACGCAGATCCAGCCAGGTCTGCACGCGGTCCTGCCAGGCGGCGAGCAATTTGCCGTCCGGCGTCCAACCCACCTGCACCACCAGCGATTCCTGACCCGGATACGGATCATCGGTCCATTTGATTTTTGCTTTCAGATCGACCACACCGAGTTTGACAATCGGGTTCGGATCACCGGCTTTCGGATAACGCGTGCGATCAGTTTTCACCGGCTGGGCGTGATCACCGCTCAGCGTGTACACCGGCACTTTGGTTTCGTCGAGACTGAGGAAGGCCAGCTGCTTTGAATCCGGCGCCCACCAGAAAGCACGGAAATTGCCGCGACCGTAAATTTCTTCCTGATACACCCAGTCGAGACGGCCGTTGAACACGGTTTCGCTGCCGCCGGTGGTCAGGCGTTTTTCTTTCGCGCTGGCCACTTCGGTGACATACATGTCGTTGCCTTTCAGATAGGCAACCTGCTTCGCATCCGGCGACAGCACCGCTTCGTCTTCGGCAAGGTCCGGTGTGGACGTCAGTGCGCGAACTTTCGCCGCCTGCGTATCAAGGAACCAGATGTCGTTCTTGTGGGTGAAAATGTAGGCATGCACGCCGGGCGCGATCTGGGCACCGAGTTTTTCCGCCAGCTTGCCGGCATCTTTTTCGTCAATCCCTGCAGCTTTCATCCACGCCACCAGATTGCCATCGGCGGCGAGCGGGGTTTTTTCCCAGGTATCCGGATTGATGACAAACAATTGCACGGCGCCGTCTTTCACCTGCGATTCGATCAGACGGTTTTGTTTGTCCCAGGACAAACGCGTCATCGGCGCGAGATCGAATTTCACTTTGTCGGTCGGGTGATAGAGCATTTCCAGCGTCAGCTTGCCGTCTTCGGCGAGCGCGGCACCGGAAGCGGCGGCCAGCGCAGTGACGCTGAACAGCGCCTTCAGGCGGGTGTTCATCGGTAGTCCCCCTTTGCGTTGTAGAAACAGTCTTGTTGTAGAAACAGTCTCGTTGTTGATACGACCTGTGCTTGATACCAGTTGTTGGCACGGGCTTGTTGTCGAACCGGGCTGCTCCCGGGAGCCGTTTGGTTTTCGAATTGCTCCGGCGGCGACAGGCTTGTGCTCAGGGCTCAGCCGAAGCTGTAGCCGGCTGAGTGGCACCGTCGCCAGGACTGCCCGGTGACGTGGTTTTGCCCTCGGTCGTGACCACGCCAAGACGATACCTGCGTGGCGGCGTGATCGGTTGTACCTGCTGATTATTCACGGCGTCGGCAGCCTTCCTGGCCTCCCGCTCACGCTCCAGTTCGGCCGTTGGCAGATAGCGTACCGAGCGCACCTGTTCGATCGGTACCGCCTCGATCTGGCCCTTTGCATCCAGCAGGAATAGATAAAGACTGCTGCCGGAAACAATGCTCCGACGCACCGGTTTATTGTCGTCGGCAAAAGTAATTTCTGCTGTCGGGACATCAACCTGACGGGAAAGCCTGTTGTGCGCAATCGATGCCCCAAACCAGAGCACCGCAAAATAGATCGTGACGAACGTTACCAGTGCACTGACCAGCAATGGCCTCGCTGCGCGCGCTGCAATCGGTGCGGCCAGTGATGAGCCGACGATAATCAGAATCACATAAGCGCGCATCAGTGGGATGGCGTTGACGTCTTTGGCCATGCCCGGAATCAGCGGAATGGCCAAATAAAGGAGCGCGCCGAGCATCCAGGCCAAAGCCAGATTGATGCGCCCCGTGCCGAGCAATTCCCCCAGAACAGCAATACGCATGCGCCCGGCCATCAGGGCCGGCATCACCAGGGAAAAACTGACCGCCAGCAACGACGCCGCGACACCTTTGAGGCTGGCTGCAAGGTGATCCGACAAACCGAAAAATGGCGTCACCGGCATGTCGAAGCGGTCGAACAGCATGACGTTGTAGATAAAGCCGCTGATCAGAAGAAAGGCCGACATCAGCGGGATCAGTACCGGCAGGTGCGCACCCAGATTCTGGGTCAGTACCGAGCCTTCACTGGACATGGGTTTGCGCATCGCCTGCATCTGGCGAAACGTCAGCGCCGGCGGCAGGGCAACCTTCTCTCCGCGCAAACGCGCTGCCAGCGTCCGCAAGCCCTGCACGAAGGTTTGTGCTGCTGCGCTGTCTGGCGGCAGCAAGGCCTTGTCCGCTGCATCGGTGGCGGCGCCGCTGAGCGGCAGTGCTTCCAGCTGGCGCACCTGATCGCTGACAGCGCGCAACGGCGCAATGTCATCGGAGCGGCGCGCCGCTTCCGGCTGCAACTGCCAGAGTTGCAACGCCAATGCTTCCCGATAACGACTGCGACGATACAGCGCCGGCCACAGGACCGGATTCAGCCACTTCCACATGCACAGGTTTCCCGGCCATTGTTCCTGACGCCGGGCACTTTACTGAGTTCAGTCCCTGCCTGTCATGTTGCCCTGCCAGCAAACAGCAAGGCCCTGCTGACGCAACCAGATCTCGCCCCAGTGGCACATGCGCTGTGCGCTATGTACCTGCCAGCGTTGCTGCCAGTGCGGCCATTGCGCCAGCGCATCGAGGAAGTGCTGGAAAGCGCGCTGCTTTTGCAGCGTTACCGTCAGCGCCGCGTGTACAGGCTCGTCGTCCACCAGACCGAGAAACAGCTGCAGGTCCTCGAATGCTGCTGGCGGCGGATACACAGGCAAGCGCAGGTAACGCGAGGGATCAGCCCGGCGCAGGGCATCGAAATCGTCATCGTCGATTTCGTCGTCGGCGAACGCGTCGCTGATGACATGGATATCGCCGCTGCGGCGATCCAGCCAGCACTCCACTGACGCTGCACGCTGGCGCAAGGCATAACAGAAGTCTTCTGCGTTGATGAAAAGCGGCGCGCTGGCGGAACGCATCACAAGCCTCGGCGAACGGAAAGGCAGACGCAAACACCGTCACTGGAAACAGACAGGGGAGCCGAAGCTCCCCTGTCTGTTTCCAGTCAATTGTCCCGGCACTCAGCGCCGGTCAATTGCCACGGCAATAGCAATCAGCCGTTGTTGTCCAGCAGTGCCTTCATCGACAAGCGGATACGGCCCTGCTTGTCCACTTCCAGCACTTTCACTTTCACGATCTGGCCTTCTTTCAGCACATCGGAAACTTTCTCGACGCGCTCGTTGGTGATCTGCGAAATGTGCACCAGACCATCTTTGCCCGGCGTCAGGTTGACGAAGGCGCCGAACTCGGCGAGACGCACCACCTTGCCTTCGAAGATTTGGCCTTCTTCGATGTCAGCGGTGATGGCACGAATGCGGTCGATGGCATCCTGGGCCTGCTCGCCACGGATCGCGGCGATGCGGATGGTGCCGTCATCTTCGATCTCGATGGTGGCACCCGATTGCTCGGTGATGCTGCGAATGACCGTGCCGCCCTTGCCGATGACTTCGCGGATTTTTTCCGGATCGATCTTGATGGTGGTGATGCGCGGCGCGTAGGGCGAAATGTCGCCGCGCGGCTGGGCAATCGCCTGGTTCATCACGTCGAGAATGTGCAGACGACCGGCCTGCGCCTGATGCAGCGCCGTCTCCATGATCTCTTTGGTGATGCCGTCGATCTTGATGTCCATTTGCAGCGCGGTGATGCCTTTCGAGGTACCGGCTACCTTGAAGTCCATGTCGCCGAGGTGATCTTCATCACCGAGGATGTCGGACAGCACCACGAAGCGGTTGCCGTCTTTCACCAGACCCATGGCGATACCGGCAACCGGCGCTTTCACCGGCACACCGGCGTCCATCAGTGCCAGCGAGGAACCGCAGACCGAGGCCATCGACGACGAACCGTTCGACTCGGTGATCTCCGAGACGACACGGACGCTGTACGGGAAATCGTTCCACTTCGGCATCATCGCCAGCACGCCGCGCTTGGCGAGGCGGCCGTGACCGATTTCGCGACGCTTCGGACCGGTCATCATGCCGGTTTCACCGACCGAGAACGGCGGGAAGTTGTAGTTGAACATGAAGGTGTCTTTCGACTCGCCCATCGGCGAATCGATGATCTGCGCATCACGTTCGGTGCCGAGCGTGACGGCAACAATCGCCTGCGTTTCACCGCGGGTGAACATCGCCGAACCGTGGGCACGCGGCAGCACGCCGGTGCTGACATAGAGCGCGCGGATCATGTCGTGATCGCGGCCGTCGATGCGCGGCGCGCCCGACAGGATGCGATCGCGAACCGTGTGGTATTCGATGTCGCCGAAAATTTTCTTCACCGCATCGGCAGACGGCGCACCTTCGGCGCCGTTCGCCAGTTTGGCCACCACGGCATCACGCAGCGCACCGACCGCAGCGTAACGCTGCTGTTTGTCGGCAATCTGGTAAGCGGCGGTCAGGCCGGACTGGACTTCAGCCTTGATGGCGTCGATCAGCGCGGTGTTCGGCGCCGGCGCTTTCCAGTTCCACTTCGGCTTGCCGGCTTCGGCAGCGAATTCGTTGATCGCCTTGATCACCACCTGCTGGGCCTGATGGCCGAACATCACGGCGCCGAGCATGATCGCTTCGGACAGTTCATTGGCTTCCGACTCGACCATCAGCACGGCGCTTTCGGTACCGGCAACCACCAGATCCAGATCCGATTCCGCCGCGACTTTCGCGCTCGGGTTCAGCAGGTACTGGCCGTCCTTGTAGCTGACGCGGGCGGCGCCGATCGGGCCGTTGAACGGCGCACCGCTCAGGGCCAGCGCGGCCGACGCGCCGATCATGGCGGCGATGTCCGGCTGCACGTCCGGGTTGATCGACATGACCGTGGCGATGATCTGGATTTCGTTGAAGAAACCTTCCGGGAACAGCGGACGGATCGGACGATCGATCAGGCGCGAGACCAGGGTTTCGGTTTCGGTCGGGCGACCTTCACGCTTCTGGAAACCGCCGGGAATGCGGCCGCCGGCGTAAAACTTTTCCTGATAGTGCACGGTCAGCGGGAAGAAGTCCTTGCCCGGGACCGGTTCGGTTTTGGCAACCGCCGTGACCAGCACGACGGTGTCTTCGATGGTGACCAGGACGGCGCCGGTGGCCTGACGGGCGACTGCGCCGGTCTCGAGGGTCACACGATGCGGGCCGTACTGGAAGCTTTTGACGATGGGAGTCACGTTCTTTCCTTTCTCTACTTTCAACGGTTAGTTTGCGGGCGCGATCATACGCGAAAAGCGCGCCGCTGGCGGCGTGCGTCCTGCACAGTCCACGAGGAATCCGGACGGCCAAACCGCCGTTGCGGACAAGAAAAAAGGCCCCTCAGGGCCTTTTTTCCTACCGGTCTGGTCTTAGCGACGCAGGCCGAGACGCTCGATCAGCGAAGCGTAACGCTCCTGGCTCTTGCCCTTCAGGTAGTCCAGCAGCACGCGGCGCTGGGACACCATGCGCAGCAGACCACGACGCGAGTGGTGATCTTTCTTGTGCGACTGGAAGTGGCCTTGCAGATCGTTGATGCGCGCGGTCAGCAGGGCGACCTGCACTTCCGGCGAACCGGTGTCGCCTTTGCCCTGGGCAAAGTCGGCAACAATCTTGGCTTTCTGTTCATTGCTCAGTGACATGGGAGCCTCCTCGTGAATCAGCTCGTGGACTTGCCTCAGACCGGGTCACAGCCAGTTTGAGGTGCTAACCCCGCCAGTCGGCGAGGGGCGGGCATTGTAGACGCATGCGCCGGCCGGCTCAACCGCGCCAGTGCGTCGGCCGGCAAATGTTTTTCCCCGGCTGTCTGTAACGCCGGCCAGCGGCTAGCATCCAAGCCGCCCCTCCCGACCAGACCGAACGATGGACCAGCCCGAACAGCTCGCCCTCTTGCGCGCCGGCGACGAAACCGCCTTTGCCGCTTTGGTGCGCCAGTATCACCGGCGCCTGCAGCAGGTGGCGCGGGCGCTGGTCGGCAGTGGCGAAGCCGAGGAAGTGGTGCAGGAGGCCTGGCTTTCGGCCTGGCGCGCCCTGCCCCGTTTCGAGGGCCGCTCCAGCCTGAAAACCTGGCTGACCCGTATCGTCATCAATGCCGCCTTCGCGCGCCGGCGCCGGCAGTTGCCGGTGATCTCGCTGGACCAGCTGGAGGACGAAGCACCCGGCTGGAGCGAGCGTTTCGCCGGCGACGGCCACTGGCAGCGGCCCCCCGGCCACTGGCGTGGCGACACGCCGGAAGCCCTGCTCCAGCAGGGTGAGCTGGGCCGCTGTCTGGAGCAGACGCTGGCGGCGCTGCCCGGCCTGCAGCGCGCAGTATTCATGCTGCGCAGCCTCGACGAACAATCCGCCGACGAGGTCTGTAACGCGCTCGGCATCAGTGAATCCAATCTGCGGGTGCTGTTGCACCGGGCGCGGCTGCGCTTGTTCCAGACTGTCGAGCGCTATCAGGAGACCGGTGAATGCTGACTGTCCACGCATACCGGCAACACGTCACGCCGTGCCATCGAACATTTTCCGGAGACGGCGAATGCTGACCATCCCTGCACACCGGCAACACGCGCCGCGCCCGGCCGTCGAACATTTTCCGGAGACCGGCGAATGCTGACCATCCCTGCACACCGGCAACACGCGCCGCGCCCGGCCGTCGAACATTTTCCGGAGACCGGCGAATGCTGACCATCCCTGCACACCGGCAACACGCGCCGCGCCCGGCCGCCGAACATTTTCCGGAGACCGGCGCATGCTGAAATGTCGTGATGTCCCGGCGCAGGTCGGCGAGCACCTGGACGGTCGGCTCAACTGGCGGCGGGCCTGCGCGCTGCGCCTGCACCTGCTGATCTGCGCCGTCTGCCGGCGCTTCGTCCGCCAGTACCGGCTGGCAGACGCCACCGCCCAGGCTGCCATCGACCGCCCCGCCAGCGACCACGACGTCGAGGCGGTTCTGCAACGGATACGGCAACCGCCTGCAGAAAACTGAGCCCGCGCTGTGCTTTTTGGAGCCCGCCCCTATACTGGCGCTTTCGCGCCGACCGGCACGCCGCCCGCCTCATGACCCGCCGTCTCCTGCGTCACTCCCTGGCTTTCCGTCTGGCCCTGACCCTGCTGCTCGGCTGCGTGCTCTGCGCCAGCGTGGTCGGCGCCCTGCTGGCCCGTTCCGAAACCCGCCACCTGCGCGATCAGCTGCAGCTCAATGTCCAGCAGGACACCAACCACCTCGCCACGCTGCTGGATCAGGATTTCGCCCGCCGCCTGTCGCTGGCCCGTGCCGCCAATGCGGTGGTCACCAGCAACCTGTTCCGCACGCCGCTGGACGCGCCGCCGCCGCTGCCGCCACGCCAGCCCGATGCCAGCCTGCGCAGTTTCGACGGCGAGTCCGGCGCCTTCATCGGGCCCAACCATGAAGCGGACGCCAAGCTGGCGCTGCTCTGGAGCCGCAGCGCCGCGCTGTGGCAGACGCTGGCGGCGCCGATGCGCGACTCGTTCTTCAACTTCTACCTGCTGACCCGCATCGGCTTCATCCGCATGGCCCCCGAGGACTGGGTGCACGGCGTCAAATCCGATCATCTGGTCGATGCCGAGTCCTTCCTCAAGCCGGTGGGCCCGGAACAGAACCCGCAGCGCCAGCCCATCTGGACGGCAGTCTATTACGACGATTTCCTCCAGCACTGGATGACCAGCCTGCTGCTGCCGGTCTACCACGGCGAGCGCTTTTTCGGCGCCACCGGCGCCGATGTGGTGCTCGACGAAGTCTTCGAACTGATGCTGCGCCAGGCTGCCGACACCGCGCTCAGTACCGCGCTGCTGATCGACGAGCAGGGCCGGGTGATCGCCGACAGCAGCCAGTACCAGGCCAGCGCCAAGCCTGAACAGCGCTTTGCCAACACCGGCCAGTCGCCGCTGCTCCCGGCCGTGCAACTCGACGCGCTGCGCACGCAGGGCCGGCTCGACTACCGGGTCGCAGTCGGTGATGAACAGTTCGTCGCCAGCGGCCGGCGCATCGACACCCTCGGCTGGCATGTGGTGATCGCACGCAGCGAGCAACCGCTGCGCGAGCGCGGTTACGCCGTCCAGCAACAGATGACCCTGCTCACCGTGCTGATGGGCGTGCTGCTGGCCGGCCTGCTGTTCCTGCTCATCGCCCGGCTGGTGCTGGTACCGGTGCGGCACCTGTCGGAATCGGCGCAGCGCATTGCCGCCGGCGACTGGGATTGTCCGCTGCCGGCCGAAGGCCCGGACGAGATCGGCCAGCTCAGCCACAGTTTCGCGCGCATGCTCGGCGAAGTGCGCCGGCTGATCGCCGGCCTGCGCCAGGAGATCGCCGGCAAGGAAACCGCCGAGGCCGCCACCCGCAAACTGACCCACGCCATCGAACAGGCCGGCAACGGCATGCTGATCGCGGATCGCGATCTGAACGTCGAATACGTCAACGCCCGTTTCACGGCGCTGACCGGCATCAGCGCCGACGACGCCCGCGGCGCGAAAGCCAGCGATCTGCTGAGTCTGGAAAACAGCCAGCTGGCGGCGCTGCGCGACGGCCGGCTGGGCGAAGTGCTGCAAAGCGAAGAACGCTGGCGCCACCGCAACGGCGAGATCACCTGGGTGCTGCAAACGCTGTCGCCGCTGCTCGATGCCAAGGGGCAATGCACGCATTTCCTGATCAGCGGCGAAGACATCACGACCCTGAAACGCACCCAGGCCGAAGTTGAACGCCTCGCGTTTCACGACCCGCTGACCGGCCTCGACAATCGCCACCTGTTCCGCAACCGCCTGCAACAGACGCTCGAACACGTGCGCCGCTACGGCGGACTCAGCGCCCTGCTCTATGTCGATCTGGATCTGTTCAAGGAAGTGAACGACACGCTCGGCCACGACGCCGGTGACGACCTGCTGCGCGAAGTCGCGCGCCGCCTGCGTCAAAGCGTGCGTCGCGACGACACCTGCGCGCGACTGGGCGGCGACGAGTTTGCGCTGCTGCTGCCGCAAATTGCCGATGCCTCGGATTGCGCCCGTGTCGCCGAACATCTGCTGCGCCAGATGGCCACACCGTTCATGTTGCAGGAACGCAGCATCAGCATCGGCGCCAGCATCGGCATCACGCTGATCCCCGGCGACGGCATGGACGCGGTGCAGCTGATGAAAAACGCCGATCTGGCGCTGTACAAGGCCAAGGCCGCCGGACGCAACGGCTTCCAGTTTTTCACGCCGGAATTGCAGCAACAGGCGGTGCAGCGTCTGCTCATCGATGCGCAACTGCGCGAAGCGCTGGCCGGCGACGAATTCCGTCTCTACTGGCAGCCGCAGATCGCGCTCGGCGACGGCCGCGTGATGGGCATGGAAGCCCTGCTGCGCTGGCAGCGCGGCAATGAACTGATCGCGCCGGATCGTTTCCTGCCGGTTGCCGAAGCCAACGGCCTGATCATCGACATCGGCCGCTGGGTGCTGGAAGCCGCCTGCCGCGATTTGGCGCGCCTGCGCGGCCTCGGTTATCACCAGCTGCGCGGCGCCATCAACCTGTCACCGCGCCAGCTGCAGGACGATCAATTGATCACCCGCTGCCGCGAAGCACTGCAGCGCCATCAACTGCCGGCGCAACGTTTGGAGATCGAGATCACCGAACATTCCGTGATCCAGGATTTCCAGCAGGCGGTGCTGAAACTGCGCGCGCTGCGGGCGCTCGGCGTCGGCATTGCGGTCGATGATTTCGGCATCGGCCACTGCTCACTCAGCTACCTGCGCCAGCTGCCGATCACGACGCTGAAAATTGACCGCAGTTTTGTCCGCGATCTGCCCGAAGACAGCAGCAGCGCCGCCATCATTGCTGCCGTGCTGGCAATGGCCAACACACTTGGCCTGAATGTGGTCGCCGAAGGCATCGAAGAACTCAGCCAGCACGACTACCTGCGGGCCAGCGGCTGCGCCGTCGGTCAGGGTTATTACTACGGCCGGCCGATGCCGATGGAGCAGTTGCTGAATTTCCTGCAGCGGGCCAGCCGCAACAACAGCGCCTTGCCGATCGAGAACGAATGAACTGTCTTTCCGGATGCGGGTTGACCGTTTTCCGGAATGACAGAAGGCCGTGATCAACAAAAAAAGTCACACAAAGAAAACGGGCTGCGCAAAGGCAGCCCGTTTTCTTTCTGCGCGCAGCGCGGCGGCTGACGTCGAGCGCTCAGCTATCGCGAATCATCCGTTTTGGCGCGACGCGGCCATCGTCATCCATTTCCCCGACACCGAAAAATTTGCCCTCACCATCACGCATCACCACCAGACCGTCGCGCGGCGCGCCTTTCTGGAACACCGGCTGGCCCTGACGCAGGAAATGCACCAGCGCCGGCGCAAAGATCATCGACGGCAAATGCGTCAGCAGGGCGTCCACCGGCAACAGCAAGGCATCCAGTGCCGCCTGTCCCTGTTGCTCGAGTATTTCCGCTGCCTGATCCGAGCTATGCGCCTGCTCAAGCGTGAAGGCTCCCGCTGCCGTGCGGCGCAGCACGGTCACGTGTGCGCCGCAACCCAACCGCTCACCGATGTCGTCCACCAGCGTGCGGATGTAGGTGCCTTTGGAACAATGCACATCGAGCGTGAAGTGATCGCCGGAGAAGTCCAGCAGCGTGCAGGAAAAAATCGTGATCGGTCGCGGTTCGCGTTCAATCTCGATGCCCTGACGCGCCAGTTCGTACAGCGGCTTGCCGTCTTTTTTCAGTGCCGAATACATCGGCGGCAATTGCAGTTGCGGGCCGATGAAGGCTGGCAGCACCTGCTCCAGCTGTTCGCGCGTTACCGCTACCGGCCGGCTGGCGATGACTTTGCCATCGGCGTCGGCGGAATCGGTGCGCACGCCGAGCTGGCCGGTCACCTGATAGCGCTTGTCGGCATCGAGCAGGAATTGCGAAAACTTGGTCGCTTCACCCAGACAGATCGGCAGCAAACCGGAGGCCAGCGGATCGAGACTGCCGGTGTGGCCGGCTTTCTCTGCCTGATAGATCCGTTTCACACGCTGCAACGCGGCGTTGGAACTGACGCCGGTGATCTTGTCGAGCAGGAACAGCCCGTTCACCGGGCGGCGCGGGTTACGGTATTGCACGGCAGCGATCTCTGGCTGGAATGACTCTGGCGAAGACAGCGTATGTGCGGCCCGGTATCGGCCGCACACAGCCGTTCCGTGTCAGTGACACGGAAAGGGATCACTCTTCTTCGTCGTGAACGTGACGGGCGTGATCGGCCGCCACTGCAGCATCGATCAGCGAGCTGAGTTGACGGCCCTTGACCAGGCTGGCGTCGTAATGGAATTGCAGACGCGGCAAATGACGCAGACGGATACGCTGCGCCAGCATCGAGCGCAGGTAACCGGCCATGTGGTTCAGCGTTTCGATGCTTTCCTGCACCAGCTCCGGCGTGTCACGACCGAGGAAGGTGACGTAGATGTTTGCTGACAGCAGGTCTTTCGACACGCGCACATCGGCAACCGTGGTCATCGGCAGGCGCGGATCTTTCACTTCACGCTGCAGCAGCAAGGCCAGCTCGCGCTGGATCTCGTGACTGACGCGGTCAGTACGTTTGAATTCTCTGGCCATGTGGCGGCCCTCACAGACAAAAAAAGTCCGGCACCGGAGGGTGCCGGACTTCAGGGACTTCAGATGGTGCGGGCGACTTCGATGATCTCGAAGACTTCGATCTGATCACCAACGCGGACATCGTTGTAGTTCTTGACGCCGATACCGCACTCCATGCCGGCGCGCACTTCGGCGACGTCGTCCTTGAAGCGACGCAGCGAATCGAGTTCGCCTTCGAAAATCACCACGTTGTCGCGCAGCACACGGATCGGATTCGAGCGCTTGACCAGACCTTCGGTGACCATGCAACCGGCGATCGAGCCGAACTTCGGATGCTTGAACACATCGCGCACCTGCGCCAGACCGACGATGTTCTGCTTGCGCTCCGGCGACAGCATGCCCGACATCGCCGCTTTCACCTCGTCGATGATGTCGTAAATGATGCTGTGGTAACGGATATCCACGCCGAGCTGTTCGCTCAGCTTGCGGGCCGTGGCATCGGCGCGAACGTTGAAGCCGAAAATGATCGCGCTGGATGCGGCCGCCAGGTTGACGTCGGACTCGGTGATGCCGCCGACACCCGAGGCAATGACTTTCACCGACACTTCCGCCGTCGACAGCTTGGTCAGCGCATCGGACAGGGCTTCGGACGAACCGTGCACGTCGGTTTTCACCAGCACGTTGACGGTCAGCGAACCCTGTTCCTGCAGGTTGCTGAACATGTCCTCGAGGCGGGTCTTCTGCTTGGCCATCTTGACGTCGCGCAGCTTGTTCAGGCGATGCAGTGCCACTTCGCGGGCCTTGCGCTCGTCCGACACCACCGTGGCTTCATCACCGGCTGTCGGCACGCCATCCAGACCGAGTACGGCGACCGGAATCGACGGGCCGGCCGAGTCCACCGGCTTGCCGGTTTCGTCGAGCAGCTGGCGCACACGACCGTATTGCGAGCCGCACAACAGGATGTCGCCTTTCGACAGCATGCCGCTTTGCACCAGCACGGTTGCCACCGGACCGCGTCCCTTGTCGAGACGGGCTTCGATGACCACACCGCGGGCCGGGCCTTCGATCGGCGCCTGCAGCTCCAGCACTTCTGCCTGGAGGAGAATTTTTTCCAGCAGATCGTCAACGCCTTCGCCGGTTTTCGCCGACACGTAAGCGAACTGCACGTCGCCACCCCAGTCTTCGGAAATGACGTTGTACTGCGACAGATCAGTGCGCACCTTGTCGCGATCAGCCGACGGTTTGTCGACCTTGGTTACGGCAACAACGATCGGCGAACCGGCGGCGCGCGCGTGCTGGATCGCTTCAATGGTTTGCGGCATCACCGAGTCATCGGCCGCTACCACCAGCACGACTACGTCGGTGGCTTTCGCACCGCGGGCGCGCATGGCGGTAAAGGCCGCGTGTCCGGGCGTGTCGAGGAAGGTGACGACACCGCGCGGCGTTTCGACGTGATAAGCGCCGATGTGCTGGGTAATGCCGCCGGCTTCACCGGCCGCCACTTTGGTGCGGCGGATGTAATCAAGCAGCGAGGTCTTGCCGTGATCGACGTGACCCATGATGGTCACCACCGGCGGACGCGACTGCACTTCCAGCTGGCCACCTTTCGCCTGGGCGATCAGGGCCATTTCCAGTTCGTTTTCGTTGACCGGCTTGGCGACATGGCCGAGCTCTTCAACCACCAGCACGGCGGTTTCCTGATCCAGCACCTGGTTGATGGTCGCCATCACGCCCATCTTCATCAGCTGCTTGATCAGATCGCTGGCCTTGACGGCCAGTTTCTGCGCCAGATCACCGACGGTAATTGTTTCCGGTATTTGCACGTCTCGTACCACGGGTTGCGTCGGTTTGGCGAAATTCTGTTGCATCGAATGCGGCGTGCGACGCGATTTGCCGCGACGGCTGCCACCGCGACCACCGACATCATCATCGGCGCCAGCGAGAATATCCTGCACACGACCATGCTTGATGCTGGCCGGATCAACCACGGCACCTTCGACACGACGCTTGGCCGCATCCTTGTGCGTGTGACCGGCCGCCTTGTGGCCTTTGCGCTCGTCATCGTCGCGCGCTTTCGGCGGATCTTTGCGCGGCGCGACGCCGGCCGGCTTCGGCTTGTCGCCAGCGGCCGGCGCTGCGGCACCGGGACGCGGCGCCGCCTGACGTGCCGCAGCACGACGGGCTTCTTCTTCGGCGCGGCGCGCTTCTTCGGCAGCACGGCGTGCGCCTTCGGCATTGCGACGAATGTCTTCTTCGCTGCGGCGCGGAGCTTCCAGTGGCGGACGGCTGTCGGATTTCATCGGCGACGGCTTGTCGGCCGCTTTCACTTCAGGCTTCTGCTCAGCAACTGCCGCGGCCGCTTTCACTTCCGGTTTGATTTCCGGCGTGACCTCGGTGACCACTTCGACCACCGGCGTTTCGGCAACCGCCGCGACCGGCTGCTCGTCGGTTTTCGCAGCCGCTTCCATGGCCGCCAGCTCTTCCGGCGTGCGCTTGACGAAGGTGCGTTTCTTGCGCACTTCCACCTGCACGGCCTTGGTGCTGCCGGTATTGGTGTTGACCTTCAGCGTCGAAACCTGCTTGCGCTGCAGCGTGATGCGTTGCGGTGCGGCAGTGTCTTCGCCATGCGAGCGTTTCAGGAAATTGAGCAATTCCTGTTTCTGCGCTTCGGTGACGGGACTGGTGGCGCCTTTGACGCCAATCCCGGCAGCACGCAATTGTTCGAGCAATTTTTCAACTGGCGTACCGACCTGTTCAGCCAGTTGCGCGACGGTGAGTTCAGCCATGTGTCGTTTCTCCCGAGCCGTCTCTTACTGCTCGCCGGCGAACCACGGGGCGCGCGCGGTCATGATGAGTTTCGCAGCGCGTTCAGCGTCCACGCCTTCGATATCGATCAGATCGTCCACCGATTGCTCGGCCAGATCGTCCATCGTGCAGATGCCGCGGCTGGCGAGCAGATACGCCAGATGTTTGTCGACACCTTCCATGTTCAGCAAATCTTCGGCCGGCTCGTTGCTGGCGAGTTTTTCCTCGCTGGCAATGGCACGGGTCAGCAGCGCGTCTTTGGCGCGCTTGCGCAGTTCATTGACCAGATCTTCATCGAAGCCGTCAATCTGGAGCATTTCTGCCAGCGGCACGTAGGCCACTTCTTCCAGCGTCGAGAAGCCTTCACCGACCAGCAGGCCGGCCAGCTCTTCATCGACACCGAGTTCGTTGACGAACAGGTTGAGGATGCTGTCGGTTTCCTGGGCGTGCTTGGACTCGGCATCGGCGCGGGTCATGACGTTCAGGGTCCAGCCGGTCAGCAGCGAGGCCAGACGCACGTTCTGGCCACCACGGCCAATAGCCATGGCAAGTTGCGCGTCATCGACGGCAACGTCCATCGCGTGCGAGTCTTCATCGACGATGATCGAGGCAATGTCAGCCGGCTGCATGGCGTTGATGACAAACTGGGCCGGATTGTCGTCGTACAGGACGATATCGATTTTCTCACCGCCGAGTTCGTTCGACACGGCCTGCACGCGCGAGCCGCGCATGCCGATGCAGGCGCCCTGCGCGTCGATGCGCTTGTCTTTCGAGCGCACGGCGATTTTTGCCCGCGATCCCGGATCCCGGGCCGCGCCCTTGATCTCGATGACGCCTTCGGCAATTTCCGGCACTTCAATCTTGAACAGCTCGATGAGCATTTCCGGTTTGGCGCGGCTCATCATCAGCTGCGGGCCACGGTTTTCCGGTTTGGCGGCATACAGGAAGCCGCGCACCCGGTCACCGGGGCGGAACATTTCGCGCGGCATCAGATCTTCGCGCGGGATGATCGCTTCGGCATTGTTGCCGAGGTCGAGAATGACGCCGTCGCGCATGGTCTTCTTGACCACGCCGGTGATCAGTTCGCCGATGCGGTGGTAGAACGCAGCCAGCACTTTCGCCCGTTCGGCTTCGCGCACTTTCTGCACGATCACCTGTTTGGCGGTTTGCGCGGCAATGCGACCGAATTCGATCGACTCCATGTCTTCTTCAATGAAGCCACCGAGTTTCACGCCCGGCTCCAGCTCCTGGGCAGCAGCCAGCGTGATCTGGCGCAGCGGAAACTCCATCGGCGCGTCGTCGGGAATGATTTCCCAGCGGCGGAACGTGGCGTAATCACCGCTCTTGCGATCGATGGCAACCCGCACTTCCATGTCGATGTGGTGTTTCTTCTTGGTCGCGGTGGCAATGGCCGCTTCCAGTGCTTCGAAAATAGTTTCCGCGTTGACGTCTTTCTCGTTGGAAACAGTCTCGACCACCATGAGGATTTCTTTATTCATGGATGCCACCTCTCAGTTCTTTTTGCGCATTTCTGCTTCGTAATCGGGAACGACTTGAGCTTTGTCGATCTGGGCGAAATCGAGCGTGACGATCTTGTCTTCACTCAGTTTCAGGGTAATGGCACCACCCGTGCAGGATTCCAGCACGCCGGTGAACTGGCGCCGGCCTTGCAGCGGCACCAGGGTTTTGACTTTCAGTTTCTGGCCGACATAAGCCGGGTATTGCTCGGCACGGAACAGCGGACGGTCCCAGCCGGGCGAGGACACTTCAAGACGGTATTCGCCATTGATGGGATCAGCGACGTCGAGCACGCCGGACACCTGATGCGAGACACGCGCGCAATCTTCAACGGTCACGCCGTCGGCATGATCGATGTAGATGCGCAGCAGGCTGCTGCGTTGTGTCTGCAGAAACTCGAGGCCCCAGAAATCCACGCCGGCCGCTGCCACGGCGGGTTGGATAAGGGCTGCCAATTCGTCTTTCGTAGCCATGATCTTCGTTTGTTTGCGGTGCGACCGCAGAAAAATCCTGCGCACCGGACGGACATCATGCACATCGAAAAACTGACGGGAATGATCAACCGGTCCGGCCCCACACGACCGCTACCGGCGACGCGAACAGCACAAAGAAAAAATGGGCGTAAACGCCCACTTCGTGCCCTGCGCCTGCTGTGGCGCGCAGAACGCACGCCGGAAACAGGTATGGGTTGCTCAGGACGAAAAAGCCCCGAATGTTCGGGGCTTTCGACGCAACCTGGTTGCGGGGGCAGGATTTGAACCTACGACCTTCGGGTTATGAGCCCGACGAGCTACCAGACTGCTCCACCCCGCGTCTGAGCGGCAGGATTATAGGCACATGACCCGGGGTGCTCAAGCTTTATTTGGTTTTTTCACGACGAATTCTTGCCGCTCCCGCATTCATGCGGCCTGCACGGCGATCCAGTTTGTTATCAAGCTGCGGAGTTCAGGCCGCAGCCGGTGCGGACTGCAGGCGCGCGTGCGGGCCGGCCGCCGGCGGCAATCCGCGGGTCTGCTGCCACAGCGTTTGCGTCAGGGCCGGCAATTGTTGCCACTGTCCGGCTGCCAGCCAGTGTGCAAATGCAGCGGCCACATCCGGGTAATGCACCGGCTGCGGTGGCGGCAGCGCCAGCAATTGCGCGACGGCGTCTGCCGACAACTTGTGCATCACCAGTGCCGCACCGAGCTGCTGCAGGGCCAGCGCATTGCTTTCCTGTTCCAGCTGGCCGCTGAGCGGCCGCACCAGCAGTTTCTTGCCCAGCACCAGCGCTTCCGAGGGCAGCTCAAATCCGGCACCGGTGATGATGGCACTGCAATCGAGCAAATCGCGGCGGAACCCTTCGCGCGAAAACGGCCGCAAATGAATGTGGCCGTGATCAGCGGGCGCGCTGATGGCGCAATAGATATGAAAGTGGTGGCTGCTGAAAGGCTGCAGCAGTTGCTGCAAATCGGCAGTGGCTTCGAACGGCAGATAGACCAGCACTTTTTGTGCGTCGCTGGCTGCCGGCGCGGGCAAGGCTTCCAGAATCGGCGGCAGGATGGGCGCGCCGAAATGATGCCAGTGCAAACCGACCGGCACATCGACAGGCGCGAAATTGCGCAGCACCAGTCGCGACGGAATGTTCACGCCGTGCATCGGCACGCGCTGGCGAAAAGCATACTGGTGACCGATGCCGACGCTCGGCACGCCCCGGCGTTTTGCCGCCCAGGCGGTTACCGGTTCGAAATCGCAGAGCACCAGATCATAGGGCTTCAGATCCAGCGCGCCGACATCGCGGATCAACCGGCCGATTTTCGCCTGCAGCGCGGTCTTGACCGGCTGGATGCGCCCCTGCGCCATCGCGAACGACAGACCGGTGCGCACCTGCACGGCGCCGAAATCATCAAGTCCGAACAGCTCACGCTGCTCGCGGCCGGACAGCAGTACATCCACCTCGAAGCCGGCGGCGCGCAATTGCGGCAATAGCGCGCGGGCGCGGGTGATGTGACCGTTGCCGGTGGCCTGCACGCCGTACAGCAGGCGGCTCATGTCAGCACCGCCAGCGTCGACAGGCCCAGCGCGGCGCAGCTGGCGCCGAGCACCATGCCGGCGAGGATGTCGCCCGGATAATGCACACCGAGGAATACCCGCGAGGCGCCGACGCACAGCGCCCAGCACAGCGCCAGCGGCGCCAGCACCGGATAGAAGGCCGCGATCAGCACGGCCCAGACCGTCGCCGCCGCCGTGTGGCCGGACGGAAAACTGAATTCGTCGGAGGGCATGATGTAGTGCCAGGTCTGCAGGCGCACAAAGGGACGCGGGCGCTTGATGCTGTTTTTCAGCAGCAGATACAGCGGCACATCGACCGCGTAGGCGAGCAGTGCCGCGGTAAAGAAGGCGCGGCCATGCGCCGGCTCCAGCATCAGCACCATCAGGCCGAGCAGGACATAAAGAGGACCGTCACCGGTCTTGGAGATCCATAGCGACGCAGCGGCCAGCTGGCGGCGACGCTTGCGCGCAGAACACCAGTGAAACAGTCGCGCATCGGCCTGTTGCAGGCTGTGCAGCATCACGGTTACGCCTTGTGTCTTCATACACTGCCAGTCTGTCCGGCGCAGGTGACGTGGCGCCGACAGTTGCATGACCGCTGGATGACATTTTCCGGGCCGTCATGCCGGCGTCCGGCAAAGCGCTTAGAATTGCCGGCTTTGCCGCAGTGACCGGCAGTGCAGGGGCGGGTGAGAGACGATGGCGAAACCGGGCAAGACCGGACTGGAACGCCTGTTCGACGCGTTCGGATATTCGATCAAGGGTTTTCGTGCCGCCTGGACGCACGAAGCGGCCTTCCGCCAGGAAGCCGTGCTGGCCCTGATCCTGTTGCCGACAGCCTTCTGGCTGGCGCAGACGCCGGTCGAACTGGCGCTGCTGATCGGCTCGGTGCTGCTGGTGCTGATCACCGAGCTGCTCAACTCCGCGGTGGAAGCGGTGGTTGATCGCACCGGCCATGAACACCACGAGCTGTCCGGTCGCGCCAAGGATCTCGGTTCAGCAGCGGTGTTTGTCAGCCTGTGCGTGGTCGCCGCCGTCTGGGTGCCGATCGCGCTGGCGCATTTCGGTTTGTGGCCACGCTGAGCGCGACAGGTCCCGCTACCGTCATGCCGGCCTTGCGCCGGACTCTTTTTGCTGGTGCAAGGCTTGTCCAGGGAGAGTCCGGGTAGCGGCTTTGCCGCTTCCGGCATGACCACATCCCTCAGGCCAGTGGCCAATCGAGCACAGCGATGGCGCCGCCGTCGCTGGCATTTTGCAATTGCAGTTCGCCGCCGTGGGCGCGAGCGATTTGCCGGCAGAGCAGCAGGCCGATACCGCCGCCCTCGGGCTTGGTGCTGTACAGAGGCACGAACAGGTTATCGGGATTGGCAATGCCGCGACCGTTGTCATGCAGACCGATCCGGGCGACGCCGGATTGTTCGCGGACACTGATCGCAACATTTGTGGCACCGGCTTCGGCGGCGTTGCGCAGCAGGTTGATCAGCAGCGCTTCCAGTTGCTGGGCATCGGCGCGCAGCGTCGGGCCGTGTTCCGGCCACTGGCAATCAAGCGGCGCCAGTGGCAACAAACTCGCGCGCAAGGTGCTCCAGCGCAGCGGCGTGATCTGCGGCACCGGCAGCCGCGCCAGTTGTGCATAGCGGGCGATGAATTGCGACAGGTGATCGGCGCGCGCTTCAATGGCGGCCAGTGCTTGCTGGCGCGCAGCGACATCGAGCGTTTGTTCACGCAGGCTTTGCGCCAGCGAACGGATCGGCGTCAGCGAATTGCGCACTTCATGACTGAGCACGCGGATCAGTTTTTGCCAGGCTTGTTGTTCCTGTTCAGCCAGCTCCTGACGCAGATCCTGGGCCAGCAACACGCAGTGCCCTTTTTCGCGCGGCAGATACAGTGCACGCCAGACAAAGGCGGCGGCCGGCGTCGCGGCATCGGCTTGCCAGTGGCCGTTGTGACGACGCAAACCCAGCGCCTGCACCGGCAATCCGCTGCTGCGGGCAATGCCGTACGGCAACAACACGGCCGCTGCGGCGTTGGCACTGCGCAGACAATCGTTGCCGTCGATTTGCAACAAAGGACCGGGCCAATGCTCGGCCAGTTGGGCGATGGCCAGTTGCTGCACGGCGACGCTGCTGCGCGCATCGGCGCGCGCCTGACGCAGACGCTCAAGTTCAATGTGCAGCGCATCGAGTTCCGGTGACTGACCGGCGAAACCGGCGCGAAACTGCGTGTCGCCGTGGCGCAGCGCATCGAGTGCGCTGGCGATGTTGATCAGCGGTTCGCGCGCCAGTTGATCGACACTGCGCAACAGAACAATCAGCGCGATCAGCAACAATCCCAGCAGCGACAGTCCGCCGAGATCACGGCCCTGTCCCTGCGCCAGTGCATACAGCGGCAGCGCCAGCACCAGCGCCGCCAGCGCCAGCAGGCGCAGACGCCAGCGCCATTTCAGCGGCAGCGCTTTCATGCCGGCTCGTCGTCGTCGCGCCGGCCGAGCCGGCGATACAAGGCGCTGCGCGACAAACCGAGCAAACGTGCCGCGACATCGACCTTGCCGTCGGCGACGCGCAGCGCGCGTTCAACGGCGGCTTTTTCCACGTCGGCGAGATTCAGGCTGTCGGTTTGCGCGCCGCCGGTGCCGGCGCGCAAACCCAGATCGGCGACATCGAGTGTGTCGCTGGCCGAGAGCAGTACCGCACGCTCGATGATGTGCGACAACTCGCGGATGTTGCCCGGAAAGCGGTAGGTCAACAGCGTTTCACTGGCCGCCGCGCTGAGCACGCAGGCGCGTTGCTGACGCTGGTTGTGCCGGGCCAGAAATTGCGTCGCCAGCGGCAGGATATCTTCCGGCCGTTCGCGCAGCGCCGGCACGCGCAATTCGACGGTGTTGAGCCGGAACAGCAAATCTTCGCGAAAGCGGCCTTCGGCCAGCAGCCGGGAAAAATCGGCGTTGCTGGCGCTGATGATGCGCACATCGGCACGCCGGCTGCGGCTGTCGCCGACACGTTCGTATTCGCCGGTTTCCAGAACGCGCAACAATTTCGGTTGCAGGGCCAGCGGCAGCGTGCCGATCTCGTCGAGAAACAGCGTGCCACCTTCGGCCAGCTCAAAACGGCCGACGCGATCTTCGCGCGCATCGGTGAATGCGCCCTTGCGGTGGCCGAACAATTCGCTTTCAAACAACGTCTCCGGCACGGCACCGAGATTGACTGACACAAACGGTCCGGCCGCGCGCGCCGACAGCGCATGCAGATGCTGGGCGAGCAGCGATTTGCCGGTACCGTTTTCCCCGGTCAGCAGCACGCGCGCATCGCTGGCGGCAACGCGGCCGGCAAGGCGCAGCAACTCGCGCATCAGCGGGCTGTGGGCAACGAGTTGTTGTGCAAGGTCTGGTGCCTGCTCCGGCGTGGATGCTGGCGTCGCGTGGCGTGGATCGATGCGCGAATCGTTACGTGGATCGAGGCGGGTTTCACTGCGCGCCGCTTCCTGCAAACGCGCCTGCACCACCGCATTCAGGCGCTGGTTGTCCCAGGGTTTTTCCAGAAAATCCTGGGCACCGTCCTGCAGCGCGCGCACTGCCAGCGGCACATTGCCCCAGGCGGTGATGACCACTATCGGCAGCGTGAAACCGGCACTGCGCAGGCGGCGGATCAGGCTCAGGCCTTCTTCACCGGAGGTGGTGTCGCGGCGGAAATTCAGATCCAGCAGCAGCAGATCCACGCTCTGCGCGCGCAGCGTCGCCTCGACTGCAGCAGCGTCGATGACTTCCAGCACCTGATGACCGGCGCCCTGCAGCGCAAGCCGGGCCGCCAGCCGGACATCGGCCTGATCATCGGCGATCAAAATGCGTGCGGCGCTCATCGTTCTACAGCGGACTCCGTTTGGTTTTCCCGATCAGGCAACTGTCTCAGTACTGTGCGCCGTTCCACCCTTCGACAAGCTCAGGGCGAACGGAACTGGAGCGGGTGCGGCTTTCAGATGCGTGCGCTTGCGAATCCGGCGACGTCTGAAATTGCCGTTTCCGTCACCGCTGCACCATGAATCTTCCGTTCGTCCTGAGCCTGTCGAAGGACAGGACGGCGCACAGCTGCCAGTACATCCGGTATTGCCGTTTCCGTTTCCGTCGCCACCGCACCAGAAACCTTCCGTTCGTCCTGAGCCTGTCGAAGGACAGGACGGCGCACCACGGCCAGAACATTTGTCTCCGCTTGACCGGCAACACAGTAGCGCAGGACGCGGTGCAGAGCAGGTTCGCGGCAGGGCTGAGACCGCGACCTGATCGGGCTGGTTTTTGCAGACTGATCAGCGTGTGCTTTTGCAGTCCACAGGTCTTGTGACGCTCACGGCCGGCGAGTGTCGCCGAAATCCGCCGGCGACACACCTGCTGCGCGTCCGTGTCGCGCCCCGGTCGCTGCGCCACTCAGTCATTGCGCAGCGACTGCCAGGGACTGCGCCGGATCTCGCGCGCCACCGCGACCAGCACGGCCAGCATGGCGACGGCCGCGAGCACGCCGCCGGCCAGCAGCGCATCGCCGGCCTGCAGGGCCGGCAGCGCCAGTCCGCGCACCTGCAGCAGCGGCGCGCCCCAGCCGATCAGGCCGGTGGCCAGCACCAGCCCGCCGGCAATCGCCGGCAGGGCATCGGCGATCTGTTCGCGCAGCAGGCGCTGCGGCCAGGCGCCCAGCGCCAGCCGCAAGCCGAACTCCGGCCGGCGCAGGCGCGCCTGCCAGGCCGCCGCGCCGAACACACCGGCCAGCGCCAGCACGATACCGAGCAGGGCCAGCGCGCCAGCCAGCGCGGCGGCGAGATAGACATTGGCCAGTTGCTGGCGCAGCTGGGCGTCGAGCGCATACACCTCGTCAACCTGCAGGCGAGCGTCGATGGCCTGCAGGCGCTGCTGCAGCGTGTCGCGATCCGGCAACTGCCGGCCGGCGCGCAGTAGATAGCTGGAAGTCACCGCCCGGCTGGGCGCGTCCGCGAGCAGCGGCAGCAGGACCTGGGCGCGGGCATCGGCCGTGGCGGTGATGGCGGCGACCACACCCAGCACCCGGCGCGGCTTGCCGGCCAGCAACAGT
This sequence comes from Permianibacter sp., assembly GCA_041913605.1. GTDB lineage: Bacteria > Pseudomonadota > Gammaproteobacteria > Enterobacterales > Permianibacteraceae > Permianibacter. Next base: position 134,614 of record JAYSEY010000001.1, read on the forward strand.
TGCTGGCCGATGGCAGCTTCGGCGCCACCGAGAGCAGCAGCCAGCGGCTCATTGATCAGCACCGCATCGCCGCCGGCGGCCTGCCGGCCTTCCGGCCAGTGCTGGCCGGCGAGCAGGCGCAGGCCGGTGAGGGCGAAAAAGCCGTCGCCGATCTCCAGCGTCTCGACCATGCCCAGATCGCGGCCGGCGCTGGTGCTGAGCGGCGCCAGATCGATGCTGGTGCCGAGCGGTGCCGGCTGCACCTGCACGGCGGCCGGGCCGCTGACCGTTCCCGTTGCGGTGCCCGCTCCATCGCCCGTTCCCGGACCGGTTTCCGCCGCCAGCGTGGCCGCCACGCGCGGCAGCAGGCTGTCCTGCAGCGCGGAAAATTCGCGCCACCAGCGCTCGACGAAGGCCTCGTCGCTGCTGCGCGGACCGGGCATGCCGGCGATGGAGGTGACGACCACCGCCAGTCCGTCCGGATCAAAGCCGCGGTCACGGTGGATCTCGCGCCAGCTTTGGCCGACCAGGGTCATCGCGCCCAGCACCAGCAGCGCCACCAGCGCCAACTGGCCGCCGAGCAGGGCCTGACGCAGCGGCCGCTTCAGGCCGGCGCCGGCACTGCCCTTGCCACTGCCCTGCAGTCGGGCGCGCAGGCTGGCCCGACCGGGTTTGGCGCCGGTCTCGTTGCCGACTGCGGACTGGCGCAGGCCGGCCAGCGCCAGCAGGGTCAGCAGAGCGGCCAGCAGCAGCGCCGCCGCCAGCGCAAACAGCAGGCTGTTGCCGTCGAGGCGCACCCAGTCGAGCAGCGGCAGGTGTTCGGCGCCGACGGCGCGGATCAGCTCCAGCGCCCAGAGCGCCACCCACAGCGCCAGCAGCGTGGTCAGCGCCATCAGCAGCAGCATTTCGATGAGCACATGCCGGCGCAAACCGGCCGGACTCAGGCCCAGCGCCTCGCGCAGCGCAAACTCGGCGGCGCTGGCGGCGGAACGCGCCAGTACCAGACTGGCGAGGCTGGCCAGACTGATCAGCACCAGCAGGCTGACGCCGGCCAGCAGCAGCATCGCCACCCGGTCGGCATTGCCGATCAGCGCCTGACGGATGGGCCGCACTTCGGCCTGGAACACCGCCCGCAGCGCCTCGACCGAACCGCGCTCGGCGAGCGCGCCGCGTTGCCAGTAGGCCTGCAGGGCGCTGGTCAGCGCCGTCAGGCTGACGCCCGGTTTGACCCGCGCCAGCGCGTGCACGCCGGGGTCGAAATAGAAGCTGTGATAGGGCGCGGCGCGCGAACCGTCGGGTTCGTTGGCGCCGGGCAGCAACAGGAACAGCTCCGGCTGGCGGCTGAGAAATTCCGGCACCTGCACCGTCTCGTCGAGCACGCCGACGATGGCAAAGCGCTGGCCGTCCACCTCCAGACTCTGGCCGATCACCGCCTGGCTGGCGGCGAACTCGCGCTGCCAGACGGCGGCGCTGATCACCACGCCACCGGCGGCAGCCGCGTCCCCACCGGCAAACAGCCGGCCAATGCGGGCGCGGGCGCCGAGCAGCGCAAAGAACTCGCCATCGACGCCGAGCATCACGCCTTCGCGCAGACCACCCGGCCATTGCACCGGCCGCTGCGCGACGTGAACGCGGGCCAGCGTTTCCAGTTGCGGTTCGGCGCGCCAATCGTGCTGGACACGGCGCGGCACGCCGGCGGCTTTCAGGTCGCCGACCTGGAAATGACCGTAGAGGTGCACCAGCCGATCCGTCTCCGGCCAGGGCAGCGGCTTCCACAGCAGCGTATGGCTGAGCGCGAACACCGCGATCAGCGCGCCCAGCGTCAGCGCCAGGGTCAGCATCAGCGTCAGCGTGTACACCGGCCGGCGGCGCAGCGCGGTCAGCGCCTCGCGCAGCGGGTAAATCGGGGCGGTCATCAGCGGCACTCCGTGTCGTTGATCAGGGTTGAACCGGGTGCGTCAGTCATTGCGCAGCGATTGCCAGGGGCTGCGGCGGATCTCGCGGCCGGCGGCGATGGCCACGGCCAGCACGGCAATGGTGGTCAGCACGGCGGCGGCCAGCAGCGCGTCCGGCCAGCGCAGCGCCGGCAGACTGACGCCGCGTGCCTGCAACACTGGCCCGCACCAGCCGACCACCGCCGCAGCCACGGCCAGACCGGCGGCAATCGCCGGCAGGGCATCCGCGACCTGCTCGCGCAGCAGCCGGCGCGGCCAGGCGCCGAGCGCCAGCCGCAGGCCGAACTCCGGCCGGCGCAGCCGCGCCTGATAGGCCGATGCGCCGAACACGCCGGCCAGCGCCAGCACCACACCGAGCAGCGCCAGCGCGCCGGCCAGCCAGGCACTGAGATAGACCTGACTCAACTGACGGCGCAGCAGCTCGCCCAGCTCGCCCATTTCGGCCAGTTGCAAACGCGCATCGATACCCTGCAGCGCCCGCTCCAGCGCCGCCGGTTCCGGCAGCGGGCCGGTGACGCGCAACACAAAGGGAAACGCCGACGTGGTGGCGCCGGTGGCCAGACCTTGCGGCAGCCACATCTGCGCCATGCGCCGCTCCGGGTCGCGGTGCAGCAGATCCGGCACCACGCCAACGATGCGCACCGGCGCGCGGCCGGCTGTCAGGAGCTGGCCGATGGCGCGTTCGGCGCCGCCCAGCTGGTCGGCGAGCGTGCGATTGATCACCGCCGGTGCCGGATCAGCGACCGGGCCGGCGTCGCTCCAGCCAGCGCCAGCCAGAAACCGCAGGCCGGCCAGCTCAAAAAAACCGGCCTCGACCTGCACCATCTCGGCCATGCCCAGTTGCTTGCCGTCGGGACCGGCGAAATTCGACACCGTCATGCTGCCGCTGAACGGCGCCGGACTGGCCAGCACGGCGCCTTCAACGCCCGGCTGGGCCAGCAGCAGCTCGCGCACTTTCGGCGTCAGATCGCGACGCTGATCGCGCAGATCGCTCGCCCAGCGTTCGATTTCCGCCGGCACGTCACTGGGCGGGGCATCCATGCCGCGGATGCGCAGATCCACCAGCGCGTAGCCGTCGGGATTCATGCCGCGATCACGATGGATCTCGCCGAGACTGCGGCTGATCAGCGTCGCGGCGCCAAACACCAGCACCGCCACCAGCGCCAGCTGCACCGCCATCAGTGTCTGACGCAGCGGCCGGCCGATGCGCCCGGCGGTGGCGCCCTTGCCGGCCACCTGCAGCCGCTCGCGCAGCACCGCGCGGCGCAGGCCGAGATGAAACAGCGCCGTCATCACCAGCGCCAGCAACAACGCCAGCGCCAGCGTGAACAGCAGCGCACCGGCATCGATGCGCAGCGTCGCCAGCAGCGGCAATTCGTTGCGGCCGACCAGCCGCACCAGCTCGATGCCCCAGAGCGCCGCCCACAGCGCCAGCACCGCGACCACCGCCATCAGCAGCAGCATTTCTGTCAGCACATGCGCGACGCGGCCGCGCCGGGTCAGGCCCAGCGCTTCACGCAGCGCGTATTCGCTGTTGCGCGCCGCCGCCCGCGCCAGCACCAGACTGGCCAGACTGACGACGCTGATCGCCAGCAACAGCGCCAGACCGATGAACAGCAACTGCGCCACTTTGCCGGCATCGCCGACGATGGCTTTGCGGATGCCGTTCACGTCGGCCTTGAAGCTGAACATGTTGGCCGCTGCACGGCCCTGTTCGGCGGTGACGCCGTGGGTCCAGATCGCTTCCAGCTCCGCGGCCAGCGCCGTCGTGTCGGTGCCGTCGCGCACGCGCGCCAGCGCGGTCAGATTGCTGGTGAACGAGTTGTAGCTGCCGCGCTGCGCGGCCGGCAGCACCAGCGGCCGCAGCGTCAGCACATCGGCGGAACGGGAAATGAATTCCGGAAACAGGAAATTCGCGTCGAGCACGCCGACGATGCGGTACATCTGATCGCCAACTTCCAGCGATTGCTCCAGCACTTTGCGGTCCGCGCCGTAATGCTGCTGCCAGGCTTGCGCGCTGATCAGCACTTCGTGCGCGCCGCTTGCCAGCGCCGCTGCATCCGGCAGGCGACCGAGCGCCAGCTTTGCGCCGAGCAGTTCGAACAGCTCGGGCGACACGGCATGGGTGCGATCATCCTGCTTGCCTGACGGCCAGCCGATGCTCTGGCCGCGGCTGTCGATGAGGGCAATTTTTTCCAGCGCCGGGATCTGCTGCTGCCATTCGGCGGGCAGGCGTTCATTGAGACCGGGCATGCGAAATTCGCCCATGGCAAATTCACCGCGCAATTGCACCAGCCGCGCTTCCTGCGGATACGGCAGCGGCCGCCAGAGCAGCGCTTCGCCGAGCACGAGCACCGCGCACAACGCACCGAGCGTCAGGGCCAGCGTCAGCACCACTGTCAGCGTGTAACCGGGACTGCGCAGCAGCGCTGCCGCCGCTTCGCGCCAGCGATAAACCTGAGGAGCCGTGACAATACTCATGCCGGCACTCCCAGCGGCGAGCCGGCGTCGGCACTGCGCGCGCTGCTGGCCGTTGCGCTGCGAACGTCGCGATGTTCCTCGCCGAGAATGCGGCCGTCGAGCATGTGCAATCGGCGTGAGGCTTCGCGGGCAAAGCGTTCTTCGTGCGTCACCATGACAATGGTGGTGCCGTTGCCGTGCATCTGTTTCAGCAACTCCATCACCGCTTCGGCATTGTGCGAATCGAGGTTGCCGGTCGGCTCATCAACCAGCAGCAGCGACGGCGTACCGACCAGTGCCCGGGCAATCGCCACCCGCTGTTGCTGGCCACCGGACAATTGCGCCGGCCGGTGCCGCGCGCGATGCGTCAACTGCACCTGCTCCAGCGCCGCCATCACCCGTTCGCGCAGATCCGGTGTGCGACCGCTGCGATACCGCAGCGGCAACGCGACGTTGTCGAACACGTTCAGATCATCGACCAGATTGAACGACTGAAAAACAAAACCGATTTCGGCATTGCGCACTTCGGCACGTTCGCGGGCATTCAGCGCCGTGACATCGCGACCCTTGAGTTCGTAACGGCCTTCGCTGGCGGTATCGAGCAACCCCAGCAGCGCCAGCAGTGTCGATTTGCCGCAACCGGACGGCCCCGACACCGCCAGATATTCGCCGCGCCGGATCTGCACATCCAGCCCCTGCAGGGCATGGGTTTCGATGTCGTCAGTGCGGTAGATTTTTTTCAGGCCCTGCAGGCGGATCAGCGTGTCCATCATGTGTCCTTGTCTGGTTTCGGTTTCGGTTTCGGTTTCGGTTTCGGTTTCGGTTTTGTTTCGGTTCAGTTCTGTTTCGGCACGTGCCGGGCCGATGCCATGAAAATCCTGTTTCGTTCGCCGCTTCACCCTTCGACAGGCTCAGGGCGAACGGAAGTTGTGCTGCGCGGATGCCGGGATTCATGGCCAACGAATATGTTGGCCGGTAAGCCCTACGCCCCTTCCCGTTCGTGGTGAGCCTGTCGAACCCTGAACGGCGCGCCGGCTCACGTTCCTGAAAAAGTCCACCCTCAATTGGTCAGCTGCAGGCGCGACCACTCCTGCCAGCGCGAACTGTCGGTCAGCACCACGCGCTCACCTTTTTTCAGACCGTCCAGCACTTCCACAAAACGGCCGCTGGCCGCGCCGAAACGCACCGGCCGGCGCAGCGCGACATCGTCTTCACTGAGCACAAACAGTTCGACACTGGCGCCGTCCTGAACGCCGGCCGGACGCTCGACATACAGGCTCGCGGTGCGCGCGCCGATATGCACCTGCGCGTCGATGGCCAGATTCGGTCGCGCCTCCGAGGGCAGATCGCCGAGCGGGCGCAACACCACTTTCACGCTGCCGTTGTCCACCACCGGATCAATGCGCAACACTTCTGCCTCGGCACTGCCGCGCGCGGTTTTCAGTTCGCCGCGCATGCCGGCCTTGATCAAATCCGCGCGCCCCTGCGGCACTTTCACTTCCGCATCCAGCGCCGTGATGCTGCCGACCTGCGCCAGCTGCGTGCCCACCGCAACACTCTGTCCGAGTTTCACCGGCAACACCTGCAACAAACCGTGCATGCCGGCGCGCACGCTGAGCGCGTCGTATTGCTCACGGCGCAGCGCCGCTTCGGCTTCCGCCTGGGTGATTTTTTCCTGCGCCACCGCCAGGCGCTGTTCGCGTGCCCGCTGCATCGCCTGCAGGCGTTTTTCCTGCAGCGCCAGACGTTCGGCCAATTCTTCAGCGCGCAATTCGTTCTTGCGGAATTCCAGGCGCGACACCACGCCTTTTTCGGTCAGTTGCTGCTGCGCTTCCACCTGCATGCGCGCGGTCGCCGATTCACTGCGCAAACTGGCCGCGCGCGCTTCTTCATCAAACGCCTGACTGTCGAGTGTCACCGCCAGCTCGCGGGCCTCGGCACGCACCCGGCGCAGCGCCAGTTCGCTTTCCGCCACGCGCGCTTTCAGTTCCGGATTTTCCAGTTGCAGCAGCAGCGTGTCCGGCTGCACCGGCGTACCGGGCTGGGTGTCGATGCGCACCACCACGGCATTGGCCGGCGCAGTCAGCAGCCGTTGTTCGCGCGGCACCAGCGTGCCGAAGCCTTCGACCATCAGCGCCAGATCGCCCTGCTCGACGGTGCCTATCCACAAGCCTTCGCGCGGCACGCGCAATGCCTGTTCGCGCGGCCAGATCCAGCCGGTGAGCGCGACCAGCGCCAGTGCGACCAGCAGCCAGGGCCAGCGGCGGCGGCGTTGGTTCGGGTTCAGACTGACATCCATCGTGGTAATCCGGTTTTGCGTTTTTGCCAGCCCCGTTTGGGCGGCTCCGGCCAGACAGGGGCAAAGCCCGTGCCAGCCGCACCGGCAATCCGGATTTGTGCCGCAAGTGCATGACAGGAAAAGAGTTTTCTTTTTCTGCCGCACGCAGCACCCATAGCGCTGGGGCGCAGGACCGCGCCGGTTGTCGCAGTCCTGCAACACGCCGTCGCAGCGACGCGACACGTGCGGAAGCGCGGCGCGGGCTGTCGCGCCGTGCCACTGCCATCTGCCTGCCACATAGCGGGCGCACACTGGATCAAACCGGTGTGTCCGTACCGGCAGGAGATCCGCAGCATGGCGGGGGCAAGCATCCGCAGGCCAAAAGCGCATTACCGCAGCGTGTTCATTTCCGATGTCCACCTCGGCACCCGCGACTGCCAGGCCGACGCGCTGCTGCAATTCCTGCGCAACACCCGTTGCGACACGCTGTATCTCATCGGCGACATCGTCGATCTCTGGGCCATGAGCCGGGTCGCGCACTGGCCGCAATCGCACAGCAATGTGGTGCGCGCCATCCTGTCAAAAGCGCGCCGCGGCACGCGCATTGTTTACATTCCCGGCAATCACGATCAGCCGCTGCGCCACTACGTGAAGCAGATGTTCGGCAACGTCGAGATCCGCCGCGACGCTGAACACGTCGCCGCCGACGGCAAACGCTACTGGCTGCTGCACGGCGATGAATTCGACACCGCCGTGCGCTGCAACCGTCTGCTGGAATTGATCGGCGACAAGAGCAATGATTTTCTGGTGCGCATGAACCGGCACATCAACCGGCTGCGACTGAAATTCGGCCTGCGTTATTTTTCGCTGGCCGGTTTCATCAAACAGAACATCGGCCGCGCCCGCGCCTACATCGAACGCTACGAAAGCGCCGTTGCCAGTGAAGCCGCGCGGCGCGGCTACGATGGCGTGATCTGCGGCCACATCCATGTTGCCGCCGACAAAATCCTGCACGGCGTGCACTACCGCAACGATGGCGACTGGGTGGAAAGCTGCACCGCGCTGGTCGAACACCGCGACGGCCGCATCGAACTGCAACACGCGCCCCTGCAACCCCGCGCCCCCGCCCGCGCCAACGACGGCGTGATCAGTTTGCCGCGCGTCGCCTGATTCATTTTCCTCAGCCGGCTGGTCATTCCTGCTGTGCGCGATGATTGTCCGGCAGCAGCGATTTACCTGCGCGGAGATTCCGGATACCGGCTGCGCCGTTTCCGGAATGACAGTCCGTTTGCTTTTTCAGAAAAATGTTCCCTGTCATTCCGGCCTTGAGCCGGAATCTCCCTCAGCATGGGCCACTCCGGTCGGCGCACCGGGTGTATTCAGCCGCCACACGCGTCGCGGCAATTGACGAGATACGTCGTCCATCATTCCGCAGTTGATCACCGTCGGCCCTGCCGGTGTCGCGCTCCTGCTCACGCACCGTGTAGCCGTTTCTGACTACAAATCTATACGGACATCCGACCTCTTCGGGCTTAGGATGCGCGCGCTTTTTTTCACGCAGGATGCGCGTCATGTTTGCTCAAAAATCACTCACCCTTGCTGCCGGCTTGCTGGCACTCACCCTCGGCAGTGCACAGGCCGCCGACACGACACCGGCCGCGGAGACACCGGCACCGGCGCGTGAATCGCGCTGGCTGGTGGATATCGCCTATGCCAGCGGCGGCGACAAGCTGGCCGATGTCGATCTGATCGATTACGACGATGATCATCGCCGTGAAGACATCACCGCCGGTGACGGCCTCTCGGTCGCGTTCGGTCGCACGTTTGCCCTGGCCGAGCATTTCGCCCTGCAGGCCAGTCTCGGTTACAAGGAAGACTCCATCACCGCCAAGAATGGCTCGGTCGGTTTCAAGCGGTATCCGGTCGATCTGCTGGCCTTCTTTGAAGGCGAAGCGGTGCGTTTCGGTGTCGGCGCCACCTACGAAACCAATGTCGGTCTGAGCCTGAAGTACGAAGTGGCGCCGGATTTTGACGACGCGCAGGGCGTATTGGTGGAAGCGGGTTACCGTTTCAGCGAGCACTTCATTGTTTCGCTGCGCCGGACGCTGATCGAGTACACGGCCCAATACAATTACCGCTACTACGATCCTTACCTGCGTCGCTGGGTCAGCCGCAGCGGCAGCACCGATATTGACGGCGACAACTGGTCACTGCGCGCCAGCTTCCAGTTCTGAGCAACTGTCGCTGACGAGCGGTATGCAGATTGCTCCGTGATACCGGACAGGTTCCGGTATCACGGCAGCGAAACATTCCGGGTGATGGTTTGAATTCCTTGTCGGACCGAATGTATTCGGCCGCTGTTTGCATCGCTGCATCCGGCCGAGGTTCCCGCTCAGCATTTCGTAGCCGAATACATTCGGTCCCACCCACAACCCGCACCTCATGCAATGCCGACGATGTGTTTGGGCAGAACCAGACTGCTGGTGCGGTTCATGTTCATGGAGATTCCGGATAACGGCTGCGCCGTTTCCGGAATGACAGTCTTTTTGATTTTTCCAGGAAAATGTTCCCTGTCATTCCGGCCTTGAGCCGGAATCCCCCTGCACGGGCGACTCACGTGCCGTGAAACTCAAGTGCAGCGAGAATCCAGCCGCGGTTCCGTTGTGAGGCCGAATTGATTCGGCCCCGCAGCAAGCGACTGGTTTTTTCCGGGGTCGCTTCAAATTCCCAATGCATCCCGCATTTGGTAATACCACGCGCCCATGGCGGTGAACGGCACGCGGAACAGTCGGCCGCCGGGGAATGGCAGGTGCGGGAGTTTGGCGAAGGCGTCGAAGCGTTCGGCTTGTCCCTGCAGGGCTTCGGCGATCAGTTTGCCGGCCAGATGGGTGAGCGTGACACCGTGGCCGCTGCAACCTTGCGCGTAGTAGATATTGCTGTTCAAGCGACCGAATTGCGGCAGGCGTGACAGGGTCAGCAGGAAATTGCCGGTCCAGCCGAATTCGATTTTCACATCGGCAAGCTGGGGAAAAGTTTTCAGCATTTTCGGCCGCACCAGTTTGATCACGTCCGCCGGATCACGGGCGCCGTAAATGACACCGCCGCCGTAGATCAGGCGCTTGTCACCGGACAGGCGGAAATAGTCGAGCAGGAAATTGCAGTCCTCGACGCAGTAGTCACTGGGTAGTACATCCCGCCAGCGCTCACCGAGCGGCGCCGTGGTCAGCACCTGTGTCCCGCAGGGCATGGATTTCGCCGCCAGTTCCGGCACCAGGTTACCGATGTAGGCATTGCAGGCCACCAGCACGTATTGCGCGCGCACGCTGCCGTGTTCGGTGTGCACCACCGGTTGGTCGTGGCGATCAATGCGCGTCACCCGCGACTGTTCGTGAATGATCGCGCCGCGCGCTTCTGCCGCGCGGGCTTCGCCGAGCGCCAGATTGAGCGGATGAATGTGGCCGCCCCAGTCGTCGTAGAGCGCCGCCTTGTAGCGCGTGGTGTTGACGATGTCGCGCGTCTGCGTCGCGTCGAGCAGCGTCAGGCCGGTGTGGCCGTTGCGCTCCCAGACCTGCTGGTGATGTTCGAGATTGCGCACCTGTTTGTCGCTGAGTGCGGCGAACACGCCGCCTTTTTTCAGATCGCAGTCGATGCCGTATTGCGCGACCCGCTGGCGGATGATGTTGCCGCCTTCAAAAATCATCGCACCGAGCGCGCGTGCCGTATCACGGCCGTAGCGGGCTTCGATGACATCGACATCGCGCGAATAGGAATTGACGATCTGGCCGCCGTTGCGCCCCGAAGCCCCCCAGCCGACCTGTGCGGCCTCCAGCACGCGCACACGGAAGCCGCGCTCGACCAGATGCAGGGCCGCCGACAGCCCGGTGTAGCCGGCGCCGATGATGCAGACGTCCGTCTCGACCGCGCCCTGCAACGCCGGACGCGCCGGCTGCGAGTGCGCCGACGCGGCGTAATACGAGGGCGCGTGCAGCATCGGTGCGGCATGGGTCATGGCGAACGATCCAGGCAGTGCGGCGGGAACGGCGGTCGACATGTTTAACAGCCCGTCTATTATCTTGAACAGGCCGCATCCTAGCCGCTGTCCCGGCAGCGGCCAAGCCGGACCCGCCTTGCGCTGCAGCAGACGCATCCGCTGCCGATGCTGTCGGTTCGGCCCCGCCACCGTCAGGAACATTTACAGTTTGGCCACTTTCACTTTCGGGTCCGAACGGAAAATCAACAGCTTGCTTGCGATGGTCCGGTTTATGCGGCGATGGCAGGGCTGCAGTCCTTGCATGAGGAGCATGACCATGAAGTCCATGAAGGTTGTCCACGGTTTGGCTCTCGGTAGTGCCCTGCTGGTTTCGGCAGCTGCGCAGGCCGATTTCATCTATGTCGGTTCCTGGCATGTCGGCGACGGTCCGCGCTGGAGTGCCGGTGTCCAGACCGCCTACTCCGGGCTGGAAGCTGCAGCCCTGCTGTTTGGCGGCAATCCGGCCGACTACGTTATCTCGACCATTTCCAGCGATCCGGGTGCGATCAATTTCATGACCTGGATGGATCGCCACAGCTTCGGCATCACCGGTATCCATGCCCAGGATTTCGAGAACGGCGACCTGTACACGCCCGGCGTGTACTCGTCCTACATCCTCGACAACAGCTGCTTCAATCGCTACAGCGATCCGAGCTCGTCCTGTGAGGACCAGTACATCAACTACGCCTTCCGCATTGAGCGCGACACCGACGTGCCGGAGCCCGCACCGCTGGCCCTTATGGCACTGGGGCTGGGGCTGGCCGGTTTGGCGCTGGGCCGCAGACGCTGCGTCGCCTGAACGCGGCGACCGAAGCGAAGAAAGGCCGGGGCTCACGCCGCCGGCCTTTTTTTCCTGGATAGTTTGTTCGTGCTTTGACCGATGTCTCAGTAGGGCGCGCCATTCAAGCCTTCGACTTTGCTCAGGGCGAACGCAATGGCCTGCGTTCGCAACCTGACTGCGTCCGCTGCCCGATCAGTTTCTGGTGGTTCCAGATGCGGATGCGCAAACGGGGCCGGCGACGTCCCTGTCGCCGGCCCCGATCGCAGGGGACGCTGTTGCTTGCGCCTCAGAAGCGCTGCTCGTAGCTCAGCCGGAAGCTGCGGCCGACCACCGAGTAGCCGCGTCCCAGCCGGTAGTAGGGGAAGTCACCGGCGCGGGTGTGCAGCGGGTCGTAGCGCGGTGGTTCGGCATCTTCGAGGTTGTTGATGCCGAGGCTGACTTTCGCGTCACGACCGAGCCGGTAACTGGCGGTCAGGTTGGTGCGGCCCCAGGCGTCGAGCACGTCGGTCTGCACGGTCTGCGCGCTGCTGCTGGTGTTGACCGTGCCGTCCGGGTTCAGGGCGTAGAAATAGCCCAGTCCTTCCGCTTCGCCGATGTACTGGTAGCTCAGGCTCAGGCTCAGATCGTCCAGGCTCCAGCCAACGCTGGCGCTGCCCCGCCAGTGGGCCATGAAGTATTCACGGGTCTCGTCGTAGACCGCGGCTTCGGCGCTGGCGTACTGCTTGGACTCGTCGAGATAGTTCAGGTTGAGGCCGAAACGAAAGGTGCCCCAGCCGGCGGTTTTCACCCGGTTGCGCAGCGACAGATCAACGCCTTCGCTGAGCTGGCTGACGCCGTTGATCGAGCCGGACTGGATGCAGATCAGATCCCGGCGGCCGTCTTCGCCGGTCTGGTTCAGGTGGCCGGGGCCGGGCAGTTGCGAGCAGTTGGTGTAGCCCTGGCCGCTGTAGTCGAGCAGTGGGTCGTTGTAGATGTCGCTGCTTTCGATGCTGCGCACGCCGCCGTCCAGTTCGATGCGCCACCAGTCGAGGCTGAGCGTGACATCGGCCGGCAGTTCGGCGACCAGACCGAGGCTGCGGAAGTCGCCGGTCTCCTCTTCCAGATTGCGCGAACCGGAGGCGTAGCCGCGGTAGCTGTCGTCGTAGGACTGGCCGGCGCTGTCGGTGAAGCGGGCGGTGCCGAAGGACTGGGTCGGGCCGGCATAGACGCGCTGCATGTCCGGGGCGCGGAAGGTGGTGCCGGCGGCGGCGCGCAGCAGCAGATCGCGCAGCGGACGGTAGCTGAGGCCGGCCTGCCAGGTGGTGGCGCCGCCGACTTCGGTGACGTCGTCGTAGCGGTCGTAACGGCCGGCAACGGCCAGTTCGAGCAGATCAGCGGCCGGCGCGCCGGCCAGCAGCGGCAGGCGGAACTCGACCCCGGCGGCGGAACGGTCGCGCTCACCGGCGCCGGTGGCGCCGCCCTGGCCGACCCACTGGCCGGTCAGGGTTTTGATGTCGAGCTGGTCGTCATAGCTTTCGCGCGCCGTTTCGGCCATTGCCGCATAGCCGATACTGCCGCCCGGCAGGCTCCACGGCAGATCGCCGGTCAGCACCGCCTGCAACTGGCTCAGTTCACTGACCGCGATCTGGTGCGAAGCGCCCATCAGCTTGCCAACCTGCTCGTCGGTCAGGCGGTTGAGCGGATACCACTTGCCGGGCCGGGTGTCGGCCGGGTTGAAGGTCAGCAGCTCCAGCAGCGCGACGCCATCGGTCTGGTGCAGGCGCTTCTTGTCGTACTCGCTGCGGCCGTAGCTGAACGACACTTCCAGCTCATGACCGGCGAAATCGCGGCTCAGGCCGAGCAGCGCGCTGCCGGCGGTGTTGCGCGAGGGATAGGTGCGCAGGCCCGGATAGTCCTCCAGCCGGCGCGCGAACAGGTAGCGGCCATAGCGCGAGCTGCTGTAGTCGGCCGGCCGGGTGTCGAGCAGGGTGCCGTCGCTGTAGCGCTGGTAGAGGTAGGCGCTGGAGCTGGTGTAGCCGACCGAGTTCTTGGTCTTGTACTCGGCCGTGTCCTTGTCGGCATAGCCGAGCTGCAGCCAGCCGGTCCAGTCCGGGCCGAGCGGCATTTCGGCGCGGAACACCAGATTGGCGCGCTGGTATTCGGACTGCACGGCGTCGTCGTTCATGGTGTTGTACTGGCAGTGCCGGCCGTTGGTGATGGTGCTGCTGGTATTCCAGACCGCGTTGGCGCCGAACAGGCTCTCGCACTGGCTGCGGTTCAGCACCCGGTACTGGGTCGCGCTCGGCTCGTTGACGGCGCGGATCCAGGCGCTGGTAGAGGACGGCGCATCGAAGTCGCCGGCGGCGACGCCATCGGGGCCGAAGAATTGCCGCACCCAGGGCACATCGGCACCGCGTATGCCGTCCTGATCTGTCAGTTCGAGCATCAGCAGGGCGTTCAGATCGCCGCTTTCAAAGCCCTGCAGCAACGACAATTGGCCCTTGCTGCCGTCGCCCAGCTCCGGGTAGTCGGCCGAGAATTTGAGCTGGGTGCCGTCGAAGCGCTTGCGCAGCACAATGTTGACCACGCCGCCGACCGCGTCCGAGCCGTAAATCGCCGAGGCGCCGCCGGTCAGCACTTCAATGCGATCGACCGCCGAGGTCGGAATGTCGGAGACATCGACGAAGTTGTCCTTGCCACCGCGCGAGGTCGGAAACGCTGTCTGGCGCTTGCCGTTGATCAGGATCAGCGTCCGGTTCGAGCCCATGCCGCGCAGGTTGATGGCCGAGGCGCCGGTGACAAAACTCTCGCCGCCGGCATCGGCACTCAGCGTGCTGCCGTTGTTCGAGGGCAGCGCTTCGAGAATGTCGGTCATGTTCAGGAAACCGCTGGCGGCAATGTCCTCGGCGGTGATGGTCAGCACCGGCGACGCGCCTTCGGTGTCGATGCGCTTGATGCGCGAGCCGACCACTTCGATGCGCTCGGTCTTGCTGCTGGCGGCCGGCGCCGGATCAGCCGGTTTCCCGGCGGGCTCGGCGGCCAGACTGGCCTGCGCCGGCGCGCCGATCAGCGCGGCAATGGCCAGCGTCAGGGCACTGGTTTTGTTCAACATGGATGACATCCTCTACTGGGTCTCGGGTGTTGCTGTTTGTCAGGCGGGTTGTGCGAGTTTCCGCTTCGTGTATCCGGTTCGTGCCTCGGGTTCAGGCGGCTTGCCGGCCTGCGGCGTTCACGGCAGGGGCAGGGGCGCGGTTCCGGCATCCGGGCCGCGCGCCGCCGCTGGCGAGGCGGGGGCGGCATCCCGGACGTCTGCTGTCCCGGCCGTGCACGCTGCGGCGCGTGTCTGTACGGAACAATGACAAGCGCTTCCTTTTCCTCTCCGTTTTCTCTCTGGCCAACATCTTTTTTGTTTGATAACAGCTAGTTGGCTTTCGATTTCGCGGGCGCGTCCGAGGCTGCCGATGACGGTGCGGCGGGCAGGGACAGGGGCGTCGCGGCACCCTGCAGCGGTTGCCGCCAGTACTGGCCGTCGGCAAACACCAGCAGTTCGCCGCGCTGGTCGCCGTACTTCAGGCCGGCGTCGATGGCCAGTACACGGCTGTCATACCGGGCGTTGATACTGTCCTGGGTGCTGTGGCCGACGACGATGCGCCGGACGCCGAAGCGCGCGAGCACGGCGCTCAGCTCATCGGCCGGCAGCGGCGTGTCGCCGAAGTAGCCGCGATACCAGAGCGGCCCGTCGCGCCCCAGCAGCAGTGCCAGCTCGGGGTTCTTCCTGCGTTCGGCGGCGGGCAGGTCGAGGGCGGCGGCAAAGCGGGCATTGGCGGCCGGCAGTGAGTCGTGAACCGCGGCATAGGCCGGGCTGATGCCGCCGTGAACGAACAGGTGATCGTCGATGATCAGCAGCGTCGGCAGCGTGCGCAGCCACTGGCCGAGCAGGCTGTCGCGGCCGAACAGTTGCGGGTACGGCCGGCCGATGGCGGCGACGCTGGCCTGATAGCGCTCGTGCACGTAGCGCAGGTCGCCGGACAGCGCCAGCTGTTCGTGGTTGCCGGCCAGCACATGCACGGCGCCGCCGGCGGCGCGGGCTTCGGCCTGCAACTGGTAGAGAAACCACAGCGCCTCGGTGACCTCCGGGCCACGGTCGAACACGTCGCCGACCACCACCAGATGGCCGTCGCCGAACTGCCAGCGACCGGCGGCATCGACCACCTGCCGGGCACGCAGCAGTTGCAGCGCCAGCGCGTGCTGGCCGTGGATGTCGCTGATCGCCACCCAGCGGCGCACGCCGTCGACGCGGTCGGGCAGCATGGCCGTCGCGGGCGCCCGCAGCGTCCAGCGGCCTGCATCGCCGCAAGGCGAACGCAGCTCCAGCGGCCAGAGCGGCGCCGGCCATGACTGGCTGCGCAGGCCGCTGCGGCACAGCCAGTGCGCGTCGAGGCCGTTGGCAGCGGTAAACACATAGGGGCCATCGAGGCGGTCATCGGCCGCAGCGACGGCGATGTCGCCGGGCCGCGCGCTGTCCGGCACCGGGGCCGTTACCGGGGTCGTTACCGGGGCCGGTACGGTGGCCGGCACCGGACCGGCAACGGCCATCAGGCTCAGCAGCAGACAGGACAGCACAGCACATGAACGGGGCAGCAGGCGCGCGACCGCCCAACCCGCGGTCGCGGGACGCGGTTCCGCCAGACCGGGTTGAACGCGACGCAGAACAGAAATTGGCCGCAACCGCGACCGCACACCGGCCAGCGGCCGGCGCGGGAAAAGCACATGCATGACGGACTCCTCAACGGCTGCGGGCAAGGGCCCGAACCCGGCCGTCTTGATAAGCGCCCGACCGCCCGGCAGGCAAAGCCGGACGCGTCACTTTCCCGTCACTTTCATCTCTTGCCAACATCATTTCTTTTTACATCAAAGACTTGCACATAGTGTCCCGAAACTCTCCAGTGCTACACTGCGCGCCGTCACGGGCCGCTACGCGGCCCGCTCAGGGCTCCTCCGCCACGCTCATGCCGCCGTCCACACCCTTCCTGCTGCTGGATTGCCGGGTCGAACCGGCGCGCTACCGGTTGTCCTCGCCGGCCGGCGACACCACGCTCGCGCCCAAGGTGATGGCCGTGCTCCAGGAACTGGCCGCCGCCCACCCCGAGGTGATCAGCCGCGACCAGCTGATCACCCGCGTCTGGCAGGGCAACCGCTACGTCGGCGAAAAAGCCGTCACCAACGTCATCTGGCAATTGCGTCAGGCGCTGATCAGCCACGGTGCCGGCGACGACTGCATCGAAACCATCCGCAAGTCCGGCTACCGCCTGCAGCTCACGCCGCACTGGCAGGCCGCGCCGGCGCTGTCCGGGCGCGCCGCGCCGGACGGTCCTGAACCGGCTCCGGCCACGGCCGTTCCGACCACCGACCCCGCCGATGCCGCACTGCCGCCCGCCCGCCCTGTGCCCGCGCCGCGCTGGCGCCGGCCGGCCCTGCTGGCGCTGCTGGTCGCCGGACTGGGTGCGGCCGGACTCTGGCTGCGGGCGCCGGCGCCGCCGTCCAGCCTGCCACCGGCCGAGGATCTGACCCGCGCACCGGGCGCCGAGCGTTATCCGCAACCCTCGCCCGACGGGCGCTGGCTGGCCTATGTCGCCACCCCGCCCGGCGGCCAGACCGACCTGTATCTGATGGATCTGGCCGACCGCCATGCCCCGCCGCGCCGGCTCAGTGACGACCCCGCCCAGGAAGGTCTGCCGATCTGGGCACCCGACGGCCGGACGCTGTACTTCCTCGCCAGCGACCGCCGCAGCGGCTGTCAGGTCTGGCGCCTGCGGCTCGATGACGGCAGCCGTCAGGCGCTGGCCGCCTGCGAAGGCGCGGTGTCGCGCCAGCCGTCGCTGAGCGCCGACGGCCGGACGCTGGCCTTTCTCGGACCGGATACCGCCCCGGCCGGCCGGCGCATCCAGTTGCTGGATCTGCAGCAGCCCGAAGCCACACCGACTGCGGTGCCCTGTCTGGCGCCCTGCGAGGCGCCGGAACGCGACCGCGACGCGGCGTTTTCGCCCGATGGCCGCTGGCTGGCGCTGAGCCGGCGCGGCGGTGCCGACATCGAACGCCTGTATCTGCTGGACCGGCACGACGGCAGCCAGCGCCGGATCAGCGAAGAGCCGCAGGATCTGCGCGGCTTCAGCTGGCATCCCGACAGTCGCCAACTGCTGGTCGCGGCCCGCCGCCCGGGCGGCGGCGAACTGCGCCGCTATGACATTCCCGACGGCAGCAGCACGCTGCTGGTGCGCGACGATCTGCGCCATCCGGCGTTTGCCGCCGACGGCCGCACGCTCTATGTCGAGCAGGCGCTGTGGCGCACCGCCATTGCCCGCTATCACGCCGGCGAGCGCGCCGCGCAGGGGCCGGTGGCGGTGCTGCAGGGCCTGCATGCCTACCGGCAACCGGCCTGGTCGCCCGCACGCCAGCGGCTGGCCTATGTCAGCGATGCCAGCGGCGCCGCCGAACTCTGGCTGGCGCAGGCCGATGGCAGCGGCAGCCGGCAGTTGACCCGGCTCGGTTCCGCCGTCAGCCAGCCGGTCTGGTCGCCGGACGGCCGGCAACTGGCGTTTCTGGCGGTCACGCCGGGCAGCGTCGGCAACCGTCTTTATCTGCTCGACGTGGCCGACGACAGCGAAGCCGCCTTGCCGCTGCCGCGCGCGCTGCCGACACCGTTTGCCTATCACGGCGCCGTCGCCTGGGGCTGCGCCGGCCAGTGCCTGCTCATGACCGCCGGCGATGTCCGGCGCGCCAGCCTGTACCGCATCGGTCTCAGCGGCGGCGAGGCCGAACTGCTGCGCGCGGAAAACATTCGCGAACTGCGCAGCAGCGCCGACGGCAGCGTCTATTACCGCAGCAGCGGCAGTCGCGGCATCCGGCGCCTGCAGGCCGGCAATGACGGCCCGGACCCGCGCCTCGACGGCAGCCGGGAAATGGACAGTGACTATGGCTGGCTGGTCGACAACGACACGCTCTACTACTTCCGTCAGGCGGAGCAGCTTGAGCTGGTTGCCCAGCCCTTGATCGGCGGCTCGCGCGCGGCAAACGTGCTGCTGCGGCTGCCGGCCGGGCGCATCGCCAGCGATGAAGTGCCGCAGCCGCTGGCCGACGGCAGCTGGCTGCTGACCGAACAAATCATGGTCGCACCGGATCTGCGCCGTTTCCGCTATGGCGACTGAGCAAGGGTGAAATGTGGGCGGCCCGACGCAACGGCGGGCCGGGCGCAAGCGCAGATCAGCGGCTGACGCCGCTCAGAGACGGGTGATGATCCGGGCGCGCTGGTGGCGGTATTCGGGCTCGCTGATCAGGCCGCGGGCGCGCAGGCCGTCGAGCTCGTGCAGGCGTTCGGCCAGCGGCGGCAGGGGCGGTGCCGGCGGGCGGATATCGCTGCGGCGCAGGGCGCCAATCAGGGTTTTCAGCAGCAGGGCCATGACGGCCAGCAGCAGCACCACCATCAGCCAATGCCCCGGACTGAAGCTGCCCATCTGAAAAACCTCCACCACAACCGTTACGACCCAACGCGACAAGAAAAAAGGGCGATAGCCAATCGGCTACCGCCCCCCTTACGGGCTTGAACACCCGCTTTCGCGGATGGAGAGCTGCACACAAACGGACAACCCGCCACCGATGCTTTCCCGAGCGCAATCATCCTGATCGACACCATGCACAGCGGCGGGCTGGCCGGGGCTGACTATCTGCGAGGACGTGCGGACGTCTCAACAACGATTCGGTATCGCTTTGTAGCCTTTCGTACTGGATCGATCCAGCGCGACGCTTATCCCGCCGTCGCCAAGCCCTTGTCCGGCAAGCCTTTCCCGTCCAACAAGCGGCCAGCATTAGGCAGCCGGGCCGGGGATCGGCTCTAATACGCGCCGGAAAATGTCATGAGAAAACCGTGATGGCCTTCGTTGAACTGAAAATCCAGGCGCCGAAACCGGAAGCCGAAATCCTCGATGAGCTGCTGATGGAGCTCGGTGCGCTGGCCATCACCATGGTCGATGCCGAGGACCAGCCGATTCTCGAACCCGGCCCCGGCGAAACCCCGCTCTGGGACCAGATCGTGCTCACCGCGCTGTTCGATAGCGAAACCGATACCGACGGCGTACTGGCGCTGCTGATGGCCACCGAGCACTGGCCGGCCGATGGCCATGCCCGCTGGCAGGCGGTGCCGGATCAGGACTGGGTCCGCGCCTGGATGGACCGCTTCCAGGCCATGCCCTTCGGCCGCCGGCTGTGGGTCTGCCCAAGCTGGCAACCGGTGCCGGCCGAGGCGGAAGTGCCGCTGCTGCTCGATCCCGGCCTGGCCTTCGGCACCGGCTCGCACCCGACCACCCGCCTCTGTCTGGAATGGCTGGACAGCGCCGATCTGGCCGGCAAGCGGGTGCTCGACTACGGCTGCGGCTCGGGCATTCTCGCCATCGCCGCCGGCAAGCTTGGCGCCGGCCACCTGACCGGCATCGACAACGACCCGCAGGCGCTGCTCGCCAGCCGCGAAAACGCCGAGCGCAACGGCATTGGCGCCGAACAACTGACGCTGGCCCTGCCGCCGCTGGCCGACGATTTCCGCTGCGATGTCATTGTCGCCAACATCCTCGCCGAACCGCTGCGCCAGCTGGCGCCGGCATTCGCCAACTGGCTGCCGGCCGGCGGCCAGCTGGTGCTGTCCGGCCTGCTCGCCCATCAGGCCGGGGAACTCTGCGAACGCTACGCGCCGTGGTTTGATAAGCTCGCCGTCAGCCAGTGCGAGGACTGGGTGCGGATCAGCGGCGTGCGTCGCTGATCCGGCCGGTCTCCCGCGTTTCCGCCTCCCCGCCGACCGAACGACAACAACATGGATGGGCTGTACACCCGCTGTCCTCACTGCCAGACCGTATTCCGCCTCAGCGAGCAGCATCTGGCTGCCGCCAACGGCCGGGTGCGCTGTGGCGCCTGCTTCCAGGTCTTCGACGCCGTCAACCACCGCGTCCGGCCGGTACAAAAACGCAGCCCGGAACTGAACCGGCCGGCGCCGGCCGCCGGCCTGTCCGGCGCGTCCGCGCCGACCGGCACGCAAACCGGGACCTCGCCTGCAGGCGCCCATCTGGCGTCCGTCACCAGCGGCCTCACGGCTGCTGACGAACGTCCGGCCGGCAATGTCCACGCCCTGCGTCCGGCAAGCGCCGCAACCGACGCCGCTGCGGCCGTCGCCGCACCGAACGATGACCCGACCGGACAGCCGCAAGCGGCCGGGATGCATGTCGGGGCACCCAGCCCGGACACAGCCAATCCAGTCGCAGCGGACACCAGTCCTGTCAGCGCACGTGCTGGCGTAGATGGCCAGGACAGGTTTGGTGATATCCGCGACAAGCCGGACACCGACTCTGTTCGCGACCGCTCCGTTGACGCCACGGACATGGCCGCCGACGCGCACTGGACGCTGACCGTCGACGACATTTTCGCGCCGCTGCAAGGCGGCCTCGGTGCCGGCACGCCGGACCCGCAACCGCTCAGCCCGCCGCCTCCGCCGCCGGCCAGCGTGCTCGACACCTTCGACGATCTGGGTGTCGATCTCGACGCCCTGCCGGTGCCCGACGCCGGCCCCCAGGCCGGCACCCAGGCCGACAGCACGGCGACGGCGTCCGCTGCGGCGCCGGACCTGTCCGCCTCCGCGGATGAAGCGGAAGGCGATACCCGTGCGGATCGCGTCATCGCAGACAGCGAGCCCGCCGGCGAAGCCGACGCTGTTGCTGAGCACGGCCCTGATGAAGCGGCCGAGCAGTCAGCGCCAGCGAACACATGGCCGCAGGCAGAGAACGACGCGCCGCACGCCGGCGACGTCCACAGCCCTGACGCCCCGGCCGACCTGATCGACACCGACGCCACAGCTGAAACCGGGACGGCGACGAACAACCGTGCCACGCCGGAAACGGCTGTGGTAACCGACGCCGCGACGGAAATCACCACCAGCACGCAGGACGACAGCGAAGCGCCGGTCGATCAGGCACCGTTCGATCAGACACCGGCCGCTCAAACGCCAGCCGATCAGACGCCGGTCCATCAGCCCCCTGCCAGTCCGGCAGCCACACCTGTCACGTCTGCTCCCCGCCCCTGGCAAGCGGGCGCGCCGGTGCTCTGGCAGTTGCCGCGCAGTACCGGCCGGCACATCGCCAGCGGCTGGAGCCTGTTCGCCGAACCGGCCGGTCGGCATCCGGCACCCGCAGTGGCCCCCGCGCCCCAGGACCGCGCAGCGGAAACTCTGGCGACCCCTGCGAGCGACGCCCCTGCCACGGCCGATGACGCCAGCGCCGAACGCATCGGAGCCAGCCGTGAAAACGATATCCGGGCGGAGCCGGACGACGACGCACCGGAAACCGGCATCGATTCCCACACCGGCGCCATGGCGGACGGCCGGGGCGACGAAGCCTTCACGGAGTCATTACCGGCGACGCTGCCTGAAACGCAGTCCGACGTCCTGTCCGCATCCCTGAGCGAAGCGGTGACGCCTGACGACGCGCTCATCGCCGGCGATTTCAGCGCCGAACCGCTGACCGATCTGGACCTGCAACTGGAGCGCGAGATCGCCGACTCGCTGGCCGCCAGTCAGCACGCCGGTGGCGAGATCACGCCTGCCGGCAGCGAACCCGGTTTTGGCCCCGCCGCCGACCTGCCGACCGAACCGGCTTTCCACGCCGAGCCGGATCTGTCCGAGCTGAATCAGCCGGAACTGGCACTGCACGAAGCGGGCGCATTCGAAACAGACGCAATCGAATCCGGCGTGACGGCGCCTGCTGTGGCCGAGCCCGAGCCGGGCGGCTTCGGTTCAATCGAGTCCTATTCATTTGAACCGGAAGCAATCGAAGCAGAACCCGTCGACGCCGGGACAGCCGAATCCGCCCGTTTCGACGCCGAACCCTTCACGTCCGTTACCCTCGACACGGATGCTCAGGACACCGTGCCGGAACCAAGCGGCGAAGCAGGCGATGACCGCTTCGACCACAGCGACGCCAGCCTGCTTGCAGCCGAAGCCGGCATCGCCGCCGCCGCGTTACCGGACACACCGGCTCTGGCCGACGCCGCCGCGGCTGGTGCTGGTGCTGGTGCTGCAGAAGATAGTGAGCCGCACAGCTTTGGCGATCTGCACGATCACATCGATCACGCCATCCATCCGGTGGCCGGCGACGCCCATGTGCACCCGGCCAGCGTGGTGATGGCCACGGCACGTCCGGTCAGTGGCCTGCAGGCGCCGGAACCCGACTGGCGGCTGGAAGCACTCGACCGGCCCCAGCCGGATGCCGCCGACTTTGTCGCGCCGCGCCGCTTCCCCTGGCGCGGCCTGTTGCTGACCGTGCTGGCGCTGCTGCTGCTGGCGGTGCTGGTGCTGCAACTGCTCTGGCCGCGCCGCGCCGCGCTGCGCGATGACCCGGACTTTGCGCCCTGGGTGGAGCGGCTCTGCACCCATGTCGAATGCGAGCTGCCGCCGCGCCGGGATGTCAGCCGCATCGGCCTGCTGCAACGCAGTGTGCTCAAGGACGCCAGTGCCGGCGATCAGCTCAATGTCGAACTGCTGATCGTCAACCAGGCCGATTTCGCCCAACCCTTCCCGGACATCGAGCTGCGCTTCTCCGACATCGACGGCAAGGTCGTCGCCCAGCGCCGTTTCAAGCCGGGCGAATACCTGCGCGCCAGCGAGGCGCCGGCGCAGATGCCGGTCAATGTGCCGGTGCGCATCAGCTTTGCCGTGGTCGAGCCGGCGGTGCCCGCCACCGGCTTTGAATTTGCCTTCCTGCCGGCCAGCCCCTGAGCGCTGCCGCCGGCGACAAAGTCAAGCCGGCGGCGCGTAAAAAAGCCCGAAAACAGCCGCTGTCAACTGGTTAAAAACGCAGCAACCGGGGCGTATAATGCGCCCCCTTTCCGCCCTCCCCCCGCTCACTTTTTATGCAGATTGGCTCGCACACGCTGCCGAACCGGCTGATCCTTGCGCCCATGGCGGGCGTCACCGATCGCCCGTTCCGCCAGTTGTGCCGGCGGCTGGGTGCGGGGCTGGCGGTGTCGGAAATGATGTCCTGCAACCCGCAGTTGATGAACACCGAGAAGACGCAGCGACGCGCGGATCACGCCGGGGAAACCGGTTTGCGCGTGGTGCAGATCGCCGGTGCCGATCCCGCCTGGATGGCCGAGTCAGCGCGCTTCAATGTCGCGCGCGGCGCCCAGGTGATCGACATCAACATGGGCTGTCCGGCCAAGAAGGTATGTAACAAGTACGCCGGTTCGGCGCTGATGGGCGACCTGGCGCAAGCCGCCGCCATCATCCGCGCCACGGTGGACGCGGTGGACGTGCCGGTGACGCTGAAAATGCGCCTCGGCGTCAGCCCGGATCGCGAGAACGCGCTCGAGCTGGCGCAGATCGCCGAGCAGGCCGGCATTGCGGCAGTGACCATACACGGTCGCACCCGCGATCAGCGCTACACCGGCGACGCGCGCTATGAACACATTGCGGCCATCAAGGCCGCGCTGAAGATTCCGGTGATCGCCAATGGCGACATCGACAGTCCGCAGAAAGCCCGGGCCGTGTTCGCGGCCACCGCGGCCGACGCCGTGATGATCGGCCGGGCCGCGCAGGGCAATCCGTGGATTTTTCGTGAGGTGGCGCACTTTCTCGCCACCGGCCGGGAACTGCCGCCGCCTGAAACGGCGGAAGTGACCGGGGTGCTGCTGGATCATGTCCGGCAACTGCACCAGTTTTACGGTGCGATTCCGGGTGCACGCATCGCGCGCAAACATGTCGGCTGGTATCTGGAAGCCCACGCTTCCGAACATCCGGCATCGGGCAACTTCCGTGACGTGTTCAACGCCATAGAAGACGCTGACGCGCAATTGCGGGCACTGGATCGCTTTTTCTCGCACTACTCAGTACAGGCAGCCTGAAGTGATGGAAACGACTGTCGTGGATACACGCATCTCCGAAACCACCGTGATGAACCCGGTTCAGCCGACTACGCTGCGCGAACATGTGGCCATTGCCGTGGAAAACTATTTCGCCCACCTCGAAGGCGAGCTGCCCTCCAATCTCTACGACATCGTGTTAGCCGAAGTCGAAGCGCCACTGCTCGAAGTGGTGATGAAGCACGTGCGCAGCAACCAGACCCGCGCCTCGCAGGTGCTCGGTCTGAACCGCGGCACGCTGCGCAAGAAACTCAAGCAATACGATCTGTGATCCGCCGTTTCGCCGCACGTGCAAACCTGCGGCGAAAATTTCACATCTTGCCCGCGTCCGGTTTGCATGACGAATCCGCAACATTCCCCGTCCCGTTCGCCCTGAGCCTGTCGAAGGGTGAAACGGCGAACCGGAATTCGGCGCGCAAACCAGAAAGCCTCTCTACTCCCTGAATCCTGAGCGCACACCATCATGTCCGCAACGTCGTCCCTTCGTTCCGTCCGCCGCGCCCTGTTGTCGGTTTCCGACAAAACCGGCATCGTTGATTTCGCCCGCGAACTCGCCGGCCTCGGCGTCGAACTGCTGTCCACCGGCGGCACATTCAAACTGCTGAAAGACAACGGCATCGCCGTGAAAGAAGTGTCGGAGTACACCGGCTTTCCGGAAATGATGGACGGCCGGGTGAAAACCCTGCATCCGAAAGTGCACGGCGGCATTCTCGGCCGTCGCGGCACCGACGATGCAGTGATGGCCGAGCACGGCATCCAGCCCATCGATCTGGTGTGCGTCAATCTCTATCCGTTTGCCGCCACCGTCGCCAAAGCCGGTTGCACGCTGGACGACGCGATTGAAAACATCGACATCGGCGGCCCGACCATGGTTCGCTCGACTGCCAAGAATCACAAGGACACGGTGATTGTCGTCAACACCGGCGATTACGACCGCATCATCAGCGCGCTGAAATCCGGCGGCACCGATTACGCGCTGCGTTTTGATCTGGCGGTGAAAGCCTTCGAACACACTGCCGCTTACGACGGCATGATCGCCAATTATTTCGGCGCCCGCATCGCAGCCGATGTGGAAGCCAAACACGCGCAGCCGGACGCTTTCCCGCGCACCTTCAACACCAGCTTCATCAAGAAGCAGGACATGCGTTACGGTGAGAACCCGCACCAGAACGCTGCGTTCTATGTCGAGAGCCAGCCCGGTGAAGCCAGCGTGGCCACGGCGATCCAGCTGCAGGGCAAAGAACTGTCCTACAACAATGTCGCTGACACCGACGCCGCGCTGGAAACCGTGAAGGCGTTCGTCAAACCGGCCTGCGTGATCGTCAAGCACGCCAATCCCTGCGGTGTTGCCGTTTCGCTCGACGGCATCAAGGCCGCCTACGATCTGGCCTACGCCACCGATCCGGAAAGCGCGTTCGGCGGCATCATCGCCTTCAACCGCGAGCTCGATGCCGACACCGCGAAAGCCATCGTCGAACGCCAGTTTGTCGAAGTCATCATCGCGCCGAGCGTGTCGGACGCGGCGCGCGCCGTGGTCGCCGCGAAACAGAACGTGCGTCTGCTCGCCTGCGGTGAATGGAGCAGCCAGCGTCCCGCCGGCCTCGACTACAAGCGCGTCAACGGCGGCCTGCTGGTGCAGGATCGTGACAACGGCATGATCAGCGAAAGCGATCTGAAAGTGGTCACCAAACGCGTGCCGACCGAAGCGGAAATGCACGATTTGATCTTCGCCTGGAAAGTCGCCAAGTTCGTCAAATCGAATGCCATCGTCTATGCGAAAAACCGCCAGACTGTCGGCATCGGTGCCGGCCAGATGTCGCGCGTCAATTCGGCGCGCATCGCGGCCATCAAGGCCGAGCATGCCGGTCTGGAAGTCAAAGGCGCGGTGATGGCCTCGGATGCATTTTTCCCGTTCCGCGACGGCATCGACAACGCCGCGAAAGTCGGCATTGCCTGCGTGATCCAGCCGGGTGGTTCGATGCGCGACGCCGAAGTGATCGCCGCCGCCGACGAACACGGTCTGGCCATGGTGTTCACCGGCATGCGCCATTTCCGGCACTGAGTTTTTTAACATCACGTGATCGCGTAATTCGTTGAACCACCCTCTGCCTCCCTCCCTGAAAAGGAGGGAGAACCGGTGTTCGAAACACCCTGGATCGCCCCGGTTCAGCGAGGCGGGAAAACGCAGATTCCCCCTCCTTTTCCAGGGCGAGCCGGAAACAAGAACGACGCCCGTGCGTCGTTCACCGGCGCAGCGCCAGTCACTCAGCGACTGGCCGGGCGGGGTTGGGGGTGGTTCAGAGTTACCGGCCGGACACGGATAATCGCATCACGCCGAACGCCGCCAGTCACAGCCTTTTCCGCAGTACACAGCAATTTCCAGGAGCAGACATGTCCGACATGAAAGTCCTCGTCATCGGTTCCGGTGGCCGCGAGCACGCGCTGGCCTGGAAAGCGGCGCAAAGTCCGCGCGTCAAGCAGGTGTTTGTCGCGCCCGGCAATCCCGGTACAGCGCGCGAAGCGAAAGTGCGCAATATCGCGATTGGCGCCACCGATGTGGAAAAGCTGCTGGCCTTTGCGCAAAACGAAAATATTGATCTGACCATCGTCGGACCGGAAGCGCCGCTCGCGGCCGGTGTGGTTGATGCGTTCCGCGCGGCCGGAAAACTGATTTTTGGTCCGCACAAGTTCGCCGCCCAGCTGGAAAGCTCGAAAGCCTTCGCGAAAGACTTTCTCAAGCGCCACGGCATTCCGACGGCGCGCTACGAAACCTTCACCGATATCGCGAAAGCGAAAGCCTATGTCGAAGCCAACGGTGCCCCCATCGTCATCAAGGCCGATGGCCTCGCGGCCGGCAAGGGCGTGATCGTCGCCATGACCCAGCACGAAGCATTCGCGGCAATTGACGACATGCTCAGCGGCAACAAATTCGGATCGGCCGGATCGCGCGTGGTCATCGAGGAATTTCTCGGCGGCGAAGAAGCCAGTTTCATCGTCATGGTCGATGGTCACAACGTCATCCCGATGGCGACGTCGCAGGATCACAAACGCCGCGACGACGGCGACAAGGGCCCGAACACCGGTGGCATGGGTGCGTATTCGCCAGCACCGGTCGTCACCCGCGACGTGCATGATCGCGTCATGCGCGAGATCATCCGTCCGACCATCGGCGGCATGAACCGCGACGGCCATCCTTATGTCGGATTCCTGTATGCCGGCCTGATGATCAACGAGCACGGCGACGCAAAAGTCATCGAGTTCAACTGCCGTTTCGGTGATCCGGAAACCCAGCCGATCATGATGCGCCTGCAATCGGATCTGGTGACGCTGTGCGAAGCCGGCGCGAACGGCCAGCTGAACACGGTCAGCGCCGATTGGGACAGCCGTGTCGCGGTCGGTGTCGTGCTGGCTGCGGCCAATTATCCCGACGATCCGCGCAAGGGCGATGTCATTCACGGCCTCGATGCCCAGCTCGCCGACGCCAAACTTTTTCATGCCGGCACGGCGGAACAAGACGGCGCTGTGGTCACCGCCGGTGGTCGCGTGCTGTGCGCTACCGCACTCGGATACAGCGTTCAGGAAGCGCAACAACGCGCCTATGAACTGGCCAGCAAGGTCAGCTGGAACGGCATGTTCTGCCGCAAGGACATCGGCTGGCGCGCCATCGCTCGCGAAAGCTGAGTCGTCGAAGCGCTAGCAAAAAGGGCGGACATTCATCCGCCCTTTTTTGTGCGCACGTTTCTTCTGCAGCCCCCCCCTCCCCGAAGTGCCGATGCAGAGAGGAGGGATTCCCGCTCGCTGCTTCGGCGCCATGCACCGCGCGACGCGTAACAGCAGCGGCGTCACGCAATTCTGTTTGCAGGCCGGTGGCAAGTACGGAATGATTTGCCGCAGGCAGAACGCCCCTGCCGGACTGAAGGATGGTCCATGACGCGCAAACGCCGTTTGCTCTCGCTGCTGATGCTGGTGCTGGCCGTGATCGCCGTGTTGCCGCTGCTGATCTGGCTGGCGGCACCGCAGTTGCTGGCCTGGCAGTTGCGCGCGCAACTGGCGCCGCTGGGCTGCGAACTGCGCAGCGTTTCCGGCCTGCAGCGCGGCTGGCAGCACTGGCAATTGCAGCGCCTCGATCTGCAGTGCCAGTCGGCCAGCGGCCGCGCCGACATCACCATTGAACATCTGCAACTTGCATTGCAGTTTGCGCAGCAACGCGTCAGCCGCATCGACATCGCCACACTGCGCATAGACGCGCAGCTCACACCCGACGACAGCACCAGCCAGTGGCCGCAATGGCAATGGCCACAACTGCCGCTGGATCAGCTGGCAATCCAGACACTGGATCTGCAGGTGCAGCATCCGGCTGCCACTGTCGACTGGCAGGGCCGTGCGCAAATTGATTTGCGCCAGCCTGAACACTTTTATCTGTCGCTGACAGATCACTCACACAGCCTGAATGCTGAGCTGCGCGCACCGGCGATTTTGCAGGCCCGCTTGCAGCGCGGCGCCGACGCGCTTGCAACGCTGAATCTCGATGCCACGTTTGCCGGCGCACACAACGCGCTGCACGGCGAAATCACCGTATTGCCCGGGCTGCTGCGCGATGCGCGTGTACAGGACTGGCTGAATGCGCAACTGAAAGAACAGATTCAAAAGCAGCTGGCAGCACAACCAGCGTTGCAGGCCTGGCAAAGCGACTCGCTGGTTACGACACTCGATACGCTGAAGCTGAAATTCTCCGCAGCGTTTAGTGCCGAGGTCGATGTGCCGCAGCAGCTCGACAGCCAGTTGCAGATCAGCGGCCTGAAGATCGACGCCGGCAGCTGGCAGGCCGGTCTGGATCTGGCACTGCAAGTTTCCGACACCGATACCGAACAATCACTGCAGATCGATGCCCTGCAATTGCGTGTGCAGGACCGCGAAGGCAAACAGCGACTGCTCGCCGGTTTGGCAGCGGGGACTGACACGTCCGCAGGTGAACCGTCACAGGCAAACCCGCTGACGCAGACCGAGGCCGGATATTTCCGCATCCAGCGCGACGGCCGTGATGCGCAGGCAACGCTGCGCAGTGAAGGCGCGCTGCATCTGGCGCTGCGCGACGCCGCGTATGGTGATCTGCAGTTGCAGGTGCTGGGCTACACGCAGCAAGGTGATTTGCTGGCGCCGCAATCACGCGAAGCGCAATTGCATGTTCTGGCACAGGGCGCCGCGCCATTGCAGATCGCCGGCAGTGCGCTGCACACGCCAACGCTGCGCGGCACCTTGCGGGTGCGCAATCAGGGGCAGGACTGGCAATTGGCCACGACTGATGCGCTGCGTTTCAGCAGCGGCAGGATGCTGTATCCGGCCGTCGGCAAAGCGGCGGACCGCTGGACGCTGGCGGCGCTGGACGCCGCGCTGCGCACGCAGATACAGCTGCGCGAGCAGGCCGGCGAGTGGCAGTTGCAACACGCGCAGGTCTCCGCCGACAGCGGCACGCTGCAGATCCGTCATGGCACTTACGGCACGCTGGCCAGCAAGACCCTGCAACTCACGGCGGCCGGTTCGCTGCAACAACTCGACTGGCAACTGGCATTGCACGATTGGTCAGTGATCACGGGTGAACATGATCTGCGCAGCGCGTCGTTGACGCTGGATGGGCGTGCGCAGCTTGCTGCAGCGCCGGTTGCCATCGCAGCGATATCTCCCGCTGACGCCGACCTGAGTGCGCGCTTGCAACTGTCGCCGCTGCGACTGAAAGGTTTTGAACAATGGCCGCAACCGGAAATCGCAGCGCAGTTTCAGCTGCACAAACGCCAGCTGGTCGCCGACGGCAAAGTGCAGGCCGCTGGTCGCACATTGTTTCCGTTCCGCGCCCGTCATCATCTTGGCACGGGTCACGGTCAGGCCGACATTGCGCTCGATGCCGCGGCACAGGAATGGTGGTTGGCGCTGACACCGCGACCACGCGCGCTGCAGGCACTGGATGTCAGCGGCGGCCAACTGACCGGCACGCTGCACGCACAGTGGCAGCCGGGGCAGCCCGTGCGCCTGCAGGCAGACCATCGTTTGCGTGACGGCGCACTGCAACTGGAAGCGGCACGCGCCACCGGACTGAACTGGCAGGCGGAACTGCGCAGCGGCGGCGACGCAGCCAATCCGCTGCAACTGCAGGCACAACTGGATCTGGCCGAGATGGTTTTCGCCGCCGGTTTTTCTGCCCGCAAACTGCATGGCGATCTGCAACTGGATGGCGACACGCTGCACATCGGCAACAGCGCACTGGATCTGTTTGACGGCCAGTTGCGCATCCCGGCCAGCACGCTCGATTTGCGGGCACCGGAGCGGCTGCTGCATCTGGGCGTACTGCAACTGGATCTGGCGCAGATCCTGGCGCTGGTCGCGGTCGACGGATTGAGCGGCGACGGCCGGCTCGATGGCGTGCTGCCGGTGGTGCACGACGCTGCCGGCATCGGCGTGCGTGACGGTGTGTTGCAGAGCACACAGCCGGGACTGCTGCGCTACAACCCGGCACAACTGCCGATGGCCGACAACATCGGCCTGCAGGCCCTGCGCAATTTTCACTATGACGAGCTGGTCGCCGACGTGCAGTATCAGGCCGATGGCCGTTACCTCATCGGTCTGAAACTGAAAGGCCGCAATCCTGATCTGTATAACGGCTTTCCGATTTCATTCCGGCTGAATCTGAACGGCCAGTTGCCGGGCCTGTTCCGCGCCGCGCTGCTCTCGGGTGATTTCAACCAGCACGTGCTCGACCAGCTGCGCGACACCGATCTGCACGCACCGGCGACACCGGCAACGGAAAATCCGGCGCGGCGCTGAAGCGGCCGTGAAAAGGCGGAACGCCGTTCATGCTTCTTTCAGCCAGCTCGCCTACACTCGGTTCCACACCTTGCACGCATCAGGGCAAGGTTTTCACCTGCGAGGATGCATCATGCGCGAGCGCCCCCTGCTTTCCATCCTGTTGCCGGGCAGCGCCGCCCTGCTGATGGCCTGTACGCCGACGGTGCGCATCGAGGCACCGGACAAGCCCATCGAGATCAACATGAACGTGAACATCAAGCACGAGATCCTGGTCAAGGTGGAAAAGGAAGTCGAGAAACTGTTCGACGAAAACAAGGGACTGTTCTGAGGTTCAGCCGATCATGATCCGCACATCGCCACGCATCGCGCGCTTTGTTCTTGCCACCCGGAGGACGCACATCATGCGCAATTTCCTGATCGGCCTGCTGCTGGCCATCAGCCTGCTCGGCACGGTCGCCCACGCCGCCGATCTGAAAACCGTCAAGGCCCAGGGACTGGTCGGCGAACAGCGCGACGGTTATCTCGGTCTGGTCAGCGGCAATGCACCGGCCGACGTCAAGGCGCTGGTCGAGGAAGTGAACAAACAGCGTCGCGCCCACTTCCAGCAAATCGCCGCCAAAACCGGTGCACCGCTGGAGGAAGCGGCCAAAGTATTTGCCAAGGAAGCCGCCGAGCGCACAGAAGCCGGCAACTATGTACAGAACGATGCCGGGGCCTGGGTGAAAAAATAGTTCACGCTGACGGCGGAAAACTTGCTCTGAAATTGAAAAGGCCACTGTTCAAACGCAGTGGCCTTTTTTGTTGCCGGTGTTTCGGCGGTCTGACGTTCGCCGATTCATCCTTCGACAGGCTCAGGACGAACGGGAAAGGGTCATTGCCCGTGATCAAGGCCGCCCTCACCTCACTGCACCCAAGCGTGAAATTGGCCAGTGTTTTGAAAATTTGCGACCCGCTATTTCATCCTTCGACAGGCTCAGGACGAATGGGAAAGGGGCATTGCCCGTGATCAGGGCCGCCCTCACCTCACTGCGCCCAAGCGGGAAATTGGCCAGTGTTTTGAAAACTGGCGGCTCGCCGATTCATCCTTCGACAGGCTCAGGACGAACGGAAATCGGGCGTTGTTCGGAATATTGGACAGAACACACCATCACGGTGCGCAAGCAGGAAACTGTCTGTGGAGAGAATTGATTTTGGCCCCACATGCTTGGCCTTTCCGGTTTGGACGATGAAGCATCAGGACAATCAACGCTTGTCACGTTTCCGCCAACCGTACTTCCGTTCGTCCTGAGCCTGTCGAAGGACAGAACGGCGCGCCGGCTGGTGACGTGTTGCGTGATGGCTCTTGCACAGATTCACGCCCTGCGGCTTGCGCCATCTGACCAGATGGCGCTCAAACGGTCGGGTCAGACTTTCCGGTAAGACTTTCCGATCAGACTTTTCGATCAGATTTGCGATCAGGCTTCGCGATCCGGCATCACCGAGGCCAGCACCTTGTCGATGCGGTTGCCGTCCATGTCGACGATTTCAAAGCGCCAGCCTTCCCACTCGACGTGATCGCCGGTGCGCGGTATGCGGCCGAGCATCAGCATCAGCATGCCGGACAGGGTGTTGTAGCGGCCGCGCTCTTCTTCCGGCACGCGGATCAGATCGAGACGGTCTTTCAGTTCCGGCACCGGGATGATGCCGTCGATCAGCCACGAACCGTCTTCGCGCTGTACGGCCCAGGCATCTTCGGCGTGTTGCGGCTGGAATTCACCGGTGATCGCTTCCAGCACATCCTGCAGCGTGACCATGCCCTGGATCTCGCCGTATTCGTCGACCACCAGCGCCAGATGCACACCTGATTTGCGGAAATTGTCCAGCAACTCCATGCCGGTGAGCGACTCCGGCACATAGACCACCGGTTGCAGGCCGTCGAGAAAATCCGGCCGTTCGCCGCGCAGGGTCTGGGCGAGAATTTGTTTGGCATTGGTGATGCCGAGCACGTCGTTCATGCCGCCACGGCACACCGGAAAACGCGAGTGATGACTTTCGCTGACGCGTTTCAGGTTGAGGTCGTTGTCTTCCTCGACGTCGATGTAAATGATGTCCGAGCGCGGCACCATCAGCGAGGCGATCAGGCGATCGTCGAGACGGAACACGTTGCGCACCATTTCGTGTTCGTGCTGTTCGATGATGCCGGCATCGGAACCTTCTGCGAGCATGGCGTGAATTTCTTCTTCGGTCACTTGCGGCTGGTTGTCCGCACGCAAACCGAGCAGGCGCAGCATCAGTTTGGTCGAGACAGTGAGCAGCTTGACGAACGGCCGTGTGCCAATCGCCAGCCAGTGCATCGGGCGCGCCACCAGACGGGCAATGCTTTCCGGGCTCATCTGGCCGATGCGTTTCGGCACCAGTTCGCCGAGCACTATCGACACGTAGGTGATGATCACAACGATCAGCGCGGTCGAGGCAATGCTGGCCGTTTCCGCCTCCATGCCGCGGGTTTGCAGCCACAGGCCGAGCGGTTCGGCGAGCACGGCTTCGCCGACGATGCCGTTGAGGATGCCGATGGAGGTGATGCCGATCTGGATGGTGGACAGGAACTGGGTCGGATCTTCGCCGAGGCGCAGGGCTTCGGCGGCGAGCGTGTCACCGTCTTCATCGACGCGTTTCTGCAGACGCGCGCGACGGGCGGTGACCAGCGCAATTTCGGACATGGCGAACACGCCATTGATCAGGACTAGCAGCAGAAGTAAGGCAATTTCCATTTTCGTGTGTTGTGGCGCGCACGGCGGACGGCACGGGGCGCGTCCGGGCGGGTGGCGCATCGCCGCCGGCGGCACAGTGTGCCACAGATCCCCGCCGCTCCCGATGACAGCCCTCCCGGCGACCGGCGCCCCCACCGGCGGGTAAGCGGCTGCGTGGCCGGCAAATCGCCGGATTCCGGATTCAGACCTCAACCCCCCCCTGACGATGGCTGGCTTCCCAGCCGAGCAGCGCGGCCTTGCGCTCGGCGCCCCAGCGGTAGTCGCCGGTGTCGCCGCTTTCGCGGATCACCCGGTGGCAGGGGATCAGCGCCGCCAGCCGGTTGGCGCCAACGGCCGAGCCGACGGCGCGGGCGGCGCCGGGCGCGCCGATCTCGCGCGCCAGCTGGCCGTAGCTGCGCAGCTCGCCTTCGGGAATGCGCAGCAGTGCTTCCCAGACCTTGATCTGGAAATTGGTACCGCGCAGGAACAGGTGCAGCGCTTGCCGCTGTCCGGCGCCGCCGGACAGAGAGCCGGCAGCTTCCCGGTCGGCGCCCGCACCGGCGAACAGCCGGCCCACGGTGTCGGCGGCGACGCCGTCGTCGCGCTGCCATTGCGCCTGCGGCCATTCAGATTGCAGCGCCTGTTCGGCCTCGGCCAGCGCCGTCGGCTCACAGGAACGCGCCTCGACGAAGCGTGCGTCGCAAATGCCGCGCGCGGTGACGGCGACCTGCATCAATCCGAACGGCGACAGCGCCACGCCGTAACGGATCAGCAGGCCGCGACCGCCGGCACGGACATCGCCGGGCGTCATGGCTTCGCAGGCGACCATCAGGTCGTGCAGCCGGCCGGGGCTGGACAGGCCGGCCGACAGCGTGGCGCTGAGCACGTCGTCGGCCTCGCGCAGCCGGGCGCGGGCGTAGTCCTTGGTCAGGTATTGCAGGAAGCGCTTTGGCGAGATGCCGACCCAGTCGCTGAACACCCGTTGCAGGTGGTGCGGCGACAGGCCGATATGCGCCGCCAGCCTGTCCAGCTCCGGCTGCTCGCGGGCGTGCCGGCGCAGGTAGCGGATGGCTTCGGCGATCAGCGCGTAGTGGTGGCTGTCCGGGTGCGAAGCCTGTTCTGAATCCGCGTGCAAGGCGGCGGGCGGAGTCGGCAGGGACGTGGCCATGGCGGAAGTTCTCGTGCAGGTCAGCAATCAGCCCGGTCGTGCCGGCGCGCCATCGCGCGCCGGCGGAGGGCGTCGTGAAAGCAGCGCCGGGGCGCGGCCGGTCAGGGTCACAGCCTGCCCGGTGCAGGCGCCGGCAGCCACCCGATTGTTGCGCCGGCCCGCACGCACCGGGCCATCGGCCGCGGAACTGTCCAAATCTGCTCCGCATTGTCTCCAATCGCGCTCCCGCCTCTGGCCGGCGGCGCCGGCGCGGTGAAAGCTGCGCAGCCGGTGTCCGGGGCCGGATTGAGGGATCAGGCCGGACAGGTGTGCCGGGCGGCTTGAGCAAGTACGCCCGGCGGCCGTCACCTGTCCAACCGGACACCGCCCAGACCGGCTTGCGACCGGTCCGCCTCCGTCGCGCCGGAGCGCGCCCGGCATTCCGCAGCCCGCATCGTGCGCGCTGCCCGATCGGCCCTCCCGAAACGAGCCCTTGTGTCATGAATTCCGAAACCCGTTTTGTTTCTGAAACCAAGTTTGTTTCCGAAACCTGTCTTGCGTCCGAAAGCAGTTTTGTTCCGCTCCGCAGCGGCCCGGCCAGTTTGGCCGCCTGCCCGCCGTCCGGCGCCACCGGACCCGACGCCCGCACCTCCGGCATCGCCCGCCGCTGGCTGCAGTTGAGCGCCGGCAGTGTGCTCGGCAGCGTGCTGATGGCCTGTGGCGGCGGCAGCGGCGGTCAGGCCGACACGCCGCCCCCGCCGGCACAGGCCTGTCTGGCCGCCGGCGAACAGGTGCTGCTGACCGGCGGCCTGCAGGGCTGGGACGAGTGGCATGACGTCGTCATCGACCGTCAGGCCAATGTCTGGCTGGCCGGTGAAGTCAGCCCGACGCCCGCCCAGACCGGCCGCGACGCGCTGCTGCAAAAACGCGGGCCGGCCGGCAACCTGCTCGCCCATGTCCAGACGCCGCTGTCGACGCCGGCCGACGACGCCCTGACCGCGCTGGCCATCGCCGCCGACGGCACCGTCTATGTCGGCGGCCACACCCGGGGCGATTTCGCCGCCGGCAATCGCGGCCAGTACGACGGCCTGATCGCCTGGCTGCCGGCCGGCGCCGATGCCCAGACCGGCTGGAAGCGCCTGCAGTTCGGCAACAGCCTGCGGCAGGAGCTGCGTCAGCTAAGGCTGGACAGCGCCGGCCGGCTGCTCGCCGTCGGTACCGACATCGACACCCGCGCCCTGCCGGAGGACCAGCGCCTGATCGATCCCTGGGTGCGCCGCTGGCAGCGGGTCGGCGCCGGCACGGCAGGCGAACGGCTGGACAGCATGTTCGCCTTTGAATACGACACTCCCGGCCTCGACTACGGCCTGACGCTGACCACCGGCAGCCGCGCGCCCGACGTCGATGCCGTCTATGCCGGCAGCAGCCGTCAGGGTGCCACCGGCCCCGGCATGCTGCTCGACAAGCTGTCCGCCGACGGCCAGCACCGCTTCCGCAAGCAGTACAGCAGCGATGCCCGCGACCGCATCGTCGCCGTCGCCCAGGCCGGCGACGGCGGCCTGCTGATCGCCGGCACCGTCAACGGCGACTTCGCCGGCGTCCGCTCCAACGGCCACAACGACGTGTTCATTGCCGAAGTCGATGCCGGCAGCGGCGATCTGCGCTGGGCGAAACTGCATGGCACGGCCAGCGACGAGTTCCTGTCCGACATGAAAATCGGCGCCGACGGTCGCCTCTACCTGCACGGCTCCACCGGCGGCGTGATGGCGCCCGGCGCCCGCAACGCCGGCGGACAGGATGCCTTCGTGCTGAAACTGGACCGCAACGGCGCCCTGCTCGACGCCCGCCAGTGGGGCAGCCCGGACTACGAATGGCCGAACCGGCTGGTCGTCGATGCCTGCGGCGGCGTGGTCGCCGTCGGGGCCAGCGGCGCCAGCAGCACGGGCGGCGAGCAGGACTGGGACGGCTACGCCTGGTTCTGGCCGGCGCGCTGAACCGGCGTCGGCAATCAGCCCGGCGTCCCGCGCCGCTTCGCTGTTCCCGGCCCGGCACCAACCGGGGCGGGAACAGCAGTGAACGCTGCCGGGGCATTGCGCGCCGGTCGGCAGCCGCCACAGGTCGGCGCCCCGGCATTCGTTGCGGCCCAAGCCCGCAAGGGGCTGTGTCCGGCTCCGGTGCAAGTGGCTAGGCTCCTGATGCACGTCGGCCCGCGTCAGCCCTCATCAGCCCGGCCGGGCCGCCTCGTTCGGCGCGCTGCAAAGAACCAGCCCCTTGCCGTTCGGCACGACCCGCATGTTCGCCAGCAAGCGACCGGTTCAGCTGCTCACCGACCACCGCTGACCCACCACGCCAGCAACACCAGCGGATGCCGCAACAGCCAGCCGGACAGCGCCAGCCCCATCACCGCCCACGGCCAGAAACCGGCCACCGGCCAGGCCTGCAGCAGCAAAGCCAGCGCCACCAGCAGCGTACCGGTAACCAGGGTCAGGCCCAGCAGACGACCGAGCGGCGTGTCGTGGAACAGATAGCGCAGCCCGCGCCAGGGCAGGGTCAGCAGATTCCGGAGCCGGCAGAACAGGATGCGGAACAGGCCTGACGCACTCGGGAACCTGCGCAGCAGGTTTTGCGGCGGGCTTTCCGGCAGGTTTTTCGGCGGCTTTTTCGGCAGACGCGGCAGGCATTGCGATAGCCATTTCAGGCATTGCGACAGCCGCGACAGGCTTTGCGACCGCCGCTGCCTGCGCCGGGACAGGCAGGGCAAACCCCGGTGCAAGGCCAGCCCGTCCGCTGCGCCGCCGGCAGCCGGTTCGCCAGCGAGGGCTGGCGTGGGCCGCGTCCGGCCGGCCGCCTGGCCGGATGCGCGCCCGGTCCGCGCCACCGTCCCGGGTGCATGCCGGGGAGGTTCGTTGTCCATGATTGCCCATCCTTCGCCGCCGTTTGTCGCCAGCCTGCGCGCCATTCGGGCGCACGCGCCGCGCCCACACGCATCCGCCCCGGTTCCCGCCGCCTGTCGCCGGCCAACCTCCCCAGCCGCTATGCTCGCCGCCTCTCCCGCCCAACGAGCCCGCACCATGCGCCTGCCTGTCTTGCCGACTGTCCTGTCCGTCCTGCTGTCCGCCGTCGCCAGCGCCGCATCCGCTTCCGGTCCGGCGGCTGACCCGCAGACGGCGTTCTGGGCGGCGCTGCAACAGCACTGCGGCAAGGCCTATCGCGGCCGGCTGGTCGATCCGCAACCCGCCGATGCCGAACTCGCCACCCAGACGCTGGTGATGCACATACGCGACTGCAGCGCCGACGCCATCCGCATCCCCTTCCACGTCGGCAACAACCGCTCGCGCACCTGGGTACTGACCCGCACCGCCAGCGGCCTGCGCCTGAAACACGACCACCGCCACGAAGACGGCAGCGAAGATCGCATCACCCAGTACGGCGGCGACACGGCCGACGCCGGCAGCGCCAGCGCGCAACGCTTCCACGCCGACGCCCTCACCGCCGCACTGATCCCGGCAGCAAAAGACAACATCTGGACCGTCGGCATCGACACGACACAGTTCAGCTACATGCTCACCCGCGCCAGCACCGGCCGCCGCTTCCGCGCCGAATTCGACCTGCAAAACCCCGTCGACCTGCCACCGCCAGCCTGGGGCGCGCACTGAGCTTGCCGTCGTTGCCGACGTTCTGGAGGCACAACCGGCACAGGGCAAATCGCGCGCAAACAAAAAGGCCGCTCACTGAGCGGCCTTTTTGCTGGGTGTCTGGTGGAGATAAGGGGAGTCGAACCCCTGACCTCGTCATTGCGAACGACGCGCTCTACCAACTGAGCTATATCCCCGGACGAGGCGCGCATTCTAGCGGCGGTCTGCCAGCGTGTGAAGCCGGCGACAGCATCGCCACCGGGAGGGATGGCGAGCGCGGTTTCCGCGCGGTGAAGGCTCAGCGCGGCTGGGTTTCGGCCAAGCTGAGGCGGACCAGCTGCGGCAGGTACCACTCGGCGAGGGCCGGGTGGCTGGCCTGCCAGTTCAGCTCGTCGTGGCGGAAATCGAGATAGCCGAGCATGCAGCACAGGTGCAGGCCAAGCAGGGTGTCGATCAGCGGCATGCGCGGCCGCTCGGCCTGCACCTGATCGAGGCCACGGCGCAGCGCGGCGCGCTGGCGGTCCATCCAGAACGCCGACTGCTGGGCGTCGGGTTTGGTTTTTTCGATGCGCAGGCCGACGGCGACGTCGAGCAGACCTTGCGACAGGGCCAGCGCCCGGCGCGCCGCCCAGTTCTGGCGGATCGGCGTCCACAGATCGGGGCCGCTGCCAATGCTGATGAAGTATTCGTTGATCACCTGCGAGTCGTAGAGCGTTTCGCCGTCGTCGAGCACCAGAGCCGGGATTTTGCCCAGCGGGTTGCTGCTGATGAGGTCCTGCGGGTTGCTCAGCGGGTCCACCATCTGCTCACGGACACGGGCGGCCAGACCGCTTTCGCGCAGCACGGCGCGGCAGGTGCGGGCATAGGGGGAGGCGTGCGAGTAGAACAGTTGCATGGCGGTGACCCGGTTAGGGCCCGGCCGCGCATCGGCCAGGCGGGAGGCCGGTCACCGTAGCGGTGATGGCCGTCGCGCTCAAGTGCGGTGGCGAATGTTCATATCGGGAGCGGAGGCGTTGTTGTCTGGCTGTGTGGGCGTTTGGCTGCGCGGTAGCGGGCCGATGCGCTGTCCACGGCCGGCGCGCCCGTCATCCTTCGACACGCCGGCGCTTGCCGACTGCCCAGGACGAACGGGGATGGGCAGGGCGACGGTCGGTGGCGTGCAGGCCGGACGCCGGCGCGCCCATCATCCTTCGACACGCCGGCACCTGCCGGCTGCTCAGGACGAACGGGGATGGGCAGGGCGATGGTCGGCGACGTGTGGGCCGGACGCCGGCGCGCCCATCATCCTTAGACACGCCGGCGCCTGCCGGCTGCTCAGGACGAACGGGGATGGGCAGGGCGATGGTCGGCGGCGTGCAGGCCGGACGCCGGCGCGCCCGTCATCCTTCGACACGCCGGCGCTTGCCGGCTGCCCAGGACGAACGGGGATGGGCAGGGTGACGGTTGGCGGCGTGCGGGCCGGACACGTGCAGGCCTGACGCCTGCGCCCGCCTCAGACCACCACGGACGCGCCGGGGGCGATGATGTTCAGCACCTGCAGGGCCTGGGACTGGATCTCGGTCATCGCCTGTTGCAGGGCGGCGCGGTCGGCCTGGACGGCCTGCAGGCGCAGCTCGTCGATGTCGGCGAGGAAGTCGGAGGGCAGTTCCGGGCTGAAGCCGGCGTGCAGGTGACCGGCAGCGCGGGCGCCGATGTGGATCAGCATGGCTGCGGCCAGTTCTTCGCCGGCGGCTTCGGGGTCGTGCTGGTGGCGGACCACTTCGGTCAGCGCCGGCGGCAGGCGCCAGAGTTTCATCAGTTCGGCGCCGCAGGTGGCGAGCGTGAAGCCGAATTGCTGCTGCTCCAGATCCGGGCGCAGCCGGCCTTCGCTGGCTTTCAGCACGGCGGAGACGTCATCGGGATGCTGTTCGATGATGGCCAGCAGGCCGATCTGGTGCAGCAGGCCGGCGGTGAACAGGCGCTCGCCCTGACGGAAACCGCAGCGCTTGCCGAGCTGGCGGGCGATCAGGCCGGCCTGCACGGACAGGTCCCAGAAGGCGTCCATGTCGAGCAGGTGGCGCGGGATTTTGGCAAAGGCCGACACCGCCGAGGTGGCCAGCGCCAGGTTGTACAGCTCGTTGGTGCCGATCAGGCGCACGGCTCGCGACACGGTATCGACCGGCGACGGGAAGGCATAGAACGAGGAGTTGGCGAGGCGCAGCAGGCGCGCGGTCAGCGCCGGATCGAGGGCGACCAGATCGGCAATCTCGAACACGCTGGCCTGCCGGGCGATCAGCTCCTGCAGGCGCAGGCAGATGTCGGGCAGGCTGTACAGGCGCCCGGCATGGCGCACGACTTCTTGCATGTCGATCAAGGGCGGTTTTCCTTATGCGGGCCGGCACGCCGTGAGGGCCGCGCGCCGGACATGCCGGCAAGTCTAACAGTTCAGGCCGGATCTGCTGGAACCGGCGCGGCACGAGCCTCGACCACGCTGCGAAATTTGTTTGGCAGCGGTCGCTGTGGTGAGCGGCGGCCGCGCGAGGGCGGCCTCAGTGACCGGAGAAATCCGGCGTGTGAATGGCAATGCCCGCAGAGCCCGTGCTGCCGAATCACGGACACAAAGCCTTTCCGTTCCCCCTGAGCCGGTCGCCGGCATGAACGGCGCACGGACAGCGGTTTGCGGATAAATATTCTTCCGGCCTCCCGCCTGCCGCGCGCTGACATGCGCGTCGCGAACGGATTTTCCCGTCTGCAAAACATCACCTTGCAAATGCCCCCGGCGACCGGCCGCTTGCGCTGTGCATTTTTGATGTCTTTGCCGGAATGACAGGGCTAGGATCGGCCCATGCTGACGTTCTCCCCGCTTCTGCGCTGTGTCCTGCTGCTCGGCGCCCTCTGGTCTGCCGCGACGCTTGCCGTCGAGACAGTGAGTTTCCGTCATCTGGACAGCCGCAACGGCCTGCCGCAGAACTCGGTGCCGGCCGTGGTACAGGACGGCAGCGGCCAGATCTGGCTGGCGACCTCGGAAGGTGTGCACCGCTACGACGGCTACCAGTTCCGGAGTTATCGCAACGATCCGCGCGATCCGAACAGCCTGTCCGACAATCAGGTGTCGCGCCTGCTGGTCGATGACGACGGCCGGATCTGGATCGGCACCTCGCAGGCCGGACTCAACCGGCTGGACCCGGCCAGCGGCCGCATCGAGCGCTTCCTGCCCGGCGAAGACGCCACCCAGCTCAGCCACCGCAGCGTGCTGGCCCTGCACAAGGACAAGGACGGCCAGATCTGGGTGGCCACGCCGCGCGGGCTCGACCGTTACGACCGCGAGCGCAACGCCTTCCAGCACTACACACACAATCCGCTCGACGCCGGCTCAGCGCCGGCCGGCGCCATCACCGCCATCATTGCCCGCAGCGAAGGCGGCCTGTGGCTGGGCCATGCCGGCGGCGTCACCGCCTTCGACCCGCAGACCGGCAACTTCGAGGCCCTGGACCTGCGCAGTGCCGACAACGAAGCGGCGCTGGGCGTCACCGCGCTGTGGGCTGACAACGACGGCGGCCTGTGGATCGCCACCGCCAGCCGCGGCCTGTTCTACCGGGCGCCAAACGCGAAAAACCTGCGTCACTGGCAGCACGACCCGGCCCAGCCCGACAGCCTGTCGGTCAATGCCCTGCGCGCGCTGCTGCGGGATCGCGGCGGCCGGCTCTGGATAGGCACTGAAGGCGGCGGTCTGAACCGCCTGAAAGCCGATGGCGAAGGTTTCGAGGTGTTCCGCCGCAACGGCGCCGATCCGCACAGCCTGTCGATGGACGAGGTCAGCAGCCTGTTCGAGGACTGCAACGGCCTGCTCTGGATTGGCACCCCCGGCGGCGGCCTGAACCTGACCCACCCGGACCGGGCCGGTATCGGCCGGCTGGTGCACTCCCCCTACGGCCCACGCTCGCTGTCCGATCCCTTTGTCTGGGGCATTGCCCCGGCGCCGGACGGCACGCTCTGGGTGGGCACGCTGCGCGGTCTGGATCAGGTTGATCCGCGCAGCGGCGAAGTGCTGCGCTACAGCCATTTCCAGACCAGCAATGGCTTCCGGCTGACGCCGCGCGTGCAGAGCCTGACCGTCGATCGCAAGGGCCGCATCTGGTTCGGAACCGTCGATGGCGTGCTGGCCCGCTTCGACCCGAACACCCTGCACTTCGCCACCGTCGGCGAAGCGAGCGGCAGCGGCAGCCGCTTCTCCTGGGGCCGCATCCTGATGATCCACGAGGATCGCGTCGGCCGGATCTGGGTCTCGACCATGGACGGACTGGTGCAGCTGAACGCCGAATCGCTGCGCGTCGAGCTGGATCTGCCGCTCAACGATGACGACAACCTGCCCGCCGGCAGTGTCCGGGTGCTGGCCGAACACGACGGCCTGATCTGGCTCGGCACCCATTCCGGCGGCCTGCAGCGGCTGGATGTCGAAACCCAGAAAGCGGCGCAGTGGTCACACAGCGCCGACGATCCGCACAGCCTCAGCCACAACACCGTGCGCGCCCTGCATTTCGACCGCAACGGCGATCTCTGGATCGGCACCATGAACGGCCTGAACCGCTGGAAAGCCGAGGACCGGGTCAAGGGCGTCAACCGTTTCGATGTCTGGCTGACCGCCGACGGCCTGCCCAACGCCGCGATTTACGCCATCCAGCGCGGCAACGACGGCCGGCTCTGGCTGTCGACCAATGCCGGCATCGTCGCCTTTGACGACAAGCAGAACCGCTTCCAGGTGTTCGACATGTCCGACGGCCTGCCGGCCAACGAATACAACGGCCTGTCCTCGGCGCAGACCGCCGACGGCCGGCTGTGGTTTGGCGGCACCAACGGCATCGCCGTGCTGGACCCGCGCCGCTTGCAAAGCCTGAATGTCATCGGCGCGACGATGATCACCAGCATCCACGTGCGCAACGAAGCGCAAGCGCTGCTGGCCGGCGACACACCGCTGGCGCTGGATTTCGATCAGAACGATCTGCGCATCAGTTTTGCCGCCAACGATTATCGCGAGCCGCGCCGCAACCGTTTCCGCTGGCGCTTGCTCGGCTTCAAGAACGACTGGGTCGACAATGGCGCGCGCAACGAAGTCAGCTTCACCAATCTCGATCCGGGTGATTACACGCTGGAAGTCAAAAGCGCCAACGCCGACGGTGTCTGGCAGGAAGAACCGGCGCGCCTGCAGATCAGCATTGCCGCGCCGCTGTGGCGACGCTGGTACGCCTGGCTGTTCTACGCGCTGGCGCTGTCACTGACCGGCTGGCTGCTCTGGCGCAGCCATGTGCACAAGCTCGCCGCGCAAGCGCGCATCAACGAACAACTGCGCCGCATCGACAAACTGAAAGACGAGTTCCTCGCCAACACCTCGCATGAACTGCGCACGCCGCTGAACGGCATCATCGGCGTTGCCGAATCGCTGCGTGACGGTGTCGCCGGCGAACTCAATGATCGGGTCCGCGATCACCTGGCACTGATCGCCGACAGCGGCCGGCGACTCGCGCATCTGGTCAACGAGATCCTCGACTTCAAAAAACTCTCGCACGGCAGCGTCAGTCTGGAACGCGCGCCAGTGGATCTGCAGGCCAGTGTTGCCGTGGTGCTGGCGCTGTCCGAACCGCTGGCCGGCAACAAGGCGCTGCAACTCATCAACGCCGTGCCGGAAGATTTTCCGCCGGTCGATGCCGACGAAAACCGGCTCGAACAAATTCTTCACAACCTGATCGGCAACGCCATCAAGTTCACTGAACACGGCCAGGTATTGATCGAGGCCCATCACGACGCCAACGTCGCCGCGATCACGGTTTCCGACACCGGCATCGGCATTGCCGCCGAGGCGCAGGAACGCATTTTCCTGCCCTTCGAACAGGTCGAAGAATCGATGACGCGCAAGAGCGGCGGCACCGGCCTCGGTCTTGCCGTGGTGCGCAAACTGGTGGAGTTGCATGGCGGCCAGATCCGCGTGCAATCGAAAGAAGGCAGCGGCTCGCAATTCACCTTCACACTGCCGC
The DNA here is from genome assembly GCA_041913605.1 of Permianibacter sp. Taxonomy (GTDB): domain Bacteria; phylum Pseudomonadota; class Gammaproteobacteria; order Enterobacterales; family Permianibacteraceae; genus Permianibacter. The sequence continues at coordinate 179,341 of JAYSEY010000001.1, forward strand.
TGGCGCGCGAAGTGCGCAGCGAAGACATCCGTCGCAAACCGGTGCCGGTGGCGCTGCCCCTGTCGCCGGTGTTGGCGCCGCGTCACAACGTCGCCTCAAGCAGCGGACCGATCAGCATTCTGGTCGCCGATGACGAACCGCTGAATTGTCAGGTGGTCGCCGATGCCTTGAGCATGCAGGGCTACAGCGTGGTCACGGTCGGTGACGGCCAGGCCGCCGTCGATGCCGTGGCCCGTCAGGATTTCAGCCTGCTGATCCTCGACGTGATGATGCCGAAGCTGTCCGGTTTCGATGTTTGCCGCCGGGTGCGCGAAAGCTGGCCGGCGCATGAATTGCCGATCCTGTTGCTGTCGGCAAAAAATCGTCCCGAAGATGTCGCCACCGGTCTCGCGGCCGGCGCCAACGATTACATCGGCAAACCGGTTGAGCGCAGTGAACTGATGGCGCGGGTGAAAAACCTGCTCGCCGTGCACGAGCTGAATGCCGCGCGACGCGAACGCGAAAAAGCCCGGCTGGTGCAGGAAGCCTGTGATCGGCTGGCGCGCTATTTCCCGCCGCCGCTGGTGCAGCGTCTGCTGTCCGAACCGGACGCCGGCAAACTGCAGGCCGAACGTCGCCGGCTCACCGTGTTGTTTGCTGATCTGGTCGAGTTCACTGCGCTCACCGATCGCTTCGAACCGGAGATCATCACCGACCTGCTGAACCAGTTCCTCGGCGGCATGGGCGCACTGGTGGAAAAATTCGGCGGCACGCTCAACGAACTGCTCGGCGACGGCCTGGTGGTGTTGTTCGGGGCGCCGGAAAAAATGGACAAGGATGAACAGGCCGAGCGCGCGGTGGCGCTGGCGGTGGCGATGCAGCGCGAGATCGCGCGGCTGAAAAAAGCCTGGCTGGAGGCCGGCATCGATCACAACATCGATCTGCGCATCGGCATCCACCAGGATTTCGCCACGGTCGGCAATTTCGGTTCCGGCCGTTTCCTCGCCTATCGCGCCGTCGGCAGCGGCGTGAATCTGGCCGCACGCCTGCAATCGCATTGCCCGCCGGGGCAGGTGCTGGTCAGTTATCCGGTGTATGCCCTGACCCGCGAGCGCTATCCCTACGACGATCTGCAGGAAGTGCGCATCAAGGGTTTTGCCCACGCGCACCGCGTCGGCGCGCTGAATCCGGAACGGGTAAGCGATGCGCGCCTGCACGTGATCAGCGGCGCCGCCGGCAGCAGTGGCAATCCGGCCAGCGGCTGAGTCGCTGACCGGATTGCCGTCAGTTCAGGAGAAGGGTCTCGCGCCGTCGGATGGTGAGATCCGAACGATGCCGGCATCGATGCTGCGTATCAGCGGCGCGCTGCGCTGTCGTCGCTGCTGGCGACCGGTGCGCCCGGTTGCAGCGGCGGCGGTGCGTAATCCTTGCTCTGGCGCGCGCCGCGCACCATGTCGAGCAGGGCGCGGTAACGGGCTTCGGCATCGCGACGCTGCAGTTCACCGAGCTGATCGTGAAACTGTTCGCGCCGGCGCTTGCCGGCCTTGTCACCATTGCTGGCGGAGAGCAAAAACCAGGCGTAGGCCTCGACCACACTGGCCGGCACGTAATCGCCATTGGCGTACATGACACCGACATTGTGCTGGGCGGTGGCATGGCCACGCTGGGCAGCGGCCCAGAACAGCTCGAAGGCCTTGCGGTAACTCTGCGGGATGCCGGAGCCATCGGGCGGCGCGTAGTGCAGGTTGCCGAGCTGGAACAGGGCATCGGCATCACCGCGCTCGGCACGGTGACGCAAACGGCTCCAGTCCGCGAAATAAATCACCTGTGACAGCGAGGCATCATTGTTCTGGGTTTCCGGGCAGCCGGTGCGCGCCTGGGCCGCCGGGACACAGGCAAGCTGCGCCAGCAACAGCACGCCGACGACCGGAACAGGGGAAAAACAACGGAAAATGTTCTGCATGAACCCAGTCTAGAGAAGCGTTCCGGAGCGGACCATTTGTAATGTTTACCCTGCCTTGTGCAATATTAACGTTGCTCGTCAGACGGGCGAGCGTTTTGCTAACGGCTGCCCTCACATGAACGACGTTGCGCCCAAAGAGATGGAATTATCCGCTTTCCGCATTTTCCGCGGCCTGCCGCCGGAAACAGTTTCCCAGCTGACCCGCCACATCCACCTGCGCCATTACCCGCGCCGCACGCAGATCATCAGCGAAGGCGAACCGGCGCACTGCCTGTACTTCGTGCTGTCCGGCCGCGTGAAGGTCTATCTCGACGACGAGAAAGGCAAGGAGATCACGGTCAACATCCACGAAGAAGGCGAAGTGTTCGGCGAAATGTCCATCATCCAGGGCATCGGCCGCTCGGCCTCGGTGGTGACGCTTGATGACACGCGCCTCGGCCTGATGTCGGACACCGACTTCAAGCAATGCCTGCGCGAGTATCCGGATTTCACCTTCAACGTCATGGGCGATCTCGTTGATCGCCTGCTGCAGGCCACGGAAACCATCCGCCGCCTCGGCCTGATGGATGTATACGGCAGAATCGCCGTGCTGTTGCTCACCCAGTCGGACGAGCGCGACGGCGTGCGCGTGATGCGCGAGAAACTCACCCAGCAGAGCATCGCCAGCCGGGTCGGCGCCTCGCGGGAAATGGTCGCGCGCATCCTCAAGGATCTGAAAACCGGCGGCTATGTCGACACCGATGATGCCGGCCACCTGATCCTGAAAAAGAACCTGCCGCACAGCTGGTAAATCCTGCACGGAGCCCTCTCCAACGCCGTCCGCGTACGTTTGGAGGGGCGCGACTACTGACACGCGCTTGCCACCATTGACTGGTCTGTTCCAGGCAGATCTGTCAACGGCGAGCGCCCGCGCCAGTTTCTGCTGTCCCGCCGGCCCATTTGTCCACGTCGCGGCCCCGGATCAGTACCCGTCCCCGATCAGTACATGGCCGCACGACCGGATCGGCGGCTGGCGAAAACCTGCCGACACCTGAGCCCGGGCAAAAAATCCGGGCTTGTGCGCTGGCGCGACCTTTACCAAGCCGGCAACGGCCGGTCGCGACGCTGTTTGCGGCCCCGACGCTCATATTGTCCCCGTCCACTGGACACGCCTGCACCGCCGCAACCGGATTGATGCTCTGAAGCCACTACGCGGCAGGTTGAACGCCCGCCGCGCGCTTGCGCACTGCAGATCAGACATGCCAGCAAGCGGAAAATGCATATCGGTATGCCTGCTAAACAATCCGTTTTTTCTTCGTTCACGCCACTGTGCGGCCTGCCTAGATTGACGCCTCCAGTTCACAGGGAGTCGTCACCATGGCCTTGCCCCCATCTCCGGGATTCTTGTCCGCACTGCGCCGTCTGGCGCTCGGCAGCGCACTGCTGCTGGCACCGTTCGCGCAGGCAGAAACCACGCTGCTCAACGTTTCCTATGACCCGACACGCGAGTTCTATCAGGCGTTCAACAAAAGTTTTGCCGCCGAATGGAAACAGCAAACCGGCGACGACCTGAAGATCAAACAGTCACACGGCGGCTCCGGCAAACAGGCCCGCTCGGTGATCGACGGCCAGCAGGCCGATGTCGTCACCCTGGCATTGGCGTATGACATCGATGCCATCGCCGACAAAGGCCTGTTGCCCAAAGACTGGCAAAGCCGGCTGCCAAACGCGTCCTCGCCCTACACCTCGACCATTGTTTTTCTGGTGCGCAAAGGCAATCCGAAACAGATCAGTGATTGGCCGGATCTGATCAAACCCGGCGTGCAGGTGATCACACCCAATCCGAAAACTTCGGGTGGCGCGCGCTGGAACTATCTCGCCGCCTGGATTTACGCCCTCAAACAGCCGCAGGGCAATGAAGCCAGCGCCCGTGAATTCGTCGGCAAATTGTTTCGCAATGTCCCGGTACTCGATTCCGGCGCCCGCGGCTCCACCACAACCTTTGTCGAACGCGGCATTGGCGATGTGTTGCTGACCTGGGAGAACGAGGCGTTTCTCGCCATCAACGAACTGGGCGACAAATACGGCCCCGGCGCGTTCGAGATCGTCGCGCCGCCGGCCAGCATCCTCGCCGAACCACCGGTCGCACTGATCGACAACGTGGCCGACAAACGTGGCACGCGCAAAGTCGCCGAAGCCTATCTGCGCCACCTCTACTCAAAAGACGGACAAATCCTCGCCGCCAAACACTACTACCGTCCATCCGATCCTGCAGTGCTCGCCAGCCACGGCAAACAATTTCCGAAACTGACGCTGTACAAACTGGACACCGAACTCGGCAGCTGGCGCGCCGTGCAAGCCAAACACTTTGATGACAATGGAGTATTTGATCAGATCTACGTGCCGGGACAGTAAGCATCACGGCCTTCATGTTGTTCCCGATTTGCTCCCGGAAGTGTTATGCGTTTTGCACAGAATAATTCCACACGCCGCGTTCTGCCCGGTCTGCATCTGAGCCTCGGCTACACACTCGTGTACCTGAGTCTGATGGTGCTGCTGCCGATAGCAGCGGTGATCTGGAAAGTCAGTGAACTGAGTTTCAGTGATTTTCTCGCCATCATCAGCACGCCGCGTGTGGTGGCCTCCTATCAACTGAGTTTCGGCGTGTCGCTGGCCGCCGCGGCCGTCGATACGCTGATCGGTTTGCTGCTCGCCTGGGTACTGGTGCGCTACGAATTTCCCGGCCGGCGTCTGGTGGATGCGCTGATCGATTTGCCGTTCGCCTTGCCAACGGCAGTGGCCGGCATTGCGCTGTCAGCGATTTACGCCGGCAATGGCTGGGTGGGCAGCCTGTTTTCCGGCTGGGGGATCAAAATTGCCTATACACCGCTGGGAATTTTTGTCGCGCTGCTGTTCATCGGCCTGCCGTTTGTGGTGCGCACCGTGCAACCGGTGCTGGCGGATCTGGAAAGCGAACTGGAAGAAGCAGCGGCAAGCTTGGGTGCGACACGCTGGCAAACGTTTCGTCATGTGTTGTTGCCGGCGATCCTGCCGGCACTGCTGACCGGTTTCGCGCTGGCGTTTGCCCGTGCGGTTGGCGAATACGGCTCGGTGATCTTCATTGCCGGCAACCTGCCGATGGTCTCGGAGATCACACCGCTGCTGATCATCAGCAAGCTGGAACAATATGACTACGCTGGCGCGACGGCGCTGGCCGTGGTGATGCTGGTGTTGTCGTTTGCCTTGCTGCTGGCCATCAACGGCCTGCAAGCCTGGATGCAGAAACGCAGCAGCAAGGAGGCGCTGACATGAGCGCACAACGTCCACCGGGCAGTGCCATCGCCACCCGCGAACCGCGCGCATTGCGCCTCGCCCTGATCGCACTGGCTTTGCTGTTTTTTGCCGGCATCCTGCTGTTGCCGCTGTTGCTGGTATTTGTCGAAGCGCTGGCGCACGGCGTGCACACGTTTGTGGATGCACTTGCTGAAGACGACGCCCGCTCGGCGATCCAGCTCACCCTGCTGACCGCTGCGATTGCCGTGCCGCTGAATCTGGTATTCGGCGTCGCCGCCGCCTGGGCGGTTACCAAACATGATTTCCGCGGCAAAGCCTTGCTGATCACGCTGATCGATCTGCCGTTCTCGGTGTCACCGGTGATCGCCGGCCTGATGTTCATGCTGATCTTCGGCGCCCAGGGCTGGTTCGGCACGTGGCTGGCCGATCACGATATCCGCATCATGTTTGCCTTGCCCGGACTGGTACTGGCCACCACGTTCGTCACCTTTCCGTTTGTCGCCCGCGAGCTGATCCCGCTGATGCAGGCGCAAGGCCGCGATGAGGAAGAAGCCGCTGTCACGCTTGGCGCCAACGGCTGGCAAGTGTTCTGGCATGTCACCTTGCCGAACATACGCTGGGGCCTGCTGTACGGCGTGATCCTGTGCAATGCCCGGGCAATGGGTGAGTTTGGCGCCGTGTCGGTGGTCTCCGGCCATGTGCGCGGTGAAACCAACACGCTGCCGCTGCACGTGGAAATTCTTTACAACGAATACAACTTCGCGGCGGCTTTTGCTGTCGCCTCACTGCTGGCCCTGCTGGCGCTGGTGACGCTGGCCCTGAAAACCTGGGTCGAATGGCGCCTGCATCAGGCGCAGTCACCCGCAGCCCGCGAACTGGAAAACCTGACATGAGCATACGTGTCGAACAAATCGAAAAGCGCTTCGGCAATCATCGCGCGCTGGATCGTGTTTCGCTGGATGTTGCCAGCGGTGAACTGCTCGCCCTGCTCGGCCCCAGCGGCTGCGGCAAAACCACTTTGCTGCGCGTGATCGCCGGGCTCGAAGCCGCCGACAGCGGCCGGGTATTTTTTGATGAGCAGGATCATTCCGACGCCCATGTCCGCGAACGTCAGGTCGGCTTTGTGTTCCAGCACTACGCGCTGTTCCGGCACATGACCGTGTTCGACAATGTCGCGTTCGGCTTGCGCATCAAGCCGCGCCGCGAGCGCCTGCCGGAAGCGCGCATACGGGAAAAAGTCCGGCACCTGCTGGCGCTGGTGCAACTGGAATGGCTGGCGGATCGCTACCCGGCACAATTGTCCGGTGGCCAGCGTCAGCGCATTGCATTGGCGCGCGCACTGGCCGTGGAGCCGCGCGTGTTGCTGCTCGACGAACCCTTCGGTGCGCTCGACGCCAAAGTGCGCAAGGAATTGCGCCAGTGGCTGCGGCATTTGCACGACGAACTGCACATTACCTCCATCCTCGTCACCCACGATCAGGATGAAGCCATGGAAGTCGCTGATCGCATCGTGCTGATGCACGAAGGCCGGATCGAACAGAGCGGCGCACCGGACGATGTTTACCAGCAACCGGCAACGCCGTTTGCCTATCATTTTCTCGGCGCCGCCAATGTCCTGCCTGGCCGCATCGAGCAGCGCGTGTTCCACGTCGGCGATCTGCGGTTTCCGCTGGCACCACAGCTGGCCGTGGCCGAGAGTGCGCCCGCGACGGCGTATGTCCGGCCGCATGATTTTGCTATCGTCGCCAGCGATCAGGCGGTGGTGGCCGGATTACCGGCCAGCATCACCCGCGTCGTGCCGCTCGGCGCCCAGGTGCGCATCGAACTCAGCGGCACACTCGATGGCCGCGCGTTCAGTTACGAAGTGCAGCAAACCCGCAGCGAAGCCCAGGCGGCGCACTGGCGCGCCGGTGATCGCGTGCAATTGCAGCCGCGCACCGTCCGCCTGTATCCGCAATCACCGCTGCCGGCACAAACCCTGTTGCCCGACACCATCAGCCACTGGACCAGCCCATGAATTTCCAGCAATTGCGCATTCTGCAGGAAGCCACCCGGCGCAACTTCAATCTCACCGAAGTCGCCAATGTGCTGTACACCTCGCAGTCGGGAGTCAGCAAGCACATCAAGGATCTGGAAGACGAACTGGGCGTGGCCATTTTCATCCGCCGTGGCAAGCGTCTGCTCGGCTTGACGGAACCGGGCCGCGAACTGGCCAAAGTCACCGAACGGCTATTGCTGGAAGCACGCAACATGCGCCAGATCGCCGCGCATTTTTCCCAGCAGGATGAGGGGCGACTGTGCATCGCCACCACGCATGCCCATGCCCGGTATGCGCTGCCGCCGATTGTGCGCAAATTCCGCGAGCTGTTTCCGAAAGTCGATCTGGAACTGCATCAGGGCAGCCCGCGCGAGATCGTTGCGCTGCTGCAAACCGGCGAAGCCGAGATCGGCGTCGCCACGGAAGCGATTCAGGATGCCGCTGATCTGGCCAGCTTTCCGTTTTATCAATGGCACCACTGCGCGATTGTGCCGCTGATGCATCCGCTGTTGCAGAAATCCCGCGTCACGCTTGCCGATCTCGCCGCCTATCCGCTTATTACCTACAACCAGGGTTTCACCGGCCGGCCGAAAATCGACGCGGCGTTTGCCGCTGCCGAACTGACGCCGAACGTGGTCATGACGGCGCTGGATGCAGACGTGATCAAGTCCTATGTCGAACTCGGGCTCGGTGTCGGGCTGATCGCCGCCACCGCCTACGAAGCCGAGCGGGACACGCGCCTGTTGCGCATTGATTGTTCGCACCTGTTTCCGGCCAGCACGACCTGGATTGCCGTCCGGCGCGGACGCTTCCTGCGCAGTTTCGCGCGACGTTTTCTCGGCCTGTGCTCACCCGGCATCAGCGACGAACAACTGCGTCAGGCAACAGCGCCCTCGGCAGACGAGGCCTGAACGTCCGGCGCCGCAACAAGGGGCCGGACTGCGCGGCGCAGGCGTCGTTATTTTTTCTTCACCGCCTGCACGGCTGCCGCGTAATCAATGCCGCCGGTCAGAATCGCGCGGCCCATGACCACGCCGGCGAGTTTGTTGAGCGGTGCTTTGCGCAGCCGCATCACGGTGTCGAGATCGTGCACGCCACCGTTGCAGATCACCGGCATGTCCACCTGCGCGGCAATGGCGGCGGCCGGGGCCAGCGGATCAATGCGTTCACCCGGCGCGTGGTGCTCGGTGTAGAGCATGGCGGCCACGCCTTCGTCGGCGTAGCGGTTGGCGAGTGTCAGCACATCGAGTTGTTCGCGGCCGTTGCTGAGCTGGCCGTCAACACCTTCCAGCGCGACGATGACGCGGCCGGGATACTCGGTGCAGAGATCGACCGTGACGTCCGGATCGCGCAGCAATTTCCAGGTCAGCACGACAAAGTCGGCGCCGCAATCCAGCCACAATTCCGCGTGTTCAATGCGGCGCATGCCGCCGGTGACTTCCAGCACCAGATCAGGAAAAGCGCGTTTGAATTCGAGGACGCGATCGGTATTGGCCGGCTGGCCTTCGCTGGCGCCGTCGGCGTCGATCAGATGCAGGCGGCGCGCGCCCTGCGCATGCAGCGTGCTGACCACTTCCATGGCGTCGCGAAACACCAGTGGTTCGTCGGCACCGGGCTGCAGATTGGGCAGCGCCACATGGCCGTTGCGTAACTCCAGTCCCGGGATCAGCAGCATCGGTCCTCACTCCGCCTGTCACTGTCAGCCAGAGTGTAGACGCCGCCCGGCAATCTGCTATGCGGCGCCGGTCCGGCTGGCGCGGCTGTTGCGCAGCGCCTCGATACCGAGCAGCAACAGGCCGGCCCAGATGCAGATGAAGCTGATCAGGCGCTGGCTGTCGAACGGCTCGTCATAGACCCAGATGGCCAGCAGCAGCGTGCAACTGGGCGAGGTGTATTGCAGGAATCCGAGCGTGGTCAGCGTGATGCGTCGCGCGCCGGCGGCAAACAGCGACAGCGGCACGGTGGTGACAATGCCGGCCGCCATCAGCAGCAGATCCAGCTGCCAGGACTGATGCAGGAACGCCAGATCGCCGGTCTGCAAATGCGGGATCAGATAAATCAGCGCAATCGGACTCAGCAGCAGTGTTTCCACCAGCAGGCCGTTCAGCGAATTGACCGGCGTCTGTTTGCGGATCAGCCCGTACAGGCTGAAGGTGACCGCGAGACTGAGACTGACCCAGGGCAGCTCGCCGCGCACGACAATCTGCCAGAGCACACCGGCTGCAGCGAGCAGCAAGGCGGCGAGTTTGAAACGGCTGAGTTTTTCGCTCAGCACCACCACACCCAGCAGGATGGTCAGCAGCGGATTGATGAAATAGCCGAGGCTGGTATCGAGAATGCGCCCCTGCGTCACCGCCCAGGTAAAAATGAACCAGTTCATCGACACCGCCAGCGCCGACATCGTCAGGCGGCCGAGCAGTGTGCGATCACGGAAGATGAGGCCCAGTTGCAGCGGCTGACGCAACAACCAAATCAGCAGCAAGGCCACCGGCACCGACCAGAGCACGCGATGCGCCATGATCTCTGCCGCCGACGCGGCCGACACGGCTTTGAAATAGACCGGCACCAGGCCCCACATCAGATAGGCCGAAAACGCCGCCAGAATACCGCGCTGCACCGACGCAGAATCAGACATGAAACCTCCGGCCCCGGCGGACGTGATCACAACCGGTCATTGCAAGCACCACGACAAAAACCATCCCGAACATGATCTGAAAACGCATCGCCGACGCCACACCCCAGCGCGAGTACAAATCCGGCGAAAACACAAACCGGCGCCTGCGCGCCGGTGAGGCCATTGTCGTGCACGGCGCGCCGCACGTCACCGGCAATAAGTCAGCGCGCATCATTGTTGACCGGAGCACAACAGGGCCCGGACGGCGGCGCCGTGTGCGCGACGATCACGGCAGCGCGCGCCCGCGCCGCGTCACCAGCAATTCGTACCAGTGTTCGCGGCTGAGATTGACTTTCAGTGCCTGCACGCAGGCGCCGATGCGCGCCGGATGGGTGCTGCCGATCACCGGCTGGATCGCTGCCGGATGGCGCAACAAAAACGCCAGCACAATCGCTTCCGGGGTGGTGCCATAGGCGCTGGCCAGACGCGCCACACACTCGCGCGTGCGGGCATCTTCCGCATTGTTGGCATGGGCCGTGCCGTTGGCATTGCCCGCGCCGCTGGCAGTGGCCGCACCGCTGTAGCGGCCTTTTGCCAGACTACCCCAGGCCTGCAACTGCACGCGCTGCAACTGGCAATACTCCACCGTGCCGTAACTGAAAAATGTTTCGGCGCCATCGCGACGGCCGGTGAGCAGGTTTTGCTCGATCCAGTCGCAGTCGTGCAGGCTCATCGGCAACTGATTGACGATCAGTGGCTGATCCAGCGCTGCCTGCAACAACTGCATCTGCGGCCAGCCGAAATTGGACACGCCGAAATGCCGGACCTTGCCCTGCTGGTGCAGGGCCGAAAACACCGCCGCGATCTCGTCCGGCTGCATCAGCGGGTCCGGGCGATGCAACAGCAGCACATCGAGATAGTCGCAGCGCAAACGGCGCAGACTCTGCTCGACGGAATGCACGATATGCGCGGCAGAAAAATCGTAACGGCCGACACCGCCGTCACCGGCTTCGCGTATGCCGCACTTGCTCTGCACGATTAATTGTTCACGCGGCACGCCGCACTGCGGCCACCAGTCACCAAACAGGCTTTCGGCGCGACCGTTGCCGTAAATGTCGGCGTGATCAAAGACGCGCAAACCGTGCGCCAGCGCCGCATCCAGCGCGGTCTGCGCCTGGAGGCGCGCGGCGGCGTCGGGCAGCGGCTGGCCCTGCAGTTTGCCGAGCCCGAGACAGCCGAACACCAGCCGGCCGGCGCGGGAAAAAAATGTCGGCAGCGGATTCAGCGTCTGCGTTGCCGTGACAGTCTGCAGCTCCGGCGCCGCTGCCGGCAGAGTTGGTCCGTACATGTTCAGCCCACCAGATAGGTGCCGGTGCCGACGGCAATCAGTTCTTCATTCTCGTTGTGCAATTCCATACGCGCCACCGCCACCTTGTTGCCGCCGCGCAACAGATAGGCGCGGGCACGGAATCGCTGGCCACGACCGGGGCGCAGATAATCAATGCGCAGATCGATGGTGCCGAGTTTGGACATGCGCTCTTTCAGCGCCGCATCGCCCTGCTCATGCACGCGCTGGATCAGTCCGACAGCGGCCATGGTGCCGCCGGCGACATCAAGCACCGTGGCGATGACGCCGCCGTGCAGGATGCCGTGGACAAAATTGCCGACCAGATCATCGCGGCGGTCGATGTACAACGTGCAGCCGTGCTCATCGACCTGATCGAAATGCATGCCGAGCAAACGGTTGAACGGAATGCGCGAGGAAAAATCCTCGACCAGCGACGCCAGATGCTGGCGCCAGGCGTCCGGGACGTTGCCGGGTGTAGACGTGTCGGTCATGAGCAGCTCCGGGTGATCGGTGAGGCGGCAGAGAATGTTTGCGCGAAAGTCTGGTGCCGGAGAACGTTGCCGCCGCGCCCGCGACAACCGGCTGCGGCCTGATCCGCGAACCGTCAGCCCGGCACGCGCTCGCTGCGCCGGGATACAGCGCCCAGGCAAAGCCCGGATAAGCTGCGCCGGAAACCCGCAACGACCCAACATGCTTCCGGGAATGCGACGATTGTAGTGGTCTGACATGCCGGCGTGCTCCGTATAATTCGCGCCATGACCGACACCGCCCGCTTCCTGCCGCCGCCCGGCCTGCGCAATCCGCATGTGCAGGGCCTCGTGTCGCGCCTGCCGGCCCGGCGCCGACGCATTTTGCGCGACGCCGCTGCGCTGCTCGCCCACAACCGTTCGCTGCTGCTGCACGGCGGTGAAGGCCAGTTGCTCGCCTATGTGTCCCGGCACGGCGATCACGCTTCGCAACCGCGACCGCTGGTGGCGCTGCTGCACGGCTGGGAAGGTTCCAGCGATTCCCTGTACCTGCTGGCCACCGCCGCCAGTCTGTTCAACGCCGGCTATGACGTGTTGCGGGTGAATTTTCGCGATCACGGCGACAGCCATCACCTCAATGAAGAGCTGTTCCATTCCTGCCGCGAACGCGAACTGGTGCTGGCGCTGCAGGACGCACTTGACCGTCTGCAACCCCCGGCGCTGGCTCTGGCCGGCTTCTCGCTCGGCGGCAGTTTTGCGCTGCGCGTTGCACCGTCGCTGCCGGTGCGCGCCGTCGCCGCGATCTGTCCGGTGCGTTTCCCGCCGGCCACACTCACCGCACTGGAAACCGGTCCGGCGCTGTACCGGCATTACTTCCTGCGCAAATGGCGTCAGTCGCTGCGCCGCAAAGCCGGCGTATTTCCTGATCGCTATGCCGATCTCGACTGGCGCGCGCTGCCGACACTGACCGCCATGACCGATCACTTTGTCCGCGCCCACACCGGCTTCGGCACGCTCGAACGCTATCTGCACGGCTACGCGCTCAGCGACGCGCGACTGGCCGAACTGCGCTGCGCCACACGCATCATCATCGCCCGCGATGATCCGGTGATCCCCGCTGCCGACTGGCTGCAGGCACCGCTGCCGCCACAGGCCACGCTGGAGATCAGCGACTACGGCGGCCATTGCGGCTTTGTCAGCAACTGGCAGCTCGACGGCTGGATCGAAACCCGCCTGCGGGACTGGCTGGCCAGCCAGCTGCCGCGCTGAGCGCGCACGGTCAATCCACGCGCACGCGCGAATCGTTCGGCAACGGTCGCACTCGCTGGCAAAGCCCCCTACAATCGGCCGACAAAACGGACTGTGCCCACGGAAACCCGCGCACCCATGTCGGCCCCGGAAAAAAAACCGCCACTGACCGCCCGCCTGCGTCGCTTCATGGACGACTGGCGCGGCCATATCGCCTACCTGCAACAATTGCTGCGCGAAGATTCGGCCAGCGCCTGGTCACACTGGAAAGTCAGTTACAAGGAACAGGCGGCGCTGAAAGACGCCGTGCACCTGCTGTCCGCGCGCGCGCGTGTCGAATCCTTTGACTGGCAGGACGTGCCGCGCGTACTCAACCAGTTTCACCTGAAACCCGACGATGCCGGCCAGGCCGAGTGGTATGCCGAAGCCAGCCGCGAATACCACGCCGTGCTGCAAAAACTCGAGCGCGAAGCGTTTCGTCCCGCGCACCTGAACGCACTGCTGAAAGAACTGCGTTTCATTGCCGAAGCCGATGATTTTCATCAGCGCTTCGGCCTCACCGACCTGCAAATCCGGATCAAGACCATGTATCAGGCCCTGCTGCAACGGATCGACCAGCACAACGCCCTGCTCAAAGAAGCGCAGGACCGCAAATCGCTCGAACAGGAAACCGAAAAGCTGCGTGCCCAGGAAGCCCTGCTCGCCGCCGAAAATGAAAAACTTGCGCAGCAAAACCGGCTGGTACAGGAACAGCGACTGAAAGCCATCGAAGAAAAGAAACGCATCGACGCCAAACGCGAAGCCGACGACGCCGAACAAAAACGCCTCGACGCCCAGCGCGAAGCCGACGCCATCGAAGGCGAACGCCGCCGCCGCATCGAACTCGAAGACAGCTTCCGCCGCATCCAGGAAGCCGAAGCCATGAAATTCGGCAGTATCAACGCCCAAATCGACGTCCTGCTGCGCAACCTGCAAAACGCCGAACGCCTCAGCGGCGAAGACCTGGCGGCAACGGCGCGGTTGTTTGAGTTGTTGCGGAAGAAGTTTGGGTGAGCGTTTGGGTGCCGATACACATCACTGCTGTTGTTTGTTTTTCGCGCCTATCTCCGTCATGCAAAATGATCTGCACGTACATTTGCAGGAGTAGATCCTGTAGCACCGATTGAATCCAATTCCCCGTAGCTCCGATTAGCGCAGCGTAATCGGAGGCCGATTTTTTAAACCATCACACTCTGCTTTTCTGGGGCCCCATGCATGCCAGCTGTCGTCGTCTGACCGGCGCTGGGTACGGCGGCAGGGAAAACCGGCGTAGCGCCGATATGGCAGGCCGCCGCTTCGGTGCGGGCCCGAGGCGACGGACGGGCGACGACGGGCATCTAAATTCGAAGCAACAAAAATTTTCCGGCGTGGTTGAGGTGGCCTTCTTTCGGTTACCTTTCTTGGCCACACAAGACCAATTCGCTGGGAGCGAATTGGCGCGACAGCCGCCGCAAGCGGTGTGGCACATGAAAGTGCCACATCAAAGGTAGCTCGCCCGCCGGTGCGAAAACCGGCACACCTGATACGCGCGCGGTGTGCGAGAAAATGAGCGGCGTATTTGAAGTTCCGAATCACATCGACAAGCTGGCGTACGAATACGCTGGCGCTACTCGTACCTACGCCGCTTCAATGAAGTGAGAGGAATGGTGCGTTCTATGCAACACCCGCTTCCCTTCCGATATCTTTTCTTAACGCCCGAACAACTGCCGCCGCTGCGGTCGCCGCACCAGGAAATACACCAGCGCACCGATGCCGCTGCCGAACAGAATCACCAGCGCCCATATCAGTTTGTCATTGCCCATCGACGGTTCATTGCTCAGGCAATCGACCAGCATCCAGATCCAGAATGACACGAACGCGACAACAATCAGCATGTGCATGAGCCAGTATCCCTTTCTCTCGTTGGCGTGCGATGCCGGCATGCACGCTGCGCCACTCAGGCATTGAATTGCAGTGCCGCGAGTCGTGCGTACAGTGCGTTGCCGGCAACCAGTTGCTCGTGTGTACCGGTGGCGATGATGCGCCCCTGATCCATTACCAGCAAGCGATCCGCGGTGCGCACGGTAGCCAGCCGGTGGGCGATGATCAATGTGGTGCGCCCCTGCATGAGTGTGTCCAGCGCCTGTTGCACCATGCGCTCGCTTTCGGCATCCAGTGCGCTGGTGGCTTCATCGAGCAACAGAATTGGACGGTTGGCGAGAGTGGCGCGGGCAATGGCCAGTCGCTGGCGCTGACCACCGCTGAGTCGCACGCCGCGTTCACCAAGTTCGCTGTCCAGTCCCTGCGGCAATTGCTCGATAAACTCACGCGCATAGGCCGCGTCGAGCGCCGCCCAGACTTGCGTGTCATCAGCATCAGGTTTGGCGAAGCGCACGTTTTCGCGCACGCTGGTTGCAAACAGCACCGGATCTTGCGGCACCAGGGCAATGCGGGCGCGCAGATCATGCGGATCGGCCTGATGAATGGGCACACCATCGATGCGGATCACGCCCTTCTGTGGATCGTAGTAGCGCAGCAGCAACTGGAACAGCGTGCTTTTGCCGGCACCACTCGGGCCGACCAGCGCCACGCGTTCGCCGAGCGCAATTTGCAGTTCGATATCACGCAGCGCCGGCGCGTCCGGGCGGGTCGGATAATGAAAGCTGACAGCGGAAAACTGCAGTTCGCCACGCGGCGGCAGCGGTAAAATTTCCGGCTGTGCCGGCGCACGAATGTCAGTGTTCGTGGCGAGCAATTCCTGTATGCGCTGCAGCGCTCCGGCGGCACGCTGCAATTCGCCGATCACTTCCGACAGGGTGCCCACCGAGCTGGCCACGATCACGGCGTAAAACACAAACGCCGACAACTGACCGGCACTGATGCGGCCGTGGATGACATCGTGTCCGCCGGTCCAGAGTATGAAACCGATGGCACCGAAGGCCAGCAGGATCACGGCCGCGATCAGTGTTGCGCGATAGCGGATGCGCAGTTTCGCGGTAGAAAAAAATGCTTCCAGACGCTGCGCGAACGCACCGGCCACTTGCGGTTCACGACCATAGGCCTGCAGCGTACGCACTTCGTGTATCGATTCATCCAGCAGCGCGCTGACATCACCGAGCCGGTCCTGACTGTCGCGCGACAGTTTGCGCACTTTGCGGCCGAAGACCAGAATCGGCACGATCACCAGCGGCACGGCCAGCAGCACGAACAAGGTCAGTTTCAGACTGGTGATCAGCAGCATGACCAGGCCGCCAATCAGCAGCAGACCGTTGCGCAGTGCCATCGACAATGCCGAGCCGACCACACTCTCGAGCATGGTGCTGTCATTGGTCAGCCGCGAGACAATTTCACCCGTGCGCGTACGGTCGTAAAACGCCGGTGACAGGGTCAGCAGATGACTGAACACGCGCTGGCGCAAATCCGCGACCACGCGCTCACCCAGCCAGGACACGGTGTAAAAGCGCACAAACGTGGCGATGGCAATCAGCAGCACCACCACCAGAAATGCCAGCATGCTGCGATTCAGCGCCGCGCCGTCGCTGGCAACCAGTCCGGCATCAATAACGCTGCGCAGTCCCTGACCGAGCAACAGCATGCCCCCGGCGGCGATCAGCAGTGCAAACAGCGCCAGCGCAATGGCCGGGCGGTAGGGCGTCAGCAGGCTGCGTAACTGGAACAGCTGACGCAGATCACCTTTCGGCGCATCACGATGGGACATGGCGGCAATCCGCGCGGGGAAAGCCGGCAGATGGGGACGCACGCGCGCCGGTTCAAGATGTTGCGCGTCGCGATGTTTGTGGTGCGTGTTGTGCGCCGGTCAATGCTGTTGCAACGCGCGTCGTGCCGCATCGACTGCGACACCTGCGCGTGCGTGTCCGCTGCGTACCCATTGCATGTGATTCTGACGCCATCCCGTGCCACCGATCAGCGCAACAACGCCTCGATGTTTTTCAGATCCGCATCGTGGATCACCTGGCGCAACACACGGCCGAGGGCATTGGGCATGCGATCATTTTTCGGCAACACGCCCCAGGTACTGCTGACGGCCGCGATGCGCAGATCGGTGCGGCCAGCGCCGTTGTAGAGATCGCGGTCCAGTTCGACCAACCGATGCGTTTTTGCACCACAGCGCTGATCGATGGACAAGTCTTCGGCTTTGCGGCGGCGTTCGCTGACGCAGACCGGCTGCATTTTCTCGGCCTCGCTCATCGCCGCCAGTGCGGCATCAATATTGGCGATCAGCATCTTGCGGGCGTTCTGGTGACGGGCGAGATCGGCGTCGTCACTGTTCAGCGCGGCGAACTTTTCCCAGGTGACCTGTTCATCGCGGCGCTGGTTTTCCAGATAGCGGCCAACCGGGACATAACGCCAGGGCAATCGCCCGTCCTTGCTGATCAACAGCACTTCGCCATGTCCGGTCTGGTACACCGGATAGCCCTGCACGTTGCCGACCTGTTGCGGTTCGGAAAATTGCAGCGTTGGGTCGGCGACATTTATCGGCGTGATGCTGAGAAAATAGGCCGGGTCATTGAAGCGAACAGTCAGCGCCGGTCCTTCACCACTGCCTTTCCAGGTGCCGCTGGCACGATCAAGTGTGTTGGCTTTGCTGATATCGAGCGGTCGCACCAGAATGCTGGTGCTCAGAACCTGCGGATGCGTTTGCGCGTCGGCACCTTCAGGCAGGAATTCGAACAGAAACCACTGCTGCACGGCCATGCCGACCGGTTTGGCCAATACCGGCACCGAAGTGAACACCTGCAATGCCGCGTGCGCCTGACGCGCCAGCCGTTCGCTGTCGGCCGTGCCGAGACGATTTTTCACCGAGCCAAGTCGCGGCCCGTCAACATGGCCGGGCGCGGAGCAGGATGCGGTGTTGCGACCGGCGCAAATGTCGATGCCTGCTGAGGCATTTGTCGGCGGGGCGATTTGCGCGGCTACCGATGCGGATAGCGGAACGGATGCTGGCACTGATGCCGTCGTCGCGGCATTGGCGGCACCGGAAACAGCAGCGGTGAACAGGGCTGTTGCCGATGTGCTGGCCGGCAGCGCATGACCGATGGCGGGCGCCAGTCCGATCAGCAACACCAGCAGACGCAGGCGGTGGCAGTCTCGGGTTGCACGCCCGCCGGGCCGGACAAAACGTTTGCGCATGATTCGCTCCGCTCGCAGGACACATGCGCGCGGAAAGGCGTCATGTGGCGCCGTTCGTTACCGGGATGCACAGGCAGGCGGCGCGCGACAATTGTCGCGGCGAAAACCCTGCAGACGGGTCCACAAAGCTTCGCAAAGTTATCCAATTTTTCTCTGCGCGGCGGCGGCCGGAGCGGAATAGGCCGCCGACACGGGCCGTTCAGATCACGCGGCGCAGGATCAGCGCGGTGTTGATGCCGCCAAAGGCGAAATTATTGCTGGCGACATATTCGGCATCGATGAAGCGGCCGTCGTCACGCAGGTAGTCGAGTTCGGCGCAACGCTCGTCGATGTTGTCGAGATTCAGCGTTGGCGCGAACCAGCCTTCGCGCATCATCTCGATACTCAGCCAGGCTTCCAGTGCGCCGCAGGCACCGAGCGTATGACCGAAATAGCTTTTCAGCGACGAGATCGGCATGTTGTGGCCATACACCTGCGCGGTGGCCTGCGATTCGGCAATGTCGCCGCGTTCGGTGGCGGTGCCGTGGGCGTTGACGTAGGCAATCGCCGAAGGCGGCAACTGCGCATCGTCGAGCGCCAGCTGCATGGCGGCGGCCATGGTTTCGCTTTCCGGCTGGGTGATGTGCGTGCCGTCGGAATTGCAGCCGAAGCCGACAATTTCCGCATAGATGTGCGCACCTCGGGCAATGGCGTGGTCGCGCTCTTCGAGGATCAGCGTGCAGGCGCCTTCCCCGCACACCAGACCGTCGCGATCACGATCAAACGGGCGCGGCGTGGTCTGCGGCGCGTCATTGCGCTGGCTGGTGGCAAACAGCGTGTCGAACACTGCCGCTTCCATGCCGCTCATTTCTTCGCTGCCACCGGCGATCATCAGCGTCTGCCGGCCGTAACGAATGGCTTCAAACGCATAACCGATGGCCTGCGATCCGGAGGTGCAGGCCGAGCTGGTCGGAATGATGCGGCCGCGTACACCGAAATGAACGCCGATGTTCACCGCGCCGGTGTGATTCATCATGTGAATGTAACTGTTGGCCGTCACCCCGGACATGCTGCCGCTGGCGAGCATCTGGCCAAACGCACGCACCGGTTCGGCACTGCCTGCCGAATGGCCGTAGGCAATGCCGGTTTTGCCATTGCTGATCACCGCCTGCGCACTGCCGTCGTCATTGAGCAGACCGGCATCGGCGAGTGCCCGTTCGCTGGCGACCACACTCATCAGTGCCACCCGGCCCATGCTGCGCAATTTCTTGCGCGGATAATGTTCCGGTGCCTTGAAGTCACGCACCGGCGCGCCGAGCCGGGTCAGCAGATTGTCAAAGCGCTGCCATTCCGGCATCACGATCACACCATTGCGGCGTGCGCGCATGGCGGCGGAAATGTTTGCCCAGTCGTGACCGAGTGAGGTGATGCCGGCCATGCCGGTGACTACAACGCGACGCACTTGCATGGACGTTCGGTTCCTGACTGGGTGACAAAAAAAATTCCGCGACGAATTCTGCTGAGTACTTGCTGATGTTTTTTTCCGACAGCGATCAGCACAGCCCGCCGTTGACCGCGATCACCTGACGGGTGATGTAGGCCGCCGGTTCGCTGCACAGGAAAGCAACCAGCGCCGCCACTTCATCGGGTTTGCCGACCCGGCCCATGGGCACCAGCTTCAGCGCTTCATCGACCGGCAGATCCTGCAGCATGTCGGTTTCAATCAAACCGGGCGCCACACAATTGACCGTGATCTGGCGCGACGCCAGTTCCAGCGCCAGCGCCTTGCTGGCGCCGATGATGCCGGCTTTGGCCGCACTGTAATTCACCTGACCACGATTGCCGACCAGCCCCGACACCGAGGCCAGCGTGATGATGCGCCCGCCTTTGCGCGCGCGCACCATCGGCATCACCAGCGGCTGCACCACATTGTAGAAGCCGTCGAGATTGGTCTGCAGCACGGCATCCCAGTCGTCTTCACTCATGCCGGCAAAACTGGCATCGCGGGCAATGCCGGCGTTGCAAATCACGCCCCAGAACGCGCCGTGCTGTTCGCAATCGGCGAGCACGGCCGCGCGGGTGGCTTCGCGGTTGCTGATGTCAAACGCCAGCGCCGCCGCGGACAGACCGCGATCGCGCAAACCTGCCGCGACACTTTCTGCGCGCGACTGATCACGGCCGTGTACCAGCACATGAAAACCGTCTTCGGCGAGACGGGCGGCAATGGCCTGACCAATGCCGCGCGTCGAACCGGTGACAAGGATGCGTCGTTGTTGCATGTCTGCGCGTTGTTGCATGTCTGCGTAAATCCTGTGGGTGACGCCACGGCGCCGGAGAAGCAGACCGCGCGCGGGCAAATTTTTTGTTTCAGAACTGCATGGTTGCGGGTGAATGCGGCTCAGTGCTGTTGTTGCAGGAACACGTCGATGTCGCGCGGCTCGAACACGTTCAGCGTCGCGCTGGCAATGATCGCATCGCCATCACGCACTTCGCATTCAAACGCCGCCAGTCCGTTTTCTTCCTGATACAGCCGGCGCGCATGTATCGTCAGCGCGGTTCCCGGCGCCAGTTGCGCACACTGCATGTCAAACGCACGCGTACCGAGCAGGAAACCGATCTGCGGCGAGTTGCCGCGCCGGCGCTGCTGGGCGCCGACAAACGCGGCGATGGCCTGGGCCATGTATTCGATCAGCGCGTAGCTCGGCAACTGGCCGCTGGCATCCAGCAACAGGCAATCGGCCGGCGGACAGGCCTGGGCGCAGATCGTCTCGTCACTGAGTTCACTGACGGCATCAAGCAAGACCATGCGACCGTCATGCGGCAACAAATCGGCCACCAGCCAGGGACAACTGTTCATCAATCGGCTCGCGAAAAGATCAGGGCGGCATTGCTGCCACCGAACGCATAGTTGGCTGTCAGCACATGACGCAGGGACGCTGCATCGGCGCGGCTGACCAGATTCAGTGGCGGCAGTTGCGAATCATAGGTGGCGCAGGGCACTTGCGGAACCAGTCGCTGCCCGGTGAGCGCCAGCCAGCAAAACGCGGCTTCGATGGCACCGGCAGCGCCGAGCAAATGCCCGGTCAGTGATTTGGTGGCGCTGCACGGCGTCTGCGCGCCGAACAATGCATGCACCACCGGCGCTTCCATGGCATCGTTTTTTTCCGTCGCTGTGCCATGCAGGTTCAGATAACCGATCGCTGTTGCATCCAGACCGGCATCAGTCAGCGCGGCCTCCAGCGCGGCGCGCGCGCCAACGCCGTCCGGATGCGGCGCGGAAATATGGTAGGCATCGCTGGCAACGCCACCACCACTGAACCGCACGACACTGTCGTCGAGCGCTTCACGGCTCATCACAAACAGCACCGCACCTTCACCGATATTGATGCCATCGCGACCGGCCGCAAACGGCTGGCAAGGTCCCTGCGACACGGACGCCAGCGCGGCAAAACCATTGACCGTCAATTGGCACAGTGCATCGCCGCCACCGACGATCACGGCGTCAGCCAGTCCGGCACGCAGCAGGCGACGCGCGGACAAGAATGCCAGCGTCGAAGACGTGCAGGCGGTGGACAGGGTCAACGCCGGTCCGTGCACATCGAGCGCGGCAGCCAGCGCCAGCGCCGGCGTGCCGATCTCCTGCTGCGCGTAGTGATAGGACGCCGGCGGTTGTTCACCGCGCACATGTGCCGCCACTGCCGCTTCGCCTTCGGCGATGCCGGAGGTGCTGGAACCAATCACCACCGCAATGCGTTCACGACCGTAGCGCGCGCGTGCCGTTTCGATCACGTTTTCGATCTGCTTTGCTGCAGCAAACAACAAGCGGTTGTTGCGGCAATCGTAATGCGCCAGCGACGCCGGCAGCGGCAGGCCGTCACTGGCCACCCGGCCGAGCCAGACCTCACGATCCGGCACCACGCCGGCACAGGGCTGCAAACCGCTGCGAGCGGAAAACAACGCCTCGGCGAGCGTCGTACGATCACAGCCGAGCGGTGTCATCACACCGGGCGCCGACAGAAAGCACACTTCGCTGCGTGTCACGGCATCGTTCACTTTATTGCGCTCCTGTTGACTGCCCTGCGTTGGCCTGTGTGTTGCTGCATCAGATTATTTTTCTGGTGCGCAAAAAAATGCGCAACGAGCGCGGCCGTTTCATTCCAGCACCCGGATCTGCAACTGCAACTGTTGCTGCGGATGATCGATGACGATGAGCTCGCCAAATTCGACACGGGTATCGAGCTTGCCCTGTTGCCAGCGTTCACGCACGCGGCGCTGTCCGCCGGCACCATCACTCTCGCTGAATTCGCGCACCTGCCAACTCGCCGGCAGGGCCGCCAGCGGCCAGAACGCCAGCTGGAAATCGAGCAGCACCGGCAGGCCCTGCAAAGGCAGCGGCAAGGCGCCGGTCTGCCAGTGCAGACGTTGGCCATCATAACCAAGCTGGTACAGCGTCTGCCCGCCCGGCGTGATCGCCGCGAGTTGCAACTGATCGGCCGGCGCCTGCCATTCAATCTGCACCAGCGCGGTAAATGTCTCGTCGCGGAATTGCACATCCAGTTGCTGCAGGCGACCGGCCGCGTCCGCACGCTGCAGCGGCGCCGCGCACAGCGCATCGCGGCCCGGCATGCACAGTGAACCGGCACAGGCAGCGAGCGTGAACAGCAGCATCGCCGCCAGCAGCCATCGCAGCGACTGGCCAAAAGTTTTCATGCGCGTGGTCGGCGCAACACGCTGCATAACCTGATTCGTGCGCTTCATGATTGCACTCGCGCGCCGCGCGCTGCATCGCCGGCAATCAGCGGCGCCAGCAGCAGGGCCAGCGTCACGCCACAGGCGACGCTGACACCGAATCCCTGCACTGCCGGTTGTGAACTGAAGGCCAGCAAACCGAAAGCGCTGATCGCCGTGATCGCCGACATCACCATGGCCAGCAGGCTGGCCTGTTCGTGGCCTTCACCCTGCTCCAGAAACAGCGCGTAATCGACACCGATGCCGAGCACCAGCAACAGCGCGATGGCGGTAAACAGGTTGAAAGGTTGCGCCAGCCAGCCGAGCAGCGCCAGCGTCAGCACGCAGGCGAGTACAGTCGGCAACAGGATGCGCAAAGTCGCGCCTGCGCCTTCACGTTTCAGCAATACCAGTGCTACCAATGCAAAAGCCGCCAGCACAAACATGGTGCCCTGCTGGCGCCAGTTGGCAAACAGCGCGGAAATGCTCGCCGTGCGATCGATCAGTTGTACGCCGTCAATATTTACCTGCGACAGCGCTGGCAGATCGCGCAAACCATCCAGCAGCACAATACTGGCCACACCCTGCTCAGGTGTCAGTCGTTGCGCGGCGAGAAACGGCAATGCCTGCATATCGTCGTCGCCGCGATTCGACGCAACCGGCGTGGCGAGTTGCGCCAGCCATTGATCGCGCCAGTCATCGGGCAACTCCAGCTGGCGCAGGGCAACACTGAGCGCACCATCACTTGCCAGCGCCTGCTGCAGCAACAGGCGGTTGTTTTCCAATTGTTGGTGCGACGGCTGCCAGGCGGCGATATCACGCACCTGCGTCACCACACCGGGCAGTGCCCGGATCGCCGCACGCAGCGCTTCCTCGCGCTGGCGCAACTGTTCCGCATCATCCGCACGGAGCAAGAAAAACTGGCTTGCAGTGGCCGGCCCGAGCAAGGCCGAGAGTGACTGTTCTTCGCTGTCTATGCGCGCATCACGCGCCTGCAACAGATGCACATCATCGTTGACCGACAGGCGCCACCAGCCAGGCAGTGCAATCGTCAGCAGCAAGCCGGCGAGCAGCAGCCGCGCCAAAGGACGGCGCGCCAGTTGCGACAGATTGTGCCAGCGCTGCATCACGGCCAGCCCACGCGGTGCGCGCGTGCAAGAACGTTGCAACCAGCGCGGCAGCATCAGCAGCACGGCAAAATAGCCGGTCAGCAAACCGAAGGCACAAAACGCCGCGATCTGGCGCAAGGCGACGAAACCGGCAAAGGCCATGGCCAGATACGCAAGCAAAGTTGTCAGCATGGCCAGTGTCAGCGGCCGCAACAAATCGCGCATCGCCTGTTGCGCCTGCCAGCGTTCACCGCTGGCCGCGTGCAGGGCGAGATAGTGCAGCGCGTAGTCGCCGGCTATGCCGATCAGCGTGGTGCCGAACACATAGGTCAGCACATGCACATGCGGAAACAGCAGCAGTGTCAGCGCCGTGCCGCCGAGCAGCGAAGCGGTGATCACGAACAGCATGATCGGCAGCACGGACAAACGCCGGAACACCAGCCAGAGCAGGCCCAGCACCAGCACGGTCGACAGCGTGCCGATGCGCGACAGATCCTGTTCGGCGCTGGCGCGCGCGTGCACGGCATGCACCAGTGCGCCGCGCCAGCGTAATTGCACGCCGAGTGTGGTCGCCTGCTGCTGCATGCGCGTCAGCAATTCGCCGGCACGCGCCAGCGGCTCCGCATCAAAAACGGACTCGGCGGTTTCCGCGATCAGCAACACGCTGGCGGGATGTTGCGCGTCGTGCAGTTGCATCCAGCCATCGCGAACGCTGATCCCGCTCATCGGCCGTGGCAATTGTTCGAGATATCGGCTGGCAAATCCGAGCCGGTCATCCGCCAGCACGCTGCCGGCCGGAAAAAACAGGAAACTGCCGATACGATCAGCAAGAGTCGCTGCATCAGCGTCGCGCAGTGCAGTGCGATCCGCATCACTGAGCAGCAAATGTTGCACCGCCTGAAGAGACGGCGGCAGGCTTTGCAGTGCCTGTTCCGGTACGCGGCTGATCACCTGGGTGAACAATCCACTGTCCTGCAGGCTCTGCGCCAGCGTGTTGGCCGCAGCCTGCACCTGCGCAGCATCAGAACCGGTAACCTGAATCAGCAGTGGCCGTGTCACGCGCGCTGTGACGGCACGCGCCGCCGATTCGGCAAACGCATCGCGTTCAGCCGGCGGCAACAACATCAGGATATCGGTAACAAACGCCTGCCCCTGCATCACCCGCCAGCCCAGCACACCGGCGCAGGCGCAGAGAAACAGCAGAAACAGTATTCGCGCGGTGCGCATCAGGGCGATGCCAGTTGGCGCGCTGCGTCCGGCCAGGGAGCCGGCGTTTCCGGTGCCGACAGGTGCAGCGTCGTCGCCGCGCCTTGCGGATCGAGAAAACGGATCAGGGCGATGTACTTGTCACCGCTGACCTCGAGTTGCGGCAAGCTGCGGCGCAGTTTTTCGTCGTGCGGGACCAGCGTCAGTTGCCAACCGGAAGCCGGCTCTGACAGGTGCTGGAAACTGACCCGGAAATGCGTTTCAAGTGCCGGCCAGTCAGCACGGAACACGCTGTTGAACAGTGCACCGATTGCGGCCAGACCCGGCCACATGTCCGGCGTGTAACGACGCGTCTTGCCGTTACCTTCCTGCACCAGAATGGCGTTCGGGCTGATCAGGTACTGTGCGCGCACCGGTTTGCTCAGCCGGTAATACACGCCCTCGGCCGGTTCGAAAAACAGCTCGCCTTCGGCACGCAGCGGCCGTGACATGCCGGCGATTTGTTTTTCCTGCTGCAACAGGCTGCGATACGCCTGCCGGGTGTCAAGCTGCGCGGACAGGGTTTGCAGATCGTTCACCAATGAACTTTCATCTGCGGCGCGTGCGGATGCAGCGAACAGCATCAGCACAGCAAGCAGGCTGATACGCATCAGGCAGTTCATGATTGCACCGGATGCGCGGCAAGTTTTTCGGCCAGTACCGGCGGTGACACCAGCTGCATTTCCCAGTTGTCGATGGCAATCGCGACCTGGGTGGTTGACGCGCGGGTCAGGCGTTCACCGGTATCGGCATCGCGCACTTCGTAGGCAATGCGCAAACGGTTTTCCCATTCCAGCAATTGCGCTTCCACTTGCAGACGCTGGCCATAGCGCGCCGGGCGCACATATTTGACGCTGGTTTCAACAATCGGCCAGGCATAGCCGCTGGCTTTCATCTGCGGATAGTCGTAATCAAAACTCTGCAGCAGGGCACAACGCGCCAGCTCGAAATAGCGAAAGTAGTTGCCGTGCCAGACCACATCCATCGGGTCCAGATCATGGAACGGCACCCCGGTTTCGATCACGGCGCGACGCAGCGTCATGCTCAGGCGCTCCGCACCGGAAAGTGCTGCGCCTGCACCGCGGCCAGCACGCGGCGCAGATCGGCTTCCAGTGGCCGGTCCTCGTCCACAAACTCGCTCAGCGCGCGCAAACGTTGTTCCAGTTCGGCAATCGCCGGCGCATGTTCGGCCAGCGACAAGTCGCCGTTGCGTGCGCACAGTTCGCAGCCTTGTGTCACCGCCATCAGGTGCGCAGCGGCGACCTGTTCGGTCAGTGTCAGCACGCGCAGCGCATCACGCGCAGCTATCGTGCCCATGCTGACCTTGTCCTGGTTGTGGCATTCCGTGGACCGCGAAAACACCGAGGCCGGCAGGGTCAGTTTCAGCGCTTCCGCCGTCCAGGCCGACACCGAGATCTGCACCGCCTTGAAGCCATGATTGATCGCGGCGCGCGGGCCCTGGGTACCGGACAGGTTTTGCGGCAGGCCGTGGTTGTAGCGCGTGTCCACCAGCAGCGCCAGCTGGCGATCCATCAGATCGGCCAGATTGGCGACCGCCGCTTTCAGCGCATCCATCGCGAATGCGATATGGCCGCCGTAAAAATGGCCGCCGTGCCAGATGGTTTCCTGATCGGCATCGACAATCGGATTGTCGTTGGCGCTGTTCAGTTCGTTCTCGATATCGCGGCGCAACCAGCTGAGCGCATCCTGCAGCACGCCGATCACATGCGGCGCGCAGCGCACTGAATACCGGTCCTGCAGACGCGGTCCCTGTTCAGCACGACCGGGCGACAGATCGGCAGCGATCCAGGCAGCAACCTGCTGCTGTCCGGCATGCGGTTTGACGGCGAAAAGACCGGCCGCAAAATGTTCGCGATTGCCCTGCATCGCCAGCGAGGCCATCGCCGTCAGGCGCGCCGACAACGCGGAAAGATAACGCGCGCGATCAAAAGCCAGACAGGCCAGGCCGGTCATGACCGCCGTGCCATTCATCAGCGCCAGACCTTCTTTCGGCGCCAGTGTCAGCGGTGTCAGCTGGTAATGCGCATACACCTCGCGCATCGGCACCACGCGGCCCTGCCAGCGCACATCGCGTTCGCCCACCAGCGCTGCTGCAACATAACTGAGCGGCGTCAGATCACCGCTGGCACCCACCGATCCCTCTTCCGGGATCAGCGGCAGAATGTTTTCCTCAATCAGCCAGCACAGGCGTTCCAGCAATTCCCAGCGCACGCCGGAAAAACCCTGGGCCAGCGATTGCAGGCGCGCGATGAGCACCGCACGCGTGGCGTCTTCGGAGAGGATCGCGCCGAGACCGCAGCCGTGATAACGCGTCAGATGCAGCGGCAATTCACGCACCAGTTCATCCGGCACCGTGACCGTGCAGTTGTCGCCATAACCGGTGGTCACGCCATAAATGACGCCGCCCTGATCAAGATAGCTGGCAAGAAACGCTGCGCCTTTCTCGATGCGCTGGCGAAACGCCGGTGCAGCGGAGAGTTGCAGCCGGCGCTCACCGCGCGCCACGGCGACCAGCGCTTCAAGCGCCAGTGCCTGACCATCAATGATCACCGGTTCGGTGATGGGCAATTCAGCGGACATCGACAACAGACTCCTTTGCTTGCGGGGTTTCAGCCCGCTCTTCGCCTTGCCAGAAGTCGAAGAAATTGAACCATTGATAGGGAGCACGGCAGGCGTGCTGACCAAGAATCTGCGCATAGCGTGCCGCGCATTGTTCCAGCACCTGATTCCGCGTCGCCCGCGTCCAAGAAATGCGATCAGCAAAGGGCTCGAGATACTCGCGATACAGATTGCCTTCGCGGACGCAGAACAGCAGATGAACCGGGCACTCCAGCAGATGGGCAAGAATGTAGGGGCCAAGGGAAAATTCCGCCGTTCGCCCAAGAAACGGCACGCGCACTGTGCGGCCACTGCTGTGCACCGGTGTGCGATCACCGACGATCACCAGCATTTCTCCGCGATTGATGCGCTCACGCAAATCAATCGCCGTATCCGGACCGATGCTGGTCACTTCCAGCAGATTGAAGTTCGCGTCCGGCTGCATTTCCTTGAGTAGCGCATTGAATTTCTTGGCGTGCTCGGTGAACACGATTGCGGTCACCACGGCTCCGGCCCGCTTGCTGCGCACAAACGCCCTCGGCACTTCGAGATTGCCAAGATGGCTGCCAATCAGCAACGAGCCACGCCCTTGCTGCGTCAGTTGCTGCCATTGGGCATCTTCGACAAACACCATTTCGGTAGTCGGCAAACTGCCCATCCAGGCACCGAATTTGTCGAGTACCGATTCGGCGAAACTGAGGAAGTGCCGGAAACTGTGCCGCCAACCCGGGCGTTCGGTGAGAGCCGGCGCCCCCTGTTCGTGCGCTTGGCGCAGGAAATCAAGTGAGGCCTGTCGCGCGCGACGGCTGAACAGAAAAAAGTACAGCATCACCGGATACAGGAACAGGCGAAACAGGCCGCGCCCGCCGACCCGGTACAAAGCGAGCAGCACGCGGATACCGAGCATGCTGCCGCGCTCTCGCTGCTGCGCCCAGTGTTCGCCACGCCGGTTACCGAACAACTTGCGCCACAGCAACAGCGGCGAACGCAGCAGCATGCCGAAAAACAAACGCGAATGTGCACGCGAGATCTGCAGGTTGTCGCGCCAGACGCGGAAATGCGAGACACCGTCCTGCGGATAAATCACCGATACCGGCAGGAAACGCATGGCCACACCACGCCAGTACAGACGCACCAGCACCGCGATGTCGAAATCCATGCGTGGCGGCAGGCTGATGCGATCCAGCAGTGCAATCACCGGCCGCAGCGGATAAACACGGAAACCGCACATGGCATCGGCTACATCCCGCGACCAGGTTTCGACGATCACCCAGAAATCCGTGATGCGACGACCATACAGGCGCGCTTTCGGCACGCTGGCGTCGTACACCGGCTGGCCGGCGATCAGCGCCTCAGGTTCGCGTTCGGCGGCGGTGAGAAATTGCGGCACCACCTGCGTGTCGTGCTGACCGTCGGCGTCGATCTGGAAGACGTGGGTGAAACCAGCCGCATGCGCGCGACGCATGCCGTCAATCACTGCGGCGCCCTTGCCGGCGTTCTGTTCGTGGCGCACCACACGCAGTTGCGGATAGTCGGCGGCGAGTTGTTGCACGCGGGCAAACTGTTCAGGCGCCGAGCCGTCATCGATCAGCAGGATGGGCAGTTTGTAGCGTGCCAGGCGCGCGATCGTGCCGACCAGCGCCTGGGCGTGGTTGTAATGCGGCACCAGAAAACAGGGATTGAAATTCATTGTGCCGCCGGCATCCGGAACAACAGCCGGCCGCTGCTGTGACGGCCACGTGCGGAATCGAATTCAAAAGCAACGCGTCCGGTTTCGGCGCGGTAGTGCAAGCCGAGTTGCAACTCGGCGCCCGGTTCGATCACAGCCTGGAATTTCAGCACTTCGATGCGCAGCGGATCGCCCTGCAGCGGAAAAAATGCCCGCGCAGCCTGCACCGCCCAGTCCAGCTGGACAACGCCCGGCAAAATCGGATGGCCGGGAAAATGGCCGTCAAAAACTTTCAGTGTCGCGGGCACACTCAGGATCAGCAGTACCTTGTCGTCCTGCTGTTCACACACGCGCCACGCCGGCCGTTCACTCACCTGCCCTGCTCCTGCTGTACCGTACGCCGGCACAGTCGATCAAATCTGTTCGTCAAACAGCGACTGCAAGGCCGCCTGTGTACATTTGCCACGGCTGTCGATGGGCAGCGCCGGTGGATAACGGAATTTGCGCGGCAACAACACGCGCTCGAACTGTTGCAACAGATCCGTTTTCAGTTGCTCGCTGACATGACGCCGGCCCTGGCTGCGCAGCAGCTCGGCACCCGCTTCGCTCAGCACCACTACCACGGCCAGTTGTTCGCGCTGTTGCTCGCGGTGTTGCTCGCGGTGTTGCTCACGTGTTTGTTCACGTGCTTGTTCATGCGCGTGTGCGCGTGACAGCCCGTGCGGCGGCGTCCGGACAGCGGGCAGGATCAGCGCCCGCGCCTCGACCACCAGCGGATGCTGCTGCAGACGTTGTTCAACGGCTTGCAGCGACAGGCGCTTGCCTTCCAGTTTCACCAGCCGGTCGATGCGACCCAGCAGGCGGAACTGTCGTTCGCCGCTTTGCTCGGCCCGGTCGCCCAGCGCACACCAGTCAGCCGTCCAGGCCGCCGGCGATTGTACTTCGATGCCGCCATCGGCGCCGAGGCGCATTTGCACAGCAGGCAGCAGGGTCCAGCATTCGTCGTCCCCGGCACCGGCCCGGCGTTGGCGGAAGGCCACGCCGCCGGTTTCGGTACTGCCCAGCACTTCCACCGGCGTCTGGCCGGTGCAGGTCTGCATCGCCAGCGCGGCGGTACGCGACAAAGGCGCGGCCGAAGAAAACACCGCGATCGGTGGCGAAGCCAGCGAGCCGGTCCAGACCGCGGGCAGACGTTCGAGATGCGCCGGGCTGCTGATCAGCGCCACCGGTGCATGCCGCGCCAGCAGCGCCGCCAAAGGCTCGGGATACTGCTCACCGGCAGCGAGAAACGTCCGGCCGCTGCACAGCGGCCAGAGCACACGGAACAACAGTCCGTAAATGTGGTGATGCGGCACCGTGGCAGCAATGCGGGCGGCGCCGAGCTGGGCGCCGAACTGCTGTTCCAGCGCGGCGATCTCGGCGTCGAGCTGGGCCAGCGTGCGCGGTATCGCTTTGGCGTCGCCGCTGGAGCCGGAGGTATGCAGGATCAGGGCGACGCGATGCGCGTCGGTGCTGGCGTATTCACCGACGGAATATTCCCCAGTGGCGTTTTCGTCGGCGGCATTTGCCTCAGCTATGGTTTCACCGGTTCCGTTCGTGCCGGCGCCGATCTGCACCTCTGCATCCGGTTCCGGCAATCGCCAGTTGCGCAATCCGGGCAGCTCCTGATCGGCCAGCGCGGCATCGACCTCGCTGCGCAAATTGCGCAGCACCTCCGGTTGCACCGAGGCGGGCAAATTTACCGTTTTGCCGGCGCGCCAGAGCGCGAACAGGGCGATGGAAAACTGCAGGCTGTCTTCACACCAGAGCAACCAGCGTTGGGCCGGATCGCGGCGCAGCTGCGCGCTGAGCGCACGCACGGCCTGCTGCCAGTGCGCGGCGCTGCAGGGACGTTCGTTGCGACAGTAGGCCAGCGTGGCGGACGGCGCTGCTGTCGTCTGCAGCAGCGTGGCAAGTGCAATCGGTTTCATGGTGACGAGCGGGCAATTCCGGCGTTGGCGGTGGCGCTTTTTTTCGCCCGCACGCGCTGGCGGACCAGCCATTCGCCGATGAACAGCAGGCCCATCAGCAGGTAGGCGATCAGGCCGTTGTACAGCGTCCAGATCGCCAGATCCGCCTGCAGCACGGTCCACACGGAAATGCCGGCGTTGATGACGAAAAAGCCGCACCAGACCTGCGTCACCTTGCGGGTGTAGCGGACACCGTCGGCGTCGAGATCCGGCTCCTGCAAACGTGCCAGCCGTTCAATGGCCGAGGGCGGAAAACGCAGCGACCAGAGAAACAGTGCCAGCAGTACCAGACTCACGGCCACCGGATAGATCAGCAACCAGTGTCTGGCGTTGCTGATCGCGCCGAGCAGCGCCAGCAGAACGCCGACAGCGATCAAAGGCAACAGGCCTTTGCGCGCCGCTTTCGGCGCCGCCAGCACGCGCAGGATCATCACCGCTGCCAGCAGCAGGGCGATGACGCGCGGTGTGGTCAGTTGCAGGCCGAACCAGACAGCCAGCGGATAGAGCAGCGCGGCGAGCACAGCCAGCGCGCGCAGCGCTGCGCGCATCAGGCCGCCTGCAGCAGATTGTGGATGGTGCGCACCACGTCACCGACGGTACGCACCTGCTTGAATTCTTCCGGCTTGATTTTCTTGCCGGTGAGTTCCTGCAGGCGGATCACCAGATCGACTGCATCGATGCTGTCCAGATCCAGTTCGGTGTAGAGATTGGCGTCCAGCGTCACGCTGGCGTCGTCGACCTCGAAGGTCTCGACCAGAATGTCTTTCAGCGCGGCGAAAATGTCTTCTGCGGTCATGCTGCGACTCCTCACGCCGGGCGCTGCGCAGCAACGAAACGCGCCAGATGGCGCACGGAACGGAAGTGCTCCTTGTTCTGGCTGTTGTTGGCGTCCAGCTTCACCTGGTAGCGCTTCTGGATCGCGACGCCGAGTTCCAGCGCATCGATCGAGTCGAGTCCGAGTCCTTCGACAAACAGCGGGGCCTCGTCATCGATGTCGGCCGGCGTGATGTCTTCCAGCGCCAGCGTGTCGATGATCAGCTGTTTGAGTTCCTGTTCCAGTGCGTTCATGCCTTTACTGCCTCTGTAAAAAACTGCTGCAGGTTGCGCGTCAGTTGCCGCGCCGCCAGCGGTGGGGCCAGATCGTCCGGTACCAGCGCGCGCGCATCAAGCGCGTCGTGGACGGTCAACCGGAGGTGAAAACGTCGCGCCGGGACCTGATACCAGCGCGTGTCCTTGGTCAGCGTCGGCGGTTCGCAGGTGATCACCACCGGCAACACCGGCACACCGGTGGCCATGATCACGTGCGCCGCACCGCGCTGGAACTGCAACGGCTGACCCGGCGTGGTGCGCGTGCCCTCCGGAAACAGGATCAGCGGATTGCCGCGCGCCATCGCTTCGCGACAATCCGCCACCAGCTGCTCGGCGCCGCGGTTGGCGATGTAATCTGCCGCCCGCACCACGCCGCCAAACCACGGATGCCGGTGCAGCGATTCCTTGACGATGCACTCGGCGCGCGGCATCAGGCTAATCATCAGCACTACATCAATCAGTGTTGGATGCGTCGCCAACACCAGTACGCCACCGGCATCGCGCAGCCGTTCGGCGCCGCTCAGCGTCACATCCATTGTTCGCAGCCAGATCATCTGGCCAATGAACAACCGGAACGCCCGGTGGATCGCGTACTGGGTCTTCTGCCGACGAGTTTCCCGATCCCGCCAGCGCAGGCGTATCCAGGGAAACACCGTCAGTGTCATCAGCAGGCCGCCGAGGCTGAAGCTGAAAAAACACCAGCCGGTCGCCAGCACCCGCCAGCCGTGATCAAGCTTTTGCCACATCAATACTTTCCGTCCGCTGAACCGGCGCGTCCTCCGCCCCCTGTTCTGCGGCTGCCGCCGGCCTGCGACTGCCAGTGCCAGACCGTGCGTTCACCCGGCCAGCGGCAGTGGCTTTCGCCCTGCACCAGCGCACTGACCAGCGCCAGACCGGCACTGGCCGGTGTGGCGCCGGGCGGTGTGATCAGGCTGTCGGCATGCGTCCCGACTTCGGGCCGGGCCTCCAGTCGAACTTGCATCGCGTCGCCGGTTGCGGGCGGCGTCAGCAGCAGCGCCAGCGCCAGTCCGTCGTGCTGGCTGGCATCGTTGCCAAACGGCATCGGCAGGTTTTCTTCGGCATAGACCAGCAACACCGGCTGCCGGCACTCGCCGGCTTGCAGCGCTGCTTCGATCAGCGCCATCGCCAGCGTGTCCGCGCCGGCGGCGACCGCCAGCGACGGCGATCGATCCTGGGCGGCCAATGCGTGCAGGCCGGCAGCGGTGTTGTGTACCGACAGGGCAAAGGCCATCGGCGACAGCGCTTCGCCGACGGCCAGCTGTTCAAGCAATTGGACGGTGGTATGCAGTTCGCCGTGGCGCGAGGCAAACACCAGCGCGCCGACGCGTTCAGGTGTGCCGTCCTCACCCGCCAGACAGTCGTGGGCGACGGCCAGCGACAGCCGCGACAAGCGCGACAGGCGCCGGCGCAGCATGGGTTCGACAAAGCGCACGTCGGGCACGGCGCTGCCGGCGTCGATTACGCCATCGGCCAGCCATTGCCGCCAGGCCGCCGGTGTCGCACGGCCCGGCGCCCAGGCCGACCAGCGCCGGACGCAAAATTCCATCATTGCCGCCCTCTCGCGCGTCCGACTGGCGACCCGTCCCGGCCACCGTCGCATCGCATTTTTTCTGCCCGCCGGAGGCTGTTTTTTGACCACCCGGCGAAAGGAGCGAAATGTTAGGGGCGCGCTGCAGCAAAGGCAATCCAACTGTCAGCCACAGTGAAAAAACCGCTGCGCCGGCCAATGTCAGCGATGACCGACAAATCGGACCTGTTTTCGCCGAGGTCAGCGAGCAATCACAGGAAGCGTCGCCGGCTCGCCGAATTTCCGGCGGAATTGCTGTCGCAAACGACGCGTCGTCCGCTTACATCCGTTTACTGCGCCGCATCGTTCAGCGTCGTGGGCGGAGCGGTTTCCCGCCAGCCCATGGCCGCGCCGGCCAGCTGGCGCTTCAGCGGCGGCAGCGCGTCGGTGAGACTCAGCGCCAGCGCGCGCAGCGGCGCCAGCAGCGGGTAATCGTTCGAGAACAGGCTGACCAGGCCGTGGGTGATGGTCGCGACATGGCGGGCATCGCTGGCGCGGACGGCGAGAAACTGTTCCAGCGCCGCCAGCGACGGTGCAGCATCGGCCCGCAACAGCAGCGCCAGCGCCGCCAGATCGCGCAGCGCGAGATTGAAGCCCTGACCGGCCACCGGATGCAGCTGCTGCGCGGCATTGCCGACCAGCAGCAAACGCCCCTGCCGGCGCCAGAGCGCGAGCTGGCGCGCCAGCGGAAACACGGAGCGAGTGCCCACTTGCACCAGCGCGCCGCAACGCCAGCCGAATGCCTGTTGCAGCTCGGCGGCAAAGGCGGCCGCGTCCAGCGCCTGCACCCGTGCAGCTTCGGCCGGGGCCAGCGTCCAGACCAGCGCCTGCCGGCCACGCGGCAGCGGCAGCAGCGCCAGCGGTCCGCTGCGGGTGAAACGCTCGTAGGCCCAGCCGGCGGGCGCGCCGGCAAAGCGCAGGTTGGCGACCACAGCGGCCTGGGCGTAATCGTCGGTCTGCACCGGGATGCCCGCCTGGGCACGCAGCGAGGATTGTCCGCCATCGGCGCCAATCAAGAGCCTGGCCGTCAGTGTGCGCTCACCTTCCGGGCCACTGATCTGTACCCGGCAGGCCCCCTCCAGCGGCTCATGACCGATGACCCGTGCCGGCACCGCCAGCTCCGCCGCCCGCCGCTCGCGCACCGCGCCAATCAGGATGCGGCCGAGGCTGCGCAGCTCGGCGACATGTCCCAGCGCCGGCCGCTGCAGGGCCGCCGCCGACAGCAGGCAGCGGCCGAAACGGCCACGGTCGGAGACGTGAATGTCGGTGATGGCCGCCGCTTCGGCAGCGACCGCCTCCCAGACACCGGCGTCGGCCAGAATCGCCGCCGTTGACGGCGACAGCGCCAGCGAACGGTCATCGAAGCCGGCCACCGTGTCGCTGATCGGCAACTGGCCATCGACCAGCAACACCCGCCGGCCCGCCGGCTGCACCAGCAAGGCCAGCGCCAGCCCGGCCAGCCCGCCGCCGGCGATGATCAGGTCGTAATCAGTGTTCGTGTGCATGGCCTTACCGTTGTGCCGCGGGTTGTTGTACTGCGGGTGTTGTACTGCGAATTGTTGTACTGCGAATTGTTGTGCTGCGAATTGTTGTGCTGCGGGTCGTCGTTCAGGTGTGGCGCAATCCGGCGGAACGCCCGTTACGCCCCGCCCTCTCAAGGACCGGCCGGGGCTGGTCAGGAACCAAGGGAGTCATCGCGTAATTCCCCCCCCCCTACCCCCTCCTCAGTGAGGAAGGGGAACACGCTCTCCCTCCTCCTTCTCATGGGACCAGGGCGGTTCGACTTGCGCGGCGCCCTGCCGCACATCGCCCAAACTCGTCCCCCAGCCATGACAGGCAGCCCGTATCACTCCGCCGCCATCAGCGCCTCGATCTCATCCGGCTCTTTCGGCACGCCGTCGGTCAGCACGTCATGACCGGTTTTGGTGACCAGCACATCGTCTTCGATGCGGATGCCGATGCCGTGGAATTTCTTCGCCAGTCCCTTGGTGTCGGGCGCGAAATACAGGCCCGGTTCGACGGTCAGCACCATGCCCGGCTCCAGCACGCGCGGCTGGCCGTCGATCTGGTAATCGCCGACATCGTGGACATCGAGGCCGAGCCAGTGGCCGGTCTTGTGCATGTAATAGGGACGGTAGGCGTCCTTTTCGATCAGCTCACTGAGCTTGCCTTTCAGCACGCCGAGTTCGACCAGCCCCTGGGTCAGCACTTTCACCGCCGCTTCGTGGATGCGGTTCCAGGTGTTGCCGGGGCGCACTTCCTTGATCGCCGCATACTGGGCTTTCAGCACCCACTGGTAAATCTCGCGCTGCAGCGGCGTGTACCGGCCGTTGACCGGAAAGGTGCGGGTGATGTCCGAGGCATACCACTGGTATTCGGCGCCGGCGTCGATGAGCAGCAGATCGCCGCTGCGCAGCGGCATGTTGTTTTCGATGTAGTGCAGGATGCAGGCGTTTTCGCCGCCGGCGACGATGGAGTTGTAGGCCGGAAAGCGCGCGCCGTGACGGGCGAATTCGCGCTGCAGTTCGGCTTCAATGTCCAGCTCGTTCAGGCCCGGCCGGC
The DNA here is from genome assembly GCA_041913605.1 of Permianibacter sp. Classification (GTDB taxonomy): domain Bacteria; phylum Pseudomonadota; class Gammaproteobacteria; order Enterobacterales; family Permianibacteraceae; genus Permianibacter. Next base: position 216,037 of record JAYSEY010000001.1, read on the forward strand.
AGGCCTGCATGGCGCGCACATGGCCGGCGGCGGCGGCTTTGGCAGCGGCTTTCATCAGCCTGATCTCGGCGGCTTCCTTGAACAGCCGCATCTCGTGCAGGGCGTGGCGCAAATCGATGATCTCGCCGGGCGGATGCACACCTTTCTTGCGCTGGTTGCGCAGTTGGGCCAGCCAGTCCATCAGGTGTTTGTCGAACTCGGCGTCATGGCCGAGGGCGTAGAAGATCCGCTCCCGGCCTTCCATCAGGCCGGGCAGGATCTCGTCGATGTCGTCGACCGGAAAGGCGTCATCAAAACCGAAGGCTTCGGCGGCACGCGCCGGACCGTAGCGACGGCCATGCCAGGTTTCGGCGGCCGGATCGCGATCCAGACAGAACAGCAGCGCCTCGCCCTGTGGTCGTCCGGGCACCAGCACCAGCACGGCATTCGGCTCGGGAAAACCGCTCAGATAGGCAAAGTCGCTGTCCTGACGGAACAGGTAGTGCGTGTCGCGCGAGCGCACCACTTCGCGCGCCGCCGGCACGATGGCGATGGCATTGCGGCCCATGTGCTGCATCAGGCGCCGGCGGCGGCGGATGTAATCGCGGGCTTTCAGCATTGCAGCTTCCTTGACGGGACCGGATGGGCGCCACGTGATGCGGCGCGCAGAAGCGCAAATGCTAACAGCAGCGGCACCGTCGGCGGCAGTCCGGCCATTGCCGCGACGGCGGCCGAAAGCTAGAGTGTCAGCGCTTTTTCCCACCTCCGGTGTCCGTCCGTCATCACCATGAGCCACGCCGATCTGCAGCAACTCGAAGCGCAGCTGGATCAATTGCTGGCCCAGCATCAGCGACTGAAAAACGACTACGCCGCGGTCTGCGCCAAAAATGCGCAGCTGACCGCCGAGCGCAACCGCCTGCAGGAAAAGAACGAACTGGCCACGCACAAGGTCGAGGCCATGCTTGCCCGCCTGCGCGGCCTGGAGCAGAAGTCATGAGCGACGTCGTGCAACTGAACCTGCGGCTGCTGGATCGCGACATCAAGATCGCCTGCCCGGCCAATGAGCAGGACGAACTGCAGCAGGCGGCGCGTTTTCTTGATCAGCGCCTGCGCACCATCCGCGACCACGCCAAGGTGGTCGGCGTCGATCGCATCGCGCTGATGGCAGCACTGGATCTGGCCCACGAACTGCAACAAGCCCAGAAGGCCCAGGGCGCGCAGCGCGACAGCAGCGAACGCATCGCCCGCATGCAGACCAAACTGCAGGCGGCACTGCTCGCCGACCGGCAACTCGAGCTCGGCTGATCCGTATCAAGCCGGCCGCACATTTTCGCGTTGCGCAGCACTTATGCCTTCGTTGTCTGCACGCCGGTGTGCCGGCTGACGTATGATCCCCCCGTCGATTTGCCTCGACGCTTCCTGCGGTGTTCGATAGCGGCGTCACGTCCTTGAGCCGATATTTGCAATACCCGGGTGGACCTTTGCTGACCGTGTTGTGCAAGTCCGTTTCGACCGGAAAGCCTGATCAGTCACTGGGTTCACCCCCTTGGAGCCCATGGTTCCAGGGCCACACCCGCGCCGGCACAGGCGGGAAGCGTCCTCTCCTTTTGCCAATCCGTGTGCCGGCGCAAGCGCCTGCAGGCACCCGCGCCGCCCACCGGCGCTGACGATGCTCCGACCGGCCCGACCATGACCGATCCCGCCGCCGACAAGAAAACCCTGCGCCGCGACATGCGCGCCCGTCGCCGGGCGCTGAGCCCCGCCGAACGGACCGCCGCCGCCGAGCGTCTGGCCCGGCAGGCAATCCGCTCGCCGCTGCTGATGCATGCGCGCCGGGTTGCGGTGTATCTGGCCTTCGATGGCGAACTCGATCCGCAACCGCTCTGTGACCGGCTGCGCGCCCGTGGCGTCGAGCTCTACCTGCCGGTGATCGCGCCGCTGCCGCCGCTGCGGCTCTGGTTCCGGCGCTGGGACGCAGGCGCACCGCTGCGCGCCAACCGCTACGGCATTCCCGAACCGATCAACACACCGCGACTGGCCAGCCACCAGCTGGACGTGGTGCTGACGCCGCTGACCGCGTTCGATGCCGGCGGCGGCCGGCTCGGCATGGGCGCCGGCTTTTACGACCGGACCTTCGCCGCGATGCGCTGGCGCGGCTCGCGTCCGCATCTGGCCGGCATCGCCTATCGCTGGCAGGAAGTCGGCAAGGTGCCCATGGATCACCACGATTTGCCGCTGCCAACAATCTGGACTGACTGAGCGCAAGCGGCGTCCGGGTCAGGCAGCGGACGGGCACGGGGAGATCCGCCACGTTCGGGCAGGGTGTTCAGGACTGGGCAAGGAAATCAGGAAAGATTGGACTGCTGCAGCCGGCAGCGGACAGCGCGCGGCGGCCGGACATGTGCCGGGCGCGAATGGATTCGTTGCAGAAGTGTTTGTTGCGGACGTGTTCGGTGCAGCGGCGTTCGTTGCGCAGATGCTCAGCGTGAAGCGGTGACGGCACCATCATTGCTGGCGGCGGCAAAACCGGTGGCCACCTGCGGTTCGCTCTCCGGTGTGCTGTCAATAAACAGCGCCGATGCGAGCACCCCCAGCGCCAGCAACAGGGCCAGCACCACCATCGGATCCGGTTTGCGTTTAATCATGGCCACAACTCTTCTTCACATGCACTGCAAGGCTCATCGGCGGGTCCTGCCGTGGCAAATTGTTGTGATAGGCTGACGGCTTCTGATGCTGACCGTCTCGCAGAGCATCGGACTTTATGCCTGCGCTGTCAGTGACGCAAGTCCTCAATCTTGATCATTTTCTGAAAATGAATTACTGGCTGCTGAAATCCGAACCTGATGTCTTTGGCATCGACGATCTGAAGCGTTGCAAGAAGCAAACGCATTACTGGGATGGCGTGCGCAATTATCAGGCGCGCAATTTCATGCGTGATCAGATGCAGGTCGGTGATCTGGCTTTTTTCTATCACTCGAATGCGACGCCACCGGGCATTGCCGGCATCGTCCGCATTGCCTCGGGTCCGTATCCGGATCCCACCCAGTTCGACAGCAAATCGAAATACTTCGACGCCGGCAGCGATCCGGCAAAACCACGATGGGTTGTGGTGGATGTCGAGTATCAACGCCACATGAAGCGTTTTCTCACCCTCGATGAATTGCGTCGCCAGAACGCGCTGGCCGACATGCTGTTGCTGCGCAAAGGCAATCGCCTGTCGATCACGCCGGTGGAGCCGGCGCACTGGCAGGCAATTTTGCAACTCGAAAACGTCTGAGCCGGCACGGCTGCCAGCCACTTCCGCAGCTAAGCTTTGCCGGCCCGCCGGAGTCATGCCGGCCGGCTGGCAGCTGCGGCTGTCATCGTCGACTTGCCCAGGGACTGAACCGCCGATGCTTGATGATGCCGTGGTCGATCGTGCCCGCCAGCTGGCCGCGGATCGCAGCCGTCTCGGCCTCGGCGCCGAGCGCCCGGCACACTGGGCCGATTTGCTCGCCGAAAGTCAGCTCGACAGCGCCGAACGCCTGCTGCGCCAGTACGGCGATCCCTGCACCGATACCGAATATGCGCTGCACGGCGCCCTGCTGCTGCAACGACACCTGCAGGCCGTAGTGCCGCTGACACCGCCGGCGCAGCGCGCCATCGGCCCGTTCGCGCTGGTCGCCGCCATCTGCCTGCTGCGCGATCCGGGCGCCGCGCTGGCCGCCAACAGCCCGCTGCTGGCCATGCTGCAGCGGGCGCTGCGTTATCTGCTGCGGGTCGAGAACAATCCCGGCCGCGCCATCGCCGCCAGCGTCACCGCCCTGCACCAGCGCCTGCTGGCCGGCGCCCGCGATCTGCTGTTCGGCGCCGATCTGGACAAGGCGCTGGAGCGCTTCCGCGAGGCGCTGAAAGTGCTGGAAAGCCGCGATCAGGCCGCCGCCAGCGCCCAGGAACTGCGCCAGTCCGAGCAGCGCCTGCATCGTCAGGCCCACGATCAGCTGGCGCGTCTGGTGATCGGCCAGCCGGTACCGGCGCTGGTGGTCGATTTTCTCGACCGCTGCGCGGCACCGGCACTGGCCCGCGCCGGTGTGGCCGGCAACAGCGAGGCCGGCTGGTCAGCCGTACGCCAGTTGCTGTTCTGGGTCATCGACGCCGACCCGGCCCAGCTCCAGGCCCGCGATGAGCAGTCCCGCGCCGAACTCGCCGCCCGTCTGCGCCTGCTCGACGCCAGCGACGACTTCATCACCGCCTGCGAGCAGTTGCTCGCCGCCCGCGCCCGCCGCGCGCCCGACGCCGGCCTGCCGCTCGGTGAATGGCCGGAGCCGGAAGAAGACGCCAGCAACGAATTCATCGACCGGCGCAAGCTCGGCGAAACCCTGGTCGCCGATGCCTGGCTGTGGCCGGGCCCGGACGGCCTGCGCCGGGTCGGTGCGCTGGCCGCCGGCGACGAAGTCCTGCCAGTCGATGCGCTTGGTGAACCGGTCGCGCGCGCCGTGGCGGTGCCGCGCTTCCTGCAGGCGGTGCAATCCGGACGGGTGGTGCCACTGTCGCTGCGGGCCAGCATCGGCCTGCTGAACGCCACGCTCGAACCCTGGCTGCAGCAGTGGCAGGCCGATCTGCAACGCCAGCTGGAACGCCAGGCCGAGGCCGAACGCCGGCGCGCCGAACGCGAAGCCGAAAGCCATGCCGAAGCGCATCGCCAGAGCGCCGCCGAACAGCGCGCCGAGCGCATCCGCCGGGCCCGCGCCGAAGCCGAGCACCGGGCGCTGGTCAGCCACTGGCAGCGCGAGCTGGCGCATGTGCTGCCCGGTGCGGTCCTGCAGTGGCAGGCCGACGGCCAGCCGCGCGCCTGCTGGCTGCAACGCCGCGACGGCGAGGACTGGATCTTCGTCGACCGTCAGGGTCAGCGGCAGCGACGGGTCGCCAGCGGCGAGCTGATTGAGGAGCTGATCCGCGGCGACAGCCAGTGGCTGGATTCCGGTTCCAGCCTCGACGAGGCCCTGTCCGGCCTGATCCAGGAACGGCGCCAGTTCCTGCAGGACGAGGGCTGACGCTGGCGTCTGCCGGACCGCTGCCCGGGCTTGCGGCGCAGGAATCCGCACCGCCGGTGCCGGATCGTTTGCGGCCCTTCCCGCGTTCAGCGAAAATAGCGCGCTTTTTCGCCAGCCCCCCTCCGTTCCGAGTCGTTGGAGCTCCAATGCCCAGTCGTTTTCACAAGGCCAACGCCATCCGCGTTCTGGCCATGGATGCCGTTCAGAAAGCCAAATCCGGTCACCCGGGCATGCCGATGGGCATGGCCGACATTGCCGAAGTCCTGTGGAGCGACACGCTGCGCCACAATCCGCAGAACCCGCAGTGGCCGAACCGCGATCGCTTCATCGTCTCCAACGGCCACGGCTCGATGCTGCTCTACGCGCTGCTGCATCTCTCCGGTTACGACGTTTCCCTCGACGATCTGAAAAACTTCCGCCAGCTGCATTCGAAAACGCCGGGTCATCCGGAATTCGGTTACACGCCCGGCGTCGAAACCACCACCGGCCCGCTCGGCCAGGGCATCACCAACGCCGTCGGTTTTGCCCTTGCAGAAAAAATGCTCGCCGCGCAGTTCAACCGCGACGGCCACAGCATCGTCGATCACCACACCTATGTGTTCCTCGGCGACGGCTGCCTGATGGAAGGCATTTCCCACGAAGCCTGCTCGCTGGCCGGCACGCTTGGTCTCGGTAAACTGATCGCGTTCTACGACGACAACGGCATCTCCATCGACGGCGAAGTGCACGGCTGGTTCAGCGACGACACGCCCAAACGTTTTGAAGCCTATGGCTGGCAGGTGATCCCGAATGTCGATGGCCACGATCCGGACGAGATCCGCACCGCACTCGCCACCGCCCGCGCCGAAAAAGACAAACCGACCCTGATCTGCTGCAAGACCGTGATCGGCTTCGGCGCACCGACCAAGGCCGGCAAGGAAGAATGTCACGGTGCACCGCTCGGCGATGCCGAAATTGCCGGCGCCCGCGACAAACTCGGCTGGACGCACGCGCCGTTCGAGATCCCGGCCGACATTTACGCCGCCTGGGATGCGAAAGAGAAAGGCAGCAAACTCGAAGCCGAGTGGAATGCAAAATTCTTCGCCTATGCCGAAGCGCATCCGCAACTGGCCGCAGAATTCAAACGCCGCCTGAGCGGAGAACTGCCGGCAAACTTTGCCGAGCTCGCACAACAATTCGTGCATGACGTCGATGCCAAAGCCGCCACCATCGCCTCGCGCAAAGCCTCGGAAAACGCCCTCAACGCCTTCGGCCCGCTGCTGCCGGAACTGGTCGGCGGTTCGGCCGATCTGGCCGGCTCCAACCTGACCATCTGGAAAGGTTCGAAAGGCGTCAGCGCCAACGACGCCAGCGGCAACTACGTGTATTACGGCGTGCGCGAATTCGCCATGAGCGCGATCATGAACGGCATGGCGCTGCACGGCGGATTCATTCCCTACGGCGGCACTTTCCTGATTTTCATGGAATACGCCCGCAACGCCGTGCGCATGGCGGCGCTGATGAAGCAGCGCGTGATTTTCGTTTACACGCACGACTCCATCGGCCTCGGCGAAGACGGTCCGACGCACCAGCCGATCGAACAGATCAACAACCTGCGCGGCACACCCAACCTGCAACTCTGGCGTCCCTGCGATGCGGTCGAGTCAGCCGTTGCCTGGGCCTGCGCCCTGCAACGCAAGGACGGCCCGAGCGCGCTGGTGTTCTCCCGCCAGAACCTGCCGCACCAGACCCGCAGCAGCGCGCAAATCGACGCCATCAGCAAGGGCGCTTATGTGCTGTCCGACAGTGACGATCAGGGCGCACCGGAACTGATCCTGATCGCCACCGGCTCGGAAGTCGGCATCGCCCAGAGCGCCGCAACGCAGTTGCGCGAGCAAGGCAAACGCGTGCGCGTCGTGTCGATGCCGTCGAGCAATGTCTTCGAGCAGCAAACTGCCGCCTACCGCGAAAGCGTGCTGCCGTCGGCCGTGCGTGCGCGCATCGCCATCGAAGCCGGCCACACCGATTTCTGGTTCAAGTACGTCGGCCTCGATGGTCGCGTGATCGGCATGAGCAGCTTTGGTGAATCGGCGCCGGCCGACAAACTGTTCGCGCAATTCGGTTTCACCGCCGACAACATCGTCAAGGTCGCCGGCGAACTGCTGGCCTGACCCGGACTTTGCCGGTTTCTTCCGTCACAGCGCCGCGGAACAAGCACTTCAGCAGAAAGTGCCACCGCGGCCGTTAACACCCCTTTGTTTTTTTGATCGTTCGCACAGCAGGAGTTTTCACAATGGCCATCAAGGTCGGCATCAACGGTTACGGTCGCATCGGTCGCACAGTGCTGCGCGCCATTTACGAGCACAATCGTCGTGACGAAATCATCGTCACCGCGATCAACACCTCGCACCCGATCGCGGACGAAGCCTTCTTCACCCGCTTCGATACCGTGCACGGCCGTTTCAATGCCGAAGTGACCAGCGACGAGAGCAATATCTACGTCAATGGCGATCGCATCCGCGTGTTTGCCGACCGCAATCCGGCCAACCTGAAATGGGCGGACGCCGACGTCGACGTGGTGTTCGAGTGCACCGGCAAATTCACCAAGAAAGAAACCGCCAGCGCGCATTTTACCGGCGGCGCGAAAAAAGTACTGATCTCGGCACCGGGCGGTGACGATGTCGATGCCACCGTGGTCTACGGCGTCAATCACAACATCCTGCGCGCCGACATGACCGTGGTGTCGAACGCCTCCTGCACCACCAACTGCCTGGCGCCAGTGGCCAAGGTGCTGAACGATCTGGTCGGCATCGAGAACGGTCTGATGAACACCATCCACGCCTACACCAACGACCAGAACATCGTCGACGGTCACCACAAGGATCTGCGTCGCGCGCGCGCCGCGGCACAAAACATCATCCCGACCAAGACCGGCGCGGCAAAAGCAGTCGGTCTGGTATTGCCGGAACTGAATGGCAAGCTCGACGGTTTCGCCATGCGCGTACCGACCGCCAATGTCTCGGTGGTTGATCTGTCCTTCCTTGCCAAACGCGACACCAGCAAGGAAGAGATCAACGCCGCGCTGAAAGCAGCAGCCGAAGGCCCGATGAAAGGCGTGCTCGCCTACAACGATCTGCCGCTGGTTTCAGTCGACTTCAACCACACGCCGTACTCGTCGATTTTTGATGGCACGCAGACCAAGGTGAGTGGCCGTCTGGTGAAAGTGCTGGCCTGGTACGACAACGAGTGGGGCTTCTCCAACCGCATGCTCGACACCGCCATTGCGATGATGAACGCCAGGTAAGAAAAGCCAGGCGCTCATCTTCCGGCGGAGGATGAGCGTCTGGTCAGCGACGCGCCACAGGCATCCCGCAACAGGAGTTGACGATGAACCTGAATCTGACGCTGATGCTGCAATCGTTACTGTTTCTGGCCACGACCGGCGTTGTCGTATGGTGGTTGATAAAGTTGCTGGCAAAACAGCTCAACAAGAAGCAGTGATTCACAGCGCGCACCGGACATTCCGGTGCGCGTGGCACCGAACGAAATGGGACCCGACATGAACGTCATCAAAATGTCCGACCTGGATCTGCGCGGCAAGCGTGTGCTGATCCGCGAAGATCTCAACGTGCCGATCCAGGACGGCGTGATCACTTCAGCCGCACGTCTGGAAGCCAGCCTGCCGACCATCAGGCTGGCGCTGGAAAAAGGCGCGCGCGTGCTGGTGTGTTCGCACCTGGGACGGCCGACGGAAGGCGAATTCAAAACCGAAGACTCGCTGGCGCCGATCGTCGAATGGTTCCGCGCCCGTTTGAACACGGCAGGCAACACGGTCAAGGTGTCGCTGGCAGCCGATTACCTGAACGGTGTCGAGGTCGCGGACGGCGAAGTCGTGTTTCTTGAAAACGTCCGCTGCAACAAGGGCGAGAAGAAAAACAGTGACACACTGGCGCAGCAATACGCCGCGCTGTGCGATGTCTATGTCGGCGATGCCTTCGGCACGGCGCACCGCGCTGAAGCGTCGACGCACGGCGTCGCCAAGTTCGCCAAGGTGGCTTGCGCCGGTCCGCTGATGGCCGCCGAAATTGACGCGCTGACCAAAGCCCTGACGGCCCCGAAACGGCCGCTGGTGGCCATCGTCGGCGGCTCGAAAGTGTCGACCAAACTGACCATCCTCGAAGCGCTGACCGCGAAAGTGGATCAGTTGATCGTCGGTGGTGGCATTGCCAATACGTTTCTGGCGGCAGCCGGTTATCCGGTCGGCAAATCGCTGTATGAAGCTGACCTGGTTGAGCAGGCGAAAAAACTGATGAAAGACGCGATGGCGCGCGGCGCGGAAATTCCCCTGCCGGTCGATGTCGTGGTCGGCAAGAAGTTTGATGCCCATGAACCGGCGATGACCAAGGCCGTTACCGACGTTGCCGACGACGACATGATCTTCGATGTCGGCCCGGAAACGCAGAAGCGCTTTGCCGCCTATCTGAAAAATGCCGGCAGTATCGTCTGGAATGGCCCGGTGGGTGTCTTCGAATTTGATCAGTTCGGCGCCGGCACGCGCTCGCTGGCGCTGGCCATCGCTGAATCAAACGGCTTTTCGCTGGCCGGTGGTGGCGACACCATTGCCGCCATCGAGAAATATGCGATTGCTGATCGCATCTCCTATATTTCCACCGGCGGCGGCGCGTTCCTCGAGTTTCTCGAGGGCAAGGAACTGCCGGCGATTGCCATTCTGGTTCAGCGCGCGGCAGGCTGATTGGCGCCGGCCAGTCAGCGCCACACAGAATTACCAAAATGTCATTGTTCCGTTAGCCCTGAGCGCAGGCTTGGGGTGGAACGGCAAACCTGAACGAATCCCGATACGGCCCTGCCGTCATTCGCAAGGAGAACGCACATGGCTTTGATCACTCTGCGCCAACTGCTGGATCACGCCGCCGAACACGGTTACGGCGTGCCGGCATTCAACGTCAATAATCTCGAACAAATGCGCGCCGTCATGGAAGCGGCGCATGCTGTCGATGCGCCGGTGATCATCCAGGCATCGGCCGGCGCGCGCAAATATGCCGGCGCACCGTTCCTGCGGCATTTGATCCTCGCCGCGATTGAAGAATTTCCGCATATCCCGGTGTGCATGCATCAGGATCACGGCGTGTCGCCGGCGGTCTGCCAGCGTTCGATCCAGATGGGCTTTTCTTCCGTGATGATGGACGGCTCACTCGGTGAAGACGGCAAGACGCCGACCGATTACGACTACAACGCGCGCGTCACCAAACTCACCGTCGACATGGCGCATGCCTGCGGCGTTTCGGTGGAAGGCGAGATCGGCTGCCTCGGTTCGCTGGAAACCGGCATGATGGGCGAAGAAGACGGTCACGGTGCCGAAGGCCAGCTGGATCACTCGCAGCTGCTGACCGACCCGGAAGAAGCGGCACGCTTCGTCAAGGACACGGGTGTCGATGCGCTGGCCATCGCCATTGGCACCTCGCACGGCGCATACAAATTCACGCGCCCGCCGACCGGCGACATTCTGGCCATCGGCCGCGTGAAAGAGATCCACGCACGCATTCCGAATACCCATCTGGTGATGCACGGTTCGTCGAGCGTGCCGCAGGACTGGCTGAAAATCATCAACGAATACGGCGGTGATCTCGGCGAGACCTATGGCGTGCCGGTGAGCGAGATCCAGGAAGCAATCAAGCACGGCGTGCGCAAGGTCAACATCGATACCGATCTGCGTCTCGCTGCGACCGGCGCGGTGCGCCGCTTCCTGGCGAAAAACCCGAAAGAGTTCGACCCGCGCAAATTCCTCGCGGAATCAACCAAGGCGATGTATGGCATCTGCAAGGAGCGCTACGAGCAATTCAATTGCGCCGGCCAGGCATCGAAGATCAAGGTGCTGAGCCTTGATGCGATGACGGCGCGTTACGCCAAAGGTGAGCTGGCGCAAAAAGTGAACTGAGCATTGCTCGCAGCGCTGTGACAGGCGATTAATTCCCGGATGGAACAAAAACGGCAGCTTTGGCTGCCGTTTTTTCTTTACCTGTCACGCTGGTTTTATCCGGCCGCGCAACTATTCCAGTTGCGCGCAAACGGTTCCGCGCCGGCGCGCCCGACTTTAGACTGATCGACCCGAATGCAAGGAGAGCATCATGTCTGTCGCGCCGCGTATTGCCGAGTATCTGCATCGTGAAGGCGTCGTGTTTGACGTCCTGCATCATCCCCACACCCGGCACAGCCGGGACACGGCCCAGCGCAGCGGCGTGGCCCCCGACAAGTTGATCAAGGCACTGCTGGTGGCCGGCGATGGCGGATTTGACCGCGACACTGCGCTGGATGAAGCCGGTGCCGGAGACGGGCGTCCCTGCTGGCTGGTGCTGCTGCCGGCCGATCGCCAGCTCAGCCTGTTCCTGCTCAGCGAATACCTGCAACAGCATGTTGAATTGTTGCCGGAAGAAAAGCTGCACGCCTGTTTTCCGGATTGCCAGTATGGTGCCGTTCCGGCGCTGGGTGCTGCGTACAACCTGCGCACCATCATCGACAAGAGCGTGTTGCCGCTGCGCGAACTCTATCTTGAAGCCGGCGATCACGAAGGCCTCATCCACCTCAGTCAGGCGCAGTTCCGCGCCCTGACCCGCGATGCCGAATACGCCTGCGTTGCATTGCATCGCGCACCGCAGTTTGATGAAACAGAATTGCTGCGTTTCTGAATTTCCGCGCAGATATGCTTCTCGGGGCGCGGCAAGGGCTGTGATTTTTTCAGCGCTGCCATGCACGACACCCTGCGAAGCCAGAGACAACGGCCGGCTGATTATTCGCCGGCCGTTGTCGTTGGTTCAGAACCGTGATCCGGGCTGCTGCAGGAACGTCAGTTCGGCATCCGTTGAGGCACGGCCCAAAATTTCATTGCGATGCGGATAGCGACCAAAACGGTCGATGATGGCCTTGTGGCGCAGCTCGAACTGATAGCTGTCCGCGGGCGCGTGATCACGATAAAGCTGTTCGGCAACGCGGTGGATCAGCGACGACTCACTGTGCATGTAGGGCAACAACAGAAAGCTGCGCTGGATCGGACTGAGCGCCGCTAGTGCGCCAGCGGTCACCGCTTCCTGCGCCAGCACCAGCGCCATGCCGTCCTGAGCGAATGCCTGCGGCGTGTGACGATGGACATTGCGCGAAAACTGATCGAGCACAATGATCTCCGCCAGCCGGCCCCGCGCGCTCTGGCGCCACGAATACAGTTCTCCGGCAGCCGCCTGCTGCATCTGCGCGGAAAACCGCGCACGGATCAGCGCGTCGAATTCCGCATCCACCGTCCACCATTGCTGCGGTGTGGTGTCGACAAACCAGAACTTGAGAATGTCATCCGGCATGAGCGTGCTCCGCTGATCGCTGCTGATGAACTGAAGGCGACATGATCTGACGCGGCGAGTTTCAGGACACACTGACGCGCGGATAGACGATCGCGTGATCCAGTTCCAGCCGTATGCCGATGGCTTCGCCGATGGCGTGATTGTGGTGCGAGGGCACCAGCGACAGCACCTGCGCGCCGGACGCCAGTTCAAGCGTGTAGAGAAATTCGGCGCCGCGAAAGGCTTTCTGGCGCACGATGGCGGTCAGGTGGCTGGCGTCATCGTGAACGATATCATCCGGGCGCAGCAGCACATCGACCTCGCAGCCTATGCAGCAATCCGGCGGCACGGCGCCGGGCAAGCAGCCGAGTTCCATTTCCACGCCGCGGGCATCGACCACCCGACCGCGCAGGAACACGCCTTCGCCGATGAAATCGGCAACCGCGCGATTCGCCGGTTCGTGATACAGCTGGTAGGGCGTCGACCATTGCAGCAATACCCCATTGCGCATCACGCCGACATTGTCCGCCATTGCAAACGCTTCATGCTGATCGTGGGTCACCAGGATTGCCGACAGCTGCTGGGCTTTCAGCAGTTGACGAATGTCCTGCGCCAGCTGTGCGCGCAATTCCGCGTCGAGATTGGCGAACGGTTCATCCATCAGTAACAGGTGCGGACGCGGCGCCAGGGCACGTGCCAGCGCCACGCGCTGTTGCTGGCCACCGGACAGCTGATGCGGATAGCGCGTGGCCAACTCGCTCAGGCCGGTGAGCGTCAGCATTTCATCGACACGCTGGCGTCGCGCGTTGGCGCTGAATTGCGACAAACCAAAAGCGATGTTGTCGATCACCCGCAGATGCGGAAACAGTGCGTGATCCTGGAACACCATGCCAATGCGTCGCAGATGTGCCGGCCGCTGTTCGCGGGCATCGGCCACTTGCTCGCCGTTGAGGGTGATGCTGCCACTGGCCGGCGCTTCAAAGCCGGCCAGTGCACGCAGCACGGATGTTTTGCCACAACCGCTGGGCCCCAGCAGGCAGGCGATCTCGCCGCGCGCCAGCGTAAACGACAAATCGTGCACCACTTGTTTGCCGGCATACGCCAGCGACAATTGCCTCACGCTCAGCAAGCTCATGAATTTTTCTTCAGCAGCAGAGCCTGATTGCGCCGCGTTTTCATGTGACGGCTTTTCGTGTGAAGGGCTTTGCTGTGACTGGCTTTGCTGTGACAGATCGCTGCCCGGACCTTTCGCGCCAGCGTTTACGCCGTGTGAACTGCTCTCATGCCCACCACTGTTCATTGTGTTGCCCGCTCGCTTTGATGCACCAGCCACCACACCGGCAGCATGCCGACCAGCACAATCGCCAGTGCCGGAACGGCCGCTTCCTGCCACTGGCCTTCGGAAGTCAGTTCAAATATGCGCACCGCCAGCGTGTCCCAACCGAAGGGCCGCGTCATCAGCGTGATCGGCATTTCTTTCATGACATCAACAAACACCATCAGCATGGCGCTGAGCAGGGCCGCGCGCAGTTGCGGCATGTGCACACGGCGCAGCAGATCCGGTGCGGTGCATCCCAGTGTCGCGGCGACTTCATCCTGACTGCGGGTGATGCGTATCAGTCCGGCATGCAGCGGTTCATAAGCAACGGTCAGGAAGCGCAGTACACAGGCCAGCAGCATCACCACAACCGTACCTTTGATCACCGCGCCGTCCACCCCGATGCTGCCCAGCCATTGCTGGAGGAGATTGTCGAACGCGGCGAGCGGAATGAACAATGCGACAGCAAGTACAGCGCCGGGAATGGCGTAACCGAGATTGGCCAGACGTGTCAGCGCCAGCGTCAGGCGATCGGTATGACGACGCTGGTTGTAGGCCAGCAACAAGGCCAGTGCCACCGCCAGCAGCGCCGTCATCGCCGACAGCAACAGCGAGTTGGCAGCAAATGTCCACAGTCGCAGATCGGTGTTGGCGGCCAGCGTGCGGCTGGCCCAGATCACAAGCTGCGCAGCCGGCAACGCAAACGCCGCGATACACACCAGCGCGCAGCTCAAGGTCGCCAGCCAGGCGCGGATGCCGTGCAGGGATCTCTGCGTGTTCTGCGCGGCAACCCGCGCGCCGCTGTCATAACGCCGTCGAGCCCGCCACAGTTGTTCGGCGCTGAGCAGCAGGAAAACAACCGTCGCCAGCATGGCCGCCAATTGCGCGGCCGAGGGCAGCGAAAACAACGCAAACCAGCTCTGGTAAATCGCCGTGGTGAAGGTGTCGTAATTGAACACGCTGACCGCGCCAAAATCCGCCAGCGTCTCCATCAGCACCAGCGCGCAACCGGCGGCAATCTGCGGCCAGGCCATCGGCAGGGCGACGCGAAAAAATCCGCGCGCCGGTGACAGGCCCAGCGACTGCGCTGCTTCAAGCGCGCGTCGTCCCTGACTGAGAAAGGCCTGGCGTGCCAGCAGATAAACGTAGGGGTAAAACGCCAGCGTCATGACGATGATGAGGCCGGCACGCGAGCGCACGGAGGGCAGCTGAAGATCGGCGGAAATCAGCGTGCGCAGCGTGGTCTGGATCGGTCCGGTGTAGTCCCACAAACCGACATGCACAAACGCCAGCACGTAGGCCGGTATCGCCAGCGGCAGCATCAGCGCCCAGCGAAAAAATTTCTGGCCGGGAAACCGGTACAGGGTAGTCAGCCAGGCCAGCGGTACGGCCGTGATCAGCACGCCGATCAGCACGCCACCCAGCAGCCAGAGTGTGTTGCTGATCACCCGCGGCAAGACCCACTCGCGCAGATGCGCCCAGATCTCCGGTTGAGGCGTCAGGAATTGCGCATACAGGACCGTCAGCGGGATCAGCGTCAGCAGTGCGCAGACGCCAACGAAGGCGTAGCGGCGCAGCATCAGTACCTGACTCCTGATCGGCAACGCAATGCAGAACGTGCGGCAACTGCCGGCACACAAGGCAAGCACGCGCGCCGCGGCACTGACGCAAAACACATCGCCGCCAGCAGCGGAGTCCGGCGGCGATGTTGATCAGGCCATTGCCGATCGGCGTCGCGCACGATCAGCGATAGCCAGCGCGATCCATCAGCTTGACGGCTTCGGCCTGCAACTCGCCGGCCTTCGCGACATTGATCAGATTTTGTTTGAACCTGCCCCAACCGGCGACCGTGGCATCGACTTTGACGGCCGGATTCACCGGATACTCGAGATTGACGTCGGCAAACTGGTTTTGCGCCTTGGCGGAACTCAGCCATTCAACGAGCTTCACTGCTTCGTCGCGTCGTTTGCTGTACCGGGTGACACCGGCGCCGGCGACGTTGACATGCACACCGCTGCCGTTCTGATCCGGCCAGAAAATTTTCACTTTCGCTTGCGGATTTTTTTCCACGTAGCGGCCGAAGTAGTAGGTGTTGGCAATGCCGACTGCGCACTGGCCGGCGGCAATCGCTTCCAGCAATTTGGTGTCATCGGCAAACACGTCGGTGGCGAGATTGTTGACCCAGCCCTTGACGACCTGCTCGGTTTTGCTGACGCCCAGTTCGGCGATCAGCATGGCGACCAGACTCTGGTTGTAAACCTTCTTGCTGGTGCGCAGGCACAACCGGCCCTGCCATTTCGGGTCGGCGAGATCGGCATACGAGGACAGCTCGCCGGCCTTGACCTTGTCCGGGTTGAAGAACACGGCGCGGGCGCGCACCGACAGGCCGAACCATTGCTTGCCCGGATCACGCAGATGCGCCGGCACATTGGCGTCCAGCGTTTTCGACTCCAGCGCCTGCAACAGGCCCTCGTTGGCCGCCTGCCAGAGATTGCCGGCATCGACGGTCAGCAGCACGTCGGCGTCGGTGTTGACGCCTTCAGCCTTGATGCGGCTGAGCAGCGGGCCTTCCTTGTCGGTGATGAACCGCACCTGGACGCCGGTTTCACGCGTGTAGGCATCAAACACCGGCTTGATCAGCTGTTCGTTGCGGGCGGAATAGACCACCACTTCGGCGCCCCTTGCGGCCGGAACCAGCATCAGGCCGGCACTCAGGGCCAGCAGCGGCAGAACGACTTTCATCGCAAAACTCCTGTAGCGGCCGGCGCAGGACGGGCCGGTCGGGGACGGCGGGTATTCTAGTCAATACCAACGCAATTACGAATGATTCACGATCAAGTTTTCAATCCGGTGGCAGCGGGCGACCCGGCATCAGTGCGCCGCACGCCGCAGACAAAAACGCCGGCACAGGGCCGGCGCGTGGGTTTCATTTGCGAGCACTCAGTAAAGCAGGCGCGCGCGGATGGTGCCGGGAATGGCCTTGAGCTTCTCAAAGGCGACATCGCTGGAGGCCTGATCGATGTCAGTCACCACGTAGCCGATGTCGGCGTTGGTTTGCAGGTACTGCGCCGAGATGTTGATGTCGTTGTCGGCGAACACGTTGTTGACCTGACGCAGGATGCCCGGCTCATTGCGGTGGATGTGCAGGATGCGGTGCTTGCCGGCGTGTTCCGGCAGGCTGGCTTCCGGAAAATTCACCGCCGACAGTGTCGAGCCGTTGTTGCTGTACTTGACCAGCTTTTCGATCACTTCCATGCCGATGGCGGCCTGGGCTTCCTGGGTCGAACCGCCGATATGCGGCGTCAGGATGACGTTGTCGAACTCGCGCAGCGGCGAGACAAATTCGTCCTTGTTCGACTTCGGCTCTTTCGGGAACACGTCGATGGCGGCGCCGGCCAGATGGCCACTGCGCAGCACGTCGGCGAGCGCATCGATGTCGATGACGGTGCCGCGCGAAGCATTGATCAGCAAGGCACCGGCCTTCATCCGCGCCAGCTGGGCGGCACCGATCATGTTCTTCGTCTGCGGCGTTTCCGGCACATGCAGCGTCACCACGTCACTGTTGGCCAGCAGCTCATCCAGCGAACTCAGCGACTGGGCATTGCCAAGCGCCAGCTTGTTCTCGATGTCGTAGTAACGCACCTTCATGCCGAGGTTTTCGGCGAGGATGCCAAGCTGGGTGCCGATATGGCCGTAGCCGATGATGCCCAGCGTCTTGCCACGCGCTTCGAAACAGCCGTCCGCACTCTTCTGCCAGCCGCCACGGTGGGCCAGCGCGTTCTTTTCCGGCACGCGGCGCAGCAACAGGATGATTTCCCCGAGCACCAGTTCGGCCACCGAGCGGGTGTTGGCGAACGGCGCGTTGAACACCGGGATGCCGAGTTTCTGCGCGTGCTGCAGATCCACCTGGTTGGTGCCGATGCAGAAGCAGCCGATGGCGCTCAGCTTGCCGGCCTTGTCGAGCAGTTCGGCGCTGAGTTTGGTGTTCGAGCGGATACCAACGAAATGCGCCTGTGCGAGCTCCTGCTCCAGCTGCTCGGGCGGCAGCGATTTTTCAAACCAGGCGATATTGGTGTAACCATCGGCTTTCAGGTAATCGACGGCCCGGGGATGGATGCCTTCCAGCAACAGAAAACGGATGCGGTCCTTGCCCAAAGACTGGCGCGCTTGCACGGCAAACCTCGCAAGAAAGTGATCGGATCAGACGCCGACTCTGGCAGGTTCAGATGGCTAAAGCAAACCACTCTGCTGCATAACAGCATGCTCCGTTTCCGCTGACGTCAAGCCCCTGTCGCGCCAGTGTTTTCGCGATTTACAGCAGCTGTCGGTTTTCTTGCCAATTTAACCTTGCCAGACCAGAATACCGGCCTGCACGGCTGTGTGCGTCCACGGGATCGGCGCATCCGGTGCACAGGGATTCAGAGGATGAGAAGCATGCACGCTAATACCCGTTTTCTGGCGCTCGGCGCCCTGATCACCAGTCTCGCCCTCAGCGCCTGCAGCAGTGTCGATCCGCTGCCCCCGGCGCCGCTCCGCCAGCCGTTCACCACCGACCCCGCGCAGTACCAATACCTGATCGGCCCGGGTGACAACCTGAGCATCTTTGTCTGGCGCAACCCGGACGTCAGCGGCGGTGTCACCGTGCGCCCCGACGGCCGCATCACCACGACGCTGATTGAAGATGTCGTCGCCGCCAACAAGACGCCCACCCAGCTCGCCCGCGATCTGGAAAAAGCGCTCGGCAACTACATCAAGGATCCGATCGTTACCGTGTCGGTCGGTGGCTTTGTCGGCCCCTACTCCGAACAAATCCGCGTGCTGGGTGAAGCCGCCCGGCCGCAATCCCTGCCGTTCCGGCAACACATGACCCTGCTCGACGTGATGATCGCCGTCGGCGGGCTGACCGAATTTGCCGATGGCAACGACGCCGTACTGGTGCGCGTGGTCAACGGCGAACAACGCGAATACCGTGTCCATCTTGAAGATCTGGTGAAGGACGGTGACATCGGCGCCAATGCGGAACTCCTGCCGGGGGATGTCCTGATCATCCCGGAAGCGTTCTTCTGATCCGCATCGACCCTGTCGTAGCTGTACCGTCACCAGGGAAGGTGCTATGCAAGACGTAATCGAACAACTCCTCGGCTATCTGCGCGGCATCTGGCGTCAGCGCTGGTATGCCCTGCTCATGGCCTGGCTGCTGTGCATCGGCGGCTGGGCGTTTGTGCTGCAATTGCCCGATGAATATGAAGCGGCCGCCAAGGTTCAGGTCGACACGTCGTCCATTCTCGTGCCTTTGCTGCGCGACATGGCCGTGCAGGGTTCCAGCACGCTGGCGCAGCTGCGCCAGATGCAGGAAACCATTCTGTCCCGGCCGAATCTCGAAAAGGTCATGCGCGATGCCGATATCGATCTGGAGGCGCGCGACGAGGCCGAGCAGGAAGAGCTGCTGAAAAGCGTGCAGAAAAACCTGCAGTTTTCCCGCACCAGTGATGAAGGTCTTTACACCATCAAATTCCGTGACCCGGACCCGAACCGGGCACGCAAGGTCGTCCAGGCACTGCTCAACCTGTTCATCGAACAGACGCTGGGCGGCTCGCGTCAGGACACCGCTGAAGCCCAGCGTTTCCTTGATCGCCAGATTGAGGAGTACAAGGTCCGGCTTGATGAGGCCGATGCCCGGCTGCGCGAATTCAAGCGCAAAAATATCGGCATGATGCCGGATCAGGGCCGAGACTATTACCAGCGCATGCAGGAAGCCCAGCGCCAGCTGGATGAAGCCGAGCTGGAAATGCGTCAGGCGGAAAACCTGTCCAATGAACTGAAGCGCCAGCTGGCCGGCGAGGAACCCAGCTTTGGCATGGTTCAAAGCGCACCGACTGCAGCCGCGGTTCCCGAACTGGACAGCCGCATCGCGGCCATCCAGAAACAGCTTGATGATCTGACCGTGCGCTACACCGAAAAACATCCTGATGTGGTCAATGCCCGGACCCGGCTCAAGGAGCTGCAGGATCAGCGCCAGGAAATACTCAAGGCCGGCGGCGGCAGCAGCATGGTCGGTGTCGAATCCAATCCGGTATACCAGCAACTGCGCATTTCCTCTGGCGAAGCCGAGGCCCGTCTCGCTGCGCTGCGCGTCAAGGTCACTGACTACCGGGCTCGCGTCCAGGATCTGGAAAAGCGCGTTTATGTGCTGCCGCAGATCGAAGAAGAACTGCGCCAGCTGAATCGCGACTACACCGTGACCAAGGACAATTACGACCGCTTTGTCGCCAAGCGTGAGCAGGCGCGGATTTCGCAGGACCGGGAAGAAAACACCAGTGCCATCAACTTCCGCGTCATCGAATCGCCACGCGTGCCGCCAACGCCGGTCGGACCGAATCGCGTGCTGTTCCTGTCCGGCGTGCTGGCGGCAGGTCTCGGTGCTGGCGTGGCGGTAGCGTTCCTGATCTCGCAGATCCTCAGCACCTTCGACAACCCCAAACAACTGATGCAAGCCCTGCAAGTGCCGGTACTGGGCACAGTGTCACTGGTGCTGAGTCCGCGCGCAGAACGGATGCGGAAAATCAAGAACCTGATCTTCCTGTGTCTGGGTGTGGCCCTGTTACCGGTGTACGGCGCCCTGTTGTATCTGCAGACCGCTGGTCGCGGCCTGTTCGGCCAGTGAGGGAGTCGACGATGGATTTGATTGAACGTGCCGCGGCCCGCCTCGCCCAGCAACAAGAGGCAAAGCCGGGCCAAGCGCCGGAAGCCGAAGCAGCACTGACACAAACGCAGGCAGGCATACCGGACTCGCCGGCGCCATCTGACGCCGACGACGAGATCGATCTGCGTCTCAACTATGAGCGCCTGCAACAACTCGGTCTGGTCGTTCCCGACACGGCACGCACACGCATCAAGGAAGAGTTCCGCCACATCAAGCGTCCGCTGCTGATGAATACCTCGGGCAAGGGCACCAGCGTGCTCAAACACGCCAACCTGATCATGGTCACCAGTTCGCATCCGGGCGAAGGCAAAACCTTCACTGCCGCAAATCTTGCGCTGTCCATCGCCGCCGAACGCGACAAAACCGTGCTGCTGGTCGATGCCGACGTGGTGCGGCCGGCGCTTGGTAACCTGCTCGGTTACGCCGAGCAAAAGGGGCTCGTTGATTATCTGGTTGAGCCCGGCATGGATCTCGGCGACATCCTGCTGAAAACCGATCTGCCGACGCTGACCATCCTGCCGGCCGGCAACCCGCACCACTTGTCCACCGAGCTGCTGGCCTCCGAAGCCATGCAGCAACTGACCAACGAACTGTCGACGCGCTACAGCGACCGCATCGTCATTTTCGATTCGCCGCCGCTGTTGCCAACCACTGAATCCTGTGTGCTGGCCCATCTGATGGGGCAGATCGTCGTCGTCGTTGAAGCTGAACGGACGACGCGCAGCGACATCCGCGAAGCGCTCGACCGCCTCGGCAGCCTGCCGGAAACAGCTGTCGGTTTCGTGCTGAACAAATCACGTCAGGAACGCGACGTCAGTTACTACGGCTACGGTTACGGATACGGATACTGATGCGAGCTGCAGCGTCCCGAAAGCTGATCCTGGTCCAGAGCCTGTCCATGGCGCTGGCCGTTGCCGCACATGCCGGCGAGCTGGAAATCAAACCGCGCCTGACGCTGCGCGAAATCTACACCGACAACCTTGGGCTGGAAGGCAACGCCAAGTTCGATGACTGGGTGACCGCGGTGACGCCGGGTCTGGTCATCACCGGCGAAGGCCGGCGGGGACGCTTGTCGCTGGACGCGCGGGCGGATGGCTATTACTACCATCATGCCGAACTCAATGACATGGACCACACCGCCGTGCGCCGGCAGGTCAATCTCCGTGGCCAACTGGAAGTCATCGAAGACTGGCTGAATATTGATGTCGGTGCCAACAGCGGCGAGCGCTTCGCCAATGTTCGCGGCAGTGTCGGCATGGACAACCTGAATCCGACCGGCAACCTCACCGAATTCAGAAATTATCAGGCCAGCGCCAACCTGCGCCACAGTTTCAGCAAGGCTGTGGAGGTCGACTTGCGACACCGGCGCGGACGCAACACCTACGAACGTGATCTGGAAAGTGAATTCGGCACCATCGGCGACAGCGACAGCGAGAATTCGCTGATCAGTCTGCGCAGTGGCAGCGATTTCCGGCGTTTCATCTGGTCGCTGACGGGCAGCGAGTACGTCACGGACTTCTCGCGCGGCCAGACCGGCGACAGTATTCGTCGCAATGGCGTCGCCAACATGGCTTGGCGGATCAATGACGAGTGGAGCCTGCTCGCACGGGGTGGTGAAGAAGACAACCAGTTGCAGACCACCGGCAACCGTCCCTATCGCAATGGCAGTTACTCGGCTGCAGGCGTTGGCTGGCAGCCGAACCGGACCCTGCGCTTCGATGTAATGGCCGGCGACAGCTACGAAGATCTGCAGTTGAACTGGACACCGAGCCAGCGTGTCAGCGTCAATCTCGGCTATCGCGACATGGACGTCGGTCTGCTGGCCGGCCCAACCTGGCGGGCATCAATCAGTCACCGCAACCGATACTGGCAGACGTTTCTGCGCCACAGCGAAGAGGTGATCAGCTACCAGCAGCTGGTACTTGATGGCCGGGAGATCTTCCAGCTGACCGGCCCCGATGGCAAACCCTTGTTCGATCCGGTCACCGGTGCACCGGTGCTGGCGGTGCGCGATTTGTTCAGTCTGGCGGACGGCGAAATCCGTCGCGAGCGCGACGAGGTCGGCTTCGACTGGCTGGGCCGGCGCAGCCGCTTCGGTTGTGTGGTCTATCAGGAATTACGCCAGCGCGTGCTGGTGCGTACCGCCGGTGAAGACGTTACCGGCGCCAGCTGCAACTTCACGCTGACGCTTCAGGCGCATTCACGACTCAGCCTGCGCTTGCGTCAGGATGATCGTGAGTTTCTCAGTGATCAGCGCGAAGACCGGCTTACAACTGGCAGCCTCGGCTGGAATGTCGATCTGTCGCCGAACACAACCACCGGTATCGAACTGAGCCGCTTTGAGCGCAGCAGTTCGGTTGCTGCTGCCAGCTACGATGAGAACCGCGTCCAGGCCAGCATGACGCTGCGGTTCTGATCACCATGTCACCTGCGATGTCCCCGATACGCAATGCCATGTCCGTTGATGTCGAAGACTATTTCCAGGTCTCGGCGATGGAGCGCAGCATCACCCGCAGCGACTGGGACAAATGGCCGCTGCGCGTCGAGCGCAATACCGATCAGGTGCTGCAACTGTTTGCCGACGCGCAAATCAACGCAACATTTTTCCTGCTCGGCTGGGTCGCCGAACGCTGCCCGCAACTGATCCGGCGCATCGCCGATGCCGGGCACGAAATAGCCAGCCACGGCTGGGAACACATACGCGCCAATACCCAGACACCGGACGCGTTCCGCGCCGATATCCGCCGCACCAAAGCGACGCTCGAGGATATTTCCGGACACGCGGTGCGCGGCTATCGCGCCGCCAGCTATTCGATCCTGCGCGAGAATCTCTGGGCGCTGGATGAGCTGGCTGCAGCCGGGTATGCCTACAGCTCAAGCATTTATCCGGTACGCCATGATCTGTACGGTATTCCCGATGCGCCACGCGAACCGTTCCGGCCGGCGCGCGCCCCGCAGCTGATCGAAGTGCCGGTCACCACCGCGCAATGGGCCGGGCGCAATCTGCCGGCTGGCGGCGGTGGCTGGTTCCGGTTGTTGCCGTATCGCGCCTCACGCTGGCTGATCACACGCGTCAATACGCAGGAGCAACGGCCGGCGGTGTTTTATTTCCATCCCTGGGAAATCGATCCTGATCAACCGCGACCGTCGCGCATGCCGCTGAAAACACGTCTGCGCCACTACATCAACCTGCAGCGCATGCAACCACGGCTGCAGCGGCTGTTGCGTGATTTTCAATGGGGCCGCATGGACGCGATTTTTCTCGCTGCCGATGCACCCGTTCGCGAACTCTGAAGCTGCTTAACATGGATACCCGCACCATGCCGGTAACGGTCAGCCTCCTGACAGCCGATCAACGCGCGGCGTGGGACGCCTATGTCGCGCACCATCCCGATGCGACGTTCTTTCATCGCGCCGGCTGGCAGCGCGTGATGCAGGACGGCCTCGGTCACCGGCCGTTTTTTTTGCTCGCCCGCCGCGGTGAGCGCGTGGTCGGCGTCTACCCCCTGGCACACGTGAAAAGCCTGCTGTTCGGCAACAATCTGGTCTCGCTGCCGTTCTGTGTCTACGGCGGCTGGCTGGCTGATGACGACGAAGCGGCAGCGGCGCTGGACACGCACGCCCAAACCCTCGCCCGCGATCTGCAGGTCGATGCCCTGGAAGTGCGGCATCAACAGCCGCATCACGACGACTGGCCGCGCAAGGATCTGTATTTCAC
The DNA here is from genome assembly GCA_041913605.1 of Permianibacter sp. GTDB lineage: Bacteria > Pseudomonadota > Gammaproteobacteria > Enterobacterales > Permianibacteraceae > Permianibacter. The sequence continues at coordinate 240,113 of JAYSEY010000001.1, forward strand.
CTTCCGCAAACCGATCACCGGCGACGCCGAAGCCGATCTGAACGCCATTCCGCGCAAACAGCGGGCAATGGTGCGCAAGGGCATTGGCAATGGCCTCAGCGCCAATGTCGAAAGCGATCTGAACGATTTCCTGTTTGCCTATGACACCTCGGTGCGCAATCTCGGCACACCGGTGTTTCCGCGCAAGTATTTCCGCGTGCTGCGCGACGAGTTTGCCGATGACTGCGAGATCCTCGCCATCCGCAAGGACGGACGCATCATCAGCGCCGTTATGAGCTTCTATTTTCGCGATCAGGTGCTGCCCTACTACGGTGGCGGTACCGACGAGGCGCGCGAACTCGCGGCCAACGACTTCATGTATTACGCACTGATGAAACATGCCGGCGAACGCGGCGCACGGGTGTTTGATTACGGCCGCAGCAAGGCCGGCACCGGCGCCTACAACTTCAAGAAAAACTGGGGCTTCGAACCGGCGCCGCTGGCGTACGAATATTTTCTGGTCAACGCCCGGGAAATGCCCAACATCAATCCGCTGAATCCCAAGTACAAGCTGTTCATCGAAACCTGGAAACGGCTGCCCTTGCCGGTGGCCCGACTGGTCGGCCCGTTTTTGTCGCGTCATCTGGGATGAGAGCCCTGCCGGAATGCATGCCCTGACATCCCCCGATACGTCTCAACAAAGCTGGCGCCTGCACGGCGCGCTGCTGATCTGCTTGCTGCTGATCGCAATCGCCGCCCATGCGCCGGTGACCGCCGACATGGTCGACATCTGGTGGCGTTCCGGCACCTTCAATCACTGTTTCCTGATCCCGGTGATCAGCGTCTGGCTGATCGCGCAGCGGCGCGAGAAACTGGCGCTGCTGACGCCGCGCGCCAGTTTCATCGGCCTGCTGGGTGTCGCCGCCGCGTCGCTGCTGATGCTGGTAGCGACGCTGGTCAATGTCGCTGCCGCCCAGCATTTTGCTCTCGTGTTGCTGATCCAGACACTGGTCTGGGCGGTGCTCGGTGACCGCATTGCCTGGTCGCTGCTGTTTCCGCTGCTCTATCTGTGGTTTGCCGTGCCGTTCGGCGAATTCCTGGTGCCGCGTCTGCAGGATCTGACCGCTGACATGACCGTCGCGCTGCTGAAAGTCTGGGGCATGCCGGTGTTTGTCGAGGATCGGATGATCCAGATCCCGGGCGGCAATTTCCAGGTGGCTGAAGCCTGCAGCGGCATCAACTATCTGATCGCGTCGCTGGCTCTCGGCACGCTCTATGCCTATCTGCAGTTTCACCGCTTCAGCCGTCGGCTGCTGTTTGTTGCCCTGGCGCTGATCGTGCCGATTCTGGCCAATGGCCTGCGTGCATTCGGCATCATCCTGATCGCGTATTACTCCGACATGCAATACGCCGTCGGCGTCGATCACCTGATATACGGCTGGCTGTTTTTTGGCGTGGTGATGCTGCTGCTGTTCAGTCTCGGCCGCCTGTTCAGCGATGCGCCGCTGGCGGAAAAAACCGCCGCGCACGCCGCGCCGACATCGGCACGCAAACCATGGTGGCCGGCCACGGTCGGCGGCCTGCTGATCGGTTTTTCCGCTGCACTCGCGCACTGGCCGGTGAGTCATGAAGCGCCGGTTCCGCAAGCACCATCGCTGCCACAAGACTTCCAGCGCGTTGACGACAATCCGCTCGGCAGCGCATTCGCCGGCGCCAGCGGCGAGCTGGCGTTCCGCGCCGGTGACGGTGCTGACAGCCGCTTCGTTTATCTTGCCTGGTTCCCGTTTGACAGCGAAGGCCGCGAACTGATCAGCGGCAATCACCGTCACTACGATGACGAGCGTTTCCGCCGCATCGGTACGCAAACCATCACCCTCGGCGACAAACAGTACAGAGCCATCCGTCTGCGCGACGCTGCGGCACGCGAATGGCTGCTGCTGACCCTGAACGTGCTGCCGGCCTCGGTGCCGGAACAGGACTGGCAGGTGAAACTGCAACAACTCTGGGCGCGGCTGGCGCGTCAGGATCTGCCGGCCGCTGCGCTGCAAATCCTGATGCCCGCCGACGAAGGTGTGGATACCGCTGCGGACACGCAAACCGTGCAGGCAGTCGTCGATGCCGTGCAGGAGCGACTGCGATCATGAGTGCTGATACGCGGCCACTGATCGCCCACGTCCTGCACCGGTTTGCCATCGGCGGACTGGAAAACGGTGTCGTCAACCTGATCAATCATCTGCCCGAAGATCAGTTTCGCCATGTGGTGATCTGCGTCACCGATCACGATCCCGGCTTCGCCCGCCGCATCCGTCGTCAGGATGTGCAAGTATTCGATTTACGCAAGCAGGCGGGACAGGACCCGCGCGTCTGGTGGCGTTGCTACACGCTGCTGCGCCAGTTGCGTCCGGATATTGTTCACACCCGCAACCTGTCGGCGCTGGAAGCGCAACTGCCGGCATTTCTGGCGGGCGTGAAAAAACGTGTTCACAGTGAACACGGTCGTGATACCGATGATTTGCACGGCCAGAATCGTCGCTATCGTTTGCTGCGCAAATTGCTGTTGCCGTTTGCCCATCAGGTGATCGCGCTGTCACAGGAACTGGCGGCTTATCTGCAGGACGCCATCGGTGTGCCGGCCAGAAAGCTGCAGGTGATCTGCAATGGCGTCGACACCGCTCGCTTTCATGTCGCCGCGGATACGGACGCGCACACGGCACTGACCTTTATTGCCGTTGGCCGCCTGCAGCCCGTGAAAGATCCGCTCAATGTGCTGCAGGCATTTGCCCGGATCTGCAGGCTGCGGCCGCAGGCGGATCTGCGACTGCGTGTGCTCGGCGACGGTCCGCTGCTCGATGACTGCCGGCGTTACTGCGAGGCACAGCAACTCGGCGATCGCGTCGAATTGCCTGGCGCCAGTCACGACGTTGCCGGTGAGTTGCGCAGGGCCGATGTGTTTGTGCTCGGCTCGCAGGCCGAGGGCATTTCCAACACTGTGCTTGAGGCAATGGCATCCGGTCTGCCGGTTGTTGCCACGCGCGTCGGCGGCAACAGCGAACTGGTGGCTGAAAACGAAACCGGTTTTCTGGTGCCTGCTCATGATCACGCGGCGCTGGCGGCAGCCATGCTCCGCTATGTCGATGATCCGGTACTGCGCCAGCGTCACGCCCGCGCCGCACGCCAGCGCGCGGAACACGATTTCAGCCTTGACGGCATGATGAACAAATATGCGCAGGTTTATCTCGGCAAACCTGTGCCTGCAAAAGGATCCCAGCCATGTGCGGCATAGCCGGTTTGTTTCAGGTCCGTCATCCCGGCCCGATCGCCGAAGGTTTGCTGCGGACGATGACCGATGCCATCGCCCATCGCGGCCCGGACGAAAACGGTTTCTGGATCGACAACGGCGTCGGTCTTGGCCACCGTCGCCTGTCGATCATCGACATAGCCACCGGCCAGCAACCGATGGTCAGCGAAGGCGAGCAGGTCGCGATTGTCTTCAACGGCGAGATCTACAATTTTCTTGAACTGCAGAAAGAACTGCAGGCGCTCGGTCACGTGTTCCGCACCCACTCCGATACCGAAGTGCTGATGCGCAGCTGGCTGCAGTGGGGCGAAGATTGTGTGCGCCGCCTGCGCGGCATGTTTGCCTTTGCCATTTACGATCGCCGTCGCGACTGCCTGTTCATGGCCCGCGACCACCTCGGCAAAAAGCCGTTGTTCTACGCGCATCTGCCCAACGGCGATCTGGTGTTCTCCAGCGAACTGAAATCGCTGATGTGTCATCCGCAGTTGTCGCGTGAGCCGGAGCCGCGCGCCATCGAAGATTATTTTGCTTACGGCTATGTGCCGGAGCCGCACACGATCTACAAATCAGCAAAAAAGCTGCCGCCCGGCCACACGCTGCTGATCACCCGCGAACGCGTCAGCGAAGCGCGCCAGTTCTGGGACCTGCCGTTTGCTCCGGTTGCCGCCGACACGGAGGCCGACGCTGCCGACGAGCTGGTGCAGCGTCTGCGTGAAGCGGTGCGCATCCGGCTGATGGCCGAAGTTCCGCTCGGCGCATTTTTGTCCGGCGGTGTCGATTCTTCTGCGGTCGTGGCCATGATGGCCCAGGAGAGCAGCGGCGCAGTCAACACCTGTTCGATCAGCTTCGGCGATCCGCGTTTTGACGAAAGCGTTTACGCGCGCCAGATCGCCGAGCGCTATCGCACCAATCACAGCGTGCGTCAGGTAGACCCGGACGATTTCTCGGTGCTGGACCAGCTGGCATTTGTTTACGACGAACCGTATGCCGACAGTTCGGCGCTGCCGACCTATCGCGTCTGCCAGTTGGCGCGCGAACGGGTGACGGTGGCGCTGTCGGGCGATGGCGGTGATGAAAATCTCGCCGGTTACCGGCGCTATCTCTGGCACATGCGTGAGGAGCGCGTGCGCCAGATGCTGCCGCTGGGACTGCGCAAAAACATTTTCGGTTTCATGGGCAAGGTCTATCCGAAACTGGATTTTGCACCGCGTTTCCTGCGTGCCAAGGCGACGTTCCAGGGCCTCGCGCGTGACAGCGTCGAGGCCTATTACCACGCCATCAGCATTTTCAAGGATGACATGCGGGCGCAACTGTTCAGCGATACGTTCAAGCGCCGGCTCGCCGGTCATGCGGCCGTTGATGTGATGCGTGCGCACGCGGCCAGGGCGCCGACGGATCATCCGTTGTCCCTGATCCAGTATCTGGATTTCAAAACCTATCTGGTCGGCGACATCCTCACCAAGGTTGATCGCGCCTCCATGGCACACGCGCTGGAAGTGCGCGTGCCCTTCCTGGATGTCCGTCTGGTCGAATGGATCTCCGGCCTGCCCCCGGACATGAAACTGCATGAAGGCGAAGGCAAGCATCTGCTGAAGCGCGCCATGAGCAATTATCTGCCGCACGATCTGATGTACCGGCGCAAGCAGGGTTTCGCCGTGCCGCTGGCCTCATGGTTCCGCGGCCCCTTGCGCGAGCGTCTGCGCAGTGAACTGCTTGCCGGTCCGCTCGCCGACAGCGGCGTGTTCAACCCGGCTTACATCACCCAGCTGCTTGATCAGCATCAGTCCGGGCTGCGCGATTTCAGCGCGCCACTGTGGACGCTGCTGATGTATGCACGCTTTCTGCGCCACGCCGGCGAGTTTCCGGTCTGGCAGGAGCGCGCGGCCGCATGAGTGATCTGCTGTTCCTCGCCCATCGCCTGCCGTGGCCGCCGAACAAGGGCGACAAGATCCGCTCCTACAACATGCTGCGCGAACTGGCGCAGCATTTTCGCGTGCACGTCGGTTGTTTCATTGACGATACCCATGACTGGAACGAGATCGACGGACTGCGACCGCAAGTGGCCAGCCTGCATGCTGAATCACTGCAACCGAAACTGGCGCGGCTGCGCAGTGCCACCGGCCTGCTGACCGGCGAACCCCTGTCGCTGTCGTATTACCGGCAACGCGGCATGCAGCGCTGGGTTGATGCCTGCATCGCCGAAAAAAATATCCGCCATGTTGTCTGCTTCAGCAGCGTCATGGCCCAGTACGTGATGAAGCATAACCAGTTGGCGCGCTACATGGATTTCGTCGACATGGACAGCGACAAGTGGCGCCAGTACGCGCAGCACAAATCGTTTCCCATGTCACAGGTCTACGCCCGCGAGGGTCGCACGCTGCTGCGCGCCGAGTCAGACATCGCGCGCGCGTTTGATTACAGCTGGTTTGTCTCGGCTGCCGAAGTGGCAAGTTTTCACGCCGCCAGTGGCATCGGACCTGACAAGGCCGGCTGGTTTGGCAACGGTGTCGATCTCGAGTATTTCCGCGCCAGCGATCAGCACACGTCACCGTATCCGGCAGCGACGCCGGTTTGCGTGTTCACCGGCGCGATGGATTATTTCGCCAACGTCGATGCCGTCGTCTGGTTTGCCGATCAGGTCTGGCCGCAGGTGCGTGCAGAAATGCCGGATGCGCAGTTCTGGATCGTCGGCAGCAATCCCTCGGCCAGCGTGCGAGCACTGGCGCAGCGCGAGGGCATTGAAGTCACCGGTCGCGTGCCGGACGTCAGACCCTACGTGCAACACGCGCGCTGCGCCGTGGCGCCGCTGCGGATTGCGCGCGGCATCCAGAACAAGGTGCTGGAAGCACTGGCCATGGGCAAGCCGGCAATTTGCTCGCCCGCAGCGGCCGAAGGCTTGCAGCACGATGCCTTTCTCGCCGCACTGACCGTCGATGCGCCAGCTGATTTCGCCGCACGCTGCCTGCACGAACTGCGCAGCACCGCCGCGCAGCCAGCGTGCCGGGCCTACGTGGAAGAACATTACCAATGGCAGCGCAATCTGGCGCCGCTGATCACCCGACTTCAGGCCTCCGCCGGTGCGCGCCGATGACTTACAAAATCCTCCACGTTTTTGATCACAGCCTGCCGCTGCACAGCGGCTACACATTTCGCTCGCGCGCACTTTTGCGTGAACAGCACAAGCGCGGCTGGCAGACGCTACATGTTACGTCCAGCAAACAGGGCGATCTGGATGTCAGCGAAGAAACGGCCGACGGACTGGTTTTTCATCGCACAAAAAAAGGCGCGCTCGCCGGTTTGCCGGTGCTCAACCAATGGGACGTGGTCCGCAGTTTGACGCCGCGTATCGATCAGCTGATCCGCGCGCATCAACCTGATCTGATCCACGCCCACTCGCCGGCACTGAATGGCCTTGCCGCTTTGCGCGCGGCCAAACGCCACGGTTTGCCGGTGGTGTATGAAGTGCGAGCCTTCTGGGAAGACGCGGCCGTCGATCACGGCACCACCCGTGAAGGCAGCCTGCGTTACCGGCTGACCCGCGCACTGGAAACATATGTGCTGAAACACGCGGCGCAAGTGACCTGTATCTGTGAAGGTCTGCGCAAGGATATTCAGGCGCGCGGTATCGCCGGTGAAGACATCACCGTGATCGCCAATGCGGTTGATGCTGATCGCTTTGCAATCATCGGTGCGCGCGACAGTACGCTCGAACAACAACTGGATCTGGCCGGCAAACAGGTGCTGGGCTTTCTCGGTTCGTTCTATGCCTACGAAGGTCTGGACCTGCTGATCGATGCGCTCGCCCTGCTGCGCGAACGGCTGCCCGATCTGCGCCTGCTGCTGGTCGGTGGCGGCCCGCAGGAAGCGAACCTGAAAGCGCAGGTCGCACGTCTTGGACTGATCGATCGCGTGCGCTTTGTCAGCCGCGTGCCGCACGCGGAAATTGACCGTTATTACTCGCTGGTCGATGTCCTCACCTATCCGCGTCATCCGATGCGCCTGACCGAACTGGTCACGCCGCTGAAACCGCTGGAAGCCATGGCCCAGGGCCGTCTGGTGCTCGCGTCCGATGTCGGCGGCCATCACGAACTGATCCGCGACGGCGAGAACGGCTTTTTGTTTCGCGCCGGCAGGGCGGACAGTCTGGCGGCGGCCATCGAAAACGTGTTCGCCAGCCGCGAACGCTGGCCGGATGTACTGCGCCGCGGCCGCGCTTATGTGGAAAACGAACGCACCTGGGCACGCAGCGTCGAAAATTATGAGCGCGTGTATGCGCGGGCCTTGCAGCGCGCAAAGCGCAAGGGATCGCGTCCATGACTTTGCGCGTGCTGCTGGTCGGCCCGGTGCCACCGCCGAATGGCGGCATGGCCCTGCAAACGCAGCAGCTGCACGACTGCCTGCGCACCGAGCAGATCAGCGTCACGCTGTGTCCGGTCAATCCACCGTATCGTCCGCAATGGGCCGGCCGCATACCGCTGTTGCGCGCGCTGTTCCGGCTGTTGCCCTATTTGCTGCGTTTGCGCCGCGAACTGAAACGTCACGATATCGTCCACATCATGGCCAACTCCGGCTGGTCCTGGCATTTGTTCGCCGCGCCGGCGCTATGGCTGGCCCACCGCGCCGGCGTACCCAGCGTGCTGAATTACCGCGGCGGCTTGGCCGATGAATTTTTTGCCCGCTCGTTTCACCGGGTGTGGAAAACCCTGCGCTACGCCGGTGCGGTCATCGTGCCGACCGGATTTTTACAGGATGTTTTCAAGCGCTACGGTGTTGCTGCCGGCATCGTGCCGAACATTCTCGATCTTGGCCAATTTTCCGGCGCCGGACAAACGGAGGCTAGGCGCGAACAAGGCCCACATATTGTGGTGACACGCAATCTTGAAGCGCTGTATGACAATGCCACCGCAGTTCAGGCGTTCGCGCGTGTTCGTCAGCACATTCCCGAAGCCCGCCTGACTCTCGCTGGCGAGGGGCCCGAGCGCTCCCGGCTTGAGCAGCTTGCCGGCGAATTGCAATGTGCCGATGCCGTCCATTTTGCCGGCCGCCTGCCGCGCGAACGGATCGCCAGCCTGTTGCAGAGTGCAGCGATGATTTGCAATCCCAGTCTCGCCGACAACAGTCCGAACTCGCTGATTGAAGCGATGGCCGCCGGTACACCGATTGTCAGCACCAATGTCGGTGGCATTCCCTGGCTGGTGCAGGACGGCGTTCACGCCTTGCTGGTTCCCGCCGGTGATGCCGGCACCATGGCCCAGGCCATGATGAAACTGTTGCACGATCCCGAGCTGCGCGCACAACTGATCGCAGCTGGTCGCGTCAAGGCCCGCGAGTTCACCTGGCCGAAGGTTCGCGAGGTGCTGTTGCCGCTGTATCAAAAACTGGCCGATGCGAGGAAATGACCGATGCGTGATTATTTGGTTGCCCTGATCATCGCCGGCCTGATCCCGATGACCTTTATCCGGCCCTTTGTCGGCATCCTCGCCTGGTGCTGGGTGTCGTACATGGTCCCGCATCGCCTTGGCTGGGGTTTGGTCGCCAGTTGGCCGGTTGCCATGATGATCGGCGCCAGTTTTTTGCTGGCTTACGCATTCAGTCGGGAACCGAAAAAAATCCCGATGAAGCCGATTGTTGTGGTTCATCTGATTTTCATTGTCTGGCTGTCGATTACTTTTTTCTTCAACCCCGGCGACAGCCACGCGCTGACGCAGTTCGACTCTTTTCTGAAAATCCAGTTGATGACGCTGCTTACCATTGCCATCACCGTCAGCAAACCGCGCATTGATGCCCTGATCGCCGTGATCACGCTGTCGATTGCATGGTTCGGTGTCAAGGGCGGTATTTTCACGGTGCTTACCGGCGGAAATTTTCGAGTCTGGGGACCACCGGGCGGATTCTTCGAGGGCAACAACGAACTCGGTCTGACACTGCTGACCATACTACCGCTGCTGCGTTACCTGCAAACACAGTTCACGCGCGCATGGATGAAACACGGCCTGACATTTGTCATGGTCACCTGCTTCATCGCGGCCGTTGGTACCTATTCACGCGGCGCCCTGCTTGCCGCTGCCACCATGGCGGCCTATTTCTGGTGGAAGAGCGACAAGAAAGTGCCAATCGCGCTGGCGCTGATCATCGGCTTGCCGCTGGTTTACACCTTCATGCCGGAGAGCTGGCATGAACGCATGGCAACAATGAAAACCGATCAGAGCGTTGAGCAGGCATCGGCTGCCATTCCGGTGCGGGACAGCAGCTGGTGCAGTGAAATGACACGCGACATGATCGCCCGCGATGCGTCCTTCGGCGGACGCGTCAACTCCTGGTGCTTTGCGTTCAATATTGCCTCCAGTGAGGTGCTGGGCGGCGGCTTCAATGCGTTCTCACGACGCAACTTCGACATTTACGCCCCGGCCACACACATTCTCAATGACGCTCACAGTCTCTACTTCAAGATTCTCGGCAACCATGGTTTCATCGGCCTGTTCCTGTTCCTTTTGCTGCTGACCATGGCCTGGTGGCGCGCCGGCGTCATCGCTCGCATCGCCCGAAAACAAAACATCGCCTGGGCTGCGCAACTGGGCGCCATGCTGCAGGTGTCTCTTGTCGCTTTCTGTGTCGGCGGATTGTTCCTCGGCCTGTGCTATTTCGATCTGCTTTATCACCTGATCGCACTGGTGGTCATTGCCGATGCGGTGATGGCTCGCGAGATCAATCCGCAGCCCAGCGCGACGCCGCGGTTTGCCAACTCCTTCTCGGTACAGGGACGACCGGCATGACACGCGATCTGTACACCCGTTTGTGCAGCAGTCTGCTGTTTCCGCTGCACGAACGCCTGAAGGGCCACGACACGACCCGGCGTCTGCGTGCGCTGGAGCAGAGCCAATGGCTGACGCGCGAAGCCCTTCTGGCGGCACAGCGCGAGCGCCTGCTGGCATTTCTTGCCGACATCACCCGCGAGGTTCCCTACTACCGCGCGCTGGCGGAACGGATGGGCATCGATGCGCTGCGGATGGACGCGGACAACATCCTTCAGCAGTTTCCGGTGCTGGAAAAATCCGACATCCGCCAGCACAGTGAAGCGATGAAACGGCCCCGCGCCCGGCTGGCAAAATTCAATACTGGTGGCTCCAGTGGCGTACCGCTGATTTTCTGGCTGGGTGAACGCGTCAGTCATGATGTCGCGGCAAAATGGCGTGCAACGCGCTGGTGGAATGTGGATATCGGTGACCGCGAACTGGTGCTCTGGGGTTCGCCGGTTGAGTTGAAGACCCAGGATCGCATCAAGCAAATCCGCGACCGCCTGCTGCGTACGGAACTGGTTCCGGCTTTTGATCTGTCACCGGACGGCATGCGGCGTTTTGTTCAGCGTTACCAGCAATTCCGGCCGCGCATGTTGTTCGGCTACCCTTCGGCATTCGCCCGCATTGCCGCGTTCGCGGAAGCGGAAGGTTTGTCGCTGAAAAACACTTCGTTGCGGGTCGTGTTTGTCACAGCGGAGCGTTTGTATCCCGAGCAGCGTGAAAGCATTCAGCGCGCTTTCGGCGTACCGGTTGCCAACGGTTATGGTGCGCGCGACGCCGGGTTTCTGGCGCATGAATGTCCGCATGGCGGCATGCACATCATGAGCGAGGATGTGGTACTGGAAACCCTCGACAGCAATGGCCAGCCTGCTGCACCCGATGTCGCCGGCGAGATCGTCGTGACCCATCTGGCGACGGGGGATTTTCCGTTTGTCCGCTATCGCACCGGTGATGTTGGCAGGCTTGGCGATGAGCGTTGTCCCTGTGGGCGCGGCTTGCCGTTGCTGAGCGAGATTCAGGGGCGCACGACCGATTTTGTCACGGCCTGCGACGGCACCGTGATGCACGGTCTTGCCGTGATCTACGTGGTCCGGGAAATTGATGGCGTGGAGAGTTTCCGCATCATCCAGCACAGCCGTGAACAGCTCGAAGTGCTGATCGTTTCAGCACAGTGGAGCGACGAAAAACGTGCGCGCATTGTTGCCGGTATGCGCCAGCGGCTTGGCCAGCAATTGCAGGTCGACGTGCGCGTCGTCACGGATATCCCGCGCGAGGCGAATGGAAAATTTCGCTACGTGATCAGCAAGATCAGCAACTGAACCTGATCGCATCCACAGTATTTACCGGAACAGTAGCCGTGGCGTTCGCCCGGCCGGGAGTTGTTGCATGAATCATTGGGCGATCACCGCGTTACCTGACCGGGTGCTGCCTGCAGAATGGTCGGTGCTGCACGCACAGGGTGGTCATGTGCTGAGTTCTCCGCTGTTCGTCCAGGCCTTGCTGGACGTATTCGGTCACGATCAGATCTATCTTGCCCGGGCGACCACCGCGGGTCAGCCACGCGCCCTGCTGCTGCTCGAGCGGCAGGCCACAGGACGCTGGCAAAGCTGGCAACCGTCGCAATCCCCGATCACGGTGGGAATCGGACTCGGCCAGCTGCAGGTCGAGGACTGGCAGGCCCTGTGCCGACAGCTGCCTGGTTTTGCACTGATGCTCAGCGTGCTGCATCTCGACCCGCATATCGTGCCGCGCCTCCTTGCCCGGCCCGGTATCGGCGAGGTGGACTATATCCGTACCGCCTGGGTGGAACTGACCACGGATTTCGAAACCTACTGGGCGGCACGCGGCAAGAACCTGCGCCAGAACATCAACAAATGCTACAACCGGCTGGAGCGCGAGGGCATCACACCGCGCCTGGTCCGGGTCCGTGATGTGGACCAAATGGCGACGGCCGTCGCCGAATACGGACGTATTGAAGCCGGCAGCTGGAAAGCGGGCGGTGGCACGGCGATCACGCCGGAAAACGATCAGGGGCGTTTTTACACCCGCATCATGCGCAGCTTTGCCGAACGCCAGGGCGCCGAAGTCTGGCAGCTCTGGTACGGCGAGCGCTGCGTCGCCAGCGATCTGTGCATTGAAGACGGCCAGCAATTGATCATCCTGAAAACGACTTACGACGAAGCAGAAGCCAAGTCATCGCCAGCGCAGTTGATGCGTTATGAGGCGTTCCGCGCCCTGGCTGCCGATGCACGTATTTCCCGCATCGAGTTTTTCGGCCGGATGATGGAATGGCATGGCCGACTGACGGAACAGTCGCGCGTGCTGTATCACCTGAATGTTTACCGCTGGGGCTGGTTGGAGCGCTTGCACGCACGACGACGCGGCGCCAGTATCGACAGCTCTCCCGTCCACCACACCGCCGCTCCGGAGACCTGAGCGACGCTTCTTCGGCAGCGAGTGCCCGCATCATGAGTTTGCTGTTTGCTCTTGCTGGCCACGATGAAACCGCCACGCAGCTCGCTGCCGCCACGATTCAGGCGGCTTTTCCGGCGCAGACGCATCAGACCTGGCGGGTCTGGCGGCGTCCCGGTTTGCTGGTTGCCTTGCTCGCCAACGCCCGAACACCGTTCAGCCAGGCCGAGTCCGGCGATCAGGCCTTGTTTTTGCTCGGCGACGCCTGGGCCGCCGGCGCGCAAACCCGGGATACTGCCGCATCGCTGCTGCAGCGGCCACAACAGCTGGCGCAACGCGACGGCTACTTTCTGGCCCTGCACGCCGCCCCTGACGGAGTGCGGGCATTTACTGATCTGCCCGGCTGCTTTCCGCTTTACCACTGGTCATACCCGGGCGGCGTCATGCTGGCCAGTCAGCCCGGCCTGATCGGCCATCACCCGCAGCAGGAACGACGCCTTGATCCGGTCGGCATGGCCGGCATGCTGTTTGCCGGTCACATGCTCGGCAGACACACACTTTGGCAGGGGGTCGAGCGCCTGCCCGCCCGGCACAGCCTGCATGTCGATACACAACAGCGCGTCAGTTTGCAGCGACTGGCGTTTCCGTTTGCCTTCGGCCAGCGCGACGACGACGCCGTCGAAACGGCATTGCAGGAAATCGATGCGGCCCTGTCGCTGGCAGCGGCCCGCGCCTGCAGCGACGCACCGGACGCACTGGCCCTGTCCTTGTCCGGCGGACTCGATTCCCGGCTGCTGGCCGGCTATCAGGCCGAAGCATCGGGCCACAAGGTTACCGGCCTGACCTTCGGTCGTTGCTTTGACTATGAAGCCAGCGCCGCCCGGCGCGTGACCCGGCAACTGGGATGGGCGCATCGGCGGCTGGGCGACCATGCCGGGGAATTCGCTGCCGCTGCCCAGCGTCAGGTGGGGCTGGAATGCGCGTTCAACAGCATGGCCAACCTGAACTGGTGGCGCGGCAGCGACGTTTTGGCCAGAACGGGCTTGCCGATTGTCACCGGCCTGCTGGGTGATGCCGTTCTCGGCGGCAGTCACGCACGCTGGGGATGGGCACCGACGGCCCTCTCGCCCGACATGTCAGCCGCGTTCAGGGAGCTGAACCAGCAGGGCTTTCCGCCCGACATGGTCCGCCGCCTGATGGGCGACGAGGACGACAGACACCTGCAGCAGGTGCTGGATGAATTGCGTGAGCTATGGACCCAACCCGATATCGACCCCAGCCATCGCAGCTGGTGGCTGGATTTGCAGACCCGGCAACGCTTTCACGTCGCCCCAATCGCCCAGCGTTACGCTCAGGGCAGCTGGGCGTGGATGCCGTTCACCCAGCTCGGCGTATTCGGCGCCGTCGCGAAACTGAACAGCCGGTTGCTGGCTGGCCGGCAATTGGAGCGGACGTTGTTGCAGCGCCGGTTTCCGCAACTGGCGCGCCTGCCGCTCGACCGCGGCGACCACAACGACAGTCCCCTGCTGGCCAGCCGCCGCGAGCAGTGGCGGGCGCGTCTGCGTCCCTGGATGCTGCGCAAGCTGCTGGCCCGGCTGGGCGTGGAGCCGCGCTACACGCTCCGGGTGCTCGGCTTCAACGGCAGTAACTGGAAAGCGGTTCGCCGGCTTGCCGACAATCAGGCCAGCGGTCTGCTGGTGGCAGAGGCGGAAGCAGCACTCTGGCCGGCGCCTGAGACTGTCGTGCCGAACAGCAACGAGGGTGTCACCGGCTGGATGCCGATCAAGATGCTGGCCCAGCTGCGGCTGCTGGCCGGCGTCAGGTGGTGAGCGCTCACTGACGCTAGCGCTTCAGCCACCGGCGCACGCGCCCGCCCAGTGTCTGGCCATCCCGCCAGCGCTGGTACTGCGCCCAGGCGGCGAGCTTGTCATTGATGATGCCGACAATCTCCGACCGGCCGAGTTGTTCGGCAACGCCACGCAACTCGATGTAAAAAAGTGCCGTGGTTTCACTGGCGATGGTGATCGACGCGAGCCGGGCCAGTGAAAACGCTTCAGGAAAGATGGCGCTTTCGTCAAAGCCGGCCAGATGCAGCGCCAGACTGGTGCGCACACATTTCTCGCACTGGCCGCAGTTGCGCAAACCCTGGTCGTTTCCGAAGCAGACGCGCAGCAACTGCAGCGCTGCCGCGTCACGGGCAACCCGCACCAGCCGTTGCTGTCTGCTGACAGCAACATAGGGATAAAGCAGACGCAAGCCGGACGGCGCAAGCAGCGCGCCGACAATCGGACTGGTGCTGAACGGCGGCTGATAGGTGGCGCACACCGGCTCGCCGGCAGTGGCGATCAGCACGGCGGAGCTGCGTTCGGCCACCAGCGTCGCGACGGACGCCAGGGCCGGGCCGACCAGCCAGTGGCCCCAGAAGCCGCTGCGATCGTCGAGATGGCGGACATTGGTCAGTACCGGCTGCAGAGTCAGCCCGTGGGCAGCGGCAACCGGCACCGCATCGGCGACAAAGCGGTCAAAAACCGTTCGCTGGGCGGCATCGCTGTCGCGCTTGCCGCCCAGATCAAACCCGAACACCGGCAGCAGATGACGAACCCGGTCGGGATGCCCGGCCGGCATGTCATCCTGGTTTTGCAGCCAGAGATGCATCGAATCGACACCGCCGGAGAACAGGCTGACAGCACCGTCCGGCCGGCGGTGGGCATAGCGACGGCCGTCCTGCCGGACATCGACATCCAGCTGCGGCAGCGGATGGCCGGGGATTTCATCCGGGAACCAGACCTGCAGCACGCGCAAAGCGTTGAGAATCTCCGTTTTCAGCCAGGGACAAACCGGCGCCGAAACGCTGACGCGGCGTTCGCCGGCCGCGTAGGCCGGCACCAGTCCCGCAATCAGCATGGCGTCGGCAAAGGCGGCCATATCATCCGGCGCGAGCGCGTTGGGCAGGCAGTAATACACCTCGTCTTCGGCGCGTGAAGCGTGCTCCCAGCGCACACGGGCACGCAGGGTCAGATGGCTGGGCCCTGGCTCGGGTGTCAGCAATTCAATGTGCATTCAGGTCATCCGTTCCGGAGTGGAGAGCCGCGAGGATCTGCCGGTCACAGGCCTCACGCTGGGCCGGCACAGCCAGCAAATACTGGCTGTGTAACGCGGGTGCGCTCATTGCATCGAGCCGGGCGAGCACGGTGGCGACTTCAAGCTCCGCCTGATCAAGCAGCGTGTCAGGGCGATCGAAATGCGTGGCCAGACCGGCAAACTTGGCGCGGTAGTAGGCGCCCTTGTAAATCGACAGCAGCGGTAAACCGGCCATCAGGGCGAATAGTGCAAAGTGGTAGGCAACGCCTATCGCCCGGTCACAGGCGGCCAACCGGGCGCGCAGCTGGCGAGGGTCGGGCGTCACGACAATCTCGACCCGCTCCGCCGGCAACAGCTCCTGCCAACGCCGGTACAGCGTCAGTTCGGCGTTTTCCCGCTCCTGAAAGACAAACAGGCGGATATCGAAGCCCCGCTGCAAGTGCGCCCGGATCACCTCCAGCAGCACATCGGCAACGGTCGAGGCGCCGGCATGAAAACTGGAGTAGCGGCAGTTCACTGCCAGTAGCGGTCGTTCGCCGCCGGCCGGGACCTCTGTCGCCGGGAGCGAACAGGCGTCATCGACGCCGGCCTGCCAGCGCTGATCGGCGATGCCCAGCGCACGCAGGCACTCGGCAGCAGCCTGTTGTTCGCGGGTGTAGACACAGGACGCGCTGTTCACCACCCGGCGCAGCAGCCATTTCGTCCAGAAACTGTTGAAGGGTCCGAGTCCCTGACCGGTCATGACGATGCGGGCGCCGCGCACACGCGCCAGCAGAGCGGTCAGCAACAGGGCGCGGGCTTCCAGCCGCCCTTCATCGGTCAGGTAGCCGCCACCGTTGAAATACACGCAACTTACCCCGGCCAGCAGACGGACGAAGTCGCCCTCCATGCCCGGCAGACGCCGGCGCAGGGCTGCGGGACAACACACCAGCAGCGCGCAGGCCAGCGTTGTCATCAACCGGTACAGCGGTGCCAGCAGTCGGATCACGGCGGCCGGCAGACGCAAACGCTGGCCGAGCACCGGCCAGCGTCCCCAGAGGTGTACGAGTAACGGCTGCCGGGCGGCGGCGAACTCTTCCGCCAGCCTGGCCGGTGCGTCGGCGCTGATGCTCAGTCGTGCGTCCGGCAATTGCTGGCGGGCCAGCCGCAGGACGTTGACCAGCATGGCCCGGTCTCCCAGATTCCGGCCGGTGCCGGTGTTGAGAAACAGCAGATGACTCATGCACGCGACCCCGAACCGGCCGCCAGCCGGGCGAGCACCCGGCCCGTCGCCCCCGCCAGCGCCCGGAGACCGGCGAGCGCGGCTTCCGGCGAGCCGGACCGGTCCTGCCAGATCCGGGCCAGATCCAGTGCATCGGATCCGGCGCGGATCAGCCCGGCATCCCGGCACTGCAGGTAAACCGGGTAGCTCGGATACTGGCGATGCCATTCACCACTGACGCTGACCGGTACGCCGCAGGCCAGCGGCTCGAGGACGTTGTGATCGCTGCCGACATGGGCCAGGTCGGCGATGGCGTAGAAATGGCGCAGCTCGCCGATGGTGTTCAGGACCAGCACGGCGCAGGCGTCGAGCCGCTCGCCCTGCCAGTCAGTGCGGAAACAGTACGGCAGCCCGTACTCGCGCAGCAGGGCGTGCAGGGCGGCCATGCGTTCCGGCTTTTCCGGATGACGCGGCGCGATCACCAACCGGGCGTCGGGCTGGCTGGCACGCAGTTGCGCGAAAGCATCCAGCACGCGGCGCTGCTCGGCTTCTTCGGTCAAACAGCCGGCAACCAGTGTCAGCGGCCGCTGCCCGGCCGGATCGCGTTGCTGCAGCAGGTGCCACCAGTCGGGGCTGTGCGGTGCCGGCCCCTGTGGTTTCTGCAACTGGTCAAACTTGATGGAGCCGGTGACCGAGATGCGTGCCGCCGGCAGACCGTGCTCACGCAGCGTGGCGGCCACCGCGTCGGTCTGCACGAAGCACAGGTCGATGTGCTGCAGGTAGTCGCGTTCGAACCACTGCTTTTCAAGCTGGTCGAGACGCGCCACCGGCGCCTCGCCGTACAACCAGCCGTTGACGATGCTGACCCGGGCGCCGGCGCGGCGCGCACCGCGTACCCAGGCGTAGGAAAAGCGGCAGGGCGCGTCGGACAGCAGGCAGGGGATCTCGCCAATCAGCAGCTCGGCCGGCGGAAAGCGTTTCAGCAGGGCGGCGACCTGGGCGATCTGGCCGCCGCTGCCGGCGAACCAGGCATGCGGAAACTTGGCCAGATAGCTGTCGGCGTAATGCGGGTGGTTGCTGATCAGCAGCAGGCGCAGCCCGGTGCGGGCCTGATAGTCGCGCACCAGCGGCTCCAGCGCCTGCATTTCGCCGATGCTGGTGCAGTACACCCACAGCCAGCGTCCCGCCCCCTCGGCCGCCGCCGGCCCGGCTTGCAGGCTCAGGGCAATGCCCGGGTGGCGCGTTTCGCTGATCGCTTCCAGCGCCCGGAACAGGGTCCAGCGCAGGGCTTCGGGCAGATGCTTCAGGGCCGCGAGTGGCATTGCATCATCCGAGGTTGTCGACGTCGGGGCGCAGCTCGAGCATCAGCGCGTCGGCGAAAAACTTGGTCGCCCAGTTCGGATAGCGCCAGGTCATGTAGCCGCCGTTGATCGGGTGCGAGCCTTTCAGCGCGCCAGCGCGATTCGGGTCGCGCTCGATCAGGTTCTGGGCGCGCATGTTGTAGCGGTTGGCGGCGCGCGCATGTTGCTCGAAACGCTTGTCGCCGGTGATGCGCGCCAGCCGGAACCAGTTGATGGCCAGCTGCGAGTTGCCGGTCAGGCAGGACCAGCTGGCCGCCGGTTGCCAGTCGGCGTTGTAACGACCGGGCATCGCGCCATCCGGGCGCTGCCGGGCGGCAATCGCGTCCGCCATGCGCACGGCGTGATCGATGTAGGCGCTCTTGCCCGTGGCGACGCCGATCTCCATCAGTCCGCGCATGGCATAGGCCAGCGTGTGGGTGAGCGGCGACGGATTGTCGGTCAGGCAGTTGTCGGGCAGGAAGGCGTTCGGCAGGGCCGTGGCCAGCGCCCAGGCGGCATTGGCATCCGCCGCTGCCAGCCAGCGCGTGTCGCCGAGCGCCTGGAAGGCCCGCACCAGACCGAAGGCCGAGCGTGTGTTGTAGGCCTTGACCTTGGAGCCCGGGGCAAACGGTGACGGAAACTTGCGCCAGGCACCATCGGTATCCTGGGCTGCCACCAGCCAGTCGGCGGCGCGCCGCAGGGCCTGCTCGTAACGCGGCTCGCGCGTGGCCACCACCGCCCGGGCGAAGCCGAACAGCACCTGACCGGTGTTGAAAATGGTCGGCACCACCACTTCTGCCGCCATGGTGCCGGCCCGGACACCGCCGTCCGGCATCTGCACGGCAATTTCCCAGTCGGTCATGCGCAGCGCGGCAGCACGGTACTCGGGGGCATTGAACAGCTCGGCGTAGTCGATCAGGGTGGGAATGATGTAGCCGGTGGTTTCCGGGTAGGACGCGTGCCAGACCTTGCGGCGCAGATCGTAGCTGTGCGCGACGCCATCATCCGGCGTGGCCTGCTGGGCGCGCAGCAGCCAGTCGACGGCCGCACGCAGATGGTTTTCCAGTGCCTGTTCCGGCCCCAGTGACCAGTTCAGACGGTCACGAATCAACTGCCAGTAATGCTGCATGAGTGCTTCTCTTCCTGTTTTTGTCGGCCGCCCAACGGCGGCTAGCGAGTTCCTGCAGCCGGCACACCGCTGCTTCCGGTGTGCCGGCGTCCATCTTCATTCATCCATTGCCGCCGGCGCGTCCGGCACCGACCCGGCGCTGGTCGCACTGCTGCGGTCGGCCAGACCCCGCTGCAGTGCCGTGACCACCCGCCCCACATCGGCAGCCTGCAACATTGCCGGCAACGGCAGTTCCAGCAAGCTGGCAGCCGCCCGCGCGGCCACCGGATACTGCGCCGGATTCAGTCCCGGCGGGAGTTCATAGGGCAGACGCGTGCGGACACCGGCCGCCGCCAAATGACGACGACAATCGGCTCGCCGCTCCGCCGGCACCTGAACCAGCAGCCGCGCCAGCCAGGGCTGCTCACCGGAACCGGCGCTGTGCAACTGCGGCGCGGCGATACCGGACTCGGCCAGTACCTGTGCGTACCAGGCCAACTGCTGGCGACGCCGGGCATAGCGCAGCGGACGACTGCCAAGCTGGACGGTCACCAGTGCCGCGTCGAGCGTGCTGATCTGCGCTGGTCGCCGGATGGCGTCGCGATACCGTTGTCGCCAGCGCGCCAGATAGTAGGCCAGACGCTTGCTGTGCGGCTGCAACAGAAACTCCAGCCAGGCCGAACGTCGGTGCACCGGGAGCGGCAAAGCAGCGACCCGTGCGCGTGCCGGCGCGAGAAACACCGGCTCGTTGATCAGCAGCACCCCGCCACTGCCGTCGATGCCGGTGACGACGCTTTTCGACTGGGCAAAGCTGAGTATCCCGAAACAGCCCCGACTGCCCATGCCACTGCCGCCATCCAGGTACTGCGCCGCATCGTCGATCAGCGCCACATCCCGGGCGCGGCAAAGCGTCGCCAGCGCATCGGCATCCGCCGGCAAGCCATAGGCGTGCACCATGACGACCGCCAGCGTCTGCGGCGTCAGTGCGGCAGCAACATCGGCTGCAGGCGTGTTCAGATCAGCACCGACATCGACATAAACCGGCGTCAGATCCAGCGCTGCCAGGGTCTGGCGCAGGGCCGGACAGGCCAATGCAGGGATGATGACTTCGCGACATTGCGGTTTTTGCGCGCGCAACAGCTCCAGAGCCAGGCGCAGGGCAGTGCGACCGGCGTTGACCAGCAAGGCCGGGCGGCCAAACTCCTCGCTGAGCGTCGCCTCCAGCGCCGTCAACAGGGCGGCGCGGCGGTGCAGGCCGCAAGCGGCCGTCAGGCCGGCCCACAGCTCTGCAACACCCCAATCCCGCAATCCCAGCGACAGCGCCATCAGCCCGCCCGGCGCAAACGCTGTTTGACCCGCGACCACTGCAGACCGAGCCAGGGGCGCGGATCCAGCCAGCGGAAATAGGCATCGCGTATCGCGTGCCGGCTGAAAGCCGGATGCGCGCCCTGCTGTTCCGCCGACCAGCGATCCGTAACCGGTTCGCGCCAGATCACCGGCGACCGCGGACTTACGCGCGGAAGCGGCAACTGACACTCGTAGCAGTAGGCGGCATAGGGCAGGTTGCAGCCGTTGACAGTGGCCACTTCTTCCTGGAAATCGGTGCGCCCGACCGTGGGTTCGACGATGTAGAAGCGGCCATCGCGGACATCACGCTTGTACTCCATGCTGCCCATACCCTGAAAACCGACTGCGGCGAAAAATTTTTCCGTCAACGCCGTCAGTTCGGCATCGGCTTCCGGCGCCGCCATGCAGCTCGCCGTGCCGCCGACCTGCGGTGGCCAGGCGCGCAGTTTGCGACCGGTAAAACTGGCCACCGCACGCCCCTCCGCTCCCATGTACTGCAGGCAGAAATGAATACTGTCGTCGCCGCCTTCGATCCACTCCTGAACGATCAGATCCGGCAGCACCGGCGCAATTTCACTGAACAGTTTTTCGGCTTCCGCAGCCGAATTCACCACATAGGCTTTTTTGAACCGCGCGCCATAACCGGCATGTTTCAAACCCGGTTTCAGCACGCAGGGAAAACGCAAACCGGCAAGCTGTGCGCAATCGGCAGCCGTACGCAGGCGCAGCGCCCGCGGAATTGGCAAACCATGCTGCTCGGCCAGTGCCTGCACGCCTTCCTTGTGGGTCAGTTCCAGCATGCGTTCATGGTTTGCAAAACGAAAACGGAAATGCGGCGCCAGCACATCGCGGGCTTCCGACACCACGCGCACGGCTTCTTCTTCGGTCAGGAACAATACCGGCCGGCCACCCAGCTCACGGGCAACATCCAGCAAGGCCTGCGGCAACTGCGGATAGTCCACGCCGCCGTAACGGCGGCGCACGTATCGCGAACGCAAGGCCGTGCCTTGCTGTCCCTTGGCGACAACGGCCACGCGCACGCCGGCCTGACCCAGGCTACGCACCACGCCCAGTGCATTCAGGCCGTTGCCGACCACCACTGCCCATTCCACAGCTTGCGTTGCCGCTCCGGTCACACTGCCTCCTGCTTGCCTGCTCCGCGCACAAACGGCCAGCGATCCAGCAGTCGTGCAGGGACACCAAAATCACGCAACACCTGACGCATCTCGGTCAGGCCATCGCGATCAACATAAATAACGTAGGCGGCGTAAACCACGACACCGACCGCCACACAGATCAGCAATACCGGTAACGCCGGCCAGTGCAGCGGCAGCAGCGCAAAACGCGTGCCCGCCACCGCCAGCACCATGGCCAGAGAGCCCAGGAAAGGTTGACGCAAGGCGCGCCAGTAATCCGCCTGCGGCACACCGATCACCTGCAGGCCTTCACGCAGCAACCACAAGGACAGCAGGGGGTACACCGCCACCCAGGCAATCGCCACGCCGCGCATGCCGTCCAGCCAGGCGCCCAGTGCAATGGCCGACGGCAACACCACCGCACACAGGCTGCTGTAACGCACCAGTCGTTTGACGTTGCCGGTGGAGATCAGCAACTGCGATTGCAGATTGGCAACCGTCCGCACCAGTTCGCTGATACACAAAGCCTGCAAGGGCAACACCGCATCCTGCCATTGCGGTCCCAGCAATACGCGCACCAGTTCGTCGGCGGTAACGGCGATACCGGCCAGCGCCGGAAAGGTCAGATAGGCAACGCCGCGGGTCAGTCGCAGCAATACCGCACGCAAGCGCTCGTGCTCGTGCTGGAGCTTGGAAAAAATCGGTGAGGCAATGCTGGTGACCAGACCGGAGATCTGTGAAGTCGGCAGCGATGCCAGCGACTTGCCCATGTCGTAAACACCGACCGCGCGCTCGCCCAGCAGTTTGCCGAGGATCAGTTTGTCGATATTCATGTACACGTGCCAGAGCACGCGCGTGTAGGTAATGTTCAGACCGTAGCCGAGCAAGGCGCGTCCTTCACGCAAATGCAAGGGCCACGACGGTCGCCAGCTGACCGCGCGCCAATACCATACTGTGCTGACCAGCTGGCCGACAAAAAAAGCAATCACCAGCGCCCAGTACTTCAGTCCCATCAGGGCCAGCGGAATGGCAACAACAGACTGGACAATGGCGCCGACCACGCCGCGCCAGAGCACGGCCTGAAAACGCAACTCCTTGCGCAGCAGCGACACCGGTACGGTGTTCAGTGCGCCGAAGAAAAAACCGAAACCGAGGATCGCCAGCACCGGCTGCAACGCCGGCAGGTCGAAGAAAGCAGCAGCCGGCCAGCTTCCGGCAATGGCCACCAGACACAGGGCGCTGCTGGCCAGAATCGCAATGCCGAAGCAGCCGTTGATCTCACTGTCACGGACATCGTGTTTCTGGACGATGGCGGCACCGATACCGACTTCATTGAAAAAGCCGATGAAACCGGTAACCGTGGTCGCGATTGCCATCAAACCGAAATCTTCCGGCACCAGCAGGCGCGCCAGCACCAGCGTCGAGAGCAGGGAAATAAGTTTGGACAGGCCGCTGGTAAAACTGGTGGCACCGACAGCCCGCACGGTGCGCCGGCGCAAATCCTGGGTCATGCAACACTCCGAAACAGCAACAGCGTGGTGATCGGTGTGCCGTAACAGACAGCGGCGGCATCAGGACGCAAGCCATCCGGGCGTGTGAACGATCATTCCATTTGCAGGGCGCGGATTCTAACATGGCCCTCCGCACAGCCGGGTGCCGGGGTTTTGATGCAATCAGAACCCGTCAGCGCACACGCTGCCCGGTGTCGCTCGCACGAAAGGATTGCTGATGAAACCGCTGTTGCAGATGCCCGCCCGTCCACTCGGCTTCGCCTTCCGGCAAGCGCTCCGGCTGCGCGATGCCTGGCGTCCGACACTGTCGGTGCTGATGTATCACAGCATCCCTGCCGAACCGGATCCGATGCGTCCCTGGGAACCGGATGCCGCGGCCTTCGCGGCGGAAATGGATTGTGTTGCGCGCGTGTACCGGATCTGGCCGCTGGAGCAGGCGCTGGATGCGCTTTATGCCGGCACGCTGCCGCCGGGTGTTGCCGCCATTACCTTCGATGACGGTTACGCCGACAACCTGCAGGTTGCCGCCCCCATCCTCGCTGCGCGCCAGTTGCACGCGACATTTTTCCAGACCAGTGCCCACTGGGACGGTTCGCTGATGTGGAATGACCGGGTTATCGAAGCCCTGCGGCGCTGGCCGCACGCGCACATCGATCTGTCGCGTTTCGGCGGCGGTGAAAAAGCCCTGCCGGATCTCGCGGCACGTGCGCAGGCCGCACAATTCATCCTGCGCGCGATCAAGCAAAAAGCACCGGCCGAACGTCTTGCCGAGGTGGCGGCGATTGAAGCCCGGGCACCGGCGCCGGAGCGGCGACTGATGCTGGATGCCGATGGCGTGCGTGCGCTGCGTGATCAGGGTTTTGCCATCGGCGGTCATACCCACAGTCATCCGATTCTGGCGCGCAGTGATGACGCGCAGGCGACAGCGGAAATCCGCGACAACCGCCGGGCACTGGCCGAGGTGCTCGGCACCGCGCCAACACTGTTTGCCTATCCGAATGGCGTACCGGTTCAGGATTACGATCAGCGTCACGTGCAGATGGTCGAAGCGGCCGGTTATCGCTACGCGGTCAGCACCGCCTGGGGTGGCGCACACCGTGACAGCCCGCGTTACCAGATCCCGCGCTTCACGCCCTGGGATCGGCAGCCGCTGAAGTATCACGCCCGCCTGCTGCGCACCACCAGCGGCACGGCGAAAGTCGCCTGAGCAAGCGACGGCGGCGAGCAGGCAAGCGCTGAAATGCCGCACATCGTCTGGAATTCATCTGTCGAAGCAAACACGTCGTCACCGTCGCGCACTATGATTCCTCTTTCGTCTGGCGCGCTGCGAACAGGGCACTGATTCAGCACGTCGCCAAGCAACAAAAAACGCGCCAGAAGACGCGTTTTTTATTGTCTGCCGCTGCTGACGGTTTCAGTCGTGCTGTTGCAGCCACAACTCCAGCATCATCAGCAACCAGACCAACTCGCCGAAATACGAGGCATGGCCGCCGGCATGTTCCTGGCGCGCGCGCTCGATGAAATCGGCACGGACGATATCGCGCGCTTTCAGTGACTGCAGCGCCGATTGCGCCAGATGTTTCAGCTCGGGATCGGTGCGCAGCCAGAGGCCGAACGGCAAACCGAAACCGTGTTTCTTCTTGTTCAGCGTGTCGTCGTGCAGGAAGCCCTGCATGGCGTTCTTGTAGAAATGCCGCAGGCGATTGCCCTGCAGTTTCTGCCGTGCCGGGATCTGCATCGACAAGTCGATGGCCGCATCGTCGAGCAGCGGATAGTGCACCGCGACACCCGCCAGCTGGCAGGCCTGGTTGACTTTCACCAGATCGTTGTCGGCCAGGGTGAACTTCCAGTCGAGAAACAGCATGCGATCGACAATGTTGTCGGCGTCGCAGGCTTCATAACGGCTGCGCAGCATTTGCAGCGGCCGTTGCCGATCAATGCGGCGCAGGAATTCGCTGTCGAACATGTCTTCAAGCGGAAAGCGGTGCAGGAAGTTGTAGCTCTGCAGACGATCCGGCAGCCGCACTTTGGCTTGCTGTACATAAC
The DNA here is from genome assembly GCA_041913605.1 of Permianibacter sp. Taxonomy (GTDB): domain Bacteria; phylum Pseudomonadota; class Gammaproteobacteria; order Enterobacterales; family Permianibacteraceae; genus Permianibacter. The sequence goes on from JAYSEY010000001.1 coordinate 265,369, forward strand.
TGCCGGCCTTGCGCACCAGCGGGATCGCTGACGGCAGCACGGCGAGCGGCAAATCGAGCAGCACGGCACGCAGCGGCGCCGGCAGATTGTTGTAAATCTCGAACACGCCCTGTTTGGCGTACCGCTCGTTGCCGGCAAACAATTCGTCGCCGCCGTCGCCGGCGATCAGGCGATCGATGCCGTGTTCACGCGCATGCCGGGCGCAGAAATAAGTCGGCAGCACCGAGGAATTGCCGAACGGTTCGTCGAGGAAAGCAGCGATCTGCGGCAGCGCTTCCGCCACCTGGGCCGGCTGCAGGCGCAGCACATGATGGTCGGTGCGGAAATGTTGCGCGGTGATGTCGGCGTAAGCGCTTTCGTCGTATTCCGGCGCATCAAAACCGATGGTGAAGGTGGGCACTGCCGGCAGTCCCTGCCGCTGGCGTTGCACCGCCATCAGGCCGGCCGTGGTCGAGCTGTCGAGGCCGCCGCTGAGAAACGCGCCGGCGCTGCCAACACCCGGCACCTGCGCGACAGCATCGGCCAGCGTGGCGCGCAGCTGCGCTTCGGCCTGCGCCGGCAGCGCAGCTTTCGCAGCGACGAATTTCGCGGCGTGCATGTCTTCGCGACGCACCTGATCCGGTGTGAAGGTCAGCAGCACACCCGGCGGCACTTTCTGCACACCTTCGTAAATACAGCCGGGGCTGGGAATGGCGTGGAAATACAGGTAGTCAAACATCGCCTGCGGTGACAGGCGCAGGGTGAAACCCGGCACACCGGCAAACAGTTTCAGCTCGTTGCCAAACCACAGCGTGCCCTGATGGCGCAGATATGCCAGCCGGCACTGGCCAACGCGATCAACCGCCAGATACGTCGTGCGGCTGCGGGCATCGACCAGTGCCAGCGCATAGGCGCCCTGCAGCGCACGCAGCGCCGCCGGCCCGTCCTGACGGAAGGCCCGCAGCAAGGCCGCAGCGACACCGTGTGCTGCCGCATCAGCCGCCCAGCTACCGGACAGGCGCGGCGTCCCGGCCAGCAGCACGTGCAGCTGATCATCACTGGCATGCAGGGCCTGACCCGCGGCCAGCAACAACTCCCGGTCGCGCGCGCAGGACTCGAGCGCGGCGCTGTTCAGGCGGCGACGGGCATTCAGCTGGGCGAGATCGGCTTCCGGTGCGGCGGAACCGACAGCACCGAACAGGTGGGGAAACAGCATCGCGGGAGAAATCCTTTCAGGGAACGGCGGGAGCGGGCCGCTTACCAGGCATTGGCGCGTTTCAGGCGATCACGCAGGCCGGGCAGGGGATAGCCTTTCTGGTAAGCGATCTCGGCTTGTTCACGGGCTTGTGGCCACTGCTCGCGGTCTGCGTAAAGCAGGCCGAGGTTGTAGTGAATTTCCGGATTGTCGGGTGACAGCTTCAGCGCCTGTTTGTAGAAGGCTTCGGCGTCGTCAAACTTTTTCAGTGCCTGGTAGTGGATGGCGGACAGTCCCCAGACGACCGGATCATCGGCGGCAAAGATGCGCGCGCGTTCGAGGAAACATTCGGCCGAGGTCCAGCGGTAATCAACACGGTTCTCCTGCTGGAGGCTGAAACCGGGACGGCGCTGCACACGCGACACCACCATCAGGGCTTCCGGGTGATTGGGAAAGCGGTTCAGCACATAGCTGAGATCGCCCATGACGTTGCTGGCGGTATTGCCCCGCTCGCCCCGGCGCACACTCTCGGTGAAGTGCGCCGCGATCACCTGCTTGTAGTACCCGGCGATCTGGCCGCTGCTGCGCAGACGGTAGTCGTACGGCCCCTGGGTACCGACCGCGAGCGGTTGGCACACTTCAGCTGCCTGTGGCTCGCCCGCCATCATCAACATGGCAGCCAAACCCGACAGCAGCAGACTCGTCCGCATCACCCGCATCCCTTCTTTGCCTACACCGGAAGCGGAGCCGGCCTGTGCTATGCTCCGCGCCACTTTTTCGGCGCGTACGTTAACAAGTTCACTCCGGCAGGCGCAATCAAGACGCAGGAATGACCATGAGTTGCAAGGAACTGCATTTCAGCGATCTCGACGCCCAGGCTCACACTTATCCGCGCGCCACCGTACCGATGCTGCCGGTACTGTCCTGGTCGGCATTGCGTGTGTTCCGGCAAACAGCCCGTTCGCGCTTCCTGCAGGACGATGCCTGTTTCCTGCGCTCGGGTCGCATCGCCCTCGCCCATGTCTTTGCGGCACTTGGCATCGGCCCCAATGACCAAATCCTGTTGCCGGCGTATCACTGCGGCTCCATGGTCGAACCGGCCATGTGGCGTGATGCCGATCTGGATTTCTATGCCATTGATGCCGCGCTCAATGTCGATCTGGCGGACATCCGCCGGCGCCTGACGCCACGCACCAAAGCCATCGTCGCCACCCATTATTTCGGCTTTCCGCAACCGGCCATGGCCGCCCTGCGCGCACTCTGCGACGAAACCGGCGTCACCCTGATCGAGGATTGCGCACACGCGTTCCTCGGCGACGGCAGCAACCCGGCTCTGGGTCATACCGGCCACTTCGCCATCGCCAGCTCGATAAAATTCTTCCCCGGCACAGAAGGTGGCGTTCTGGTCGCGAATGGCCGGCCGCTGCCGGTACAGCCCCGTCCCGGCAGCTGGCGACGCGAACTGAAAGCCGCGGCCAACATTCTCGAAACGGCTGGCAGTTACCAGCGGCTGGGCTGGCCGGGCCGTTTGCTGAACCGCCTGTTGCAGCGCGAAACCGGCACCGGCAACGCTGCGGTCGCAAGCGGCCCGGCCACCGGCGCCACGGCCCGGCCCGCGCCGATCTGGCGCTGGTTCGTGCCGGATGATTTCGGTCTGGCCGGCAGCCGGGTCAACCGCTGGCTGCTGGATCACTACGACACCGGTCGCCTGGTCGCCCAGCGACGCGCGCACTACCAGCAACTGGCCGACGCGCTGTCCGGCCTGCGCCACGGCAAGGTTTTGTTTCCCGAACTTCCGCCCGGCGTCGTACCCTATGTGCTGCCCCTGCTGATCGACGACCCGGCGCGCCAGTTTCCCATCCTGAAGCAGCGCGCCCTGCCGATCTGGCGCTGGGACGAACAGATCCCGACCGATTCGGCGATCAGCCAGGAGTACCGCCTGCACCTGTTGCAGCTGCCGGTTCACCAGGAGCTGACGCCGCAGGAGATCGGGCAACTGATCGACGGCTTCCGCGCCGTGCTGGCCTGAAACGGCCGCTTCACCCCTCCCTCACGTCTCGACCGGATACCGAACACGATGTCTGAACTGGCGACGCTTACCGCCCTGCTGCGCGAAGTCCTGGGCCTGAAAGCCGACACTCCGCTGACCGCCGAAACCGCCCTGCTGGGCAGCCTCCCGGAGTTCGACTCCATGGCTGTGCTCAGCGTCCTGACACGACTGGAAGAGCATTACGGGATCAGCATCGCCGACGACGACATCAGCGCCGAGATTTTCGAAACGGTCGGCAGCCTGCTGGCCTTCGTCCAGGCCCGCCTCGCCGCCTGATGCCGGGGCGCGCAAGGATGCGTGAAGTCTTCTTTCTGGAAACGCCATCCGGCCCGCGACTGGCCCTGCACCGGCCAGGTCGGCCGGATCGCGCGCCACTGCTGGTGCTGCCGCCCTTTGCCGAGGAGCTGAACAAGTCCCGACGGCAACTGGCCTGCCTCGGCGATGCCCTGCAGGCCGCCGGTCACGGCATGTTGCTGCTTGATCTGTATGGCACCGGCGACAGTCCCGGCGACTTTGGCGATGCCGCGCTTGCCGACTGGCAGGCCGATGTCCGCGCCGCCCGCGACTGGCTGCAGCGCCGCTACGACGCGCCGGTCGCCGCCTTGGCGCTGCGTGCCGGCCTGCTGCTCGCCGAAGCGGCGGCCTGTACCCGACTCGCCGCCTGGGCGCCAGTGACCAGCGGCGACCTGTGGCTGAACGGACTGCTGCGCTTGCGCACCATGGCCAGCCGCCTGGCCGGCGGCAACGAAACCGCCGCCAGCCTGCTGCAACAAGCCGCCGACAGCGGTCACGTCGAAGTGGCGGGTTACACCCTGTCCCATTCCCTGATCACCGAACTGAAAGCCGCGCGCATGAAAAATGTTAGCGCCGGCGACCTGTTGCTGCTCGACGTCGGCACCCCGGCCGAGACGCCGCCGCCGGCACTGGCGCCACTGCTGGCTGGCGAAGGCCGGCGCCAATGGCAGCGGCTGGAAGGCAGCAGCTTCTGGCAGAGCATCGAAACCGAAACCCACCCCGGCCTGATCACCGCCACGGTGCAATGGTTGGCAAGCCCTCACTCGCCCTGAAGATGGCCATGAAACATCTGTTGCTGATTGCCTTTCACTATCCACCGGCGGCCACATCCAGCGGCGTCCAGCGTGCCATCGCGTTTTCCCGCCGCTTGCCCGAACACGGCTGGCGGGTGACCGTCTATACGGTCCAGGAACGGGCCCACCCGCCCGGCCCGAAGCCGGAACCCATACCCGAAGGCGTGCGCGTGGTACGCGGCTTTGCCCTCGATACCGCCCGCCACCTGACCATCGCCGGTCGCTACCCGCGCCTGCTCGCCCTGCCGGATCGCTGGGCCACCTGGGGCCTGTTCGGTTTGTCTGCGGCGATGAACATCGTCCGCGAGGATCGGCCGGACCTGATCATGTCCACCTATCCGATCGCCAGTGCCCACTGGCTGGCGGAGCGGCTGGCACGCAAAACCGGCATCCCGCTGGTCGCCGACTTCCGCGACCCCATGGTCGACCCGCATTACCCGGTGGTCGGTTCGCAGCGCAAAATCCGTCGCGGCATCGAGGACGCCATCGCCCAGCGTTGTGCACTCGGCCTCTGCACCACACCGGGCACCCTGTCGGCGTATCGCGAACGCTATGCGCCTGCCGACAAATGGCGCCTGCTGCCCAACGGCTTCCGCGAAGACAGTTTCGCCGGCATTGCCCCGGCGCCCCGGCCAGCCGGCGGCCCGCGCCTGCTGCTGCACAGCGGCGTGGTCTATCCCTCCGAGCGCGATCCGCGCCAGTTGTTTGCGGCACTGGCAACGCTCAAGCAGAGCGGTCGGATCAGCGCTGCGACACTGCGCCTGCGGTTTCGCGCCTGCGGCCACGAACAGCTGTTCCAGCCGCAGGTCGATGCCCTCGGCATCGCGGACCTGGTCGAGTTCGCGCCGCCCATTCCCTATCGCGAAGCGCTGGCCGAAATGCTCGGTGCCGATGCCCTGCTGCTGATGCAGGCCAGCAACTGCAACGCCCAGGTGCCGGCCAAGCTGTACGAATACTTCCGCGCCCGCCGTCCAATCCTGGCGCTGACCGACGCCGCCGGTGATACCGCGCGCAGCCTGCAGGATGTTGCCTGTGCCCGGCTGGCGCCGCTCGACGACGAAGCCGCCATCAGCGCCGCGCTGCCCGGCTTTCTTGATGCGCTCCCGGACCTGCAGGGCCGGGTGATGGACGAAGCAACCGTGCAGACCTATTCGCGCGAAGGCCAGTGCCGGCAACTGGCGCAATGGCTGGATGAACTGGTGACATGAGCCGTCCGTTGCCCGACACCGCCCATGAGCAGGTCCTGAGTTTCCGCTGCGCCGGCGACGACCTGATCGGCATCCTGCACACCGCCGCAGGCGACACCGGTGTGCTGGTGGTGGTCGGCGGTCCGCAGTACCGGGTCGGCAGCCACCGCCAGTTTGTGCTGCTGGCCCGGCATCTGGCCGCGGCCGGCACGCCGGTGCTGCGCTTCGACTACCGCGGCATGGGTGACAGCGGCGGCGAGGCGCGCAACTTTGAGGCCGTGCAGGCCGACATCGCCGCCGCCATCGACGCCCTGTTCGGCGCCCAGCCGCAGTTGCGCCGCGTGGTGCTCTGGGGCCTGTGCGACGCGGCCTCGGCGGCGGTGTTTTATGCCGCCGGCGACGCCCGGGTCGGCGGACTGGTGCTGCTCAATCCCTGGGTGCGCGAAGCGCAGGGTGAGGCCAAGGCCTATCTCAAGCACTACTACCTGAAACGCCTGCTGTCGAAGGACTTCTGGCGCAAGCTGCTGGGCGGCGGTGTACGCATCGGCGCCAGTCTGAAGTCGCTGGGCCGGATGCTGCAGCAAGCCCGCGGCGGCGGCGCGGCAGACTCGCCGGCCGGCACACCGGCGGACGCTGGCGGCAACGCGCGCAGCGGCCGGCTGCCGGACCGGGTCCGCGACGGTCTGCGGGCCTTTACCGGCCCGGTGCTGCTGATCCAGAGCGGCGACGATCTCACCGCCCGCGAATTTGACGACGCGGTGCGCGCCGATCCGGCCTTCGCCCGGCTGATGGCCGACGCCCGGTTCACGCGCATCGACCTGCCCGACGCCAATCACACCTTTGCCCGCGCCGTCTGGCGCGACGAGGTGGCCTCGCAAACCGCCCGCTTTGTCGGCACACTCGGCGTCTGATCGCCGGCCCCTGACGGGCACTGCCCGCAGGCCGGCGCCACCGCCCGCCGCCCCCGTGACCTGACGCCGGACCTGCCCTGTGCCGGCCCCGCCGCGGGACCGGCCACCGCAAGGAAGATGCCGATGCGCCGCCTCCGCCCGCGCCTGTTCACTGTCCTGCTGCTCGCCGGCCTGGCCGTCCTGCCGGCCCGGGCCGCCAGTCCTGACGCTATTCCCGCCACCAGCACCGCCGCGCCGCTCGCGCGCGCCGACACGGTCGCTGCCGTCAAGCGCGCGGTGGTGGCGGTCGGCACGCTGCAGCCGACGCGCTCGCCGGCGCGGGTACTGCTCGGCACCGGTTTCGCGGTCGGCGATGGCCGCTACATCCTGACCAATCACCACGTCATCCCGCAGCTGCTGGATGAAAGCCGGCGCGAACAGCTGGTGATCTTCACCGGCGTCGGCGACCAGATCGGCACGCTGCCGGTGAAAGTGCTGCGCAGCGACCCGCAGCATGATCTGGCGCTGCTGCAAATCGACGGCGGCAAGCTGCCGGCGCTGGCGCTGGACGGCGACACGCTGGTGCGCGACGGCGAGGACTACCTGTTTACCGGCTTTCCCATCGGCATGGTGCTCGGCCTGTATCCGGTCACCTCGCGTGGCATGGTCGCGGCACTGACGCCACTGGTGATCCCGCAGGCCAATGCCCGCCAGCTCGACGCACGCATGGTCAACCGGCTGAAAACCCCGTATCTGGTCTACCAGCTCGATGCCATCGCCTATCCCGGCAACAGCGGCAGCCCGCTGTACCGGCCGGACAACGGTGCCGTGGTCGGCATCATCAACAGCGTGTTCGTCAAGGAAACCAAGGAGAAGGTGCTCGAAAACCCGAGCGCCATCGCCTATGCGATCCCGGTCCGCCATGCGCTGGCGCTGCTGGCCGCCGCCGGAGTCAGCCCGTGAGCGAATTCATCCAGCTGACCGGTTTCGCCCAATGGAGTTACGGCAGCGCCGCGCTGGCGCTGGGCCTGTTCCTGCTGCTGCTGCTGTCCCGCTGGCGCGGCCGCATGGCCGGCTTGCCGCTGGTGGTTGCGGTCAGCCTGAATCTGCTCTGGGCGCTGGCGGCGATTTATTTCCACACCGACCCGGCCAATGTCGCCGGCGCGGTCGGCTACAGCCTGCTGGAAGTGCTGCGTTTCGTCGGCTGGATCTGGCTGCTGGCCCAGTTGTGGAAGCCGCTGCTGAACGCCGACGCCCAGGGGCTGGCGTTTTTTCTCTGGCTGCCGCGCATCACCTACGGCGTGGCCGCCCTGCTGCTGGCCAACAACCTGTCGCCGGACCTGCGCGCCGCGCTGCTGTCCGCCGGCCTGCCGGCCCACGAAGCCGGCATGCTGGCGCTGACGCTGATCGCGCTGGTGCTGACTGAACAGCTTTACCGGCGGACCCGGCCGGAACTGCGCTGGGCGATCAAGCTGCTCTGCCTCGGCCTCGGCAGCATTTTCGCCTTCGATTTCTACCTCTACTCCGACGCCCTGCTGTTCCGCCGCTTCGACGCCGACATCGAAGCCGCGCGTGGTTTCCTGCAGTTCATGGCCGTGCCGCTGCTGGCGGTGGCGGTGGCGCGCAATCCGCAGTGGTCGCTGGAGCTGTTCATTTCCCGGCGGCTGGTGCTGCGTTCGGTGTCGGTGCTGGCCGCCGGCGTTTACCTGCTGCTGATGGCGGCAGTCGGGTATTACATCCGCGCCACCGACAGCGACTACGGCGCAGCGCTGCGCATCGTGTTTTTCGCCGCTGCCGTGCTCGGCCTGCTGGTGCTGGCCGCATCCGGCACGGTGCGGGCACGGGTGCGGGTGTTCATCACCAAGCACTTCTTCCAGTACCAGTACGACTACCGCGATGAATGGCTGGCGCTGATGCGCACGCTGTCCGCCGGCGATCAGCTGAGCTTGCCGGTGCGTTCCATCAAGGCGCTGGCCGATATCGTCGATTCGCCGGGCGGCATGCTCTGGACCCGCGACAACGGCGACCAGCTGGTCTGGCGCGAACACTGGTGCCTGAAACCGGACACGCCGCCGCCGGCCATCGATCCGCAGCTGGTGCACTGGCTGGAGGAAAAAGGCTGGATCATCGATCTCGCCGAATACCGCCAGCACCCGGAGCGCTACGACACTCTCGAACTGCCCGGCTGGCTGTTCGAGATCGCGCACGGCTGGCTGATCATTCCGCTGCTGCACGGCGACCGGCTGTCCGGCATCGTGCTGCTGGCGTCGCCGCGCGCGCCCTGGGCGGTGAACTGGGAAGTGCGTGATCTGCTGAAAACCGCGGCCCGTCAGGTGGCCGGCTATCTGGTGCTGTACGACACCACGCTGGCACTGGTCGCGGCCCAGCAATTCGAAGCCTTCAATCGCCTGTCGGCGTTCGTCGTCCACGATCTGAAAAATGTCGCCGCCCAGCTCGGCCTCATCGTCGCCAATGCCGAACGGCACAAACACAAACCGGCCTTCATCGACGACATGATCCACACCGTCGACAACGCCACCGCGAAAATGCAGCGCATGCTCGCCAGCCTGCGCAAAGGTTCGAGCGATGCTGCCACCACCAGCGTGGTCGCGTTGCCTTCGGTGCTGGCGGACGCCTGCGAGCAGACGGCCAGCCGGCTGCCGCAGGCACAGATCACGCACGCCTTGCAGGTCAGTGTGCGCGCCGATGCCGAGCGCCTGACCACCGTGCTCGTGCACCTGATCCAGAACGCCCAGGACGCCAGCGACGAACACGGTTCGATCAGCATTTCCGCGCATCCCGACCATAATGACGTGCTGATCAAAATCAGCGACAATGGCTGCGGAATGGACGCGGCGTTCCTGCGCGAACGCCTGTTCCGGCCATTCGATACCACCAAAGGCAACGCCGGCATGGGTCTGGGCTGTTACCAGGCCCGGGAAACTATTCGCAGTTTTGGTGGCGATCTGACGGTGATCAGTGAACCTGGCCACGGCACCACGTTCACCTTGCGCCTGGCCCGTGCCGACACGGATGAGAAGGATTGACCCGTGGACAGGAGTCAGAAACGTTTGCTGGTGGTGGAAGACGATCCCGGTCTCCAGAGCCAGTTGAAATGGTGTTTCGAAGAGTGTGAAGTGACCGTTGCCGGCGATCGCGAAGAAGCGATCACGGCGCTGCGTCGTTTTGAACCGCCGGTGGTGACGCTCGATCTCGGCCTGCCACCGGACCCGGCCAATGCCTCCGAAGGTCTCGCCACCCTGCAGGCGATCCTGCGCCTCGCCCCGCACACCAAAGTCATCGTCGTCACCGGCAATGATGATCGCGAAAATGCCCTGCGCGCCATCGCGCTCGGCGCGTACGATTTTTACCAGAAACCGGTCGAAGCCCAGGTCCTGAACCTGATCGTCCAGCGCGCGTTCCACGTCGCAGAACTCGAAGAAGAAAACCGCCTGTTGCAGCGGCGCGTGCAGCACACACCGCTGTCCGGCGTCATTGCCGGTTCGCCGGAAATGGCCAAAGTCTGCCGCATGGTGGAAAAAGTCGCGCCCACCGATCTGACCGTGCTGTTGCGCGGCGATTCCGGCACCGGCAAGGAAATCCTGGCGCGGGCCCTGCACGAACTCAGTCCGCGCGCAAATCAGCGTCTGGTCGCCATCAATTGCGCCGCGATTCCGGAAAACCTGCTGGAAAGTGAACTGTTCGGTTACGAGCGCGGGGCGTTTACCGGCGCCGCGAAACAGACCAAGGGCAAGATCGAATACGCCGACAACGGCACCCTGTTTCTCGACGAAATCGGCGACCTGCCGATGGCCCTGCAGGCCAAGCTGCTGCGCTTCCTGCAGGAGCGGGTCATCGAGCGCATCGGCGGCCGTGAAGAAATTCCTGTCGATGTGCGCGTGATCTGCGCGACACACCGCAACCTGGCCGAAATGGTCAAGCTCGGCAGCTTCCGCGAAGATCTGTTCTACCGCCTGTCGGAGATCACCATCGAGATCCCGCCGCTGCGCAAACGCACCGGCGACATCCTGCTGCTGGCCCGCAGTTTCCTGATGCGCTTCAACGAACAACTGAACCGCAACGTGCGCAATTTCCGCGAAGACGCGGTCGCCGCGATGGAAGCCCACGAATGGCCGGGCAACGTCCGGGAAATGGAAAACCGCATCAAGCGCGCCGTGATCATGGCCGACGACAATCTGCTCAGCGCCGAGGATCTGCAGCTGCAGATCAGCACGCCCAACAACCTGCCGCTGAATCTGCGTCAGGTGCGCGAGCAGGCGGAAACCGAAGCCGTGTTGCGCGCCCTGGCCATCGCCGAAGGCAACATGTCGCGCGCCGCCGAGCTGCTGGGCATTACCCGGCCGACGCTGTACGCGCTGGTCGACAAATACGCACTGCAAGACAACGGTAAAACCACTTTCAAGGAGATGTCGCCATGAACCGGCCCCACCAGGCTTTGCGTCCGCTGTTTCTGGCTCTGGCACTGGCCGCCAGCGGCGCGGCTTATGCCGACAAATACAGCGATGCCTTTGCCAAGGCCCAGCAGTACGCGCAGAAAAATGATCGGCCGGCGGCCATCATCGAACTGAAAAATGCCCTGCAGGCCAAACCCGATGCCGCCGACGCGCGCTTGCTGCTGGGTGAACTGTATCTGCAGGAAGGCAATCTGCCGGCTGCCGAAAAAGAACTGGATCGCGCCCGCGAACTGAAAGCCGCACGCACGCGCTGGGTGAAGCCACTGGCACGTGTCTGGATGACCGCACTGAAACCCAAGGACATCCTCGACAAGATCCAGGCCGAAGCCGGCGACAGCGTGGCGCTGCGCGCCGATATCGCTGCCTACCGCGGTCTTGCCAACCTGCAATCGGCAGCGCCGCAGGACGCGGAAAAACTGTTTGCCGAAGCGGTCGGACTGGTGCCGGCACACGCTGAAGGCAATTTCGGTCAGGCGCAGATGGCCCGCCTGCGCAACGATCTCGACAAAGCCGAAACGCTGCTGGCGACGGCAATGAAAACGGATCCCGGTTTCGTCAACAACCACGTGCTGGATGCTGAACTGAAGCTGGCGCGCGGCAACAAGGACGCCGCGATCACGGCCATCAGCAAGGCGATCGAAATTGCGCCGTATGACGTGCGTGTGCGCATTGCCCGCGCCGAGCTGCAGATCCTGCGCAACGATCCGAAAGCCGCGTGGAGCGATGTCGACAACATCCTCGCCAACAGTCCGAAAAACCCGCTCGCCAATTTCATCAAGGCGCGCCTGCTGCTGCTCGACAACAAGGAAGACGCCGCCGTTGAAGCGCTCAATGATGCGCTGGCGGTTTACAGCAATTATGTCGAAGCACAAATCCTGCTCGGTCTCATCCACACCCGCAAAGGCAATTACCGTCAGGCGGACGAGCTGCTAAAGCGCGCGCTCAGCGTCCAGACCGGCAACATTGCCCTGCTGCGCCTGATGACCTACACGCAGCTCGGTCTGGGCAATTTCGACGAAGCCATTGCCTATGCCGACAAGGCGCTGGCGATCAATCCGCAGGACGTGCAAACCCTGTCGATGAAAGCCAATGTGCTGGTTCGCAAAGGCAAAGCCGATCAGGCCATGGAAGTCATGCAACAGGCGGTGCAACTTGCGCCGGATGCCGATCAGCTGCGTGCTGGCCTCGCCATGCTGCAAATGTACGAAGGCGACAGCAAAGGCGCGGTTGTCGAGCTGGAGCGCGCCGCCAAGGATGACACCACGGTCAATGTCAGCAGCGCGCTGCTGGTCTCCACCTACCTCGCCAGTGGCGAGATCGACAAGGGTGCCAAACTCGCCGGCGATCTGTACGCCAAAGACAAAACCGCTATCGCCTCCAACCTGCTGGGCATGGTCAAACTGGCGCAGAAAGATGTTGCTGGCGCCGAAAAGCTGTTCCAGGAGGCCTTGCAGCGCGACAGCAAGTTTTTCACCGCCAACATCAATCTGGCGCGCACCGCATTTGCACGCGGTGATTTCAAGTCCGCGCAGGCCCGGCTTGATGAAGTGCTGAAGCAGCAGCCGAAAATGACCGGCGCGGCGATGATGAAAGCACAGTTGTTCGATGCCCAGAACGATCGCGCCAACGCGCTGGTCTGGCTGCGCAAAGCCTGGGACTTTGACAAGAGCTCGCTGTCCACGGCGGAGCCCTATATCAAGCGGCTGGTCGCGGAAGGCAAAAACGGTGACGCCCTTTCCGCCGCGCAGGAGCTGGTCAATCTGGCGCCGCAAGCAGCAGGTGCGCAACAACTTCTGGCGCTTGCGCATGCCAGCAACAAGAACATGTCCTCGGCGATCACGGCCCTGCGCCGCGCCATCCAGTTGAGCCCGAACAGCGCGGCCTTCTATCTGGCGCTGTCCGATGCTTACGTGGTCAGCGGCGACAAATCATCGGCCTACCGTGCGCTCGATGATCTGCAGCGCGTCGATGCCAAAAACATCACTGCCCAGATGGCACTGGCGCGACTGGACATGATGGACAAGAAATTTGCCGACGCGCACGGTCGCGCCAGCAAATTGCTCAGCCTGCACAAGGATCAGCCTTTCGGTTTGCAACTGAACGGTGAAGTGTTCATGGCCGAAGGCAAATTTGCCGAAGCCGCGGCCGAATACGAAAAAGCCTACAAGCTGCGCCCGACCGCGCAGAGCGCCGGCGCGTACAGCAATGCCATGCAGGCGGCCGGCAAGAGTGCGCAGGCGGATGCCTTGTTCAGGGACTACATCAGCAAATTTCCGAACGCCGCCGACAATCCGGTGGCGCGCTTCGGACTGGCCAGCCTTTACCAGAGCAACAAGCGCATCGATGACGCACTGCGCGAATATCACGCACTGGAAAAAATGGATGCCAAGAATGCGCTGATGCTGAACAACATCACCTGGCTGTACAGCGAGAAAGGTGACACGGCGAAAACCCGTGAATACCTCACTCGTCTCGAAGCCGTGGCGCCGGGTAATCCGTCGATGCTCGACACGCTGGGCTGGGTGCACGTCAAACTCGGCAACACCGAGAAAGGTCTCGACTACCTGAAGCAGGCGCTGGCCAAAGCGCCGAACATGACCGACGCGCAATATCACGCTGCCGTCGCCTATGAAAAACTGGGCAAGAAAGATGAAGCCCGGCGCCTGCTGAAGAAACTGCTGGAACAGAAAGCGCCGTTTGCCGATCGCAGTGCAGCGGAACAGTTGTACGCGAAAGTGCAGTGAGCACGTCCGGCGCGGCCACGCGTCGCGCCGGAGCAACAAGGCTCTCCAGCAAAAACCATCATCAACAAAATGTGAGCAAACAAAAAGGCGCCTCCGGGCGCCTTTTTGTTTTGCCAGTTTCGCTGGCTGGCTGGATGCAGCCGGATCAGGCAGCGCGCGTCGTCGCAGCCGTCATCTTGAAAATGCCGGTGGCGTTGCTTGAATCAAAAGTCAGGTCGAGCACCCGCTCGCCCTGTTCATTGACGTAGGCATCACGGGTAATGAATTCGTAGAACGAACCGGGCACGGTGCAGAGCTGCACGGAATCGTCAGCCTCGTGCATCGGCCGCTGGATTTGCGCCGCCTTGTAAGCGGTCTGGCGCACGCGGCCATTGGCCGACACTTCGACGTTGTCCTTGATCGAGCGGCCCAGCGCGCGTTGTTCGTCGCTGAGTGCAAACACATCCGCAACCCGATCCGTGACGTGGTTGTAGGCATTGCCTTCGGTGCTGATCCAGGCCATCTCCGCCGACTCGGCGAGCAGGATCTGGTAGTCCGCACGGGTCACGGTGGCGTGCTGGCAGGCGAAGCAGCTGACCAGATTGGCCAGCAGGCGCGCAGCCTGTTCGCGCGACAGCGTCTTGCCGGCCGCCAGCTCGGCCAGCAGCGTCACGCTGTCGGTGCTGAGCGGGTCGGTCGAGTTGCCGGTGACGCGGGACACCGCCTGCTGGAACTTGTCGCTGAATTGGTCGACATGCAGCTCGGAGACAAAAAACTGCGCGATGTCTTCCGGAAAATCAGCATGGGCGTAAGCGCGACCGGTCATTTTCAGGCGCGGCAGCGGATAGAGGCCGGCAACGGTGAAACCGAGCGGGGCCAGAATGCGGTCAAACGCCAGATGGCCGACCGGCAGCGCGCCGTTGTCGGCCGCCACGGTGCGCAGGGCGCCATGATCGAAAACGATTTTGCGGCCGATCCGGCTGGCGTCGGCGGCGTAGGCGGCACCTTCCGGCACGCGGTCGAGCAGATCGGCAAACAGCACCATGTTCAGCGCCTGCGCCAGCTCGGCGCGGCTGACTTCGGCGCCATCGCGGATCAGCGCCGGATGCACCTGCATGTCGGCGAACAGTTGTCCGGTACGGGTGGCGCCAAGTTGCCGGGAAACCAGAAAGTGCAGGGAACTGTTCATGTGCATCTACCTGTAAGCCGTGTCGGGGATGGCGAGGATCGTCAGCGGACGATCATGCTGCAATGCAATATATGCGCTGCGCTTGCGTGGGCCAAGAACCAATTGCGGCATCGCAGCACGCAAAGCGGTTCCAGCGGCAGTAGCGGGAATCGCACTGGCCGGAGAACCAGACAGACAATCGCCGCCCGCAGGCGGCGATTGTCTGGTGGCAGGAACCTGTGGTCCTGCCGGGGGCCGATCAGGCCTGATAGAGGCCGCCCCAGCGGTTGGCGAGGAAGTCGTCGAGCTTGACGGCTTCCTGGGCCACGAAGCCCTGACGCGGCAGCTTGCCATCACGCATCAGTTCCATGGCCGCGCAGATACCGGCCGCAGTGGTCAGCTGGATGGCGGTCATGGTCATGCCGGCGACCACTTTCGGCAGGATGCGCGACGCGAAGGTCAGCTGCTGGTACTTGCCGTCTTTCCAGCCGGTCACCGAAACGAACACCACTACCGTGTCCTGACTGGTGTAGGGAATGGCGTGTTCGAAGATGTCTTTCAGCGTGTCGCGCTTGTCGATCATGCGCAGGTCGTTGATCAGCAGCTTCAGGATGGCGTTGTGGCCGGGGAAGCGCATGGTCTTGTAGTCGAGGTTGCGGACCTTGCCTTTCAGCGTCTCGCACAGGGTGCCAAGGCCGCCCGAAGTGTTGAAGGCTTCGTATTCGTCACCGTCGATCATCAGCGTTTCCAGGCCTTCCAGCGGCTGGACCTTCACGTACTCGCCGTTGACGATGGCATCGCAGGGCTCGCAGTACTCGTTGATCAGGCCGTCGGTGGACCAGGTCAGGTTGTACTTGAGCACGTTGGTCGGATAGCGGGTGAGTGCGCCCACGCGCATCTTCACATCCTGCAGCTGGTCAAGCTTGCTTGCCAGATCGAAACCGGCGATGCCGATGAAGCCCGGTGCCAGGCCGCATTGCGGCATCAGCGCGGCTTTGGCGGTCTTGCCCAGCTCACGGATGGCGTTGGTGGCGGCAACATCTTCGGTCAGATCGAAGTAGTGAACGCCGAGTTCGGCAGCAACCTTGGCGACGTTCTTGGCGGCGAAGAACGGCAGCGCGTTCAGCACCACATCGGCTTGCGACAGCGCGTCCTTCAGCGAAGTCTCGCTGCCGGCGTCAACAATGCGCGACTTCAGGTTGGGCAGATCGAAGTTGACCGGACGCACATCACCGACCGTGACCTCGTAGTCGCCGGTCGAGGTCAGCATGGCGCAGATGGCGACGCCAATCTTGCCGCCGCCGAGAACCAGAACGCGTTTGAAATCGTTTGCTGCCATGGTCTTACCCTCCGCATATCGAGCCAGCGCTTGTCCGGCAGGCCACCGGCAGTATGAGCGCGAAAAACCCGGAAAGTGTGGCGCCGGACCGCGCCAGATCAAAGCTTGCAAATCGACGAAAAGACCGACATTCTCGCCGCTTCGACGAGTGAAGCGAACATAACGTCATGGACCATCTGGATGAGCTGGACCGCCAGCTTTTGGTGCTGCTGCAGGCCAATGCCCGCGAGGCGACCGCAACGCTGGCGCGCCGTCTGGCGGTCGCGCGCACCACCGTGGTCGCCCGCATCGCCCGGCTGGAAAAACTCGGCATCATCGCTGGTTACGGTGTGCGCCTCGGCCAGCCGCACGAAGACCGTGCCATCCGGGCCTATTGCGCCCTGCAGGTCGAGCCCAAGTCCGGGCCGGCAGTGGTCAAGCGTCTTGGCAAGTTTCCCGAGATTGAAACCCTGTCGGCGGTGTCCGGCGTCTGGGACTACATGGCCCTGCTGCGCGCCGAGACACCGGAGCGGCTGGACAGCGTGCTCGACGAGATCGGCGCCATCGAAGGTGTCAAACAGACCACCACGGCCATCCTGCTGGCCCGCAAGATCGACCGGCGGACCTGAGCAGGTCACGGCAGCCAAAAAACGCAGGCAACAAAAAACCCGGCGGGGCCGGGTTTTTTGCACATCACACGG
This sequence comes from Permianibacter sp., assembly GCA_041913605.1. Lineage (GTDB taxonomy): Bacteria > Pseudomonadota > Gammaproteobacteria > Enterobacterales > Permianibacteraceae > Permianibacter. Next base: position 282,143 of record JAYSEY010000001.1, read on the forward strand.
GTGGAATCAATCCAGCGGGGTGATGTTCGAGGCTTGCTTGCCTTTTTGGCCTTGCGTGACTTCGAAGGAGACCTTCTGACCTTCACGCAGAACCTTGAAACCTTTGACTTGAATCGCGGAGAAGTGCGCGAACAGGTCTTCACCACCGCCGTCCGGGGTAATGAAGCCGTAACCTTTGGTTTCGTTGAACCACTTAACAGTACCAGTTGCCATGCTCATGAATCACTCGTGAAAAGAGGTAAGGCAGCATACCCCAAATTTTTAAAAATCAATACGGTCGATCGTCATTCCGCGACCGGAATCGAACATTTTTTAAGCCGCTCGGATGGCCAAGCGGCTTGTGAACCCCGCTCAGACATCACTTTCCCGGCCAAATTCCGGCAGGAACAACCAATATTTCCGCCGGATCGATACATGAGTCTGCCTGCCGGTGGCGCATCAATTACTTGATTGGCAAGTATTTTTTCCTTGGTCCCCGGCTGGCACGAAAGCTGCCAGCAGGCATCTCTGGCGATTTCCCGCGCCCATTCAACGCCAACAAGGACTTTGTTCATGATCAGAAAACTCCTTCGCCGCAGCGGCCTCGGCCTGCTGCTGGTCGCCGGCGCCCTGCTGGCCATCGATCTACTGACGTTCGACCGTCAGGTCTGGCTGGACGACTACGAGCAGCTGAAAACCGACCTTGCCACCGGGTACGCCAATCTCGACTGGATGGTCAGCGCACGGCGCATGGATTTGCCGGCACTGGACCGGCAAACCCGCGGCCGGCTCGAATCCGCCCACAGCCATGTTCAGGCCGTGCTGGCGCTGCGCGATTTCCTGCGCGCGTTCCGCGATCCGCACCTGAAGCTGGTCTGGGGCGAGCGACCGGCGCGGTCCGTCATCCGCAGCGACTGGCACCGGCCCACCACTGATACCGGCCCGCAAAGCGACGGCGATACCAGCGCGGATATCCAGACCCTGGTAACCGTCAGCGATTGCCGCGCCGCCGGCTATGAAGCGGAGGACACGACGTTCGAGCTGCCATTTGGCGCCCTGCCGGGCTGGCAGTCACTTGCAGACGGTCCATTTGCCGCAGGCGTCAGTGGCGAGCTCGGCGTGCTGCGCATCGCGGCATTTGGCGAAGACCGCTATCTCGCCCAGTGCGAGCAGGTATTTGTTGCAGGACTCGACGCCCGCGCGCTGCAATTGCGTGTGCGGGCCGCGTTGCAACGCTCGCTCGAACAAACACTGCGCAAACTGCAGCAGGCCGGTGCGCGCCGGCTACTGATCGATGTCAGCGGCAACGGCGGTGGCACGGAATGGGTCAGCGACGTGATCGTGATGTTTACCCCGCGGACGCTGCAACGCACGGAAGCCGTCGGCGTCGATGCACCGTGTGACCGGCGCGGCATCTGGCGTGGTGAAACCGTGTGCCCGGCGCTGGCCACCGCGCGCAGTGTGGCGACACTTGATGGCCGCGGCCTATGGCATGGCGATGTGCTGATTCTCACTGATCGCCGCACCGGTTCAGCGGCCGAAGATTTTCTCGTCTGGCTGCAGGGCAACGGCGTCGCACGCGTGATCGGTGAACGCAGCGCCGGTGCCGGCTGTGGCTATGTCAACGGTGGACATCGCAGTGTTTTGAAGGCATCGCGCTTCGACGTGCTGATGCCGAACTGCGCGCGACTGTTTGCCGACGGCCGCAACGAAGTTGAAGGCGTGCAGCCGGATCTGCCGCTGCTAGTCAGTGATCGCAAGGGCGAGGAAACCATCGCGGAATTGCGCACACTGCTGGCCCACTGATCACTTGCACTCCATCACTTGCACTCCACTCAGGTGTGCGCCGGCACGCGCACCACGTTCTGCCAGGGCTGCGTCAACGCGCGTTGTGTCGCGGCGCAGGCCAGCTCGATTACTTGCGGGCCGCGTTGCAGCCGGAACGGGCTGCAACGCGGAATGCCGTCCAGCACCAGTGTGCTGCCCTGCGCGCGACGGGGCGGCACCAACGCCGGATCGCTGGCACGACGCCACGGTGATTTCGACGCCAGATGATGAATCAGCACGCGTTCCTGTTCACCGACACCGGCCAGCGCCGGCCGATCGCGAATACCGCCGTCCATCAGCCAGACACCGTCCTGTTTCAGCGGCTGGAACAGCAGTGGCAAGGCACAACTGGCATAAATCGCCGGCACCAGATCGCCGTCATCAATCACCTGCGTGCATTTGCGGGTCGCGTTGTACACCGACAGCGCGAGCGGAAAACGGCATTCAGAAAAGTGTTGTACCGGCAGACGTTCACGCAACTGCGCGCGAAACCGTTCGCCCTTCAGCAAACCAAAACCCAGACCCGGATCCCAGAATTGATCACGCGTCATGCTGCGCAGCAGTTGCTCGATATCGGCGATGCTCATGCCGCTGGCGTAACAGCTGGCAATCAGCGCACCGGAACTGGCGCCGGTCAGACGGGCCGGGATCAGACCGACCTGATGCAAGGCTTTCAGCACACCGAAGTGGGCAAAGAATCCGAAGAATCCCGAGCCCAGTGTCAGCGTATAGGGATTTCTCATAAGCCAGTCATGCAGGCTGGCTGCCGTTTGCGCGTGCATTGGTGTTAGTTTTCCGCAGATTCCGGTTCCGGCCCGGCGCCCTTGTTGTACAGCTCTGTTGTTCAGCTTTGCGCGTGGCCACCCATTCCAGGGAGCAACACCATGAGCCATGCCTACCAGCCCCACGCCCTGCCACCGCTGCCGCAATACAGCGACGACGAGCAACTGGCGCGCGCCACGGCGTTTTACCAGCAGATCCGCAAGCGCCGAACCGTGCGTGAATTTTCCGACCGGCCGGTGCCGCGTGCCGTGATCGAACAATGCCTGTTGGCCGCCGGCACGGCACCGAGCGGCGCCAACATGCAGCCGTGGTTTTTTGCCGTGGTGGAAAGCCCGGAACTGAAAGCGAAGATCCGTCATGCGGCCGAGGAAGAAGAGCGCGCATTCTACAACGGTCGCGCCGGTGAAGAATGGCTTGAAGCACTGGCGCATCTCGGCACCGATGATCAGAAACCGTTTCTGGAAACCGCGCCCTATCTCATCGTCGTGTTCAGCCAGAAATGGCACAACGATGCCGATGGCACCAAACACAAACATTACTACGTGCCGGAATCCGTCGGCATCGCCTGCGGGCTGCTGATTGCGGCGTTGCATGATGCCGGTCTGGCAACGCTGACGCACACGCCGAGTCCGATGGGTTTTCTCAACGAACTGCTCGGCCGGCCGCATTCCGAACGCCCGGAAATGATCATCGTTGCCGGGCACGCCGCGGCCGGCTGCATGGTGCCGACCATCACCAAGAAATCACTGGCCGAGATCGCCTGTTTCGTCTGAACGGCAGCAGACCAGAACAGGAACGGGCGCCGAAACGCCCGTTTTTTTGATCAATTCGTGCAACTCACGACGCCTTGCGGCCGGTCAGCCGTTCATAGCGGGCCAGCAATTCGTCGCGCGTTTCTTGCTTGCCGACCGGGATGCATTCAACCGGACAGACCTGCACGCACTGCGGGGTATCGAAATGGCCGACGCATTCGGTGCATTTGTCCGGGTCGATTTCGTAAATCTCGGCGCCCTGGTAAATGGCATTGTTCGGGCATTCAGGTTCACAGACATCGCAATTGATGCATTCGTCAGTGATGATCAGCGACATGATGACATCCTCGCTGGTGATCAGCCGCGCGCGGCGCGCTGGGCCGCTTTCTGTTTCAGTGCTGCAGCCACTGCCGGGTGCACAAAGGCCGATACGTCGCCACCCAGCAAGGCGATCTCGCGCACCAGCGTCGAAGAAATGAACGACAGGTGTTCGCTCGGTGTCAGGAACAGGCTTTCCAGCTCCGGGACCAGACGACGGTTCATGTTGGCGAGCTGAAACTCGTACTCGAAATCCGACACCGCGCGCAGACCGCGCAACAGCGCCTGGGCGCCGCGCTGCTTGGCATACATGGCGAGCAGACCTTCAAAACCGGCGACCTCGACATTGTCGAATCCGGCCAGCACCGTGCGCGCCAGCTGCACGCGCTCATCAAGTGTGAACAGCGTGTTTTTGCTGGTGTGGGCGGCGACCGCGACCACCACTTTGTCGAACAGGCGCGCTGCGCGCTCGACCAGATCGGCATGACCGTTGGTAAGCGGATCAAAGGTGCCGGGATAGATGACGATGCCTGCCATGTCTTGCGCCCGTCGGGAAACCGCGTTAGAAAGTCGCATCTTACCCGATCACTCCGTGACCGCCCAAACCGGCGGCCATCCGGGGCGGTCCAGAAAGGACGCTTGCGCTCATGCCTTTTCCGCACGCCACCGGCAACAAGGCCGACTTCATCCGCCGCGCTGAACGCCTGCCGGTGAATTTCCGCGTCGAGATGACCGACGCTGACGGGCGCACGCAGAGTTTTCCCACCCGCAACATTTCCGACACCGGCATTTTCCTGGTCACCGATGGCGCGCAGGTGCCGCCGATCGGCAGCCTGGTCAGCGTCCGCCTGCAGGGCAATCTTGGCTGTGGCGAAGAGCCGCCGACACTGAGCATGCGCATCACCCGCGCCGAGACGCTTGGCATCGGCCTGCAGTTTGTCGACAGCTGAATCGCAAACCGCAACCTTGCCGTTACCCACACGCCCGCCATTCGCGGGCGTGTTGCTTTCAGGTTTTGCGCGGTCAGTTTCGCCGCAACGTCTCCGCCAGCGCACTGGCCAGTCGCGCGGCCAGTGCAAACAGCGTCAGCTGCGGATTGACACCGAGACTGCTCGGCAACAGCGAACCGTCGCAGACACTGACATTGTCGAGGCCGCGCACGCGGCCGGCACTGTCGCATACCGTGCGCCGTACATCCTCACCAAACGCGCAACCGCCCATGACATGGGCGCTGAAAATTTGCGTGCGCAGTGGCGCCATGCGCAGCGCGGCAATGGCCTGGCGCGCTGCTGCCATGTTGCGCAAGGGCGCGGCATCCCGGTGCAGCGGCAACACCCGTTCGGCGCCGGCTGCAAACTGCAGTTCCGCCATGTGCAGATAGGCCCGACGCATGCCGTCGAACAGGTAATCGTTGAGCGGGTAATCCAGCAGCGCATCGCCGTGGGCATCGACACGCACGCTGCCGCCGCTTGAGCGCGGATGAAAGCCGTCGCGCATCAGCGCGATCACCGCCTGCACCTGCGGCAGATCGGCCATGAACGCCGCATGCGGCGCGCCGTGTTGCAACAGGATGGTGGAAGCGATCAACGGATGAATGGGCGGCACTTCCAGCTTGAAACCGCAACGGCCCTGCGCGCCGTCCGCCCAGACAAACTGATCCGAATACACGCTCTGCGGCGCGCCCTCATGGGCCGCAACCGGCGTCGCAAAGCGGGCGGTACTGATCACCGTGGGATGCAGGAACGTGCGCGTACCGATGCGCCGGAACGGGTCCGGTGCCTGCGATCGCAACAACAGCGCCGGCGTGTTGATGGCGCCACCGGCGAGCAGGAAATGTCGGGCGCGTATGCGCACCGGCACATCGCGGCGCTGACCGTATTCATCCATGGCCACGCCGCTGGCCAGCGTCGCCCGCGCGCCGTCGAAATGCAGGCGCTCGATGCGCACACGACTGATCAGCGTCGCGCCGCGCGCCAGCGCCGACGGCAACGTCGTCACCAGCGTCGATTGTTTGGCATTGAGCGGACAGCCCATGCCGCAGTAACCGAGATTGGCGCAACCGTGAACATTGCGGGCGATCACGCCGTGCGACCAGCCGAGTTGTGCAGCGCCGTCACGCAGCAGCGCGTTGTTGGCATTCGCCGGCACCGGCCAGGGCGCGATCGCCATGCGTTGCTCGGCCCAGGCAAACCAGGGCGCGAGCGTTTCCGTGTCGTAGCCCGACAGCGCGAATTGATCCTGCCACCAGGCCAGTGTCGGTGCCGGCGTGCGGAATGACGACGTCCAGTTGACCGTTGTTGAGCCGCCGACACTGCGCCCCTGCAAAATACTGATTGCCTGATCAGCCGTCTTGCGCGCCGCCGCTTCCTGATACAAATCCGGATACGCCTGCGCTTCCTGCATGCGGAAATCGGCGGCAGTGCGCAGCGGACCTTCCTCGACAATCAGAATGCGCCCGAAGCCGGCCGCCGCGAGAATTTCTGCCGCGACACCACCGCCGGCGCCGCTGCCGATGATCAGCACTTCGCAATCAAAATCACGCGCATCGGCAAACTGCGCGCCGTTGTGATGGACAAACGACGCCGGAAACTGCCGCTCATCGACACGCAGGCGAAAGGCATCGCGCGCAAGCTGGCGCACGTAATCCGGCACTGCATCCGCAGACTGTTCAGATGCTGACAACACGGACACTGCTGACGTCGATATTGCTGATGTCGAAGTTGCTGACAGCGCGGGTGATGAACGTGATTCGCCGGATTGCGCCGTCATCATCAGGCCCAGCCACTGTGGCACGGCGTGGCGCGCATGCGTGCAGCAGCGGTGAAACCCAGCGCCGGCGGACCGGTGTAGCCGGTGCGCGGCCAGTTGCCGGGATCACCGTAAAACGCCGCCATCACCAGATTGTGCAAACCGGCGTAGGCAGCGCGAAACAGCGCCAGCCAGTGATCACGGGTATGTTGCAGCAACTGTTCACGGCCGGCGTGATCAAGTTGCGGCCAGCGACGTACTTCCGCTGCCAGCAGCAGAGCGCCGACGCGACGCGCCAGCAGATCCAGAAACTGGCGCAATTCATCACGCACGCGTGGATACAGATGACGCAGGGCGGTATCAACACCGAGCAGGACGGTGCGCGCCTGTGCACGGCGGTGTGAGTGATCATCGGCCAGTGCGCCGTGCAACAGCACCGGGATCAGGGCTTCGAAGATCAGCCGGTCGCGCGCTCGCAGAATGTGAAACTGCGCTGCATCGGCTGCGCCACTTTCCGAATCGGCGTTGTTGGCCTCACTGTTGGCCTCGCGCTCTGCAGCGGCGTTTTCTGCCGTATCGATCACCGGCAGCAGGGCAAACCCCAGCGCTGCGGCAATGCTGCCGGTGCTGATCAGCAGGAGTTGGCGACGGCGCATGCGAACGCTCCGTTCCGCGGTGTTCAGCGCAGCAGCAGCTTCAGCATCCAGCGCGTCAGTCCGTTGAACGGTGGATAGAGCAGCGGATGCGTTTGCCAGCGCGACGCGACGTGCACACCGATGGCTTTGGAGAACGTACGGAAGCCGGTTTCGCCGTGATACGCGCCCATGCCACTGGCGCCGATGCCGCCGAACGGCAGCGTTTCCTGACCGGCATGCAGCAGTGTGTCATTGATGGTAATGCCGCCGGCGCTGACATCGCGCAGCACACGGGCGATCTCCTGCTGGTGTTCACCGAAGTAATACAGCGCCAGCGGCCGGTCGTGATCGTTGATCCACTGAATCGCATCGGGCAGCGCGCGATAGGCCAGCACCGGCAGCAAGGGGCCGAAAATTTCTTCCTGCAGGATGCGCATGTCCGGTGTGCAATTCAGCAGCAGGCGCGGCAGCAAATGCGTGGCGCTGTCGTGGCCGTCGAGCAGCGGAATGATTTGCGCGCCTTTGCTGCGCGCATCATCGAGCACGGCCTGCAGGCGCTGGTGCTGACGCTCACTGGCAATCGCCGTGTAGGCGCTGGCCAGTCCCTGCGGCAACAGCGATTGCACGGCGCGTTTCGATGCATCGATGAAGGCCTGCTCGCGTCCGACCGGCAGCAACACATAATCCGGCGCCACGCAGGTCTGGCCGGCGTTGAGAATTTTGCCGGCCCAGAGGCGCTGTGCTGCGCGCGGCATGTGCACGTCATCACCGATGATCACCGGCGACTTGCCGCCCAGTTCGAGCGTCACCGGAGTCAGATTTTCTGCGGCGGCACGCATCACGCTTTTGCCGACCGCAGTCGAACCGGTGAACAGCAGGTGATCAAACGGCAGGCTGACAAATTCGCGCGCGGTGTCCGCGTCGCCGTTGATCACGGTGATCTCGTCCGCAGCGAAATAGCGTGCCAGCAAACCGGCCATCAGCTCACCGAACTGCGGCGAGTACTCGCTCATTTTCAGCATCACGCGGTTGCCGGCCGCCAGCGCGTTGGCGAGCGGCGCCATGCTCAGCTGAACGGGATAATTCCACGGCACGACGATGCCGACGACGCCCAGCGGCTGGTAGTGAATGAGATTGCGCCCGGGCTTGAACCAGATCGCGGTTTTCACTTTCTGCGGCCGCATCCAGCGGCGCAGGTGACGCTGGCAATGCCGGATCTCGGCCAGCGCCGGAAAGAATTCAATCAGCGCCGTTTCAATGGCATCACGGCCACGGAAATCGGCAGCAATCGCCGCGCTGATCTCGTCACGGTGGCTGAGTAGCAGTTTGCGCAGACGCTGCAAACGCTCCTTGCGCAGCGCGTCACCGGGATTCGGTTCGGCGCGCTGCGCTGCGCGCATCAGCTGGAACGCTTCGCGCAGCGGCGAGGAAAGAACAGGCAGTGAAGTCATGGCGTCCGGCGTCGTCGGTTTTTTGTGTCTGTTTTTGCGTGTGTTTTTGCGTGCGTCGTTACGTGCGCAATTGCAAGTGCCACAACGTGCGTCGTCACGCTGCGCCGGACTCTACGCGCTCCGACTCCGGCGACACAAGCATGACGCCGCCGGCCGGGTGCCGCGCAGGGACGGTTTCACCGAACGGACCGATTCACCTGACAGACAAAGCCCGCTCAGCGGTGATACGGACGGCTCAGCTCGTGCACGGCTTCGACAAAGGCCAGCGCGTGATCCGGATTGACGTGCTGGTGGATGCCGTGGCCGAGATTGGCGACGTGGCCGCTGCCCTGACCGTAACTGGCGAGCATGGCCGCCACTTCTTCGCGGATGCGTTCCGGTGTGCCGTAGAGCACGCCCGGATCAAGATTGCCCTGCAGCGCGACCTTGCCCTGCACCCGCGCCCGGGCCTCGGCCAGCGGCGTGGTCCAGTCGACACCGAGCATGTCGCAACCGGTGGCGGCCATCCTGTCCAGCCACTGGCCGCCGTTCTTGGTGAACAGCGTCACCGGCACACGCCGGCCGTCGGCTTCGCGGGTGACTCCGGCGACGATTTGCTGCAGATAACGCAGCGAAAACTCTTCGTAGGCTTGCGGTGTCAGCACGCCGCCCCAGGTATCGAACACCATCAGCGCCTGGGCGCCGGCCGCGACCTGGGCGTTGAGGTAGAGAATCGAAGTGCGGGCGATCTTGTCGAGCAGCGCGTGCAGGGTTTTCGGATCGCTGTAGAGCAGGCCCTTGATGTGCGCGTAATCCTTGGAGCCGGAACCTTCGACCATGTAGGTGGCGATGGTCCACGGACTGCCGCAGAAACCGATCAGTGGCACCGCGCCGGCCAGTTCGCGGCGGATGGTCCGCACGGCGTCCATGACATAGCGCAGTTCGGTTTCCGGGTCCGGGATGGGCAGTCCGGTAACATCGGCCGCGCTGCGCACCGGACGGGCAAACTGCGGCCCTTCGCCGGCAGCGAAACTGAGCCCGAGGCCCATGGCGTCGGGCACGGTGAGGATGTCGGAAAACAGGATCGCGGCATCGAGCGGAAAGCGGCGCAGCGGTTGCAGCGTCACTTCGCAGGCCAGATCGGGGTTGGTGCACAGCTGCATGAAGCTGCCGGCCTGGGCGCGGGTGGCGCGGTATTCCGGCAGGTAACGGCCGGCCTGACGCATCATCCAGACCGGCGTGCAGTCGACGGGTTGGCGCAGCGCAGCGCGCAGGTAGCGATCATTCTTCAGGGTCATGGCAGGTCACCGGCAGGGCTGCCGCCCCGACAGGTTGGGGCGGCGCGGAACAGGATGCGACCGGCCGGCGCCACTGCGGCGCGGCCGGTTCGGGAAGGCCGGCATTGTAACGGAAGCCGTCTGCCGGGCTTTGATCGTGAGCGACCCGGCGCTTTGGCGCCGGCTCAGCCGCCGGCGCGGATGTCCTTGTGCACGGCCGCCAGGCTTTTCAGCCAGGCGCCCTGATTGCGCACCGCGTCCGGCAGCGCCAGTCGCGCCGCCTCGGCGGCATCGCGGCTGGCGTAGGGGCCGAGCACCAGCACCCGCAGGGGCTGGCCGTTGCGCTGGGTACGGTAGATGCGCGTGCCGCCAAGACTGTGCTGACGGACGAAAGCCTGCAGCGTGGCCTCGTCGCGCAGGGCCACCAGCTGGACCACGTAGCCACCCGCCGCTGCCGACAGCAGCGCCTGCTCGTCGGCGGAATGTCCGGCGGTGCCGGCATCGGGAACGGTCACGGCCGGCTTGCTCTCCGGCTTGGCAGCACTGGCCACCGTAGCTGGCTGGCTGCCGCTGGGTGGCTGACTGCTGGCCGCTTTCGTTGCCGGGCCGGATTTGGCCGGTGGCGTCTTTTCCGGCGAGGGTGCGCTGGCTGATGCGGGCGTTGCTGCCGTGCTGGCAGGTGGCGCGGTGTTGGCGCCGGACTCGCTGGCGACAGTGCCGGTTTCCGCCGGCAGGCTGAGGGCCAGGTCGCGGCGCCCGGCAGCGGTCTGGCGCTCCAGCGTGTCCTCGACCGGTCCCGGCTCGCGCGCGGCGGAAGTATCGCCCGGAGCAGCAGCGGAAGCGTCCGTCTCGGCAGTGGCCGGCTGCTGTGCTGCCGGGCTGTCCTCACCGGTATCCAGCGCCAGACTTTGCCGGCCCTCGGGTACGGTTTCGATGCGCGCCGGCGCGGCGTCAGCGGCTTTGTCCGCCGCCGGCGCCGGCTTCTTGCCGGCCCCTTTGATCCAGTCGTTGATCTCGCCCTGATAGAGCAGGGTCAGGCAGAGCAGGAAGACACCGACCACCATCAGCGGCAACTGCCACCAGCCACGGCGCGGCGGGCGCGGCACGTCGTCGCCGTCGTCATCGTCCGGCGCCGGGACAGCCAGCGGTCTGGCCTCGGCACGCAGTGCGGCATCGGCCTCGGCGGCCTCAGCGGCCTTGACGGCGCGCATCCGGGTCAGCTCCAGCGACGCCAGAAATGCCCCCGGCCAGCCCTGGGTGCGCTGCCAGAGTTCACGCAGCGTGGTTTTCTCCGGCTCGGCTTCGCCGGTAGCTGCCGCCCAGACGGTCGCCAGACGCTGGGTTTCCTCGGCGCTGAATGAGGGCAGCTGAAAGCGGTGACAGTCGTCATCGGTCAAACCGACGTAATCGAGTTCGGCCAGCGCGGTGTGCAGCATGTCGTCACCGAACAGCACGATGGACAGCCGCGGGTCTTCGCGCTCGCGTTCGGCATGGGCGCACTCCAGCAGGCTGCGCAGCACCGACAGGTGCAGATCGTGGGCGTCATCGACCAGCAGCACGCGCCGGCCAACCGGCGCGCGGGCAATGGCCAGCGCCAGATCGCTCTCGGTCGCCACCAGCTGGTGCAGGCCGAGCTGGCGCAGCACGTCGGTGTCGAGCTGCTCGCCGGTCAGCAGCGGGGTCGCCGGCACGGCCGCCACCGGCAAGGTTGCCGCGAGCGTGGTTTTCAGACGCGCAAACAGGTGCGACTTGCCCGCCCCCGGCGGCCCGAACACCAGTAGCAGCGGCCGGCCGTAATGGCAGAGGTGGTGCAGTTCGTCTTCGAGTTTGGTCAGCGCCGGGGTGGCGCAATGGAAAGTGGCAAGCACGTTGTCGGCAACCTGCAGTCAGCGCGGGGAAACTGGCCAGAGCACATGCAAATCAGTGCGTTGCCGCACCTTGCCACGGCTCAGATACGGGGTAAAGCCTCGAGCGTGGCGCGCACGTCAGCGACCGCCACATCATTGACGATGGCGACGCGACCGGTGGCCAGCGGCAGGATGAAACGGATGCCGGCATCGATGTTTTTCTTGTCCAGACGCATGTGGGCGATCAGCTTGTCGCTGTCGGCCGAGCGCGGATGGGCGAGCGGCAGACTGAACGCCGCGAGCAGGCGGCGCAGCCGTTCCGGCAGCCGGCGGTCGGTCAGATGTCCGGTGCGCAGCGCCAGTTCGCAGGCGCAGACCATGCCCCAGGCGACGGCTTCGCCGTGCAGCCAGACGCCGTAGCCAAGCTCGGTTTCCAGCGCGTGGCCAAAGGTATGGCCGAGATTGAGGATGGCGCGCAGGCCTTTTTCGTCCGGATCGACGGCCACCACCTGCGCCTTGGCAGCGCAGGAATGGGCGATCAGGCGGGTCAGCGTCGCGGTGTCCTTTTCGAGAATGGCGGCGCTGTGCTGCTCCAGCCAGTCGAGAAAACCGTCTTCGGCCAGCAGGCCGTACTTGATCACCTCGGCCATGCCGGCGGAAAACTCGCGCGCCGGCAGGGTCTGCAACGTGTCGAGGTCGACCACCACCGTTTCCGGCTGGTGGAAGGCGCCGATCATGTTCTTGCCGGCCGGATGATTGATGGCCGTCTTGCCGCCAACCGAGGAATCGACCTGGGCGAGCAACGTGGTCGGCACCTGGATCACCGGCATGCCGCGCTGGTAACAGGCGGCGGCAAATCCGGCCAAATCGCCGATGACGCCGCCGCCGAGGGCGATCATCACCGCGTTGCGACGCCTGCGGCTGGCGATCAGGGCATCCATGACCGCGGAAAAATTGGCCAGCGACTTCTGCTCTTCGCCGTGCGGAATGATCAGCTCGGCCAGATCGGCGCCGGCCAGCGCGGATCGCAGTGCCGGTGCATGCAGCGGCGCGACATTGTCGTCACTGAGCAGGAAAGCCTGACGGCCCTGCAGCAGGCTTTGCCAGAACGGCGCATCGGCCAGCAGGCGCTGGCCGATGTGAATGGGATAGGGTTTGGCGACGGCGACGTGCAGGGTCTGCATGGTGGCCGATCAGTCGCCGGCCTGGATCATGTCAACGATGTCCTTGGCCACCGCCTTCACCGAGCCGCGATCCGTGGAAACGATGTAGTCAGCGATCTCGCGGTACATCAGATCGCGCTCACGGGCGAGGTTTTCCAGCGTTTCTTTCGGGTCATCGTTGTTCAGCAGCGGCCGGCGGCGATCGCGGCGGGTGCGCTCGAACTGCTGTTCGATGGAGGTTTCCAGATAGACCACCGAGCCGCGACCGGCAAGCGCATTGCGGTTCTCGCGGGCGATCACGGCGCCACCACCGGTGGCGAGGACGATGCCCTGACGCTGGGTCAGCTCGTCGATGATTTTCTGCTCCCGCCGGCGGAAGCCCTCTTCGCCTTCGACTTCGAAAATCCAGTCAATCGCCGCGCCGGCGCGCTGTTCGATTTCCTGGTCGGCATCGACAAATTCCATCTTCAGCATTTGCGCGAGCTGTTTGCCTATGGTGGTTTTGCCGGCACCCATGGGGCCAATCAGAAAGATGTTGCGTTTGTTGGTTTTCATCAGCGAAGGAGCAAAGCAGAGGGAACGACGGGAGCTGTCTCGCGCAGGGTCTGGCAAGGCGGGAAAGGGTAGGGGCCGGCGGGGGCAGTGTCAACGCCAAATCGGCAGTCCGGGCGGCCGGATCTGTCAAGGATGACCCAAAGCACAGCGGCCGCACACGGCGGCCGCTGATTTCAGTTCAACAAAGACACTCAGCCACCGATTTTCATCGCGTCCTTGACGATCTTCGGCGTGACGAAGATCAGCAGCTCGGTTTTCTTGTCGGTGGCGACCTTGTTGCGGAACAGGAAGCCGATGCCGGGCAGATCACCAAGCAGCGGGATCTTGCGCACGGTATTGGTCAGCTCCTGCTCGTAGATACCACCCAGCACCACCGTCTCGCCGTTGGCGACCAGCACATTCGTACCGACTTCCTTGGTGTTGATGGCCGGGCCAATGGGGGTATCGATACCGAGACTGTCCTTGGTCACCGACAGGTCGAGGAACACACGATCATCCGGCGTGATCTGCGGCTTCACTTTCAGCGCCAGCACCGCCTTGCGGAAGGTGATGTTGGTGGCACCGGCCGACGACACCTGCTCGTAGGGAATTTCGATACCCGACTCAATGAACGACTCTTTCTGGTTGGCGGTCAGGACACGCGGGCTGGCGATCACTTCACCGCGGCCTTCGGCTTCCAGCGCCGAGAGCTCCAGGTCCAGAATGGTGCCATCGGTGAGACGCATCAGGTTGAAGCCGATACGGCCGGCGCCATCTGTTGCGACCGGCATGTTGACGTTCAGACGATCCCGGAGTGCCGGTCGATCCTGGCGCAGACTGCCGCCGGTCGCCATGTCCTCGGCGCCCTCAAGCGAGCCACCGATACCGCTCTGACTGTTCTTGTCCGACACGCCGAAGCGCACGCCCAGCTCGCGGGTGAAGTCATCGTTGGCGATGACAATGCGCGACTCGATCAGCACCTGCCGAACCGGAATGTCCAGCGTGCGCACCAGCTGGCGCACTTCATCGAGTTTGCGCGAGGTGTCCTGCACCAGCAGGGTATTGGTGCGATCATCAACCGACACCTGACCGCGCTCGGACAGAAGCGTGTTGTCCTTGTCCTTGAGCAGTTTGGCGAGGTCGATCGCTTTGGCGTAATTCACCTGGATGAATTCGGACCGCAGCGGCGCCAGATCTTCCTGAGCCTTTTCGGTTTCCAGCGACAGACGTTCGCGCGCAGCGATCTCATCGGCCGGCGCCACCAGCATCACATTGCCGTTCTGGCGTTTATCCAGACCGCGGGTCTTGAGCACGATGTCCAGCGCCTGATCCCAGGGCACGTTCTGCAAATGCAGCGCCATCGAACCTTGCACGGTGTCCGAGGTCACCATGTTGATGCCGGTGTATTCGGCAATGATCTGCAGCAGCGCACGTACTTCAATGGACTGGAAGGTCAGTGTCAGGCGATCGCCGGTGAACACCGGATTCTGTGCCCGCTTCTGTTCCACTTCCGCCGCCGTCAGTGGCTTCAGTTCCAGCGTGAACTGGTTGTCGGCCTGATAGGCGAGGTATTCGAAATCATTGGCCGTTTCCACCTTGACGACGACATTGCCGCCACGGCGTCCGACTTCGACGATGCGCGCCGGTGTACCGAAATCCACTACATCAAGACGGCGGATCAGGTTTTCCGGAATGCTGGCGCCCTGAAATTCGGCGTAAACCGTGCGCCCTTCCTGGCGGACATCGACACCAATCTTCGGGTTACCCAGATTGAACACGACACGACCTTCACCCTTGTCGCCGCGGCGGAAATCCACACCGCGGATATCAACACCACTGCCAGCCATTGCCGGTGCCGCCGAAGCGCTCCCTGCGGCCGCAACACCGGAGCCGTCGCCGAGCAACACAACGAGTTCATTGCCTTCAACGCGTGTGCTGTAAGGCAGCAAGCGATCCAGACTGAAGACCACCCGCGTACGACCACCCGCTTCGGCGACCGCAACCGAGCGCGTCTGCGCCGCTGCAATGGTCATGCTGCGCTTGTCGAGCTTGGTGCTGACGCCATCCAGATCCAGCGACAGTCGTGCCGGATTGTCGGTGGTAAAGGCTTTTGGCGCGGCGACCGGTTCACTGAGCGTGAACCGAACTTCAACCTTTTCCCCGGCCAGTACGTTGAAAGTCATGTTGGTCAGATCAGCCGCGCCGGCAGCAGAAGCCGCCAGCACACCGAACACCAAGGCCTGCAGCGATGAGGCGATATGCATGCTGTTTTTCCGATTCATGTCGTGGCTCCCGCGCGCCCCTTATTCACCGAAGTTGACGTAGGTTTCACGCTTGATCCAGCAACCGGTACCGTCCGGTATGCGTTCCTCCAGCGTGATCCGGTCACTGGTGACATTGACCACCCGACCGTGGTTGATACCCATGTAATTGCCGACCGAAACCCGGTAGACAATGCCCGCATTGGTGCCGGCACTGCCACGGATCACTGCCTGCAGCTGGTTGCCCTTGCCGATCGCACCGATCATGCGCAGAGTTTCCAGCGTGTAACGTTCCAGGTCTTCCTTGCGCCGGTTGGGATCAGGCTGCGCATCTTCCGGGCATCCTTCAACCAGCTCCGCCAGCTGGGCTGTCTGGCCCAGCTGGAACGCGGCAAACGGACTGCGCAAGTCAGCCGCGCCGTAACGGAATTCCTCCTGCGGTTTCAGCTCGGGCATGGGCGGAATGGCACCGGCCGGTTTGGCCTTGGTGGCATTGACCCACTCCTTGAGATCATCGTTGGCCGAGTCGCCGCAGGCGGCGAGCAACAGCGACGCGCTCATCATCAGGGACAGACGCCATTTCATTTGCTGTCACCCTCCGATTCCTCGCCCGAGTCATACCGGTAGGTCTTGGCGATCAGATCCATGGTCAGCATGTCAGAGTTGTCGATGTCGCCGGGTTTGGCAGTGCTCTTCAACGTGAAGTCATGAATGGTCACGATGCGGGGCAGAGCCGAGACGCGGCTGACGAACTCGCCGATCTGGTGATACGAACCGGCGATCGAAATCTCGATCGGTGATTCGATGTAAAACTCCTGTTTGACGTCCGGCAGCTGCTTGAACTTGTTGTTGATGAGGCCGGCGCCGGAAATGGCGTAAGACACTTCATCCAGCAGGTTCGGCACCTCGGTGCCTTTCGGCAACTGACGCAAGAGATCCTTGAAGGCTTCCTGCATCTGCTGCATCTGCTGTTCATACGCCTGCAGATTGGCAGCCTTGCGTTGCTTGTTTTCAAACTCGCTGCGCAGATCAGTTTCCTTGCGTTCCTCGGCGGCCAGTTCGTCCAGCTGCGCCGATGTATCGAGGTAATAGACAAGCCCCACCACCAGCAGACAGACAAAAGCGATCGCCAGCGCTTTCGGCAGTGCGGGCCAGTTGCCGATATTGTTGACGTCCAGCCCTTTCAGCTGGTTGAGATCAATGTTTTTCATGACCCCTTACCTCCCGCTGCCGCATCCTTTTTCTTGTCGGCCTCCGGGTCAATCACGACCAGACCTTTCTGCTTGATGGTCAGGTTGAAATCGCTGCTTGGCGTAGAAGATTTCTTGTCAGCGGTGATGTCGCCAAACTCACCCATCGACAACCACTGCGAGCTTTCGACATTGCGCATGAAGGCCGATACACGCGGGTTCGACTCGGTGCGGCCCTTGACTGTAAGCACGATGTCCTTGCGCTGGATCTCGGTCAGGAAAATACCTTCCGGCAGTACGCGCGGGATCTCGTCAAACAGACGCACCATCAGCGGCCGGCTTTGCTGCAACTGCTGGATGATGTTCATGCGCTGTTCGAGTTCGGCGCGCTTCTTTTCCAGTTCCTGGATTTGGGCGATTTCCTTGTCCAGCACGTCGATTTGCGACTTCAGGAACGCGTTTCGGCCCTGTTGATCGCTGATGCTGCCGGCGATGCTGAGGTGGACGAGGAACATCAGGCCGAAGGTCAGCAGCGCGCTCAGCACCATCATGCTGGCGAACTGGCGTTTGCGCTCGCGGCGTTCCTCTTCACGCCAGGGGAGGAGGTTGATCTTGGCCATCAGTCAAAACTCCGCAGTGCCAGACCGCAGGCAATCATCAGAGCCGGAGCATCGGAAGACAGCTGCTGGGCGTTCACTTTCGAGGAGATCGACATGTCGGCGAACGGATTGGCGACGCTGGTCGAAGTGCCGAGGCGCTCCTGCACCAGTTCGTCCAGCCCGTCGATGGCCGCGCAACCGCCGGCCAGCACGATGTGATCGACCTCGCCATACTGGCTCGCTGCATAAAAGAACTGCAGCGAACGGGAGATCTGCTGGATGATGGATTCCTTGAACGGCGCCAGCACCTCGGTGTCGTAATCGTCCGGCAGGCCGCCCTGTTTCTTGGCCATGCCAGCTTCTTCAAACGACAGTCCGTAACGACGCTGGATCTCTTCGGTCAGCTGGGTGCCGCCGAATACCTGTTCACGGGTGTAAATGGTGCGGAAGTTGCGCATCACCGACAGCGCGGTCATCGACGCGCCCATGTCAACGACGGCAATGACGCGGTCTTCGCCGCGATTCGGTAGCTGGCTGGCGATAAGCTGGAAGGCGCGCTCCATGGCAAAGGACTCGACATCGACGACCTTGGCCTTCAGGTTGGCAATTTCCAGCGCTTCGACCCGGGTTTCGACGTTTTCGGAACGCGACGCCGCCACCAGCACGTCGACCTTGTCCGGCGCCCGCTCGGATTCGCCGGTGACCTCGAAATCGAGCGCCACTTCTTCCAGCGGATAGGGGATGTACTGATCAGCGTCGAGCTGGATCTGGCCTTCGATGTCGTCGTCCGACAGACCTTTGTCCAGCTGGATGATCTTGGTGATCACGGCCGACCCGGCGACGGCAACCGCGGCATGCTTGGCCGAGGCGCCGGCGCGGGCAACCACGCGCTTGATGGCCTCGCCAACGGCGGCGGTGTCCTTGATGTCGCGTTCGACGACGGCGTCCGGCGGCAGGGGCTCCACCGCATAGGCCTCGACGCGATAGCGGGAGCCCACGCGACCCAGCTCAAGCAGCTTGCACGACGTGGAACTGATGTCGATCCCGATCAACGGGACCTTCTTCTTCCCGAAGAGCTGCGCCAACATGCGTTTTTCCTTTTCAGGGTGCGCGTTTACAAAGCATACATGCCTTTTAACATGAAATAGTAGACCTAACTATCCGTCACGCAAACTTTTTCGGGTTTTTGTGACCGCTGTCCGGGGCGAAGCCGATATACTGTGGCCCCGCTTCCCGACAGGCACTAGATAGCCGATCCGCCATGTCGCTGACACGATTTCTGCGCGCTTTTCTGACCACCGTGGTGGCCGCCGGCCTGCTTGCCGTACTCGGCGTGCTCGGCCTTTATCTCTATGTCTCACCGCAGCTGCCGGACGTGTCCGAGCTCAAGGACATGCGGCTGACCACACCGATGCAGGTGCTGACCCGTGAAGGCGAACTGATCGCCGAGTTCGGCGAGCAGCGCCGCATCCCGGTCCACTTCGCCGATATTCCCCCGCTGCAGGTCAGCGCCCTTATTGCAGTCGAGGACCAGCGATTTTTCAAACACGGCGGCGTCGATTTGTGGGGTTTGTTGCGGATCGCTATCAAAAACCTGAGTAATGACCGTGCCGAAGGCGCCTCGACGCTGACCATGCAGGTGGCACGCAACTACTACCTGACCCGCGAACGGACACTGACCCGCAAGTTCACCGAGATCTTCCTGGCCATGCGCATCGAGGCGCAGTTCAGCAAGGAAGAGATTCTCGAGATGTACCTGAACAAGGTGCATTTCAGCCACCGTGCTTACGGCATTGCCGCCGCCGCCCAAACCTATTACGGCAAGAAGCTCGACCAGCTCGAACTGCACGAAATGGCCGTGCTGGCCGGCATTCCGAAAGGCGAATCCATCTACAACCCGCTGTCGAATCCCAAGCGCGCCACCGATCGCCGCAACCACGTGCTCAAGCGCATGCTGGCCGAGGGCTTCATCGATCAGGCCCAGCACGACGCCGCCGTTGCCCAGCCGGTACGCGCCAGCTACCACGGTCCGCGGGTTGCCTTCGAGGCGCCCTATGTCGCGGAAATGGTCCGCCAGGATCTGATCGCCCGCTACGGCGAGCAGCGCGCCTATGGCGACGGCCTGCGCGTCCACACCACCGTCAGTTCGCGGCTGCAGAAAGCCGCCCAGACCGGCCTGCGCGTCGCCCTCTGGGAATACGACAAGCGCCACGGCTGGCGCGGCGCCGAAGCCAACTGGGCCGACGCGCTGTCCGACACCGAAGCGCTGTACCAGAAGCTGGTCAAGCTGCCGGTGATCGCCGACCTCGACCCGGCCGTGGTGCTGACCGTCGAAGAAAAAGCCGTGACTCTGCTGACCCGCAGTGGCGAGCAGAAGCGCATCGAATGGGACGGCATCAAATGGGCGCGCAAGCGCATCAGCGAGAACCGTCGCGGCCCGGAACCGGCTGCCGCCGCCGATGTGCTCAAGCCCGGCGATGTGATCCGCTACCTGAAGGAACCGGCCAGCGGTCTGGAGCGCATCGCCCAGATCCCCGATGTCGCCGGCGCACTGGTGGCGCTCGACCCGCGCGATGGCGGCGTGCTCGCCCTGGTCGGCGGTCTGGACTTTGCGGTCAGCCAGTTCAACCGCGCGGTACAGGCCCGTCGCCAGCCGGGCTCGAACATCAAGCCGTTCATCTACTCGGCGGCGTTTGCCAACGGCTACACGCCGGCCACCGTGGTCAACGATGCGCCCATCCTCGACGAGCGCAACGGCGGTGACGACGCCTGGCGACCGGACAACGACGCCAGCAAATTCTACGGCCCGGTGCGTCTGCGCTTTGCGCTGACCAAATCGCTGAACACCATCAGCGTGCGGTTGTTCCAGAATCTCGGCCCGGAGGTGCTGGTGCCGCACCTGCAGCGCTTCGGCTTCCCGGCTGATCAACTGCCGCCCTATCCGTCGCTGGCACTCGGCGGCGCCTCGGAACTGACGCCGCTGGAAGTGGCGCGCGGCTACGCGGCCTTTGCCAACGGCGGTTTTCTGGTGACGCCCTTTGTCATCGCCCGCATTGAAGACAGCAACGGCAACACGCTGTACAGCGCGACACCGGCCCAGCCCTGCCAAAGCTGTCAGCCCGGCGACACGGCGCCGGATGGCCAGCTGCCGCGCGCCCTGGATGAACGCGTCGCCTATCTGACCAGCGACGTCATGAAGGACATCATCCATCGCGGCACGGCCCTGCCGACCCTGCAGGCCAGCAATTCGCCGCTGCTCAAGCGCAGCGATCTGGGCGGCAAGACCGGCACCACCAACGATGCCCGCGATGCCTGGTTCTCCGGCATCCATCCGCACATCGCCGCCACCGTCTGGGTCGGTTTCGACGATCACCGCCGGCCGCTCGGCAAGATCGAATACGGCGGCAAGGCCGCGCTGCCGATCTGGCAGTACTTCATGGAGAGCGCGCTGGCCAATGAGCCGATGGCGGCCGACATTCCGCCGCCGGGCGTGGTCAGCGCCCGCATCGATCCGGCCACCGGCCTGCTCGCGCCGGCCGGCATGAGCAACGCGCTGCAGGAAGTGTTCCTCGCCGAAAATGTGCCGACACAAACCACCCGGCGCAGCGACGATCAGGACGATCCGCAGCAGGCACAGACCCCGGCGCCGGGCAGCGACGATCCGATCTTCTGAAGCAAACGCCGGCGCCACCGTGCGCTGTGCAAGCAACCTCCTGCCGAAGGCCGCACCCGCGGCCTTCGTGCTGTTTGTCACTCTGGCTTGTCGCGCATATCCCGCTGGCTACCTGTGCGGCATCAACCACGCCCGCGCACTTTTCTCAGCTGCAGGTTTGACGGCAACCGGATTTTGCGACCGTCGGATTTGCGACAGCGGTTTTGCAACGGCCGGTTTTTGCCACGACGACATTTGCCATCGTCGCGGCCGGGCACGCGCCTGCCCCCGAAACACATCGCATCTGCACACGTTGTACAGCTCGTCGCTCAATGGTTCGACGGGGCTCAGCACGAACGGGACAAGAGCCGGCGCTTCAATGCTTCCGGCCGTAGAGATTCCGTTCGCCCTGAGCCTGTCGAAGGGCAGAACGGCAAGCCGATACTGGATGAAAAAAAATCAGGGCTTCTCCAGCTTGCCCTGCCTGGCGTTCAGGCTGCACGCCGTCAAACGTTGCACGGCAGCAAAACCGGATTCGATCAAACTTGTCGCCATGTTGCGCAGGCAAACTATCGTCATCGCTCAAACCCGGGCCAGATTTCCCAGACGGAGCCGCCATGCCGACCCGAGCCGCCACACCTGCCGACGCCTTTGCCGAACTGCGCGATGGCGATTTCATCTGGACCCAGTCGATGGCGGCCACGCCCTCGCGCCTGCTCGGCGGACTGGCTACCGTCGCGCCGCGCCACCGCGATCTGACCCTGATGCAGTTGCACACCGAACACGCCGCCGCGGTGTGCGATCCCGCGTTGCACGGCCACCTGCGCCAGCGCTGTTTTTTTCTCGGCGCCGAAACCCGCAAGCTGGTGGCCAGCGGTCGCGCCGATTACGTGCCGATGTTCCTGTCCGAGATCCCGAAACTGTTTCGCCGCCGCGAACAGCGTGTTGACGTGGCCCTGGTGCAGGTGTCGCCGCCGGACAAACACGGCCTCTGCACACTGGGCATTTCTGTCGAGGCCACACGCGCCGCCTGCGAAGTCGCCAACCGCATCATCGCCCACGTCAACCCGCTGATGCCGCGCACGCACGGCGACAGTTTCATTCCGTTCGAGCGCTTCACCGCCGTCTATGAAGAAGCCGTAGCGTTGCCGATCCACGCAGTCGCCGAACAGGATGACGAAACGCGCGCCATCGGCCGTCACGTTGCCGGCCTGATCGAGGACGGCGCCTGCCTGCAGATGGGCATCGGCGGCATTCCCGATGCCGTGCTCGCCTGCCTCGGCAATCACCGCGATCTCGGCATCCATACGGAAATGTTTTCCGATGGTGTGCTGCCGCTGATCCGCAGCGGCGTGGTCAACGGCCGGCGCAAAAAAGTTCATCCGGGAAAAATCGTCACCGGCTTTGCGATGGGCAGTCCGGCGCTCTATGACTTCGTCGATGACAATCCGGAAGTGGTGTTCCTCGACATCGAATACGTCAATGACACCAGCAACATCCGCCGCAATCCGAACGTCACGGCCATCAACAGCGCGCTGCAGGTCGATCTCAGCGGCCAGATCTGCGCCGACTCCATCGGCACGCAGATTTACTCCGGCGTCGGCGGCCAGATGGATTTCATGCGCGGTGCGCAATTATCGGAAGGCGGCGTCGCCGTGATCGCGCTGCCTTCCACCGCGCGGCGCGGACAGCTGTCACGCATCGTCTCAACGCTGACACCCGGCGCCGGCGTGGTCACCACCCGCGCCCATGCCCATTACGTGGTCACCGAATTTGGCGTGGCCAATTTGCGCGGCAAATCCCTGCAGGAACGCGCGCAGGCGCTGATCGCCATTGCCCATCCGGATTTCCGCGAAACGCTGGCGGCCGCTGCACGTGCGGAGTGGGGATTGCATCCCGGTTGATGCGGCAGGGGCATGCAAGACGCGCTGACCACAGTCAGGCTGAAGCGCAGCAACGTTGCCGCAGCGAAAGATATCAGGCCGGTTTTTTATCGCACGTGCGGGCATCGCGGTCGTGTACCTGACACGCCGATGCCGCATGTGCAGCACAAATTGGAATGAATCAGAACCGGACGAATCCGTCCGGTTTCAGCGCGTGGAATCCTGCTTGGATGCGGCGCTTGTTTGATCAGCATTGACGCGCACATAGCGCACACGCTGCACACTTTCCGGCTGACTGCCGACGCCGATGACAAACCAGATCAGGGTGCGCGCAATCACCAGCAGCAACAGGATGGCTGCTGCGCTGTGCAGCAGATCGCTGATCGTCAGCTGCGGCTCGGCCAGCAGGATGCCGAGCGCCCCGACCAGTATCCACAGCAAACTTCCTGACAACTTCACGTTAGCCCCACAACAAGCGTGAACAGGAACAGTTTCCGCATCCGGCTGCACGGTGGCCGGTGCAGCAGACACGGCCTTGCACAGCGCTGGTGCAAGGCATGGTGTCGCCGGTAAAGTTTAGCGGAGACGCTGCCGTGTTGGCAGGATCAGCCGCGTTAATTTTATCGCCGGCAAGATGTCAGTTTGCCGACAATTGCAGCCCTGCCGACCACACCGCGTGATCGCGGCCGAAACAGAAAAAATTGCCGTTCAGCACGCTGTCCTTGCGGTTGTAACGCAGCGGCTGGCGCTGCGCATCCAGCATCGCGCCACCGGCCGCTTCGAGCACTGCCTGCGCTGCTGCCGTGTCCCATTCCGAAGTCGGGCCGAGACGCGGATACAGATCGGCACTGCCCTCGGCGACCATGCATATCTTCAGCGACGAACCGCGATTGTCCAGCGTGTGCGGCAGATCGGCGATCAGCTGCTGGACGCGTTCAAACCCGTGGCGACGGCTGGCGATCACCACCAGCGGTTCGCTGGCGGAAGGCTGACGCGGGCGCGCGCGGATCGGCTGCAGCTCGCCGCCCTTGTCCGAGCGCAAAGCGCCAATACCGCGCTCGCCGATGTAGAGCAGATCCAGCACCGGCGCATACACACAACCGAGCACGGCTACGCCGTTTTCGATCAGCGCAATGTTGACGGTGAACTCGCCATTGCGGGCGAGAAATTCCTTGGTGCCGTCGAGCGGGTCCACCAGCCAGTAGCGCGTCCATTGCGCGCGCTCCGGCCACGGCAACGCGGCGCTTTCTTCCGACAGTACCGGCAGGCCGGTGCCCGCCAGACCGTCGCAGATCACACGATGGCTGGCGAGATCAGCCAGCGTCAGCGGCGAGCCATCGCCCTTGCTTTCGGCATCGCTCAGACCGGCCTGGTAGTGCGCCATGATCGCGGCACCGGCCGCGCGGGCCAGCGGCAGCAGCGACAGTGCGCGGGCAGAGAGTGTTGGGTGCGTTGCAGTCATGGATGCATTCCGGAATAAGAGTGCGATCGGCGCCGCTCACGATGGCGGAGCTGTGAAAAGAAGTTCGCAGTGCGACGGTCTGCGTGGTGCCAAAAAATTCGGCTGCTTGCGGTACGGCCTTGTCCAGCGTCAGCAGCGACCTTCGCGGCGCAGTTTGTCACGCAGCAGCAACAAGGCGGCGATACTGCGTGCCTCGCTGACATCCTCACGGGCGAACAGCTCGTCAAGCCGGTCCAGCGGCCAGGGCAGCACGTCTATGCTTTCCGGCTCGTCCCCTTCAAGCCGGCTCGGATACAGATCTTCGGCCAGCACCACGGCCATGCGGTGATTGAGATAACCCGGTGCCAGCGTCAGGGTTTTCAGCACACTGAGTTTGCGCGCGGCAAAGCCGGCTTCTTCCTGCAATTCGCGATTCGCCGCCTGCTCGACGGTTTCGCCCGGATCGCTGAGCCCTTTGGGCAACGCCAGTTCGTAGCGCTCGACACCGGCGGCATATTCGCGGGTCAGCAACACTGTCCGGTCGTCGAGCAAGGGCAGGATCATCACTGCCTGACGCGAACCGGAGCGCAGCCGTTCGTAATGCCGTTCAATGCCATTGCTGAAGCGCAAATGCAGGGCTTCAACGCGGAACAGCCGCGTCTCGGCAATGATTTCGGCATCAAGCAGCTGCGGCAATTCCCGGGCCGGCAATTCCGGCAACGCGCCCGCCACCGGCGGATGGTTTTTTTCGCTCATGTTCCGCTTCTGTCGGCAGCGAAGGAGGACGCTGACGGGATCAGCGCAGTCAGATCCGCCAGCGCGGCAAATTCACCGGTGTCGCGCGCATCCTGCTGGCTGTCCGGATTGGGGATCGCCAGCACGGCGCCGACGCCGTTGCGTTGCGCGGCGCGCAGCACCTCCAGGCTGTCATCAATAAACAGGCAGCGATCGAGATGCAAATGATGCTTGCGACTGAACACATGCCAGAAGGCATCGTGTTCCTTGGCGTGACCAAAATCATGCGAGGACACAATCTGTTCGAAATGCACGCCGATGCCGGTGCGCGTCAGTTTGATGGCCAGTGATTTGCGGTGGGCATTGGTCACCAGAAAACGGCGCTTGCCGTGTGCGCCCAGCCAGTCGAGCAGGCGCAGCGTACCCGGTCGCAGTGCGATGCGATCAGCGGTTTCGTGTTTCAGCGCTTCAATGTCGATGTCGAGTTCGCGCGTCCAGTAGTCCACGCAATACCAGTCAAGCTGGCCACGTTTGGCGGCGAAACGCAGCGCCAGTTCGGCGCGCGCATGCACCGGATCAACGCCGTGCTTTTCGGCATAGCGTTGCGGCAGGTGTTCGAGCCAGAAATGGTTGTCGAAATGCAGATCCAGCAGCGTGCCGTCCATGTCGAACAGCACGTTGTCGATGCGTTGCCAGTCAATCACGAAGTGCAGATCCCCGATCGGCGGCGGGCCGGCCGGCTGCGCTCAGGTTGGCGGCCGCCAGCTCCACTCAAGGCTGTAGTGGTCGCCATTATCGCGCGCAAACAGGCGGAAGAAGTTGGCAATTTGCGCCGCCTGCTGATGGCGCGCGCGGGCGTTGATCTGCAGAGCGCCATCCTGCCAGCGCAGCTCGGCCTGCAGGCCGATCAGATCCTGGGTGTCACGCAGGCTGGCCGCGATCACGGCATCGGCTTCGCTGCGCGCCTGCAGCTGCAGACCGCCGAGCTGGCCGAGACCGAGCGGCGTGCGGACACTGGCGGCCGACCACTCGAGCTGGCCATCGAGCCGCTGCAACAGCGGCGGCGCACCGGCGGCAAGCTGGAGGCCGATGGCGCTGACGCGCGCCTGCAGCTGACCGTCGAGCTGGATGCCGGGATAGCGGAGCAGCGGCGCCAGTGTTGCGGCCGGCGCGTCGGCGACCAGGTCGCTGATCGCCAGCTGACCGTGCCGATCAATCTGCAGGTGCGCGGCGGCGCGCAGCGCCGGGCCGTCACAGCGCAGTTGCACGCCGGGCTTGAGCGTCAGCAAGGACCACGGCGACAGCTGCCATTGCAGGTTCTGCAACTGCCAGCCGGCCAGTTGCAGTGTCGCCACGCGGCCGTGCCAGATGCTGCCACCGGCACCTGACCAGACCAGCCCGGGGACACGCGTCTGGGCGCGCTGCAGCAACCATTCGGCAGGCGCCAGCGCGATCAGGAACACGGGCAGGCACAGCGCTGCCAGCCACCACAGACGTCGCATCAGCCGCCCGCCCGCAGTTTCAGCGTCACCCGCGCCCGGCCGCTCTGCCGCGACGGCACCACGTTCACCGACTCGGCCTGGACGCCGTACTGGCTCTCCAGCTGGTGCAGCCAGCGCAGGGTGTCATCGACACCGGCTTCATCGAGCCAGAGCTGGGTTTCCTGATCCGATTTCGGTTGCAGGCGCGAGATGGTCAGGCCGGCGGCGGCGGCGGTGTCGGTCAGGGTCTGGGCCAACGGCTGGCTGAGTCGGGCGCCGCCGCCCTGACGCCGGGCCTGCACCTGCGGCAGCAATTCCTGCACCGTCTGCATGTCCTGTTCGGCATCGGCCAGCGCCGTGGCGGCCCGGCCGTGGGCGCGCTGCAGGGGCAGTACCAGCAGCAGGTAGAGCAGCGCCGGGATCAGCAGCGCGGCGATGGCGAGCACGGCGCGGCGGTCGCGCGGTGGCAGCGCCTGATAGCGGTTGCGCAAATCGTCAGTCAGCTTCATGGATTCTTACCTGCATGTGCCGGGCCGGCTTTGACCACCATGCGGCCGGTGTAACCGCGCTCACCGCCGGAGGCCTGGCCCATGTCCGTCTGCAGGCCGGCGCCCTGCAGCGCCGACTGCAACTGGTTGAGCGCGCCGAGATCGGCGGCTTCCAGATCCAGACGCATTTCACTGCGCGCCGCTTCAAAGCCCAGACCGCGCAGGTGCACACCGCTCTGTGCCTGCAGGATCGGTGTCAGCTGGGCGAGCAGGGCAAGAAAGCCCGGACCGCCGGTGGTGGCGCCATCGCGGGTCAGGGCCCGCAGGCGCGCCGCCGGGTCCTGGCCGCGGGTATCGTCGGGCAAGGCCGCCTGGAACTGGGCGCGCATGCTGTCGCGCAGCGCGCGTTCCCGGCCGCTGGTCTGCAGGTAGTCGGCGATCCAGAGTCCGTACTGGGCGAGCAGCGCCAGCAGCAGCAGGGCGGCGACGGCGCGCCAGGCTTGCCACTGCTGCTGCCAGCCGGAGCGGCGGGCATGGCGGCCGGTGAGCAGATCCGGCGCCGCTGCGGCCTGCGCCGCCAGCAGTGCCAGCGGCGCGTCGATGTCGTGCAGTTGTTCGACGCCGGGCGTCGGCTGGCTGGCATCGCTGCGCCAGAATTCGCCATTGAGTCCGTCGAGCAGCGCCGGGCCGAGCAGCGGCCAGTCATCGGGATGCAGGCATTGCGCGCTGCCATCGGCCAGGCGCAGCAGCACCTGACCGGACTCGAACAGCACCGCTGCGCCGCCGGCCGTCACCGGCAGACAAAGCGCATCAACGGTACAGGACTGGACATCAAAACCGGCCGCCGCGAGCAGGTTCAGCTGCGCGCTCAGCCAGGCATCATCAACCGCCAGCACCTGACGGCGCTCATCGCCGAGTGCCGCGCCGGCGATGACATGCATGTCATCAACATTGCCGGCCAGCTGCTCCTCAATCAGGAAGGGCAGCACGCGATCCAGATGCCGTGCCTGCTTTGCCGGCACCTGCACGCTGGACACCAGCACCTGCGCCACCGGCAGCAACAGCGTCAGGGCACGCGGCGGCGACTGTTCATCGCCGCGCAGGCGCGCCAATTCATCGGGCCAGCGCAGACTGCCACTGGCCAGTACGGCGCCGTCCGCGGCGCGCTCCAACCATTGCGCATCGCTGCTGCCGGGACCGGGCACACGCAGGAACAATTGACCGGACATGCCTCTCACTCTTCTGAATAACTGCGACTGACCACGACATAGCTGCGGTCATCCTGACGCTGCAACAAGGATTCTACACGCGCCTCGCCACGGCCCACGACGGCGCTGGCGCGCAGCCGGAAGTAATCGCTGTCGACCGCGATGCGGTCTTTCAGCTGCGCGTGCGCTTTCGCTTCCGGCGGCATGCCGGGCGCAGTCCAGAAATCCTGCAGCGTGTAACCGTCTTTCGGCCGCCGCTTCAGCACTTCGCGCGCCGATTCCAGCGGCAGGTTTTCCACCATCACCATGAGCAATTCCGCGCGCGCCGGATGCAGCGTGTTGACGTTCAGCTTCACGTATTCGTGATCCGGCAGCGCACACAGAAACGGTTTTACTTTCGCGTACACCTCGGCGGTAAAGCCCTTGACCAGCCGCAGTTCGCTGATCGCGCCGAGTGGACCGTTGCCGGCACGATAAGCCGGCGTCAGACCCTGATAAAAATAATCTTCGGCGCCATCGGCACCGCGCGGATCGGCATCGTCATCGAGCCAGTCCATCAGCGCCGCCGCCAGCGCCTGCGGCGGCACTTCGGCATCCGGCACCAGTTGTTCGAACAGGCGCGCGAGCAGGTTCTGGCCGACATCCGCTTCACTTTCAGCCGCCGGCGGCGTTTCCGGATTCGGTGGCGGCGTGCCGTCCTGCTTCTTGTTTTTCTTCAGCAGGGCATTGATGTTCAGGCAGGTGCTGGCATCACTGAACGTGCCTTTGATCAGGCCGCCGTCAACCGGAAACTGGAAACTGCCGCGCGCCCATTCCTGACCGAGATGAATGCGTTTGTCATCGTCCTTGGTGGCGTCCTGCAAGCGCGCCGCCGCCAGCGATTCAGCACCGAGCGCATACAGCCAGGCCTGTTCACCGTGCAGGACATTGGTTTGCCGGCGTTCAATCACCAGCAGGCTGCTGGTGATCTGCGTGGCGATGATGGTCACCAGCGCGACCACAATCAGCACCGTGATCAGCGCAATGCCGCGCTGTGTTCGCGGCAGATATTGGCCACTCGGCTTACGGCAGGACACGGGTCACCTCTCCGAGTCCGTCAATTTCAAACGTGATCTTCAGGGCCCGCGGCGGACGGTTGCTGTCGTCCTCGTTCAGCCGGCCACCGGCCGGCCATTCGCCCTTGCTCCACTCCAGATCGCTCATGCCGGTGCCGGAGAAATTGTCTTTTGCATTCGCCACCTGGCCCGGCGGCAGATATTGGATACGCAGCGCTTTCACACCCGTCAGCAACTCGCGCTTGATCTGCGCATCGCCCTGCGCCTGATCCAGCGCCAGCGTGCTGTAGCGGTTCAGCGTTTCATCTTCCAGTTTGTAGATGACGTGCTCCAGCGTCGCGCGCGGCAACTGGCCGGGATTGCGCCAGCCGGTACGGGTGAATTCAATCCAGCATTCACGCTCGTCGCAGCGCGAGCGGACGATCGGCAACCGCTCGCCGTAGGTGTCGCGCGCACGGCGCAAACTCAGCTGCCGATAGTCGCGCGCCAGCAGCGTGATCGCTTTCGACAAATCCTGAAACCGCTCGCCGCGCGTGCGCAGCGAAATTTGCGCGTCCTGCGCGGCGTTCAGCGTCGAATACGCAGCCGTGCCGAGCAGTGCAAAGATCACCACCGCCACCAGGATCTCAATCAGCGTGAAACCGCGCGCGTTCATCGCGTGTCCTTGATGCGATTGTCCTGATCGTCGGGCGGTGTGTTGCCGGGCGGCGGTGGCGGATCGTTTTCACCGCGCGGTGGTGGCAGCGCCGGCTTGTCCGGGCGCATGCTGCGCACCGCTGGCGAGCTCGGATTCGATTTCGCCGGTGTGGCATTGACGAAGGCCGACAGGCGGATCAGCGCGGTGTCATCGTCCACGGCGGCGCGCACTTCCACATCCACGCGGCGCAGACGTTCATCGCTGGTCGCCTGCGTATGCCGGCGCCAGTACCAACTGCGTCCGGCCATTTCTTCTTCACCGCTGACTTCGCCGAGATCCGGCCAGGCGTCCTTCAAACGCACCAGCGCCAGCTGGTTCTGCGCCACCCAGGACGCCAGCGTCTTGCGCTCCAGATGACTTTGCGCTGCAACGCTGTCGGTGATGCCGCTGATCATCGCGGCCGCGGCAATGGCAAACACTGCCAGTGCGATCAGCACTTCAAGCAGAGTGAAACCGCGCACCGGCGCTGATCGCTTAGCCTGCCGCACGGCTGCGCTCCTGACGGCGATCGGCCGCACAGCGGCGTAGTTGCGGGTCGCTGTTGTTAACGTCCATGCGATCCGCTGCATCCGTTTCCTGTGCGGCGTCGTCCGGCCATTCCATCTGCAAATCGGCGTCCAGATCTGCATCGAGCGGACCTTCGATGCGCGTGCAGCCGGAGGCATAACCGCGCAGACGCAAAAATACCGGCGGCGTATCGCGTGAACCGATACCGATCACGAAGGGGGTTACTTCACCACTGGACATCAGGAAAATTTGCGGCATCAACCGTTCGCTGTCGCGTTCGTCATCAATCAGCGTGTCATTGCCGAGTTCGGCACGGGCCTGTGCCTGCTCGCTGCTTTCGGTCAGCGCGTCGTCGCGCAATTCACCCGCATCCTTGCCTGCGTTTTCGCTCAGTTCCGGATTGGCGATTTGCTGTTGCTGTTTTTCCAGCGCCAGTTGTTTCGCGCTGTCCTCGGCCGACAGCAATTCCACTTCACCACGACTGTTGATGCGCACGCCGGGCAGTTTCAGCCCCTGCGGCAATCCATCCAGCGCGACCGACAGCAACAGACCATCGGGCAGCTTGCGCCAGTCATAGGCGCGGTCGTCATCAATCGTTTGCCATTTGCCGTCACGCCAACGCAGGAAGCGGTAGCGGTCCTCGGCGATCTGCAGGCCGATCTCGTGCCCGTACAACTGTGCTTCTTCCAGCGCCAGCGCCACGGTCGCCTGCAGTCGCTCGCTTTCCTGACGCAGCAGCCCGCGTCGCTGATCGTCGCCCAGCGTCATGACCATGGCGCCGGCGATCAGGCCGATCACCACGATCACCACCAGCAATTCGATCAGCGTGAAACCACGCGGTTTGGCAGCCATGATCAGCGGCGTCCGGCATCGTCAGCGCAGGTCATTGCGCCCTTACTGGTTTTCCAGATTCTGATCCCAGTTGCCGATATCGGCATTCGGACCTTCACCGCCTTCCTGACCGTCGGCGCCGTAGGAGATCAAATCAAATTCGCCATGCTCACCGGGAAACCGGTAAACGTAGTCATAGCCCCAGGGATCTTTCTGCAGTTTGTTGATGTAGCCGCCCTGCTTGTAATTGCGCGGCAGCGGCTCTTCAGTCGGTTTGCGCACCAGCGCAGCGAGACTCTGCTCTTCGGTCGGGTAGGTGAAGTTGTCCATCTTGTAGCGTTCCAGCGCCGTGCTGAGCGTCTGCAAATCGCTCTGCACGCGCGTCACGGCCGCCTTGTCAACGTCGCCGCCGATGTTCAGGATCACCGCCGTGGCGAGGATGCCGATGATGACCAGCACGACCATGATTTCCAGCAGCGTGAAACCACGCATGCGACGCGTCTGACGATTCATGTCTGTCTCCCTGAAACGGAAAAGTGCCGCGTGTCAGCGGCCAATAATCTGGTTGAGCTGAAAAATGGGCAGCAGGATGGCCAGCACGATGACCAGTACCATCACCCCCATGCCCATGATCAGCAAAGGCTCCATCAGGCTGAGCGTCACGCTGATCATGCTTTCAAATTCGCGTTCCTGATTGTCCGCCGCCTTGTCGAGCATGGATTCCAGTTGTCCGGAACTTTCACCGGAACCGATCATGTGGATCAGCATCGGCGGAAACGCCTGGGTTTTCGACAACGCGGCGCGCAGCGATGCGCCTTCACGCACCCGCGTGGTGGCGTCCTGGATGATTTGTTTCAGCCAGCGGTTGTCCACCACATCACCGGCGATACGCAGGCCTTCAAGCACCGGCACGGCAGACGCAGTCATGATGCTCAGCGTGCGGGCAAAACGCGCGGTGTTGATGCCGCGCGCGAGTTTGCCGATCAGCGGCCAGCGCAACAGATTGCGATCAAACTGCAGGGCCACGGCCGGTTGTTTCAGGATCTGGCGCAGCGCCAGCACGCCAGCGACGATGGCCAGCGCCAGCAACCAGCCCCAGCTTTTCAGGAAATCCGACAGGCCGATCATCAGCTGCGTCAGCATCGGCAATTCCGCACCGAGATGATCAAACTGGGCAACCACTTTCGGCACCACAAAGGTCAGCAGGCCGGTGACCACGCCGATGGCAAAGATCACCAGAATCAGCGGATAAACCATCGCCATCTGCACTTTCTGGCGCAGGTACTGGCGACGCTCGGTGTAATCCGCCAACCGTTCCAGCACTTCATCCAGATGACCGGAGCGTTCACCGGCCGCGACCATCGAGCAATACAGGTTGTCGAACACTTTCGGAAACTGGCCGAGCGCATCGGCCAGTGTGTGGCCTTCCATCACCCGCGAACGTACCGCCAGCATCATCGATTTGACCGCAGACTTTTCGCTCTGATCGGAAACCGCGCGCAGCGCTTCTTCAATCGGCAGCGCGGCGCGGATCAGGGTGGCCAGCTGACGGGTCAGCAGCGCCAGATCGGCGGTCTTGATGCGCACATTGCGACGCGTGCTGCCGCTGCCGGCTCCGCTGCGTGTGCCGGTCTGGCCGCGCCCTTCAGCCACTTCATTGACCTGCAGCGGCGTCAGTTGCAGCTCACGCAACTGGCCACGGATCTGGCGCGCGGTATCGGCTTCCAGCACACCTTTTTTCTGGCGGCCGTTGCTGTCGAGGGCAAGGTATTCAAACGCCGGCATGATCAGTCTTCCCGCGTCACGCGCAGCACTTCCTCGACGGAGGTGACGCCGTCCAGCACCCGCGCACGGCCGTCATCGCGGATCGAGGGAAAACTGCGCCGGGCATGACGTTCGATCTCGCTTTCGCTGGCGCCGTTATGGATCAGCGTGCGCACGGTTTCATCCACCAGCAGCAATTCGTAAATGCCCTGACGGCCGCGATAGCCGCCGTGGCGACAGGCAGGACAACCGACCGGATGATAAATCTGCGGCGGATGCGCGGCGTCGAAACCGAGCAGTTCACACTCCTTGGCTGACGCCGGTGCCGCGCGTTTGCAATCCGGGCAGAGCACGCGCACCAGACGTTGCGCGAGCACGCCGAGCAGCGATGACGACAACAGGAACGGTTCGATGCCCATGTCGGCGAGACGGGTCACCGCGCCGACGGCGCTGTTGGTGTGCAGTGTTGACAACACCAGGTGACCGGTCAGCGAGGCCTGCACGGCGATCTGCGCGGTTTCCAGATCGCGGATTTCACCGACCATGACCACATCCGGGTCCTGACGCAGGATGGCGCGCAAACCGCGTGCAAAGGTCATGTCCACGCGCGGATTGACCTGGGTCTGGCCGATGCCGTCGAGCTGGTATTCGATCGGATCTTCGACCGTGAGAATATTGCGCGTCGCGTTATTGAGGATGGTCAGGCCGGCGTACAGCGTGGTGGTTTTGCCGGAGCCGGTCGGGCCGGTGACCAGCAGGATGCCGTGCGGTTTGTGCAGCAGATCGCTCATCTGCGACATCAACCGTTCCGGCATGCCGAGCTGGGCAAAATCGAGACGGCCGGCCTGCTTGTCGAGCAGACGCATCACCACGCGCTCGCCGTGCGAAGACGGCAGCGTCGACACCCGGACATCGACCGCACGCCCGCCCAGACGCAGCGCGATGCGACCGTCCTGCGGAATGCGTTTTTCGGCAATGTCGAGTTTCGCCATCACCTTGATGCGCGACACCAGCAAGGGCGCCACACGCCGATCCGGCTGCAGCACTTCGCGCAGCACACCATCAACACGGAAGCGGACGATCAGCTGCTTCTCAAACACTTCGATGTGAATGTCGGACGCGTTTTCCTTGATCGCTTCCGACAGCAGCGCGTTGATCAGCTTGATGATCGGCGCATCGTCTTCGGCTTCGAGCAAATCTTCGGTTTGTGGCATTTCCTCGGCGAGCCGGAACAGATCCAGTTCCTCGCCGATGTCCTCAATGGCCTGCGCCGCGGTGCCTTCGCCCTGATAGGCGCGGGCCATTTCCGCGTCGAAGCGTTCGGCGTCGACGCGCTCAACGCGCAGCGGTCGCGCCAGAAAACGCCGCGCTTCCGCCAGTGCCGCCGGCACCGGCGTGGCACGCAACCAGAGTTGCAGCACCCCGTCACGCTCACCGGCCACCAGCAGACCGTGGCGACGGGCAAAACCATAGGGCAAACGCGGCGTTTCGCGCGTCATCTGCAAAGGCGATTCAGCGGCGCTCATGATCACTGCTTGTCCGTCGCCGGTACCGGTTGTTCTGTTGCCGGTTGTTCTGTTGCCGGCTGTTCTGTTGCCGGCTGTTCGGCGGGTTGTGCCGCCGGCACTGGCGCGTCGGTTGGCGTTGCCGGTTTTTTATTGTCCTGCCATTCCGGCAGCAGCGCGGTTTTTTCGCCCGGCATCAGGCGCACGCCCTCTTCCTGCTCTTCGAGTTGTTGGCTGCGCAGATAATTGTATTTGCGTGCCGACAGCGCCTGCATGGTCGAGTGATCACCGTCGCGGACAATGGTGGGCCGGATGAACACCAGCAGGTTGCGCTTTACTTTGGTGGTGCGCTGCGATTTGAACAGGTTGCCGAGCAGCGGAATGTCGCCGAGCAGCGGCACTTTCGAAACGCTTTCCTGCACGTCGTCATCGACCAGTCCGCCGAGCACGATGGTGTCACCGTCATCGACCAGCACGGTGTTCTTGATCTTGCGTTTGTTGGTGACAATATCGACGCCGGTGGAGCCGGCAATTGACGACACTTCCTGTTCGATTTCCAGATTGACGGCGCTGCCCTCGTTGATCTGCGGCTTGATCTTGAGTTTGACGCCGACTTCTTTGCGCTCCACCTGCTGGAACGGATTCTGGTTGTTGTTGCCCAGTGTCGAACCGGTGATCACCGGCACTTCCTGACCGACCAGCAATTCGGCTTCCTTGTTGTCCATGGTCGTCACCGACGGCATCGACAACACATTCGAATCGGTGTTGGAACCGAGGGCGCGAATGAAGGCGCCGAAACTGAAACCGTTTTCCTTGATCCGGCCCAGACCGATACCGATGCCCTGCATCTGGCCGAGCACCGTCGCCAGCGCCGCGCCGTTGTCACCGTTCGAGGGCGTGGTGGTGGTGGTGATCACGCCACCGTTGTTTTGCGTGGTGGTGGTGCCGCCCTGGCCGCGCTGCAGTTGTGCGGCGCCGGCGATCTGGCCAATCGACGGACCGGTGTTGTTGAAGCTGGAGAAACCCATCGGTTTCAGATCACCGTCCTTGCCACCGCCGAACAGCCACTGCACGCCGAGTTCTTTCGCCTTGTTGTCGGAGATCTCAACGATGAAGGCCTCCAGATGCACCTGCGCACGCCGGATGTCGAGCTGACGGATGACATTTTCCAGCGAACGCATCATGTCCGGCGGCGCGGTGATCACCAGCGCGTTGGTGTCCTTGTGCGCCTCGATGCTGAAGTTTTCGTTGTTGCGCCGGGGCGAGGCATCGGCCTTCTTGCCTTCCTCCTGTTTCGCCAGTTGCTGCGAAACACCGGTCAGCACTTCGACCATGTCTTCGGCTTTTGCATAGTGCAGGTACAGCACCTTGGTATTGCCGCCGGCCGACACCGGCTGATCCAGCTGGGCGATCATGGCGCGCAGGCGCAAACGCGCCGGACCTTCGGCACTGACCAGCAGGCTGTTGGTGCGCACATCGGCGGCGACGCGCGGTTTGTTGATCTGGTCTTCGGCTTTCTGGCCCTGGCGATCCAGGGTTTCCAGAATGCGCAGGATCTCTTCTGCCGACGCGTGCTTGAGGGCGATGATCTCGACCTGCTCTTCCGAGGCTTTGTCGATCTGGCGAACGATCTCGGCGATGCGTTCGATGTTCGACGCGGTGTCGTGTACGACCAGCACATTGGTGCGCGCGTACGGCGCCATGTGGCCCTGCTGGGCGACCAGCTGGCGCAGCACCGGATTGACCTGCTGGGCATCGACATGCTGCAGCTTGATGACGCGCGTGATCAGCTCGTCGCCGTACACCTGTGCGCGTCCGTCCCGGTACACCGGCACGGCTTCGGTACGGGCGATTTGATCCTGCACCACTTTCACCACGCCGTTTGATTCCACGGCGGCAAGGCCGTGCACGCGCAGCACGGACAGGAAGGTGTCGTACACCTCGCGCTCGTCCATCATGTGCTGCGAGATCACGGTGATGCGCTGCCCCTGCACGCGCGGATCGAGCACAAACGTTTTGCCGGTGACTTTGCTGACCTGTTCGATCAGCGCGCGGATGTCGGCATCCTTGGCATTGAGCATGGCCTGACCGGCAAACACGCCCGGCGCGGCCAGCGCGAGCACCAGTGGCAACGGACGGAAAAAGCGGAGACATGCGTTCACAGGGTGCTTCCGTTTCAAGTGAATTATGGATTTTCGAGACTGAGCAGAACGTTTACCGGGCGGCCACCGCGCTCAACGGTGACGCTGAATTCGCGTGCCGATTGCAACGAACTGAGCAGCGACATGGCCTGCCCCGGATCGCTGAGCGGCACGCCGTTGACGGCTTTCAGCACGTCATTGCGCTGCAGGCCGAAGCGGGCAAACAGTTTGGTGTCCTTGCCCGGCGCCAGACGGTAGCCGGTGAGCACGCCGTCGCGGAAATCCGGCTCCATGCGGATCACCTCGGCCAGCGACATCGGATCGGTTTGCAGCTGTTGCTGCATCTGGCGCAATTCCTGGCTCAGCCGGGTGTCCTTGCGCTTGTCGAGCGTGGCACCGTCGCCGGCGGCATCGGCCGTGGCCGGCGCGCCGTCGAGCTGCAGGTTGGCGTCCGTCAGGATCTGGATGCGCAGCGTTTCCAGCCGGCCGCCGCGATCAATGATGATGCGGTCGGGAAACACTTCTTTCAGTTTGCCGTTGCCGCCGGGCAGATCTTCACCGATGCCGATCACGCTGCCATTGCCGCTCATCTCTTCGACGATGGCATTGCTGCGTTCCGGCACCGAAGCGACGTACACCGACACCAGCTTCAGGGCGACGCTGGAGTCCGGCGCCTCCTGCACGGTGGCGCTGGCTGGCGCATCGGCCTGACCGAACAAGTGGGCGTTGACCAGCAGATCGATATCCACGGCCGGCGCCGCGTTGACGGCCACCGAGGGCGGCGGAGGCGGCAGTGCCGGTGGCGGCGACTGCCAGATCGCCCAACCCAGCCAGAACAGCCGCGCCAGCGTGTAGGTCAGCCAGACCACGGCGACAAGCAACAGGACACCGCGCAACAGCGTGAGCGGCGACAGCCCGGACAACTTGCCCGGCTCTCTGGCGTCAGACCCGTGACGGGCCACATCTACAGACACGGAAACAGGCTTCCTTACTCGGGGCGTTGGGCGTTGTACGACGCCGCCTCACGCTTGTCATGCGTCCAAACGGGCGGCAAGCATATCAAGGCCATGTCAGCTCGGCATCCGGCGACGGTCGTGGCGTGGGGCCGGTACAATACGCAGATGCGAGCTTCGATTGATGACAAGCGTTTCACACAGGACAACACGCTCACACGCTGCCGTCTTGATAAATGGCTATGGGCAGCACGTTTTTTTCGTACCCGTTCGCTGGCGCAGGCGGCGGTCGAGGGCGGCAAGGTCCATTACCAGGGCCAGCGGGTCAAGTCCGGGCACGCGGTCAGAGTCGGCGCCGTGCTGGAAGTTCGCAGCGGCCTGGACCTACACGAGATCGAAGTGCTCGGTCTGTCGGAACAGCGCGGTCCGGCCAGCACGGCGCGCCTGCTGTACCGGGAAACCGACGCCTCGCTCGCCCGTCGCACGGCGGCCGCCGAACAGCGCCGGCTGGCGCCGGCCCCCAGTCCTGAGCACAAGCCGGACAAGCGCCAGCGCGAAGCCCTGCGCCGCCTGCAGCGTTCATGAATTGCCCGCCGGGCGCGCACTCGACCCGGCGGCTACGCCTAACCCGACGTCCGTTATTGAGGAATGACCATGACCCTGACCTGGGACTGCCTGCACCGCTTCCTGTTCGAACACCGCGGCGTGCGCGGCGTGATGGTGCATCTGGACGCCGCCATCCGGCGCAATGTCAGCGCCCATGACTATCCGGCGCCGGTCGCCAGTCTGGTTGCCGAAGCGGTGACAGCCGTGGCGCTGCTGGTCACCACGGTCAAGCTGCAGGGCCGGCTCAGCCTGCAACTGCAGGGCAGCGGACCGGTGCCGCTGCTGGTCGCCGAGTGCACCCACGACGGCGGCCTGCGTGCCACCGCCCGCTGGCAGAACGTGGCGGAAGGCGCCGCGTTTGCCGAACTGGTGCGCGGCGGCACGCTGGCGCTGAATCTGGTTCCCGATGACGGCCAGCCGTATCAGGGCATTGTGCCGCTGGACGGCGCCAGCCTGGCCGACTGCCTCGCCACCTACTTCCGCCAGTCCGAACAGCTCGCCACCCACCTGCAGCTGCTCCACGACGGCCAGCGCGGCGTCGGCCTGCTGCTGCAGGCCCTGCCCGGCGAAAACGCCGAAGACGCCTGGCAACACCTGAGCATTCTCGCCGCGACGCTGAAACCGGAAGAGGCCTTTGCGCTGCCGGTGGAAACCGTGCTGCACCGGCTGTATCACGAAGAGGAAGTCCGGCTGTTCGATGCCCAGCCGCTGCGCTTCCAGTGCCGCTGCTCGCGCGAGCGCAGCGCCGAAAGCCTGCGCCTGCTCGGCGCCGATGATCTGGCCCACGCCATCGCCGAACAGGGCACGCTGACGGTCACCTGCGACTTCTGTAACGAGCACTACCGTTTCGATGCCGTTGATGTCGCTGCACTGGCCCATGGCGGTGCCCAGCCGGGTGGCGAACAACGTCACTGAAACGCGGATTTTTCACCAGCGGCGGATTGCCGGCGCCTGCCGGCTCGCCTAAGGTTGGGCCTGAAGCTGTACGGACTCCGCCATGCCCAACCTGATCGTCTGCGATGACTCGCAATTCGCCCGCCGCCAGTTGCTGCGGGCACTGCCTGCCGATTTGGCCGCCAATGTCCGCGAGGCCAAAAACGGCCTCGAAGCATTGGGCCTGCTGCGCGAATCCCTGCCCGATCTGATGTTCCTCGATCTGACCATGCCGGAGATGGACGGTTATGGCGTGCTGCAGGCGATGCGCGACGAGGGTCTGAAAACCCGCGTCATCGTTGTCTCCGGCGACGTTCAGGATCAGGCGCGCGAACGGGTGCTGGCGCTCGGCGCGCTGACCTTCGTGCAGAAACCCATCGCCCCCGATGCCATGCGCGCGGCGCTGATGCTGGCCGGCCTGCTCGGCGGCGTCTATGCACCGGCGGCAAAAGCCGTCGATGGCAAGGTGGCGTTCCGCGATGCCTTCCGTGAAGTCTGCAATGTCGCCATGGGCCGCGCCGCGGCCTTGCTGGCGCGCGTGCTGGATGCCTTCGTGCAGCTGCCGGTGCCGCAGGTCAATTTGCTGGAAGTCGGCGAATTGCAGATGGCGCTGTCGGCCGCCCAGGCCGACACCACCGTGTCGGCGGTCTGTCAGGGCTATATCTCGCCCGGCATCGCCGGCGAAGCGCTGCTGCTGTTTCACGACGCCAGTTTTTCCGACATTGCCGGCCTGATGAAGCACGAGAACGATCTCGGCCCGCAGGCGGAAATGGAAATGCTCATGGACATCGCCAGCATCATCATCGGCGCCTGTCTGCAGGGCATTTCCGAACAACTTGATGTGCGCTTTTCGCAGGGCCATCCGGTAGTGCTGGGCCGCCATTGCGATGTCGGCGATCTGCTGCGTCACAACGCCAATCGCTGGAAGCGCACGCTGGCGGTGGAGATCTGCTACGGCCTCGAAGGCCGGCGCGTGCATTTTGATTTGCTGTTGCTGTTCACCGAAGACTCGGTGGTCCGCCTGCAGAAGAAAATCGCCTGGCTGGCGGAGGCGTCATGAGTGCCGGTATCGATCTGAGCGAGCTGCACTGGCTGCTCGACATTGTCCAGAGCATCGACGTCGGCATCGTCGTCATTGATCGCGATTACAAAGTCCAGGTCTGGAACGGTTTCATGGAAAACCATTCCGGTCTGGCACCCGATGCCGTGCAGGACAAACCCTTCTTCGAGCTGTTCCCGGAGATTCCGCAGGACAGTTTCCGGCGCAAGGTCGAATCGGTGCGCCTGCTCCAGCATCGCGCCTTCACCATCTGGGAACAGCGCCCGTATCTGGTCAAATTCCGCAACTACCAGCCGATCACCGGGCTGGAAGAATTCATGTTCCAGAATGTCACGCTGCTGCCGCTGGCGTCGTCAAAAGGCAGCGCCGAACACATCTGTCTGATCATCTACGACGTCACCGACATTGCCACCAACAAGCGCCAGCTGGAAAAAGCCAATGCCGAACTCGCCGAGTTGTCGCGCATCGACCGGCTGACCCAGCTCTATAACCGTGGCCACTGGGAAGAGTGTCTGAAGCGCGAGTACGCGCGCTTCAAACGCTATGGCGACATCGCCAGCCTGGTGATGATGGACATCGATCATTTCAAGTCGATCAATGACAAGCATGGACATCCGGTCGGCGATCGGGTGATCCAGATGGTTGCCGATGCGCTGCGCAGCAATCTGCGCACCACCGATATTGCCGGTCGTTACGGCGGCGAAGAATTCGCCGTCATCCTCACCGAAACGCGCGCTGCCCAGGCGATGGTATTTGCCGAGCGCGTGCGCGAACAAATCGCCGCGCTGCGCCTGCCCGTCGGCGGCAACGGCCTGCAATGGACCGTGTCGCTCGGCATCGCCGAGATCGATGCCCAGTGCAGCAGCGAGCGGGTCTGGCTCACTCACGCCGACAACGCGCTCTACGCGTCCAAACACAACGGCCGCAATCGCGTCAGTGTGCACGGCCAGTCCGGATGAAACGGCGCGGTTGGTCCGGAGTGCATGCGGCAGCATTGTTTGTCACGTTGCTGCTGACTGCCACCGCCGTTTCAGCCTGCCCGCGGCCGTTGATCGTTCATCCCGGCAGCGAAGTACTGAGTCAGGGCCGGCTCGATGGCCGTGAAGCCGATTTCATGCTGCTGAACCTGATCGCCCGTCGCGCCGGCTGCGCGCTGAGCATCAGCGGCACGCCGATGATCAACCTGCGGCGTCTGGAAAGCCTGCGCAATGGCCAGATCGATGTGATCGCCGCCGCCAGCGATTTGCCCGAACGTCGTGAATACGCCTGGTTCAGCCAGCCCTATCGCCACGATCAGGTGCGCCTGTATGTGCGCAGCGCTGATCCGCGCGCACAGGACATCAGCAATCTCGATCAGTTGCTGAACAGTGATCTGCAGATCATTGCGCCGCGCAACAGCTGGTTTGGTTCGGCCTTCGAAGCCTTGCGGCCGCGGCTGCGCGCCGCCAACCGCCTGCACGAACCGAATGAAGCGCGACTGGCGCTGGCGATGCTGCTGTCGCCGCAACCGCGCGGTGATGTACTGGTGGCGGAAACCGCCAACCTGCAACGCCTGATGGACAAATACGCGGCCGACGCGCTGAAACCGCTGGCGCCGGTGCTCAACGACGCTGCCGTGCACCTGATGTTCAGCAAGCGTTCGGTGACACCGGAAACCGTGGCGCGCTTCGACAAGGCGATCCGCGATCTGCATGCCAATGGTGATCTGAAACGTCTGCTCGACAGCCAGTCACTGGGCGCACTGGCGCTGCCTGATCGCTGAACGGCAAATTGGCAAACCGGTTTGCCGGTTGTGTCCTTGCGGATTTTTTTCCTGCCGAAGAACTGTCCGGCGGCGTCCGTTAACCCGCGCCGTTTACCGAACCGGCGACTCAGTAAAACGGCACTTCCAGACGCGCTTCCAGTCCGCCTTGCGGGCGGTTGTGCAGGCTGATGCGCGCGCGGTGCATTTCGGCAATGCGTTTGACGATGGCGAGGCCCAAGCCGGTGCCGCGTCCGCCGCGCGCGGCATCGCCGCGCGTGAAGGGTTGGAACAGGCGCGGAATATCGGCTTCGTTCACGCCCGGTCCTTCATCCATGACACTGAGCACCACGTGCTTGCCATCGACGCGGGTGCGCAGGGTCACCGGCGCGCCGGCATAGCGCAGCGCGTTTTCCACCAGATTGCGGATCAGGCGTTTCATGGCCAGCGCCTTGAACGGCACCGGCGGCAATTCACCGAGATCAAAACGCACGTCGGCTTCGCTCATCGCGGCGGCTTCGGCCGACACTTTGACCAGCGCGTTGAAATCGCCCGGTTCGGAACGCTCGTCACGGCCGTCGCGGACAAAGGAAATGAACTGATCGATGATCTCGTCCATGTCTTCGGTATCGCGGCAAATGCCGTCGCGGATCTCGGCGTAATCATCGGGCAGAAATTCCGAAGCCAGCCGGATGCGGGTCAGTGGTGTGCGCAGATCATGGGAAATGCCAGCCAGCAGCATGGTGCGATCCTGCTCCATCTGGTGCAGATCACGGGCCATGTTGTTGAACGCGCGCGTCACGGCGATCAGTTCCTGGGTGCCGGTTTCGCGCAGATTGCCGGGCGCATCACCGCGGCCCAGTTCGCGGGCGGCAAATTCCAGACGCCGCAGCGGCCGGGAAATATTGCGCGCAAAAATCCAGCCACCGGCCAGCGACAACAATGAGATCACCGACAGGTAAAACACCAGCGGCGGCGGATAGGCATCATTCTGACTCGGCATTGGCACGCGCAACCAGACCGAGGCGTTGTACGGTGAACGCACCCAGTAGGCCGGTATGGCGGAATCTTCGATGCGCACTTCGCTGGGCAACTCGGCACCCAGTGCATCGTTCAGTTCGCGACTCAGCGAGTTGTAGTGCACCGCCTGGTGCAGGCCTTTTTCGCCGGCTTCGCTTTCGCCGAAGGCCTCGACGCCTTTGGCGCGGTAGCGTTCCAGCAACCAGACCGTGTCACTGACCGGTTTGGCCTCCAGATCCGGCAGCCGCGCCTGCATCGCG
The DNA here is from genome assembly GCA_041913605.1 of Permianibacter sp. GTDB lineage: Bacteria > Pseudomonadota > Gammaproteobacteria > Enterobacterales > Permianibacteraceae > Permianibacter. Next base: position 325,447 of record JAYSEY010000001.1, read on the forward strand.
GTCAGGTGCATGGCCTGACGCATGAACGGCTGCACCACGTAGACGCTGATCGAGTAGTAGGAAATGAACTGGTTGATCAGCAGCAGCGCGCCGATCAGGAAGGTGATGCGACCGAAAGTTGAGCGCGGCAACAGGCTGAAGCTCACGACAGGATTCCCCGCGCCCGGCCGGCACGCGCGGAGGGCGCGCGCTGGTCAGGAAAAATCAGTGGATGACGAAACGGCACTGCCGGCTCAGTTGCCGCCGCCGTGACCGTCCGGCACGAACACATAGCCGACGCCCCAGACTGTCTGGATGTAGCGCGGCCGCTGCGGATCAACTTCGATCAGCCGGCGCAGACGCGACACCTGCACGTCGATGGAGCGCTCCAGCGCCGAGTAATCCCGGCCGCGCGCCAGATTCATCAGCTTGTCGCGCGACAGCGGCTGGCGGGCGTGCTGGACCAGCGATTTCAGCACCGCGAATTCACCCGAAGTCAGCGGCACCACTTCGCCATTTTTGGCCAGCTCGCGGGTGCCGAGATTGAGCGAAAATTCACCGAAGGTGACGACAATCTCCTCGGCGCTCGGCGCGCCCGGCACTTCTTTCTGCTGCCGGCGCAGCACCGCCTTGATGCGCGCCAGCAGCTCGCGCGGATTGAACGGTTTGCCGAGATAGTCATCGGCACCCAGCTCCAGACCGACGATGCGATCCACTTCATCGCCCTTGGCGGTGAGCATGATGATCGGCAGTTTGCTGCCGGCCCCGCGCAGACGCCTGCAAATCGACAGGCCGTCTTCGCCGGGCAGCATCAGATCCAGCACCATCAGGTGATAATTTTCGCGCTGCAGCTGCTTGTCCATCTGCTCGGCATCGGCCACGGCACGCGCCTGGAAACCCTGCTCGCGCAGGTAGCGTTCGATGAGGCTGCGCAGGCGCAGATCGTCATCGACAACGAGAATTTTCGGCGTTTCTTCCGTCGGCGTGCGATTGGTCATGTCGGTTCCATACATGCGGGTCACCGGGCATCTGCGTCTGACAAGGCCGGCAGCTTGACGCGCGCCGACTCGATCAGGGGTGCCGGTTGGTTACAGAATATGTCGGTGATTCTGACCAGCGCCGTCCGTCGAGGCAAGTTATCCCTGACGGCGCACGACCTGACTGATGGAGTGCTCATGCGACCGTTCTGGTTCCGTACCGCGATGAATCTGTGGCCGCCGTTCCGTGGCGCCGGCATCCGCGTCGAACACCTGAGCGCGGATTTTCGCGCCGTTGATGTCCGCCTGCAGGCACCGCGCTGGAAACGCAATTACGTCGGCACGCATTTCGGCGGCTCGCTGTATGCGATGACCGATCCGTTCTACATGCTGATGCTGATGCACAACCTCGGCCGCGACTACTGGGTCTGGGACAAGACCGCGTCGATCGATTACGTCAGCAACACCGACGGTCCGGTATGGGCCCGTTTCCGGCTCGACGCCGCCCTGCTCGACGCCCTGCGCGCGCAGACCGCCAGCGGCGAAAAAGCCCTGCCGCAATTCCACATCGATGTCCGTGATCGCCACGACGAACTGATCGCCACCGTGCACCGCACGCTCTATGTGCGGCTGAAAAAGGATCGGCGTCCGGGCGAATGAAAACCCCGGCCTGCGTGCGGACAGGGCACGCCAGTACCGGTCGCGGCACAGGCCAACCCCAGCGCGGCGCCGGCGTCAAGACTGCTCGGCCCGGTTCGCCATCCCTATAATCGCCGTCCATTTTTGCTTCAGGTTCGCCCCCATGCTGGATATTGCCGCCCTCATCGCCAGTGAACTGTCGGTTCGCCCGGCCCAGGTTCAGGCCGCCATCGGCCTGCTCGACGAAGGCGCCACCGTGCCGTTCATCTCCCGCTACCGGAAAGAAGTCACCGGTGCGCTGACCGACACCGATCTGCGCAAGCTCGAAGAGCGGCTCACCTACTTGCGCGAACTGGAAGATCGGCGCGGTGCCATCCTGAAGAGCATCGGCGATCAAGGCCGGCTGACCCCGGAACTGGAAGCGCAGATCAGCGGCGTGCTCAGCAAGACCGAGCTGGAAGATCTCTACCTGCCTTACAAACCCAAGCGTCGCACCAAGGGCGCCATCGCCCGCGAAGCCGGACTCGAACCGCTGGCGCGCGCGCTGCTGGCCGATCCGTCGCAGGCACCCGATGCGGTCGCCGCTGCCTATGTTGATGCCGACAAGGGCGTTGCCGATGTCGCCGCCGCGCTGGAAGGCGCACGCTTCATCCTGATGGAAGAATTCGCCGAAGACGCGGTCTTGCTGACCACGCTGCGCACGCATCTGAAAGCCCAGGCGCTGGTGCAAAGCAAGGTGATTGAAGGCAAGGAAAACGAAGGCGCGAAATTCCGCGATTACTTCGCCTACAGCGAAGCGCTGAACAAAATTCCTTCGCACCGCGCACTGGCAATTTTCCGTGGCCGCAACGAAGGCATTCTCAACCTGACACTGGTGCCGGCCGTAGTGGATGAAGGCGAACGCGCCGATGCCGTCTGCGAAGACATGGTCGCCGAACACGCCGGTATCGCAGCCAAGGGGCGTCCTGCCGATGCCTGGCTGATGCAAACCGCGCAATGGACCTGGCGGGTGAAACTGGCAGCGAAATTCGAAACCGAATTGTTCAATGATCTGCGCGAGCAGGCCGAAACCGACGCCATCCGCGTGTTCGCCAACAACCTGCGCGATCTGCTGATGGCACCGCCGGCCGGTGCTTTCGTCACCATGGGTCTGGATCCCGGCCTGCGCACCGGCGTGAAAGTGGTCATCGTCGATGACACCGGCAAGCTGCTGCACTACACGACCATTTTCCCGCACCAGCCGCAGAACGAGTGGACCCGCTCGCTGAAAGATCTGCAGCAGATGTGCATCAAGTACAGCGTCAACCTGATCTCGATCGGCAACGGCACCGCATCGCGGGAAACCGACAAACTGGTCGGCGATTTGCTGAAAGCCTGTCCCGAGATCAAGGCCACCAAAGTGGTGGTCAGCGAAGCCGGCGCATCGGTGTATTCGGCATCGGAAACGGCGGCGCTGGAATTTCCCAATCTCGACGTCACCTATCGCGGTGCGGTGTCGATTGCCCGCCGGCTGCAGGACCCGCTTGCCGAGCTGGTGAAGATCGAACCGAAATCCATCGGTGTCGGCCAGTACCAGCACGACGTGTCGCAGGCACAGCTGGCAAAAACGCTCGACGCCGTGATCGAGGATTGCGTGAACGCGGTCGGCGTTGATGTCAACACCGCCTCGGTGCCGCTGCTGGCGCGCGTGTCCGGCCTGAACCGGACGCTGGCGGCGAACATCGTCTCTTACCGTGATCGCAACGGCCGGTTCAAAACCCGCGCCGATCTGAAAAGTGTCGAGCGACTCGGCGAGCGCACGTTTGAACAGGCCGCCGGCTTCCTGCGCGTGATCGGCGGCGACAACCCGCTCGACGCCTCGGCCGTGCACCCGGAAGCCTATCCGGTGGTGGAAAAAATTCTCGCCAAACAACAGGCGCAACTGCGCGATGTGATGGGCAACAGCGGCGCGCTGAAAAATCTCAAGGTCGCGGAATTTACCGATGAGAAATTCGGTCTGCTGACCGTCAACGACATCATCGCCGAGCTGGAAAAACCCGGCCGCGATCCGCGTGGTGAATTCAAGACGGCAACCTTCCGCGAAGGCGTCGAGCAGATCAGCGATCTGAAACCGGGCATGCAACTGGAAGGTGTGATCACCAACGTCACCGACTTCGGCGCCTTCGTCGACATCGGCGTGCATCAGGATGGTCTGGTGCACATTTCGCAAATCGCTGATCGCTTCATCAAGGATGCGCGCGAAGTAGTGAAAGCCGGCGACATCGTTCAGGTGACGGTGATGGAAGTCGATGTGCCGCGCAAACGCATCGGCCTGTCGATGCGCAAGGATGCCGCCGAGCAGGTCAGCGGCGGCGGTGTCGGCGTGCGCAGCAGCGGTGGCAAACCGGGCGGCCAGCACAGCCAGAAGAAAGCCGCGGCGCCGGCCGTCGGCGGTCTCGGCGCGCTGCTGATGGATGCAATGAAGAAGAAGTGATCGGTGACGCGGCGCCGGATCAATTGATTTTGCGCCGCAACATCATATGTTGATGCATTTCGCAAAAATCGTTTGCGCGGCTCGAAACGACGGTGCTATAAAACCGCCGCTAGCGAACACAAAGAAGCCCTGAGGACACTGGGCCCTGCAGACTGGAAAACTTCCGAAGCCTCTCCAAAGAGGCTTTTTTATTGCCTGCGATTTTTGCGTCGAGGACAGTCGCATCGAAGACTGTTGCATCAAAGAGCGTTGCGGCGAAGGCTGTTGTCTCGAAGACTGTTGCCTCGAAATTTGCAGCGCGATCAGCGAAAAAGACCGCCGGGCACGGAAGCACCCGCTGCCGGATGGCCCGGCAGCGCAGCCCGCCTGATGCCGTCAGTTGTCGACGCGATGCCGGACCGGCGCGTGCACGCCGGGTTTGCGCCGTGTCCGCGCCCGGGCTTTCTGGGTACTGCGGTAATGCATGCGCCAGTACAGCACCATCAGGCCGGCGGCGAGAAACACCGTGCCGGACAGATAGCGCATGCCGGATTCGAGCAGCGCATAGGTCAGCAGCGCGACCACGAGGTAGCCATAGGGCAGGACTTCGTACACCGGTTTGGGCAGAACCATGTTTGCATCTCCTCTTGCGCAACGCCGCCCTGCATCCCTGATGGACGGACACTCCTGTTGACTTTTAGCACCCCGTTCGCGGTTTGCAAGCGACTTTCCGGTCTGTACAGTGGCGCGCAAATTCCCAAACCCGTGTAAGTGTTTCGCCATGTACGGACGTGCCGCCTATCTGTTCCTTGCTTTTCTCTGCCACGAGCTGCTGGTTGCCGCCCTGTACTTCCAGTACGTCGAGGGCCTGAATCCCTGCCCGCTGTGCATGGTCCAGCGCTATGCCGTCGGCGCCATGGGCGTGGTGCTGCTGTTGCTGGCGCTGTTCAATCCGAAGCCCGCCGGCGGCTTCTCGCGCAGCCTGCACGGTATCGGTGTGCTGGGCGCGCTGCTCGGCATCGCCGCCGCCGGTCGTCAGGTCTGGCTGCAAAGCCTGCCGCCGGCCGATGTACCGGCCTGCGGTCCGTCGCTGGATTACATGCTGGAAGCGCTGCCGGCCGGCGAGATCCTCACCGAGCTGCTGAAAGGCTCGGGCGACTGCGCGAAAGTGGACTGGGCCTTCCTCGGTCTGTCGATGGGCGCCTGGATGCTGATCGTGTTCGGTGTTGCGCTGGCCTACTTCCTGTTCCGCGTTCTGAAGCGGAGCTGACGCACGCGCCGGCAAGCCGGCGAATTGCATCCCCTCCGGACCTGTCAGCCGGCAAGCCGGCGATTCAGCGACGATCGCCGAACGGCAGTTCAATCTGCGGCGCCGCTTGCGTGCTTTCCGGCACCGGTTCGGCCAGCGGCAGGCGGACGCGGAACACCGATCCTTCGCCCGGCGACGACTCCACTTCCATCAGCCCCTTGAGCTGGTCGGTGACGATGAAATACGACACCGACAGCCCGAGGCCGGTACCGCTGCTCTCATCCTTGGTGGTGAAGAAGGGCTCGAACACCCGCTGGCGCACGTGTTCGGTCATGCCCGGGCCGTTGTCACGCACCTCCACCACCGCCATGCCGTCCTCGTGATACACGCGCAGCAAAATCTGCGGCTCCGGCGTCGCCGCCTGGCCCATCGCCTGCGCGGCATTGGTCAGCAGATTGAGCAACACCTGTTCCAGCTGGTTGCGCTGCGCCAGCGCGCGCGGCATGCCGGGCAGAATGTCGCGGCTGATGGCGATGCGGCGGAAATCGAGTTTCAGGCGCTGGTTGTAGTCGGTGGCCGCCAGCCGCACGGCGGCGTCGAGACTGGCCGCCAGGTCGACAGCGACCCGCTCGCTGCGTCCGGGCCGGGCGAAGGCCAGCATGTCCGAAACGATGCTGGCGGCGCGCTCGCCGGCCTCGCGGATGTTGGCGATAAATTGCGGAATGCGCTGCGCCTGCAGGTAAGCGTCCAGCGCCGCCAGTGACAGCGCGTGCCGGTCGGCGATGTCGCGATTGCGCGGCCATTCGGCGGACAACCGGCGCTCGATGTTCTGCGTGCTCTGCAGGATGGCGCCGAGCGGGTTGTTGATCTCGTGGGCCATGCCGGCGGCGAGGCCGCCCAGCGAGAGCATTTTTTCCGACTGCACCAGCGCCTGCTCCAGCTTTACGCGCTCGGTGACATCATCGACGCGCACCACCACGCCCCGGCCGCGCGCGCGCAGCGGGTAGACCATGACATCGAACAGGTAGGTGCGGTCGTTGAGCCGCGCGTGCAGCCGGGTGTGATGCTGGCGCCGGCCGTAGCGCGTGGCTTCGGTCAGCCGGTCGATGGGCGCATCGAACTGCGGCAACAGCATCTTCAGCGATTTGCCGATGGCCTGCTGCGCGGAAATGCCGGTCAGCGCCGCCGCCTGCTGGTTCCATTGCGACACCCGGCGCTGGGCATCGACGGTGACTATCACCGACGGCATGCAGTCGATGATGTCGCCGAGGATCTGCGACAACTCCTGGGCGCGCTGCTCGGCCAGATTGCGCTCGACGATGCGCCGGTGCAGTTCGGCAGTGCGTTCATGAATGCGCGTTTCCAGCTGGTTGCGCGCCTGTTCGACCAGCGCTTTCGATTCCTGCAGCGCCGACTCGGCGCGCTTGCGGGCGCTGATGTCGCGGACCATTTCGATCAGTGCGTCCTGGCCCTGCCACTGCGCCTTGCGCACCCGGCTTTCCACCTGCAGTTCGCGGCCGTCGGCGCTGCGGTAAGCGGTTTCGTAGGTGACGGTCTGGCCGCGCTCAAGGTAGTAACGCAGCTCCGGGTGCTGGCGCAGGTAGTCGAGCGGATCGAGATCGCGCACATGCAGGCCGAGCAGTGTGTCGTGATCATGGCCGAGCAAATCGCTGGCCCGCCGGTTGGCGGCGATGATGCGGCCGTCGAGCGCCGACACCAGCAGCATGTCGGCGGCGGCGTCCATGAAATCAAGCATCGAGGCTTCGAGCTGGGCCAGCTGCTTCTGGCCACGACGCAGGCGGCGCAGGCCGAAGGTGAACGGCAGCAGGGCCAGCGCCAGCACGGCGAAATCCTGCCAGCACAAATCAAACGATTCGTGATGCACCTGCGGACGGTGCACAAACGCCAGCCAGAGCAGGGCGGCCAGCAGGATCAGCGAGGTGGCGATCAGCACCCGCATCAGGCGGCGCGCGGCAGATTTGCTGCTGAGGGGCGGGGCACTCATGTCGTTGCGGCGGAGCCGGGCGCAGGGTCAAGCGCAGCAGACTAGCCCATGCACGTCAGAGCGCCAATGTATTGGCCGCAACCGGAGCCTGTGTTACAGATCACCGCGTTGTCGTTTACGGAACCGAGGATCCGCGATGCCCCTCAATCGCCTGACTGAAACCAGCCACCGCTTTGCCGGCCGCGTGGACGCTGTCGACCGCTGGCTGGACAGTCGCAAGAACCTGCTGGTGCGCTACCTGCAACTGACCGGCGCGCCGCATGCCGACACCGCCCTGCCGGGTCGCGCCGCGATTGCCGGCTTCTGCGATGCGCTGGTCGATTACGTGTCCGCCGGCCATTTCGAGATTTACGAGCAACTGCTCGAACAGGCCGAACACTGCGGCAGCGACACCGTCGAACGCTACCGGCAGATCTACCCGCAGATCACCGCCAGCACCGACGCGGCACTGGCCTTCAACGACCGCTACGGCGGCGAAGGCAGCGAAGAACACATGGCCAGCTTCGACCGCGATCTGGCTGCTCTCGGCGGCCAGCTGGTCGACCGCTTCGACCTCGAAGACGCCCTGATCGCCAGCCTGTTCCCCGAAGCGGACGTCGCCTGAGGCGACCTGCCTGATGGCGACGCGGCGATTGCTTGATGCATTCCGCCGCCCTCGCCCCTCCCCTGCCACGGAGAGGTGCCAGCCCGCGTAGCTCCGATTGCCGCAGCGTGATCGGAGGCTTCCCAACCCGGTCAGGACGCCGCCGACCACCGGCGATGCCGCTGGCATCCGGCTGCGCGAACCGCCTGTGCGGGAAAGGCGCGGCTGAATTGCGTAATACCTGACCACCCCCGGCCCCTTGTATGTTACTGCCCGCAGGAAAATAACAGCGTTGCCCGCCCCGGTAGC
>JAYSEY010000002.1:0-264056 GCA_041913605.1 Permianibacter sp.
CGTCTATGGGAGAAAATTCTACTTTTGCCAACGGTTGTTTTCAGGGGGGATTACCACCTGATCAAGATAGGTACGCGCGTTTTCTCCGTTGTGGCGCAGGAAGGTGTAACCGATGTGTTCCAGTTCAGCGGCGGCGACGCGGTTGGCTTGCCACTTTCGCTGGAAGTCGCCGCTGGAGGAGATGGTGATCAGCAACGCGGCGGCGACGGAAAGTATTGCGGAAACATCTTTCTTGATTTTTTCGTCGTGGATCACGGTTTCGAGCTTGAGGAACAGTGCGGCCAGGGCGCTGAGCACGGCGGCACCGAAGGTGAATGTCCAGTACACGCCGCTCCAGCGTGACGCGTTGCTGCGTGCTTCCTTGTAGTTTTCCAGAATGGCAGTGGCAACCATGGCTTGCTCGGCTTGTTGCCCGGTGATCACGGACTTTAGTGCAGTGGCCAAAGCTTCTCCGCGTGGCCAGCTTTGGCGATCAACGTACCACCACGCCGCTATTGAAATGACCAGAAGTGCGACGGCCAGCCAAATCCATTTTGCTTTCATGATGTTTGTCCCTGAGTTCCCGAGGCGACCAAGCAACCGCTAGCATTTTATGCGCCTGATTCGCGGAGCTGGCAAGTGGGATGCTTGCAGGTGTAACGCGCAAAAAGGGCTGCGATGTTGTGTCCTGCAACAAAGTCGTATTGCTGGCGGATGACTGATGCACTGAACGTTGCAGCTTGGCTATGAGGAGGAAGGGTGATGCCGGTGTCTGCACAACGAAAGACCTGATTCGCGTCAGTCCGCATCACATGAGCGGCCCCCTCTCCCCAGCCCTCTCCCGCGAGGGGCGAGGGGGCAAAATCATCCTTCTCCTCGTCGGAGATGGTGGCGCGCTGAGCCGGGAGAGGGACGTCGCCGACCTGATGCGGATCGGTTCTATTCAGGACGAAAGATGGCGCCATCGGCGGAGTATCATTCCGCCAAAAATGCCTCGTTTGCCCTGAGCTCGTCGAAGGGTTTCACGAACGGTGTCTTCTTGACTGCGAACCACGGCTGGTGATCCGTTCAATCCTTCGACTTCGTTCAGGGCGAACGGAAATTCCTGCCTGTCGTAATTTGTAAAGCCACTAACTGAATGGAGAGGGCGCCATCGGCGCCCTCTTGCGTTGGAGATTGTTGTGCTCCGTTTACTGCATCGCCGCCGTAAACCAGAAGCGGCTGCCTTTGCCCTGTTCGGAGCTGACGCCGATCTCGCCGCCCATCAGTTCGGCGAGTTGTTTGCAGACGATCAGTCGCAGGCGGCCGGCGAAGCTGGCGTTGGTGAGTTTGCTGCGGCTGTCGAGCGAGTCGAACAGGCCGGCTTGTGCGTCGCGCGGAATGCCCATGCCGGTGTCGGAGACGGTGAAGCGCAGTTTGCGTTTGCCGGCGCTTTCAACCACGTCCACGTACATGCCGACTTCGCCTTCGGCGGTGAAGCGGATGGCGTTGCTGACCAGGTTGATAAGGATTTGCCGGATGCGCACGTCGTCGGCCATGACCGGCTCCGGCACGTCCGGGTGCACGCTGTAGGTGAGTTTGAGTTTTTTCGACGCGGCGTGATGTGCGTATTCGCTGGCCAGTGATGACACCAGTTTGTTGATGCTGACGCTGGCCGGTTGCAGTTTCAGCAGGCCGGCGTCGAGTTTGGTGAAGTCGAGAATGTTGTTGAGGTTGTCGGTGAGCGTGCGCGCGGCGCGCTGGGCGATGGCGAGAAATTCTTTCGGCTCCGAGGCCATCGGGTATTCGCCGAGCAGGTTGAGCATGCTCATCATGCTGTTCATCGGCGTGGTGATCTCTTCGCCCATGCGCGACAGGAACTCGCTGCGCGTGCGCGGCGCGGAGACGGCGGCATCGCGTTCCTGGCTGACGCGCGCGGTCTGGGCGTTGAGCTGGGCGAGTTGCTGACGCAGTTGTTCGTTCTGGCTGTCGAGCGTGCGCAGTTGTTCGCTGAATTGTTGTTGCCAGCGTTGCAGCAATTCGGCGCTGTCGCGCAGTGGCGCGTTGTTTTTCGCCAGCATGGAATTACCGCGCGCCAGTTGTTTCAGGGCGTCGCTTTTGCCGCCCAGCGCTTCACGCAGCGCGGTCTGGAAGGTGCTCCAGTCGGCACCGCCGCCGGCGCTGGCCTGACGCCACCAGAGCAGGCCAAGCGCGGTGGTGATCACGGCCAGCAACAACAGCAGCCAGAGCACGGTGTTGCCGGCGCTGGCGGGTGCCGGTGTGGCGATGGCCAGCTGGACGCCAGCGACGCTGCCGTCCGGCCAGTCGATGGCCAGCCAGTCACCATCGGGGGCCGGCTGGTCCGGGTAGATCAGGGCCCAGCTCATGCCGGTGCGGGATTTCAGCAATTCCAGCAGGCGTTCATCGAGCGGGAAGGTGGCCATCAGCACGGCCTGGGTCTGGGTGTCACTTTTTACCGGCCGGCTCAGCATCAGCACCGGCTTGTCGCGCAGTTTCAGCGCCTGGCGGTTGCTCGGATTTTCGGCGTATTGCTGCAGCAGATAGTCGCCGATGCCATAGGTTTCGCCGGCGCGGGCCGGCGCGTCGCTGGGATAAAGGGTGTTGCTGGAGCGGTCATGCAGCAGTACCGACTGCACACCGAACACGGCGCCCTGTTCACGCAGTTCCTGTACCAGCGCGGTTTGCGCGCCGCTGCGGATCAGATCGCGCAGACGCGGCTGGGCGGCGGCCAGTTCCAGCCAGCGACCGGTTTGCTGCAGCAGTTGCTGCAGATCGAGACGGGCGCTTTGCTGTTGCTGTTCGCGCCAGAGCTGGCGCTGGGTTTCGAGTGCCTGATCACGACTCTGCTGGCCGAGCAGCAGGGTCAACACCAGCAGCCCGCAGAGCACAAGAAGGGCGGCGGGCAAACGTACACGTTCAAACATGAGGGGCTTCCGTGGCAGCGTTATCAGGATCGTCCGCACGTCTCGCTTGCGTGACGTCGACCTGCTGAGATCCGGCTTGCTGAGGGCACACGGGAGCGTGAGCCTTCAGCGGTCGTGTGCAGACAGCCGGACGCGCTGGTTCTAATGGTGGCACGCAGAATGACATTCGCCAGTGACGAGCGGCAAGTCGACCACTTGGATTGTGTGCATGTTGGCAATCCGTTGCGGCCGGGACAGTGATGCGGCGTGGTCGTCGGTGCTGCCGTCGGTGCTGTCATCGGCAAACGCGTGCGAAGCCTGCGCTGTGCCGGCCGGACGAAGCGCTTGCCTCAGCCGGGTGAACCGGTTTGCGCGCAGCGTCTTGCCAGCCGCGTCTGCCATTGCGCGTGTGTGGGCAGCGACAGGCCATGACGCTGCGCCGCCTGCAGCAGCGCACCGGAGATCCAGGCGTTTTCGCTGCGCCGGCCGTGGGCGACGTCCTGATGCATCGAGGAAAAGTTGTTGGCGGTGGCTGTGGCAACGGCGCGCAATTCGTCCAGCAGCTCTGCTGCGCTGATGGCAATGCCTTCACCGCGCAGCACGGCGGCGGCTTCGTCGGCCAGCAGTGGCCAGTCGTGCTGCACGCCGGCGTTGTGCAGCAGCTCGCCATTGCGGCAATCGAGCACGGCGGTCAGCGGGTTGATGCAGGCATTGATGGCCAGCTTGCGCCACAGGCGTTCGCGGATCTGAGTGTCCCAGACGATGGCCATCGATGCGGGCAGATCCCGGATGAGTTCAGCGCCCAGCCGTTCCGCTTCGCCTTCGCCGGGACCGATGCGGATGCTGCCGATGCCGGCGTGCACGACATGCAGACGCTCGCGGCGGAAACTGCCGTGCGTGCTGGTGCCCATCAGGATGCGCGCCTGCGGCAACACGGCGCGCGCCGCTGCTTCGGCGCCGATGCCGTTGGCGAGGATCAGCAGCAGCACGTCAGCGGCCAGCATGTCGCGTATGCCGCGCAGCGCGTCGCCCACATCGCCGGCCTTGACGGTGACCAGCAGCCGGCGGATGGGCGTGATGGCGCCGGTGGCGACGGGCAGGAATTCGTTGGCGCCGTCGTGTTCGTAGCAGAGGGTGAGGCTGTGATGTGCCGGGGATGATGGCGCTGAGCTTGCAGGTTCCGCGGCAAGCTGCCCGGACACAACGGACGCGCGGCGCACATCACCGTGATTGCCAGCCGGACTGTCGCTCGCGCCAGTCCGCAACAACAACTGCACCGGAAACTGCGATCGGGCAAATTGCGCCGCCCACAGCAAGCCTTGCGCGCCGGCGCCAAGAATGTGCCAATTGCCTTTCGCTGCCGTGCTCATTACCGTGCCGTCATGCCTGCAGACCGGAACCGGTCTGCGCTGTTTTCATGCCGCAGTGTGCCACGAGTCGCGCCAATCGCCGCGCCCGGTTCACCGTTGTTCCCCGTTTGCTGCCGATGGTGCTCATGCCTGTTTCCCGTATTGAATTCTGGCGTCGCCAGTGCGCCATTGTCGTGCTCGGTTTTGCCTCCGGCATTCCGTTGTCGTTGACCGCGCAGGCCATGCAGGCCTGGCTGACCAGCGAAGGACTCGATCTCACCACCATCGGCTTCCTCGGCCTGGTGGCGATGCCGTATTCGCTGAAGTTTATCTGGGCGCCGCTGCTCGACCGTTTCGAGCCGCCGTTTCTCGGTCGCCGTCGTGGCTGGCTGTTCTGCCTGCAACTGGCGCTGGCGTTTGTGCTCTGGCAAATCGCCCAGTTATCGCCAACGGCGCAGCCGGTTTTGTTCGCCGTCCTGGCGGTTTTGATCAGCTTCCTGTCCGCGTCGCAGGACATCGTTTTTGATGCCTGGCGCACCGATGTCCTGCCGCCGGAAGAACGCGGGCTGGGCTCGTCGCTGATGGTGGCCAGCTATCGCGGCGCGATGATTGTTTCCGGCGGCATTTCCTTTATCTGGGCCGAACAGTGGGGCAGCTGGCCGCGCGTGTATGAAGTGATGGCGATGCTGCTGGCCGGTGCTTCACTGGCCACCGTGCTGCTCGCGCAGCGCTATGAGGCGGCACCGGGTGTGCGTGATTCCTCGGCGCGCAAGGAGTTGCTCGGCTTTCTGGCGACGCTGGCCGGCATTGTTGCCGGCGCCATGCTGGCGCGCCTGCTTCTGATCGGCATCGGCTTCAACCCGGACGACAAAAATGCCTGGGTGCGATTGCTGTTCTTGATGACGCAAATTGCTTTTGCATTGCCGACCGCGCTGTGGCTGGCGCGCAAGGCTGGATTTGCAACCCTGAACCGTTCGCTGGACAGTTTTTTTTCCCAGCCGATGGCCTGGAGCGTGCTGCTGCTGATCGTGCTCTACAAACTGGGCGATGCCTTTGCCGGCAGTCTGACCACGCCTTTTCTGCTCAAGGCCATGCAGTTCAGCAGTGCGGAAGTCGGCATCGTCAACAAGATCATGGGCCTGTGGGCCAGCGTTCTGGGCGCGCTGTGCGGCGGTGTGTTGATGGTGAAGCTTGGCCTGTTCCGCGCACTGCTCGGTTTTGGCATTTTGCAGATGCTGAGCAATCTCGGCTTTCTGGCGCTGGCGGTGTACGGTCGCAATGCGCTGGGCAGTTTTGAATTGCCGCCGTTCGACATCGTCATAGCGTCGCTGGATCACAGCGCCACGGTTGATGGCTTGCTGGCGCTGGTGATCTTTTGCGAAAACTTTGCCGGCGGTCTGGGCACGGCGGCATTTCTCGCGCTGCTGACCGCGCTCAGTCACAGCCAGTTTTCGGCCACGCAATTTGCGCTGTTGTCAGCGCTCAGCGCCGTCGGCCGCGTCTACGTCAGTCCGCTATCCGGTGTGCTGGCACCGGCCATCGGTTGGCCGGCGTTTTTCGTGTTCACGACGGCGACGGCCATTCCCGGACTGATCCTGCTCTGGGCGATGCGCCGCTGGGTGAGCAGTTTTGATCAGCGCTGACGAAGCGTGCGCTGTTCGTTGATCATTTGGATACGCTCCCGACGTCGATAAGGCTGAGATGCCATGTTGTCGGTCACGCGGAAACGCATAGATGCCCGGGCTTGCCGTGGGGCCGGATTTATCCGGCCGCGAAGGCTTCAAGTTGATCCGGTGCCGGTGGTCGCGAACGGAAACGTGGCCGGATAAATCCGGCCCCACAGCAAGCGAACAGTGCAAATTGCGTCCAGATCGTTCCGGTCGCGGTGAACGTGGCGAATGACAAAAGACCGGATATTTCCCGAACGGCGATTCAGAACGACAGCGTCAGCGCCAGATAGCGTCCGGAAAATTCCGCGTTGCCGGTCAGGTCTTCATCCTGATCATCGAGCGTGACGCGCAGACGTCGCTCGCCAAATTCGATGCCCATGCTGTCCGACAGACTGGCCCGGATCGCCAGCCGCTGATCGCGGATCCCGGTGTCCTGCACATCCAGCGCGCTGATCTGTCCGACCAGCAGGAGATTGCCCGGCAGCAGCGTTTCCGCGTGCAGATACAGCAGCGGCAACTGCCCATCGATCCGGGCATGGCCGCGACGGCTGTTGCTGGCGACGGTCAGCCCGCCGTCGAAGGATTTGACATCTATGCCGATATCGACGCTGACGACATTGTCGAGCACTTCGTAGTAAAGGATCAGATCATCGTGATCAAGATCGAACTGGCTGCTGACGTGCGTACCGGCGGCGAAGGTCTCGCCGTCAAAGTGCAGTGACTGACTCAGTATCCGTTCACCCTGCGTATTCAGCGCCGTGCGTTCAACGCGGAAATTGGGCAGGAAGGGCAGCGGATGTTCGACGTTCAGCCAGAGCATTTTTCCCTGACGGTCGGCGAGCGCCAGATCGCGATCCAGATCAATGTCGCTGGCGTTTGCGCCCTGACTGCGCAGCAGTCCCGAGTAATCCTGATCCCAGCGGGCGTAACCGGCCTGCAGGCCGGCCAGATCAGCCTGTGCGCTGGCACAGAACAGCGACGTGGCAAGTGGCGCGATCAGCAGTGCCGCCAGCAGCGAGCGTGAACGCAGGATTTTTGCAGCAAATGAACGCGACGACATGTGAGCGGATTCCGGTTGGCGGGACGGGATCGGGCGTCGCGGCGAGCACGGCAAACACGCTGCATGCAGCAGCTTTCGCGGGCAAAAAACGCAGGCAAAAAAAGGGCGTTGCCCAACGAATCGGGATCAGCGCCTTGTGGAAACCTTAATCAAGGTGTGGTGCACCTTCAGTTGCACAAAGCGTAGTTCACGATGCCGTGTTTGCAAGTGCGCCGCAGCAGAAAACACGCAGCAGCATGTTCTCCGTGACGCATAGATCAAAAATTTATCAGTTGCTTTTTTGCTGGTGTCAGCGTGCAAGAAATCGGCGTTGCCGGATGCGCATTGCTGATAACTGGCACGCTGACTGCGCTGACTGTGCACGCGATCAGCGTGCCAGAAACGCCATCAGTTCACCGTCGTTGAGCGCGCGGCGCAGCACGCTGCCCAGCGACTGGTTGAGCACGCCACCGGCTTCACCGATGTTGGCGCGACCGGCCACTTCCTGTTCGCGGCTGTCTTCGTAATTGCGCGTCAGCGTGCCGGATTCCGTTTCGGCGGTGAATTGCAGGGCGACCTTGACGCGAATGTTGTCGCGGACGATGCCCTTGTTGATGACATGGTCGGCGGCGATCACCGTGACACGCAGCTGGCGCATGCTGTCGGTCGGACCACCGACCTGAAAACCGTGTTGCGGCAGCAGTTCCTGCAGCTTGGCCTGCACCACCGGCGCGGCGGGTTTTTCCAGTGCAAAACGCGACTGGCTGTCGCCGAGGCGCTGACCTTCCGGCGTGCCGCTGACCGACAGGGCGATCAGCTGGCCGCTGCCAATGGCGCTGTTTGCGGTCGGCACGTCCGGGTCGAGCAGCAGACGGGTTGGCGCCTGCGCGCAGGCTGACAGGCCGAGCAGGAGCGAGGAAACCAGAAATAGACGCATGTAAGCCTCCGGGTTGCGATGCGGTGCAAATCGCCGCGCATGATACCGGAGCGCTGTGCAGGCAACAGCGCGGAACGGCCCGGCATTTGTAAGCAGGCCGCAATGCCGGCGCGGCGAGCGTGTCAGCTTGCGGCCTGCGCGTTTGCTCGCTAAGGTTCCGGCACCGTGAAGGGCAGGCCGTGAAGGGTTGGGAGTGGGTGATGACTGGCAAATGGATGACGCGCGTGGCGCTGGCGATGATGGCGACCACTCTTGCGGCCTGTTCGGCGCCGCCGCTGCGTGGCACCGTGGCGTTTCACGAACGCATGGCGCTGCCACCGCGCGCCTTGCTGGAAGTGCAGCTTCATGAGATCGATGGCGACGACGCGCCGCGAGTGATCGCCGAGCAGCGGTATCGCGTGCAGTCGCAGCCGCCGTTTCCGTTTGTGCTGAAAAGCGACGAAGGCCTGAGTCGCGGCGATCAGTACCGGGTGGTGGCGCGCATCTTTGTCGAGGGCGCGCTCTGGTTCAGCAACCAGCCCGGCGATACGGTCAGCAGCGATGCTGATGAATGGCCGTCGTCGCTGGAACTGCTGCTGCGCAAGGAAGAGGTGGCGCAGCCGGCGGATGCCGCGGAGCCGGCCAAACCCTGAGCGGAAGTGGTTAACGAAACATAACGGGCTGTGCGACCAGGTCGCACAGCCCGTTTTCATTTTCCGGTCGGGATCGGCAATCGACGCGCGGGCATTCAGCCGCGCAGCAGCGTGTTGTGCAGCAGGCAGTCGCCCAGACGGCGATACAGCACCGGCAGTTCGCCGGCCGGTGTCGCGGTGATCACTGATGCCAGACTGCCGCGTAAAAGGCGGTTGCAGATGGCCTCGGCAAAGACGCCGAGTGTGCCGGCTGCGAGCGCCCGTTCAGCCATTTCCCGCCAGAACTCGGCGCCGCTCAGCGGGCCGGGGAGTTGCCAGCAGGCCAGGAATGCGGGTTCGCGGATCAGCATCGCATCGCCGGATTCCATGCAGCGCAGCAGCAGGCCGAGCCATTGTCTGTCCTCTGGCAGCCAAGCCGCCGGCGGCGGCCCGCACAGGGTCGCCAACAGCAGTTGCAGCAGCGCCAGATCAGCGAACACGGATTCCTGGCTATCCATCGCCTGCAGGATCAGAACGTCATCAGCACGGAACAGCAGGCGCGGCAGCACCGTCTCGGCGGTTCCGGTCAGCGGCTCGTCCAGCGTCATCGGCAGACGCATGCGCAGCGCCAGATCCTGCCAGCCGCCGAGTTGGCCATCGATGCGTGGCGAGCTGGCGCACAGGGCCGGCAGCAGCGGCAGCAGGGACTGCAACGTGCGGGACAGCGAGGCCAGAACCTCCGGCCCGGCATGGAAGCGGACCCGCAGCAGCGCCGCGTCCGAGGCCTGCAGACCACGCAGCTGGCGTTCGTCGGGCAGCCAGGGCGGCAGCGCACCGGGCATCAGCTGGGCGTCGTGTGCCTGCAGCTCGCTTTGCAGGCTCAGAACCTGCCGGTGCAGCGGCGCCAGCGCGTCCTCCAGCCGGTCGGCGCGCACCCGGCAGCTCAGGCCGGCGACGGTGGGCATCGGCGTAGGCAGGGCACGCAGGCTGCTGCGCCTGACTTGCGGGTAGTGCAGGCCGAGTTCCAGTTCCAGTGTGGCCAGCGACAGCGGTGACGCTGCGGCAGTCTTCATCCGGCATGCTCCATATGGCGACTATCCTTGTCCCGGGCAGCTTAGCGGCCACGGTCCCTGCGGCTGGCCTGATCACGGTGAACGGAAGGGCTGTCACCGATCTGTGTAACAATTTGTCATATCCTTCGGGCTTCGCGATCATCCAGCCGGATGATCGGCGCATTACAGGGAGTAGTCGGAATGTCTGCAGTCAACAACAAGCGTGTGGCACTGGTGACCGGCGGCACGGGCGGGATCGGTTCGGCGATCTGCCAGCGGCTGGTCAAAGAGGGGTACAAGGTCGCGGCCGGCTACAACGCCGGCGGCGACCATGACAAGGCAAGGGCCTGGCAGGCCGAACAGAAAGCTGCCGGCTACGACATCTTCATTACCTACGGCGATGTCCGCGATTTCGACTCCTGCGGGCGCTGCATTGCCGAAGTCACCGAAACCCTCGGGCCGGTGGACATCCTGGTCAACAACGCCGGCATTACCCGCGACTCCACCTTCCGGAAAATGAACAAGGAACAGTGGGACGCGGTGCTGGTGTCGAATCTTGACTCGGTTTTCAACATGACCCGGCACGTCGTCAACGGTATGATCGAGCGCGGTTTCGGCCGCATCATCAACGTCTCGTCGGTGAATGCGCAGAAAGGCCAGTTCGGCCAGAGCAACTATGCGGCGGCCAAGGCCGGCATGCATGGTTTTACCAAGGCGCTGGCCCAGGAAGTGGCCGCCAAAGGGGTAACCGTCAATACCGTGTCGCCCGGTTACATCGCCACCAAGATGGTGATGGCCGTGGCCGAGGAAATTCGCGCCGAAATCGTCAAGGGCATACCGGTGGGCCGGCTGGGCCTGCCCGAGGAAGTCGCCCACGCGGTCCTGTTTTTGGCATCGGAACAGTCAGGCTTCATCACCGGCAGCAACCTGTCGGTGAATGGCGGCCAGCACATGTTCTGAGCCTTTTTTGACGGCGCCGGATGGCGCCGGTTTCAGTCTGTTGGGAGAAAACGTGATGCAAGCCAAGCGTATGTTGGCCGTGGCGATTGTTGCTGCGATGAGTGGTGCGGTGATGGCCGCCGATGATGGCGCCTGGGAGCCGGTAATTGGTGTTGGCAAGACCAACTGGGACAGCGACCGTCACTATGACGACAAAAAGCTCGGTTATCTGGGCATTGGCTATCACCTGAATTCCGAGTGGGTGATTGAGCCGTTCCTGTGGAGCACCAACACCAGCTTCGATACGAACAGCAGAGACTTTGATGCCAACACTCTGGGCGTTAAAGGCCTGTACTTCTTCGGTGACAAAGCCAGCAAAGTCGCGCCGTACGCAACACTGGGCGTGGCGACTCTGGACACCGTCAAAGCAGCTGATGACATGCGTTCGGATTCGGACGTGGGTGCTGTGCTGGGCCTCGGTGCGCGTATCGCCCTGACCGAACGCCTCGGTCTGCGTATCGAGTTCAACTCGACGCGCTACACCGATAACAGCACCAACGACATGATGGGCTTCCTCGGCCTGAGCTATGCCTTCGGTGGCGCAGCGAAACCGGCTCCGGTCGCGGAACCGGCCCCGGTGGCGCCGGCCCCGGCTCCGGTGGTCGAACAGCCGAAGGACAGCGATGGCGACGGCGTCTATGACGACAAGGATCAGTGCCCGAACACGCCGGCCGGTCGCAAGGTTGACGAGAAAGGTTGCGAGAAAGTACTGGAGAAGAAAGTCAGCATTCGCATCAACGTCAAGTTCGACAGCGACAAGTCGGTGGTGAAGCCGGAATTCCATGCTGAAATCAAGAAAGTTGCCGATTTCATGAAGGAATACGATGGCACCAAGGTGGTGATCGAAGGCCACACCGATTCGACGGCCTCCGATGCCTACAACCAGTCGCTGTCCGAGCGTCGCGCCAAGGCGGTTGCCGAGTCGCTGATCAAGGATCACGGCATTGATGCGTCGCGCGTCAGCAGCGTTGGTCATGGCGAAGCCAAACCGATCGCCGACAACGCCAGCAAGGACGGTCGTGCGCAGAACCGTCGTGTGGTGGCCGAGATCGAAGAGTTCACCGTGCGCGTGAACCCGTAAAACCTGTGCAGGTGTGATGACGCTGACTGGCGTTGTCGCCACGCGCATTTCAAAACGCCGGGTCATGCCCGGCGTTTTGTTTTCCTGATTCGGTAGCTGACCCTGCCAATATGCGAACTCACTCCATTCCGCTCGCCTTGTGCGACATCGAAGGGGTGAGCGGCGAGCCGTGCTGAGACATCTATCTGATCAGGTTTGTTTTTGCATCACGCCGCTCCCGCAAGGCGGAACGGCGCTACCGAACTGTCATTTGCTGAAGTGAGTCCTCCACATGTCATCTGCAAATCATCCTGAGCTGTCGCCCGGCCGCTACCGGCATTACAAGGGCAAGGAGTATCGCGTGCTGGATTTGGCGCGGCATTCGGAAACCGGCGAGTGGATGGTGATTTACCACACGCTGTATGGCGATTTCGGACTCTGGGTGCGACCGCTGATCATGTTTACCGAAAATGTGACGCTGGATGATGGCCGGGTTGTGCCGCGTTTTGAATTGCTGGAAGCGGACGAAGCCGACGCTGACTGAGCCGGCACCGGCCAAGCCGAAGCCGACCAAGCCAAAACCAGCCAGGAATGTTCGCGTTCTGTTTGTCGTCGCCACGATCCGCTTGGCGCTGGCCGCACCGCCGGAAACTTCCGGCCGCGCGCTGACGCTGGCTGCATGATCCGGCGCAGCACAATCTGAGCGCGACACCGAACAGGTTTGCACGGTGTGTTGAGCAAGCAGCAATGCTCGTGTTGGTGCCGCGCAAACAGCCGTGCCGCCGTGATGCGGAAAGGCCTGACTATACTTCCGACTCCGGGATGAAGGCGGGTGCGCAATGCGTCAGCGTCGAGTGTGGAAGAAGCCTGCCGATCAGCCGATGTTGCTGGCGCTCTGGCGCGCGCTGCTCGGTGCGCTGGGCTTGTTTGTCTGCACATGTTTTCCGGCTGGGGCGGCGCAGTCGACATCCGCCGCAGATGCGCAACTGCCGGCAATCAGCGGCAAACCGGTCGCGACAAACGGCAGCTCGCCAGAAACTGAAACCAAACCGCTGATCATGCGCATTGCCACCTTGCGCGAGCTCAGCCCCAATCATGAAATCGTCGATTTGCTGCACGCCGCGTACGCGCGTCTGGGCTACCGCATGGAGCTGGTGCAGTTGCCGGCGGCGCGTTCAGTGAGAGAAGTCGCGGACGGTTTTCTCGACGGTGAACTGGCGCGCGCCGAGTCGCCAGCCTTGCAGCAGGCAGGCCTGATCCGCGTGCCGGCGCCGGTGGCTGAAATATCTGCCTCCGCCTTCGTCCACGATGCGAATTTGCCGATCAGCGATTACGCCAGCCTGTTGCCTTACCAGATCGATACCCTGTTTGGCCTGCCCCTGCTGGAGCAGCGTCTGGCAAAGCATCGCCTGGAAAAAGTCGGCACCATGGAGCAGGCCTTGCGCCGCGTCGCCACAGGTCGCACACAGGTCGCCGTGCTGCCCACCAAGGAAGGCCGCGATGTGCTGGCGAAGCTGGCACTCAGCGGCGTCAGCGTCATCGAACCACCGCTGGAAGTCGTGCCGCTCCACCACTATCTGAATGTCCGTCATCGCGCCCTTGCCGAACCGCTGGCAGAGGCGATCTCCGAGCTGCGCCGCGCCGGCCGCCAGACCGCGCACTGACGCAAGACCCGCGTATTTCCCTGTTGGCACGCAGGGCCGTTGTTGATTTGCATCAAGCCCGCCCAGCCCGGTGCGCCTAGGCTATGCCACTACATCTTGTGGCATCGAACCTGAAACACCACAGCCTGGAGGGCTTATGACGCACGAGCTGCCGTTGATGATTGAGAAGCGCGACGGTCGCGTCGTCGCCTTTGACGCCCTGCGCATCCAGCAGGCGATTGCCCGCGCCGGCGAAGCCAGCGGCGAGTTTCATGGCCATATGGCCGAGTCCTTGTGTCTTGCCGTGCTGAAGGTGCTGATGCACCGCTACCGCGCCGAAGACCGGCCCAGCGTTGAGACCATTCAGGACATCGTCGAACAGACGCTGATCAGCCACGACCATATTGAAACCGCACGCGCCTATATCGCGTACCGCGCACAGCATGCGCGCCTGCGCGCCGACCGGCGCACGCTGGTGGATGTCGAGCGCTCGGTGAATGAATACCTGAACCGCAGCGACTGGCGCGTCAACGCCAATGCCAATCAGGGTTACAGCCTCGGAGGCCTGATCCTGAATACCGCCGGCAAGATGGTTGCCAATTACTGGCTCGATCACGTGTATCCGCCGGCCGTCGGTGATGCCCACCGCAACGCCGACATTCACATTCACGATCTCGACATGCTGTCCGGTTACTGCGCCGGCTGGTCGCTGCGCACACTGCTGCAGGAGGGCCTGAACGGCGTGCCCGGCAAAGTTGAAGCGGCGCCGCCGAAACACCTGTCGAGCGCGGTCGGCCAGATCGTCAATTTTCTCGGTACGCTGCAAAACGAATGGGCCGGTGCGCAGGCGTTTTCCTCGTTCGATACCTACATGGCGCCGTTCGTGCGCAAGGACAATCTCGACTACGCCAGCGTCAAGCAATGCATACAGGAACTGATCTACAACCTGAATGTGCCGTCGCGCTGGGGCACACAGACGCCGTTCACCAACCTGACCTTTGACTGGGTGTGCCCGGAAGATCTGCGCGAGCAGATCCCGATCATCGGCGGTGTGGAAATGCCGTTCACCTACGGTGATCTGAAACCGGAAATGGATCTGATCAACCGCGCCTACATCGAGATCATGAGCGAGGGTGATGCCAAGGGGCGCGTGTTCACCTTCCCGATCCCCACCTACAACATCACGCCTGATTTCGACTGGGACAGCGACAACGCCACGCGCCTGTTTGCGATGACGGCCAAGTACGGGTTGCCCTACTTCCAGAACTTCCTCAACAGTGACATGAAGCCGAACCAGATCCGCTCCATGTGCTGCCGTCTGCAACTCGATCTGCGTGAATTGCTCAAACGTGGCAACGGCCTGTTCGGCTCGGCCGAGCAAACCGGCTCAATCGGCGTGGTGACGATCAATTGCGCCCGTCTGGGTTACACCTGCAAGGGCGATGAGCCGGCGCTGCTCGCGCAGCTGGATCGGCTGATGGACTTTGGTCGCGACAGTCTGGAACTGAAACGCAAAGTGATTCAGGACCTGATGGACAAAGGCCTGTATCCGTATTCCAAACGGTATCTCGGCACGCTGCGCAATCACTTCTCGACCATAGGCGTGAATGGTCTGAACGAGATGATCCGCAATTTCACCGGCGATGCGCACGACATCACCAGCGAATTCGGTCACAAGCTTGCCTGCCGGGTACTTGATCATGTTCGCGCGCGCATCCGTGGCTATCAGGAAGAAACCGGCCATCTCTACAACCTCGAAGCGACACCGGCCGAAGGCACGACCTACCGTTTTGCGAAAGAAGACAAGAAACGCTGGCCGGACATTTTGCAGGCCGGTTATGCCGAGGCGCCGTACTACACCAACTCATCGCAACTGCCGGTCGGTTTCACCGACGATGCTTTCGAAGCTTTGCGTCGTCAGGATGAATTGCAGTGCAAATACACCGGCGGCACCGTGCTGCACCTGTACATGAACGAGCGGGTCTCGTCGGCTGAGGCCTGCAAGAAAATTGTCCAGCGCGCGCTGAGCAATTTCCGTCTGCCTTACATCACCATCACGCCGACTTTCTCGATCTGTCCGGTGCATGGCTATCTCGATGGTGAGCATGAGTTCTGTCCGAAATGCGACGACGCCCTGCTCAGTCGCGAGCGCGCGACCGCCTGCTGCAATTGAGCGGAAGCCGCGCAGGCCGGGTCGTTTTACTGAACAGGAATTCCAGGGTTACACAACGTGAGCAGTACCGTAACAAGCCGAACGACACAGGAGCAAACATGAACAACACAGAGCTGAAAACCGAACAACGTACGCGCTGCGAAGTCTGGACGCGGGTCATGGGCTATCACCGCCCGGTCACCGCGTTTAACATCGGCAAACAGAGCGAGCATCGCGAACGTCGCCATTTCCGTGAGTGCGCGGCGACGCCAGCGCGCTGAACGCGTGCACGATGCGCGGACAACATCAGGCCATGCTGAACCGGAATGCTCCCGCCACCGATCTGCGTATCGGTGGTTTCACGCCGCTGACCACGATCGATTTTCCTGATCACCTGTCGGCGGTGGTGTTCTGTCAGGGCTGTCCGTGGCGCTGCGCGTATTGCCACAACGAACACCTGCTGCCGGCGCAAACCGGCGCGCCGGCAGCAGGGCACGCATCAACAGAACACGCATCAACAGAACACGCATCAACAGGTCATTCATCAACAGCACATTCATCTGCAGAACAATGGTCCGGCATCGAACATTTCCTGCATCAGCGTCGCGGTCTGCTTGATGCGGTGGTGTTCAGCGGTGGTGAGCCGACTGCGCAAGCTGCGCTCGGCGCGGCGATGCGCAGTGCGCGGGCGCTGGGTTTCCGTATCGGGCTGCATACCGGTGGCGCCTATCCGGACCGGTTTGCCGATGTCCTGCCGCTGTGTGACTGGGTGGGGTTTGATGTCAAAACCCTGGCTGCCGATTACGACGCACTGACTGCCACACGCGGTGCGGGAGCGCGCGCCTGGACGGCGCTGGAGCGTTTGCTGGAAAGCGGCGTGGAGTATGAAGTGCGTACCACGCTGCACTGGTCCCTGCTGTCGCGCGACGCGTTGCTGCAACTCGCTGAGGAGCTGGCCAAACGCGGCGTGCAGCGCTGGCTGATCCAGCCCTGCCAGACCCGTCACGGGCTGGCGCGCAATCTGCCATTGATGCGCTGGAGCAGCGACGACGAGCAGTGGTGCCTGCAAGAGCTGGGCAGATTTGTGCCCCATCTGGCGATCCGTGCGGCCTGACGCAAAGCCCCGTCCAGCGTTACGCATTTGTCACAAATCATCCGGTTCCGCGTCGATGCACTGCTGCGCCTTGATGATTGTCAATTTACCTCGCCGCGTGGCGGGCTAGCCTTGCTGCTCCCGTGCCGGCCACGGCGCACACGTGATAATCCGCCATGCATCCGAAATCCGAACCCAGTGCCACGCTTGCCCCCTATTTTCTCGGCGCTTACGGCGAGAACAATGATGCGCTGGAACGCATCCTCACCGAGCTGTTGCGCGATCACGTTTACTGGCGGCGCAATTTTCATCCGGAAGATGAGCCGGCCATCGACACCGCAACACAGTACTCGCCGGACTATCACGCAGCGCTCGCCGCGACCAAACGCGAACTGCATCAACTGACCTCGCAACTGAAACGGTCCGTGCCGTTTTTCCATCCGCGCTACATCGGTCACATGGCATCCGATCTGCTGTTACCGGGCCTGATCGCGCAGCTGGTGACCACGCTCTACAACCCGAATAACATCGTCGAAGACGCAGCACCGGTAACCGTAAAACTGGAGCTGGAAGTGGGCCGGCAACTGGCGACCATGCTCGGTTACAACACGGACCCGGCACGTCCGCGCGTGGCGCTGGGGCATCTGACATCCGGCGGCACAGTGGCCAATTACGAAGCGCTGTGGCTGGCACGTGCGGTGAAGTATTTTGCTGTTGCGCTGCGCACGGTTTGCGCCGATCACGATACCGGTTTGCTGCTCAGTGACGGCACGCCGCTGGCGACACTGGACGACTATCAGGCTTTCAATTTGCCGGTGTCGGCCATCGTCACGCTCAAGGGCATGTTCGGCCAGCACTTGCAGGGTCAGACACCGGCGCGTCGACGGGCACTGGTGCAGGCGCTCGACGCGCAGCGCGTTGAATCGCTGGGCAGTGTCGCGTTTGCGGCACGCCATCCGCAGGTGGCTACGCCACGGGTAATGGTGCCGGGCACGGCGCATTATTCCTGGCAGAAAGCCATGAAGCTGCTCGGACTCGGAACTGATCAGCTGCTCGAAATCGGCACGCGTGGCATGCGTCTGGATACTGCAGATGTGCGCACACAACTGCAGACGGCACACGATCACCGTCAGCCGGTGCTGGCGGTGATCGGCGTACTGGGCAGCACCGAGTTCGGCACCATTGATCCGCTGCACGAACTGGTGGCATTGCGTCGCGATGCGCGCCGCGCCGGTCAGGATTTCTGGCTGCATGTTGATGCTGCATGGGGCGGCTATCTGCCCAGTCTGTTTCGCGATGCGCAGGGACGTTTGCGTCCGCACGCGGCGGTGCGGGCCGAACATCGCTATTTTCCCAGCAGTCACGTTTACGAAAGTGTTGCCGCTCTGGAAGACAGCGATTCCGTTACCGTTGATCCGCACAAACTCGGTTTCGTGCCCTTCGGTGCCGGCGCCTTCATTGCTCGCGAGCGCCGCGTGTTTGATTGCGTGACTCAGGACGCGGCCTATGTGTTCACTGAAGATGATCACGACGACGAAAGCCGTTACCGGCACATCGGCCGCTACATCCTTGAAGGCTCGAAACCCGGTGCTGCCGCTGCCGCCTGCTATGTGAATCACCGCGTGCTGCCGCTGCACAGCGAAGGCTTCGGCCGGCTGGTGCGCCGCTCGGTGCACAATGCCGAAGCCTGTCACGATCTGTTCCGGCAACTCGCGGTGCAGTTGCGTGATCGCGTGCATCTGGCGATGCCGTTCGAACCCGACTGCAATCTCATCTGCCTGATGCTGAATCCGCTGGGCAATCGCCAATTGGCGGTTGCCAATGCCTTTGGCCGGCGTGTGTTCGAGCACATGAAAGTCGATGCCAGCGTGCCGCTGCAAACGCGGGAATTTTTTGGTTCCTGCACCAGCATCAGCCGCGAGCAATTGTGCGAGGACGATATCGCGCAGGTCTGCAGCAGCCTGCAGATCGACGCCGGCAGTTTTGTCGGCGTCGATGCCGAACTGGTGCCGGGTGCGGCGCGTGAAGTATTTGTGCTGCGCCACACGCTGATGAATCCCTGGCTGCAATCGTCGCCGCAAGCGGGTGCCGAAAACTACCTGGCGCTTTACGCCGCCTATCTCACCGATGTCGTGGACCGATTGTTGTCCGCGACGCACGCCGGCTGAGCGCAATGCTGACCGGTTGTCTCTGAACAAAGCACAGGCCCGGACGGTGCGCCGTCCGGGCCTCCAGCGAAGCTGTTTTGTGTGGATGCCTGATGCCTGAGCCGGCAGAAAAGCGCGAGAGCAGATCGGTAGTCACGAAGCACGAAATCAGTGGACGCCAGCCGTTCGCAACACTGGTAAAGAAACAAATCAATTGGCTGAACGATAGCCCGGGGGCAAAACCAGCCCGAAAAACCAAAGAGGACGATCATTCTTCTCGCCACCCGTCCTCAGGCGGCTGTCAACTCGCGCGCAGCTTGCGGTGCTCCGTAGGCGAGGCGGACATCTTCGGCGATGCCGCGGAACAGCGGTTTCACGAACATGTGCAGCTGACGTATGGTCAGGCTGACACTCATCATTGACGGTACGCGTTCGCCGCGATGTTCAATCGGCCCGCCGACCGGCTCCAGTCGTACGCCGAGTTTGCGGAAGTGCGCGGCAAGCCAGGGTTCGGTGAGCATGAACAGCGTGTCGATGCCGTGCAGGCGCGCAGCTTCAAGCAATGCCAGATACAGGCCGACCGGAATGTAGGGAAAGCGGGGACGGGTGAATTTTCCGTAATCGTCGTCGCTGATCGCGGCGGGGCGATTGCGTTCGTGCGCGCGGCGGCGGTAACGGCCATCGACTGCCAGTCGCGACACTTCCGCCATGCCCATGCGCGGAATGTCGAGCAACTCGAGCGTGCGGTGATCGAGCGTTTCCTGACAGGCTTGTTCGAACGGCAACAGCGTTTCCGGTGCTTGCGGTGGCACGCGCAGCAGACGCACGCAGCCAACGAACTCGTTCAGTTCGCGCGAGCGCAACACCAGATGCAGGGCATTGGCATCCCATTCATCGGTTTCCATGCGGTCGGCACGCACCGGCTCCCATCCCAAATCCTCGCAATACACGCGGTGACGGACATTGAACGCCGCCTCGCGCAGTGCCGGTGTGGTGGCAGGCATGACTTCAAAATAGCGATCAAAGTTCTGGCGCAACTGCATGAATTCGCGCGCCAGGATCAAAGATTGTTTGAGGGACATGGCTCCGCTCCCTGGAGGAAATCGGGAACAGCTCGCGGGGGCGAACCGTCAGACGCCAGTCAAAGTGTGGGCGCGAAACCGGCGTCATGCAAGCCGGCGCGTCGCCGCCGGTCAGTGCCCGTCGCGCTGTTCGGTGCCTTGACCGGTTGGCACGTTGACCGCTGATGATGCCGGTGAGACCGGAGTGCTGGTACGTGCGTCAGGCATATCGGTCTGCGCAGCTGGCGAAGCGGTCTGGTGCTGGAGTTGCCGCTGCGCCTGCTTCTCGCGCTGCCGGCGCTGTTCGCGCCGGGCGTCATCGCGGAGCAGATACAGGTTGCCGAGCAGAAAGGCGAGTGCAAAGCCAAACGCGACGATAGCAAGGGTCAAGACGGGCCCTCCCGGACAGGGTGCCGAACTGCGTGTCAACGCTGCCAGTCAACGTGGCGTGCCGAAGCGGCATGCCGGAAGGGCTGGCGGTGCCGGCCGGTGCAGCAGGCCCTTACCGCCAGCGGGGAACCGTTTCCCGGAGCCTTAGCGCTCGATGCCCACCGGGTAGAGGCGATGATCCTGATCGGCATAGCCACTGCGCTGATAAAACCATTCCAGGCGTGCATCCGGATCGGCAGCAAATTTTTCGTCTTTCAGCGCCACCTCGAACTCCGCTTTCAGCGCCGGATCACGGGCGAGCATCTGCTGCGCCAGCGGCTCGACGACGTAGCCTTCGATGTACTCGGTGCGCTGGAAGATCTCGTGGAAAAATCCCCAGGCAAAAAACGAATCGTTGGCCTGCGGTTCGAGCAGGGCGATGATCAGATTGCCGAGCGGCTGATCGGTGCTGATGCGCACCGAGCCGGCAGTAAACAGGCGTTGCTGGATTTCTTCTTGCGGTGTGCCGGCGTCAGCCCCGACGCGACCTTCATTTGCTGCTTTGCGCACTTTCGCCTGCGGCAGGCGGTAGAACGTCAGCTCGCGCACTGTGTCGCTGCGCAGCTCTTCCATTTGCACGCCGTGCAGCTTCAAGCGCTCAATGACATCGCGACGGTGTGCCGGCAGCCAGTAAGCTTTCGGACGCGGCAACATCAGTGACGGTTTACCGGCGACGACCGGCAGGGTCATGGCCTGCTCCTCGCCCAGCCAGCGCACTTCCTTGTTGCCGGAAACCGGTGAGTCAAACAGTTCGTATTTGACGCCGGCGAATTCGCGCTGGCCACGATGCGAGTCATCGGCGACGAAATTCACCGGCAGTTCGACCGGACGACGGGCGCGATCACTGGCAATCGCCTGCTTCAGCGTCGCGCGCTGATCACCGGCAATGCGCAGCGCATTGGCGATCAGCACGTAGGTGCCCAGCACGCGCTGCCGGTAAGGTTTCAGCGAGTGGTTTTCCACCAGTATCGACGGCATGTGGCGCAGATCACCGTAGCCATTGGAAAACCGCGGTTCGGAATTCCAGTGTGACAGACCTTTGCTGACGTCACGGTTGTCGATGGCGAACACCAGATCACCGGGATCATGGCCGGCGAGTGTCAAGGCCCGGTCGGCGGCGCTGCGGAACGTGCCGTCGAGCCAGCCGGCGATGGCTGGCGAATGCGGTGACTTGTCATTGAAACCGTAAGTAATGTCGTAAACGTAATCAATGCCGTCGGTGACGTGCACGTCCAGATACAGTTCCGGATCGATCTGGTTGACGAGCTTCAGCAGCGCCTGCATTTCCGCCGCGTCGGCTTTCATGTAGTCGCGGTTGAGATTGAGATTGCGCGCCGTGGCCCGCCAGCCCATGTTGTCGGGGCCGCGCTGATTGACGCGCATATTGCTGTTGCGGCCGACGGCACCGCGACGTTCATGACCGTCGATGTTGAAGATGGGAATGAAATACAAATCGCTGTGCTTCAGCAGATCCACCGCTTTGCCGCGGACGATATCGCGCAGCAACATCAGGCCGGCATCCTTGCCGTCGATCTCACCGGAGTGGATGCCGGCTTGCACCAGCACACGGGCCTTGTCGCCGCGTTTGCGCTTGGCGAGATCTTTTTCGGTGTTGGTGCTGGCCACCACCAGCCAGATCGGCCGGTTGTCGCCGCTGCGGCCGATTTCATGCAATTGAATGTACGGTGAAGCCTTGTCGAGTTTGCGCAGGAACTCCAGCGTTTCCGCTGCCGTTGGCGTGCGTTCAAAAGCCGAGATCTCGATCGGTGTCAGCCAGTCTTGTGGCACGTTGTCGAGCAGGCGTTCGCTGTCACCGGACCAGGGCAACGCCGGCGGCAGCGGCAGATCGCGATAGCTCGCTGCCGGCACGCCGCTGGCGGCGCCGGGTGCGTTTGCTTCTGCAGCACTGGCCACGTTGGCGTATACGCTGGCGAGGGCAAAAGCCGCCAGCAACATCCGGCGGGCGCGGGCAAGCGGCTGCCTGCGGTGTGCGGAAATCCGTACAGACATCAGTGAGCTCCTTGAATGACCGGCCCCGTGGAGGTGCTGCCGGTATCGGGACGGCAAGCGTGCGCGCTTCAGGCGCGCGACAAGCTGCCGATGTTGCGCGCGTAGCGATCAACGATCAACGGTAATTCGACGATCAGCAGCGGCAGGGCTTCGGGACGCGCTGCATGCAGGTGACTGCGCAGTCGCGCGATGTCGAGCGCAGCCAGTGCCGGTTCAGCAACAGCGGCGTGACTGAGATGCCAGGGCTCGGGCGCAACGCCGCCGCGATCCAGATCGTAAGGACGAAAAAAACCGAAGCGGCCGGCGTTGGCGCGCAGCCAGCAATCGAGGGAGGCGCAGGGACCGGTGGCGGAAAACTCGCTGGCGATGAGTTGTGGGCGGTAACCGGCCGTTATCGCCGTGGCATCAAACACGTCGAGGTCGCTGCCCCAGTGATGGCGCGACAAACCCGGCAGCGCGGAGAAACGCAGGATGCGGTGCAGCCATTCGCGGGCGGAAAACGCTGCGCGAGACAGCGGCTGATCCTGATCATCAAGCACCGGGCGCCGGCCGGAAAACTTGTCATTCCAGATCGCGGCCTGACGATGGAAATCGCGAAAGCTGCTGACCGCCGCGATGTGCAGGCCGTCGGCGGCAGCGGCATCCACCAGCCTTTGCCAGTCGGCCACCGTATCGCGATGCAGGCGCCAGATGCGCGGTACCGGGCCGCGCGTGTCGCACCAGTCGCTCAGGTGACTGTCATCCAGTCCGTACAACCAGTCGGTGGCGGCCATGATCAGCGCAGCATGCGTTCCAGCAGGCGTTCGTACACGGCTACCAGCGTGATCAGATCATCACTGCTCACGCATTCGTTGATCTGGTGAATGGTGGCATTGCACGGGCCGAGCTCGATCACTTGCGCGCCAGTTTTGGCGATGAAGCGGCCATCCGATGTGCCGCCGGTGGTCGAGCATTCGGTATCAATGCCGCAGACTTCACGGATCACATGCCGGGCGGCATCCAGCAGCTCGCCGGTTTCCGTCAGAAACGGATCGCCGGAATGACTCCACTCCAGATCGCAATCCAGCCGGTGACGATGACAGAGATGCTGCACCCGTTCGCGGATACCGTCGGCGGTTTGTTCGGTGCTGTAGCGCAGGTTGAATTCGGCAAACATTTCGCCGGGCACGACATTGTTGGCATGGCCGGCCTGCAAGCGGGTGATCTGCAACGAGGTTGGTGGAAAATGCGCGTTGCCCTTGTCCCACTCAATGTGCTGCAACTCGTTGAGCACGGGCAATGCGCCGTGAATGGCGTTGCGCGCCAGATGCGGGTAGGCGACATGGCCCTGCTTGCCGTGTACCTGCAGACGTCCGGTGATGGAACCGCGACGACCGACCTTGATGGTGTCACCGAGCCGCGCACTGCTGGACGGCTCGCCGACCACGCAGAAATCGATGCGCTCGTCACGCTGCATCAGCGTTTCGACCACCTTCACCGTGCCGTTGATCCATTTGTCTTCTTCATCAGAAGTGATGAGAAAGGCGATGCGACCGCGATGATCCTTGTGCTTGTGCAGGAAGTTTTCCGTGGCGACGATCATGGCCGCCAGACTGCCCTTCATGTCGGCAGCACCGCGTCCATACAGGAAGCCGTCGCGATGCGTCGGCACGAACGGCGGCGTTTGCCATTTGTCGAGTGCTCCGGGGGGGACCACATCGGTGTGCCCGGCAAACACGAACGTCGGGCCGCCGTCGCCATGTACCGACCAGAGATTGTGCGTGTCGGTGAAGAACAGGTGCTCGTTGCGGAAACCGAGCGCGCCGAGCCGCGCTGCCAGCAACTGCTGACAGCCGGCGTCCTCGGGCGACACCGACGGGCGGGCGATCAATTCTTCAGCAAGGGCAATGACTGGATGCGTGGACATGAAGTGTGCTCACAACAGACGCCGCGCGCGGCGGCGCCGTCAGTGGAAACGCCTGTTGATGCCGGTGTTGCCAAGGCTTCTGAAGACCGTACGAAAAGCGTAGGCGAAGTCTTTGATGATCGCTCAGGAGAACTGCCCGCTCCAGGCCGACGCATCAAAACCTACCAGAACTTTCTTGCCGTACACGACCACCGGACGCTTGATCAAACTGTTGTTGGCCAGCATCAGGCGCTTGGCCTTGGCTTCATCAACATCGGCCTGATCGGCAGCAGACAGTTTGCGCCAGCTGGTGCCGCGCTTGTTGAGCAACACTTCCCAACTGACGCGTTTACACCAGTCGTCGAGCGTTGCGGCATCGAGGGGCGTTTTCTTGTAATCGTGAAACGCGTAGTGGATGTCCTGCGCGGTCAGCCAGTCGCAGGCCTTCTTCATCGTGTCGCAGGCCTTGATGCCGTAAACCGTTACGCTTGCCATGGCTGATCACTCCGCCGCGCGCAGCAGTTCATTGAGACTGGTTTTGGCGCGCGTCTGGGCATCGACTTTCTTGACAATGACGGCGCAGTAGAGCGAGTGCGAACCATCTTTTGCCGGCAGTGAACCGGACACCACGACCGAGCCGGGCGGAATGCGTCCGTAGCTGATCTCGCCGGTTTCACGATCGTAAATGCGCGTGCTTTGGCCGAGATAAACACCCATCGAGATCACGCTGCCTTCGCCGACGATTACGCCCTCGACCACTTCCGAGCGGGCGCCGATGAAACAGTTGTCTTCGATGATGGTGGGATTGGCCTGCAAGGGTTCCAGCACACCACCGATACCGACGCCACCGGACAGGTGAACGTTCTTGCCGATCTGTGCACAGGAACCGACAGTTGCCCAGGTGTCCACCATGCTGCCTTCATCAACAAAAGCGCCGATGTTCACGTAGGACGGCATCAGCACGACGTTTCTGGCCAGATAGCTGCCGTAGCGGGCGACAGCCGGCGGCACCACACGCACGCCGCTGTTGCGCAACTCGTCTGCATCCATGCCGGCAAAGCGCGTTGAGACCTTGTCATAAAACTGCAGATCACCAGTCCCCATCGGCCGGTTGTCCTGCAGGCGGAAGGACAGCAGCACGGCCTTCCTTATCCACTGGTGTGTGTGCCAGGCACCGTCGATTTTCTCGGCGACACGCAGACGGCCGTTGTTCAGTTCACGCAGCACGCCGGCAACGGCATCGCGCAATTCGGCGGGGGCATTTTGCGGCGAAAAAGTGCTGCGCTGTTCCCAGGCCGAGTCAATGACGGCTTGAAGTGAAGATGTGTGCAAAGAAGAGTTGTGCAACGATGAGGTGTGCAGGCTGGTCATCGGGTTCACTTGATTTCTGTGGATGCAAAACGGGAGTGGGGTCAGCGGCGGGATCCGTCCGCCTCCAGCAGACTGCGCAGACGTTCGCGCAGGTGTTGTTCCTTGTCCGATGATAGCGGACGGTGTTCACGGTCGGTAATGAAAAATACGTCCTCGGCGCGTTCGCCGAGCGTGACGATCTTGGCGTTGTGCAGCAGCAGATCGCAGTATTTGAACGCGGCGCCGACCCGGGCCAGCAGGCCCGGACGATCCAGTGTGATGAGTTCCAGTACCGTGCGCTGGCGGCGCGGATCGGCATGCAGCGTGATTTGTGTGGGCAACTCGAATGGTTGTGGTTTTCCGCCGCGTGCCTGCAGGTTGAGCGTGACTTTGCTGGTGTCGCGCAAATGCTGTTGCAGATGGCGCTGGATTCCGGCCAGACGCTTCGGCTCCGTGACGGGCGTGCCATCTTCTTCCAGCACCAGAAACAGATCGAGGCCGTAGTCGTAGGGTGTGGTGTGAATGGTTGCCGCCTGGATGCTGACCCGCTTCTGGGCCAGCAGTGCGGTAATGGCGGCGAACAGGAATTCCATGTCCGGTACGCAAACCAGAATTTCCGTGCCGCCGGCGCCGGTGTTTTGCCGGCAGGCGACACGCACATCGTCGTCGCTGTTTGCGAGCAATTCCTGCGTGACCCAGACCAGCTGGTCGGCATTGACCTTGCTGAAAAAATCCGCGCCCACGCGGCGCCAGCAATCGTGTACCTGTTCGCTGTCGGCACCGGCCGCGAGCAGCAGGGCCAGCGCTTCCTCGCGCACGGCAGCGGCCATGTCGGCCGGCAAAACGGTGGCACCGCGGCGCAGGAATTCGCGCGTGGCCAGATACAGATCGCGCAGCAATGCGTCTTTCCAGCCATTCCACAGCGAGGCATTGGTGGCGCGGATATCGCACATGGTCAGCAGATAAAGCAGTTCCAGTCGCTCAACATCACCCATCTGTGCAGCGAATTCGCTGATCACATCCGGGTCGGTGATGTCCTTGCGCTGTGCGGTCAGAGACATCAGCAGATGTTTTTGCACCAGCCAGCTGACCGTTTCGGAATCGCGTTCGCTCATGCCGATATCGCGGCAGAAATGCAGGGCATCGACCGCGCCAAGCTCCGCGTGATCGCCGCCACGGCCCTTGCCGATATCGTGGAACAGGCCGGCGAGATAAATCAGCTCCGGCTGCACCAGCCGCTGCATGATGCGCTCGGCGATGGGGAACAGGCCGCCGTGATCGGCCGAGGACAACCGCACCAGATTGCGCAGCAGAAACACGGTGTGTTCATCGACGGTGTAGTGGTGGAAGCGGTCGAATTGCATCTGGCCGGTGATCTGGGCGAACGCCGGCACGAAGGCACCGAGTACCCCGGTGTCCTTGAGGGCAAAAATTGCCGTGGCAAGGTTGGCGCGTGCGCGCCAGATGCGCAGGAACAACTGCTGGTGACGTGCGTCCTGACGATAGCTGTTGTTGATGCGGTGACGCATGTGCCGGATGGCGCGCAGCGTGCGCGCTGACAGGCCTTTCAGCTCGGCATTTTCCGCCAGATGCACGAAGGCGCCGAGCAGCGCTTCCGGGTGTTCGGCAAACAGTTGTGGATCGCGGCTTTCCAGCCAGCCGCCGCGATGCTGGAAGTTTTCGTCGAGGACGATGGCTTCGGGAACCTGATGCTGGCCGATCAGCACTTCGTCGAACAATTGCACCAGCAGTTCATGAATGCCACGCACGGTAAACACGGCGCGAAAGTATTTTTTCATGAATTGTTCGACCGCCCGTTTGCCGGGCGCATCGGTAAACCCTAGCCGCTCGGCGACGGCGATCTGCAGATCAAACAGCAGCCGATCTTCGCCGCGTCCGGCCACCAGATGCAGCGCGTAGCGCACCCGCCACAGGAAGTGCTGGCAGCGGGTCAGTGCCCGGTATTCCTGGGGCAGGAAGATGCCGCGCCGGGTCAGTGCGGCGAGCGACTGATCGCCGAAACGGCGCTTGGCGATCCAGAGAATGTTCTGGATGTCGCGCAGGCCGCCGGGGCCGGATTTCAGATTCGGTTCGAGCTTGTAGGCGGTGCCGTCAAATTTGCGGTGCCGCGCGCGCTGCTCTTCGACTTTGCCTTTGAAGAACGCGTCCGGCGGCCACATCTGCACCGGCGACAAATGATCGCGCAAGCGCGAAAACAATCGCGGATCACCGCACAGCAGTCGCGACTCCATCAGGTTGGTCATCACCGTCAGATCATTGCGTGCGGCCTGTTCGCAATCATCAATGGTGCGCACTGCGTGGCCGATCACCAGACGCAGGTCCCAGAGCAGGGTCAGCAGTTGTTCCAGCGCCACAACGGTGCCGGCGTCGGGCGCCTGCGCGCAGAGGATCAACAGGTCGATGTCGGAATGCGGATGCAGTTCGCCGCGTCCGTAGCCACCGACGGCGATCAGCGCCAGCGATGCGTGGGCGCCGAGTCCGAGTTGCTGCCAGAGATGCTGCAGCAGCCAGTCGACGCGGGCCGCGCGCCGGCTGACCAGTTGCGTCACCGGCACGCCGCTGTCGAAGGCCAGTGCATCACGTTCGGCCAGTGCCTGCAGCCAGTCGCGCAGGGCTGCAGCATCGCTGCGGCAGGCGAGCAGGGCACTGAGATCTTTTTCGTCGGTGGCAGCAGGCATCGGACGCAATCGCAGGGCGCGGTGGAAAGATGGGATCGGATGTTAGCGGAAGCGCGTCGGCTGCCGGCAAGCAGTTTGCGGCGCGCGCTGCGCGTATCGTCGCCGAAACACTGACGGCCCGTTACGGGCCGTCAGTGGAAATTGCCTGTGTCCGGCCGGCGGCCGGCCGTGCTCAGAAGCTTTCTTCCTTGCGCTTGCTCAGCACTTCCACACCGTCGCGGGTGACCAGCACGGTGTGCTCCCACTGCGCCGACAGCGAACGGTCCTTGGTGACGACGGTCCAGCCGTCGCGCATCAGCGACACATGGCGTTTGCCGGCGTTGATCATCGGCTCGATGGTGAAGGTCATGCCTTCTTTCAGTTCCATGCCGGTGCCGGCACGGCCGTAATGCAGGATCTGCGGATCTTCGTGGAAGATGCGGCCGATGCCGTGGCCGCAGTATTCCTGCACCACCGAGTAGCCGCTGCTTTCCGCGTGTTGCTGGATGATGGCGCCGATGTCGCCGAGACGGGTGCCCGGCCGGACGATGGCGATGGCCTTGTACAGGCATTCCTGGGTGATGCGCACCAGACGCTGGGCCTGGATCGACGGCTTGCCGATGAAGAACATCTTGCTGGTGTCGCCGTGGAAACCGTCCTTGATCACGGTGATGTCGATGTTGATGACATCGCCGTCTTTCAGCTCGCGCTCGTTCGGAATGCCATGGCAGACGACATGGTTGACCGAGGTGCAGATCGACTTCGGAAAACCGTTGTAGTTGAGCGGCGCCGGAATTGCCTGCTGGACGTTGACGATGTAGTCGTGGCAGATGCGGTTGAGCTCGTCGGTGCTGACGCCGGCCTTGACGTGCGGCTCGATCATTTCGAGCACTTCGGCGGCCAGCCGGCCGGCGACACGCATTTTTTCCTGTTCGTCAGGCGTCTTGATGGTGACGGTCATTCGCACTCCGGATGTCTGGACGGTCAAACGGCCGTCCTGAAGGGTCTGGCCGGGATTGGCCAAGCCCCTGATTTGACAGAACTTCGATTTGGGCCCGTGTTCAGATTGAGCCCGGGGGGGCGCTATGGTATAAAGCGCGGCCCTTTTTTGGCAATCAACCGCCGGACAAGGGAACACTCCACACGCGACCCCGACAATCGCTGACCCGGGTCCTGCGCAAGCGGGCGGCCAGCGAGGGGCGCGGAGGCCCAACCCAACCTTTATAGAGGTTATCTGCAATGGCTCGTGTCAGCATGCGCGACATGATCCAGGCCGGTGTGCACTTCGGTCACCGCACCCGGTTCTGGAATCCGAAAATGAAGCCGTACATCTACGGCGCCCGCAACAAAATCCACATCATCAACCTCGAGCACACCGTGCCGATGTTCAATGATGCGCTGAATTTCCTCAGCGGCATTGCTGCCAAGCGCGGCAAAGTCCTGTTTGTCGGCACCAAGCGCGCCGCCTCGGACATCGTTGCCGTTGAAGCCAAGCGCTGCGGCCAGTACTACGTCAACAACCGCTGGCTCGGCGGCATGCTGACCAACTACAAAACCGTGCGCCAGTCGATCAAGCGTCTGAAAGACCTTGAGACGATGAGTGCCGATGGCACCTTCCAGAAAGTGACCAAGAAAGAAGCCCTGCTGCTGCAGCGCGAACTGGACAAGCTGGAACTGAGCCTGGGCGGTATCAAGGACATGGGCGGCCTGCCGGACGCGCTGTTCATCATCGACACCGACAACGAAAACATCGCCATCAGCGAAGCCCGCAAACTGGGTATTCCGATTGTCGCGGTTGTTGACACCAACTCGAACCCGGACGGCGTTGATTACGTCATCCCGGGCAACGACGACGCCGTGCGCGCGGTCGAGCTGTACCTGAAGCACGTTGCTGACGCCGTTATCGAAGGCCGTCAGAGCGCCCCGCAGGGCGGCGACGAAGTGCAGGTCGACGAATTTGTCGAGGAAGCACCGGCGGCAGAAGCCCAGGGCGAGTAATTGCCCGCGGCGTCGGATCGACGCCGGCCGTAAAAAAAGGGGGCTTCGGGCCCCCTTTTTTGAAACTGATTCCACGAAATCGCCCGCCGTGGCGGTTTTGTCAGAAATTCCTGAAAGACTGCGGCGGAACCCAAGCTTCCGCCATCGCAAGAGGACATCCCCATGGAAATCACCGCTGGTCTGGTCAAAGAACTGCGTGAGCGTACCGGTGCAGGCATGATGGAGTGCAAGAAAGCCCTCCAGGAAGCCAACGGCGACATCGAGCTGGCCATCGACAACATGCGCAAGTCGGGCGCCGTCAAGGCCGCCAAGAAAGCCGGTCGCGTGGCCGCTGAAGGTCTGGTCGCCGTGCGTGTCGGCAACGGTGAAGCCGTGCTGGTTGAAGTCAACTGCGAAACCGATTTTGTCGCCAAAGACGGCAACTTTGTCGCCTTCGCCAATGCCGTGGCCGACGCCGCGCTGGCCAACAAGGTCAGCGATGCTGCCGCGCTGAGTGAGCTGGTCCTGCCGTCGGGCGAAACCGTCGAAGCCACCCGTGCGGCACTGGTTGCCAAGATCGGTGAAAACATGACCGTGCGCCGTGTTGCCCGTCTGCCGGGCGCGACGCTGGCCGGTTACGTGCACGGCACCACTGCCCGCATCGGTGTGGCTGTGGCCCTGAACGGCGGTGACGCTGATCTGGCCAAGCAGGTCGCCATGCACATCGCCGCCGCCAAGCCACTGGTCGTCAATCCGGAAGACATGCCGGCTGCCGATGTCGCCAAAGAGCGCGAGATCGCCACCGCCAAGGCGGCCGAGTCGGGCAAGCCGGCGAACATCGTCGAGAAAATGGTCGAAGGCACCATCGCCAAGTTCCTGAACGAGAACAGCCTGGTTGGCCAGCCGTTCGTCATCGACCCGAACACCACGGTCGGCAACCTGCTGAAAGGCAAGGGCGCCACCTGCACCGGCTTCGTGCGTTGGGAAGTGGGTGAGGGCATCGAGAAAGCGGCTGACAACTTCGCTGCCGAAGTCGAAGCCATGAAGGCTGCTGCCATCGGCAACGGCTGATCCGCGCCGGCGCACCGACGGGTGCGCCTGTCCCGTGGCGGATCACCCGTCCGTCACGGCGACGAAATATGGCAGAATCCTGCCGCCTGCAAGCGCGCCTGTCGCGGGCCGCCTGCCCTGAACCCCTCTCCCTGAACCCGAGAGGGGTTCGTTTAACCGGCCCCCCTCATGCGGCCGGTTGTCGGTGCGGTGCCGGCCCGCTGGCCGGCCGCCGACCGGGTTCAACGATCCGACATGCATCCCGCCAGCCTGCCGCCCGGCAGACCGGCGGGGCGTCCACCCCACCGAGCAGGAAAACCATGACCGCCAGCGCTGATCTGCCTTACAAACGCGTCCTGCTGAAGTTGTCCGGTGAAGCCCTGATGGGCAGCGAGGCCTTCGGTATCGATCCCGCCGTGCTCGAGCGCATGGCCGAAGAGATCAAGACGGTGCGCGCTCTGGGCGTGCAGATCGCCGTGGTGCTCGGCGGCGGCAACCTGTTCCGCGGCGAGCGTCTGGCCCGCGCCGGCATGAACCGCGTCGCCGGTGACCACATGGGCATGCTGGCGACGGTGATGAACGCGCTGGCGATGCAGGATGCGCTGGAGCGCATCAAGCAGCCGACGCGGGTGATGAGTGCCGTCAGCCTGACCAGTGTCTGCGAAGACTACGACCGCCGCTTTGCCATCCGCTTCATGGAAGCCGGCAACGTGGTGATCTTCGCCTCCGGCACCGGCAATCCGTTTTTCACCACCGATACCGCCGCTGTGTTGCGCGGTATCGAAGTCGAAGCCGATCTGGTGCTGAAAGCCACCAAGGTCGATGGCGTTTACTCCGCTGATCCGGTCAAGTTCCCGGAAGCGGTGCGCTACTCGCGCCTGAGCTACAACGAAGCGCTGGAGCGCGAACTCGGCGTCATGGATCTGACCGCGTTCTGTCTGGCCCGCGATCACGCCAAGCAGATGCGCGTCTTCAACATGAACAAGCCGGGTGCGCTGCTGCGCGTGGTCCGCGGCGAAGACGAAGGCACGCTGATCGAAAAATAAGCCCTGCCTGTTGCCGGCCAGCCCGGCACGGCTGCACCCGAATGCAAGGAGAACAGCAATGAGCATTGCCGACATCAAAAAAGACGCCCAGAACCGCATGGGCAAATGCATTGATTCGCTGAAGGGCAACCTGACCAAGATCCGCACCGGCCGGGCCCACCCGAGCCTGCTCGAACACCTGCATGTCAGCTATTACGGTTCCGATGTGCCGATCAACCAGGTCGCCACCATCAACATCCAGGATGCCCGCACGCTGGTCATCCAAGCCTTCGACAAGGGCGCCATTGCGCCGATCGAAAAAGCCATCCAGACCTCGAATCTCGGCCTGAATCCGATGTCGGCCGGGCAGGTGATCCGCGTGCCGCTGCCGCCGTTGACCGAAGACCGCCGCAAGGAACTGGCGAAAGTCGTCAAGGGCGAAGGCGAGCAGGCCAAAGTGGCAGTGCGCAACGTCCGTCGCGATGCCAACGACGCGCTGAAAAAACTGCTGAAAGACAAACTGGTGTCGGAAGACGAAGAGCGCCGCGCCCAGGACGAAGTGCAGAAGATCACTGACGGCAAAATCGCCGAAATTGACAAGGCGCTGGCGGAAAAGGAAAAGGAACTGATGGAGGTCTGAGACCTCTGTCCGTTTCGGTTTTTCCCTTTTCATCAAGGACCGGCTTTTGTCGAACTCTCCCGATCGGGTGCCGCAGCACGTCGCCATCATCATGGATGGCAACGGCCGCTGGGCCCGCAAGCGCGCCATGCCCCGTGTTGCCGGCCACAAGGTCGGCATGGAGCGGGCGCGCGACATGACCGAACACGCTGGCAAGCGCGGTGTCCGTGCACTGACGCTGTTCGCGTTCTCGTCGGAAAACTGGCAGCGTCCCGAGGATGAAGTCAGCTATCTGATGGATCTGTTTGTCACCGGCCTTGAGCGCGAAGCCAAGGCGCTGCACAAGAACAACGTGCGTCTGCGCGTCATCGGCGATCGCCAGCGTTTCGGTGAAAAACTTCAGAAGCGCATGGCCGAGGCCGAAGCTCTGACGGCCGGCAATACCGGACTGGATTTGAATATCGCCGCCAACTACGGCGGTCGCTGGGACATCGTTCGCGCCGCGCAGGCCAGCATCGATGCCCAGCTCGCGTCCGGCGTCGCACGTCCAGTGCTGGACGAGCAGGCGATCAGTAACAGTGTCTGCCTGCACGATCTGCCGCCGCTGGACCTGCTGATCCGCACCGGCGGCGAATTCCGCATCAGCAATTTCCTGCTCTGGCAGGCCGCCTACGCGGAGTTGTTTTTCACGCCCTGCCTGTGGCCGGATTTCGACGGCGCCGTTTTCGATGAAGCGCTGGCGGCGTTCGCCAATCGTGAGCGCCGGTTTGGCAAGACCGGCGAGCAGGTCGCTGGTCCGGGAGCCGCGTCATGCTGATGCAACGCGTGATCACGGCGCTGCTGCTGCTGCCGCTGGTACTGGGCATTGTCTTCCTGATGCCGCTGAATACCTTCGCGTTGTCGATTGCCGGCGTGCTGATGATCGGCGGCTGGGAGTGGGCCGGATTTGCGTCTCGTGATGCTGCGCCTGCTGAGCGTCTGGGATATGCCTGCAGCGTTGGACTGACCGTGGGCGTCGTCTACATGTTGTCGCCGCCGCTGACCTTCTGGCCGAGTCTGAGCTGGCCGGTGCTGGAGCTTTCCTTCAGCAATCTGCCGCTGGCGCTGATCGCGCTGGCCTGTTTGTTCTGGCTGCTGAGTCCGCTCCTGCTCTGGTTTTATCCGCAGCGCGCCGGCTGGTGGCGGCAATCGGAACTGCTGCGCTGGGCGCTCGGCCTGATCCTGCTGGCTGGTCTGTTTTGCGCGCTGGTATCGCTGCGCCGCATCGCCCTGCTCAACGATCCGGTGAAGGGCGCGCTGGTCATATTTTTTGTCCTGCTGCTGGTCTGGGCCGCCGACATCGGCGCCTATGCGGCCGGCCGCCTGTTCGGTCGCCACAAGCTGGCGCCGGCGGTCAGTCCGGGCAAAACCTGGGAAGGATTTTTCGGCGGCTTGCTGCTGGCGCTGGTCGTTGGCCATTTCGCTGCGCAGTGGATGGGCCTGCAGGCGCGTTCGGAGTGGGGCCTGCGTTTGCTGGCATTGGCCACCGTCATTGCTTCGGTGGTCGGTGATCTGATCGAAAGCCTGTGCAAGCGAGAGGCCGGCATCAAGGACAGCGGCAGGCTGCTGCCCGGTCATGGCGGTCTGCTCGATCGCATCGACAGTCTGGTTGCTGCTGCCCCGGTGTTTGCGCTGGGTGCGCTGCTGCTGGAGCTGCATTGATGCAGCGCCTGTGCGTGCTCGGTTCGACCGGCTCCATCGG
Organism: Permianibacter sp.; assembly: GCA_041913605.1. Taxonomy (GTDB): domain Bacteria; phylum Pseudomonadota; class Gammaproteobacteria; order Enterobacterales; family Permianibacteraceae; genus Permianibacter. The sequence continues at coordinate 34,460 of JAYSEY010000002.1, forward strand.
CCTGTCGACGCTGGACGTCGTTGCCCGTCACCCGGATCGTTATGTGGTTACGGCGCTGGCGGCCCATCACCGGCATGAAATCCTGCTGCCGCAGATCCGCCAGTTCCGGCCGCGCTACGCGGTATTGGTGGATGCAGCCGCCGCATCGGTGCTGCGCGCCCAGGTGCGCGCCGAAGGCCTGACGACGGAAGTGCTCGACGGTGCAGCCGCGCTGGCGCACATCGCCGCGCTCAGTGAGGTCGACACCGTGATGGCGGCGATTGTCGGTGCCGCCGGCCTGTTGCCGACGCTGGCCGCCGCGCGCGCCGGCAAGCGCGTGTTGCTGGCCAACAAGGAAGCGCTGGTGATGTCCGGCGCGTTGTTCATGAATGCCGTGCACCAGTCCGGCGCCGTGCTGCTGCCCATCGACTCCGAACACAACGCCGTGTTCCAGTGCCTGCCGGCGCAAACCGCGCAGGGCTGCGCCGGTACACAGTTGCGTGCCGCCGGCGTTGAACGAATTTTGCTCACCGCCTCGGGCGGACCGTTTTTGCATCGCCCGCGTGCGGAACTTGCGCGCGTCACGCCTGACGAAGCATGCGCGCATCCGACCTGGCGCATGGGACGCAAAATTTCCGTGGATTCCGCAACACTGATGAACAAGGGCCTGGAAGTGATCGAGGCCTGCTGGCTGTTCAATGCCACGGCCGCGCAAGTTGATGTCGTGGTCCACCCGCAGAGCGTGGTGCACAGCATGGTGCGCTATGTCGATGGCTCGGTACTGGCCGAGCTGGGCAATCCCGACATGCGCACGCCGATCGCTCACGCGCTGGCCTGGCCGGAACGCGTCACCGCCGGTGTCGATCCGCTCGATCTGGCGCGTATCGGCCAACTCGAATTCTTCGCCGCCGACCGTCAGCAATTCCCCTGTCTGCAACTGGCTTACGACGCGCTGGCGGCTGGCGGCTCGGCACCGGCGGTGCTCAATGCCGCCAACGAGATCGCCGTCGCGGCCTTCCTTGAGCGGCAACTGGCATTCACCGATATTGACGTGGTCATCGCCCAGACGCTGGCCGACACAGCCGCGCCGACCGCACATGACCTCGACAGCCTGCTGGCCATTGATGCCGATGCCCGGCGCTGTGCTGCCGCCCTGATCCGGCAGCGGGCAGCGTAATGGGCGCGTTGTGGAATCTGTTGTTCCTGCTGATCACCATCGGCGTGCTGGTGACTGTCCACGAGTTTGGCCATTTCTGGGTGGCGCGCCGTTGCGGCATCGCGGTGCGCACGTTTTCGATCGGTTTCGGCCCCAGCTTGTGGACGCGTACCGGTCGTGACGGCGTCGAGTACCGCATCGCGGCCATCCCGCTCGGCGGTTATGTACGCATGGTCGATGAACGCGACGGCGACCCGGTCGCCGAGCATGAGCGTGCCGGCGCCTTCAACCGGCAGAGCGTCTGGCGCCGTTTCGCCACGGTCGCGGCCGGCCCGCTGGCCAATTTCCTGTTCGCTATCCTCGCCTTCGCCGCCATGTACATGGTCGGCGTCAGCGATCTGCGTCCGCGCATTGCCGAACCGGCGGCCGGAACGCCGGCCGCGCGCGCCGGCCTGCGCGCCGGCGACGAAATCGTTGCCATAGAGAATGAAGCCATCGCCGGCTGGGAGCCCCTGACGCTCACCCTGCTGAAGCATGTCAGTCGCGATACGCCGCTGACATTGACGGTGCGCGATGCCAGTGGTGAGCGCCAGGTGCGGATCGCGCCCGAGGCCCTGCAGATCAGCGGTCGTGAAGCGGATCTGGCCGGCCAAATCGGTCTGCATGTCTGGTTTCCGCCGGTGCCGGCCGTGGTCGGTCACCTCGAGCCCGGACAGGCCGGCGAACAGGCCGGACTGCAGCTTGGCGATACCATTCTTTCGGTAGACGGGCAGGCCATTGCCGACTGGCAGGCGCTGGTCGCCGCGGTACGGGCGGCGCCGGGCAAAGCTGTTACACTTGCCGTCCGCCGCGCCGGACAGGAGCGGACGCTGGTCCTGCAACCCAAGGAAAAAATCGAGCAGGATCAACGAATTGGTTACGCAGGAGTAGGGCCGGCGCGGGTCGACTTGCCAGCAGGTTACCGGACGCAGGTCCAGCTGGGTGTGGTCGATGCGCTGCAGGCTGGCTGGGCGAAAACCGGCGAGATGATCGCGCTGGTGGTCGATGGTCTGGGCAAGCTTGTCACCGGCCGTCTGTCGGTGGAAACGCTCAGTGGCCCGGTCACCATTGCCCAGGGGGCGGGTGCCACCGCGTCTGCCGGCGCCGACCGGTTTTTGTGGTTTCTCGGATTAATCAGCGTCAACCTCGGTCTGATCAATCTGTTGCCGGTGCCTGCGCTGGATGGCGGGCATCTGCTGTTTTTCATGTGGGAAATGGTGCGGGGCCGTCCGGCTCCGGAACGCGTGCAGGCTTTTGGCATGCGCCTCGGGATGGCCCTGATCGGCAGTCTGATGCTGATCGCGCTGTATAACGACTTTGCGCGGCTCCTGTAGCCCGCCTTCAGAACTGAACAATGAAAACATCACTGAAAAAAGTTAGCTGTGCAGTGCTTCTGGCGCTGGCGTCACAAACTCTCTCGGCCGATTCCTTTGTCGTGCGCGACATCGAAGTGCGCGGTTTGCAGCGGGTCGAGCTGGGAACATTCTTCACCTATCTGCCAGTGAAAGTCGGTGAACAGGTCGATGATGTGCGTATTCCGCAAATCATTCGTTCGCTGTACCGCACCGGCTCTTTCGACTCGGTAAAGCTGTTTCGCGATGGCGAAAAACTGATTGTCGCCGTTGAGGAGCGTCCGACGATCTCGTCGCTGACCTTTGACGGCAACAAGCAGATCAAAACCGAGCAGCTGACCGAAGCGCTGAAAAAGATGGGCTTCGCCAAAGGCGAAGTGCTGAATCCGTCCATGCTCAGCACCATCGTCCGCGAGATGGAGCAGCAGTACTACTCGCACGGCAAGTACGGTGTCCGCATCAACCACAAAGTTGTGCGCATGCCGCGCAACCGCGTTGATGTGCGTTTCGACATCAAGGAAGGCGATGCCGCGACCATTGCCCAGATCAATATTGTCGGCAACACGGTATTTACCGATGCCGAGCTTACCGAGCAGTTCGAACTGACTACCGGCAGCTGGCTGAGCTTCTTCACCGACGACAACCAGTACGCCAAGGAAAAACTCAGCGGCGATCTGGAAAAGCTGCGTTCCCACTACATGGACCGCGGCTATCTGAAATTCAATGTCACCTCGACCCAGGTGGCGATTTCGCCGGAACGCGATCAGGTGTTCATCACCATCAATATCGAGGAAGGCGAGCCCTACACCATCCGCGATATCAAGTTCACCGGCGAAATGGTGCTGACCGAAGAGCAGCTGCGCAGCATGGTGCCGCTGAAGTCCGGCGACACGTATTCGGCAGCGGTACTGACCTGGGCCGAAACCGGTATTTCCAAACTGCTTGGCCTCTATGGCTATGCCTTCCCGAACATTGTTGTCGTGCCGGACCCGGATGACAGCAAGAAAGACGTCGGCATCACCATCATGGTCGATCCGGGCAAACGCACCTATGTCCGGCGCATCAACATTTCCGGCAACGAAACCACCAACGATCACGTTCTGCGCCGCGAAATGCGCATGATGGAAGGCGGTGGCCTCTCGACCGACGTTGTTGAGCGCTCCAAGACCCTGCTCGAACGCCTGCCGTACATGGAAGAGGTGAAGATCGAAACGCCGAAAGTGGAAGGCGAAGACGATCTCGTTGATGTCGAAGTCAAGGTGAAGGAGCGCAACGCCGGTTCTTTCAATATCGGTTTTGGCTACAGCAGCTTCTACAAACTCACGTTCCAGACGTCCGTGAGCCATGACAACTTCATGGGCACCGGGAATCGCGTCGGCTTCAACATCAATACCAGCCGAGCGATGGAGAATTACAGTTTCAGCTACACCGACCCGTATTTCACCGTCGATGGCATCAGCGCTGGTGGCTCCATTTTCTATCGCTCCACGGATTACGCTGAGCTCGGCATCGCAGCCGATTCGCTGAGCTCCTACGGCGGCCGGTTCAACATCGGTTTCCCGATCAGTGAAGTGTCACGCATCAGCCTTGGCGCCGGTTACAGCGACAACGAGTTCACGGTCGGCAATGCTCGGAATGTGCTGCAGCTGAACGAGTTTTTCGATTACGTCGGACATGACTCGTCGCGCTCAAACAATTACCAGTACACGCTGTACACGCTGGAAGCCGGTTATTCGCGCAATACGTTGAATCGCGGCGTGTTCCCGGATCGCGGCACGCTGCACCAGTTCGGTGTTGAGGCCTCGGTGCCGGGCAGCGAGTTCGAGTTCTACAAGATCAATTACGATCTGCAGCATTACATTCCGATTGCGGAAGGCTGGAGTGTGCTGCTGCGCGGCTCCATCGCCTACGGCGACGGCTACGGACAGGATGATCGCCTGCCGTACTTCGAGCATTTCTATGCCGGTGGTCAGGGGACAGTGCGCGGTTTCGAACGCAACGCCATCGGCCCGCGCCAAATCTCGCGTTTCCCGCGCTGCGTGGATGGCGCACCGCCCACCGATCCGAATGACTCGCCGATCTTCCAGTCCTGCAGTTCCGGCAGCGGCATTCCGCTTCCCGGCCAGTACGACGAGATCAGCGTCCAGACCTCTTACGGCGTCGGTGGCAACGCCAAAGTGCTGGGCGGTATCGAACTGATTTTCCCGACGCCGATGGCACAAAACTCGCGCTCGGTACGCACCAGCCTGTTCATCGATTTCGGTCACGTTTGGGATACCAAATTTGACCGCAACAAATACAGCAATCTTCAGGCCGCCGATTTTGCCCGCATTCCGGATTACGGCGACCCCGGCCAGTTCCGGGCCTCGTTTGGTCTGGGCTTGCAGTGGTTGTCGCCGATGGGCCCCATCGGTTTCCACTTCTCGCGACCGATTCGCAAAGAAGACGGTGACGAGACCGAGAATTTCGGTTTCACTATCGGCCGGACATTCTAAAGGGCCGCCTTGCGGCCCACTTTCAGCAAGCAGAGGTGACAGACGTGAACAAGTGGCGAGTGCTGCTGGCTTTCCTGCCGGCGTTGATGGCGCTGGACGTGGCAGCCGAGACCAAGATCGGTGTGGTGAGTTTTCGTGAGGTGATTGCCAAGTCGCCGCAGCGGGATGCCATTGGCGAGAAACTGAAGAAAGAATTCAATGATCGGGCCGATGCACTGAAAAAGCTCAACGCCGACATGCAGGCCCAGGACGAAAAGCTGAAACGTGACGGTGCGACCATGTCTGCCCAGCAGGTCACGGATGCCAAGCGCAATCTGGAAAAAATGTATGCCGATTTCCAGCTGAAGAAAAAAGCGTTTGATGAAGATGTTCAGCGCCGTGAAGGTGAAGAGTCGGCTGCGCTGGAAAAGCGTGTGATGCAAGCCGTCAACGCCATTGCCGCGAAGGAAGGCTATCAACTGATCCTCGCCCGCGAAGCGGCGCCGTTCTTCCAGCCGACCATGGATATTACTCCGCAAGTGCTGGCTGCCATCAGCAATCCGGCACCGGCAGGCAAGTAAGCCTCCATGCAGCTTGGTGAACTGGCGACACGTATCGGTGCGCGTCTGGATGGCGATGCATCGATCGATATCCTGCGTGTCGCCGATCTCGCCAGCGCGCAAGCGAATGAACTGAGTTTCCTGAGCAGCAGCGAATACCGCCCGCTGCTCAGTGCAACTCGCGCCGGCGCGGTCATCGTCCGCGAAGCCGACCGGCCTTCAGCGCCCTGTGCGGCGCTGGTCATGAGCAATCCCTATCTCGGCTATGCGCGCGCCGCACAGCTGCTCGACACAACGCCGCAGATGGCTCCGGGTGTGCATCCAACGGCCGTCGTTGCGGCGGATGCAAGTCTGGGCACTGGCGTCGCCATCGGTCCCTATGCCGTCATCGAGTCTGGTGTGCACATCGGCGATCACGCGGCGATTGGCGCGCACTGTGTGATCGGCGCAGGCGCTGTTATTGGCCGAGCGACCCGCTTGTGGCCGCAGGTCACGGTTTACCACCAGAGCGTGATTGGCGAGCGTTGCCTGGTCCACAGCGGCACGGTGATTGGCTCCGATGGTTTCGGATTTGCACCGGATGCCGGCACCTGGGTCAAGATCCCGCAAGTCGGCCGCGTCGTCATAGGCGACGATGTCGAGATCGGTGCCAACTGCGCCATTGATCGCGGTGCACTGTCCGACACCCGCATCGGCAATGGCGTCAAACTCGACAACTTCATCCACGTTGCGCACAACGTCGAGATCGGCGACCACGCCGCCATGGCCGCCATGACCGGTATCGCCGGCAGCAGCAAAATCGGCAAACAGGTCACGCTCTCGGGACGCGTCAGCGTGACGGGACACCTGAGCATTTGCGACAATGCCCACGTGACCGCCTGCACCATGGTCAGCCGCTCCATTACCGAACCGGGGGCCTGGTCTTCAGGGACCACGCAGCAGCCGAACCGGGAGTGGCGCAAGAGTGCGGCAAGATTCAACCAGCTGGATGAGATGGCGAAACGCTTGCGTCGCCTGGAGCGTCAGCTCGGTGTTCAAGAACACGGGACGAGTGAAGAATGAGCGAATCCGCTGAAAACGTATTGGGCATGGATATCCATGGCATTCTCGAGCACCTGCCGCACCGGTATCCGTTCCTGCTCGTGGATCGCGTACTCGAGTGCAAGGCCGGCGAGTCACTGGTCGGCATCAAGAATGTCACCTTCAACGAGCCGCAGTTCACCGGCCATTTTCCGCATCGACCGGTCATGCCGGGGGTGCTGATTCTGGAAGCGATGGCGCAATGCACCGGCATTCTCGCCTTCGTGACCATGAAAGAAAAACCTGACAGCGATTCGCTGTACTACTTTGTCGGTATCGACAATGCCCGCTTCAAAAAGCCGGTCGAGCCGGGCGATCAAATCCGCATGGAAGTGAAGGTGCTGCGCCAGATGCGCGGTATCTGGCGCTTCTCCGCCTCGGCCACCGTCGGCGACGAAGTGGTCTGCGAAGCCGAACTGATGTGCGCGAAGCGCAACGTCAAGTGATGCCAGAATCGCCGTCCTGAAAGACGGCGATGTTCGTTATCGGGGGCTGCAAATGGCGGACATTCATCCCACTGCGCTGGTGCATCCGCATGCGCAACTGGCGCCGGATGTTGTCGTCGGTGCGTTCAGTATTGTTGATGAGCACGTGCGCATCGGTGCTGGCACGATTGTCGGCCCGCACGTGGTGATCAATGGCCACACGACGATTGGTGACGGCAACCGCTTCTTCCAGTTTTGCAGTATCGGCGAAGCCAATCAGGACAAGAAATACCAGGGCGAACCGACGCGCACGATCATCGGCAATGGCAACGTGTTCCGCGAAGGCTGCACCGTGCATCGCGGCACGGTGCAGGATCGCAGTGAAACACGCATCGGCGATGACAACCTGTTCATGGCGTACACCCATGTCGCACATGACTGTGTGATCGGCTCGCACTGCATCATGGCCAATAACGCCACACTGGCCGGTCATGTGCATCTGGGAGACTGGGCGATCCTGGGCGGCTTTGTCGGGGTGCACCAGTTCTGCCGCATCGGCGCGCATGCTTTTGTTGGCATGAAATCCGGTTTGCACAAGGATGTTCCGCCGTATGTGATGGCGGAAGGTCCGACCGCTGTGCCGCGCGGCATCAACAGCGAAGGGTTGAAGCGGCGCGGATTTTCAGCCGACGACATCCTGCACATCAAGCGTGCATACAAGGCGTTGTATCGTCAGGGCCTGACAGTTGATGAAGCAGTCGTTGCCATTCGCGGCATGGCCAGCGATTTCGCGCCGCTGGCCGGTTTCGCTGATTTTGTCGCAGCCTCGCAGCGCGGCGTGATTCGCTGATGCGGATCGGTACCCGCGCATCCTGAATCGTGAAATGGAATCCCCGCGCGTGATCACGCCCCGGCTGTCGCGTCCCCTGCGTATTGCCATTGTTGCCGGCGAAGCCTCCGGCGATATTCTTGGCGCCGATCTGGTGACGCATTTGCAGCAACGCTTTCCCGACGCCGAGTTTGAGGGGCTTGCCGGTCCGCGCATGCAGGCGCTGGGAGTTCGTTCGCTTTATCCGATGGAACGCCTGTCAGTGATGGGCATCCTGCCGATTCTGATGCGACTGCCGGAGTTGCTCGCACTCCGCCGCCGACTGGCGAAACGCTGGCTGGCGACACCGCCGGATCTGTTCATCGGTATCGATGCGCCGGAATTCAATCTCGGCCTGGAACAGCGCCTGCGCACCGGTGGCGTGCGCACTGTGCACTACGTCAGTCCGTCGGTTTGGGCGTGGCGGGAAAAACGCATCTTCAAGATCGCGCGTGCGGTCGATCTGATGCTGACGCTGTTCCCGTTTGAACTTGACATTTATCAGCGTCACGGTGTGCGTGCCGTGCATGTCGGACACCCGCTCGCGGACAGCCTGCCATTGGAACCGGATCAGCGTCAGGCCCGTCAGGCATTGCAGTTGCCTGTCGACGCAAAAGTGCTGGCCGTGTTGCCCGGCAGCCGTGGCAGTGAACTGAAATTGCTGGCGCCGGTTTTTCTGCAGGTGATCCAGCGCTTGCATGCGCGTGATCCGGGCCTGCAGTTTGTTCTGCCTTGCGCCAATGATCGGCGGCGGGCACAGCTGGAGTCCGCGATCGCACAACTGCAGATTCGCGCGCCGCTGCACATTCTCGACGGTCAATCGCAAACTGCCATGACGGCGGCCGATGCGGTATTGCTGGCATCAGGCACGGCGACACTGGAAGCCATGCTGCTGAAGCGACCGATGGTGGTGGCCTATCGCGTCGGCGCGATCAGTTACGCCATTTTCAAACGTTTGCTGCGTATCCGGCGCTTTGCGCTGCCGAATCTGCTGACCGGTGCCGATGTGGTGCCGGAGCTGATGCAGGAGCAGTGCACGGTAGACACGCTGGAACAGGCGGTCAGCGAGCAGCTTGAACTGACGCCGGAAGCGCGCAGGGAACTGCAAGCGCGCTTTCTTGAACAACATCTGGCCCTGCGCTTGCGCGCCGGCGAGCGTGCGGCGGCTGCCATCGCAGCGCTGCTTGCAGACTGATCGAAAGACGGAACAAACAGGTGACCACTCCTCACAAACTGATCGCTGGTGCCGATGAGGTCGGCCGCGGTCCTTTGGCCGGTCCGGTGATCGCCGCCGCAGTAATTCTTGACCCGGCGCGACCGATTGCCGGTCTGGCTGATTCAAAAAAACTCAGCGAAAAAAAACGTGAAGCGCTGGTGCCGCTGATTCAGGAACGGGCGCTGGCGTTTGCTTACGGCCGTGCCGAAGTGGCCGAGATTGATCAGCTGAACATTTTGCGCGCCAGCCTGCTGGCGATGCAGCGCGCCGTGGCTGCCTTGCCGCTGCAACCGGATGAACTGGAAGTGGACGGACACATCTGTCCCCAAGTGCCGATGCCGGTGCGCGCCATCATCAAGGGTGATTCGCTGATCGCCGCCATCAGTGCGGCGTCGATCCTTGCCAAGGTGGCGCGCGATCAGGAAATGCTGGAACTGCACGCGCAATTTCCCCATTACGGTCTTGATCGCCACAAGGGCTATCCGACGGCGGCGCATCTGCAGGCACTGCGTGAGCACGGTGTCAGTCCGCTGCATCGCCGGAGTTTCGCGCCGGTGCAAGCCCTGTTGCTGTGAATCGCCCGGAATGATGAGGCGGTGTATCGGCTTGTAGAATTGTTGCGTCGGCTTTTTTTACAAAAATCCATGTATCTGTATGTATTAATGCACTACAGACTTGAATTTCATCACATTTCAATATTTGGCATTTTTCTTGCGTACTTTTGCCAGTCCGGGCGCTGCCGTTGCGCCCGCTTCTTTGGTGGGAGACAGAACATGAAAAAAACAATCGCCGCTGTTGCACTGTCGCTGGCCGCACTGGCCGGCACTGCGCAAGCCGGTACCATTCGTCACGACGTCAATGATTCGGTGTATCGCCAGATCGGTCGTCTGCCGCAATTCAACTCCGTTGGCGCCATCCTGTTCGATACGCCGGCCGGTGGTTACATCTGCAGCGGTACGGTCATTGATGCCCACTGGGTGCTGACTGCAGCGCATTGTGTTGATGAAGCCGTTTCCATGGATTTCTATGAGTGGAACGGTACCAATCATGTACTGCGTCAGGCCACGAGCTGGTTTGCCCACGAAAACTGGACCGGCAACCTGCTTCAAGGCTGGGATGTCGGTCTGATGTATTTCGAAGACGCACTCAGTGTCGGTCCGGCCCAGCTTTACGCGGGTCGCAATGAATTCCTCGCCACGACCACCCATGTCGGTTATGGCGCTTCGGGTACCGGTATCACCGGCTCGGTCATCAACGCTGGCACCCGTCGCGGCGGTCAGAACATGGTTGACGATCTGTGGTCGACACAGGGTGACGGTCAGCAGCTGCTGTGGTCAGATTTCGACCACCCGACCGACGCCAGCTATAACTGGCTGGACTTCGTTGGCTACACGTTTGATGACCTGGCCATCCCCTACGAGTACTCGATTGCCGGCGGTGACTCAGGCGGCGGTGCTTTCATTTATGAAAATGGCCAATGGTGGCTGGCGGGTGTCCACTCGCTGGGCATCAATATCAACGGCGGCGCACAGGCTCAATACGGCGACGGTTTCGCTTCGACCCGCGTCAGCAGTCTGCGCCGCTGGATTGAGATCAACGCCGAGATCCCGGAGCCGGAATCGCTGGCCCTGTTCGGTCTGGCCTCCGGTCTGATGCTGCTGAGCTTCCGCCGCAAGTCGCGGCAGGGCTGAAACGCACACTCGCTTGAGTACCTGCGTTGAACAGAAAGGCACCGAAAGGTGCCTTTTTGCTTGCTGGCGTGCCGCTGGCGAAAACGCACCCGGGACATCCAGGCCAGCCTGCCAGCCTCTGCCGTTGTTGTCCCGAAAGCTGATTGTCTGTGAATGGCTATCCGGGACTCCCGTGAACCGTTCGCGGTTTTGCGTGCATTTGCCGGGGGATGGTGTCGCAACCCTGCAAAAGCGGTTTGTCGCTGCGACCACGCAGCCTAAAATGCCGGTTCAGTCCGAGGAGCCGGCATGTCCACATTCGTCCATCTGCGTGTCCACACCGAGTTTTCCATGGTCGATGGCCTGTTGCGCGTCGGCGAGGTGTGCAAGACCACCGGCAAGCGCGGCATGCCGGCAGTGGCACTGACCGACCAGGGCAACCTCTGTGCGCTGGTGAAGTTCTACAAGGGCTGCCAGGGTGCGGGCGTCAAACCAATCATTGGGTGTGACGTCTGGTTGCGCAGCGCGCGCATGGAAAACGAATTCTTCCGTGCCGTGTTGCTGGCGCAGAACAATACCGGCTACATCCACCTTACCGAGCTGATCTCGCGCGCCTATACGCAGGGCCAGCAGCGCGGCCTGCCGGTGATCGATCAGGACTGGCTGTTTGAAAAGCAGGACGGGCTCATTGTGCTGTCCGGCGCGCGCGAGGGCGATATCGGCAAGGCGCTGCTGGCAGGCAACGTGCAACTCGCCGCCGAGTGTCTGGGCGCCTGGAAGTCAGTGTTTGGTGATCGCTTCTATATCGAATTGCAGCGCACCGGCCGCGCCGGGGAAGAAGACTACATTTATCACGCGCTGTCGCTGGCCGATGGCTCCAATACGCCCATCGTGGCGACCAACGATGTGCGTTTTCTCACCCGTGAAGATTTCGAAGCGCATGAAGTCCGTGTCTGCATCCATCAGGGCCGGGTACTCGACGATCCGCGCCGGCCACGGGACTACTCGCCGGATCAGTATTTGCGCTCGGCGCAGGAAATGATTGCGCTGTTTCACGACCTGCCGGAAGCCGTCGAAAACACCGTCGAGATTGCCAAACGCTGCAACGTGACGCTGACGCTGGGCAAATATTTCCTGCCCAACTTCCCTGTGCCGGAAGGCTTCACGCTCGACGAGTATTTCGCTTACGCCTCGCGCGAAGGACTGAAGCAGCGCTTCGAGCTCATCCTGGCCGGAGAGCAGGACAACGAGGAAAAACGCAAACGTTATGAAGAACGTCTGGACGTCGAAATTGGTGTGATCACCAAGATGGGCTTTCCCGGCTATTTCATGATCGTGGCCGACTTTATCCGCTGGGCAAAACAGAACGGTGTGCCGGTTGGTCCCGGCCGGGGGTCGGGTGCCGGTTCGCTGGTCGCGTATTCACTGGGCATTACCGATCTCGATCCGCTGCCTTACGATTTGCTGTTCGAGCGTTTTCTCAATCCCGAACGCGTGTCGATGCCGGACTTTGACGTCGACTTTTGCATGGATGGCCGGGATCGCGTCATTGACTATGTGGCGCAGAAGTACGGTCGTGAATCGGTATCGCAGATCATCACGTTCGGCACCATGGCTGCGAAAGCGGTGGTACGTGACGTCGGCCGGGTCATGGGGCATCCCTATGGCATGGTCGACAAGATCGCCAAGCTGATCCCGAATGATCTGGAGATCACGCTTTCCTATGCGCTCGGTCGCTTTGACTCCGACAAGGAGCGCGAGGAAAAGAAACACCTGATCTCGCCCGAGCTGATTGAGCGCTACGAAAAAGAAGAAGAATTCCGCTCGCTGCTCGACATGGCGCTGAAACTTGAAGGCGTCACGCGCAACGCCGGAAAGCACGCTGGCGGCGTCGTCATCGCGCCTTCGCAACTGACCAATTTTGCCGCGCTGTACTGCGATGAATCGGGCCAGGGCATTGTCGTCCAGTTCGACAAGGACGACATTGAACAAGCCGGTCTGGTCAAGTTCGATTTCCTCGGTCTGAAAACGCTGACCGTGATCGACTGGGCGCTGGCCATGATCAATGCGCGGCGGAGCAAGCGCGGTGAAACGCCCATCGAGATCGAGAAAATTTCGCTCGATGACCGGGCCAGCTACGACCTGCTGAAAGCGGCCAACACCGGGGCCGTGTTCCAGCTGGAATCGACTGGCATGCGCAAGCTGATCGCCAAGCTGAAACCGGATCGCTTTGAGGACATCGTCGCGCTGGTGGCGCTGTACCGGCCGGGCCCGCTCGAGTCGGGCATGGTCGATGACTTCGTCAAGCGCAAACACGGTGAAGAGCCGGTGTCGTATCCGCATCCGGATTACCAGCACGAATGGCTGAAACCGGTGCTGGAGCCGACTTACGGCATCATCCTGTATCAGGAACAGGTGATGCAGATCGCGCAGGTGCTGGGCGGTTATTCGCTCGGCGGTGCGGACTTGCTGCGCCGGGCCATGGGCAAAAAGAAGCCCGAGGAAATGGCCAAGCAGCGGGAAATTTTCCAGACCGGTGCGGCCGGTCTGGGCGTCGATGCGCAGCTGGCGGCGCAGATCTTCGATTTGATGGAAAAATTTGCCGGTTACGGTTTCAACAAGTCGCACTCGGCCGCATATGCGTTGGTGTCGTATCAGACGGCCTGGCTGAAAACGCATTACCCGGCCGAGTTTTTTGCCGCCACCATGTCGGCGGACATGCACAACACCGACAAGATTGTCGGCCTCATCGACGATGTGAAAAACAATCGTCAGCGTCTGGTGCCGCCGGATATCAACCGCTCGCAATTCAAGTTCACGGTCGCCGATGATGGCCAGATCATTTATGGCATCGGCGCCATCAAGGGGGTCGGTGAAAATGCTGTCGAGCTGATCATTGCCGAGCGCGAGCAGAATGGTCCGTTCCGCGATCTGTTCGATTTCTGCGCGCGCATCGATTTGCGCCGCGTCAACCGGCGTGTGCTCGAAGCGCTGATCAATGCCGGTGCGATGGACAAGCTGGGTCCGAATCGCGCCGTGATGCTGGCATCGCTGGACGAGGCGATGAAAGCGGCGGAACAGGCCGGACGGGATCGCGCCTCGGGTCAGAACGATCTGTTCGGTGGCGGTGAAGTGATTGCGGCGACGCCGAACTGGGTGCAGGTCAAACCGGCCGGTGACGAGGAGCAACTGCGTCTGGAAAAACTGACGCTGGGGCTGTATCTGACGGCGCACCCGGTTGACAAATACCTGAACGAGTTCCGTCGCTTTGGTGCCACGCGTTTGTGTGATGTGCATCCGACGCGACGCGGTGAAAACATGACCGTGGCCGGCTTGCTGGTGGGCGTGCGCGGCATGATCAACAAGTCAGGTGCCAAGTGGGCCATCATCACGCTGGATGATCGCAGCGCCCGTCTCGAATGCAAGGTGTTCGGCGAGTTGTACGAGGCCAGCAAGCATTTGCTGGTCGAGGACAAGGTGCTGGTGTTGGAGGGCGAAATTTATGAAGACCCGTTCCTGCAGCAGCCGTCGATGACCACGCGCGTGATCCAGGACATGGCCATGGCGCGCGAGAAGTTTGCCCGCGGCATCGAACTGAAAGTCGATGGCAGCAAACTCGTTCCCGGCGCCGGCGAGCGGCTGGTCAGCGTGTTGCGTGATTTCACGCCCGGCAGTTGCAGCGTGCAGATCGAGTATCGCAATGAACAGGCCATCGGCCGCGCCGTGCTGGGCGAGACGCTGCGGGTCAGTCCGCGTGACGAGCTGCTGAACCGGCTGCGCCAGCTGGAAGCCTGCGACAGCGTCGAGGTGTTTTACGGCTGAACCGCAGATCTGCCGCGGCCCGGCGGGTGGTCCGGCCTGTAGGCCGGGCGTCGCCCTGCTGCGGCGCAGCTTGTCAATCTGGTGAGCCTGCGGGGCCGCGGGTACACTACGCCACTTGCCCGGCGCCGGTTGCCGGGGTGACAGGGTGTTTGCGGACTCTCATGAGCCTCAACTTTCTAGAATTCGAAAAGCCCATCGCCGAACTGGAAGCGCGCATCGAAGAACTGCGCGTTCTCGAGCGTGAGGGCGACGTTGACATCAGCGAAGAAATCGAGCGCCTGCGCAAAAAAAGCGTGCAGCTGACCAAGCAGATCTTCGCCAATCTCGAGCCGTGGCAGGTCGCCCAGATGGCACGCCATCCGCTGCGTCCCTACACGCTCGATTACGTCAACGAGATCTTCAGTGATTTCGACGAGCTGTGCGGTGATCGGGCGTTTGCCAACGACCCGGCCATCGTCGGCGGCGTGGCGCGTCTGGATGACCGGCCGGTGATGATCATCGGCCATCAGAAAGGTCGCGACACCAAGGAAAAGATCCGTCGCAATTTCGGCATGCCGCGGCCGGAAGGCTATCGCAAGGCGCTGCGCCTGATGCAGATGGCCGAGAAGTTCAAAATGCCCATCATCTGCCTGATGGACACGGACGGCGCCTATCCGGGCGTTGGCGCCGAGGAGCGCGGCCAGTCGGAAGCGATCGCCCGCAACCTGAAAGTGATGGCCGAGCTGCGCGTGCCGGTGGTCTGCACCGTGATCGGCACCGGCGGTTCGGGCGGCGCGCTGGCCATCGGTGTCGGTGACCGCGTCAACATGCTGCAGTATTCGACCTACGCCGTGATCTCGCCGGAAGGCTGCGCCTCCATCCTCTGGCGCAGTGCCGAAAAGGCCGCTGAAGCGGCCGCCGCCATGGGCATCACGGCCAAACGGCTGAAAGAACTCAAGCTCATCGATGCCATCATCGAGGAGCCGCTGGGCGGCGCGCATCGCGAACCACGGCGCATGGCCCAGGCGCTCAAGCAGCAGCTACTGGCTGACCTGGCGGCGCTCGACAAACTCGACACCGACACGCTGCTGAACCAGCGCTATGAGCGCCTGATGTCCTTTGGCATGTACGCCGAGGCGGGCAAGTAAGCCGTCTCGTCACGTATTTGCCGTTCTGGATCGGGTTGCCTGCGTGCAACCCGATTTGCTTTCCGGCCCCATGTTTTCTGGAGTCCGCCGCCGATGCCGGTCACCGTTGCCTACAGCCCGCTTTTGCGCGCAGTCAATGCGGCGCTGGCTGGCGTGCCGGCCGATCTGGCGCTGGCCTGCAGCGGCGGGGTCGATTCCATCGCCCTGCTGGATGCCACGCGCCGGGCGTGGCAGGAAACCGGCCGGAGCGCGTCTCTGCGCGTGCTGCATGTCCACCACGGCCTGCAGGCGGCGGCGGACGATTTTGCCGACTGCGTCGAAACGTACTGCCGGCGCTGGCAGTTGCCCTGCGCAGTGCTGCGTGTGCAGGTGGATATCGACGGCGGCGAAGGCGTGGAGGCTGCCGCGCGGCGCGCGCGCTATGCGGCGCTGGCGCAAGCCCTGCGGCCGGGTGAGACCTGCTGGCTGGCGCATCATGCCGACGATCAGGCCGAAACACTGTTGCTGCAGTTGCTGCGCGGCGCCGGCTTGCAGGGTGCTGCAAGCATGGCGCCGGCGTTTGCGCTCGGGGCCGGGCAGGCGCAGCGACCGCTGCTGGCGCTGACCCGCGCGCAGCTGCTCGACTACGCCCGCCGCGAACAACTGCACTGGGTCGATGATCCGAGCAACGCTGACACCACGCGATTGCGCAACTTCCTCCGTCACGACATCCTGCCGCGTTTGCGCGAACGGCTGCCTGCGGCCAGCCAGACGCTGGCCCGCAGCGCCAGCCTGCTCGCCGAAGCGGCGCGGCGCGAGATGCAGGCGCATGCCGATCTGCCGGCACGTTTGCCGATTGCACCGCTGCGCGCAGGGCCGGCCGAACAGGCGGCGGCACAAGTGCGGCAATGGCTGCGCCAGCAGGGCCAGCGGCCACCGGCACAACGGCGCTTGCAGGAATGGCTGCGTCAGCTGCGCAGCAGTGTGTCGGATCGCGTGGTCCTGAACCTGGAGCAGGCGGAGTTGCGCGTGGCCGGCGACCAGCTGTGTCTCACCGCGCCGCTGCCGGAACTGTCCGCGCCAGTCTGCTGGGTGCAGCCCGCCGGGCAGGCGCTGCAACTGCCGGCAGGACTCGGTGTCAGCCAAATCTGCCCGGCGCCGGCCGGTCGCGATCAGCCAGACCCGGAACCGGGCGGTGCAGGCACGACGGCAACTGCGGCCGGTATCCGGCTGTCGCTGCCGGACGATGCGGCGTTACGTCTCTGCGTCCAGACCCGGCACGCCAGCGTCGAGCTTGCCGGACGCGGCAAGGTGCACTGGCAACAGCTCTGCCGCGAATGGCAAATCCCCACCTGGCTGCGCGCGCAGCTGCCGCTGCTTTGCGCGGGCGATGACGTGCTGGCGGTCTGGCCGTTCGGCGCCACGCGCGCCGGACACGTGCACGCAGGAGGGCGCGAGGTCTGCTGGCAAATCCGTGACGGCCTGCTGGCGGAGCTGAGGCAACAGCATTCGTGGTGATGCGTCGGCCCGCCCGGCCGGAAACGCCAGTCGAACCCCACACGCTCGCGCGCCGCATCGTGCTGTGCAGTCCTGAACCGTAACCGGGCGAGCGAAGAACGTGATCGGGACGTCGGTTGGCAGTGCTCAGGGCGTGCTGAGCCGATGGCAGAAAGCGATGTCCGGCGGACCGGCGAGAAATGCGCTCGCGCTGCTGATGAAATTCTGGATGTGCGGTTGTGTCATGTGCGGCCCCAGAAAAGCGTCCTGACTGGGCCAATGCTCGACGAGTGTGAAACGCGACGGTTCTGCCGCGTCCTGCAGCAGGGTGATGCCACCGCAAGCCGGTTCGTTGGCCAGAACGGTGGCGACAAGTTCACTGATGGCGCGTTTGGCGGTGTCCACCTGTTGTGGCAGTGACCGGTATGTGATCAGTACAACGATGCCGCCCATACGTCCTCCCGCGGGGATTTTTCAGCCGTTACCCGTCAGCGGTCTGAGCGGTCTGCGCGGCTTTCGCAAACGCCGGATGCGCGTCATCAGCGAGCAGCGCGACGGCTTTTTCGGCCGGCATTGGCGCGCCGAACAGATAGCCCTGACCGTATTCGAACTGCAAAGCCTGGAGGATTTGCAGTTGTTCGCGTGTTTCCACACCTTCGGCAACCAGCGACAGGCCGAGCTGATGGGCGAGCTGGCGTATGCCCTGCATGATGGCGCGGCTCTTGTCGTGCTCGCCGATGCGCTGGACGAATTCGCGATCAATTTTCACCGTGTCGAGCGGGAACTGGTGCAGGTAGTTCAGCGACGAGTAACCGGTGCCGAAATCATCGAGCAGGATCTCGATGTGCATCGCCTGCAGTTCGCGCAGGAAAGCCTGCGCGGCGTCGAAATTGTGGATCAGCAGGCTTTCGGTGATTTCCAGTTTCAGCGATTGCGCCGGCAGGGAAAATTCTTTCAGCACGCCGGCAACGAAGGGCAGGAAATCCGGTTGCGCCAGTTGCCGGCCGCTGAGGTTGACGCTGACCGCGAGCCGCTCGCGTCCGCTGAGTAGTTTCCAGTCGCTGATCTGCTGCGCGGCCACGCGCAGCACATGACGGCCGATGTCGTCGATGAGGCCGGTTTCTTCCGCCAGCGGAATGAACATCACCGGACTGATGGTGCCCAGCGTCGGACTGATCCAGCGCGCCAGCGCCTCGAACGCGCGCAGCGTGCCGCTGCGCAATTCGTAGATGGGCTGGTAGTACACCTGGATCTCGCCGCGACTGACGGCGTGGCGCAGTTCCGACTCCAGTTTCAGGCGATCCAGCACATCCTGGTGCATGCGCGGGTCGAAGAAACAGAAACGGTTCTTGCCCTGCGATTTGGCTTCGTACATGGCCGCGTCGGCGTCGCGCAACAGCAAATCGCCGCGCGTGTGTTCCTTGTTCGACAGCGCGATGCCGATGCTGGTGCTGGTGTACACGCGATTTTCGCCGAGCATATAGGGCGCGGCGATGCGTTGCAGGATGCGTTCGGCAACCTGCTCGATGGCATCAATGTCGCTGATGCCGTCGAGCAGGATGCAGAATTCGTCACCGCCCAGCCGGGCCACCGTGTCGCCGGGCCGCACGCATTGCAGCAGGCGCTGGCTGACTTCGGTGAGCAGGCGATCACCGACCAGATGACCGAGACTGTCGTTGATGATTTTGAAGCGATCCAGATCGAGAAACAGCAGCGCATAACTGATGCCGTCGATGCGCTGGCTGCGCTTGATGGTGTTGTCCAGCCGCTCGCGCAGCAGGGCGCGATTGGGCAGGCCGGTGAGCGCATCGTGATAGGCGTCGTGGGCGAGTTTGTCGGCGATTGCCTTGCGCTGCTCGAGCAATTGCTCGAGCACGCGATTGGTGGCCGACAGCGCTTGTGTACGCTCTTCGATGCGTTGTTCCAGATCATCGTTGATGCGCCGCAATTCATCGTGCGCGGCGCGCAGATCGTCGGCATCGTGGCGGCGTTTCAGTGCTGCCGCGATGTGCGTGGACACGAAGGCCAGCAGTTCGGCGTCGGCGCTGCTGAACTGGCCGTGCTCGTCATAACTCTGCACTACCAGCGCGCCGGTCATGTCGTTGTCGACCAGCAGCGGCACGCCCAGCCAGGCGGTGGCGAGATGTTCGTCGGTGCGGCCGGTGGCGCGGATCTGCGCGCGGTTCAGCAATACCGGCTGACGCTTGCTGATCACGCGGGCAACAAAAAACGGTGACGCCGCCAGCTGCTCGGGGCTGAGTTCTTCCGGCTGCGGCGGCGTGGTGTGCTCATCGACTTCATAGGGGAACGACAGGATGCGCGTGCGCCGGTCGTAAAGCGCGATGAACAGGTTGCGGGCATCCATCAGGCTGGCAACGATGCGATGGATGGCGGCGAAAAATTCGTTCAGATCGCCGGATTCAAAACTGCATTCAGCGATGGTGTAACAGGCGGCGCGCACGGCTTCACTGCGACTGTGTTCATCGACTTCGTGCTGCAGCTGATCCAGTGCGGCGCGCAGTTCATGCGTGCGCTCTTCGACACGCAGTTCCAGATCGCGCTTGGCGGCCGCCAGTTGCTCATCTTTCTGGCGCCGCTCCAGCGCGGTGGCGATGTGGCGCGAGACGAATTGCAGCAGTTTGCGATCACTGCGATGCAGGTGAATGTCCGGGTCGTAGGTTTGCACCGCCATCACGCCGATGACGCGGTTGCCGATGCGCAGCGGGCAGCCGAGCCATTCGCGGCACTGGGCGCCGATGTCGGCGATCTCGCCGGCTTCTTTCAGCGCCTGCATGGTTTCCAGATTCAGCAACTGGGCTTCGCCGGTGCGCAGCACATAACCGGTGAGCGTGCCGCGCAGGTTGGACACCGGAATGCGCTGCAGATCGGCGGTGGCAATGTCGTCCACGGTGTCGCAGAAGTAGGCCATGCTGAAACTGGCGCCGCCTTCGTCGAGCAGGGCGATATAGAAATTTTCCGCGTACATCAGTTGCCGGACGATGTCGTGCAGGGCCTGAAAGAAGGCCTGCATGGGGATGTCCGCGGCGGTGATGTCGGCAATGCGGTACAGCGCCGATTGCAGCGTCGCCGAATGGCGGCGGCGCTGGGCGATACGTTCGAGACGCTCGGCGCGGCGGCGCAGGGCGGTCAGTTCGGTATGCAGGCTGAGCAGTTCGACGACGTCAGTCATTCGGCGCTTCGGTTTTTTGACAGTCCCCCGCGAGTCTAGACGCTTGGCGGGCAGGGCGGGAGTGGCGCCTGAAAAAAGGCCAGGATCTCGTCGCGCTGGCGCATGGCGTCGCCGTAGCCGAGCTCGATGAGCTCGCGTGTGAAGCCGGACTCGAACAGCAGATAGGACAAGACCGTCGAACCCTTGCGGCTGCTGATGCCGACGCGGCGGAAAAAGAAGCGCGCCACTTTCGGCAGGCTGCGGGCATGGCGGCCGGACATCGGCGCCAGATCCTGGCTCGGGGCAATCACCAGTGTCTTGATGGGCCGCAGCGGAATGCCGGCCTGCCGCAGCGTCGCTTCCGGCAGCCGTTCCAGTGTGCGGTTGATGCGCTGCAGGCGTTCCATGTCGCTGTCCAGCGAATCAATGAACACGCTGTCCATGACATGACCGGCGATCTCGGCGATGGTCGGATAGTCCTGCGCCTGGACGCGGCCGTGTTCCTGATTGCGCACCGGATCGACGCCGATGATCATCACCTTGTTGGCGCCCAGATGCAGCGCCGGACTGATCGGCGCCAGAAAGCGCACCGAGCCATCGCCGAAATATTCGCGGTTGATGCGTACAGCCGGAAACACCAGCGGAATCGCGCTGGAGGCCATCAGGTGTTCGAGTCCGATGCGTGTGCGCGCGCCTGCACGCCGGTAACGGCGCCAGGTTTCCAGTTCCGGATGACCTTCGAAAAAACTCACTGACTCGCCGGAGTTGTAACCGGAGCAGGTGACCGACAGCGCGTACAGATGGCCGGCGTTGATGGCGCCGGCCAGTTCGTTGAACGGCACGACCTTGGCCAGCAGTTCACGCAGTGGTGCGCTGTCCAGCAGTGACAGTTTCGGTACCGGTGAACGCCGCGAACGGAACAGCGAGCTGAGCCAGCGCAGGCTGTTGGCGCTCATGCCGAGGAAATCGGAACGGTAAATCTGATCGACGTGAAAGTTTGCCCAGACGTGTTCGAGACGGCGCATGCCGATGCGGAAACGCGAGGCGTAACAGGCCATCACCGTGGCGTTGATGGCGCCGGCCGAGGTGCCGCAGATGATGCCGAAAGGCGAGGTTTTCTGATCCGGCAGCAGTTCGGTCACGGCTTTCATCACGCCGACCTGATAGGCCGCGCGTGCACCGCCGCCGGACAACACCAGTGCAGTGCGGGAGTGATCAGGAGCGTTGTTCATGTGCCGCCGCGAATTATTGTTTTGTCTGCATTGTCGGCAGTATAGGTGTCAGCAACGACGACAGTGGTCGGGCAGGAAAAATAATCCCGGGTGAAGGTTGGAATGCCGGTGTTGTGTGTACGGCGCGCGTCGCGTAATTCGAACACCCCTCTGTCGCCTCCTCACTGAAGAGGGGAAGCAGGGCGTTTCCTGATATCGGCGAGTGAGTCTTGCTTTCTCCCCTTGCGGGAACAGGCGGCGCGCAGTGCCGGAGGAGGGGGCATTGCGAGCGGAAGAAGGCGGCATTACGAACGTGATCTGTTTTCGTTGGCGCGCTGGTCATTCATGGCGGGCGGCAGGGCGTTTAAAACGCCGGCACTGGCGCCGCGAAGATTTTCCGGTGTACGGACAGCAGTCGGTACAGGCACGTGTTTGCGCTTCAGCGTTCAGCGGTGCGCAGGGTGCCGGTGGCGCCGACAGCAGCGGCGCGTGCGGGTGAGGTGCGGCTGGTGCCGGTTCCGGTCTGTGATCCGGCAGCTGTGCCGGCACTGGCGGCGCGGCGATCTTCCCGGACAAACCAGCGCTGGTGGAAGGCGTTGAACACGCGGCTGGGATACCAGCCCTGACCGTAGCTGCCGTTGTAGCGCGACAGCGCCGGCGCCCAGGCTTTCTTTTCCCGTTCCAGATACAGCTTCAGGATCGCGCAGCCGTAGCGGACATTGGTGGCGATGTCGAACAGGTTGTCGTCCTTGCGGCCGATCTCTTCGCGCCAGAACGGCATTACCTGCATCAGGCCGCGGGCACCGGCTTTCGACAAGGCGAAGCGATCAAAATTGCTTTCCACTTCGATCAGCGCCAGCACCATCTGCGGATTCAGTCCGTATTCGCTGGCGGTGCGATGGACGATCTGCAGGATCTGCACACGTTCGTCGGCGGGAATATGCGGCGCGCGTTTTGACAGGCGGCCGGCCATGTCGACCATCCAGACTTCGGCGTCGAACTTGTCCTGAAAATAGTGTTGCTGCGTGATCGCCTGCTTGAGCAGCGCGCGCAGTTCCGGATCGGGACGTTCCTGGGTGGCCGCCAGCACAGGCGCCGACGGCCACAACAGGAACAGGCAAACGGCCAGCAGGGCGCCGCCCGTCAACAGGCGTTGCGGGCGAACGCGGCGGGCCGCCGGCTCAGCTGCGCAGTTCGGCGAGCAGCTGGGCGAGCAGGGCGTCTTTTTCGACATGTTGCGCTTCGACATCACGACGACGCTTGAACTCCAGTTTGCCTTCGGCAAGGCCACGCTCGCCGATGACGATACGGTAAGGAATGCCGAGCAGCTCGGCGTCGGCAAACATCACGCCGGCACGTTCGCCGCGATCATCCATCAGTACATCGATGCCGGCCGCCGACAGTGCGGCGTACAGGCGTTCGGCTTCGGCTTGCACCGCTTCCGAGCGGTGCAGGTTCATCGGGATCAGCACCACGTGCCAGGGGGCGATGGACACCGGCCAG
The DNA here is from genome assembly GCA_041913605.1 of Permianibacter sp. Lineage (GTDB taxonomy): Bacteria > Pseudomonadota > Gammaproteobacteria > Enterobacterales > Permianibacteraceae > Permianibacter. The sequence goes on from JAYSEY010000002.1 coordinate 57,587, forward strand.
CAGATGCCCTTGTCATCGTGGTGCTGCTCGATGGTGGCCGCGACGATGCGCGACACACCAATACCATAGCAGCCCATCGGCATGACCACTTTCTGGCCCTGCTCGTCGAGTACGGTGGCGTTCATCGCTGCCGAGTAACGCGTGCCGAGCGCGAAGATGTGGCCGACTTCGATGCCGCGACGAATGCTGATGCGGCCTTCACCGTCGATGGCGCGATCACCTTCGACAACGTTGCGGACATCGCGCACTTCGCTGACCGTGACATCGCGATCAAAATTGACGCCGGTGTAGTGGAAACCGTCGGCATTGGCGCCGGCAATGAAATCGGCGAGCACGGCGGCATCGCGATCAACGATCACCGGAATGTTCAGGCCGACCGGGCCGATGCTGCCCGGCGAGCAGCCGAGTTTTTCCTTGATCACGGCATCCGGGGCCAGCAACGCTTCGCCGCCGAGCAGCGGCAGCTTGGCGGCCTTGATGAGATTCAGCTCGTGATCGCCGCGCAGCACGAAAGCCACCAGCGGCCGCGTGTCGGGATCTTTGCCGGCGCCTTCGACGATCAGCGTTTTCACTGTCTGCGTTGCGGCGACAGCGAAATGCGCGGCGACTTCGGCAATGCTTTTCACGCCCGGCGTGGCAACTTTTTCCAGCGCCTTGCTGGCCGCCGGACGCGAGCCGGACGGCGGCAGAGCGCTGGCCAGTTCGATGTTGGCGGCGTAGTCGGAGGCCGAGGAAATGGCGATGGCGTCTTCGCCGGAATCGGCGAGCACCTGGAACTCATGCGAATTGCTGCCGCCGATGGCACCGGTGTCGGCCTGCACGGCGCGGAAGTCGAGACCAATGCGCGTGAAAATGGCGCTGTAGGTCTTGTACATGACCTCGTAGGTGGCGTTCAGCGAGGCTTCGTCGGCGTGGAAGGAGTAGGCGTCCTTCATCAGGAATTCGCGGGCGCGCATGACGCCGAAACGCGGCCGCACTTCGTCGCGGAATTTGGTCTGGATCTGGTACAGGTTCAGCGGCAGCTGCTTGTAGGAGCGCACTTCGTTGCGCACCAGATCAGTGATCACTTCTTCGTGCGTCGGGCCGAGGCAGAAGGCAGCGTTTTTGCGATCACTGAGACGCAGCAGTTCCGGGCCGAACTTGCCCCAGCGGCCGGATTCTTCCCACAGCTCGGCCGGCTGCACCATCGGCATCAGCGTTTCGAAGGCGCCGGATTTGTTCATTTCGTCGCGGACAATGGCCTCGACCTTGCGCAGCACGCGCAGACCGGTTGGCAGCCAGGTGTAAAGACCCGAAGCGAGTTTGCGGATCAGGCCGGCGCGCAGCATCAGCTGGTGGCTGACGAGCTCGGCGTCATTGGGCGTTTCACGCAGGGTGCACAGCGGGTAACGGGACAGGCGCATCGGAAAGCAGTCCTTCGGGAGTCAGGGGCGGCCTGCGTTGGCGCGGGCTGCCAAAGTGAAGTCGATCATCAAGTCGAGACCGGGGCGGCGATTCTAGCAGGCCGGCGCCGGCTTCCGGCCAGATGCACACTTTTCAGCCAGCGGCCGGGCCTTTAAAATCCGCGCCCCGCCCGCATCTGGCGGACTGCATGCTGCTGTGTTTTCTCCCTTGTTGAGGTGTCCACATGCCGATTTACGAATACCGTTGCGAAGGTTGCGGCCACGATCTGGAGAAGCTCCAGAAGATGTCCGACCCGGAACTGACGGACTGCCCGGCCTGCAACACGCCACAACTGAAGCGCCTGATCTCGGCGGCCGGCTTCCAGCTCAAGGGCGCAGGCTGGTACGTCACCGACTTTCGCGGTGACAAGAAAAAGCACGGCGCCGCCAGTCCGACCGGCAATGCCGTTAGTGCTGACAGCGCCCCGGCCGCATCGTGCGGCGCGCCGGCCTGTGCCACGGCCTGCGCCGGCGGCAAGGACTGAACCACCCGGCCGGGTAACGGCCCGTCTGAACCCGGACAGCGGCGCCTGCCCTGGCACCAACACCGGAATCAAACGCCGCGTCCGACCTCCACCCCGCTCCGCCGTGATCGCCAGCCGATCCGGCCGCGCGGGGTTTTTCCTTTCCGCCGGCCAAAAATGCGAACGGGCGCACAAGTTTTGGCCGCAACCGCCGATACAGCGACGCTGTCCGGGACGGGGCAGGCGAGACGGGTCAGGCCGCCGCCGACCCCGAGCCGATGCGCCGCGCGCGGCCCCGGAACAGTCACACAGGCTGACCGGGGGTGATCGAAGGTGTTCGGATGGGTATCTGCTGCGCGTCATGCGCAGCTGCAAAACGAGAACGTGACGCTGCGGCGCGAACAGCAGGCTCTGCGTGAGCAATTGCAGAGCGCATTCCATGCGCAGCAGGCGGCCGAACAGGAAAGCGCCCTGTGGCGCGCGCGCTGGGCACAACAGGAACGCTTGCTGCAACACGCCGTCGGCGTCCATCGCGAACTGACCCAGGTACAGGGCGGCAGCGCCGAAAAAGCTGCCGAACTGGACGATCAGCGCCAGCGACTGGCGCAATCCTCGGGCATTTTCGCCAGTACCCGCAGCGAGCTGGAAACCGTATTCAGCCGTGTCGATGCCATCCACTCGCAGGCCGGCCAGAGTGTGCAGACCATTACCCAGCTCGGAGACAGCACGGCGGCCATCGAGCGTTTCGTCAACGTCATCAACGAAGTCGCCGAGCAAACCAACCTGCTGGCGCTGAATGCAGCGATCGAAGCCGCGCGCGCCGGTGATCACGGTCGCGGCTTTGCCGTGGTCGCGGACGAAGTGCGCACCCTGGCGCGCAAGGCGGCCGAAGCAGCCCGCGAGATCGCACAGCTGGTGCAAATCATCGGCACCGATTCCAGCGCCGCGCGCGACGCCATCACCGGCCTGCAGGAAGGGCTGGCGCAAATCGCCGGGGTGACGCGTGGCGTGCAGGGCTCGGTGGCGGAAGTGGTCGATCTGTCGGCCGGCATGCAGGATGTGATCAGCCGCACCGCGCTGGACAGCTTCCTGCGTACCGCGAAAATCGATCACATCGTGTTCAAGGTCGATGTCTGGCGCCAATGCCTGGACGGACAAGGCGAGGTCAGCGATCACCTGCATTGCCGCTTGGGACGCTGGCTGCGCGAAGGCGAAGGCCAAAAACGCTTCGCCCGTACGCCGACGTTTCGCGAACTGGAAAGCTGCCACGAACAGTTCCATCTCGCCGGCCGTCGCGCCGTACAGGCGGCGCGCAGCAATCAATGGCAGCAGGCGCAAACCGCGCTCGACGACATGGACCGGCACAGCGGCGAAGTGCTGGAGGCGTTGACGCGCATGGGGCTGGAAGCGTCGGCCACCTGACGGACGCGCGCGCCGCGCGAATCAGGATCGCGGCAGTGCTGTCTGTAGCGGCTCCTCCGGTGCGCCCTGCAGTGATTTCCGGAGTTGGCCCGGAGACAACCCACGCAGCGATGGCGACAAAAAAAGGGGCGGTCAGTGACCGCCCCTTTTTACTTTGCAGTTTGCGCATCAGGCCTCGCCCGGGTCAGGCGATGCGACGCAAGTGCATCGCCTGCGGGCCGGGATCAACCTACTCACGCTATCGACAGTTTTTACGGAACGGTTGCGCTGCCTGCTCCGCTGTTTCCGCCCGTTACCGTTTTCCCGCCGACCACGGTTTCCAGCACCTTGATGTCGTCGATCTCGGCTTGCGGGATCTGGAAGTAGTCGCGGTCGACGACGATGTAGTCGGCCCATTTGCCGGCTTCGAGGCTGCCGAGTTTTTGTTCCTGATGGGCGGCGTAGGCGGCATCGAGGGTGAAGGCGCGCAGGGCTTCTTCGCGGGTGAGTTTTTCGTTCGGATACCAGCCGCCCGGCGGTTGGCCGGCGCTGTCTTCACGGGTGACGGCGGCATAGAGACCGAGGAAGGGACTCGACAGTTCGACCGGGAAATCCGAGCCGGCAGCGATGACCACACCGTGCTCGCGGAACGTGTGCCAGGCATAGGCGCCCTTGATGCGTTCGGCGCCGACGCGGGCTTCGGCCATGTTCATGTCCGAAGTCGCATGGGTCGGTTGCATCGAGGCGATGACGCCCAGTTGCTTGAAGCGCGGAATGTCGTTCAGCGCCACCACCTGCGCATGTTCGACGCGGTGCCGTTTGGTGTGCGCGTCATTCGGCGCCTGTAACGCCGCGAAGCTGTCCAGCACCAGCGTGTTGGCGGCATCACCGATGGCGTGCACGTTGACCTGCCAGCCGAGCGTGGCGGCGTAGTGCACGTAGTCGGTGAGATCCTTGGGCGGAATGATGAACAGGCCCTTGTTGCCGTGCTGATCGCTGTAGTCGGCATGCAGCGCCGCGCCGCGACTGCCGAGCGCGCCGTCGGCATAGAGTTTCACCGAACGCAGCGACAGGAAGTCGTTGTAGAGATCGGCTTTCGGGCCTTCTTTCAGCCAGTCGCGCGCGTCTTTCTCGCCGCCGGACGCCATCGCGTAAATGCGGATCGGCATGGCGCCGCTTTTCGCCAGCGTTTCGTACTGGGCGAATTCGGCGCGACCAACGCCGGCATCGTGAACACCGGTAATGCCCTGCGCGGCGAGCTTCTGCATGGCCACGCTCAGTGCTTCGCGGCGACGCGCATCGTCCATGCCCGGAATGTGTTGTTCGATCAGTCCCATGGCCATGTCGATGAACACGCCGCTGGCTTCACCTTTTTCGTTGCGCAGGATCTGTCCGCCGACCGGATCAGCGGTCTGCTGATCGATGCCGGCCAGTTGCAGCGCCTTGCTGTTGGCCCAGCCGGCGTGACCATCGACGCGCGACAGGAACACCGGCCGATCAGCGACGGCGCGATCCAGATCGCTGGCGGTCGGAAACGCTTTGCCCGGCCACAACACCTGGTTCCAGCCGCGACCTTCAATCCACGGCGCATCCGGATGCTTGGCCGCGAAGTCGCGCACCCGCTGCAGCGCTTCGTCCAGCGTTTGCGTGCCGCGCAGATCCACTTGCATCTGTTCGATGCCGAGGCCGAGCACATGACCGTGCGCGTCGATCAAACCCGGCAAAACAAACTTGCCGCCACCGTCGCGTTGCTGTGCGGCCGGCAACTGATCTTTCAGCGCCGCATCGCCGACAGCCTTGATCCGGCCGTTTTCCACCCACAGCGCGCTGAAGCGCTGCGTGCCGCCGTCTGCAGTCGGCGTGTAGCCGGTGATGTTGTGCAGCACATAACTGTCAGCCAATGCGCTGGTAGTGGTCGTGTTGTCTGTGGCGGCAGCGCTGTCGCTGTCACTACGATTGCAGCCGGCAAGCAGGCTGACCAGCATCAGGGCGAGGGGCAGGGCGGGTGAGGTCGGTTTCACGGTGGGCTCCGTGGCAGTTGTCGGAGCCGGCACTCTAGGGGCTAAGCACAAGCGCGGGCAAATTTCTCGCGGTTTCCGGACGGCGCATTGCCGGGGCGAGGCTGCGCAAGGGGCGGCGTCAATGCCGGCGATGCGGAGTCCCGCTCAGCGGGATGCGCGCGTTTCATGTGAGCGGTACGGAAAGTTTCCTGCCGGAGATTCCGGCTCTGCGGCCGGAATGACAGGTGGGGGGCAGGAACAAAAACAAAAAGCACAGTAAGAACAGAAAGAACAGAAAGAAGAGAAAGAAGAGAGAGCAGGAAACGAAGGGAGAAAAGGAAACGAGGGGAGAAAAGGAAGCGAGGGGAAAGGTCCTGTCATTCCGGACGCCGCCGCGCGGCGATCCGGAATCTTGTGGCGAGGACGCGATACGGCGCATTACATGTTGGCTTTGACCTGCTGGATCACCGCCTGGGCTTCGGCTTTTTTCTCCGGATAGGTCGCGGCTTTCTGCAGGTTTTGCAGCGCCGGTTTGAATTCGCTGTTGCGGAATTGCGCGTAACCGAGCACCAGATAGGTGTGGCCCTCGTTTTTGCCGAGTCCACCTTTTGCCAGTGCGTGTTGATACGCGGCAGCCGCTTCCGGCCAGCGTTTCAGTTCCGACAGCAACTCACCCTGGATCAGTGCCAGCTCGCCGGTCGCTGCGGTTTTTGCCGCTTCGCCGTAAGCGTGCGCGGCCTTGTCGGTGTTGCCGACCTGTTTCCAGGCCTGGGCGATGTTTTTCCAGATCTGATCGTTGTTCGGCAGGATGCCGAGGTCGATGCCCTGTTTGAGAATGTCGGCGGTCTTTTCGTATTCGGCGTTGTTCCAGTACATGGTCGCCAGATTGCGGATGTCCTTGTCTTTTTTCAGCAGACCCTTGTTCCAGGCATCGCTCAGCAGGGCGAACGCTTCGGCGGTTTTGCCGGCGCGCAGATAGATGTTGGCCAGTTGCACAACGTGCGTGCCGTCATTCGGCTCGCGGGCGATGATGGCCTGTTGTACTGCGGCGGCGCCGTCGAGATCGTCGTTGTTGTAGTGCAATTGCATGAGCAGTTTCAGCCAGTCCGGTTTCGGTTCGGCGCTGGCGAGAATGGCGCTGTACAGCGGGCAGACGGCGTCGGCCTGACGATCCAGCTTGTTCAGCGTGCTGGCTTTGACGACCAGCAGCTCGGGGCGCACTGGCTGGCCGGACTGCAGATAGCTGTCGATGGCTTCAAGCGTCTGTTCGTGTTTTTCAAGATTGGTGTAGTAGGCGGCGAGGTTCTGCCAGGCGGCGGCGAGCTCCGCATCCTGCAGGCCTTTGCTGTCGATGGCGGCGCGCGTGGCGAGCGCGGCATGTTCATAGTCATCCAGCTGGGCATGGGCGTAACCGAGCAGGCTGCTGAGCAAGGCTTTGTCGGCCGGCTTGCGTGCTGATTCGACCGCCGGCACCAGCAAATCGCGGGCGGCGGCGAAGTCTTGTTCTTCAACGGCCTTGCGCGCCTTCTGATAGACCTTGATGGATTTTTCTTCGAGCTGCGGTGCTTTTTTCTTTTTGTCGTCACTCTGCGCCGGCGCCGGATTGACGGTGATCTGCGGGCAGGCGGATGTCAGCCGGGTGGCCGGCAGGTTTTCGCTGGCAAACGCCGTTGCCGCTTGTGCAGACAGCAGCGCCAACGACAGGGCGGCGAGCGGGAAAAACAGCTTCAGGGCAGGCTTGCGTTGCATGGCATGGGCCTCGGAAAAATCTGCGGTGATGACGGGCATCGCGGCGAACAATCACGTACCGATTGGGAACGGGATCGCCAACGTGGCCGTCCTTCACCAAGGGGCCGTGTCCGGCCGCCGTACTCTGGGGGGAGTGCAGCCGGACACGGGCGTCTGACGCGGCGCTGCGGCGCCATTTCAAACACGGGTTGTGCGCTTATTGGCGCACCGGTTCGGTCACGAAGCCCAGTTTCAGGACACCGTTGAATTGCGCGGCCGACATGATGGTTGCCAGACGTTCGTACTTCACTTCCTTGTCGGCGCGGATATGCAGTTCGACATCGGGAATGCGGCCTGCGGCTTCGAGACGGCGCATCAATTCGTCATCCGATACCGCTTCGTCGTTCCAGAACGCTTCACCGTTGCCGTTGATGGCCAGGGTGATGGTTTCTTTCTTGTCCTGGTTCGGCGTGCTGGTGGCATCCGGCAGATCGACTTTCACCGAGTGTGTGACCACCGGTGTGATCAGGATGAACACCACCAGCAACACCAGCATCACGTCGACCAGCGGTGTGGTGTTGATTTCATTCATCGGCGCCTGCGCGCCTTTTTCAAAACTGCCAAAAGCCATGGTTGCGCTCCTGTTTCGCCGGGGCGGACCGGGCAGGCGTTGCGTGTTCATGCCGGCCGGTCCGCATCGCGCAGCGGATTATTTGCGGCCAGCGGCCAGCAGCGAGTGGTGCAGGTCGTGCGCGAAATTGTCGAGATGATTCGACACCACCTTGTTGCCGCGCACGAAGGCGTTGTAGGCGAGCACGGCGGGGATCGCGGCGAACAGACCGAAGGCGGTGGCGACCAGCGCTTCGCCCATCGGCCCGGCAACGATGGCGATGTCTGCAGAACCGGACGCGGCGATGTTCAGCAGCGCGTGATAAATGCCCCACACCGTGCCGAACAGGCCGATGAACGGCGCCGTCGAACCGATCGAGGCGAGCACGGTCAGGCCGGCGTCGAGGCGGGCGGTTTCGTGGGTCAGTGAATTGCGGATGTTGCGCACCAGAAAATCGTCGTAACCGCAGGCCTCGGCGAAGGTCTGTTCCTGATCATGAAACTCGTCCAGGGCCTTGAAACCGCTGCGTGCCATGCGCGCAATCGGCGTCTGGCTTTTTTCCGTGGCCTTACGGGCATCGGCCAGGTTTTTGCTCTTCCAGAAAGTGGTCACGTCGCGCTTGATGGAGCTGCGTGTGCTCAGGAACATCCAGCCGCGCAGGACAATCACAAACCAGGTTGCGATGGACATGCCGACCAGCAGCATGAAAGTGGTCACCAGGACCGGGTCGCCCTGTTCAAATACCAGCATCAGGTTCATTGCAGTTGCTCCTCAGCAAAACTCGAAAATTTCTTTGTTCTGTATGGCGAACGGGTGAAACCGGCGGACTTACAGGTCCAGCGAGGTTTCGCCAGTCAGGCGCCACACCACGGTCAGTTCAAACCAGTCTTCGACCGGCTGGCCGTCGCGCATCGACGGCGTGTACTGCAAACGCATGGCCTGTTTGCGTGTCTCCCGATCCAGCTCGCGGAAGCGGGTGCCCTGAACGATTTCCACGTCCAGCACTTCGCCGCTTGCCGACAGGTGAACGCGCAGCTTGACCTCGCCTTCCCAGCCTTCGCGCAGCGCTTCTCGCGGGTACTTGAAAGCCTTGCGGTTGTCGCCAACCGGTTTGCCTTTCACGTAGGCCGGCGGACCTTCCGAGGCCGGACCGGGCGGTGGCGGGTCTTGCGACGGCGTCATGTCGGTCTTGCCGATCTCGAAGTCTTTGTTTTCGTCGAACTCCTGGGGCGGGATGGTGATCGGCGTCTCCGGCGGCGTGACCGGCGGTTTCGGCTTGGGCGGCAGCTCCTTGCGGGGCGGCGGCGGTGGCTGATCCGGCGGTGGCGGCGGCGGAGGGGGAGGTGGCGGTGGTGGCGGCGCGATCAGCGCGACCTCCAGCGGTGGTTCTTCCACCTTGGGCGGTGCCGGTTTGTGGTCCATGAGCTGGTATCCGACCAGTGCATGGCCCATCACAGACACCACCACGGCGGTTATGACGGGGACTCTGGACATCTGTCTCTGCGCTCCTGTGGCTCGCAGTTCCAGTATGCCGGTCGCGCCGTTTGATGCTACAAAATGTAAATGAATTGGCCGGGCAATATGCCGCAGCCATGTACGGGAATACGGCGTTACGCGCGCGATCCTTAATATGCTGTGCCACGAAAAGTGTGTCCGAAAGTCAGCGATATTACGCATATATACGTACGCGCAGATGTGTGCGTGTTAATCCGGGTGCAAAGGCGTAGCATGTGCCCAGTCCGATCCCGGCCCTCCCGACCATGCTGCGTGGCCTGCTGTTCCTCATCGCCTATGTGCTGCTCGACGCCCTGAGCTACATCCATCCGGTGGCCGGACTGGCGATCACGCCCTGGAATCCGCATTTCGGCCTGCTGCTGGCCGCCTTTATCTGGTACGGCTATCGCTTTCTGCCTGTTGCCCTGCTGGCAGCGCTGGTGTCGGAAGGACTGGTGCGCGGCACGCCGCACGGCGACGTCTCCGGCCTGCTGTTGTCGCTGCTGGCGCCGCTCGGCTATGCCTGGACGGCCTCGCTGCTGCGCCGGCTGGAGTTCGATGCCCGGCTCCCGGGCCGGGATGACCTCACCCGTCTGCTGCTGGTGGTGACGCCGGCAACGCTGGTGATCGCGGTGGCGTTTGTCTGGTCCCACACCCTGCTCGGTCACCTGCACTGGCGCGACCTGCCGGTGGTGGTGCTGCATTCCTGGATTGGCGATCTGATCGGCGTGGTGGTGACCACCAGCCTGCTGCTGATCTGGCGCCACACGCGCTGGCGCGAACTGCTCGCCGACAACGCCAGCGCGCCGGCGGCGCAAGTGGTGCTGGTGCTGGCGGTCCTGGCGCTGTGGATGGTGTTCGGCCGCAGCGGCAGCGAGGAATACCAGTTCTTCTATCTGCTGTTTGTGCCGCTGATCGTCGCCGCCATCCGTTGGGGGCTGCGCGGCGCCAGTCTGGTGTTGCAGCTGGTGCAGCTCGGTCTGGTCGCGGCACTGCTGCTGCGCAGCCAGAGCGCCGATGTGCTGGTGTCCTTCCAGTTCCTGATGCTGGCGATGGCGGTCACCGGCCTGTATCTGGGCATGGCCGTGACCGAGGGCCGGCGTGCGCAGGAAGTGCTGCTCAAGCGCGAGGCTGAACTGCACAATGCGCTGCGCGTGGCGGCCGCCGGTGAACTGGCCTCCAGTCTTGCCCACGAGCTCAACCAGCCGCTGTCGGCGGTCAGCACCTATTCGCAGGTCAGCCTGCAACTGCTGGATCGCCTGCCGGCGGAAACGCCGCGGCTGGCCGACACCCTGCAGAAAATGGCCGCCGAAGCGCGTCGCGCCGGTCAGGTGGTGCATCGCCTGCGGCGGTTTTTCCGCAGCGGCGAATTGCATGTCGAACGCATCAGTGTTGCCGAACTGATCAGCCAGGCGCGCGAACCGCTGGCCCGGCGGCTGAAAAGCGAACGCGTCGAACTGCTGGAGCATCTGCCGGCCGATCTGCCTGACGTGCGCGTCGATCGTGTGCAGATTGAGATCGTGCTGCACAACCTGCTCGGCAACGCGCTGGAAGCCATCGTCAGCAGCGAATCGGAGCGTCGCCTGCTGGTGGTCAGCGCCGAGGCGCAGGATCGTCAGGTGCGCATCTGCGTGACCGATACCGGACCGGGCATAGACGAGCTGGTGGCGGCGCGGCTGTTCGAGCCGTTTGCCACCGGCAAGGCCAAGGGCATGGGCCTCGGTCTCAACATCAGCCGCTCGCTGGTTGAGGCGCACGGCGGCCGGCTGGTGCTGGCCGAATCGCGGCCGGGCCGCACCCGTTTCTGTTTCACCCTGCCGATTGCCGAAGAGGGCTCATCCGCATGAGTTTGCCGACATGACTGCTGCCACCGTGTTTGTCATTGATGACGATGATGCCGTACGCGATTCGCTGGGCCTGCTGCTGGAACTGTCCGGCCAGCAGGTGCGCGGCTTTGCCTCGGCAGAAGAATTTCTCGCTGTGCTCGGCCCGCAAACCTATGGCTGTCTGGTGCTGGATCTGCGCCTCGGCGGCATGGACGGTCTGAGCCTGCAGCAGGAACTGGCGCGACGTCAGCTGGCCCTGCCGATTGTCATGATCACCGGCCACGGCGATGTCGCCGCCGCGCGCCAGGCGCTGAAAGGCGGTGCCATCGATTTTCTCGAAAAGCCGGTCGACGAAACCGTGTTGCTGGCCTGCGTGCGCGAAGCCATGCAGCGCGAGGAACAGCGCCGCGAACAGGAACAACAGGGCGGCAGCGCCCGCGAGCGCCTGCAGCGGCTTACCGAGCGCGAAAGCGAAGTGATGCAACTCGTCGCCGAGGGCTTGACCAGCAAGGCAATCGGCGAACAACTCGGCATCAGTCCGCGCACGGTCGAGGTCTATCGCGCCCGCCTGATGGAAAAACTGCAGGTCAGCTCGGTGCCGGAGCTGGTCCGGCTGGCCCTGTCAGCGCGCCACTGAGCGCGCTGACTGAAGTGAAAAGCGCGCGCCACTGAGCGCGCTGACAGGGGGCGACGGCGCGCGCAAACGAGCACGCAGACAGCACAGTGACCGCGCGCCGGTGTGTGGTCGCGCCGGACGAACGGAAATTCCGGCCAGCAGGAATTCACAATGCTTTGACGGGATGGCATTGGCGCCGGACACCGGACATTTCCGCGCCGGCAGCCCCGCCCTTGTCGAGGTCCGAAAACCGCCAGTTATTGGTACGGCCCTGTGGCAAGCTGCGCGCCATGAACCTGCTCGATCCCGATACCTGTTACCGCGCGCTGCAAAGTCGCGATGCGCGCTTTGATGGCCGGTTTTTCATCGGCGTCACCTCGACCGGCATTTACTGCCGGCCGATCTGTCCGGCGCGCACGGCGCGTTTTGAAAACTGCCGGTTTTTTCCGTCTGCGGCTGCCGCACAAGATGCCGGTTTCCGGCCCTGCCTGCGCTGCCGGCCGGAAACCGCACCGGCACGCGGCGCCTGGCTCGGCAGTTTCAATACCGTGTCGCGCGCACTGGCGCTGATCGCTGATGGCGCGCTGGATGCGGAAAACGGTGCAGAGGAAAACAGCGCCGATAAATGCAGCGCCGGAGATCAAAATGCCGGACACCAAAATACTGGACGCCAAAACACCGATACACCGGCGATGCGCACTCGTGCTTCCGGTGACGCGGGCGTGGTGGCGCTGGCGGAACGACTGGGCGTGGGCGAGCGGCAATTGCGCCGCCTGTTCCAGCAACATCTTGGCGCTTCGCCGCTGGCCGTTGCACAAACGCGGCGCGTGCTGCTTGCCAAACAACTGATCCAGGAAACCGATCTGCCGATGGCGCAGGTGGCGTTGGCCAGCGGTTTCGGCAGCGTTCGCCGCTTCAACGAAACCTTTGCCGATTTGTACGGCAAGCCGCCGCGGGAATTGCGCAAGGCGACGGCGAAAACCTCAGTACAAAAACACTCAGCGACGCATGAACAGGCTGCCTCCGGCAATCCGCAGGCAGCCGATGTGGAAGTGCGCCTGCGTTACCAACCGCCGTATGACTGGCCGCTGCTGCTGGACTTTTTCCGGCAACGGGCGATTGCCGGTGTCGAGGAAGTCGGCGCGGATTATTACCGGCGCAGTTTTGGTCACGCGGCGGACTGCGGCAGCGTCGAGGTGCGTCAAGACGCCGCACGCAACAGTTTGCGGGTGCGCGTGCAACTCAGCGATGTGCGCGCGCTGCCGAACATCCTGATGCGGGTGCGTCGCGTGTTCGATGTTGATGCCGATCTCGACACCATCAACACGCATCTGTGCCGCGATCCGCAACTTGCGGCGCTGATCGCACAGCGTCCGGGCCTGCGTGCGCCGGGCGCCTGGGATGGCTTTGAACTGGCGGTGCGCGCGGTGCTCGGCCAGCAGGTGACCATCGTTGCCGCGCGCAAGCTCGCCGCACAGCTGGTGCAATTGTGCGCGCAGCGTGTACAGGGCTGTGGTGATCGGCTGACGCATGCGTTCCCCGATCCGCACGCCCTGCTGGCAGCGGATCTGTCGACGCTGGGCATGCCCGGTGCGCGGCGCAACGCGCTGAAAGCGCTGGCCGAAGCCGCGCTCGCGGATCGCGATTTGTTTCGCGCTTCAGCCAGTATTGATGACACAGTGAAACGCCTGTGCGCGATCCGGGGCATTGGTGAATGGACCGCGCACTACATTGCCCTGCGTGCAGTGCGCGAAACCGATGCCTTTCCGGCCAGCGATGTCGGTTTGTTGCGCGCCATGGCCCGGGACGGCGAACGCCCGACGCCGCCGCAACTGATCGCCCGTGCAGAAATCTGGCGACCGTGGCGCGCCTATGCCGCCCAACATTTGTGGGCGGCCGATCCGGGCCTGCCGGCCAGCGGAGCGGCAACGGAGCAACATCCTGCGGGCCAAAAAAAAGCGGCGCTGACACGTAAAGCGGCAAAACCCCGGTCATCGTGAAGCGGCAAGCGGAATCACGGTTCGCCGTGTGTGATGTGTGATGTGCGATGTGCGATGTGTGGTGTGTGATGTGTGTTGTTTGGCAGCAGAAATACGCGGGCGATGCGTCCGAACACGGGTGCCCCAATGTTGGTGAGCGACAAGATCCTACAGCGCAGTTTGCAGATCGCCGGCATCGACACGCCGCTGGGTGAATTGTTGTTGCTGATGGATGTGCACGGGCAACTGTGCGCCGCCGAATGGCGCGACGATGACAGCGTGGCGGGCAGTGAACGGATGCGCAATGCGCTGATGCGTCAGGCGCGACGGCATGGCGCGCACCGGCTTGATGCACTGCCGGCGACAGCGCTGCCGGAAGACTTGCGTGATGCATTCGGCAACTATTTTTCCGGTGCGCTATCGGCTCTGAAAACCATCGCCTGCGCTGCCGCCGGTACGGCATTCCAGCAGGAAGTCTGGCGCGCTCTGCGCGACATCGCGCCGGGGCAAACCTGCAGCTATTCCGAACTGGCCATGACAATTGGCAAGCCCGCCGCCGTCCGAGCCGTCGGCACTGCCAACGGCGCCAATCCGCTGAGCATTGTCGTGCCCTGCCACCGCATCATCGGTCGCGACGGCGCCCTGACCGGTTACGGCGGCGGCCTGTGGCGCAAACGCTGGTTGCTGGAACACGAGGCGCGGTTCGTGGGAACGAATTGACGGCGGAATGTGAGAAGCGGGAATTTGCTGGTGGTGACGTGTCGGGCCACCGATTCCGCTGCGCCAACAGGTGCGACAACTTTTCACTTTGCCGGCGAGTGCGTGTTGCGCGCAAACTGCCCGGCACTTCGCCGCGATGTTCCCGCATCCACCAGGGAGGGCTGCACATGCACGCCGATACTGCCCGTTACAACAGCACGCTCACTGCCAGTGATCAGCGCATCTGCGATCTGCTGGCCACCGAAATAGACCGGCATTTGCCTGAAGCCGAAAACAAGATCTGGCACGCGCATCCGGTCTGGTTTCTCGATGGCAATCCGGTGGTCGGTTACAGCAAACTGAAAAGTTGCGTGCGCCTGCTGTTCTGGAGTGGTCAGGGATTTGACGAGGAAGATCTGCACAAGGAAGGCAGTTTCAAGGCGGCGGAAGCGCGTTACACCGACGTCGGGCAAGTCAACCTTGCTGACTTGCAGCGCTGGCTGGGCAAGGCGCGTGACATCCAGTGGGATTACCAGAATCTCATCAAACGCAAGGGCCGGCTGGAACGGCTCAAATAGCGCGGGCGCTTGTTTGCGGCGCGTCGCTTGCGCGGAATGTCGCGATTCAAACCCTCAGTGCTTTTTCACGCGTCAATCGGTTTCAAAGACCGGATGCACCGTACAACAAAACCATCAGGGAGTTACACACAGCATGAACGTTTCCAGCGCAGCAATGCATACGAACACGGCGCACAGGTTTCACCAGCTGCACAAGCAGGGATTGTTGCTGCTCGCCAATGTCTGGGACGCCGGCAGCGCCCGGCTGATCGCGCAGGCCGGTGCGGTTGCTTTGGCGACCACCAGTGCCGGTGTTGCCTGGTCGCACGGTTACAGTGACGGCAATCACCTGCCGCGCGAATTGTTGCTGACCACGGTGCGCAATATTGTCCGCGTCACGGATCTGCCGGTCAGTGTCGATATCGTCGGCGGATTTTCTGACAACGCCGCAGAAGTAGCGACGCTGGTTGCCGCGCTGATCGATGCCGGTGTGGTCGGCATCAATATCGAAGACGGTATCAACAGTGTCGAGCTGTTGTGCACGAAAATCGCTGCCGCGCGCCGTCAGGCGGAACGTCAGGGCGTGGTTCTGTTCATCAATGCCCGCACCGATGTGTATCTGCGTTCTCTGGTTGAAGCGGAGCGGCGCAATGCCGAAGTGCTGGCGCGTGCGACGCGCTATCAGGACGCCGGCGCCAGTGGCCTGTTTGTGCCCGGCGTGACTGCGGCCAGCGACATCGCCACACTTGCTGCCGGCACCACCATGCCAGTCAACGTTTTGCTGCGCGCCACCACACCGCCGCCGGCCGAACTCGCCGCGCTGGGTGTGCGCCGCCTGAGTGCCGGCTCCTCACTGCCGGAATCGGCTTACGGCCGCAGTCTGGAATGGGCGAAACGTTTTCTGGATGCCGGCGACAATCAGGAATTGCTGGCCGCAGCCATGCCGTATGCGCAACTGAATGCGGCGATGGGCTGAAGCACAATTATCACGACGGTTTACAAGCGAACGTGTCGTTCAGGCAGGAAACAAAACGGGAGCGCATGCCTCCCGTTTTGTTTCCTGATCAAGGCGATGTCTCTGGACGGCGGCTCGCCGTTCAACCCTTCGACAAGCTCAGGGCGAACGGGACCAGGTATGAGCCGCTTTCACACTGCGAAAGTCGACGCGTAATTTCAGCAGCGGCTGCTGTTCCTCTCGCCACCACTCCATAAACCTTCCGTTCGTCCTGAGCCTGTCGAAGGACAGGACGGCGCACCGCTGTCTGAATATTCGGTTCCGCTCGCCGCTCACCCTTCGACAAGCTCAGGGCGAACGGGATCAGGTATGAGCCGCTTTCACACGGCGAAAGTCGACGCGTTATTGCAGCAGCGGCTGCTATTCCTCTCGCCACCACGCCATAAAACTTCCGTTCGTCCTGAGCCTGTCGAAGGACGGGACGGCGCACCGCTGCCTGAATATTCGGTTCCGCTCGCCGCTCACCCTTCGACAAGCTGAGGGCGAATGGAGCTGAATATGAGCCGCTTTCACACGGCGAAAGTCGACGCGTTATTGCAGCAGCGGCTGCTGTTCCTCTCGCCACCACGCCATAAAAACTTCCGTTCGTCCTGAGCCTGTCGAAGGACAGGACGGCACACCACTGCCTGAACATCCGGCTCCTCTTGATCGGCAACACGGAATCTCAGGGCGAACGAAATGGAGTCAACGAGCTGATCAGGATTGGTATTGCCGGTGAACGCCGCGCACGAAGTTGTACCGGTGCGCTGCGTTTCATTTGTCGGCGAATTACTGCAAACGCGCGCCGCCATCGAGACGCAGCACGCTGCCGTTGTACATCTGGTTGTCGATGACATTGAGCACGGCAGTCGCGTATTCGGCCGGCGTACCAAAACGCGGCGGGTAAGGGACGGCGGCGCAGAGCTGGGCTCGGATCTCGTCGCTGACGCCGCCGAGCATGCCGGTGTCGAACATGCCGGGCGCGATCGCCATCAGGCGGATTTTCAGCGCGGCGAATTCACGCGCCAGCGGCAGGATCATGCCGACCACGCCGGCTTTCGAGGCGCTGTAGGCGGCCTGGCCGAGCTGGCCTTCAAACGCGGCAATCGATGCCGTGTGAACGATGACGCCGCGATCCTGGCCGGCGATGTCGGCGTTGACCGCCATGTGGCGGGCAGCGGCCTTGGTCAGCAGGAAGGCGCCCACCAGATTGATGTTGATGACACGCTGGAAGAGGGCCGCTTCCATCGGACCTTTTTTGCCGAGCACGCGGCCGTTGCCGAGGATGCCGGCGCAGCTGACGCAAACCGTGATCGAGCCCATGTGCGCAGCGGCGGCATCGACCGCGGCGTCAACGGCTTCGGCGTTGCTGATGTCGCAGGCGATGAAATGCGCACGTTGCCCCAGTCTGGCGACGGCAGCAGCGCCTTGTTCGGCATTGATGTCGAGCAGGCAGACCTTGCCGCCACGGGCGATGAGTGCTTCGGCGGCGGCGAAGCCCAGACCGTTGGCGCCGCCGGAGATCACGGCGTGCAGGGTCGGCAGGTGGCCGGGAGCGGTGGACTGGGTCATGTCGGACTTCCTCAATGAGTGGTTCGGTAAGCGGCGCCGGAGCCGGTTCCAGGGCCTGTTCCGGTACCTGTTCCGGTGTCCGTTCCCGTGCGGCATTCAGCTGCAGGGGTCAGGAGGGTCAGGCAGGGGACAGGCACGGTCGCTGTTCTGCGTGCGCCGCCTGCTGAGCCGGGGCAAACCTGCGATCTGACCCCGGAACGCTGCCGGCGGCATTCAGCGATGCGCCAGCAGCAAGCGCCATAGCGCCTCAATCGAACAGGGCGGCGGCGTCCGGCCGGCGCGGAGCGGCCGGCATTGTAGAGCCGGCGGCTGTTTCCGTCTGCGCCTGTTTGCGCGCGGAGCTGCGCGCCGCGCCGCTGAGCTGCTGGCGCAGGCGGTCGAGCTGGGCGGCCAGTGCCGATCCCGACCACTGACGCGGCGGTGGACCGTACAGCAGCTGGTCGAGGGCGAGCAGGGTCTGGCGCAGTTCGCCGCTGCAGGCGGCGGCGAGGCTGGCCAGGGTCTGGCGTTGGCCGCTGATCCGCGCGGCCCAGTCGAGCAGGGCACGGCCGGCGGTTTCGGCATCGTTACCGGCGCAGGCGTTTTGCAGTTGCTGCCAGCTGGCGCGGGCACTGGCCGGTTCGGCGCGAGCGTCCGCCAGATCTGCAGCGAGGTCTGCGGCGGCGGCGCCGGACAGGGACGCGGTTCGGGCGGCGCGGCGACGGCTGTTCCACCACAGGCCCAGCGTCAGCAGCCAGGCCAGCGCGAATACCGCACTCAGGTTCATCCACAGACGCGCCGGCCCGCCCAGCAGGGCGCCGACGCCGGCGTCTTCGGCCGGTGCCGGTTCGGCATCGTGGTCGGCAGTGTCAGGGGTGTCCCCGGCGCTGTTGTCGTCGCTGCGGCCGGCGGTTTTCGCCGTCGCGGCGGGCTTGTTCGCGCCGCCGCTGGCGGCCGGCAGGATGTCGATCAGGCTCACCGGTTGCGGGCTGCGCTCGGCCACTTGCCGGCTGCTGTCCCACCAGTTTTCCAGACCGAGATTGGGCAGTTGCTGACCGCCGGCCAGACGCGGGATTACCGCGAAGCGTTGCACGCGCTTGCTGCGCACGCCTTCGGCAGTGACCAGTTGTTCGTCGACCGGCTTGTCGGGGTAGAAGCGGAAAGCCGGATGCTCGGGCGCTTCGATGGCCGGCAGGGCGCTGGCGCGCTGGCCATCGGCTTCGATGCTGATCACCCAGGTGAACGGTTCGCCGACGCGGAAGCTGTCCGGCACCGGTTCGATGCGGGCATCCAGCCGGTAGCCAGTGGCCGGCACCGCGCCGGGCGCGGCGCGCACCTCGACCGGTTTCGGGTGCACGGTCAGGCGCACCGGCTCGACCTGATCGAAAGGCGAGAACAACGAGCTGGAGGCGTTGCGCTGGACGTCGGCCTCGAACAGCAGCGGCGGAATGCTCAGCGCACCGGGCTGCTGCGGGAACAGGAAGTAATTGCGTTCGGTGACCTGGTAGCGATGACCGGCGCGCTCGGTTTCGTATTCGACGTCGTCTTCCACGTGCAGCAGGGCGGCGCTGTCGCCGGGATTGGGCTGGCCGAGCCGGGCGTAGCGCATCGGCACCCGGCGCAGCACGCGCAGGGTCAGTTGCAGCTGCTGGCCGACCACCACTGACTCCGGTTTCAGTTCGTGCTCGAAAATGATCTCGTCGTCGCTGGTGGCGGCCGTGTTTTTCTCGGCCGGCTCCAGCACCAGCAGCGACAGCTCGGCGGTTTCATCCTTGCCGACGCGGATCTTCGGCAGCTTGTAGTGGCCGGACTGGGCCAGCAGCAGGCGGAAACGCCAGCTCTGCGAGGCGCTGACCTTGCCGTTGATGATCTCGCGCCGCGAACTGTGCGTCTGGCCGAGCACCTGCAGGCCGTCGGGCAGGTTCAGCTCCGGACGTTCGGCGCTGAGATCGTCGGTGACGATGTCGAGCAGCACGACGTCATTCACATAGCCGCGCGTGCGCTGCAGGCTGGCCGTGGTCTCGGCCTGCAGCGGCGGCGCCAGCAGACTGGCCAGCAGCGCGAACAGGGCGAGCAGCCAGAACAGGCCAGTGGTCGCGGGCGCGGCGGGGCGCGGTTGCAGCGACGAAGGGAAGCGGGCGCAGGCCGTACTCACCATCGGGGATCGTCCTCCGGCGCCAGTTGTTGGCGGCGCATCAGTTCGAGTTGCATCTTGCGGCGCAGCAGGCCGCCCGGATCATCGGGCAACTGCTGCCAGAGCGGATTGTTGCGGGCGTCGTTGTTGCCGCCTTTGGCGCGGTCGCTGCCCTGTTTCGGCGGCTGCTGGCCCTGATCGCCGGATTGCGGCGTCTGCGACTGGCCGCTGTCGTCGCGCGGATTGTCCGACGGCGGTTGTTGATCGCCGCCGCTGTCGCCGGCCTGTGACTGGCGCTGCTGCGCCTCCTGACCTTCGCTTTCGCTGCGCGCGCCATTGCCCGGTTGCTGGCCTTGCTGCTGCTGGCCGTTCTGGCCGGGCTGGTTCTGGTTCTGTTCCGAACTCTGCTGCTGTTGCTGCTGTTCCTGCTGGCGCTTTTTGAACGCCTGCACCGCATCGCGGTTGGCGCGCGCCTCGTTCAGCTGCGGGTTGCGTTTCAGCGCTTCGTTGTAGGCGAGCAGGGCGTCATCGATCTGGCCGGCGAGAGCGAGGGCGTTGGCGCGGTTGTAATGGCTTTCAGCGCTGTCAGTGCCGGCGAAATTGATGGCCGCACCGGCGTAGTCGCCGGCCCTGGCCTGGGCATAGGCGCGGCGCTGTGGATCGGCATAGCGCTCGACGGCGCCGGCAGCGTCGCCGGCTTTCAGCCGGGCTTCGCCCTGCTGATCCGGGGTGCGGAACCAGTCGCGCCAGTCAGCGTGCGCCTCGCCACTGAGACCGGCGCCAAGCAGGCCGGCCAGCAGCGCCGTGCCGGGCAGGCCGACCAGTGCCTGCCTGCTGGTTGATGGCTGGCTGCCTGACCGTGGGCCGGTTGAGCGCCGGGAGTCCTGTTGCCGGAAAATCACCTGCCGGACCGGACCGCGCCGCAGCGCCAGCAGCAGGCAGAGCAGTGCCGGCAGCAGCAGCCAGGGGCCGTAGTCGCGGCGCAGCTGGCCGCTCAGCGCCTGTTCGCGCTGGCGGAACTGTTCCGATTGCGGCGTCGCCAGCGCCGCCAGATCGCTGTCGTCGCTGCTCAGCAGCAGCACCTGTCCGCCGCTGGCTGATGCCAGTGTCTCCAGCGGGCCGGTGTCGAGCCGGGCGAGGACGATGCCGCCCTGCTTGTCGCGCAGCATGCCGCCATCAGCGGTGGTCACCGGCGCGCCAGCCTCGGTGCCGACGGCGAGGAAATGCGGCCGCAGCCGGCCGTCCTGCAGCTCGGCCTGCAGGGCGGGCAGATCGGCGGCGTCGATGCCGTCGGTGATCCAGAGCAGCTCGCCTTCCTGATAGCCGCCACGGGCGAGCAGTTCGCGCGCCAGCTTGACCGCCTCCAGCGGCCGGCTGCCGGCCACCGGCATCAGCTCGGGGCCCAGCTCCTGCACCAGCGGCAGCAGGGTTTTGGCGTCGCGCGACAGCGGCACGATGATGTGCGCCGAGCCGGCATAGGCGATCAGCGCGGTGTCGCCTTCGCGGCCCAGACGCAGCCAGTCGATGAGTTTCAGCCGGGCACGGGCCACCCGGCTCGGACGCACGTCCGGGGCATGCATGGACGGGCTGAGATCAAACAGCACGATGGTCGCCGCTTCGCGCGCATAGCTGCCGCGCGCCGCCTGCGGCAGCGCCGGGCCGGCCAGCGCCAGCACCAGCAGCAGGCCGGTCAGCGCCAGCCAGATCGGTAGCCGCGGCCGGCGGCCGCCCGCGCCTGCCGCCTCGGGCATCAGCAGTGCCAGCAGGTGCCGGTCAACGACGCGCTGCCAGGGATTGTCGGCGCCGAAGCGGCTGCGCCGTGGCCAGCAAACCCAGATCCAGGGCAGCAGCGCCAGCAGCCACCAGGGGCGCAGCAGGCTGAGCGCGCCCAGCGAGAAAGCATCGAAGGCGTTCATGCGGCGCGGCTTCCGGGTGCAGCGTCGGGGCCGGTATCGGCAGCGGTGGGCGTTGCGGTTGATGCCGGTGCAGACAGGGGCGCGGCGTCCGCGGGCGCTTCAGCGGCGGCCGGGCGGCGGCGCGGCCACAGCCAGAGCAGGGCCAGCAGCAGCGCGACGGCGACTGGCCAGTGCGCCAGTTCGCGGGTCGGGCGGACGATATCGGCATCGCTGATGGCCGGCTCCAGCGCGTCCATCTCGGCGTAGATCTGGGCCATTTCCCGGGCATCGCGGGCGCGGAAATAGCGGCCGCCGGTCTGCTGGGCAATGTTCATCAGCAGGCCTTCGTCCAGCTCCGCCGAGGGATTGACCTGACGGCTGCCGAACAGGCCGTCGCGGACCTCCATGGCCTCGGCGCCGACGCCGATGGTGTAGACGCGGACACCCATTTCCAGCGCCAGCGCCAGTGCCTGATCGGGATTGAGCGCGCCGCTGTTGTTGGCGCCGTCGGTGATCAGCAGCACCGTGCGCTGCTCGGCGGTGGAATCGCGCAGGTGTTTCAGCGCCAGACCCAGACCGTCGCCGATGGCGGTGCGCCGGGCGCCGGCGAGGCCGATCTCCGCTTCGCGCAGGAACTGCGCGACGGTGGCGCGATCGAAGGTCAGCGGCGCCTGCAGGTAGGCGCGCTCGCCGAACAGCACCATGCCGATGCGGTCGCCGACGCGGCGCTCGATGAACTCGCCCATCAGCATCTGCAGCACCTGCAGGCGCGTCGCCGGCCGGTCGTTGAGCGGCAGATCGGTGGCTTCCATCGAGCCGGAAATGTCCACCGCCAGCATCAGCTCGCGGCCGGAGCGCGGCTCCTGCAGCGGTTCGCCGACCTGGCGCGGCTGCATGGCGGCCAGCACCAGAAGCGTCCAGACCAGCCACCAGAGCCAGGGCAGGGTGTGGCGGCGCTGGCGGCGCAGCTGGGCCGGCAGTTGTTGCCAGCCGGTCAGCGGCAGGCGCAAGGCCGCATCGCTGCCGTTTGTCAGTTCTTGCTGACGTTGACGGACCAGCAGGATCAGCGGCCAGGCCAGTGCTGCCCAGGGCAGGCCCCATTCAAAGCCGGCAAGGCCCAACACGGCGTCAGCCATGACCGGCACCTCCTGCGGCCTTGCTGCGGCGGGCAAAGCCTGTCCGCCAGCGCGACGGCCGGGCCGCCTGCTGCTGGCGCCGGAAGAAACTCAACAGCCAGCGCCGGCACAACGCCTGAAGGGCCTCGGCATCCAGTTCCGGCGGTTGCGGCGCGAAATGGTCGAACACCCGGCCCGGCCCGTCGCGGAACAGGCGCGATTCGCCATCGCCGTCGAGTTGGCTGTCCAGCCAGGCCAGCCAGGCATCGCCGCTCAGGGTTTGCACGGCAGGGTGGTAATGGCTGGCGAACAGCCGCAGCAGTGCCGACAGCTCATGGGCCAGCGCGCGCGGATCATGGCGCAGCGCCGGGATCAACAAATCGACGTGGGCCAGCGCCCGGCGCAGCGGCCGTTGCCGTTTGCGGCGGCGCAGCCAGAGCGTGAGCGTGAGCGCCAGCAGTGCCAGCGTCAGGCCGAGCGCCACCCAGATGCCCGGCGCCCACGGCCAGAGCGGCAGCGGCGGCGGGGCGAGAAAATCGTGCGGCAGTTGCAGGCCAGCCTGACTCATGCCCCACCTCCGCCAAAAGCGGCGGGCAGGTCCAAGCCGCCCATCGGCGCCAGCGCATTGCCTGCGATCTCGCCGCCCGTGTCCATGGCCTGCCAGCGGATGCCGCGCTGGCGGCAGAACAGCTGCCAGTCGCCGAGCTGGCGGGTAAAGGCTTCGGCGTGGCGGCCGCGCAGGCTGGCGTCGCTGGTGTCGATGTGGCGTGGGCTGCCGGTGTTGATGCCCGCAATCGTGCTGCCGGGAGCTGCCGAAGCGCTGTCCTGAACCGCATAGAGCGCTGGCGGCGGCAGCTCGCGCTCAATGACATCGTGCAGCGTGTACAGCTGCACCTCGTGGTGCCGGGCCAGATGCGCCCACAGGGTTTGCTGCGCCGGTTGCAGCGCCCAGCTGTCCGTGATGACGGTCAGCGCCGCACCCGGCGACAGTTCACGCTGCAGCTTTTGCAGCGCAGCGAGCAGCGCGACACCGGGCGCCGCCGGACGGGGCGGACGCGCCAGCAGGCGCTGGTGATGGGCAATAAACAGATGCAGGCCCTGCAGGATCGCCGGCCGGCGCGTCACCGGCGGCAGCAGCTGTTGCTGTTCGTCGTCAAAGCGGACGATGCCGATGCGGTCACCCTGCGCCTGCGCGCGCCAGATCGCCTGCGCGGCCAGACGCGCGGCGAGTACGCTTTTCAGCGCCCGGCGGGTGGCAAAGAACAGGCAGGCGCTCTGGTCGAGCACCACCCAGCTGCTGCGGCCGCGTTCGCTGCGGAAGATCTTGGTGTGCGGTTTGCCGGTGCGGGCGGTGACTTTCCAGTCCATGTGCCGGATCTCGTCGCCCGGCTGGTAGTCGCGGCTCTCGTCGTAATTCATGCCGCGACCCTTGAACTTGGTCGGCCGGCCGCCTTCCTGCGGCTCGCGGACGATGCGCGGGATCTGCACTTTGCCGCGATGCGGCGCGCTGGCCAGCAGTTCGGCCAGGGTCAGATCGATGCCCTCGCGGTGCGGTGCCTGATGGGCGGCAGTCGTGGACAGGAACGGCAGGGTTGGCATGACGGACGTGCAGCCTTACGGCGCGGCGACGGCGTTGAGGATGCGCGTCACCACCGTGTCGCCGTCGATACCTTCCGCCTCGGCTTCGTAGCGCAGCAGCAGACGGTGACGCAGCACATCGGGGGCGATGGCCTGGACATCATCGGGACGAACAAAATCACGGCCTTCCAGCCAGGCTTGGGCACGGGCGCAGCGATCCAGCGCCAGTGTCGCGCGCGGACTGACGCCAAAGGCCAGCCAGCGTTGCAGGGCGTCGTCGGCCGGTTCGCGGGTGGCCATTACCAGATCGACAATGTATTGCTCGACCGCCGGGTCCATGAACAGGCCCAGCACTTCCTGACGCGCCGCGTGGATGGCAGCGGCCGGCAGTTTTTCGCTCGGCGGCGCCGGCAGTTCGGCGGCTTCTCCGCGCGCCAGACGCAGGATGGCCAGCTCGTGCGCGGCATCTGGATAGGGTACGCGGACATGCATCAGGAAACGGTCGAGCTGTGCTTCCGGCAGCGGATAGGTGCCTTCCTGCTCGATAGGGTTTTGCGTTGCCATCACCAGGAACAGGTCCGGCAGCTTATAGGTGGCGGCGCCGACCGTGATCTGGCGCTCGGCCATCGCTTCCAGCAGTGCCGACTGCACTTTCGCCGGCGCGCGGTTGATCTCGTCGGCCAGCAGCAGCGAGTGGAACAGCGGCCCGCGCTGGAACACGAAACTGCTGTCCTGCGGCCGGTAAATCTCCGTGCCGGTCAGATCTGCGGGCAGCAGATCGGGGGTGAACTGGATGCGCTGGAACTCCGCTTCAATGCCGTCGGCCAGTGCCTTCACGGCGCGGGTCTTGGCCAGACCCGGCGCGCCTTCAACCAGCAAATGGCCGTCGGCGAGCAGCGCGATCAGCAACCGGCGCACCAGCAGGTGCTGGCCGAGGATGCGTTGGTTGAGGTGCTGTTCAAGATGGGAAAAAGGGACACGGACAGACATGGAACCGTTCTTCTTGTTGAGCACGAAGCGCCGCATTGTAGCGAGCGTCCCGCAGGAAGGCGTACTCCGACACGCGTTGAAATGCTTTCGTTCCCGAACACCCCGCACGGTTCAACACGTTGTGCCCGGATTCTGCAACTGACGCCCAGAAAAGCCTGCTGTGATCAGGTGACCGCAACCCGATCACCTGATGCCGTTCTGCGGCTGTGCGTCAGGAGGCCGTCGCCCGGTCGCGCATGCAGCGCACACTGAATGCCGCTTCGATGCGACCGGTGTGACGACCGATCTGGTTTTTGCGCAGGCCGATCAAGCGTTCGATGGCGTGATCATCCGGCGCCGGCGTGGCGGTCCAGAAATTGGCGTGCTCGCCCTGAAAGTTGTAGCGCCCGTCGCCGCTGCGCCAACCGGCCAGCAGCACTTGCAAACCGCTGTTGCCGCCGAGTTTGAGACGATCGGCGATGGCGGGTCCGCGCCAGACGCCGCTGGCTGCTTCCACGCTGCTCAATCCGAAAAACTGTTCGAGACCCTGCCAGTCCTCATCGCTGGGCAGACGCCATCCGGCCGGGCAGGCGATCTTCGCGCGCGGCCAGTCATAGAGTGCGCCAAACGTTTTGTAGTGCGTCGATGTGCGGGCCGGACCGGGGTGGGTTGCGTCAAGGCCGTACACATAGACACCGCAGCCGGCTGTCTCCGTTGCACAGTCATCCGGCAGCCAGGCGAGATTCTCGGCAAACCATTCCTGCGCGCCGAGCGTGACCGTGGCGTAGCGGCGCTGATCGCGGACATCAACCATGTGCTGGCAGGCGTTGACGTGTTCGCTGTGCAAGGCGTACACCTCGCCGCCATTGTGAAGATCCGTGTGCAGGCGCGGCGACCCCCGATAGCGCACACGGCCGCCCTGCATCAGGCGCGCATCAAGATCGTTGCAGGCGCTGACCCGGACATCACCGCCGTTGCTGAGCCGGGCCTGCACCTGCAGCGCCGGCAGGGCGCGCGCGTCCAGTTCGCCACCGTTGTGCACGTTTACCGTCAGCGTGGCCTGCACCGGGAATTCACTCGCGGCCGTGACGCGACCGCCATTGAGCAAGGTGACGGCCGAGATCCGCGGCAGACCGACATGCAGCACGGTGTCACGCAGGTTTTCGCAGTCATGCAGACAACGTATTGAGAGATGTTCGCCGTCGACGCGCAGTTCGAGTTGCGAGGCGACGTCCTCTCCCGGCATCCATTCCATCTGCATCGCCGGACGGATCTCGAGATGCGGTATGCCGTGAATTTCCAGTTGGTAAGCAACAGGCCCCGGCGATTCTGCTGCCCGGACGGGCGAGCTGCCGAGCACGGCAACAGCCAGTGCCAGCCCTGCGTGATGAAGCACGTTGACGGTCATGATCCACTCCCTTTGGTTTTTCCTTGCGCCAGTTGCGGATGTTCGTGCCATGCGCAAACAACCCGCGCGTCCGGATGCTCAACCCGCGGGTTCCCGTGCAGCAAAATCAGTGCCACAAAAAAAACGCTGCCGAAACAGGTAATTGCCGATCTGCGTAGCGCAGCTGTCATGGGCGCAGACACGCCAGAATGGCGATGTTGACCACTTCGTGCGCGTCATCTGGCCAACCAGGGCTCAGGGACGCGTTGCGGTTTGCAACAGCCTGAAGGCAATCGCCTCGGCCGGCCCGTCGCCGGTCAAGGCCACCGCGACATAGCTTTTTTCCGCTGGCGCGTAGGCGACGATTGCTTTGCCGCCCGGTGTACCGCCGCCATGACCCAGCCACAGCACCGGCACGGCCGCGTCGCCGCCCGGCAGGCGGTAAACCATGACGCCGCGGCCGTAGTACATCGGCTGGTTGAACATGGGGTACAGCGTTGCGAACTGCGCGCGCACCGCGTCCTGTGCCAGCAACTCACCTTCCAGCAGCGCTTTCAGCACGCGCAGCATGTCGCCGGCATCGCTGACCACATTGCCGGCGCCGCGTGCATGTGCCGCGTGCAGGATCGGCGGTTGGCCGTCAGCGGGTTTCAGGGGCGCAACGTCCGCCGGTGTCGGCGCGCCGGCAGCGATGGCCCGCAGAGAAGTCAGCTGCAGCCTTGCGGCAATGCGGCGATTGATGAGTTCGTGCAGGGGTTGTTCGGCCAGCGCCTCGACAATGGCGCCGAGCAGGACATACCCGGAGTTGCTGTAACGCCAGTTGCTGCCCGGACAAAACAGCGCGCCGTACTGCTGCATCAGCCGGACGTGATCGTCGGCGGACAAATCCAGACCTCTGGCGCGCACGGCCGGATCTTCGTTGGCGCTGGCCAGTCCGGCGGTATGGCTGAGCAGCTGCTCAAGGGTGATGTGATCGGCGTTTGGCAGCGCCGGAAACCAGCGCGCGACCGGCGTATCGAGCGGAAGCTGTTGTTCGGCAAACACCTGCAGCGCGACCACGGCAGTCAGCAGCTTGCCGGCGCTGGCCCAGTAAAATCGCGGGACGGCTTTCGTTGTATCCGGTGCATCCGCCTGTCCCTGCCAGTACCCCAGCGGCGTTTCCATGGCCGCCGTCACGGCGACCGCACGGGCCGCCAACCGATCCCGCGCCAGCGCATCGTTGAGTGCCATCCGCGTGGCCTCCGGAAACGCAGGCGACAGCGGCCGGGCGTCGGGCAGGGTGATGGACAGCGCGGGCGCCGGCGGCCCCATATAGGGTTGAGCGGCGGAGCAGTCGGCACCGGCCGCGTAAACCGCCGGGCCGCACAGGAGTGTCAACAAGGCAAGACCGGTCAGGGCGCCGGATAGAAGCGGTTTCATGTGCCGTCTCCTGATGGCGTGCGAACGCCGGTGTGATCGCGGGCAAGGACGCGGCGCCAATCCTCCCGTGCCTTTCCTGAACCTGTCATGAAGTGGATAATTTCGCGTCCGTGCCAAAGCCAGGCACCCGAACGCGAGTCCTCCGCATGTTGCGCATCACTGAAATCCGCCTGCCCATCGACCATCCGGCCGAAGCCCTGAACGCCGCCGTCTGCAAAAAGCTGCGCATTGCGCCGGCCGCGCTGCGCGCGGTGCAGGTGTTCAAGCGCGCCCACGATGCCCGCAACAAGTCGCAGCTGACGCTGATTTACAGCGTCGATATCGAGGTCGATAACGAGGCCGCGCTGCTGGACAGCTTTGCCGGTGATCCGCATGTCAGCGTCACGCCGGATCTGGCCTACAAGTTTGTCGCGCAGGCGCCGGTCAATACCGGGCAGCGGCCGATCATTGTCGGCTTCGGACCCTGCGGCATTTTCGCGGCGCTGGTGCTTGCGCAGATGGGTTTCCGGCCAATCGTGCTGGAGCGCGGCAAGGCGGTGCGCGAACGCACCAAGGACACTTGGGGCCTGTGGCGCAAGCACGTGCTGAATCCGGAGTCGAACGTGCAGTTCGGCGAAGGCGGTGCCGGCACGTTTTCCGATGGCAAGCTGTACAGCCAGATCAAGGACCCGCGCCATCTTGGCCGTAAAGTGCTGGACGAATTCGTCAAGGCCGGCGCGCCGGAAGAAATTCTCTACGTCAGCAAACCGCACATCGGCACGTTCCGGCTGGTCGGCATGGTGGAAAACCTGCGCGCACAAATCGAAGCGCTGGGCGGCGAGATCCGCTTCTCCCAGCGGGTCACCGATGTGCTGATCGAAAACGGCCAGATACGTGGCGTGACACTGCACAGCGGCGAACAATTGCGCAGCGATTTCGTCGTCATGGCGCTCGGTCACAGTGCCCGCGACACGTTTGAAATGCTCCATGAACGCGGCGTGTTCATGGAAGCGAAACCGTTCTCGATTGGCTTCCGCATCGAACATCCGCAAGCCCTGATCGACAAAGCACGATTCGGTAAATTTGCCGGCCATCCGCTGCTCGGTGCTGCTGATTACAAGCTGGTGCACCACGCCCGCAACGGTCGCTCGGTGTACAGCTTCTGCATGTGTCCGGGCGGCACGGTCGTGGCAGCCACCTCGGAAGCAAACCGCGTCGTGACCAATGGCATGAGCCAGTATTCGCGCAACGAGCGCAATGCCAATGCCGGCATGGTCGTCGGCATCACGCCCGACGACTATCCGGGCGGTCCGCTTGCCGGCATTGCCTTCCAGCGCGCACTGGAATCGCAGGCCTTTGTTCTGGGCGGCGAAAATTACGATGCGCCGGCGCAGCTGGTCGGCGATTTTCTTGCCGGTCGGCCTTCGTCAGCGGTGGCCAGTGTCGAGCCTTCGTACAAACCGGGCGTGAAATGGACTGATCTCGCCGCTGCATTGCCTGAATACGCAATCACCGCGATGCGCGAAGCGCTGCCGGCATTCGGCAAACAGATCCGTGGTTACGACATGCATGACGCCGTGCTCACCGGTGTGGAAACGCGCACGTCTTCGCCGCTGCGCATGACCCGTGGCGAGGACGGCCAGAGCCTGAATGTGCGCGGCCTGTTTCCGGCCGGCGAAGGTGCCGGTTATGCCGGCGGCATTCTGTCTGCCGGCGTCGATGGCATCAAAATCGCCGAAGCGGTGGCAGAAGCAATGCTGAAAATATGAAATTTCTTTTTGATGCATCTGCGCACGTGAATAAGAAATTGCAGCTGTCGATGTTGCGTCAGGCTTCAGCCGGAGCTGAAAGTGTTGATTTCAGAGCTGTCGGCGACTGAGTAAAGTTTTACGCCGGTGGGCACGTTACGAACAGTAGTGAAGATGCGGCCGGCGCTGTTTTGATCTCCATTTGCATCAAGGATTTTTGATGCCGTGATGGCGCCGGACAGAGTGGCGTCAGGGCGCATGTCATGGCGTTTCATCGGGATGGGTGGGCCATCCCGGTTTTCATGGAAAGTCAGGAAGAGAACGATGAAAGTATCTGCAAGGAAATTGGCCCTGATTCTGTCGATGGGCATGTTACTTCTGCAAACACCTGTACAGGCGGAAACTGATACCTCAGCTCCGGCGTCCGATGAAGTCGGAGCGCAAACCGCAAATGCTGATGATGTCGCGCCAGTCAGCGAAATTCAGCGGATATTTGATGGGGCCCGTGAGACAGCATCGGTCGGGCCGGCTGAAGTCGCGCTATCAGATCAGGGAGTATTGAAACTCGAGGCGGGCAAAATTTTCATTCCCCAGCCGCACGCGGCTGCTCTGATGCGGGCGATGGGCAATCCGGGCGATTACAGCGATCTGGCCGGTTTGGTCTTCCCGCAAGGTGAAGAGGAATGGTTCGTCGTGGTTCGCTTTGAGAACGCTGGTTACATTAAGGATGACGACGCCCGCGACTGGGACGCCGACGACATGCTGAACTCCTATCGCGAAGGCACAGAGGCAGCCAATGAAGAGCGTGTGCGCATGGGCGTGACGCCGATGGAGATCATTGGCTGGGCAGAAAAGCCGACCTATGTTCAGGAAACGCACCGTCTGGTGTGGGCGATGCGCTCGCGCGATAAAGGCGCGCCCGAGGGTGCTCCCGAAGGCGTCAACTTCAACACCTACGCGCTGGGACGCGATGGCTATTTCAGCCTGAACCTGGTGACGGGCATGAATCAGTTGGCGGCCGACAAGGTGCACGCTCACAATCTGTTGCAGGGGCTCGCGTTCAATGAAGGCAAGCGCTACACCGATTTCAACGCAGAAACCGATCGCGTCGCCGAATACGGTCTTGCGGCGCTGGTGCTCGGCGCGGGCGCAAAAAAACTGGGACTGTTTGCCGCCTTGTTTGCGTTCGTTGCCAAGTTTGCGAAAGTGTTCCTGTTGGGAGCGGCCGCCATCGGTGCCGGGTTGATGAAGCTGCGTGGTCGCAAATCCGATACGCAGGCCTGACGTTTCGTCGCGGTAAACCTTGCCGGAAGTGTTCAACAGGTCCGCCAACAGCTCCGGAAGAATGCCTGACCTGCCGTTTGCCGGGCAGGCATTCCGCTTCGCCGGGTCAAATCGTTGGGAAACATTCCGGTAGTAAATCGTTGGGCTGGCGCAGAACGCGGACACGCGGCTTAATGAGATGAAGTTCCGCGCACAAAAGGCGTTCCCAATGACATTCAAGGGTAGTTGCTTATGTGGTGCCATCGCCTATGAAGTCGATGGCTTTCTCGAAACAGTCAGTCACTGTGCCTGCCGCACCTGCCAGAAAAGTCATGCGGCGGCGTTCAATTCTTCCGCCAAGGTTGCCGACGGTGCATTCCGCTGGTTGCGTGGCGAAGCGCTGCTCAAAGGCTACGAATCCTCGCCGGGAAAAATCCGCTGGTTCTGCAGCGAGTGCGGCAGCCAGCTGGTCGCCAAACGCGCCAACAAGAATTTTTCCATGCTGCGTGTCGCCACGCTGGATGCGGACCCCGGTCTGCGGCCCGACGCCATGCTCTGGCTGGAGGATGCGTCGCCCTGGCTCGACTGGCGCGATGGCGTCGACTATCACCAAAGGGAGATTGACGACTGAAGGCGGCGGCCTTCAGCCTGTCGGATACCTTGCCAATCGGAAGTCCTGCCAGTCGGAAACCTTGCCAGCCGGAAATCTCGCCAATTGAAGCAAAGGGCGTCGCCGGAATACGGCGCGCCTGTCGCCCGGTCCTCTCCTGCGGAGTCTGTTCATGAACAAGTCAGTAGTTCTGGTCACCAGCAGCGTTCTGTTCGCGGCCCTGTCCGGTGCCAACGCGGCGTTTGCCGATACGCTGTTGCTGCGTGCAGCGCAAATGCTGGATGTGCGCAGCGGCAAGCTGATCAACAAGCCGGTGCTGCTGATCCGCGATGGCCGCATTGCTGACGTGTTGAGTGATGGCCGGCAGCCGACCGGCGTGAAAGCCGATCGCGAACTGGATCTGGGTGAACGCACGCTGTTGCCCGGCCTTATCGACATGCATGTGCATCTCGACAGCGATCCGTCCTACGGCGGTTACACCGGCCTGCAGTTTGGTGATCGCTTCTGGAGTGTGCTCGCTGTGCCGCATGCCGAGCGCACGCTGAAAGCCGGTTTCACCACGGTGCGCAATGTCGGCGCCGATGCCTGGAATGACGTCGGTCTGCGTCAGGCGATTGATGAAGGCAAGATCAGCGGTCCGCGTGTGGTCACCGCCGCCTACAGTTTCGGCGCCACCGGTGGCCACTGCGATGCCACGTATTTTCCGCCGTCGATGAAACAGGAAAATCCCTACAACGCCGACAGTGTGGACGAGGCGCGCAAGCAGGTGCGTGAGCTGCGCAAATACGGCGCGCAAGTGATCAAGATCTGCGCCACCGGCGGTGTGTTCTCGCGCAATACCGAACCGGGCCAGCAGCAGATGCGTTTCGAGGAAATGAAGGCGGTCGCCGACGAAGCGCACATGTACGGCTTGAAAGTCGCGGCCCATGCCCATGGCACGGCCGGCATCCGTGACGCGATCCGCGCCGGCATCGACACCATTGAACACGCCAGCCTGATCGATGACCAGGGCATAGCACTGGCAGTGAAACACGGCAGCTTCCTGTCGATGGACATTTACAACACCGAATACACCCAGGCCGAAGGCAAAAAGAACGGCGTGCTGGAAGACAACCTGCGCAAGGATCGCGAGATTGGCGATTTGCAGCGCGAGAATTTCCGCAAGGCACACAAGGCCGGCGCGAAAATGGTCTATGGCACCGATGCCGGCATTTATCCGCATGGTGACAACGCAAAGCAGTTCGCGGTCATGGTGCGCTATGGCATGACGCCGCTGCAGGCAATCCAGTCGGCAACACTGAATGCTGCCGAGGCGCTGGGCAGCAAGGATGTTGGCGTGATTGAAACCGGTCGTTATGCCGATCTCATTGCCGTCAGCGGCGATGTACTCAAGGACGTGACCCGGCTGGAAAAGGTTGAAGTGGTGATCAAGGGCGGACAGACAGTCGCGCGTTGAATGCAGCAAAACTGTCAGCTTGTTGCGCAACACCACTCAGCTGCGCCATGCGTGCGTAACGACGTGCCGGCCCTGTCGTTCGCCCTGAGTCCGGCGAAGGGCAGGGCGGCGCAGTGGCCGTTGATTGCAGACAAGAAAATTCCGCTCGCTGATCTCTGATCTCATCAACTTGCGTTTGCTGCTGTGATTGCCGAGGCATACGGGCGAGCAGGGTCGCCGTGCCTGATCGGTATTGCAAACAGCGGAAATTTTTCAGTAATCCCAGTACAGCGTCAGGTTGATGCTGCGTCCCGGTTGTGGCAGCAGTGAGCTGAAAAAATCGCCACTGCCGCGCCACACACCATTGGCGTCGAAATATCCGTTCTGGTTGCCGGCACCGGCTTCGCGCAGGCCGGGATGGCTGTACTGGCGGTCGCCGAGGTTGAGGACGGACAGCGTGACGCTGTCGTGTGCACCGAACAATTTCTGCCAGCGCAGGCTGAGATCGAACACCGTGTACGCCGGCACGCGCGCCACCGGATTGCTGGCAACGGTGTCGCGTTCAGTAACGTGACGGCCGCGCAATGTCAGGCTCATGGTGTCGCGCGGTGACCAGGTCCAGCCGGCATACCATTTGTTTTCCGCGGTATCGCCGACCGGCATGTCGTAGCGCTGACCGTGGGCATCGGGACGCTGTTCGCTGGCGTCAATGTGCGAGACGTACAGCCAGAGTTCACTGCGCAGTGCAGAGCCGCTCAGTACGCGACTGCGCAGTCCCAGATCAACGCCATGAATGTCGCGGGCGCCAAGATTGGTGGCGCCGCCGCTGAAGGTGATGATGTCGTTTTCGGTGTGCAGGCGCCACGCCGAAAGCCAGGCGCTGTAATGCGTCGTGCTGTAGCTGAGATGCAACTCGGTGGTGTCGCCGGTTTCCGGATCGAGTTGCGGATCATTGCCGCTGCCGCGCCAGCCGCCATACAGCTCGCGCGCGGCCGGTTCGTTGAAGGATTCGCCATACAGCAGCTTGGCTGTCCAGCGGCCGTTGTTGATCACATAGCTGCCGCGAAATGAATCGGCGTCGCTGAATTCACTGTGCGCATCATGGCGCCAGCCGAAACTGGCGATGTGCTGATCGCCGCTGAACCAGACATCGCTGGCGCGATGGCGCAGTTGCGCGTAAACGGCCGACTGGCGCGTGTCGATGCGATTGTTGGCAATCGGATCGGCGGCGTGGCGTGACGGGAACGGATAGTCGTCCAGCGTGTGCAGTGTGCCGGGTGCCAGCGACGGTCCGAACTGCGTGCGATAGGCTTTTTGCAGATCCTTGTGTTCGAGGCGCAGGCCGGCGATCAATGACCAGCGATCCGTCAGTTGCCAGTCGCTGTCGTGGCTCAGCGCCAGACTGTGGTTTTCCGCCTGCCACCAGGAAAAATCCACCACGCGTCTGATCGTGCCGTTGCCGTCGGTGACGTTGTAGCCCTCGACGAAATAGGAATCGTCGCCGACGCCGCTTTCGCGCCAGCGCAGCAGGGTGCTGCCCTGCCAGTTGCCATGGCGGTGGCGCTGGCGAACATTCACCGCCAGTTCCGGTTCGCGCCAGCGACCGTTGTTCTGCACCAGATCGCCGGCATAGACATTGCCGTAGCCGCTCTGCAATTGCAGATGCTGGACCGATACTTCGCTGTCGCGCCATTGCCAGCGCAGATCCAGCGCTTCGTGCTGGTGCGTGGAATCATACTGGCCGCCGTAGGCACTGCCGGCGAATGCGCCCCAGAGCCGGCGGTCGGCGTAATACGCATCGGCAAAACTTTGCTGGCCGCTGCGCGCGTCGTCGTCGAGTGCGCCATCATCGCGGCGTGCGGCGACGCTGAAGCGGTGTTCGCCGTACTGTGTCTGTGCATAGAGATCGATGATCTGCCGATCAAAACTGCCGCGCGTCAGGCTGGCGTGCACGCGACTGGCGCCGGATGTGCCGCCTGTGGGGCCGGGGTCAACCGCAGTCGCGTGACGGGTAATGACATTGATCACGCCGACAAAGGCATTGGCGCCATAGATCACGCCGGCCGGACCATAGAGCACTTCGATGCGTTCGACCGCGTTCACCGGCAGCGCGGCGATGATCTCGTCCTGATTGAAATACAGATGATTGAGCGGCTGGCCATCGAGCAGCAGCTGATACGGAACGGAGATGGTTTTGCGTAATCCGCGCCACTGGTTGCGATACCAGGTATCGCCATACGAACGCGACATGTCCATGCCCGGCAGATCATCAAAGATCTCCGACAAATCGCGATAGGCGCGCTGGCGCAGATCATCCTGTGTGAGCACGATCATCGTCGCCGGTGCCAGCGCCAGCGGCTCTGCCTGACGCGACGGCGATACCACTTCAACCTGCATCAATTCTTCGAGACCGAGATCAAACACCGAGCGCGGCGTGTCGGCGCCGTGCAGCGCGCCACTGATCAACAGCAGGCCGGCACCGAATCCGGCGAGAAGGCGGCGACGCCAAATCGGCGACAGGCCGGCGCGGTCGCGCGCCGGCGGAGCGTAGGGGCAGCGGTGTTCCAGTTGCATCACGGTCTTGTCGTTGTCTTTGTCGATGTTGTTGGAGCAGACAGGCGGCAGGGACGGGCCAGTGGCTCCGGCCGGCGGTCTGGTCTCAAACCGGGAGATCGCCGCATTGCCGAACAGTTGCAGTGTAGTCGGCGCGCGGCGGGCAGCGAGGACGCCACCGGCTGACGTGCCATGCCGGTGCAGCCGTGTTCGCGTGTTCAGCTCAGATGCGTGGAAACGGCAGGTTCTCGGCCGGAAAATTCATGGCTGGTGCCGGGTACGCCAGTCAATCAAACGCTTGTTTGAATTTCCCGGTGCGGGACGGCTAGAATCCCTGCACTCGCGCTCCGGTTCCGGAGCGCCCGTCCGGAGCTGTTTCCATGCCGAATGCCGCTACACCGATCCGCCGCGCCGTGCGGCCGGTGCTGTTTCCCGAACGTATCGCCATCGTCTCCGGCCTGCGCACGCCGTTCGCCCGCCAGTTGACGCATTTCCGCGGCGTCAGCGCCCTGGACATGGGCAAGATGGTGGTCAGCGAATTGCTGGCGCGCAGTGGTGTCGAGCCGGAGCTGATTGATCGCGTGGTGTTCGGCCAGGTGCTGGTGCTGCCGGAGGCGCCGAACATTGCCCGCGAAATTGTTCTCGGTACCGGCATGAATGTGCACACCGATGCGTTTTCCGTGTCGCGCGCCTGCGCCACCAGCTTTCAGGCCGCCGCCTCAGTCGCCGAAGCGATCATCGCCGGCGATATCGATATCGGCATTGCCGGTGGCGCGGACTCCGCCTCGGTGGTGCCCATCCAGGCGACACGCAAGCTCGCCAACGCGCTGGTCGATCTGCAAAAAGCCAAATCGCTGGGCGAGCGCTTTGCCATCCTGAAAAAACTGCGGCTGAAAGATCTGGCACCGGTGCCGCCGTCGGTGCGCGAGTTTTCCACCGGACTGACCATGGGTGACAACGCCGAGCAGATGGCGCGCGATCACGGCATCAGCCGCGACGCGCAGGATGCGCTGGCACATCGCTCGCACACGCTGGCCGCCAAAGCCTGGGCCGACGGCAAACTGGATGACGAAGTGATGGCCGCGCATGTGCCGCCGTTCCGCGAAGCCCTGCGTCGCGACAACGTGGTGCGCAGCGATTCGAAACTGGAAAACTACGCAAAACTGAAACCGGCCTTTGATCGCGCACACGGCAGTGTCACCGCCGCCAACGCCACGCCGCTTACCGACGGTGCGGCGGCGGTGTTGCTGATGCGCGAATCGCGTGCCCGCGAACTGGGTCTGAGTGTGCTCGGCTATCTGCGTTCCTATGCGTTTGCGGCCATCGAAGCCGACCGCGACATGCTGATGGGGCCGTCCTATGCCACACCGCGCGCGCTCGACAAGGCCGGCATCACGCTCGCCGATCTGACGCTGATTGACATGCACGAGGCGTTTGCTGCACAGACATTGTCGAACGTGAAAATGTTCGCCAGCAAAGCCTTCGCCGAGGAAAAACTGGGTCGCGCCAGCGCCATTGGCGAGATCGACATGGACAAGTTCAACGTCAACGGTGGCTCGATTGCTTACGGTCATCCGTTCGCCGCCACCGGCGCACGCATGATCACGCAGACCCTGCGCGAACTGAATCGTCGCGGCGGCGGACTCGGACTGGTGACCGCCTGCGCCGCTGGTGGCATTGGTGCAGCGATGGTGCTCGAAGTCAGCTGAAGCAGAGTCAGCTGAAGCTGCGACGCACACATCGCGCTGCGGTCATCACTGCGCAGACCGTCATCGCAGCGCAAGCCGGCAGCATTGCCTCAGCGTTGATTCGCTGATCGATCACGCAAGACCATAAACCGGCGCAGCACTCCGCAGCGGCGCCCACAACGCGGAACACCCTGCATGCAAAGCCTGATGAGCACCGACAGCTTCCGACTCGAACTCGCCGATGATGGCGTCGCTATCCTGACGCTGGATGTACCCGGCGAAAGCACCAATACCCTGCGCGCGTCGTTCGCCGCTGAACTGGAACAGGTGCTGGCCAGTGTGCGCGGCAATGCCGCGATCAGGGCGCTGGTGCTGGCGTCCGGCAAGCCCGATAATTTTGTCGTCGGTGCCGACATCAATATGCTCAAGGCGGTGAGTACGGCCGGGCAGGCCGCAGAACTGAGTCGCGCTGGTCATCGTGCACTGGCTGGTTTGCAGGCGCTGAATCTGCCGCTGGTTGCCGCCATTCACGGTCCGGCACTGGGCGGTGGACTGGAGCTGGCGCTGGCTTGTCATGAACGCGTTTGCAGCGATGATGTGAAAACGGTGCTCGGTCTGCCGGAAGTACAACTCGGCGTGTTGCCGGGCAGCGGTGGCACACAGCGCTTGCCGAAACTGGTCGGCATTGCCGCCGCGCTGGACATGATGCTGACCGGCAAGCACATCCGCGCGAAACAGGCGCTGAAAATGGGCCTGGTTGATGAAGTGGTGCCGCGCGCCCATCTGCTGAAAGCGGCGCGGCAGCGGGCACTGAAGCTGGTGCCGTATGCGGGCCGTGAGCGCCTGCTGAACCAGCCGCACAAAACACCGTCGCTACTCAGTGCTGCAGGACTGATGCGGGTGTTGCTGGAAGGCAATCCGCTCGGTCGCTCGCTGCTGTTCTCGCAGGCGCGCAAACAGGTGGCACGCAAAACCGGCGGCCATTACCCGGCGCCGGACAAGATCATTGATTGCGTTGCCGCCAGCGGCGCGCGCAGCGGTTACGAGACCGAGGCGCGTCATTTTGGCGAGCTGGTGGTGACACCGGTGGCGCGCGAATGCATGAACATTTTCTTTGCCACCACCGCACTGAAAAAAGATCGCTTTGTCGCTGACGATGTCCGGGCGCGGGAACTGCGCCACGTCGGCGTGCTCGGCGGTGGCCTGATGGGCGCCGGCATTGCCCTGGTGACGCTGGACAAGGCCGGCTTGCCGGTGCGGGTGAAAGATCGCGATGAACGCGGCACCGGCCATGCCGTGAAGTATGTTTACGATGCCATCATGCCGCGTGTGGCCAAGCGTTATCTGAGCGCGGCAGAGGCTGGAAAAAAGCTCGCCCTGCTGACCACCGCGACAGACTATTCCGGCTTCCGCAATGTCGATCTGGTCATCGAAGCGGTGTTCGAGGATCTGGCGCTGAAGCAACAAATGGTGCGCGACATCGAAGCCAGCGCTCACGCCAACACCATTTTCGCCACCAATACCTCATCGATCCCGATCAGTGACATTGCCGCGGCGGCCAGCCGGCCGGAAAACGTCATCGGTCTGCACTATTTTTCTCCGGTCGACAAAATGCCCTTGCTGGAGATCATCGTTACCGATCAAACCTCGGCGGAAACCATTGCCACGTCCGTGCAATTCGGTCGCGCCCAGGGCAAAACGGTCATCGTCGTCAAGGATAAGGCCGGCTTCTACGTCAACCGCATACTCGCGCCCTACATGAACGAAGCTGGCCAGTTGCTGGCCAGCGGCGTGGCCATCGACAAGATCGACCGGGCGCTGAAAACCTTCGGCTTTCCGCTCGGTCCGATCCAGCTGCTTGACGAAGTGGGCATTGATGTTGGCACCAAGGTGGCACCGATTCTGGCGCGCGCGTTTGGTGATCGCATGTTGCCGCCGGCCGTGTTCTCGCGCCTGCTGGAAGACAAGCGGCTGGGCAAGAAAAACGGCCGCGGATTTTACCGCTACGATGACGCCGCAAAAGGCAAACGCGAAGTGGACAGCAGCGTGTACACGCTGCTCGGCGTCACGCCGACACGCGACATGCCGGCGCAAGACATCGCCGAACGCTGTCTGCTGATGATGGTCAATGAAGCCGTGCGCTGCCTCGAAGACGGCATTATCCGTTCGCCGCGTGACGGCGACATCGGTGCGATCTTCGGTATCGGTTTCCCGCCTTTCCTCGGCGGACCGTTCCGGTATATCGACAATCGCGGTGCGGCGGCTGTAGTCGAACAGCTTGAGCGCTATGCCCGCGACGCCGGTGAGCGTTTCGCGCCGGCAACGCTGCTGCGTGAACACGCAAGCAGTGGGCGCAAGTTCTATTCCTGAACAGCGCTTGCGTGGACGCGCCGTTCCACACGTCGACGGCGCGCAGGGCGAACGGAATGTCCGCGGTCCGGCAGTACGCCGCACTGTACATGGACCTGCTCAGGGTGATACTGCGGCAAGCTTGGCTGTAAACGCGTGTCGGAGCATGGGGCGGCGAGCGATTGCGCTTGCCCCATAGTCAACGAGATCCTGTTTTGGCGGTGGTCGTTCGCTTTCCTGCGAACAACATGCCGTCGTGCGCTGTGTTGTTCGGCGTGAACCGGTACATGGTCGGCTCCGATCTTCGCGTTGCTGTGCAATGCAGAGTTCAGGCAGGTGGCTGCGCGTCGCCATGAGCGGCTAGTTGTGCCTGCAGCGCATCCGACATCACCAGTGTCAGTCGCGCATCCCTGCTGCCGCGCAGGAAGTGATTGCGCAGCTCGTTGATCAGCAGATCCGCTGGCCAGTCGCGCACACGCAGGCAACCCATCCAGCCGTCGCGACCATTTTCCTTGACTGCATACAGCAGGCAGTCGGCAATGCGCATGACCTGATCGCTGTTGAACAGCTCTGGCGTTGCCGGTGACGGCGGGAAGGCGCAGAACCCAATCGAACAACTGATCGGGATGATGTGCTCGCCGATGATCAGCGGCGTATCCGCCACGGAACTGCGCAGGCGCTCGGCGAGTTCGGCCGCGTGCTGGCGCTCGTTGTGGCGGCTGAGCAGCAGGAATTCTTCGCCGCCCATGCGCACCAGCACGTCCTGGGCACGGATGTGTTGCTGCAGGCGATCGCGGATCTGGCACAGCGCCTGGTCGCCGACCGCATGGCCGTAGTTGTCGTTGATGCGCTTGAAGTGATCGAGATCGATGAGGAAGAACAGCAGATCCGCTTCAAACGGCCGTGTGCCCTGAACGTGGGCATCGAGATAGCGGCGCACCACGTGCGGTGCATCTTTTTCCAGATAACGGAACAGCAGGCGACGGTTGCCAAGACCGGTGAGCGGATCGCTGAGACTGATCTGTTCCAGCCGGGCGTTGGCGTCGAGCAATTCGCTGTTGAGTTTGGCCAGTGTTTCATTGCTGGTCTGCAGTTCGTGGGTGCGGATGCTGACTTGCGCCTGCAACTGCTGAACGTACTCGCGCGCGTGACGGCGGCGACGCATGCGGGTGATCGTTGTGAAGACCAGCACCGATAGCGCGGCGAGCAGGTAAATGCCGTAGGCCGTGCGCGTCTGCCAGAACGGCGGCGCGATGTGTATGCGCAATTTTGCGGGCGTGGCATCGGCGACGCCAGCGGAGGAAATCGCCTGCACCTCGAGCTGATACTGGCCCGGCGGCAGAAAACCGAACGTCGCCGATGCCGAACCTTCGGATGTTTCGCTCCAGCCATCAGCGCCGGCCGTGTTGTCGGCGTCAGCGCCGGCCGTGCTCTCGCCGTTAGTGTCAGCGGATAATTCGTCGGCGTCAGCGACATCCAGCGGACGCAGCCGGAAACGGAAACGATTGGACTGCGGCTGCACGTAATGCATCGCGGAAAAACTGACCGAAAAACTGTTCATGCCGGCCGGCAGGTCGAGTTGTGTGGTCCATTCGATGGGCGTTTTCAGCAGATCCAGCGGCGCAGCCATGCCGGGCGTGATCTCGCTCTGGCCGACGATCAGCCGCGTCAGCACGGTGTCGGGCGGCGTGCGATTGAGGCGCACCTCCGCCGGATCAAACCAGGTGATGCCGCGCACGCCACCGAAATACAAACGGCCATCGCTGCCGACCGCCGCAGCGCCGCTGTTGAATTCGCGATCCTGCAGACCGAGATAGTGCGGGTAATGGGTGACGCGTTCGCGGGTCGGATCGAGTGCAAACAGGCCGTCATTGCTGCTCAGCCAGAGGCGGCCGCCGCGATCCGGCAGCAAGGCATAAATCGAATCATTGCTCAGGCCATGCTGGCTGTCGTAGCGACGGTGCGCGCCGGTTTGCAGGTTCAGGTGATGCAGGTAGTCACCATAGCTGCCGACCCAGAGTCCGGTGCTGTCTTCGTGCAGCGACCACACCGATGCCGGCGCCGCATCTATGCGCCGGAACTGCCGCGATTGTGGCGGAAGCAGGCAGAGTCCGTTGTCGTCGGTGCCGATCAGCAAATCGCCGTTGCTGCGCCAGAGCAGCGTGGTGATGCGATCACCGCAGAGACTGTCGGCGCGAGCCGGATCATGACGAAACTGTTCGATGCTGCCGGTATGCGGATCGTAATGCAGCAGGCCGCGTCCCCAGGTGCCGAGCCAGAACGTGCCGCGCGGACTTTCGGCAATGCTGCGCAAGCGTCGCGTTTCGCTGTCGGCGACTGCCGCGAGCACGGCGCGGAAACTTTGCTCGCCGGTTTTTTTGTCGAGCCCGTTTTCGCCGCCCACCCAGATATCGCCGGCGCGATCGCGGTAGACAAAACGCACGCGATCCGAGGACAGGCTGTCCGTGCGTTCCGGATCATGGCGGAAATGATGGAAGTGCTGGCCACCATCGTTGGACAGGCTGACGCCGCCGCCATCGGTGCCGACCCACATCTGCTCTCCGGCAAAAAGAATGTGCCGGATGCTGATCGCCGACAGGCTGTCTTCACGCAGCGGATTGCGGCGCAGGACATGAAAACTGCCGGCATCGACGTCGGTGTAAGCGAGGCCGCCAAGCCAGGTGCCCAGCCAGATCACGCCGTCACGGCTCTGGAAAATATTCTGGATGGTGTCATCGGGCAAACTGTTGCGCCGGCCCGGATCGTGACGCAATTGCTGGAAGCGTCCCTGCGCCGCTTCGTAGACAAACACGCCGTCGCCATCGCTGCCGACCCACAGGCGCCCCTGACGATCCGCAAACAGGCTGCGCACGCGATCCGCTTGTGCTGGCAGGTGCAGTTTCTGCAATTGCGCCTCGCCATTGCGCCAGCGCCAGACGCCGCGTGCCGTGCTGCCCACATGCAGCGTATCGCCGAGCCAAGCAAAACTGCTCCATTGCATGGTCGGCGAAGCGAATGCCGGAATGCTGCTCACCGTATCGCCGTCGAGATGCAATACCTGACGCGTGGTCAGCACCCACATGCGACCGCCGCCATCGCGACTGAACGCGAGCACGTTTTCGCCGTCGCCATCCGGTGAGCGCCACAGGTGCCTGACCTGATCGTTTTGATCGATGCGCAGCAGACTGCGATCGCTGGCGATCAGCACGCCCTGATCGGCATCAGCGGTGCAGGCCAGCACACGACCGGGCAGCGGGCCGTGCTCGCCGCTGGCATCAACAGCGAACAATTTGCTTTCACCACTACGCGGATCGTGACGCTGGATGCCGCCTTCGTGAAAACCGACCCAGATGCGGCCCTGCGCATCTTCGCAAAGCGACTGGGTGGTGGTGTTGGCCAGCCAGCTGTTGCGCTTCAGCACATGATGCAGTTGCAAGCCGTCAAAGCGGTTCAGTCCATCGTCAGTGGCCACCCAGATAAAGCCCTGACGATCCTGGACAATGGCGTTCACGGAGGACAGTGACAGGCCTTCGCTGCGGCCGAGCGTGGTGAACAGCGTCGCCTCATCGGGCAGCGAACTGGCGTGGCTGTGCGCTGCCGCCAATACCAGCAAAGCGGCAGCGGGTCGCAGCACGCGCTGCACGAGCGGCAGCAGGACGTCGAACAGTCGGGGCAACACGCGCTCCAGATTCCGCATCAGGATGGTTTGCTGGCAGAAAAATCCTTCATCCGGCCGTCCATTGCCGATGTGCATGCCGGTTCACCCGGCAACGCCGTGATCAACTGCGGTCATGCACAGCCCAAGCATATGTGATCAACGCAGCGCTGCAAGTTGTTTGCCTGCCGTGCGCGGAAAAATGGCAAAATCACCGGCCGCGTGACAGACGATTGCCTCTGCATGCGTCACGCGGGCCGCACCGCGCTGCGGGCGGTCATCATCTGAAATCCGGTCATGCAAGGAGACAGGCCATGCCGCACAGTACATTTTTCCGCACCGTTCCCAATCCTGTGTTCGCTTGCAAAGGTATTGTGTACGCCTGCGCAGCTGCCCTGTTGGCTACGGCGGTACAGGCAGCAGAACCGGTGAATGCGCCGCAATGGAAAGGTGAAGGCGAACTTGGTTATGTTGCGGCACGCGGCAACACCGAAACCAGCACCATTTCCGGCAAGCTGAAAGTGAGTTATGCCTCCGGGCCGTGGCTCAGCGAAGTGGCGCTGAATACGCTGCAGGCCACGGCGACCGATCAGGATACCGGTGAAGAAGAAGAGACAGCGGATCGTTTCCAGATCAGTGGCCAGAGCAACTATGCATTCAGCGCCGAGCACTACACGTTTGCCTCGCTGCGCTACGAAGAAGACGAGTACAGCGGTTACGCCTCGCAGACTACCGCCGCTGTCGGTTACGGTTATCACTTCCTGACTGACGACGCGCACAAACTGAGTGCGGAAATCGGTGCCGGTGCGCGCGAAAGCGAGTTTGATGACAGCGGCGAAACGGAAAACGAATTCATTGTCCGTGCGCGCGTCACGCATGGCTTGCAGATCAATGCCACGTCGCGCTGGACCAACGAATTGCTGGTTGAATCCGGCGAAGACAATCGTTTCACCGAGTTTCTCACCGGCTTCAAATTTGATTTGAACAGCCGGCTGGCGATGAAACTGGCCTGGGCTTACCGGCACAACAGCGAAGTGCCGGCGGATCGCAAGAACAAGGACACGCTGACCACCATCAATCTGGTGTACGGCTTCTGAGTCCGGCGGCCGCGGTCATGTGCCCATTCGCGAGCGCAGCACCTGCGCTACAGCTGCGCGATGCCTGGCTGGCCGGATTGCGAGCCTGCAACGGCGCGGCCGTTGTGCGGATGGCGATGGAACAGTCGGCAATCGAGCCGTCGGCGATGAACGGGGCCGTGCTGGCGTCGGCGGCGGAATGGCG
The DNA here is from genome assembly GCA_041913605.1 of Permianibacter sp. GTDB lineage: Bacteria > Pseudomonadota > Gammaproteobacteria > Enterobacterales > Permianibacteraceae > Permianibacter. Next base: position 102,006 of record JAYSEY010000002.1, read on the forward strand.
GGGTCGGCGCCTGCACGTGCTGGCCATCGGCAAGGCCGCGCTGACCATGACACGCGGTGTGCTGCAGGCTTGCGCCGCGCGTCACTGCCCGGTGACGTCGGTGCTGGCGGTGACTCGTGACGAGCGTGATTTCAGCGCTCACGACTATCAGCAATGGCATCAGCGCGGCACCGTACTGACGGTGTTGTATGGCGATCATCCACTGCCCGGTCCGCGCTCGCTGCAGGCCGGCGAAGCGGTCTGGCAGTTCGTCCGCCGATTGCCGGCCGATGCCGCCTTGCTGGTGCTGATCTCCGGTGGCGGTTCGGCCCTGTGTGAACGTCTGCAAGCGGGACTGAGCCTGTCGGCGCTGGCGGAAAAAACCGCCGCCATGCTCGCTGACGGTCGCGACATTCACGCCATCAATGCCGAACGCAAACGCTGGTCGACGCTGAAAAACGGCGGTCTGCTCGCCGCGGTGCCGGCTGCTGTGCCGGTGCGTCAGTGGCTGATCTCCGATGTGCGCGGCGATGATCCGTCGGTGATCGCGTCGGGGCCGTTTGTCGTACCGGCTAACCGATCGGATGCCGGCAATACACCTGACGTCACCAATGCAGCGCGAGCAGCGGTGACCACGCGCGTGCTGGCATCAGCGGGACATTTTGTGGCGGCAGCGAACGCCGCACTGCGCTGCGCCGGCGGGCCGGCACTGCAGAGCGAAACGCTGGCGGGTGATGTGACGCACGCGACGGCGGCGATAGTCGCGGCGCTGCGTGATGCATCCACTGCGGCACCGCGGGCGCGATGCTGGCAGGGAGAAGCCGGCGTGCCACTGCCCGCTGTGCACGGTCGCGGTGGTCGCTGCCAGCATCTGGCCTTGCAGCTGGCGCTGGCACTGATGCCGGCGAAGGCAAAGGGCGCCGTGCCGGAAATGAATTTTGCCGTGCTTTGCGCCAGCACTGACGGCAGCGATGGCAACACCGATGCCGCCGCCGTTTGTCTGACACCGGCGTTGCTGGCGCGCATCGCACCGTTCCGGGACGCCGCGCAGCAGGCCTTGCTGCACGCTGACAGTCACGCATTCTGGCGTCAGCACGGCGGACTGTGGTTTACCGGCGCCACCGGCACCAATGTCATGGATGTGGTGATGTTGCTGCGCGCCTGAGCGCGACGCCGGGCGGACCGCGATGTGCTGCTGCGTGCGGCGTGGCAGTTTCGGCGCGCGATGTGCGCATTGCCCTTGTCGCTGTCCCTGACGCCGCCTATCGTTGCTGCAACCGTGCTGGCAGCGAATTCCTGCGCGCCGCACCTTGCGGCGCACGTCCGTCACAGGCGGTCAGCGCCGAAGAGCAATAGCGCAATGGCGCAATGTTGCAACGGCACAACGACGCGACGGCACAACGACAAAGCGGGATCCGGTTGGCCGCGCTGTGTCGAATCTGTTTCATTCCACGTCGGCAAATCGCCGGCCGCAAACAGGACATCATCGTGAATCCGAGCTTGCAAGCTGTAGTCGATACACTGAACCGCATCATGGTCGGCAAGCAGGACGAAACCCGGCTGGCGCTGATCTGCCTGCTGGCACGCGGTCACCTGCTGATGGAGGATTTGCCCGGCATGGGCAAAACCACGTTGGCACAAACGCTGGCGCGGGTCCTCGGCCTGCAGTTCAACCGCATCCAGTTCACGTCCGATCTGCTGCCGGCCGATATTCTGGGCACGTCGATTTTTGATCGTAACGAGCAGCGTTTCAGTTTTCACGCTGGGCCGGTGTTCACGCAGGTGCTGGTCGCTGACGAAGTCAATCGCGCGACACCGAAAACCCAGAGCGCGCTGCTGGAAGCAATGGCTGAGCAGCAGGTGACGGTCGATGGCCAAACCCGCGCGTTGCCGCAACCGTTCTTTGTCATCGCCACGCAGAATCCGCAGCACCAGATCGGCACCTATCCGTTGCCTGAATCGCAGCTGGACCGTTTCCTGATGCGCTTGCGACTCGGCTATCCCGATGCGCGCGCGGAACGCAGCCTGCTGAAAGAAGGCGAACGTCACGACATGGTGATGAACCTCGCCGCCCAGGCCGCACCGGATCAATTGCTGCGCTGGCAACAGGCGGTCGGACAGGTCAGCGTCAGTGATGCGCTGCTGGATTATGTGCAGGCGCTGCTCAATGCCACGCGCACCCGCAGCGAGTTTGTCCACGGCCTGTCGCCGCGCGCCGGTCTGGCGTTGTTGCGTGCCGCACGCGCCGCCGCGTTTGCTGCGGACCGGAAATTTGTCCTGCCCGATGACGTGCAATTGGTGTTTGCCGCCGTCGCCGCGCATCGCCTGAGTCTGCGCGATGCGCGTCAGGACGACAGCGAGCAGGCGGCGCGCCGTTTGCTGCGTGATGTGCCGGTGCCGGTCTGAGCCATGACCTTGCGCATGCCGGCGGTTTTGCAGCGCCGTTTTGACAGCTGGCGTGACCGGCGTCTGCCGCGTGTCGATGTCTGCACACTGCAACAGGCGCAGATCTTTGTGCTGCCGTCGCGGCACGGCGTACTGTTTCTGATCATCGGGTTGCTGATCCTCGCCGGCGGCGCCAATTACCAGAACAACATGGGGCTGTTGCTGGCGTTCTGGCTGGGCAGCATCGGTCTGTTGTCGATTTTCATCACCTTTCGCAACCTGCTCGGGTTGTCATTGCGCTCCGGTGCGGCGGCGCCGGTTTATGCCGGCGAGATCGCGCAGTTTCCGGTCAGCCTCAGCAGCTCGCGCGCCATTCCGCATCGTGCGGTGGGTATCGGCATCAGTGATCGGCAAATGGTCTTTGCCGATGTGCCGGCCGATGGCAGCAGCACGGTAATGGTGCCGGTACCGGCACCCCGGCGCGGGCGTTTGCACTGTCCGCGCCTGTATCTGGAAACGCAGGCGCCGTTCGGCTGGATACGCTGCTGGAGCTGGCCGGCCTTGAATGCCGAAACGCTGGTGTATCCGGCACCGATCGCGCCGGATGCTGCACCGGCGGCGAGTGGCGGACAGGGCTCTGAGCGCGGACCGGTAACGCCGGGCACCGAAGATTTTTATGCACTGCGCAGTTTTCGCAGTGGCGACAGCCTGCGCCAGATCGACTGGAAAGCCTTTGCCCGCGAACGCGGTTTGCAGGTTCGACAATTCGTCACGCCGGCGGCAAGTGAGTTCTGGTTCCGGCTGGAAGAATTGCCGACCGCTGATCGCGAACTGCAATTGTCATGGCTGTGTTTCCTGCTGCGTGAAGCCGAGCGCAGCGGCCAGCGTTATGCACTCGATCTGGATGGCCGCGTGACCGGGCCGAGTCAGGGCGATGCCCATCTGCATCGCTGTCTGGAACAACTGGCGCGCTACGGTGAATGAGCATGCGTAACAGCAAACCCGCGTTGCCCGTGCGTCAGGATTTCCGTGACGATTTGCAGCGGCCGCGTGTGCGGCTGCTGCTCATTCTGGCGACCTTCGCCGTGCTCTGGCCGCTGTGGCTGAAAACACCACTGTGGGTGGCCGGCTTCAGTCTGTTCACGCTGCTGGTCGCGGCCACACCGCAGCGCAACTGGCCGCGCACACTGCTGGCGCTGCTGGTGGTGGCGGCGACAGCCGGTGTTGTCGTGCAACACCGCAGCCTGTTTTCGCGCGAGGCCGGCCTGTCGCTGCTGGCACTGATGGCCAGTTTCAAAATGCTGGAGCTGCGCAACGCCCGCGATGCCATGCTGCTGATTGCCGTGGCGTTTTTTTTGCTGTTCGCCGGTTTCCTGTTCCACACGGATTTGCTGTTCAGCGGCTATCTGTTGCTGACCGTGCCGCTGCTGACACTGGCGCTGCTGGTGCTGAATGACCGTGACGGCTGGCAGGGCGTGAAGCGTCTCGCTGGCGACAGCGGTCGCGTGCTGTTGTTTGCCCTGCCCATGGTCCTGTTGCTGTACGTGTTTTTTCCGCGCCTGAACGTACCGCTGTGGCGTCTTCCGGGGCAGGGCGCGACATCGGGCTTGTCCGATGAAATGAACATCGGTGACGTGCGCTCGCTGTCGCTCAACGATGAGCCGGCGTTCCGCATCCGTTTTGATGGGCCGCGACCACCGGAGGATAAGCTGTATTTCCGGGCGCTGACGCTGAACAGTTATGACGGCTACACCTGGCGCAACCGTTTCCTCGGTCGCGATCTGCTGACGCCGCGCGGCGAGCCGCTGCGCTATGAAATGATCCGTGAGCCGCGCCGCGAACTTTGGCTGACCGCGCTCGACATGCCGCTGCGCTGGGCTGGGCCGAACATCGTCCAGGATCGCGAAGGTGCGCCGCGCCTGCTGATCGCCAATCGTCGCCGCGAAGCCTTCCAGTTTGAGTCCGCGCTTGATTACCGTCTGGGAGATCGGCTTGATGCGCGGGCGCGTGCTGCCTATACGCAACTGCCGGCCGGCAATGAACGCAGCAAGCGCTGGGCGCTGGAGCAGCGCGCACGATTCAGCTCCGATGCGGCATTTGTGCAGTTCCTGATGCAGCACATCAACAGCAATGACTACTGGTACACCTTGTCGCCGCCGGAATTCGCCGAGGACATTGTTGATGATTTCTGGTTCAACAAGACGCGCGGATTTTGTGAGCACTATGCCAATGCGGTTGCCGTGCTGCTGCGCGCTGCCGATGTCCCGGCACGCGTCGTCACCGGCTATCAGGGCGGTGAATGGAACAGTTACGGCAACTTTCTTACCGTCACCGACGCCAATGCCCATGCCTGGCTGGAATTCTGGAGTGACGCGCAGGGCTGGCAACGTCTTGATCCGACCGCGGCGATTGCGCCGTCGCGTGTCGAAGCGGATCTGCGCCAGCGTTTGCGCAGCCGCGAATCACTGTACGCGCTGAATGACTGGGGCCAATTGCTGGACGCGCCGGTAGGGGCGTTTGCCGCCGGCTGGAAAGCGGTCAATGACTGGTTTGAGGCGCACGTGGTGCAATTCAACGCCGGCGCCCAGCGCGATTTGCTGGGTCGGCTGGGCATGCCGGATATCGACACGCGCACACTGCTGCGCATCAGCGTGTTCAGCATCATCGGACTGCTTGCGGTGGCGGCCTTGTGGCTGATGTGGTCGGTGCCACGCCGGGACCGTGCCGGACGCATTTATGCCGCCTTCCAGCGCAAGCTGGTACGCAACGGTTTGCCGCGCGATGCCAGCGAAGCGCCGCTGCACCTGCTGCAGCGGGCAACGCATCGCTTTCCGCGGCAGCGGCGCGAGATCGCCGCTTTGATCCGTGCGTATTGTGCCTGTCGTTATGGCGGTGCGGATGACAGTGCGCTGCGCGCAGCCTGGCGTGCGCTGCGCTTCCAGCGTTTGCAGACGCTATAATCCGCGGCCATTTTCCGGGAGCCGCCATGTCATCGCTTGATGCTGTCCTGTCCTTCATCGGTTGCCGCACGCCGGCCGCCTGGCTGGCACAGGCCAATGCCCACATCGACCTGCTGCTGATCGATCACGCGCACTGTGAAAAGAAAGCCGCGCAGACCGCCATCAGTCTGCTGCACCGCTATCCGGAACGCGCCGACCTGCAACACCAGCTGTCGCGTCTGGCGCGTGAAGAACTGCGGCATTACGAACAGGTTCTGGAGCTGATGCAGGAACGTGGCGTCGCCTTCCGGGCGCTGACACCGGCGCGTTACGGCAACGGCCTGCATGCCCATTTGCGCGCCCACGAACCGGCGCGGCTGACCGATATCATGATCGTCGGTGCGCTGATCGAGGCGCGTTCCTGCGAGCGTTTTGCTGCGCTCGCCGAGGTGGTCGAAGACGCGGCACTGGCGCGTTACTACCGTTTCCTGCTGAAGTCGGAATCGCGCCATTTCGAAAACTATCTGCGACTGGCCGAAGCGACGACGCCCGGCGATCTGTCTGCACGCATTGCTGAATTGCGTGCAGTCGAGAATCGGCTGATCTGCGATGCCGACAGCCGCTATCGTTTTCACAGCGGCGTGCCGGAAGAAACGGAGATGGATTATTCCGAAGAGACTGCCGCCTGAGCGACAGCGTTCGTTGCCCTTTCCTGTCTTTTTCAGCCACTGGCTCGTCATTCCGGCCTTGAGCCGGAATCTCCCGGCACGTGCGCATCATGCTCAAGGGGATTCCGGATGGCGGCTTCGCTGCCTCCGGAATGACAGGGAGGTTGATTCTGGTTTTTTTCGTTTGCTGCCGTTTTGCCCCGCCGTCTTTTCCCCCGATCTTCGCTTGTCATCCCAGCCTTGAGCCGGAATCTCCCTGCATGTGCGCCGCACGCTAAGGGGGGATTCCGGATGGCGGCTTCGCTGCCTCCGGAATGACAGGGAGGTTGATTCTTGTTTTTCGTTTGCTATGGTTTTGCACTGCCGTCTTTTGCCCAATCACCGTCTGTCATTCCGGCCTTGAGCCGGAATCTCCCGGCACCTGCGCGCCAGGAGTATCACGACGAAAAAAAACGGCGACTTGCGTCGCCGTTTCTTGCTGCTGCGGGTTCAGTGACCGCGGGTTTGTTCGCGCATCAGGGCGAAGGTTTTTTGCATGGCGACCGAGGGCGCCGCTGAGGTCAGGCTGAAGACGATGATGGCCAAGGTCGCCAGCACGAAGCCCGGCACCATTTCGTAGAGACCGAACAGCGCGCCCTTGCTGGCGCCGAACCATTCGCCGTGGCTCCAGACGATCACGGTGACGGCGCCGGTGATCATGCCGGCCAGCGCGCCGTTGCGATTCATGCGCGGCCACACCAGCGACAGCAGCACCACCGGACCGAACGCCGCACCGAAACCGGCCCAGGCATAGCCGACCAGACCCAGTACGCGGCTTTGCGGATCGCGGGCGATGAGGATGGCGATCACGGCGATGGCCAGCACCATGGCCCGGCCGACCCAGACCAGCTCCTGCTGGCTGGCCTGTTTGCGCAGGAAGGCTTTGTAGAAGTCTTCGGTGAGCGCCGACGAGCACACCAGCAACTGGCAGGACAGCGTGCTCATCACCGCCGAGAGAATGGCCGACAGCAGGATGCCGGCGACCCAGGGATTGAACAGCACTTGCGAGAGCGTGATGAACACGCGCTCGGGGTTGGCCGTGACCGGGCCGGCCGCGTCCTGATGCTCGGCGAAATACGCGGCGCCGAAAAAGCCGATGGCGATGGCGCCGGCGAGACAGAAAATCATCCACGCCATGCCGATGCGGCGTGCGGCCGGGATCGATTTGATGGAATCGGCGGCCATGAAGCGGGCGAGGATGTGCGGCTGGCCGAAATAGCCGAGCCCCCAGGCGAGCAGCGAAATGATGCCGACCGTGGTCGTGGTTTCGGTGAAGAAGCTGACCGCGCCGGGATTGACGCTCTGAACTTTGTCGATGGCGCCGCTGACGCCGCCGAGTTCGATGATCACGGCGATCGGCGCGACGATCAGCGCGAGGATCATCAGCGATGCCTGGATGGTGTCGGTCCACGACACGGCCAGGAAACCGCCGATGAACACATAGGCGATGGTGGCGGCGGCGCCGGCCCACAGCGCCACGTCGTAACTCAGGCCAAAGGTGTTCTCGAACAGGCGTGCACCGGCAACCATGCCGGAGGCGCAGTAGATGGTGAAGAACACCAGGATCACGGTGGCGGCGATGACGCGCAGTGCTTTGCTGCCGTCTTCAAAGCGGTGAGTGAAGTAGTCGGGCAGGGTCAGCGCGTTGTGCGTGAGTTCGGTGTAGACACGCAGGCGGCCGGCAACCAGCGCCCAGTTCAGCCAGGCGCCGAGGATCAGGCCGATGGCGATCCAGCTTTCCGCCAGGCCGGTGACATAAATCGCGCCGGGCAGGCCCATCAGCAGCCAGCCGGACATGTCCGAGGCGCCGGCCGACAAGGCGGTGACGAAGGCGCCGAGGCTGCGGCCGCCGAGAATGTAGTCGGAGAGATTGTTGGTGTAACGCCAGGCGGCGAAACCGATGCCGACCATGACCAGCAGGTAGGCAATGAAAGTGATGCTTGTCGGGTTGGAAAGATCCATGGCGAGCCCTGTTTTTGTTGCCGCTGTTTGTTTGAGGTTCACGGTCCGGCGGGCGTCAGTTGCGCCCGGCCGTGACCGGCCTCCGTGTCGCCGGCGAGCGTACAGGGCGACAGGGACGGGCGATAGGAAAATCCAGACGGCGCCGGCGTCGGGGTGGTCAAGTGGCCGGCAGCGGTCCGGCGCCGCTGCTGCAGCGAACTACACTGCAGTCGGAGTGGACCGGTGACGGTCCGCAATGCCGGATGGACTGCACGGGGTTGAACCATGCCTGTCCGCCTTGCCGCAACGCGTGTGCTGAACCGTCTGCGCCGGTCGCTGCCGGGCCGGCGTCGCCGTTGCCGTGTCTGCGTGCTGACACTGCTCCGCGTCGCGCTCGGCCTGACGGTCCTGCAACCGCTGGCGCTGGCTTGCGATCAGCCGCTGCGCAGCAGCGCCCAGCCCGACGGCAGCCTGACGCTGGACGATCAGCTGCTGCAACGCATCGCCGATGAAGCAGGCTGCAGGCTCGACTGGGTCGCGCTCGACCTGTCCACGGCGCGCCGCCTGCACATGCTGCGCGAAGGCGAGCTGGCCGTTGCCGCCGCCGCCACGCCGGATCGCGAGCGCGAGCAGTACGCCGCGTTTAGCCAGCCCTACCGGCGCGACGTGGTGCGCGTGTTCGTGCATCGCCAGTTGCCGCTGGCGCAGTGGCCGGCGACCGAAGCGCAGTTGCTGTCCGGCCCGCTGCAGGTGATGGCGGTGCGCAAGGCAGTGTACGGTCCGCGCTACACGCAACTGGTGCAGGCGCTGGCGGCGGCCGGCCGGCTGCGCGAAACCTCGTCCATCGCCTCGGCGCTGCAGACCCTGCGGGCCACGCCGCCACGCGTGCACCTGCTGCTGGCCGACGATTACGGCGTCATCCACACGCTGGCCGGCCAGCCCGATCCCAGCCTGCCGACGCCGCTGGTGATCGACAGCGAACCGCTGACGCTGATGTTTTCCCGCCGTGTCGTTGGCGCCGATACGGTGAGCCGTTTTGATGGCGCCATCCGCCGCTTGCAGCAACGGGGCGAGCTGGCCGGACAGTTGCGCGCCGCTGGCTATCCGACGCTGGCGTTGCCGGCGAGTCCCTGAGCACCGCGTGGAGGACAGGATGACGAAGATCTCTGGCCGGGGACTTGCCCTGCTGACCGCGCTGATGCTGGCGCTGCTGCTGATCGGCGCGCCCGGTGCCGCCGCCTGCGATCTCGGCCTGCGCGCCACCACCACGGCAGGGCGTGAAACCCTGGACGAACGGCTGCTCGATGTGATCGCCCGCGAAGCCGGCTGCCCGGTGCACTGGCGCAATCTGCCGATCACCGTGGCGCGGCGGCTGCAAATGCTGCGCGACGGCGAGCTCGACGTGATCCCCGGCGCGTCGATCAGCGCCGAGCGCCAGGTCTATGCGCTGTTCAGCCGGCCTTACCGGCGCGAACGCGTGCAGGTGTACGTGCATCCGTCGCTGCTGCCCGAGCAGCGACCGCGTCGTCTGGACGACGTCGCCAACAGCCAGCTCACAGTCGTTGCCCTGCGTCAGGCGGCGCTGGGGCCGGCCTTCGAAACGCTGAAACGCCGGCTGGATGCTGAAGGGCGCTTGCGTCTGGCGTCGTCGCTGTCCGCCGCGATGCAGCTGATGAGCGCCGTACCGGCACGCGCCCATGTGCTAATCGCCGACGATTTTTCCGTCACCGTGAACAGTCGGGAAATGGGGCAGGTGGTGATCGGCACCGACATCACGGTCGCCAGCAACGATGTGCACCTGATGTTTGCGCGCGGCGATCACGCTGCCGCACTGGTGGCGCGTATCGATGCCGCCATCGCCCGACTGCAACAACGTGGCGACTTGCGTCGTGTGCTCGACAAGGACGGACTGGCAACACTGGCACTGCCCTGAGTCGACGCGAGTTGCCGTGGGTTCCGGCGCCGTGCCGGGTGGCCGCCCGCAGGCTGGCTGTGCGATGCTAGCGGCCTTTCCGCTGCTTGCCCGCGAATCGCTCACCATGCACGTCACGTTTCCGCACGCCAACAATTTCCAGTTCTCGCGCGGCATCTTCATTGCCGCCTGGAAAGTCTGGTTCAAACGCTTTTCCGAACAGCCCGACGCCTGGCGCGAAGGTCGCATTCCGCGCCGCGAAGCCGACGCCAAACTTGCCGAACGCCTGCAGCAGGGCGCGCGTTTCAGTGTTGATGTCATTGCCCGCCTGATGGTGCCTTGGCCCTACCGCGACACGCTGCAGGCCAGCGACGAATTCGTGCGCCTGAATCCGGCGCTGCTGCGTTCCTGCTCGTGGACCGATGACAGCAGTGGCGAACAGTTGCCCGGTGCGCGGCTCACCGATCAGGCACTCGATTACTGGGATTCGCTGTCCTTTGTCGCCCAGGAGATGTACCTGATTTACGCCGAAGCGCGTGTTCAGGCCGACATCGAAACGCCCAGCGACGAGCCGGTGATTGTTGATGACGCCGGCGCCTGCGTGATAGGCGAAGACATTTATCCGCCGGTGGTGCCGTCCAAGGATGCGCAGGATCGCGCCTATGTTCACGCCTTGGCTGAATGGATCGCCAAGACGCCTTACCAGCCGATGTACCAGCGCCAGAACGTCGGCGATCCGGTGAGCAGCTGGCACGATCGCCTGCAGCGCTTTTTCTGGCCGAAACCGCGCATCGGATTCAGCGCGTTCAACTTCATCACCGATTCGCTGCTGTACCGCGCACGCCTGCTGGCGCGCAGCGTCGAAGAAAATCGCGCCTGGACCGTTGAAGAAAATTTCCTGGCGGTAAAAATCGCCAACGAGATCTTCAATCTCTACGGCGTGCCGCAACGTGACGTGACCCCGGAAAATGTCCGCAAAGTGGTCAGCGCCGCGCTGGAAGCCGACGGCACGGCGCGGGCAAAAATGAATTCCGGCTGGACCTGGCTGGCAGCCTACGCCACCGCGCACCGCGAAAACGATGCCAAGGCTTTGCCGATCTGCGGCTGGAACAGCCGCGTCGCCGCCGCACTGGTGTCACGGCTTGATTTCCTGCTCGTCGAAGCCGGACACGCCGAACTCGGTAATCGCTTTCCGCAGCTCGGCACGGTACCCGGCTGGGGCGGCACCCGCCCGCGCCCGCTGACCCTGCAATGGCCCAGCGGTTATCGCAACTGGGCAACCCAAATCGCCGTCAGCGAAATTGCCCGCGACATCCGCGACTACCTGAACCAGACCGTCCGCAGCGACGGCCGCCTGCGCTACAAACCCATGCCCACCGCCAGCGGCGAACTGGTGCCGTGGACCGTGATGGGCGTGTGTCAGGTTTTGATGGGCGATGGGTATTGAGGCGCGCAGATGCGGTGCCGAAGCAGTCTTGGCTGCCTCCTTGTGGGAACACTGCAGGATCACAAGGTGTTGAGGTGGCCGCCTGTACTCCGAATAAGAATCCATGAATTGGAGTGATGGGCACAATTGCGCGACATGTTGTGATTTGCTGCGAATCGCCCGAACAGCCCTATGTATACGCAAAGCCGGTTCGTCTCTAGGCTTTCCCAGGCCGTCTACAACCATTAGGTAAACGGGTAATGGAACGGCATTGACGGCGATGGGCTTTTCCTGCGGGGTCGCAGCAACTCAGCTCCGTTGGCAGATTGCGACAGGTTTACTTTTATTATTGGTACGATGGTTTGTATTGGACTCGGCAGTCCATTGTTCTGTAAGGAAAAATGTGTACATCTGCAGGTGCTCGTGCAAGTTCTGACCTGTGGATCACGGTGTAATGCAGCGCAATAGTCACGGATCGCCAGGATAGACAGAATTACCAACATGGTAAATAATCCAACCAACCTGAGTGCCTATGACGGCCAGCCCCCTTCTGTGGGGCATGTGAGCCTTCGTATTGCTGGTGGCCCTTTGTATACGAAAGAGCAAGTGCTGGCCTTGGTGGAACGAGGGGCGGCCGCTTTGGTGCCGTGGACACGCAAGTGCAAGAACGACCTGCAGCGCCTTGCCTTGGATTCGGAAGGAGCGTTGGAGCTTGTGCACGAAGCGCTTTGTGGTGGCCGCTTTCGGAATTCAGAATGGTGTGTTCAACAACCATCTGGGCCATGGGCCGCATGTGATGCTTACCAGTTATCCCGTCGTGAGTGGGTGCCCGCAGCTCACAAGGAAATGACGTTTGAGTATTTCATCAAGTTCGCGGTAGGCAAGACCGGCAAGCTGTTGCTGTTAGTGTCGTGCCATGAACCTCAGAATAGAGATTGACCATGACAAGTCGAACCCTCTGCCCGCTTTGCGAAGCAGGCAATCTGCACGTCCGTAGTGAACTCACTGAGGTGGAGTATCGCGATCGAAAGGTGATGCTGGACTCATACTATGCGGTGTGTGACGCGTGTGGCGCAGAACAGGTGACTGCAGAGCAGGCGCGCCAAAATAAACGCGCTACGATGGCTTTCAGAAAAGCATGCGATGGCTTGCTTACTGGCGCAGAGGTGCGTTCAATTCGTGAGCTGTTACACATCACGCAGGGACAGGCAGCACAGATTTTTGGTGGTGGTCCGGTTGCGTTTTCCAAGTATGAAAGTGACGATGTTGCGCAATCCTCTGCTATGGACAAGCTGCTTCGGGTAGCTGTTGGAGTACCAGATGCGTTTTTGCATCTGATGCAGCAAGTAGGCCTAGAACAGCATAATTGTTCGCAAGCATGGCAAAGTATCGCCGTAGAACCGCAGCCAGATAAACGACCTGTTCGCCCAGAATTGCGTCTGGTGCACAGTAGAACCTGGGCAAATAAAGACCAAAGGAAGTATGGCTAATGATCAGCGTAGCTTTGCAACAGGCTATCGACGGTCTGCTCATTCAGGACGTTTACGTGCGTTGGACTCAAAGTCAGTGCGCTGAAGGTTTTCGGCCACAAGGCTTTGATTTCTCTACACTGCACGCTCAGCAGATGTGTATGGTAAAGCACGCAGAGGTGTTTGAGATCGCAGGAGACGGCAAGCTATTGAAGGTTGCGATCTTGCTCGGTATGCGCTGGGTGTTGCCGCTAGTAGAGGGAAAAGTGCCGGATGTAAAAGCGATGGTTGAGGCCGAATTTATTGCTGAATACCGATTTGAGAGCGAAGTTGTACAAGAGGGCGTCGACGAATTCGCGGAAAGAAACGCTATTTATCACGTGTGGCCGTATTGGCGCGAGTATCTCTCATCGCAAACAGAGCGTCTGCGTTTACCTAGGGAAATGCTGTCCACGATTCAACTTTCACACCACAAATTGCAGCCTGAAAATCAGTAGGCTTAGGGGGCAATGGGCAGCATTGCACCCTATGCCTGTCCGGTACCGCGATCTGCGTCCTCATTCCAGTCTCACCGCATCCACATACACCACATAGGCCTGCTTCGGTGTGCCGCGATAGTAAATGCGCAGGGTGCTGACTTCGCCGAGTTGCAGTTTGCGGCTGGCGGGGGCGGCGGCAATGTGGCTTACGGGAATGTCGAGTTCGGTCCAGCCGGGGGCGGCGTTGAAATCGCGGTTGTAGCGGTCGCTGTGTTTTTGCGGGCCGTTGTCGTGAGCGCGGTCGTGGACGCGCAGTGACAGCGGCAAAGCTTCGGCTTGCGGATTGAACACCGCGAGTTTCAGTCGCGTGTAGGCCTGCCAGTCATGCGGGAAGTGACGCAGCGAACTGCCGCTGTAAGGCTGAGTGCTGAGTTGCAGTTTCAGCGCATGTTCGCCGTCATGCGCGTGTTCGCTGTCGATATTGCCGCGTGACCAGAGCGTGTGGTCGGCGAGCCGTTCGCCGTTGAACAGCAGCGGAAAATCGCGCCGCATTTGCCAGTCGGCAACGCTGAGCAATACCGGCTTCCACAGCAGCGGCAGCAACATAAGCGCGCTCAGTGCCCAGGCCATGAGGCGGCGCTTTCCGTTCGCAAAGCGCAGGCCGTAGAGAAACAGTGTCGCCAGCAATACGCCGACAATGTTCATCAGCGCATCGCGCACGCTGGCTTCGCGGGCGGTGTAGCCCTGCAGCACTTCGGTAACGATGGCCATGCTGAGCAGTGGCGGCCAGAGCAGGCTCAGCCAGTTGCCGACACGGCGTGTGCGTTTGCGTGTCAGGGCGTAGTCGTAAACAACAGTCAGTACGAAGAACAGCGGCACATGGGCGAGATCCCACAGGGCCTGCAAGGCCCGCGATCCGAGATCCAGCCGCTCCTGTACCAGCAGCAAATACAGCGCACCGGTGACGCCGCAACTGAGCAGCGTCAGACGCAGGATGCGATCAAGAAAAATCCGCGAGCGCTCACGCATGGCGTGTTGATCGACGGTGTGTGTTCAGCGCGCCGTCGGCGCACTGGCGCTGATGCGCAGCGCATGAATGTCATGGGTCATCATGTCGCCGAGCGCGGCATAGACCATGCGATGACAGGCCAGCGGGGCTTTGCCGCTGAATTGCGCCGACACGATGCGAACCGCGAAATGACCGAGGCCGGTTTTTGCGCCTTCGTGGCCGATGTGTTTGTGGCTTTCATCGATCAATTCCAGTTCCACAGGCGCCAGCGCGGCACGCAGTCTGGCTTCCATGCGCTGCAGGCGTTCGGCGTTGATCGATTGCAGCGGATGGGCAGGCGTTGTTCCGGTGCTCACGGCAAAACCTTTTTGAACGGTTTGACGGTGACGCGCGCAAACACGCCGCTGGTTTTGTAGGGATCGGCATCGGCCCAAGCCTGCGCCGCGTCGAGCGAGTCGAATTCGGCGACGATCAGGCTACCGGTGAATCCGGCCGGGCCGGGATCGGCGGCATCGACGGCCGGCAGCGGGCCGGCAAGGATCAAACGTCCGGCTTCAATAAGCGGCTTGATGTGGGCCAGATGCGCCGGGCGCGCGGCGAGGCGTTGTTCCAGCGAATGGCTGATGTCTTCACCGTAAATCATGTACAGCATGTGTGCGCACCTGTGTGAAATGTTCTGCTGGTTGCTGAAAAGTTGTGCTGCCTTGTTGCGGGGATGTCGGCCATGCTGTGCAAGCGTGCGACGAATGCACGCGCGCGGTTCAGGCGCCGTTCTGATCCTTGTCGACGGATTCTGCGGCTTTGCTGTCGCTATCCTGCGGCAGGTATTTGTACATCGCGAAACCGGTGTAAATCATCAGCAGCAACTGGATGCCGGTGATGCCCCAGACCTTGAAATTGACCCAGGCTTCCTGCGAATAGCCGAAGGCAATGTGCAGGTTGATGGCGCCGGCAACGAGCGCGGTCAGCGCCCAGACCAGATTGATGCGTGCCCACACGGCGTCGGGAATCGGAAACTGTTCCTGGCTCAGCGATTCCAGCAATTGCTTGAGCACAATTTTTTTCTGCACCAGCTGGCGGAACAGGAAGAACGCCGCTACCAGCCAGTAAAACACGGTCACTTTCCACTTGATGAACCGGTCATCGTGCAGCCACAGCGTCAGGCCGCCGAACACCAGCGCGAAGCCCAGCACATAGAGATGCAGTTTTTCCCATTTGCGGGTCAGCGCGTAATTACCGATCACCTGCAGCGCCGACGCGCCCATCAGCACGGCCGTGGCGGTGTAGATGTCGTACAGCTTGTAGGCGATGAAGAAGGCCAGCAGCGGAAAGAAATCAATCAGGAACTTGCGCATGCGGTTCTCGTGGTGGCCGGGCTGGAACTGGGCAGGCCGGATGTGAACGGAAAACAGTGCGTCAACATGCGTGCAGGAAGGTGTGCAGCGCTGAATGCCTGTCATCCGCGGGCGGGTGAAGCGGCGACGATCTTAGCCAGTGGATGCTAAGCTCGTCACCTGTGAATCTCCGAACCCTGCATTTTTGGCCCGCCATGTTTGATCTGTTCCGTCATGTTTGATCTGCACTGTCACAGCTATCGTTCCGATGGCGAATGGTCGCCGGCTGCCGTTGTGGCCCGGGCGCGCGAGCGCGGCGTGCGGGTGCTGGCGCTGACCGATCACGACACCACCGATGGCTATGAAGAGGCTGCTGCAGCGGCCGGCGAGGCGCTGCGCGTGCTGCCGGCGGTGGAGATCTCCTGCAGCTGGTCGGGCAAGGAGATTCATATCGTCGGGCTGGATGTGGATCGCGCCCAGCCGGCCTTTGCCGGGGCGCTGCGTCAGCAACAGGCACGGCGCTGGACACGGATGCAGGGCATGGCCGACAAGCTGGCCCGCGACGGCATTGCCGATGTGATGAGCGAGATCCGCTCCCTGCCGGCAGTGTCGCCGGGGCGTCAGCATCTGGCCCGGCTGCTGGTGGCGCGCGGCCATGTCCGCGACGCCGAACGCGCCTTCGCCCGCTACGTCGGCCGCAAGGGTTCCGCCTACGTGCCGGCCGAGTGGTGCACGCTGGACGAGGCGGTGGGCTGGATTGTCGCCGCCGGCGGTCTGCCGGTGCTGGCGCATCCGGGCCGCTATGACCTGTCCGGCGGCGCCCTGCTCAAGCTGATGACGGCCTTCCGCGATGCCGGCGGGGTCGCCATCGAGCTGTCCTATCCGCAACTCTTTATCAAGGAAGCCCAGCGGCTGGCCGGCCAGGCGCGCAAGCTCGGCTTGCTCGCTTCGCAGGGCAGCGACTTTCACAGTCCGGCCCAGCACTGGACCGATCTGGGGCGCACGCCGCCGTTACCACCGGACATTTCGCCGGTCTGGTCGCTGCGTCCGCACTGGCTGCCGGCCGCTGACGCGGGCCCGGCCGGCGGGAGTGCCGTGGCATGAGCCGTCTGATCAGCATTCACCCGGATACGCCGCAGGAGCGGCTGTTGCAGCAGGCAGCGGCAGTGATCCTCGGCGGCGGCATCATCGTGTTTCCCACCGACACCGGCTATGCCTTTGGCTGGGCGCTGGGCGACAAGGCGGTAACTGACCGGGTGCGCCGCTTGCGCGGCCTCGACGATCACCACCACTTCACGCTGGTGGTTCGCGATCTGTCGCAGCTCGCCACTTACGCCCGCGTTGAAGATCCGGCTTACCGCGTGCTGCGCGCCCATACGCCGGGGCCCTACACCTTCATCCTGCGCGCCACCCGCGAAGTGCCCAAGCGGCTGGTGCACGAGAAGAAACGCACCATCGGTCTGCGGGTGCCCGACAACCGCATCGCCCAGGGGTTGCTGGCGGCCGTCGGCGAGCCGATCCAGTCCACCTCGCTGGTATTGCCCGATGCCGACGAACTCGGCGCTGATCCGCGCGACATCTTTGATGCCGTCGGCCACCAGGTCGATCTGGTTATCGATGGCGGCTACTGCGGCAACGGCGTCACCACCGTGGTCGATCTGACCGACGGCGTGCCGGTGCTGGTCCGTCGCGGCGCCGGCGACAGCCGGGATTTTGAATAGGCCTTTCCAGCAAGCGGTTCACTGGTCTTCAGCCCCCGTCATTGCGTCCGGTTGATAGCGGGCGCTTGTCCGGTACAGGCGAACTGCTTCGTCCCGCCGCTCAGGCCAGCCACCAGAACCCCAGCGTCAATGCCGTCAGCAGCAGCGCCGCTGGCAGCATGTAGCGGCGCAAGGCGCGTCCGCCGATAACCAGTGCCAGTCCGAGTTTGCTGCCGGTGTTGGTCAGCGTCGCCAGCAGGATGGCACCGCTGACAAGACTGGTGTCGCCGCCGGTGCGGGCGAGTTCGGCCGAGGACAGGACGATGGCGTCCACATCAACCAGACCGGCCAGCGCCGCGACGGCATAGAGGCTGCCGCCGGGGAAGTGGTGCTGCGACAGGCGCGCCAGTGCCAGGATGCAGACGAACAGGGCGGCGAATTTGCCGGCGGCCAGCAGGTTGAACGGGTTGCGGACGTGCAGGGCGCCGTCCTCTTGATGTCCGGCGCGGCGCAGGCCGATGGCGCCGGCCAGCATGCACAGCGCCGCCAGACTCAGGCAGGGCAGGGTCAGAGCAGCCAGCAACGGCGGATGGACGACACTCAGCGCCAGTAGCACCCGCAGATACATCACACCCCAGGCGAGCAGCATGCCGGCGCTGATCAGGGCCGGCGTCGAGCTGCCGTCGCGGGCGCGGCGGGCCAGTTCCAGCGTCACCGCGGTCGAGGACACCAGTGCGCCGGCGAGAGCGGTCATGGCGGTGCCGCGCTGCGGGCCGAGCCAGCGGGTCAGCACATAGCCGACCAGCGACAGGGCGGAGATCAGGATCACCAGCAGCCAGATCTTGAATGGATTGAAGATCTGCCAGGGATCGAGCGTGCGGTCGGGCAGCAGCGGCAGGACGATGAAGCTGGCGATCAGCAGTTTCAGGCCGGCATAAAGGTCATCGGTGCCAATGCGTGCCACCAGTCCATGCAGCGGCTCGCGGAAGGCGAGGATCGCTGAGCTGGCAATGCCGAGCGCGACGGCGATGTCGGCCGGGCCATAGACGCAGGCGGCGCCGAGCAGAAAGGTCACCAGTGCCGCGATCAGCGTGGTCAGGCCGTCCCCGGCGGCAGGAGCGGGCGCCACTGGCACCGGGCTGGCGTCGCCGGGAAAGCTGTCCGCCTGAGCCGCCGCGGCTGTTGTGGTTGTTGGGATTGTTGTGACGCTCGCGCCGCGCATGACCGGAGCATCGCCGGCGCGCCGGTCGCGCAGCACCGACAGCGCCAGCGGCAGGCTGACCGCCAGCAGGCCGGCGGCGAGCAGCCAGGGCTGGCCGGTCTGCTCACCCAGCCAGGCGCTGAGCGCGCCGGCTTCGGCAAGCAGGATGAAGGTGCGCAGCCCGGCCACCGGGTGACCGCTGTCGCGCCGGTGTTTCTCGCGTTCGACGCCCATCAGGGCGCCCAGGCCCAAGGCCAGCGCAAAGGCCTGCCAGTGCGGCAGCCCCTCGCCCAGAGCCAGAAACTGATCCATCCGTCCTCCCGCGTCCCGGCCGGGGCGATGTTTTCTCCGCGCCCGGCGTACGTTCATGCCGCTATAATGCCGCCTTTCGTGCCCGCCGGCCGTCCGCGCCGCGTCGGCACTCCATGGTCGGAGTCACCTTTCCAGATGTCTGCTTCTGCACGCGTGCTGTCCGGCATGCGGCCCACCGGCCGCCTGCACCTCGGCCACTATCACGGCGTTCTGAAAAACTGGGTTCAGCTGCAACACGAGTATGAATGCTTTTTCTTTGCCGCTGACTGGCACGCGCTGACCACGCATTACGACAACCCGGCGCTGATCGAACAACACACCACGGACATGGTCATCGACTGGCTGTCCGCCGGTCTGGATCCGAAAGCCGCGACGCTGTTCATCCAGTCGCAGGTAATTGAGCACGCCGAACTGCATCTGCTGCTGTCGATGACCACGCCGCTGTCCTGGCTGGAGCGTGTGCCGACCTACAAAGAACAGCAGGAAAAGCTCGCCGAGAAAGATCTGGCGACTTACGGTTTCCTTGGTTATCCGCTGATGCAGACAGCCGATATCCTGATCTACAAGGCCAACTATGTGCCGGTCGGTGCCGATCAGGTGCCGCACATCGAGATCAGCCGCGAGATCGCCCGCCGCTTCAATCATTTCTATGGTCGTGAGCCGGGCTTTGAAGAAAAAGCCGAAGCAGCGATCAAGAAACTCGGCAAGAAGCAGGCCGGTGTTTACAGCGATCTGCGTCGCAAGTACCAGCAGGATGGCGATGCCGAAGCGCTGGCCACGGCGCGTGCGCTGCTCGAGAGTCACGGCAGCATTGCCCTTGGCGACAAGGAACGCCTGCTCGGCTACCTTGAAGGCGGTGGCAAGCAGATCCTGCCCGAGCCGCAGGCGCTGCTGACGCCGGTGTCGAAGATGCCCGGCCTCGACGGCCAGAAAATGTCCAAGTCCTACAACAACACCATCGCCATGCGCGAGGATGCCAAGGACGTCGAGCAGAAAATCCGCCGCATGCCCACCGATCCGGCGCGCGTGCGCCGTACCGATGTCGGCAATCCGGACAACTGTCCGGTGTGGGAATTCCACAAGGTTTATACCAACGAAGAAGTGCAGCAATGGGTGCGCAAGGGCTGCACCAGCGCCGGCATCGGTTGCCTGGAGTGCAAACAGCCGGTGATTGATGCGGTGCTGAAAGAACAGCAGGTGTTCTGCGAGCGGGCCCGGGAATACGAAAACGACAAGGCGCGCGTGAAGAGCATCATGGCCGAAGGTTGCGAGCGCGCCCGTGAAGTGGCCCGCGACACCATGAAAGATGTGCGCGCCGCGATGGGACTGTCGTTCCTGTGATGCACGTTGTCGAGGGCAGTGAGGTCGCAGGCAATGCGGTTGCAGGCAGAGACGTCGCAGGCCGTGAACAAGAGATTCAGCGATGAGCAGTGCTGACGAACTGAAACTGGACAGCGAAAGCGTCGCGCCCGTACCGCCGCCGCAGGGCGTGCAGGAGGAAATGCCGTTTGCGCTGATCCACGGTCAGCCGTTCACGCAAATGCCCAAGGATCTGTACATTCCGCCGGAAGCGCTGCAGGTTTTCCTCGAGGCATTTGAAGGTCCGCTGGATCTGCTGCTGTATCTGATCCGTCGCCAGAACATCGACATTCTCGATATTCCGATGTTCGAGATCACCTCGCAGTACATCGAATACGTCGAATTGATGAAGGCCATCAATCTCGAACTGGCGGCCGAGTATCTGGTGATGGCCGCGGTGCTGGCGGAAATCAAATCGCGCATGCTGCTGCCGCGCCCGGAAACGGCCGAAGGCGAAGAGGACGATCCGCGCGCCGAGCTGGTGCGTCGCCTGCAGGAATACGAACGCTTCAAAAAAGCCGCCGAAGATCTCGACGCTCTGCCGCGTGTCGGCCGCGATGTGCACATGGCCTCGGCGGAAACGCCGAACCTCGACTTGCACAAGCCGCTGCCGCGCGTGGACATGCGCGAGTTGCTGATTGCGATGCGCGACGTGATGAAGCGCGCGCAGATGTATCAGAGCCACCATGTGCAGATGGAAACGCTGTCGGTGCGCGAGCGCATGAGCATTGTGCTGGATCGCCTGTCGCAGGTGCATTTCACCGATTTCCCGTCGCTGTTCACCATTGAAGAAGGGCGCATGGGCGTGGTGGTGACGTTTCTGGCGATCATGGAACTGGCGCGCGAATCGCTGGTGGAAATCATCCAGACCGATCTGTTCGGTCCCATTCATGTCCGGGCGAAGTTGCAAGAATGAGTGAAGAGCAGCAACACGATGAGGTGATCGAGCTGAGTCAGCCGATTGCCCTTGACGATGCGCGTCTCGCGCAGATCCTCGAGGCGGCTTTGATGGTCGCCGGCCGGCCGCTGACGCTGGCCGACATGAGCGCCCTGTTTGAAGAATACGAACGGCCGTCGCCGACGGCGCTGGAGCGCGTGCTGCAGCGGATCATGGCCGAGTGCACGACGCGCGGTGTCGATCTGAAAGAAGTCGCCAGCGGCTGGCGCTTTCAGGCGAAACAGGATTTTTCCGTGTACCTGAGCCGGCTGTGGGAAGAAAAACCCAGCAAGTACACGCGGGCAACCTTGGAAACGCTGGCGCTGATTGCCTATCGCCAGCCGATCACGCGCGGCGAAATTGAAGAGATCCGTGGCGTGACGGTCAACACCCAGACCATCAAGTCGCTGCTCGAACGCGAGTGGATACGTGTGGTGGGCCACCGTGATGTGCCCGGTCGCCCGTCGCTGTACGCGACCACGCGCCAGTTTCTCGATTATTTCAACCTGAAGAGTCTCGATCAGTTGCCGTCGCTGTCGGAGCTGAAAGATCTCGACAGTCTCAACGTTGAACTCGATTTTGAAGAAGCGCGCCAGTCGGTGCCGCGCGCCGATCAACCGCAGGATGCGGCGCTGGAAAAAGCCGTTGCGCGCATGGAGCAGGAGCAGGCGCTGGAACAGGCGCTGGACGAGTCCGGTGTGCCGCAGAATCTGCTGGAACCGGGCGTCAGTGATGCCCTGCTGGTACAGGTCGCCAGGCCGGATCGGGATGATGCGGATGCAGATGCCGGTTCGTTGCGCGCGGCCGGTGAGCTGTCGGATGATGCGCCGGCAGAAAGCGGCGATCTGGCGCTGGCGCCGGACGCTGAAAGCAGCGAATCCGGGTCTGCTGCCGGCGAGCCGGAGCAGATTGATCCGCTGCTGCCGCCCGGTTCACGCTCGGTGCACTGATGGCCCGGCATTTCGGATGGTTCCGCATTGCCTCGCATTGACTGGCTTTGACTGGTACTGACACGGGTACAGGCAGGCCGTGACGCCGCTTGCAGCGCTGCAGGCGCAGTGCTGACGGTAACCGCGCTTGCGCCAGTGATGTGCGCAGGTGCGGAGCCTGCCTCAGGGAAGAGCATTCCCGTCAGGAAGAACGTGTCTACAAAGAAGATCATGTCTGCAAGCAAGAACATGCCCGCAGACAAGAACATTCCCGCAAGGGACAACTACACTGGCTGCAGCCGCCCGCTTTTCAGGGTGCGCTTCACCGGTGACGCCCGATGGTCCCGGCCCCGCTGCCGGCCAGCCGGCCACTAACCGTCCTGTTACCTGCACCGTCCGGGTGCGAGCGTGAACAGGGTTTTTTCGTCAACCGTGACGATAACGGCATGAACGACGACGCGTTTCCGCGTTCCCTGCGAGAGGCAGGCATATCCCCGTGTAGCATCGCGCGCCACTCTCATGCGCGCGCCAGAAGGACTCGCCAGTGAGCGAAAAACTGCAGAAAGTATTGGCGCGGGCCGGACTCGGTTCGCGCCGCGAAATTGAAACCTGGATCGCTGAGGGCCGGCTGACGGTCAACAACGAGGTGGCGGCTGTCGGCACGCGCGTGGAATCCAGCGACGTGGTGCGCCTCGACGGCCAGCCGCTGCGTCTGATGCCGGCCGAAGGTATCGCCCGCAAAGTGCTGATGTATCACAAGCCGGAAGGCGAAGTGACCACGCGCGATGATCCGGAAGGCCGGCCGACCGTGTTTGATCGCCTGCCGCGCCTGCGCGGCAGCCGCTGGATCGCCGTCGGCCGTCTCGACATCAACACCTCGGGTTTGTTGCTGTTCACCAATGATGGTGAACTTGCCAACCGTCTGATGCACCCGTCGAGCGAAATTGAACGCGAGTACGCGGTGCGCATCCACGGCGAACTGAAACCGGCGCAGCGGCGCAAGCTCAGCGAAGGCGTGATGCTCGACGACGGTCCGGCGAAATTCGACAGCATCGTTTCCAAAGCCAGCGGCAGCGGCGCCAACAACTGGTATCACGTCACCATTGCCGAAGGCCGGACGCGCGAAGTGCGGCGCATGTTCGAGGCGGTGGACCTGATGGTCTCGCGCCTGATCCGCGTCCGTTACGGCAACATCGCACTCGATCCGCTGCTGCGTCAGGGCATGTTCCGTGAATTGAGCAAGGAAGAAGCCGACACGCTCGCAGACAGTGTCGGCCTCGGTGCGGCACTGTCACGCGGTGAACGGCGTCAGGCGGTGTCCGATGCGCGCAGCGCCGCCGGCAGCAAGGCCGCGACGAAAACTGCTGCGGCGAAAACTGCGAAAACCAGCAAATCCACGAAAAACACTGACGCCGGCCAGATGGCTGCAGACAGGGACATGACCATGCAGGACTCTTCTACGCCGGCCAAGACCGGACGCGGCAAAACCGTGCGCAAAACCGCCCGTGCCGAAACCGCTGTCGACACCGCCGAAACAACGGCTGTCGCCGACGCACCGGTCAAACCGGTGCGTCGACGCACGACCAAAGCGGCTGCCGAACCGGTGGCAGACAGTTTCGCCGAGACCGATGCGCCGGCGCCGAAACCGCGCCGCACGCGCGCCGTCAAAGCCAAGGCCGAGAGCTCGCATTTCGCCGACGACGAAGCGGCGGCGGTGACGGCACATGCGCCGGAACACGCGAGCGAACATGCCGGTGAAGCGGGCGGCGAGCATGCGGGTGACCCTGCGGGAGAGAACCCGGAAACCAAATTCGGTCCGCGCCTGACTGTGCGCGGCAAACGCACGGCGCCGCCGCCGGAAAAGAAAACCAAACTGGTGGTCACGCCGACGCGCAGCAATCGCGGCAATTCCGAATTGCGTGATGGCGATGCGCCGAGCCTGCGTGCACCGCGTCGCGGCGATGCGCTCAGCGATCGCATGGGCATGCGCGATGATCGCGATCTGCGTCGCGAGCGTTCGCGTCGCACCGCCAACGGCAACACCGCGCGTCCGGCGCGCGGTGCGGCAGGTCGTGGCGCTGCAGGTCGTGCAGCCGGCCCGGCCCGTCCGGCAGCGGGGCGCGCCGCACCGGGCGCCGAGCGTAGTGCGCCGCGCCGCGGCGGCGAAGTCGATGGCAATCGTCTTGATCGTTTCAATCGCGACGATGGTCAGGAGCGGGTGCGGACGCGGTTTGACGCCGAACGCGCCGAGCGCGCCGGTCAGGGCGGTCAGCGCGATCAGGGCGCCGGTCGTTATGCCGGTCGTGGCGCTGGTGACGAGCGTCGTCCGCGTCGCGACACGCGCGGTGCCGCCGGCGCGCGCACCGAAGCGGCACGCGGAGAAAACCGCCGTCCGGTACGGGCTGGTGCCGCGCGCGACGAGCGTCAGGCGGATGCCCGCGCCGGTCGCGCACCGGCACGCGGCGAAGGCCGTTACGGCGACAACCGCAGCAGTGATCGGCCGCCGCGTCGTGATGATCAGCGCCGTCCGGTGCGTGGCGAAGGTCGCGCGGCCGACAGCGCCCGCAGCGGCAATCGCGCCGAACCCGGTCGCGCGCCACTGACCGGCCGCGGTGAAAGCGGCCGAGGCGGTGCGGGCGCACGCGGTGAAGGCCGCCGTGGTGGCGAATACGGCGCCGGTGGTCGCGATAGCGCACCGCGCAGCGAAGGCCGACGGCCACCGCGCGCGGCGGACGGTGGTCGTGCGCCGGCGCGTGGCAATGGCGATGCGCCGCGCGGCAATCGCGGTCCGGCACGCAGCGAAGGCGCCGGCAATGCCCGTCCGCGCCGGCCGTCAGGTCCGCGCAAGCCGCGCTGATCGGCGCGCAGGCGCTGGCAAAAAGCCGTGACCCAGGTCGCGGCTTTTTTGTTTGCCAGCAATGCATGTGCCGACGCGTCGGGATGTATCGTTGCCGGCGTCTGGCTATGCTTGGCAGCACGCTGCGCGGTCACCGTGCGTCTGCTGATTCACTGACCTGATCTGATTCACTGACCTGAACTGAGGAAACTGCCCATGCCGGTGTTCTGGCAAACATCGCTGCTGCTGATCGCATCGAATGTGTTCATGACGTTTGCCTGGTACGGGCACCTGAAAAACCTGAACAGCAAACCGTGGTGGATCGCGGCGCTGATCAGCTGGGGTATCGCGCTGTTTGAATACCTGTTGCAGGTGCCAGCCAACCGCATCGGTTACACCACCATGTCGCTGGCGCAACTGAAGATACTGCAGGAAGTGATCACCCTGACGGTGTTTGTGCCGTTTGCACTGTTCTACATGCAGCAACCGTTCAAATGGGATTACGTCTGGGCGGCGTTGTGCCTGCTGGGCGCGGTCTATTTCATTTTCCGCAGCTGAGTTGATGCCTGTGCAAATCGAACAACAAGAATCCCACTGGCCGGCGATCACCACGCCCACCGGTCTGGTGCTGCGACTGACCAAGGCGCTGCACGCCTACGGCACCACAACTTACGATCTCGAACGCTGGGTGCTGAGTGTGGCGCGCAAACTCGGTATCGGCGTCGAGTGTTTTGCTTTTCCGACCATGATCATGGTCCAGACCAGTATCGGCGATCAGCACGACAACTATTTGATCCGCACACTGCCCTACGACATCAATCTGGAAAAACTCACCCGCTGCCAGGATCTCGCCGAACGCATCATCCACGATGAAGTGCAGCTCGCCGAAGCGGCACGCGAACTGGCGGCGATCACCGACGATGCACCGCGCTGGAACGCCGGTCTGGTGATCGGCAGTTTCGGTCTGGTGTCAGCCGGCGTGGCGCGCGTGTTCGGTGGTGACTGGGCAGAAATGGTCTGCTCGCTGCTGATTGGCTGGCTGGTCGGTTTCCTTGCCATCCGCTCGGCGCGCAGTGCCGTGCTCACGCACCTGTTCCCGATGCTGGCGGCCATGCTGTCCACACTGGCTTCGTATGCGCTGGCGCGCGCGTTCGGTCACGACGCCGTGTACACCACGCTGGTCTCCGGTGTCATTGTCCTGTTGCCGGGCTTCACCATCATGACCGGACTGGCGGAACTGGCGACGCACAATCTGGTGTCCGGCACGGCGCGTCTGGCCGGCGCGTTCACGCTGTTTGTGCTGATGGGTTTTGGTGTCGCCATCGGCGATCAGATCGGCATGCAATTCCTGCCGACACTGACGCGCACGGCGCCGAATCTGTTGCCGGTGTGGACCGAATGGATCGCGGTCCTGATGTGCAGCGTCGGCTTCATGACCATTTTCCAGGCGCGACTGCGTGACATCGGCTGGATCGTGCTCGCCGGTTTGATTGCCTATGCAACCGCGCGCTTCGGCACGCATGCATTCGGTCCGGTGATAGGCGCGTTTCTCGGCGCCTTCGTGATTGGCAGCGCCTCGCACCTGTACCGTTTCCTGATGGAAAAACCCAACGCCATCATGCTGGTGCCGGGCATCATTCTGCTGGTGCCGGGCAGTATGGGCTTTCGCGGTTTGCATGCCCTGCTGGAGCAAGACACGCTGTCCGGGCTGGACACGATTTTCCGCATGGTGCTGGCCGCCATCGCGCTGGTAGTGGGCCTGCTGATGTCCTCGGTGTTCGCGCTGCCCACGCGGCGTGAACGGCGCGCGCGCAAGCGCCGGAAAGCCGCAGCGGCTGCAGCAAACTGAGCGGCATGTTTCTGAAACGCAATTTTGTGCTTTGGTGGAGACGGTGATGCAGACGAGCACGCACGCAACAGACAGTCCCGGCCTGGTGATGTTTGCGCAGATGAACAGCGCAAGCGAACGTTTCCTGCCGGCGGCGGAAAAACTCGTCAGCGGTCAGCCCGAGCAGACGGTACGCAATCATTACAGCGACGCCAGTCAGCAGTTTCATGCCGGCGAATGGACCGGCGAACCGGGTATCTGGCGGGTGCGCTACAGCGAGCATGAGTTCTGTTACATCACCCGTGGCCGTGTGCGCATCACCGATGCTGCCGGCCGCGAAACCCTGGTGCAGGCCGGTGATGCGTTCATCGTGCCGGCCGGGTTTTCCGGGCGCTGGGAAGTGCTGGAAGCAACGCACAAGTACTACGTGATCTTCGAAGCCAAAAGCGCCTGAGTATCTCGCTTGAATCGCGCAGCTGAATGCTTGTTTTCAACTGCACTCCTGCAGTGACTGCTGAGCTGCGGAAAAATCCCGCAGCTCAGGAGCGCGCCAGCGGACTGCCCTGGCAATAGGCCAGCCGGTAGGCACTCGGCGTCAGGTGTTTGTGTTGCAGGAAGCGCCGGTTGAAGTTGGCCAGATTGTTGAAGCCGCACAGGCCGCTGATGGTATTCACCGGCAGACGCGTGCTGATCAGCATCGAGCAGGCCTTGCCGATGCGCAGCTGGGTCAGCAATTCATTGAAGGTCTGTTCGGTGCGCTGCTTGATGAAGCGGTGAAAGTGGCTGACGCTCATGTGCGCGTGACGGGCCATCTGCTCGGCGTGCAGATCCTCGGTGAAATGCGTGTGAATGTAGTGGATCACTTTCTCGATGCGATCCAGCCCGCTGTCACGATGGGCGCTGAAGGTGTAGCCACTGCTGCACAGCATGCGCGCGGAATTGTCCTCGCTCATCAGTTGCAGGATGCGGATCAGTGCAAACATGCGCCGCAGCGGATCGGCATCTTCCTGATGGGTGAGTATTTGGGCAATGCGCCGCGTGGTGGCGGCGCCAAAACTGACGCCGCGCCGTGATTTGTCGAGCAGTGCGCGCAGGGCACTCAGCTCCGGCAGATCCACAATTGAATCCAGCCACGGTGCCGGGATCTGCGCGACATAGACGCGGAACGGCTCGCCGTCGCGAACACTGTCCGAGCTCCAGGTGTGCGGCAGATTCGGGCCGAGCAATGCCAGATCGCATTCGTCATAGCGTTCGATGCAGTCGCCGATGTAGCGATAACCGCTGCTGCCGAGTGTCAGCGCAATCTCGTATTCCGGATGATAGTGCCAGTTGAATTCCAGTTTCGTCAGGTCATAGATGACGTAGCGCCACGAGGCGCCGATGTTGGGCAGAACTTTTTCGTACATGGGTTTTTGGGCCACAAGCGTTTTCATTTGCGCACCAGTTGTTGTTGCTGACCAGTCACAAGCTGTCCGTGCGAAACGTCTCCCGTTCTGCCTGAAGGGGACGGCCGCCGGCCCTGCGTCTTGGCGTTTTGTCGCCGGCAGGCATCAACTTACGAACCGTGGCCGGGTGACGCAAGGGGGCGTCCAGACCGCCAATTGCGTGCGGCGGTCCGACCTCCTGCGTCGTGCGTAGTGATGCAATCCGGTTGCTGTTCCGCAGCATCAAGAGCCGGCGATCAGCACCACAGAAATTTCTTATCCGTGTTCAGCAACTTGCCGCACTTGTACGACCATCGCGCGACGCCAGAACGGCAGTTTGTGCTGCATCACAGCAAGCCTTTGCGCAGCGAACACCGGCTGTCAGCAGAGCAGAAAAGTATTGTTTCTGGCTGTAAAAATACCGCCCCAATCACCCGCCTGAACCGGCTTCCGAATCAGCAATCCGCATGACGCGTCGCGTCCCAGCCTGCGGCACTCTGCGTCCGGAGCGTGTGCTGCGCGGTTTCCGCTTGCCAGTGCCGCAACCCGATGCAGAACGCGTGTGTTTTTGTGCGCAGGGCCCATCCGCGCAACGCTGCACGAACGAAAAGTATCAGCATCGGCAAGAAAAGCATGTCCGCGTCGCCGCCGGGATCGGCATCGTTGCTGCCGCTGGCTGCAAACGGAATGTGGCAAGCGTGAACGCGATGGCGCCGATGTATGCGCTGTTGCACGGGCGAGGTGCCAAACACCAGGCCAGAAACCGAACAGCCAGAAACCGGCGCCTGCACAGACAGGCGACAGCAGGGGACAGATCATGCGGGCAGAGATGAACACAAAACGGAGCATGTGCGCAGCAGCGGTCAGCGCCGCGCTGGCCTGGGCCGCCACCGGCAGTGCCGTCTGGGCCGCCGATACAGCGACGCAAACAAATGCAAACGCTGCGGCAGAAAAAACTGCCGCAGAGAAAAAAGCCGACAAGGACAAGAAAGACGAGATCGAAGTGATCACGGTGACGGCAACGCGCTCGCCAACCAGCCTGATCGACACACCGGTCGCCGTCACCGCGCTCAATCAGGAAACGCTGACCCGTCAGGGCGTGAAAGATCTGCGCGATATCAGCGGCCTGATCCCGAACGTGCAACTCGGTTTGTCGCCGGGGGATTCCGGGGTCCAGGCCGCCGTGCGCGGTGTCACGTCAACCAACTTCACCGAGATCGGCGATCCGGCTGTCGGCATCCATGTTGACGGCCTGTATTCACCGCGTCCGCAGGGCTCACTGGCGTTGCTGTTCGATCTGGATCAACTGGAAGCCCTGCGCGGACCGCAGGGTACGCTGTTCGGCCGTAATTCTACCGGCGGCACCATCAACGTGATTCCGGCGCGACCGGATCTGGGCGAAAACTATGGCAACGTCCAGGTGGGTTACGGCAACTACAATCATCAGCAATTGCGCGGCGTGCTCAATGTCGGCGTGTCCGAACGTGTTGCACTGCGCGCCACCTTCATGTCCGACACGCGCGATGGCTACATCGATCAGAAACGTGATCTGACCGACCGCCATGTACCGGAGCTGGGCTATGTCGCCGATGGCATTCCCGATGTCGATCAGCGCTACAACCGCGTGATTGGCAAAGATGAGTACTACACCAATTCGGACCAGTGGGCGGCGCGTCTGTCGCTGAAAGTGGCGATGACTGATCGGGTCGAATGGCTGCTGGCTTACGAGCACTGGCAGAACGACAGCGCCGGCGACATCCTGCTGAAAGATTGCGCCCAGGCCGCAGGCACGCGTTACGCCTGTCAGGGCAGTCACTGGCAGGCGCTGATCAACGTGCCCGGCGAAATGGACATGTCGATCACGTCGTGGCGTTCGACGCTGACATGGAACGTCGATGATCATCGCGTGCTCGAATACCGGCTCGGCCATGCGCGGCAACAGCGCTATCAGCAGCATGACGATGACGCCGGCCTGCATTGGCTGGATGCACAGGTGTCGGTCGATGTGCGTCCGGGCATGTTGCCTGACTGGGGAAACTGGGGGCTGTGGCATGTAGATGATCGCGCCACCTGGACACTGGATTCCGATTACGTTTCACTGGTTCACGATCTGCAATGGCGCGAACAGCACGACAATTTCCGTTACGTTGCCGGCCTGTTCTGGATGCACGAAGACAACCAGATCGATTTTGCCCAGGAGCAACTGGTGACCAGTCCGATGGGCCTGCCGTCGGCGCAGTACTATCGTCAGCCGGATCGCCAGATCGATGCCAAAGCACTGTTTGCGCAAGCCGATTGGACCTTCGCCGACAACTGGACCCTGACCCTGGGCGCCCGCTATTCGCGCGACGAAAAAACGGATCGCAATGGGCAGACCTATGGCAACTGGAATACGTCGACACCCTGGTATTTCAACGGGCATTTTGATCCGGGTCTGCCGTCATCGCCGGGGTGGCGGCTGCACAACAGTAATGATCTGACCGGCCAGATGGGACCGTTCGTTGGTCCGCAAATCTATCCCGGACCGACCATCAATGAGCACGCCGCAGAGTGGAGCAAGACCACTTGGCGTGCAGGCCTGATGTATGAGATCGATGAGCGCAGCATGGTGTTCACCTCGGTGTCGACGGGTTACAAGGCCGGCGGTTTTGGTGACAAATTTGATATCTGTGGTGGCAGACCCTGCGCCGATGGTTCGCCGAGTCCGAACTATTCATTCCTCGACTATGAACCGGAAACCGTCACCAACTATGAGTTGGGGTACAAAGGCCGCAGCGATGACGGAAAGTTGCTGGTTTCGGCCGTGTTGTTCTACAGCATCTATGAAGATCAGCAAGTCACCGGCATGCATGCCGTCGGTCAACGTATTCCCGATGGTCCCTGCCCGGATTGGGAACCGCAGTGCGATATTGTGAATGCATGGAAAACCGAAAACGTCGCCGAATCTGTCATGCGCGGCATCGAACTGGAGTTTGATTACATTCCCTGGGCAGATGGCCGCGTCAGTGGCTACTTTTCCTGGCTCGATACGGAAGTGCAGTCCTATCCGACGTTCAGTGACGGACACTTCTGTGGCTATCGCGACGAGTTTGGTCATGAGCCTTGCCCTGGACTGTATGACGGCCCCGATCCGGATAAACGCGGCCGTGCGATTTACGACGTCACCGGCAATCAGCTGCCGTACAGCCCCGAGTTCAGTGCGGCGCTCAATTACGAGCACGATCTGGATCTCGGCGACGGTTACACGCTGGTACCCTGGGTATCGGTGCGCTGGCAGGACAAGATGTATTTCACGGTGCGGAATTTCGACAGCGCGCACATTTCCGATGCGCAGCCGGCGTACACGCAGGTCAATGCCTCGGTGCGGCTGCTGTCGCCGGATCGCAACTGGGAACTGGAAGCCTACGGCAACAACCTGACCGACGAGATCGTCAAGAACTGGTTTGATCAGAGCAACGGTTTTCCGGTGGGCAGTTACAACCCGCCGCGCATGTACGGTCTGCGTTTCACCTATTTCTTCTGAACCATGCTTGTCGTGACTCGCGCCGTAACACGGTCAGGCCTGTCACTGCCGGGATGTCTGCCTGCGTCCCGGCGCACACTACGCAAGGTCTGGATGATATGTCTGACGGTGTTTTTTGAGTCACACCGTGTGGCGGCGCTGTTGTCGCCACACGGTCATTCTCCTCGTCGCAGCGGGCGGCATATGCAAACGGTTCACGTGGCTGGAGCCGCCCGCCGCATTGTCAAGCGGATACGGCTGTGCTGCCATGGCTGCCGAGATTGAAACACCCGCGGGGAGATGTCGCATGCCGGAAGCCGTTGCAAGTGAAGTGAGCCAGTTGGCCATGCACACGTCAGCAAGTACGCATACTGTGTCAGCAACGCGCCGCAATGTTGCGCTCGATGTCATGCGCGGTCTGACCGTAGCGCTGATGATTCTGGTCAACACGCCGGGCTCGTGGTCGCATGTGTATCCGGCGCTGTTGCATGCCGACTGGCATGGCTGCACGCCCACCGATCTGGTGTTTCCGTTCTTCCTGTTCATCGTCGGTGCGGCGATGGCGTTTTCGTTTCCGCCGCAGGCGCGGTTTTCGTCGTCGGCCGCGCTACGCGTGCTACGCCGCGCGGCGCTGATCTTTGCCATCGGCCTGTTGCTGAATGCCTATCCGTTTACCGGTGATCTCGGTGCGCTGCGCATCATGGGCGTGTTGCAGCGGATCGCCATCTGCTATGCGCTGGCCGGTCTGCTGGTGCTGTTGCTGCGCGAGCGTGGCTTGCTGCTGGTATCCGGCGTATTGCTGCTGGGCTACTGGGTACTGCTGCTGATGAATGGCGCGCACGCTTACAGCCTGGAGCAGTCGCCGGTCCGGTCACTCGATCTCGTTGTGCTCGGTGCCGATCACATGTGGCAGGGCAAGGGACTGGCATTTGAGCCGGAAGGATTGCTGTCCACCCTGCCGGCGCTGGTCAATGTCCTGATCGGTTATCTGCTGACCCGTTTCTGGCGTCAGCGCGCGCAACAGGCTGCTGTTGCCGGAAAATTGCTGCTGATCGGTCTGGCGCTGCTGCTGTCCGGCTGGTTGTGGTCGTGGTGGATGCCACTGAACAAATCACTGTGGACCAGCAGCTATGTGCTGTTTACCAGTGGCATTGCCGTACTGTTGTGGCTGCTGATTGATCAGCTGCAGCGTGTGTCCTGGCCGCGCTCCGCACAACTGCGTGCGCTGATCGCGGCACCGTGGCTGGCGCTGGGCATGAATCCGCTGTTTGTCTATGTGCTGTCCTGGCTGTGGGTTGCCAGCTACGAACTGATCACGGTCGGTGAGCAGACACTCAGCGCCTGGTTGTACACGCAGCTGGCGACAAAGATGTCGGCGCTGAATGCTTCACTGGCTTATGCGCTGCTGCACGTGCTGCTGTTCACCGCCGTGGCGCTGTGGCTGCGGCGCCGGCGCATCGTGATCAAACTCTGAGGCCGGTTGTGACGGCATATGCTGACGGAGCAAGCAGATGAGAACGAACGCGGGCCGGCAGGACGGCCGCAGCCTGGTGCTGGTGTTGCTGGTATTGCTGGTGTATTTCGTCATCTCGTTCGTCACCAATGCACTGGGGCCGATCTTTCCGGCGCTGATCCGCGAGTTTGCACTCAGTGATTTTCTCGCCGGGCTGTTTCCGTTTGCGTTCTTTATTGCCTACGGCGTGATGTCGATTCCGGCCGGCATGCTGGTTGAGCATTGGGGCGAGCAGCGCTGCATGTTGCTCGCATTTGCCCTGATGGCAACCGGCGCCGCGTTCGTCGCCTGGCGCGCCGACATGCTGTCGGTGTTGCTTGCGTTGTTCGCCATTGGCGCGGCGATGGCGGTGCTGCAGGTGGCGATCAATCCGCTGCTGCGCATCGCCGGTGGCGAAATGCATTTCGCGTTCAACTCCGTGCTGGCGCAATTGCTGTTTGGTCTCGCCGCTGCGCTCAGTCCGCTCGCCTTCCAGCAACTGGTCAGCGGCGAAAGCGCCTCCGCCTGGCGCAGCCTGTATGCCTGTTTCGCGGCCATCGGTGTGCTGATGCTGGTGCTGGTGGCGGCCTGCCACTTTCCCCGTGTGCAGCGTCTGGACGCCGAACGCAGTGGTTCCTGGCAGATCTATCGGCAATTGTGGGCGTTGCCGTTGGTGCGTCGCTATTTTTTTGCCGTGCTCGCTTACGTTGCGACCGAGCAGGGTTTGGCGAATGCGCTGTCGCTGTATCTCTGGCGCTACTTCCAGCTTGATCCGGATCAGGCCGGGGCGACGCTGGTCAGCCGCTTCTGGCTGGCCATGACTGGCGGCTGTCTGCTCGGACTGCTGTTATTGAAATTGTCCGACGCGCGCCATTTGCTGATCGGTTTTGCTGTGGCAACAATGCTGTCGCTGCTGCTGGCGCTGACCGGTGATGCACGCGAAGCGCAAATCGGTTTCGTCGCCTGCGGATTCTTCCTGTCGATCATGTGGTCGGTGATTGTGTCACTGGCATTGAATTCGCTGCCGGCCCATCACGGCGCCGCCACCGGCATTCTGTGCACCGGCATACTCGGTGGCGCTCTGGCACCGCCATTGATTGGCTTGCTGGCCGATGTGACCGGCAGTCTGCGTCTCAGTTTGCTGGTGCTGTTGCTGCCGCTGCTCTACATCTGCTGGACGGCTGCAGTGGCACGTCCGCTGGTGAACAACGCTCGGTTTTTTCGTGCCCGTCTGGCTGAAGGCAAATCCTCATCATGATCGCTGCGCAGCGTCCCGGTTTGTCAGCGATCACCCGGGTGGGTATTGATCTGGGCGGCAGCACGCTGCGCGTCGGCCGTGTCTGCCACGATCAGATCCAGTCGATCTGTGAAGCGGCTGTACCGGCACAGGAATCCGCACTTTCCCTGCTCGATTTTCTCATCGCCAGTATCGAAGCGCAGATGAGTGACGAGGTCACTGCGATTGGCATCGGTGTGCCCAGTGTGGTCGAACTGGACACCGGCATCATCGCCGATGCCGGCAATATTCCGTCCTGGTCACGCATGCCCCTGCGCAGTCTGCTGCACATGCATTTCCGCGTGCCGGTGACGGTCAGCAATGACGTCAACTGCTTCGTCTTCGGCGAAAAACTTTTCGGCAAGGCGCGCAGTTGCCGGCACGTGATCGGCTTGACCCTGGGCACCGGTCTGGGCGCCGGACTCATCATCGACAATCGCCTGCATACCGGTGCCAATGGCGCGGCCGGCGAACTCGGCGTGCTGCCCTACCGGCAGGGTCGTCTCGAGGATTACTGCGCGGCGCGTTTTTTTGTTGAGCAGCACGGCACCACCGGTCAGGCAGCGTTTGCCCGTGCCTGTTCCGGCGATGAACAGGCGCTTGCGATGTTCACTGAATTCGGCCGCCATCTGGCGCACGCCCTGACCACTGCGCTGCTGTTGTTCGATCCGGAAATGATCGTCATCGGCGGCTCGATTGCCAAAGCACACCGGTTTTTCATGCCGGCGATGCGCGAAGCGCTGCTGGCATACCCCTACCGGCTGGCTTTGCAAAACGTGCGCATCGAGCGCAGCGAGATCAGCCACGTCGCTGTGCTCGGTGCGGCGGCGATGTGTGATGTCCTGCCGGGATAAACGGATGCTGCGCGCTGGCTGTATGGCAGCAATTCAGTAGGAAAAGGCAGCGTACGGCCGTGTTCCGGCTTCGTGGATTTTGAAGGCTGCGTCACCTGCAGGCGTGTCCTGAGCCTGCCGCACAAATTGATCGGAGTGACCCATCATGGCCCTGCGTCATCTGTTCGCTGCCGCGCTGACATTGCAACTCGCTGCCTGCGGTCTGGCAGCCTCGGAAGCGCAGCCTGAATACTGGTCAGTCAGCGAGCTGGAAGCATTCGCGGGCGGATTGCAGTTGCGCCATACCTGGGTGCGCAATCTGGCCGAAGGCGAGTGTCCGGCGCCCCTGAACAACCAACGCTGCTTTGTTACCCGCCTTAACCTGCGCTATCCCATCGACGCCAAGCTGCGCGACTGGACGCTGTATTTCAGTGCCATTGATCCGATCAGTACCGGCAGCAGCGAATACTTTCGCGTTGAACACCTGAACGGTGATCTGCATCGCGTGCAGCCGCTGGCCAGCTTTGGCGGATTTGTCGCCCAGCGCGATTATCACATCGATCTCTATCACGGCGGCACGCTGGTGTCGGCCGCGAAATTCATGCCGAATTATTTTCTGGAAGTGGCGGGTGTCGGCCAGACACGTTTGTCGCGCACGCTGGCCAGCAGCCGCTACTCCCGGGATCTGGAAACCGGCCTGGAAATGCGGCCGCATGTTGGCGAACCGGATATTCCCGCCGCAGAATTTGTCCTCGCGGGCGAGGATCAGACGCAACTGGCGACGGCGGGCAGTGTTTTTGCCGCCAACGCAGACGCGCAGCTCTGGACGGAGAGCTTGCGCGCGCGCGAACTGGAAACGGCCGTGCTGCCCACGCCGCGCGTGCTGCAGCGTCAGGACGGCATGCTGTCGCTGAAAACGGGCGTGCGCCTGAGCGTCAACAACGGCGAGGTGCAGATGTTTGACACCGCGATGCACCGGCTGGCGCTGCTTGGTTTGCGTGCAGATGCGCAGGGCGTGCCGCTACAGATCGATTTGCCGCCAGCGGATGCGAAAGCGGCGGCAGTGCCGGTGGCCGGTGAAGCGGGCAGCGAAGTGGCCGAGCACTACCAGTTGCAGATTGATGCGGCAGGCATACGCATTCAGGCGCGGCATGTGCGTGGTGCGTATTACGCGCTGCAAACGCTGGCGGCGTTGATGCAGCCGGGGCACGACGCCGTGCCGTATCTGCGTATCGACGACGGGCCGCGATTTGCGTTTCGCGGTGTGCATGTCGATGTCGCGCGCAATTTCCTGCCACCGGCATTTTTCCAGCGCCTGTTCGCGCAGATGGCGGCCTACAAACTCAATGTCCTGCATCTGCATCTGGCCGATGATGAAGGCTGGCGTCTGGCGATCCCGGATCTGCCGGAGCTGACCGCCATCGGTGCGCGCCGTTGTCATGATCCGGACGAGTCGCGCTGCCTGTTGCCGCAGCTGGGAGCCGGCGCGGAAGGGGCGGGTGCGCGCGACGGATTTTTCAGCCGCGAGCAATACATCCAGTTGCTGCGCGAGGCAGCGCGCCATCACATCCGCGTGATCCCGTCGCTGGATATGCCCGGCCATTCGCGGGCCGCGATCCGCGCCATGGACGCGCGCTATCGCACGCTTCTGGCCGCCGGTGATCGCGCTGGCGCTGAAACCTATCTGCTCAGTGATCCGGCGGATCGATCACAGTACCGCAGCATCCAGTACTACACCGACAACACGCTGAACGTGTGCATGGAATCGACCTACACCTTCGTGGCCAAAGTGCTGCAGGAATTGCAGGCCATGCACAGCGAAGCCGCCCAGCCGCTGACGCGCTACCACATCGGCGCCGATGAAACCGCCGGCGCCTGGACAGCGTCGCCGGCCTGCCAGCGCTTTCTGGCCAGCAACAAGTTTGGCGTCACGCGCATTGATCAACTGGGCGGTCATTTCATTGCCCGCGTGGCGCGCATGCTCGAACAACGCGGTGTCGCTGCGGCGGCCTGGAGCGACGGACTCGATCACGTGCCGGCGGAAAAGTTGCCGGCCAATGTGCAGAGCAATATCTGGTCGCAGCTGGGTGAGGGCGCGCACAAAATCGCGCATCGTCATGCCAATCGCGGCTGGCCGGTGGTGCTGTCGCTGCCTGATGCGTTGTACTTCGATTTTCCCTACGAGGCCGCACCGTTCGAGCACGGCAATGTCTGGGCGGCGCGACGCATTGATGAGCGGAAAGTGTTCGAATTCATGCCGGAGAATCTGCCGGCGCACGCCGGCGTCTGGACCGACAGTTTTTCCCGGCCGCTGCAGATCGATGATCGGCCGACGGCGGATCACCAGCCGCTGCAACGTGGTCGCAGCTTTGCCGGCATGCAGGGCCATTTGTGGACCGAGACGGTGCGCAGTGTCGAGCAGGCCGAGTATCTGCTCTATCCGCGCCTGCTGGCGCTGGCCGAGCGCGCCTGGCACCGCGCCGGGTGGGAAGTGCCCTACCGGAGCGAGGGCGCGCGTTACGGCGCTGACAGCGGCCATTTCGATGCCGAACGCCGCGCGGCGCGGGGTCGCGACTGGTGGCGATTCGCCCAGATCCTCGGTGGCAAGGAACTGGCGAAGCTGGAGCGCAGCGGCGTGTTCTGGCGGCTGCCGCTGGTCGGCGCGGTGATCCGCGACGGCCGCGTGCAGACCAATCTGGCGCTGCCCGGTTTACGCATCGACTGGCAGGACCGCAAAGGCAACTGGCAACCGGTCGGAGCGACTGCGCCGGCGTCTGCCGAAGTGAAAGCAGTGCGCGCCCTGACGCCCGGCGGACGCCGCGCCGGACGGGCGTGGTCGCCCTGAAGCTTTCCAGCGTCGGCGGACTGTCCGGGCCGGGCAGAGCGCGTTTGCCGGTGCCGGACTGAACCTCAGCGCAACTGTGCTTTCAGGTGCGGCCAGACCGCGTCGAGCATTTTCGGCTGGCCCTTGGCATTCGGATGGATGCCGTCGGGTTGCATGTATTCATTCCTGGTGCCGACCTCGGCGAGGAAAAACGGCACCAGTACGGCTCCGGTTTCGGTACTCAGCTCGCGGTACTGGCCGATGAAGCGCTGCAGGTATTTGTCGCCGTAATTGGGCGGGATCATCATTTCCATCAGCAGCACTTTCGCGCCACTGGCCGCCGCCTGCTGGATCAGTTTGCGCAGGTTGGCCTTGATGATTTGCGGTGGCATGCCGCGCAGGCCGTCATTGCCGCCCAGCTCGATAATGACCACTTGCGGCTGGTGACTGGCCAGCGCGCCGGGCAGGCGTTGCAGGCCGTTGCCGGTGGTATCGCCGCTGATCGACGCGTTTTCCACCCGCCATTGCGGCGCTTCCTTTTTCAGCCGCGTGGCCAGCAGATCAACCCAGCCTTCGCCGGCTTTCAGGCCGTAGCCGGCGCTCAGGCTGTCGCCGAGCACCAGAATGGTTTTCTCGGCCGCATTCACAGCGCTTGTTACAAAAAGCAGGAACAGGATTTGCGCCCAGCGTGTCACTTCTTCGTATCCTCTTGTCATCTGCGCGTCATCGGGACGGATTTCGACCGGTGCCGCCGCAGGGAATTCACTTCATACGCCGGCTGGCCCCCGAGGGTGCAGCCGCTGGCGTATCAGAACAGGAAAGTCCGAGATGACACAACGTGAACAAGACAGCGCTGGCCACGCGCCAGCTCCGGTGGCGGCATTGACCGTGGTCGAGGCGCGCCACCTGTCGCAGCGGGTGCCGACGGTGGATGGCACGCTCGACATCCTTGATGACGTCAGCCTGCAGATCCAGCGCGGTGAATCGGCGGCGATTATCGGCGCGTCCGGTTCCGGCAAATCGACCTTGCTCGGCCTGCTGGCCGGGCTTGATGTTGCCAGTGAAGGCGATGTCTGGCTGCTCGGCAAACGCCTGCGCGATCTCGACGAAGATGCCCGCGCGCTGCTGCGCGCCCGGCAGATCGGTTTTGTGTTCCAGAGTTTCCAGCTGCTGCCGGCATTGAGCGCGCTGGAGAACGTCATGCTGCCGCTAGAAATTGCCGGCGTTGCCGATGCCCGCGAACGCGCCGGTGACTGGCTGAATCGTGTCGGTCTCGGTGCGCGGCTCAGCCATTACCCGCGCCAGTTGTCCGGCGGCGAGCAGCAGCGGGTGGCAATTGCGCGCGCGTTTGCCACCGAGCCGGTGGTGCTGTTTGCCGACGAACCGACCGGCAATCTGGATCGCCACACCGGCGCGCGCATTATCGAATTGCTGTTTTCGCTGAATGAAAAACAACACACCACGCTGATCCTGGTCACGCACGACGATGAGCTGGCGCGGCGCTGCCAGCGTCGCCTGCACTTGGCGGCCGGTCGCCTGCTGACGGAAGTGAAATCATGAAGTGGCTGCGCATGGCCTTGCGGCTGCTGGCGCGTGATCGCAGCAGCGGTGAATGGCGGGTGCTGTTGCTGGCGCTGGTGATCGGCGTCGGCAGTGTCAGCACCACCGGATTTCTCGGTGATCGGCTGGCGCGGGCCATGGACGAACGTGGCGGTGAATTTCTCGGCGCCGATGTCCAGATCGCCAGTCCGCGGCCGATGGAAGCACTCGACGGCGGCGCGCTGCAACGCAGTGAGTCGCTGGATTTTTCCAGCATGCTGGCCTTCGGTGAAAACTTTCAGCTGGCTGGCGTGCGCGCGGTCGATGCGCAGTATCCGCTGCGCGGCAAAGTGGTGATCGCTGAATCACCAGCCGCTACCGGTACGGCGCGCAGCGCCCAGCCGGAACCGGGCGAAATTTATGTCGACGGTCAGTTGCTGCCGCTGCTGTCGGCGCAGGTGGGCGACGTGGTGGAGATCGGCGTCGCCGCGTTTCGCATTGCCGGTGTGGTGGTTGAAGAGCCGGGTCGCGCCGGCGCCGTGTTCGGTTTCGCGCCGCGTGTGTTCATGCGCCGCGATGAAGTGGAAAAAACCCGCGTCATTCAACCCGGCAGCCGGGTCACCTATTTGTATCAATTCGCCGGTGAGCCGGCGGCCGTGTCGGCGTTTGCCAAGGCGGTGAAACCGACGCTGGAAACCAGCCAGCGCCTGAGTGGCGGACGCGACGGCAATGAAGCGGTCAGCGGGGCATTTTCGCGCTCGGAACGCTTCATCGGTCTGGCCTCGCTGGTCAGTTTGTTGCTGTCCGCTGTTGCTGTCGCACTCGCGGCGCGCCGGCACGCGGCGCGGCATTTTGATCAGGC
Source organism: Permianibacter sp. (assembly GCA_041913605.1). GTDB lineage: Bacteria > Pseudomonadota > Gammaproteobacteria > Enterobacterales > Permianibacteraceae > Permianibacter. The sequence continues at coordinate 142,440 of JAYSEY010000002.1, forward strand.
CGCACTGCTGCGCTGTTTCGGTGTCACCAGCGGACAACTGCGCAGCATTTACATCACGCAATTGCTGTCGATTGGTTTGCTCGGCAGCGTGCTCGGTGTGATCGTCGGCGCCATCGCCCATCAGGGTTTGTTGCAGAGTCTGGTGCCGCAACTGGCTGATCGTTTGCCGACGCTGGGCTGGGTGCCGATAGTCGCCGGTATCGGCAGTGGCATGCTGGCGCTGTTTGGCGCCGCGGCACCGTCATTGTTGCGCCTGACGCGCGTGCCGCCGCTGCGCGTGCTGCGCCGTGATCTGGACCCGATCCCCTTGTCCGGCTGGCTGACCGCGCTGCTGTCCGGTGCCAGTCTGATCGCGCTCTGCGCCTGGTATGCCGGCAGCATGAAACTGGTGGGTTATTTTGTTGCCGGTCTGGCAGCGCTGGCGCTGGTACTGGCCTTGTTGTCGCAACTCGCGCTCGGCTTCGGCCGTGTGGTCCAACGCATGGCGCAGGGACCGCTGCGTTTTGGTCTGGCGCAATTGCTGCGTCACCGGCTGGCCAGCACCGTGCAACTGGGCGCGTTCACGCTGGCGCTGTTCCTGATGGCATCGGTGGCGCTGATCCGCACCGACCTGATCGACAGCTGGCGCGCGCAATTGCCGCCGGAAGCGCCCAACCATTTTCTGGTCAACATCAGCCCGGACCAGAATCCCGAAGTGGTGAAATTTCTCCACGATGAACATCTGAAAGCCACGCAAAGCTATCCGATGATCCGTGGTCGCATCGTCAGCAAGGACGGCACGCCGATCGCTGACGCGGTGCCGCCGGCCGGTCGTGAATACAACGCCATCCGCCGCGAGTTGAACCTGACCTGGAGCGCGCAGCTGCCGGACAAGAACACGCTGACTGCCGGCACCTGGCACGGCGAGGCCAGCGATGCGCAGATCTCGATTGAGTCGGTGATGGCCAAAACGCTGGCGCTGGAGATCGGCGACACGCTCGGATTCAAGATTGGTGAGCAGCAAGTCAGCGCGCGCATCACCAGCATCCGTGACGTGAAGTGGGATTCGATGCAGCCGAATTTCTACGTCATTTTTTCGCCCGGCGTGCTCAGCGACACGACTGCCAGCTACATCACGGCAGTGCACGTGCCGGCAGCGCGCAAGAGCGTGATGGCCAGCTTCGTCAAACAGTTTCCCACCGTCACGCTGATCGCTGTCGACAAGATCATTGCCGACATCGAAGCGGTGGTTGCGCAGGTGGTGGCAGCCATTGAACTGCTGCTCGCCTTCCTGCTGCTGTCCGGCGTCGCCGTGCTGGTCGCCGCGCTGCTTGCCAGCCTCGATGAGCGACGTCAGGAAGCGGTGATGCTGCGCACGCTGGGCGCGCGTCAGGCCTTTGTCCGCGTCAGCCTGTGGTCCGAGTTTCTGGTGCTGGGCGCACTGGCCGGCCTGCTGGCGGCGGCGCTGACGGAAGCGGCGATGTATCAGGTGGCGCAGGAAATGTTTGAACTGGAACCGAAGTTCCATCCCTGGCTGTGGTGGCTGGTGCCAACCGTCGGCGCGCTGCTGGTGGCAGGCTCAGGATGGGCAGCAACCCGCAGAATTACCCGGGTCACCCCCCTGCAGGCCTTGCGCGCAATGGCGTGATTGTGTCTATCTTAAAAAAAGGGGGACGCCGCCGGCGTACCAGATACGGCTGACACGCCGTCCTGCCACCCCGCCTCATCATGAACGCCGTCGCCTTGTCGACGGCGTTCGATTTCCGGCCTGCTGTCCGCTTCCCGCGCCGGCAGCTGCGCCACAAAGGGATATAGAAGGTAAATGTCGAAAGCACTGGTCATCGTCGAGTCGCCTGCCAAGGCCAAGACCATCAACAAATATCTGGGCAAGGATTTCATCGTCAAATCCTCGGTCGGCCATATCCGCGATCTGCCCACCGGTGCCGCCAGCAAGGACGGCGAGGAAAAACCGAAAGCGAAAAAAACCACGACCAAAAGCAAGGTGGCGGATGTCGATCCCAAGGTCAAGGAAAGGCAAAAGCTGTTCAAGCGCATGGGCATCGATCCCGAGCATGGCTGGACCGCGCAGTACGAAACCCTGCCGGGCAAGGAAAAAGTCATCAAGGATCTGAAAGAAGCGGCCGCCAAGGTTGATGCCGTTTATCTGGCAACCGACTTGGATCGCGAGGGAGAAGCCATTGCCTGGCACCTGCGCGAGATCATTGGCGGCGAGCCGCAGCGCTTCAAGCGCGTGGTGTTCAACGAGATCACCAAGAAAGCCATTCAGGATGCGTTCTCGCATCCGGGCGAGCTGGACATGAACTATGTCAACGCCCAGCAGGCGCGTCGCTTTCTTGATCGCGTCGTCGGCTACATGGTCTCGCCACTGCTGTGGAAAAAAGTGGCCCGTGGTTTGTCGGCCGGGCGTGTGCAATCGGTGGCGGTGCGCCTGATCGCCGAGCGCGAACGCGAGATCCGCGCCTTCATTCCGGAAGAGTACTGGGATGTCAAAGCCGACACGACAGCAAAAGCCGGTGCGCTGCTGCTCGATGTCACACGCGAAAGCGGCAAGGAATTCCGCCCGACCAACGAGGCCGATACCAAGGCTGCGATGGCACGTCTGCAGAAGCTGGCGCTGAAAGTCAGCAAGCGCGAAGACAAGCCGAGCAAGTCTTCACCGAACGCGCCGTTCATCACTTCGACGCTGCAACAGGCTGCGAGCACGCGCCTCGGTTACAGCGTCAAGAAAACCATGACCATGGCCCAGCGCTTGTACGAAGCCGGTCACATCACCTACATGCGTACCGACAGCACCAATCTGTCGGAAGACGCGCTGAATGCCGTGCGCGAACTGATCAACAAGGAATTCGGCGCAAAATATCTGCCGGCCCGTCCGCACTACTATTCGAGCAAGGAAGGCGCACAAGAGGCGCACGAAGCGATTCGTCCCTCAAACGTGCAGGTCAAACCCGGCGCGATCACTGACATGGAAGAAGACGCGCAGAAACTCTATCAACTGATCTGGCGCCAGTTCGTCGCCTGCCAGATGACCCAGGCCGAATACGACACCACCAGCCTGACCGTCAGTGCCGGTGAGTTCGAACTGCGTACCCGTGGTCGTGTGCTGCGCTTCGATGGCTGGACACGCGTGCTGCCGCCGCAAAAGAAAAGCGACGAAGACACCGAGCTGCCGGATGTGCGCGAAGGCGAAGTGCTGACACTCAATGCACTGTTGCCGAAACAGCATTTCACCAAACCGCCGGCACGGTTCACTGAAGCGGCTTTGGTTCGTGAACTGGAAAAGCGCGGCATCGGCCGTCCGTCCACTTATGCGGCGATCATTTCCACCATTCAGGAACGCGGTTATGTGGCGCTGAAGCAGCGGCGTTTCTATTGCGAAAAAATGGGCGAGATTGTCACTGATCGTCTGGTGGAGTCATTCAAGGCGCTGCTCGATTACGGTTTCACCGCGCAGATGGAAGAACAGCTCGACGTCGTTGCCCAGGGCGACGCCGACTGGAAAGAAACGCTGGATACCTTCTACGCCGACTTCGTGCAACAACTGGAAGCGGCCGAGAACGAGCGTGGCGGCATGCGCTGGTCGCAACCGGTGGAAACCAGCATTCCCTGTCCGACCTGCGGCCGCAACATGGCGATCCGCACCGCCAGCACCGGCGTCTTCCTCGGCTGCGTCGGTTACGCGCTGCCGCCGAAAGAACGCTGCACCAAAACCATCAACCTGATGTCGGCTGATGAAGTGGTGTCGTCGGATGATGAAGAAGCCGAAGCGCTGGCGCTGCGCGCCATGCACCGCTGCAAGAAATGCGGCACGGCGATGCAGAGCTATGTGATCGACGAGAACCGCAAACTGCATGTCTGCGGCAACAACCCGGAATGCGACGGCTACGAGGTCGAGGAAGGGCAGTTCCGCGTCAAGGGCTACGAAGGTCCGGTGATCACCTGCGAGAAATGCAACAGCGACATGCAGCTGAAGCTGGGCCGTTTCGGCAAGTACTTCGGCTGCACCAACACCGCATGCGGTAACACCCGCAAGCTGCTGCGCAACGGCCAGGCCGCGCCGCCGAAATCCGATCCGATCCCGCTGCCGTACCTGAAGTGCGACAAGGCTGACGATCACTACATCCTGCGTGACGGTGCTGCCGGCCTGTTCCTCGCCGCCAGCAAGTTTCCGAAAATCCGCGAAACCCGGCCGCCAAAAATCAGCGAACTGAAGCCGCTGCGCGACAAGCTGGAAGCAAAATTCCATTACCTGCTCGACGCGCCGGAAAAAGATCCGGATGGCAACATCACCGTGCTGCGCTTCTCGCGCAAAACCGGCACGCAGTTTGTCGCCAGTGAAAAAGACGGCAAGCAGACCGGCTGGAGCTGCTTCTATATCGACGGCAAATGGCAGGCCAAAGCCGACGATGAAGCCGAGGCAAAACCGAAGCGCAGCAGCAAGGCCAAGGCAGCAGATGCGGATGAGGCAGATGCCGTGCCGAAAACCAGGACGTCTGCGGCGAAAAAGGCTGGCGGCGTGAAAAAGAAAACGGCGACCTGAGCGCAGGCTTGCGAGCATGTTTCCCGATCAAAACGGCGCAGCGATGCGCCGTTTTTCATTTCTGAACCTTGTCCGCGATGGACTGCCATTCCCCGCCGCGCTGCTGCAATGCTGCTCCAGCGCCCGTCGTTTTCCTCAAACATTCCTGATGACGCACGGCGGCGCGCTGTTCCGGCCGGGTCAAATTCATTTGCCAACCGTCAGCGGGAACCAGGCGGCCGCTACGCAAAGAGAATCATATACCGGCCGATCCTCCGTGGCCGTTTGACTTTGGCACCACAGCACGTGGAGAGGCAAAAGTTCCGGATGTAATCGTGTTCCGGGGCGCGCCCGAGCTGATGCCCGACTGATCGCGCCCGACGCGAGTCCGACACTTCGCCGGTTCAGGCCACACAACTGTCGCCGTGCATCTTTACGCAATCTTTATACGCAGCGCAGCAGTCCTTACAACATCCCGACACACCGGTTTTTAGACTGTCGCCACTTTCCTGTCTGGAGGTGTCGAGATGGAAAACCTGGTTGCCGGTCTCCTGTATCTGGCCGGCCTGATCATCCTCGGTGGCGTTGCCGTGTTCATCGTGCGTGCGCTGGACCGGCTGGAGCAGCGGCAATGAGTGGCCTGTATCTACTGGCCGGTGCATTGGCACTGGCTGTCTTTGTTTATCTGTTGATTGTGCTGTTCGCACCGGAGCATTTCACATGAGCGCCAATGCGATCCTGCAAATCGGCTTGTATCTCGCGCTGCTGTTGTTGTTCGCGCTGCCGCTGGCACGCTACATGGCGCGGGTGCTGGATGGCCGTATCACGTTTCTTTCTTTTGCCGAGCGCTTCGTCTACCGGCTCGGTGGTGTCAATGCTGCCAGCGGCATGGGCTGGAAAACGTATGTGCTGGCGCTTCTGGCGTTCAATGCGCTCGGTGCGCTGGCGGTGTACGGCCTGCAGATATTCCAGAACAGCCTGCCGCTGAATCCGCAGAGCTTTCCGGCAGTGAGCGCCGATTCCGCGTTCAACACGGCGGTGAGCTTTGTCAGCAACACCAACTGGCAAGGTTATGGTGGGGAAACCACCATGAGCTATCTGACCCAGATGCTTGCGCTGGCGGTACAGAACTTTCTCTCGGCTGCAACCGGTATCGCTGTTGCCTTTGTCCTGATGCGGGCATTCGCGGCACGGGAATCGGCATCGCTCGGCAATTTCTGGGTCGATATGACCCGTATCACGCTGTATGTGCTGCTGCCCTTGTCGCTGCTGCTGGCCTTGCTGCTGGTCAACGAAGGCGTGATCCAGAATTTCGTGGCCTATCTCGACATCACGACGCTGGAAGGTGGCAAGCAAACACTGGCCATGGGTCCGGTGGCCTCGCAGGAAGCGATCAAGATGCTCGGCACCAACGGTGGCGGCTTCTTCAATGCCAATTCGGCGCATCCGTTCGAGAATCCGACGGCCCTGAGCAATCTGCTGGAAATGCTCGCCATCTTCGTGATCCCGGCAGCACTGTGCCTGGTGTTTGGTGAAGTCGTGGCGCAGCGTCGTCAGGGCTGGGCCGTGCTGGCCGGCATGACCTTGTTGTTCGTGTTGTTTCTGGTGCCGGCGGTAGTCAGCGAGCAGCAGGGCAATCCGGCGCTGGCGCGTCTCGGTGTTGATCAAACGCTCAATGCGCAACAACCGGGCGGCAACATGGAAGGCAAGGAAAGCCGTTTTGGTATTGCGAACAGCGCGCTGTTTGCCACCATCACCACCGCCGCATCCTGCGGCGCCGTGAACAGCATGCACGACAGCTATACACCGCTCGGCGGCATGGTGCCGATGGTGTTGATGCAACTGGGCGAAGTGGTTTTTGGCGGCGTCGGTTCCGGCTTTTACGGCATGTTGATGTTTGCCTTGCTGGCCGTATTTGTTGCCGGCCTGATGATCGGCCGCACGCCGGAATACATCGGCAAGAAAATCGGCGCGCACGAAATGAAGCTGGTGTCGGTCGCAATCCTGACCACGCCATTTCTGGTGCTGGTTGGCACGGCCATCGCTGCTGTCAGCGCGGACGGATTGAAGGGACTCGCCAATCCGGGCGCGCATGGCCTGTCGGAAATGCTCTACGCCTTTTCCTCGGCCGCCAACAACAACGGCTCTGCATTTGCCGGTCTGTCTGCGAACACGCCGTTCTACAACATCCTGCTTGGCCTGGCGATGTGGTTCGGGCGCTTCCTGCCCATCATCGCCATCGTCGCGCTGGCCGGTTCGCTGGCGAAAAAGAAAATCATCCCGGAAAGCGCCGGCTCCCTGCCGACTCACGGCCCGCTGTTCGTGCTGTTGCTCGCCGGCACGGTGTTGATGGTTGGCGCGCTGACATTTGTCCCGGCGCTGGCACTCGGCCCGATTGTCGAACATCTGCTGCTGGCCGGAAACTGAGGAACTACGCATGTCGCATCATCAGGAATTGCGTCTCTTCGATCCGGTGCTGGTGAAACCGGCGCTGATCGAAAGCATCAAGAAACTGTCGCCGCGTGCGCAGCTGAAGAACCCGGTCATGGCCGTCGTGTGGCTTGGGTCTCTGCTGACCACGGGGCTGGCGCTGGAAACCATTCTGGCCCATGAGTCCGGCGCCGCCGGCGAATCACCGGCGTTCATTCTCGGCATCGCCCTGTGGCTGTGGTTCACGCTGTTGTTCGCCAACTTTGCCGAGGCCCTGGCCGAAGGACGAAGCAAGGCACAGGCCGCAGCCTTGCGCGCGGCGAAACGTGACATCACGGCAAAAAAACTCCGCGATACCTCGGTGCGTACGGCTGCTGAAGCGCGTACCGAAGCTGTTGCCGGTGCGACACTGCGCAAAGGCGATGTCGTGCTGGTGCAGGCCGGTGACTTCATTCCCGGCGACGGGCGTGTGCTCAGCGGTGTGGCGTCGGTGGACGAATCGGCGATCACTGGCGAGTCAGCGCCGGTGATCCGCGAATCAGGCGGTGACTTTTCATCGGTCACTGGCGGCACACGCGTGCTGTCGGACTGGTTGATTGTCGAGATCACGGCCAATCCCGGCGAAGCGTTTCTCGATCGCATGATCAGCATGGTCGAATCGGCCAAGCGGAAAAAAACGCCGAACGAGATCGCGCTGACGATTCTTCTGGTCGCCCTGACGCTGGTGTTCCTGATCGCCACAGCAACCTTGCTGCCGATGTCGATCTACAGCGTCAACGCTGCGGGAGCTGGCTCACCGGTGTCGTTGACCGTGCTCATCGCTTTGCTGGTGTGCCTGATCCCGACCACCATCGGCGGTTTGCTGTCGGCAATCGGTATCGCCGGCATGGGCCGCCTGATGCGCGCCAATGTCATTGCGACCTCGGGTCGTGCCGTTGAAGCCGCCGGTGATGTCGATGTCTTGCTGCTCGACAAAACCGGAACCATCACGCTCGGCAATCGTCAGGCCACGGCGTTTTTGCCGGCCCCTGGCGTCAGCGAAAAAGAATTGGCGGAAATTGCCCAGCTTGCGTCGCTTGCCGATGAAACACCGGAAGGACGTTCGGTGGTGGTACTGGCAAAAACACGCCACAACCTGCGTGAGCGTGATCTGATGTCGCTGGACGCGCAGTTCGTACCGTTCTCGGCGCAGACACGGATGAGTGGCGTCGACATTCATCGCCGCCAGGTACGCAAAGGTTCGGCCGATGCCATCCGCCAGTTTGTCGTGCTGCACGGTGGCCAGCTCAGCACTGACGTCGAGCAACTGGTTCAGCAGGTCGCGCGCCGTGGTTCGACACCGCTGGTGGTGGCCGAGAACGACAAGGTCTTCGGCGTCATCGAACTGAAAGACATCGTCAAGGGCGGTATCAAGGAGCGCTTTGCCGAGCTGCGCACGATGGGTATCAAAACCATCATGATCACCGGTGACAATCCGCTGACCGCAGCAGCCATTGCTGCCGAAGCAGGTGTGGATGACTTTCTGGCCGAAGCCAAACCGGAAGACAAGCTGCGCCTGATCCGTGAACACCAGCAGCGCGGTCATCTGGTGGCGATGACCGGTGACGGCACCAACGACGCACCGGCACTGGCTCAGGCCGATGTCGCGGTGGCGATGAACTCCGGTACCCAGGCGGCGAAAGAAGCCGGCAACATGGTTGATCTGGATTCCAATCCCACCAAGCTGATCGAAATTGTCGGCATCGGCAAACAGATGCTGATGACGCGCGGTTCACTGACCACGTTCTCGCTGGCCAATGACGTCGCCAAATACTTCGCCATTATTCCGGCCGCGTTTGCCAGCACCTATCCGGTACTCGATGCACTGGATGTGATGAACCTGCATTCCCCGGCCAGCGCGATTTTGTCGGCGGTGATCTTCAATGCCCTGATCATCGTGCTGCTGATCCCGCTGGCGCTGCGCGGCATCAGCTATCAGGCAATGAGTGCGGCCAAATTGCTGAACCGCAATCTGCTGATCTACGGCCTGGGTGGCATCGTCGTGCCGTTTGTTGGCATCAAGCTCATCGACCTTTTGTTGGTCGCCCTGCAACTCGTCTGAGTGAAGTGCACAGGAACTCATCATGAAACAGATTCTGCTTCCCGCCGCACGCCTGTTGCTGGTGCTGACCGTTATCACTGGCGTGCTGTATCCCTTGCTGACCACGGGGCTTGCGCAGGTGCTGATGCCCGCACAAGCCAATGGCAGTCTGGTCACACAGGGTGATCGCACGCTGGGCTCGGAACTGATCGGGCAGCAATTCAGCGCGGCGCATTATTTCTGGTCGCGACCGTCAGCCACCGGCTACAACGCGGCCGCATCCGGTGGCAGCAACCTGGGGCCATCCAATCCGGCACTGCATGCACAAGTCGGTGAACGTGTGCAGGCACTGCGCAGCGCAAGCAATGATGCAACGAAACCGGTGCCGGTGGAGCTGGTCACCGGTTCGGCATCCGGCATCGACCCGCATCTGTCAGTTGCTGCCGTGAACTATCAGGCGGCGCGTGTCGCTAGCGCGCGAAAACTGGCACTCAGTGATGTGCAGCGGCTGATCGATGCGCACATTGAGCCGCGCCAGTTCTGCGTGCTCGGCGAGCCGGTGATCAATGTCCTGAAACTGAATCTGGCACTCGACGCGCTCGCGCCGGTGCCGGCACAGCAGGACTAACGTTTCCCGGGGCGATGGCGCTCCGACCTGAACGTCGCGACCCCTGTGCGCTACGCCCCCTTTTTTCCCGTTGCAAGATGTCGATCATGATCATCCACAAAAAGAATGCCGGCGCCGGTTTGCGCCGGGCTGCGGTGGCCGGCGCGCTGATGATTGTTGCGCATGGCGCGCTGGCACAGACCAGTGGCAATGTCACCTTTGCTACCGACTATGTGTTCCGCGGCGTGTCGCAAACAGCCGGCCAGCCCACTGTGCAAGGTACGCTGGAGTGGACCAAAAACGGTTTCTACGCCGGTATCTTTGCTGCAAACGTCAGCAGCAAGAGTTACAACGACGGCAGCATCGAAGTGGATCTTTATGGCGGCTGGCGCGGTTCGGCCGGACGCGCCAATCTGGATCTCGGCGTGATCAATTTCCGTTATCCCGGTGCCCGCGCGACAAGCAGTGAGGCACCGCGGTATGACACCGTGGAACTCACGGCCGGTATCAGCTGGAACATGTTCAGCCTGAAGTACAATCACGCCGTAAGTGACTTTTTTTCCGTTGGTGACGAAAATGTGCCGGCGTCCTGGTCGGGAGTCACGGCCGTTGAGAATGGCGGCAGTCGTGGATCGGGCTACCTCGATTTGACGGCTACCGTGCCGCTCGGCGCTGCATCGGATCTGGTGCTGCATGTCGGGCGTCAGACCGTGAAGAATTATGGCGTGCTTGATTACACGGATTGGCGCATCAGTTATGTGCAGCGTCTGGATCGCCCTGGCGCCAGCATCACGGTCGCCATGCAGGGCACCGATGCCGACGACGAGTGGTATTCGGTGGCCGTGCGCAGCCATCGTGAGCGCATCGCTGACGATCGGTTGACGGCGATGTACGTGCAGAGCTTCTGAACCGGCGCGGGGCCGTGATCACGGCCCCGCATGATTTTCCGTACACCCTGCGGAGAGCTTGTGACTGAACAGCGCCCCGATCCCGACAAGCTGCTGGCCCGCATAAAGGCTGATGAGCAGCAACGCCAGCGCGGCCGGTTGAAAATATTTCTCGGCATGGCGCCCGGCGTGGGCAAGACCTTCGCCATGCTGGAGGCGGCCAGGCGTCTCCGTGACGGTGGCAGCGATGTTGTGATCGGTGTGGTCGAGAGTCATCGCCGTGCTGAAACCGGTGCGCTGCTGGAAGGCCTGGAGATTTTGCCGCGTCTGCCAATCGATTATCGTGGCCATCAACTCTACGAATTTGATCTGGATGCGGCACTGAAACGCAAACCGGCGTTGTTGCTGGTTGATGAACTGGCGCACAGCAACGCCACCGGCTGCCGCCATGCCAAACGCTGGCAGGATGTCGAGGAATTGCTCGACGCCGGCATCGATGTGTACACCACCGTCAATATCCAGCATCTGGAAAGCGTCAATGATCTGGTCGGGCAGATCACCGGTATCCGCGTGCAGGAAACTTTTCCCGATCACGTGTTTGAAGCGGCGGACGATGTCGAGCTGGTCGATTTGCCTCCGGATGAATTGTTGCTGCGTCTGGAACAGGGCAAGGTCTATCTCGGTGAGCAGGCCGCGCTGGCGCGCAAGAATTTTTTCCGCAAGGGCAACCTGATCGCGCTGCGCGAGCTGACACTTCGGCGCATGGCCGAGCGTGTCGATGCGCAATTGCGCGCCTATCGTGACCGTCATGACATCCAGCACATCTGGGCAGTCAATGATCGGCTGATGGTATTGGTTGGGCCGCACAGCAACGGCGAACAACTGGTGCGTGCCGGCAAGCGCATGGCCAATGCGCTGAATGCCGAGTGGATTGTGGTTTATGTCGAGACGCCGAAATACCAGAACCTGAGTGCACAGGCGCGCGAAGTGGTGCTGCGTACGCTGGCACTGGCGGAAAAGCTCGGCGCCGAAACGGTGACGCTGGCCGGGCCGTTGATCAGTGCCGAAGTGCTCGGTTATGCGCAGACACGCAATGTCACCCGGCTGCTGGTCGGCAAACCCACAACGCCGGCCTGGCGTCGCTGGTTGCTAGGCTCGGCGGTTGATGAGCTGATCCGGCACGCACACAATCTTGATGTCTACATCATCGGCAGCGAGGCGCAAGCTGAGCACAGCGCGGGTGAAACGCATCGTGCCAGCAGCGGGCTGTTTGCGCGCAGTCCGGCGTACGCAGTGCTCGCCGCAGAAGTTGAGCGCAAGCGCCGCTGGCGGCAGCGACTGGCGATGGGCATGATCATTCCGGCGCTGAGCACGCTGCTGGCCTGGTCGATACACAGTCATGTAGCCAATGCCAACCTGATCATGATTTACCTGCTCGGCGTGGTGATCACGGCGACGCGCTATGGTCGCGCGCCGGCAGTGCTGGCGTCGATATTGTCTGTCGCGGCATTCGATTTCTTTTTTGTTGCGCCCTCGCTGACCTTTGCCGTCAGTGACACCCAATACCTGATCACCTTTGCGGTGATGCTGGTGGTCGCGCTGATCATTTCACGCTTGGCTTCGGGCTTGCGGTTGCAGGCGCAGATTGCCGGTTATCGTGAGCGGCGCATGTCGGAATTGTTTTCAATGAGTCGCGAGCTGGCCGTGGCCGACGACATTCGCGCCGTGAAAGCGATTGCCATGCGTCACGTCAACGAAGTGTTCGCCGCGCGCTCGGCTGTGCTGCAACCGGATGCGCAAGCGCGACTGCAATACGAAGGGGACGCCGATGGGTTGGCGATCAGCGCACAGGACATGGGCGTTGCCCAGTGGGTGCATGATCACGAACAGATCGCCGGTCACGGCACAGCGACATTGCCGGCGGCAGAAGCCTTGTTCCTGCCGCTGTCCGGCGCATCCGGTTGCATCGGCGTGCTGGCGGTACAGGTGCAGGACTGGGAACGTTTGCGCAATCCCGAGCAGCGCCGGCAACTGGAAACCTTTGCCAGTCAGATCGCACTGGCCATTGAACGGGTAAGTCTTGCGCGGCAAACCGAGCAGGCGCGCATGGCGATTGAAAGTGAGCGTCTGCGCAATTCACTGCTGGCAGCCATTTCCCACGATTTGCGCACGCCACTGGCAACCATCGTCGGTGCAGCCAGTCAGTTGTCGCGTGTCACCGCCGCATCGGGCGGCAATGCGGAACTGGTGCACTCGATACGCGATGAAGCGCTGCGCATGACCGAACTGATTGGCAAGGTGCTGGACATGGCCAGACTCGAGTCCGGCAACCCGGCGCTGGAATGTGAATGGGTCATGTTCGAGGAAGTGATCGGCGCGGTACTGCATGGTCTGCGTCACAAGCTTGCCGGGTATCAGGTTCGTGTGCAGGTGAATGCGGATGTCGGGTTGGTGTATGTCGATGTCTTGCTGATGGAGCGTGTGTTGCACAACCTGCTGGAAAATGCCGCCAAGTACACACCGGCCGGCAGCCTGATCGGTGTGCAGGTCTGGCGCACCGATGCAGCCGTGCAGGTGCGTATCGCCGATAATGGCCCCGGTCTGCCGCAAGGCATGGAGGAGTCGGTGTTCGAGAAATTTTTTCGCGCCAACCCGGAAAGTCATTCACCGGGCGTGGGACTGGGTCTGACCATCTGCCGGGCCATAGTCGGTTTGCACGGTGGGCAGATTCGTGCGCGCCGTGGTGAGCAAGGCGGCGCCGTGTTCGAGTTTGAGTTGCCGCAGCGTGGCAGCGCGCCGGGCGCGGACAGCGAAACGGAAAACCTGGCATGACCCGCGCAGCGCCCTTGCTGGTGCTTGTCGAAGACGAGCTGCCGATCCGCCGGTTTCTGCACGCCGCTCTGCAACCGGCGTTTGTCCTGCACGATGCCGGCAGCGCCACCGAAGGGCTGCGTTTGATTGCCCGGGAAAAGCCGGACGTGATCATTCTCGATCTCGGTTTGCCGGACATGGACGGCGTCGAGGTGATCCGGCAGTTGCGTGAATGGTCGCAGGTGCCGGTGATTGTGCTTTCGGCGCGCGATCAGGAGCGTGACAAGGTGCTGGCGCTGGATGCCGGCGCAGATGACTATCTGGTCAAGCCCTTTGGCGTTGATGAATTGCTGGCCCGTTTGCGGGTTGCCCTGCGGCACAGCAATCGCGTGCCGGAGTCGGAAAGCACGCTGGTCAATTTCGGCGAGGTCAGCGTCGATTTGCTGCGTCGTCAGGTGACACGCGCCGGTGAAGCCGTGCACCTGACGCCGCTCGAATACAAGTTGCTGGTCCAGCTGATCCGGCATAGCGGCAAAGTGTTGACGCATCGCCAGTTGCTGCGCGAAGTGTGGGGACCGGCGCATATCGAACATCCGCACTATCTGCGGATTTACATGGGCCAGTTGCGGCAAAAGCTGGAGCGCGAACCGGCGCGTCCGCGGCATCTGCTTACCGAACTGGGCGTGGGCTATCGGCTGGAAGCAGGGGACGACGACTAGCGACGGGTTGTCATGTGCCCGGCGTCAGTGACCAGAGGCGATGACGGCACACAGAAAACAAAAAGGCCCGAGCGGGCCTTTTTGTTTTGCTGCGGTATTGATCAGATGCGATTGCCGTCGGCATCCAGTTCAACGATCTCGTAGCCGAGCGCTTGCAGGCCCGGCAGGATCGCTTTCTTGTCGCCGACCACCACCATGATCATTTCGTCCAGTTTCAGGTGCTTGGCGGCCAGCGCATTCATTTCGGCCAGCGTTGTGCCCTGAAGAATGGCGTCACGCTGCTTCACGAAATCCGGCGCCAGCTGGTAACGCACTTGCTCGAACAGGAAGCCGAGTTTCTGTCCCGGTGTTTCGTAGCGGCGTGCATCGCTCTGGCCGATCGATTTCTTCATGAAGTCCAGTTCCTCGGCAGTCATGCCGGCTTTCTGGTACTGGCTGATCTCCTTGACGAATTCGATGATCGATTTGTCGGTGGCATCGGTGCGGACACCGGCCGAGGCCGAGAACCAGCCGTAATCCTCGGCGCCGGTGAAGCCCGAGCGCGCACCGTAGGTGTAGCCCTTGTCTTCACGCAGGTTGAGGTTGATGCGGCTGTTGAATGCGCCACCGAGATTGAAGTTCATCAGGCCGGCGCGGTAGTACTCGCCGGTGGCATCGTAAGGTAGCGAACGTTTGCCGATGCGGATCTCCGACTGGGCTGCACCCGGTTTGTCGACCAGATACAGACGCGTTTTGTCGATCGTCGGGAAGGCCTTGGTGGTGATGCGCGACACCGGCTTGCCCTGCCAGCTTTCCAGGAACTTCAGTTTGCTGACCAGCGCATCTTTCGGCAGGTTGCCGACCACCGTGACGTTGGCAATCTGCGGCGAGAAGTACTGGGCATGGAAGGCTTTGACATCGTCGAGCGTAATGGCGTCAACCGAAGCAATGCTGCCTGACGACGGCACTCCAATCGGATGGTCGGCGCCAAACAGCAGTTTGGAGATGACATCGTTGGCGGTGTTGGCCGGTTGTTTCTTGGCCTGTTCAATCGCCTGCTTGGTGCGGGCTTTGGCGCGGGCGAAATCTTCGGCCTTGAATGCCGGGCGCAGCAGGCGTTCTTCGGCGAGCTTCAGCGTCGCATCTATGTTTTTCGTCAGGCTCGACACGCTCAGCGTGGTGTAGGTGGTGCTGCCGCCGAAACCGACCGAGCTGCCGAGTTTTTCCAGCGCCAGCGAGAAGGCTTCCGGCGTGTAGTTCTGGGTGGACTCGTTGAGCATGGCCACGGTCAGCGCGGCGAGGCCGGCTTTTTCCACCGGCACATCGCGATCACCAACCTTGATGTTCAGGTTCAGCGTCACGGTCGGTGTTTCGTCGTAGTCAGCACCGTGGATGCCGATGCCGTTGGCGAGGGTCGCGGTCCAGGTGCTGGGCATCTGCACCGACGGATTGGCGTTCGGCTGCGGCTTTTTGCTGCGGTCGAAATCATCCTTGGCGACGCGCAGTTGCAGATCGCTTTCCTTCACTTCCTTGTATTCCGGCAGCGTGCGTGCCTTGCCGGCAAAGGTATCCGGTTTGCCGATCAGATCCTTCTTGCCGTTCGGCACCACACGCATGATCACCGCGTGCTGATCTTTCAGGTAGGTGTTGTAGACGCGCATGACGTCTTCCTTGGTCACCTTGCTGTAAGCCGCCACGTCTTTCTTGATGTAATCCGGGTTGCCGGTGAAGGTTTCGTAGAACGCCAGCTGACTGACTTTGCCGGAGACGCTCTGCAGGCCGTAAATCATGCCCGATTCGAGTTTGGCTTTGGCTTTCAGCAGATCGTCATCCTGCACGCCGCGCTGTTCGAATTCTTTCAGCGTGTTGCGGACGATGTTTTCGAGGTGGTCAAGGTTTTTGCCCTGCATCAGCGCCGGGTTTGGCAGCACCATCATGCTGAAGGTGCAGGCGATTTCCGGGCAGCTGTGGTTGGCGCTGGCCTGTACCGCGATCTGGTTCTTGACCAGGTTCTTGTACAGCAGCGAGGTTTTGCCCTGGCCGATGATCTCGGTCAGCACGTCGAGCGCGGCTTCATCATCGTGACGGGCGTAAATGGTCGGGAACTGGAACGCCAGCAGCGGCAGGTGGACGTTGTCCTCCAGCGAGATGTAGCGCGTGCTGTCGAGTTTGGCCGGTGATTTTTCCGGCGCGCTTACTTCCGGGCCGCGCGGAATGGAGCCGAAATATTTCTGCACCAGCGTCAGCGCCTGCACGGCATCGACATCACCGCCGATGGTCAGCACGGCGTTGTTCGGGCCGTACCAGCGCAGGAAGAACTGCTTCAGATCGTTGACGTTGACGCGATTCAGATCTTCGATGAAACCGATCACCGGCCAGGAGTAGGGGTGGCCTTCCGGATACATCGCTGCTGCCATGCGCTCACCGACACGACCATATGGCGCGTTGTCGACGCGCTGGCCGCGTTCGTTCTTCACGGTTTCGCGCTGCACTTCAAATTTCTGCTGGGTCACGGCATTGAGCAGGAAGCCCATGCGATCCGCTTCCAGCCAGAGTACGGTTTCCAGCTGGTTGGCCGGCACGGTTTCAAAATAATTGGTGCGATCCGAATTGGTGGTGCCGTTCAGTGTGCCGCCGGCTTCGGAAATGATTTTGAAATGCTGTTCGTCACCGACGTTTTCCGAGCCCTGGAACATCATGTGTTCGAAGAAATGGGCGAAACCGGATTTGCCGATCTCTTCACGTCCGGAGCCGACGTGATAGGTGACATCGACGTGCACCAGCGGATCGGATTTGTCTTCGTGGATGATCACGGTCAGACCGTTTTCCAGCTGGTACTTGGCGTAGGGAATGGCGACCTCATCACCTTTCTTGCCGACGCGTTCGATCAGCTTGATGCCCTTGGGCAGGCCGGTGGCCGCAGCGGCCGCCGGTGCAGCAGCTTGCGCGCGGGTGTCGCTGCCGGTGCTGGCGCAGGCGCCGAGCAGTGTGGCGATGGCGATCGCGCAGAGGGTCTTCTTGTACATCCGCTTCTCCTGTCTTGACGGGGCATGAGGCTGAAACGCAAACGGAACATCCTGATCCGGCGCTGCAGCAAAAAACGCAGCGTCACCGCCGTTGCATGCTTGTGCACGTGCTGGTGACATTTATTTACAATTCAGCTTTCGATGCGTACAACAGCAGAAAATGCGTCATATCGCAGCGAGGTCCGGATGATACGAGTGTTGACGCTGAATCCCAAGCGTCAGGAATTGTTGCCCTTCACGGCACAGGTTGCCGACGTGGTGCGTGACAGTGGTGTGCGCGAAGGCTTGTGCACGCTGTTTGTGCGCCACACGTCCTGCAGTCTGTTGATCCAGGAGAACGCCGATCCGTCGGCGCGCGCGGATTTGCTCCGCTGGTTGCAACGGCTGGTGCCGGAGCATGACGCGTTGTACACGCATGTCGAGGAGGGCGCTGATGACATGCCGGCGCACATCAAGGCGGCGCTATTGCCGGTGCAGTTGTCGATTCCGGTGCAGGACGGCCGATTGATGCTCGGCAGCTGGCAGGGAATTTATCTCTGGGAGCATCGCCACCATCCCGGTCCGCGGCAGGTGGTGGTGCACGTGCGTACCGATTGATTCGGTGCCGGCATCAAAGGCGCCAGCCGCAACTCATTTTGGGCAAACCAGTCGTTTCAGTCATGCGACTCATTTCGGGCAAACCATTCACGCCCGCCAAACGATTCATTCCGGCTCGTTGAGCGGCAGACTGAAACGGAACACGGCGCCGGCGCCGACCATGCCATCGGCCGAGACGATGCCGCCGTGGCGATGGATGATGCGTTGTACGGTCGCCAGTCCCAGACCGTTGCCTTCAAATTCGCTGCGCGCGTGCAATCGCTCAAAGGGCGCAAACAGGTTTTCGGCGAAGGCCGGATCAAAGCCGGCGCCGTTGTCGTGCACTTCAAACTGGTTGTCGCAACCTTCCACGCGTTTGAATCCGATCTCGGCGCGCTCGCGTTTGCCGGTGTACTTCCAGGCATTTTCCAGCAGGTTGCTCAGCACGTTGAGGATCATGGTCCGGTCGCCCCAGGCACGCAGTCCGCTTTCGCAGACAAAGTTCACCTGCCGCTGCGGATCGCCCTGACGCAGGCGATCAAACGCCTGTTGCGCCAGCGCGCTGAGATCCAGTGCTTGCCAGTTCAGCGCGCTGCGACCAACTTGCGACAACTCGAGCAGGGCATCCATCTGGGCGCGCATGTCGCGGGCCGCGTTGCGGATGCGATGCAGGTAATCGAGACCGGTGGCATCCAGACTGGCGGCGCAATCTTCCAGCAATGCCAGACTCATGCCGTCGATGGCGCGCAGCGGTGCTTTCAGATCGTGCGCCACCGACGAGGTAAACATTTCCAGTTCGCGCAGCGTGTCCTGCAGCGCGGCGGTGCGTTCCTGTACTTTCAGATCCAGCGACTGGTTCAGATCGCGGATCAGTTGTTCCTGTTGCGTGCGCTCCAGCTCGACACCGATGCGATCAGCAAACAGGCCGAACAATTTGCGCAGGTAATCATCCTGCTGCAGCGGATGACCAAACACTGCCGTCAACACGCCGAGCGCACCGCCGTCGCGATCATGCAGACGGATGCTGGCGCAGGATTCGCCGCCGACGCGCGCCAGCAGCGGGTCCTGCGGACACTGGCGGCGCGCTTCTTCGTGGATCAGCAACAGGCTGTGCTCGCGGTTCAGCGCCGCGATGCTGCCAGCTTCCGGATAGCAGAGGCCGGCCTGCGACTGTTCCCGTTGCCAGAGCGCGCAACTGCTGATCTGCGCGTCGTCGGTGTATTCGCACAGCGCGATCAGATCGGCGCCGAGCGCCAGACCGAGTTCGCGGGTGAGCAGATTCAGGTAGTCGTCGCCGGTGTGCTGGGCGGTGTTGCGCAGGATGGTTTCCACTGCCACTTCCAGCCGCCGCGTGGCGGTGGTTTCGACGATGACGCCGACCACCACGCGCTGGCCGTCGTCGAGTGTCACGCCGCATTTCTGGCTGATGAAATAGCGCGTGCCGTGCAGCGGATCGGGCAGGGTTTCTTCAACCGAAAGCGGCCGGTCGGCCTGCAGCGCCAGCCGGTCATGTCTGCGGAAACTCTGTGCCGCTTCCGGCGGAAACAGTTCGTCGTCGGTGCGGCCGATGACACGTACTGCCGGCAGCGCCGTGATGCGCACCCAGCCTTCGCTGACCAGCAGGTAGCGGCCGGCGCTGTCCTTGACGAACAGGATGGCCGCGTCATAGCGCAGGATGGCGGCGAGCAGGGCACTGTCGAGATCGATCTGGTGCGGCGGGCTGTTGTCCATGCGGGGCGGGTTTCCGGTTGTCAGGGGCAAACGGCAAACAGGACGGTTGTCTCAAGCGTAGCCGGCCCCCGGCGCGTCGCCAGTATCAGGCGACGGCCATATCACCGCCCCGGCTGATGACTCATCCGGCTTGTCGGCGCTCCCGTCCCCCCGCCCGAACCCGCCAGCCATCAGGCCGGCAAATCGCCGACCCGGCCAGTCACCAGGCTGGTACATCTTCAAGCTGGAAAATCACCCTGCCGGCACGGCGCAATCGGCGGTCGCGGTGCTGGCCGTCGCCGGCGGCGATTCCGTTATAATCCGCGCCCCGCTGTTACCGAGTTGCCCCCGCCATGTTCGGCACGCTTTCCGACCGCCTCACCGCCGCCCTCAAGAAACTCTCCGGCCAGGGCCGCATCACCGAGGACAACATCAAGGACACCCTGCGCGAGGTGCGCATGGCCTTGCTGGAGGCGGATGTCGCGCTGCCGGTGGTCAAGGACTTCATCAACAAGGTCAAGGATCGCGCCGTCGGCACCGAGGTGATGAGCTCGCTGACGCCGGGTCAGGCCTTCATCAAGATCGTCAAGGATGAGCTGGTCGCCGCCATGGGCGAGCAGAACGACGCGCTCAATCTCGCCACCCAGCCGCCGGCGGTGGTGATGATGGCCGGCCTGCAGGGCGCCGGTAAAACCACCAGCGCCGGCAAGCTGGCCAAGTTGCTGATTGAGCGGCACAAGAAATCGGTCTTGCTGGTGTCCTGCGACGTTTACCGTCCGGCCGCCATCAAGCAGCTGGAAACGCTGTCGGGTCAGGTCGGATCGCATTTCTTCCCGTCCGACAAGGGTCAGGACCCGGTGCAGATCGCCCGCGCCGCCGTTGATGAAGCCAGGCGCCGTATCTACGACGTGGTGATTGTCGATACCGCCGGCCGCCTGCACATCGACGCCGAGATGATGGACGAGGCCAAGCGCATCCATGCCGAGGTCCATCCCATCGAAACACTGTTCGTGGTCGATTCGATGACCGGCCAGGACGCCGCCAACACCGCCCGCGCCTTCAACGAGGCGCTGCCGCTGACCGGTGTGGTGCTGACCAAGGCCGACGGCGATGCCCGTGGCGGTGCGGCGCTGTCGATTCGCGCCATCACCGGCAAGCCGATCAAGTTCATCGGCGTGTCGGAAAAGCTCGACGGCCTCGAACCCTTCCATCCGGATCGCGTCGCCTCGCGCATCCTCGGCATGGGCGATGTGCTGTCGCTGATTGAGCAGGTGACGCGCGACGTCGACCGCGATCAGGCCGAAGCTTTCGCCAAGAAGCTGCAGAAAGGCCGCGGCTTTGACCTGAGCGATTTCCGCGACCAGCTGCGCCAGATGAAGAAAATGGGCGGCCTGAGCTCGATGATGGACAAGCTGCCGGGCATGGGCCAGATCCCGGAGGCGGCAAAGGCCAAGGTCAACGACCGCGAACTGCTTCGTCTGGAAGCCATCATCAACTCGATGACGCCGCAGGAACGCGCCCGCCCGGATCTCATCAAGGGCTCGCGCAAACGCCGCATCGCGCTCGGCTCCGGCATGCAGGTGCAGGACGTCAACAAGCTGCTCAAGCAGTACGACCAGATGAACGAGATGATGAAGAAACTCTCGTCCAAGGGCGGCATGATGAAAATGATGCGTGCCATGCAGGGCAAGATGCCGCCGGGCATGTTCCCCAAGCGCTGAAGTGCCGGAAGCCTGCCGTCTGGTGGGCGAACACACTGACCAGACTCGGGCAGAGCTGACGCCTGCAAAAGACCAGGGCCGCAATGCGGCCCTGATTTTTTTCGCTCGCCGGACGGGATTCAGCGCCGGGGCCGACTCCGGGCGCGCCTGACGGCAGGCTTCACGGAACGCTGGTTTCGATGCGTTCGCCGGCGGGTGCTTCGTCGTGTTGCATGTCCACCAGCATGCTGGCGAAGCCCGTTGCAGCGTCGAAGTGGAACGGCGCCTGCGCATAGCCCTTGCTCACCAGCCCCTTGGCCACCAGCCGGCTCAGCGTCAGCGAGGACGCGTCGGCGCCGGCACGGAGCTTCACCAGGCAGCGTGTTGCCCGGCAGGTCACGCTGTGCAATTCCAGGGTTTCCAGGAGGCTGTCGGCGGCCATCGCCGCACGCAGATCGCGGTCCAGACGCGACTGGAAACGCTGCGAATAGGCGTCGGCCGGCGGGTCGGCGTCAAAGGCGGGCCAGTGACCGTGTCCGGTTTGCGGCGCCGTTGTGGTGGCTTCCGGTGTCAGTTCAGGGGCCGCCGCAGGAGTGGCGAGCGGAGGCGAGAGGTCTGTAGGCGGGAGGTGCGCGCGGCTGACCAGAACGGTTGCCAGCGTCGCGAAGGCCAGCATGGCGATGAAAAAGGCGGGGCGCATCCTGCGTGGCCGCATGTCCGGCTCCTGTCGAGGCAAGGCCGGACCAGACTGTGGCGGCCGGGTGGACAGGTCAAGATGCAACTGGTCTGGTCGTACCGGTTCCGGCAAAGCGCGGTGAGTTGTGTGCCGGAACGCCGGCGGCGGTTGGCTTTTGACCAGCAGCCGCGTAGAATGCGCGGCCCTTCGGGTGACGGGACTAGCCCCCCGCCACCTTTTTCCATTGGCTCCTTACAGAGGTTCCAGGCTCATGGTCGTTATCCGTCTTGCCCGTGGTGGTGCGAAAAAGCGCCCATTCTATCACGTCGTTGTTGCTGACAGCCGTCGCGCCCGCGACAGCCGCTACATCGAGCGTCTTGGCTTCTTCAACCCGGTCGCTTCGGGCAGTGCCGTCAAGTTCGAAATCAACGCCGAGCGTTATGCCGAGTGGGTTTCGAAAGGCGCCCAGCCGTCGGACCGCGTTGCCAGCCTGGTGAAGAACGCCAGCAAGGCCTCGGCTTAATCCTTTCCGGATTGCCGTTGCGGAGATCTTGCCGGAATGACTGCGGACACTACGCTTCAGGTCGGCAAGATCGCGGGTGCTTTCGGCATCCGTGGCTGGGTCAAGATCTACAGTGAGACTGACCCGGTCGAAAACATCCTGAATTACAGTCCCTGGCTGGTCCGTCTCAACGGACAGGTCCGGGAAATGAAAGTCCTGAACGGCCGTGCACAAGGCAAGGGCGTCGTCGCCCAGCTGGAAGGCATCAACGACCGCAATCAGGCCGAACTGCTCAACCACGCCGAGATCAGCATCCTGCGTGACCAGTTGCCGGAATCCGGTGACGACGGTGTCTACTGGGATGATCTGGAAGGTCTGGCGGTCGAGAACACCGCCGGTGTGGCGCTGGGCACGATCAGTCACCTGTTCGAAACGGCGGCCCACGATGTGCTGGTGGTGGCCGACGGCGACACGGAACGCATGATCCCGTTCGTTGACGAGTACGTGAAAGACGTCGATCTCGAGGCCGGCAAGGTCATCGTCGACTGGCAGGCGGATTGGTGATGGACGCGGCCGGACAGCGGCCGACGGCAGAGCCGGCAAGCGCTGCGGCATTGTGGTGCGGCGTCATCACGCTGTTTCCGCCCATGCTGGCGGCGCTGACCGAATACGGGGTCAGCAGCCGGGCCGTGAAGCAGGGCGCGCTGTGCGTGACGGGCATCAACCCGCGCAACTTCGCACAGAACAAGCATCGCAGTGTCGATGACCGGCCGTTTGGCGGCGGTCCCGGCATGGTGATGCAGGCCCAGCCGCTGCTGGATGCGGTCGCGGAAGCGAAGCGACAGGCCGGCGGCGCGGCGAAAGTGATTTACCTGTCGCCGCAGGGACAAACGCTGACGCAGGCCAAAGTGCAGGCGCTGGCGAGTGAAGCGCGACTCATCCTGATCGCGGGTCGGTATGAAGGTATCGACGAACGGGCCATCGAACTGGCCGTGGATGAAGAGATTTCCATCGGTGACTACGTGCTTTCGGGCGGTGAGTTGCCGGCGATGGTGCTGATTGATGCCATCGCGCGTTTGTTGCCGGGCGTGCTCGGTGATGAACAAAGTGCCGAACAGGATTCGTTTGCGGACGGTTTGCTCGATTGTCCGCATTACACGCGACCGGAAGTGTACGAAGGTCGCGCTGTGCCGGAGGTGCTGATGTCCGGCAACCACGAACAGATCCGGCGCTGGCGGCTGAAACAGTCGCTGGGGCGGACTTTCGCGCGGCGTCCCGATCTGCTTGCGGATCGTGTGCTGACGAAAGAAGAGCAAAAGCTTCTGGATGAGTATCTGCGTGAGCAACAGGCGGCAACGCCCGGACCTTCCGCGTAAGTTGTGCGACGGATTGCCCAAGTACGTGTTGCAGCCGCGAGGCGGGCACGGACCTCTGGAAATGGCCAAACCCTTCCGGTTTCTTCAGTGCGTGAGCGCTGATTAAGGAGAATGCCCGATGAGCAACATCATCAAACAGCTCGAAGCCGAGCAGATGAACAAAGAGATCCCGTCGTTCAAGACCGGTGACACCGTGATCGTGAACGTCAAGGTGAAAGAAGGTGATCGCGAGCGTCTGCAGGCGTTCGAAGGCGTCGTGATTGCCAAGCGCAACCGCGGCCTGAACAGCTCCTTCACCGTGCGCAAGATCTCCTACGGCGAAGGCGTGGAGCGTGTGTTCCAGACCTACTCGCCGCTGATCGGCAGCATCGAGCTGAAGCGTCGCGGTGACGTACGCAAAGCCAAGCTCTACTACATCCGCAACCTGTCGGGTAAAGCGGCTCGCATCAAAGAGCTGCTCGACAAGTAAGCGACGGATCGCTGGTTCGTACAGGGTTTCCTGTCGGACATCTTCAGCAGTCCTTGTGGAAAAACAGACGGGCGCTTCGGCGCCCGTTTGTTTTGTCGGCGATTTTTGCAATCGCATTCGCGCCGAGTTCAGCCGGCGCTGGCCGCAAACATGAGAGCGATGTGATCAGTCGGTCGCGGCGACCGGTTGATCCCAAAAAGCACCGGCCCGCATCACTCCGACACGCAACAAGCTGCTGCTGCGACCAGACGGACGACTGTGATACAAGCGCAGCATAAACAGCAGCGTGGTCGGCAGATACGCTGCGAACCTGTCCGGAGTCGGTCGTGCATTGCTCCTTCGTACTCGCCACCTTTGTCGCGCCGCTGCAGGTTGAACACGACGGCCAGCAGTTGCTGGCCCTGCGCTGGTTGCCAGCAGGCCGCCCGTCGCTGGTGCCGGACGACACGGCTGGCCGGCAGATGGCTGCGCGTCTGCAGGCGTATTTTGATGGCGTGGATCTGGCCCTCGACCTGCCGGTGCAGTTGCCGGGCACGTCGTTCCAGCAACGGGTTTGGCAATGCTTGCGCAGCATTCCAGCCGGGCAGTTGCGCACCTACGGCCAACTTGCCACCGAGCTCGGTTCCCATGCCCGCGCCGTGGGCATGGCCTGCCGGCGCAATCCGTTGCCGCTGGTAGTGCCCTGTCACCGGGTGGTGGCCAGCAACGGACCGGGCGGCTATGACGGCGCAACGGGCGGCGATTTGCTGGCTATCAAACGCCGGTTGTTGCTGCACGAAGGAAGCTGGCGCGATGGGTGGTAAGCGCAATCCGCGCCTGCCGGCTTCGCGCGGCCGGGAACTGCAGCACCGGCTGCAGGACGGCGATGCGCCGCAGGTAATGCAATTCATCGATGCACTCTGGTTGCAGGAAGGGCTGGCGCAAGCCTCGCAAGCGGCCTACCGCAGCGATCTCGCCGCCTTGTCCCATGCCCTCGGCCGGCTGGACAGTGATTTGTCCCGCTGCACGCGCGAGCAACTTCTGCGCGTGCTCGCCGAGCGTCAGGCCGCGGGTTACCACGCCCGTTCGACGGCGCGGATGCTGTCGTCGCTGCGCCGGTTCTTCCGCTGGCAGCTGGCGGAGAAGTTGCGCGCAAGCGATCCGTCGCTGGAGCTGGATACGCCTCGCCTGCCGCGTGCGCTGCCCGGCTCGCTCAGCGAAAGCGAAGTCAATGCGTTGCTCGATGCGCCGGACGGCGAAACGCCGGTTGGCCTGCGCGACGCGGCAATGCTCGAGCTGATGTACGCCAGTGGCTTGCGGGTCAGCGAGCTGGTGAGTCTGCCCTTGTCGCAGCTGTCGCTGGTTCAGGGGCTGGTGCGCGTGATTGGCAAGGGCGACAAGGAGCGGCTGGTGCCCATGGGCGAGATGGCCGCCGAGCGCCTGCGCGAGTACCTGCAATCGGCAAGACCGGCGCTGCTGCATGGCCGGCTCAGCGACGCCGTGTTTGTCACCGGACGTGGCGAGGCCATGACCCGGCAGGCATTCTGGTACCGCATCAAGCAATACGCGGTCCGGGCTGGCATCAGCAAACCGCTGTCACCGCACACTCTGCGTCACGCGTTTGCCACGCATCTTTTGCAGCACGGCGCTGATCTGCGAACCTTGCAGATGTTATTGGGTCACAGTGACTTGGGTACCACCCAGATTTATACTGCCGTCGCGCGCGAACGTCTGCGCGCCCTGCACGAACTGCACCACCCGCGCGGCTGATCGCGCCGCGCCCTGAACCGGGCGCATCCAACGGAGTTGTCCATGAAGCGTTTGATTGTTGCCGGCCTTGTCGGTGCGGTGCTGATGCTGTCGCCGCAACTGTTTGCGGCAGAAAAGAAGCCGGCCGTCGCGGCGCCGGCAGACGATGCAGTTGCCAGCGAGATCAAAGGCAAGATCCAGCAGCGCTTCCCCGAATTCAGCGTCGATGTCGTGCGCAAGAGTCCGTATGCCGGACTCTATGAAGTGATCGTCGGTGATGAAGTGATGTATGTCTCGCCGGACGCCCAGTTCCTGATTTTCCAGGGCACCATGCTGGGACTCGCCGGTGAGCGGCCGGTCAATCTGACGCAGCAGACCAAGAGCGAAGTCGACAACCTGCGTGCACCGATGCGTGCCCAGGAACTGGCGAAGCTGGACCCAAAAACGATGCTCACGTTCAAGGCCAGCAACCCCAAATACACCATCAACATTTTCACCGACATTGATTGCGGCTACTGCCAGAAGCTGCACCGTGACGTGCCCAAACTCAACGAGCTCGGCATCACGGTGAATTATCTGGCCTTCCCGCGCTCCGGCATCCCGTCGCCGGGTTTCGACAAGCTGGTATCGGTCTGGTGTGCAGCGAATCCGCAAAAGGCCATGACGCTGGCCAAGAATCGCGAGGCGATTGAGCCGAAAACCTGCAAGCACGGACTCGACAAACATTTCGAACTGGTGCGCAAATTTGGTCTGGGCGGTACGCCAGCGATTGTGCTCAAGGACGGCACGCTGCTTGGTGGTTACTTGCCGCCGGAACAGCTGCTGGAGATCCTGAAGCAGCATCCGGGTTAAGACGCTGTCCGCAAGGCACAGTCTGGAACAGAAAACAAAACGGCCCGGCAGGGCCGTTTTGTTTTCGTCTGGGATACTCGCGTTTTTTCTTTGCTGGTCAACAGCGGCATGGACGCTGGCTGACCGTATCTCTGACTGCGAAGTGATCGACTGATCCGTGTGCGCCGCGCCAGATAACCGGCGCCGACGGTCAGGGGAATAGCGCCGCCAAAACCCTGCGACCTTCCGAGGCCAGCACGACAAATGTCCGGCAGGCGGCATGCGTGTCCATGACATCCAGCGCCCGGCCGTGGCGGGCGGCCGCATGCAGCAGTGGCATGGGCAGACGCTGTGCCTGCGGACCGGTGCCGATCAGGATCACTTCTGCGTCCAGCGCGCACAACTGATCAACGTGCGCGGCGGTCAGCGCCGAAAAATGTTCCGGCAGTTGATGCTCGAGCCGCTGCGCCGGCGTCAGCAGCAGCGGTTGTTCGTACCAGTCATCATTGACGCGGATGCGGCCCGGTTCATAGGCACGCAACAGCAAACGACCGGCACCGGGGTCCAGCGAGATCTGCATGATTTCTACTCCTGCTGCCGCCGGATGGCCTGTCGGTGCCGGCGGCGCGAAAGTTTCGCACCGCAGACAGAAGCGGACAAGTATGCAAAAGCGGCCACTCAAGTAAACTGCCGACCGACCATCGCCTGCTGTTCTGGTAAGTCCTGATCCCATGTTGATTGATTTGCTGATCCCCGGCCTGCTCACTCCGCTGCGTGGCGGTGAGCGTGTGCATCCCTTTACCGGCGTGGCGGACCAGACGCTGTGGCGAAAATTTTCCCGCGCGTCGCGCGAAACGGCCGGTACAGCCTGGTCGGCATGGGCGCAAATCTGTCGCTGCGCGCGCTTTCCGCAAGCCGCATGGCTGGCGCGCGCCGCCGGTTTGCCCGACACATCGGTGCTGCTGGCCGAACCGGTACACGTGCGGCCCGAGCATCGCGGGATCTATTTGCTCGGCTTGCCTGAACCAGCGCTGCGTGAAGACGAAGTGATTGCCGTGCATGACAGCTTGCGGCCGTGGCTGAAGGAAGACGGTTGTGCGTTGCATGCCGTGTCGCCCTTGCGCTGGTTGTTGCAGGTGCCGCAGTCGCCCGCGCTGGATACACGCCGCCTGGCCGAAGCCATCGGTTTTGACCTGGCGCATGTTCTGCCGCGTGGTGGCGATGCGCTGCGCTGGCAAGCCAGGCAAATGGAATGGCAAATGCTGTTGCAAACGCATCCGGTCAATCTCGCGCGCCAGCAGCGCGGAGATGCCGCTGTGCAGAGCATCTGGTTGTCAGGAGAAGGTGATATCAATTCCGCACAGTGGCCGGGCTATCAGCTGGTGATCAGTGATGATCCGGCGATACGCGCGTTTGCAGAACATCATGGCGCACGTGTGTTGCATCCTGAGGCCGTGCAGGAAAATGTTTTTGAACACATGGAGCGCGTGCTGGTGTTCATTTCCGCGCTGGAGTTGCCGTTTGCGCACGGACAACGACAGCAGTGGCAGGACATGCATCAGCAATTGCAGTTGCTGTGGCAACACCTCGACACGCAGTCGCGTCACGCCACGCTGAATCTGTTTCCCGATGATGGCCATGCATACCGGCTCGCCCCCCTGCAACGTTGGCAATTCTGGCGTCGGTTGAATCTGCTTGATGCCGCGCAGGGGGCGACAACATGAGCCCGCAGTTGCGCATCCGCGAGCAGCGGAACATTTCCGCTGGCTTGGCGGGTTTGCCGCCTTTGCTGGCCCGTGTGTATGCCCAGCGCGGGATCGATGATGCCGGTCAATTGCGTCGTGAATTGTCGGCGCTGGCAGCGCCACAACAATTGCTTGGCATCAATGGCGCCGTTGCGCTGATTGATGCGGCCATACTGGATGCGCGCCGGATTCTCATCGTGGGCGATTTCGATGCGGACGGCGCGACGTCCACGGCTGTGGCGATGCTGGGCTTGCGCGCGCTGGGTGCGCGCAACATCGACTTTCTGGTGCCCAATCGTTTTCTCGATGGTTACGGCCTGACGCCGGAAATTGTCGCGCAAGCCATTGCACGCGGTGCGCAACTGATCATCACGGTCGACAACGGCATCGCTTCACACGCTGGCGTTGCCGCTGCCCGCGCCGCAGGCGTGCAGGTTGTCGTGACCGATCACCATTTGCCGGCTGAAACGCTGCCCGATGCCGACGCCATCGTCAATCCGCAGCTGCCGGGATGTGAATTTCCCAGCAAGGCGCTGGCCGGCGTCGGCGTGATGTTTTACGTGTTGCTGGCCTTGCGTGCGCATCAACGTCAGCGCGGCGCCGGCACGGCGAATCTTGCCGGGCTGCTTGACCTCGTGGCGCTTGGCACAGTCGCCGATGTGGTGCCGCTGGACAGCAACAATCGCGTATTGGTTCATCAGGGACTGCAACGCATTCGTGCCGGACAATGCCGACCGGGCATACGTGCACTGCTGCAGGTTGCCAAACGCGACCGGCAGGTGCTGACCGCCAGCGATCTCGGATTTACTGTCGCACCGCGCCTGAATGCCGCGGGCCGGATTGATGACATGTCGCACGGCATTCGTTGCCTGCTCACTGACAGTGACAGTGAGGCTCTGCAACTGGCCGACGAGCTGGATCGCTTCAACCGCGAGCGCCGCGCCATCGAAGACGGCATGCTGGAAATGGCCGATGCTGTACTGGCCGATTTTTCACCGCAAACAGTACCCGCCGGTCTGTGCCTGTTTGAAGAAGACTGGCATCAGGGCGTGATCGGCATTGTCGCCGGTCGTATCAAGGAGCGCGTGCACCGGCCGACCATCTGCTTTGCGCGCGTCAGCGATGATGAGCTGAAAGGCTCGGCGCGCTCGATACCCGGAGTACACATTCGCGACGTGCTTGCCGACATCGCCAACGCTCATCCTGAGCTGCTGAAAAAATTCGGTGGCCATGCCATGGCGGCCGGCATGACGCTGGCGGCTGAACACTTTGAACATTTCAGTGCGCTGTTTGCCGCTGCGGTTTCGCGCGTCGCCGACGAGCACATCCTGACCGCCTCCGTGTGGTCAGACGGAGAATTGCCCGGCAACGCGTTTACGCTGGAAAATGCCATGGCCCTGCGCGATGGCGGCCCCTGGGGACAGTCCTTTCCGGAGCCGCTGTTTCACGGCCGCTTTCGCGTGCTTGACCGGCGCTGGCTGGCTGAGAAACACTGCCGCCTGCGTTTGCAGACGGAAGCTGGCACGGATGTCGAAGCCATCATGTTCGACGCCGTGCGCAAGGGACTGACAGATACCCCTTATCTGACACTCACTTATCGCCTTGCCATCAACAGTTTCAATCAAACTGATCGTCTGCAATTGCTGGTCGAACATTTGCTTTGACACGAACGTACGTGACACGACGTCAGTATTCCACGGGAACAATTCAAGTTTCGCACGAAGCGGGCCTGTGTCACGTGCCGTATGCATTACATTCAAGGAGTCACGAGTGATGTACAAGAAAAGTGGATTGGCCTGCCTGCTAATGGCGGTTTTTGCAGGGGCTGCGCAAGCGGCTTCAGTCAAGGATTTTGTGCGCGAGCCGAATGTCCGTGATTTGGCGCTGTCACCGGATGGTACGCATCTGGCGATGGTAGTGCCCAGCGACAAGAGCAAAGAGGACTACGATAAAACCGAGCTGCGGGTTATTGATCTGACGCGCAATGAAATTACTGCCGTGCTGAACTTTCCTGCGCAAATGAGTGTGCTCGATGCCACCTGGGTCAATCACGAGCGCCTGATGGTGTATGCCGGAAAGCGCGTCGGTGGGCGTGAGGGCAAGTTCTATGATCCCAATGTGATCATGGTCAATCGTGATGGCAGCAAGCAGGAAACAGTTTTTGGACCCAAGGCTGGTTCGCGGACTGGGCGGAATTTGTCACAGCAGGACTATGCGGATATGGCCGTGTTGAGCGTGCTGCCAGAAGATCCTGAAAACATTCTCATCTACAAATCCTATTGGGGAAATACGGCCAATAGTGAACACAAGCCGGGTATTACCCGATTGAACGTGTACAACGGTAAACAGTCTGGATTTGAGCGTATTCCCTATCCGGAAGCAGGCGTAAGACTCGACGGTAATCATGTTGTCCGTTTTGCAACAATGACTGATGAGAATGCCGGTACCCGGGTTTACTATCGCGACGACGCAGATGATGAGTTCCGCGAAGTGGCCAGCTATGGGCTGAAGGGAGAAGGGTGGCTGCCTCTGGATATTGATAGCAAAACAGGCACCGTATATGTCACAAGCGATGTCGGCCGTAAAACCAAAGCGTTGATGAGCTGGGATCCCAAGACTGGCAAACAGGAACAGTTGGTGGCAGATGAAAACAGTGACATTACTGGTTTCTTTTTTTCTTCGCCGGTAAATGGTGGTGATTTGCTGGCTGTCCGGGCGTCAGATCCGGAAGCTCAGTGGATTTCGCTGGGCCGCCAGGCGCCGGAGCTACAATTGCTGACCATGGCGATCTCGGCATTCAAGAATCGCGATGTCAGTGTGATTTCGCGCAGCTGGGATGGTCTCACGGGCATTGTGGCGGTCAGTGCCGAAAACCTGCCTTATGAGTACTACCTCGTTGATGCCGGGAAAAAGACTGCGAGCCTGCTTACGCGCGCCTACCCGTGGTTGAAGTCTTCTGATTTGGCCAGCACCCGCAGCCTCCGGCTCAAAGCGCGCGATGGGCTGGAGTTGCCTGCATTGCTGACGCTCCCGAATGGTGCCGACAAGAATCTTCCGATCATTGTCCTGGTGCATGGGGGCCCATATGGCGTGCAGGATGAGCGCGGCTTTGATACTGAAGTGCAATTGCTTGCCCACAATGGCTACGGTGTGTTGCAGGTCAATTATCGAGGCTCGGGCGGTTACGGCCGCGCGTTTGAGCAGGCTGGGTATGGCCAGTACGGAGCCGCGATGCAGGATGATCTGGTCGATGCAACGCGCTGGCTGATCAGCGAAGGTATTGCTGACGCAAAGAAAATTTGCATCATGGGCCACAGCTATGGTGGCTATGCGGCGGTCTGGGGCGCGATGCGTGATCCAGAACTTTATCGCTGTGTTGTTGCGTCGATGGGTGTCTATGATCTGCCGCTGAAATACGAAGAAGGCGAATGTCAGAAAAACGACAAATGCCGCCGATCGGTCGAGCAGATGATGGGAACGGATGAGTCTCGTCTCAAGGCATTTTCGCCGGTTTATCATCCTGAGAAGCTCAAGGCTCCGCTGCTGCTGGCGCATGGGGACGATGACAAGCGGGTGCCGATTGAACACGCCGAGCGGTTGAAGAAGGCACTGACCAAAGCCGGTAAGTCGTTCGAGTGGTTGGAGTTTGCAGGCGAGGGGCATGGGTTTGCGAGCGAAGGCAACCGCGAGAAGTTCTATACCCGCGTTCTGCAGTTCCTGGACAAGCACTTGAAGCAGGGCTGAAGCGCTGCCCGATACGCCGTCAGGCTATTGAAACGCCCCGAATCCGGGGCGTTTCGGCTACAATTCCGCCCTTTTCGTTTTCCATCGACGATGTTTTCAGGGGCAAGCCATGTACGAAGCAACCGGTGTCAAAGAGCGACTGCGCGACCAGCGTGACCGTCTGGATGCCATGCGGAGGTATCTTTGACTACGACCGCAAGGTCGAACGTCTGCAGGAAGTCACCTCCGAGCTGGAGCAGCCGGATGTCTGGGACAAGCCGGAGCGGGCCCAGGATTTGGGCCGCGAGCGGGCGTCGCTGGACGCCACGGTTGGCCTGATCGACCGTCTGGCCCGCGGGCTGGAGGATGCCGAAGGGCTGCTCGAGATCGGCATTGAAGAGGGCGATGACGAAACCATCGACGGCGTCGGACGCGATCTGGAGAACACCGAAGCAGAACTCGCCAAGCTCGAGTTCAAGCGCATGTTTGCCGGCGAGATGGACGCCAACAACGCCTTCCTCGACATTCAGGCCGGTTCGGGCGGCACCGAAGCCCAGGACTGGGCGCAGATGCTGCAGCGCATGTACCTGAAGTGGGGCGAAAAGCGCGGCTTCAAATGCGAGATCATGGAAGAGTCGGACGGCGATGTCGCCGGACTGAAGTCCTGCACCATCCGTTTTGAAGGCGAGTATGCCTTTGGCTGGCTGCGAACCGAGACGGGCGTACACCGTTTGGTGCGTAAATCGCCGTTTGACTCCGGCAACCGTCGCCATACCTCGTTCACCGCCGTGTTCGTGTCGCCGGAAATCGACGACAACATCGAGATCACCATCAACCCGGCCGACCTGAAAACCGACACCTATCGTTCCTCCGGTGCCGGTGGCCAGCACGTCAACAAAACCGATTCCGCGGTGCGCATCACCCACGTGCCGACCGGCGTGGTCGTGGCCTGCCAGAACGAGCGTTCGCAGCACGCCAACCGCGACAAGGCCATGAAGATGCTCAAGGCCAAGTTGTACGAGCTGGAGATCATGAAACGCAACGCCGAAAAAGCGGTGCTGGAAGCCGGCAAGTCCGATATCGGCTGGGGCCAGCAAATCCGTTCCTACGTGCTCGATCAGTCGCGCATCAAGGATCTGCGCACCGAGTACGAAGAAAGCGATACCCAGCGCGTGCTCGATGGTGATCTGGATCCGTTCATGGAAGCCAGCCTGAAAGCCGGTCTGTGATCCGGACGTCACACTGCGCCGGAGCGGCGCGGTGTGCTGGTGAATTCATAAGCCTGCGGCGTGGCGAGCTGAACCGCGTGGCCGCACAATGCCCGGGTCGTCAGGCCCGAGCCCTGCAGAAAACCGAGACTCCGATATGAGCGAACCCCAGAATCCGACCGTCAACCCGGCCAGCGAACAGCTCGACGAAAATGCCCAGATGGTTGTGCGCCGTGAAAAACTCGCCGCACTGCGCGCCCAGGGCAATGCCTATCCGAACGATTTCCGTCGCGATCATCTGGCAGCAGATTTGTTTGCAAAGTACGACGCGATCGCCAAGGAAGAACTGGAAACGCAAGCCGTCGCCGTGAAGCTCGCCGGTCGCATCATGACCCGCCGGCTGATGGGCAAGGCCAGCTTCTGCCACATCCAGGACATGTCGGGAAAAATCCAGCTCTACGTGCGTCGTGATGACTTGCCGGAAGGTGTCTACGAAGAGTTCAAGAAGTGGGACATTGGCGATATCGTCGGCGTCGAAGGCACGCTGATGAAAACCCAAACCGGCGAATTGTCGGTGCACGCTAAAACCATACGCCTGCTGACCAAGGCCCTGCGTCCGCTGCCGGACAAATTTCACGGCATGACTGACACTGAAGCGCGTTATCGCCAGCGTTATGTCGATTTGATCGTCACCGAGGAGTCGCGCAAAACCTTTGTGCTGCGGTCAAAAATCATCAACGCCATTCGCCAGTTCATGACCGGCGAACAATTCCTCGAAGTCGAAACGCCGATGATGCATCCGATCCCGGGTGGCGCCGCGGCGCGTCCGTTCAAGACCCATCACAATGCGCTGGACATGGAAATGTTCCTGCGCATTGCCCCGGAACTGTATCTCAAGCGCCTGACGGTTGGCGGCTTCGAAAAAGTGTTCGAGATCAACCGCAATTTCCGCAACGAGGGCGTCTCCACGCGCCATAACCCTGAATTCACCATGATGGAATTCTACTGGGCGTATGCGGATTACAAGGATCTGATGTTGTTCACCGAGCGCCTGTTTGCCTTTGTGGCGCAGCAAACGCTGGGCACAACAGTGTTCCATTCGCAGGGCATTGATTTTGACTGGAGCAAGCCGTTCGACAAATTGTCGGTGCTGGATGCCATCGTCAAATACAACGACGGCGTTACGCGCGATGAGTTGCTGACCAAAGAGGGCTGCAAGGCCGTTGCCGCGCGTCTGGGTGTAAAACTCGATCCGAAGGGCGGTCTGGGCAAGGACCAGATCGTCCTGTTCGAGGAAACTGTCGAACACAAGCTGCTGCAACCGACCTTCATCTGCGACTACCCGATTGAAGTGTCGCCGCTGTCGCGCCGCAACGATCAGAATCCGGAATATGCCGATCGCTTCGAGCTGTTTATCGGCGGCCGTGAAATTGCCAACGGCTTTTCCGAGCTCAATGACCCGGAAGATCAGGCCGAGCGTTTCCTGGCCCAGGTCGCGGCGAAAGATGCCGGTGACGAAGAAGCCATGTATTTCGATGCCGATTACATCAACGCACTGGAATACGGTCTGCCGCCGACAGCGGGTGAAGGCATCGGCATTGATCGCTTCGTTATGCTGCTGACCAACTCCGCTTCCATCCGTGATGTGCTGCTGTTCCCGCTGATGCGCCAGAAAAGCGAGTGAGTCAGTGCACAGGGTCGCGCCGGCACAGCTGATGTGAACGCCGCGACCGGCAAGCAAAAGGGCCGCATGATGCGGCCCTTTTGCTTGTTGATTGGCAGATCAGTTCATGACCGCACGTTGGTACGACTCGCTGCCGATACCGCTCAGCGCGCCGTTGCGGAACACCAGCGGCGTGGTTTCATCACGGGTGGTGTCGCCATCACCATGCGTGCGATGGGTGCGATAGAACAGCACGCGGTATTCGCCGTCCTTGCCCTGGAAGGCTTCGACAAAGTTCGGTTCACCCAGCTTCAGCTTGATGTCGGCCATGGACTGGCCCAGCGGCAGTTCGTTGATTGCCTGACGGTTCTTGGCTTCGGTTTTTTGCCAGTCGTTGCGCAACTCGTCGGCGCCGGTGCCGACGGCGATCACACAGCCGGTCATCGAGGAAGCGAGCAGGGCGCCGGCGAGCAGTTTGAACATGGTCTTCATGGAGGTGTCCTGTTGTTGTAACACAGCGACACGGATTAGACGCGAGTAATCCTGAATCGTCCTTGAACAAACGTATGGGAATGTTTCAGCGCGTGCGCCGGCTCCGGCATGGTTAATTTTCGAGCAGGTTGGCCGCCGGCGGTGAGGCGTCGGTTGGGCCGAGATTGATATGCGCGTCGTAGCCGGGCTCGCTGGTTCGGGCTTCAGACAGTGCGCGCGTGGCCGGGTAGTCGTGTTCGCTTTTGAATTTGGCGGGCGCGCGACCGTGGCAATCGGCGGGCAGCGGGCCGTTGCAGGTCCAGGCATGCATGTGCGGTGAAACAAACACGCAGGAGCGGTCCTCGGTGCTCTATTCAATTTTGCCGTACTGAAAAGTTTGTGCTGAAAACGAAGAAGGCTGCCTGGGCAGCCTTCCTGAGTGATCCGGGTCGCGATCAGCCGAAGATGTTTTTCGCTTCGGCAATGTCCCCGCTCAGTTCTTCCGCTTCCATTACGTGCATTTCGGTGGCCATGCCGAGCCGGCCGAATGCCTTGACGTCGTTCCAGTCGATCTGGCCGAGTACATGGTCGGTGCCGGCATAGCTTTGCAGCTTGGCGACGGTGACGACATCCGCGTAATCGACTTTGTCGTTGCTGCGACCGTAATCGCTGCAGGCTTCCGGCACGATGATGAGTTCCGGCGGGAAATCCCAGGCTTTGAGAATTGCGGTGCCGATGCGCGGATGCAGCTTGTCGATGACGCTGTCCAGCACTTCAGGGTGGGCGAGCAATTCCGGTGATTCTTCGGCCAGCGTCAGGATCGGCAACATGCCGATCTCGTGCACCAGTCCGGCGAGCATGGCCTGATCTGGTTTCAGCTTGGTGTAGTGGCTGGCCAGCACGTGCGAGATCGAGGCCACTTCCATCGAGTGCTCCCAGGCTTTGCGCAAACGCGTGTCGATGAGATCCGACGTGGCCTGGAAAATTTGCTGCATGGCGAGGCCGGTGACCAGATTGCGAACGAAGGTAATGCCGAGACGGGTGATCGCCAGCTGCAGGTTGTCGACCTGCACGCGACCGCGCAGCAGCGGACTGTTGGCCACCTTGATGATGCGCGCGGCCAGCGCCGGGTCCTGGCCGACGACGCTGGCCAGACGGCCGGCGGAGACATCCGGGTCGTCGACAGCTTCGCGGACGCGCAGTGCCACTTCCGGCAGCGTTGGCAGGGTCAGGCGATCGGAGTTGATGGCGTCGAGCACTTCTTCGAGAAATTGTTGTTCCAGACTCATGTCGTTTTCCGTCAGTCGGCCGAACGGTTGTCGGTGTGCAGTTGAAGTATAGGGCGATCGCCGTCGGCAATTTGCAGCGTCTGGCCCAGCGCACTGTCCTGCAGGGTCAGCAGCACCAGTTGACCGCCATCGCCGGACGGCGCGCTGCGCACAATCTCGCCCACATTCTGCTCGCCGGCCAGTACTGCCGTGCCGGCAGTCACCGGCTGCTCGCAGGCGATGCGGGCGCGCTGCAGGTGGGTTTTCACCGTGCCACGATACTGCATGCGGGCAACGATTTCCTGACCGGTGTAGCAACCCTTGCTGAAGCTGACGCCGCCCAGTGCCGGCAGATCGACGTGGTGCGGCAGCAGTTTTTCGACCAGCTCAGGGCCGACCGCCGGCCGGCCGGCAAGGATCTCCAGCCGGTCCCAGCAGGCTGCGGGCTGTTCGGCGAGAGGTGCCAGTTGCGGCGCGGCCGCGGGCAGCCCGGCGACCGGCAGCAGGCACAGCATGGCATCGGCCGACATACCGGCCGGATGATGCGTCAGGGCGTTGGCCGGGGCCGCTGGTCCGGTGAGGCCCAGCACCAGCCAATTGGCCGACTCGTCCAGCAGGCGCACGGTGCGAAAAAAGGCGGCGTATTTTTTCAGCGTCTCCAGCAGGCCGGTCAACACGCCGGTCGGCAGCAAGAGGTGAAATTGCGGCTGACCATCGGCGCCGGTGCTGGCAAACAGTGTGAACAGCGCGCGCATGCGCCCCTGCGGGTTGCAGCAGGCCGCCAATGTTGCTGTGCCGGGCGCCAGCGACGCGACATCGACAGTCAGCTGGCCCTGCAGGAATTTCACACTTTCCGCGCCAGTGACGGTCAGCACGCCCAGCGGCAGGCGACTGAAAAACGGCGTGGTGTCGGGAGTGCGGGAATGGGTGATGCTGGAATCGGTGTGCGTGCTCATCGCAAAATATCGGTTCCGGGTGAACAGCAGGGCGTCCATTCTAGCCCAAGCCGTCCGCGAAACCGGACGCGATCCGGATACCCGTTACCGGTCCACCCGCCCCGCCATGTCCAGCATTGCCTTCAGGAGCTGATGAAATCTTGACCACTGTCGCGCTGACCGATCACGAAAAACGCCGAATCCGCTTTCATTGCCGGCGCGGCATGCTGGAGCTGGATGTCCAGTTGCGTCCCTACATCGACGCCGTCGCCGAACAACTGGCCGATGACGAATGGCGTGATCTGGCGCATCTCCTTGAGCAGCCCGACCCGGATATTTTCAACTGGTTGATGGGTCACGAAACGGCCGGTGATGACATCTGTGCGCGTGCGCTGGCACGGGTGCGGAGTTTTCACCAACGCTGAACAGTTTTCCGTTTCTTGCCGTGCAGCGCCGGAAGCGATGCCACGGCGTTGCATGGCCGGCCATCATCGCGCAGTGCCGGCCGTTTTCAGGGATGAACCATGCACACACGCCCGCCACTGGCGCCGCTGATTCCACGCAATTCTGTACTCGCGCCGCGACTGAATCGTCTGCTGCATTGTTTTGCCGCGGCATTGCTGACAACAATGATCTGGGCAAGCGCGTCGCCATACGTGCCTCTGGCGGGGTTGGTGTTGCTCATCGCCAACCTGATCCGGAGCGAGCGGCATTTCCGATCGCCAGGACATGATCAGATCGTGCGCTTGGGGCAGGACGCCGCGGGCTGGTGGATACAGCGCAAAGCCGATCCCGACATCCTGCCGGCACGGCCGGAATCGGTGGTTGTCACCGGACTGTATCTGCGCGTGCGCTGGCGACTCGATGACGGCACACACACACGCATGTGGCTGTGGCGGGACACGCTGGCAGACGCTGACTACCGGGCCTTGGCGCGGTTGTTGCGGCAGCGATTGCGCGTCGAATCCAATGAGTTGGCCTGATTTGTCACTTGAAATGCAGACATTTCAGGATCAGAAAATGAATCATCTGCCGTGCAGGCGATCAATGTCCGGCCGCTGACAGATTCTGTTTGAACGCCAGCACGCTTGGTACAGGATGCCCGTGAGCTCGTTGGGGCTCACGGGCACTCATTCATGAACGGCTGAAGACTATGCGCTGTCTGGCGCGACGGCTCGTAACCAACAATGCGCCGAAGGCAAGCAATGACAGCGCGGCCGGCTCGGGGACAGCGTGCTCAGTGACCTGAATGGCGTTTACTACGCTACCCATCTGGTAGTCGCGCTCGCGACGATTGCTCCAGTCGCACGTATAAATGTCTGCAGTTGTGCAGTGATAGGAGGCTGAGTTTGCGTTCTCAATGTACTGGATTTGACGAACGCGAGGTGACGTCAGGTATGCAGCCAGATCTGCCGTGGGAAGCGGAACAAGTTCATCGGCATTCAGGACTGACGTCAGCACAAACGTCAACACTCGGCTGTATGAGAAACTGCGGTATTCCAATCCGCTTTCCGTTTCCATGAAACCCGTTGCATTGCTGAGCTCACTTATCGTCAGATACTCGCTGCCCCATCGCTGTTCTCCATTCCAATACAGGAAGCGTTTGCTCTCTATCAGTCCATGGCTGGCAGAAAGTGGGCTGCCGGTCTGGTTTTCGTTCAGGATGGAGCTGGAAAACGGCGTCCATCCTTCAAACGAAAACATGCCGGAGAAGTGCGAAAACGCCGATTTTGAACCGGACTCGGCATCTCCATGCTGCCAACTTGTTTGATGGTAATTGTTCAGATCTGATAGTCGGACTGATTTGACGAAATCAGCGCCAGAATAGCTTCCCCATACACAGTTCGCAGTTTCAATTTCCCCGTCTTTGTAAGTGCGGTCACATACGTTCTGTGCGTTTGGTGTATTTGCCAGTTTGATTTCTATCGCATTGGCGTGGGCACTATTCCCTGCCAGTACCAATGCGGATAGGGCCAAACATCCTGAAATAACAGCCTTCATTTCCTCTCCTTGAGATTGCTCACCGTTTTGGTGATGTGATGCTTGACATTTCGAAGCCAGAGTGCAGACCTCGGTGCGTCAAAATAAATCTAGGGCGACAAAATCGTTTGCCGTGCCGTTTCATCCGGCAAGGTAAACGGATAGTCCTTGTTGTAATGCAGGCCGCGGCTTTCCTTGCGTTGTTGTGCCGAGCGCACGATCAGTTCGGCGACCAGCACCAGATTGCGCAGTTCCAACAAATCATTGTTGACGCGGAAATTGCGGTAGTACTCGCGGATCTCTTCCTGCAGCAGGGCGATTCGGCGTGCGGCGCGTTCGAGGCGTTTGTCGGTGCGGACGATGCCAACGTAGTCCCACATCAGCTGGCGCAATTCGTGCCAGTTGTGCGAGACGACGACTTCTTCATCCGGGTCGGTGACGCGACTGGCGTCCCAGGCGGGTAATTTCGGCGGTGGCGGTACGCGGTTCCATTCGGCGAGCATGTCGTTTGCGGCGGCTTCGGCGAATACCACACATTCGAGCAGCGAGTTTGAGGCCAGGCGATTGGCGCCGTGCAGGCCGGTCCAGGCCACTTCGCCGATGGCATAGAGCTGTTCGAGATCGGTGCGCGCGCGCAGATCCACCAGCACACCGCCGCAGGTGTAGTGCGCCGCCGGCACGATGGGGATCGGCTGGCGCGTCATGTCATAGCCGTATTGCAAACATTTTTCGTGAATGGTCGGAAAATGTTCGCGGATGAAGTCGGCCGGTTTGTGACTGATGTCGAGGTACATGCAGTCGGCGCCGAGACGTTTCATTTCCGCGTCGATGGCGCGTGCAACGATGTCGCGCGGCGCCAGTTCGGCGCGCGCATCAATGTCGGGCATGAAGCGTGTGCCATCGGGCCGACGCAGGTAGGCGCCTTCACCGCGCAGGGCTTCGGTGAGCAGATAGGTTTTTGCCTGCGGGTGATACAGACAGGTCGGGTGAAACTGGTTGAATTCGAGATTGCCGACCCGGCAGCCGGCGCGCCAAGCCATGGCGATACCGTCACCGGAGGCAACGTCAGGATTCGAGGTGTAGAGATAGACTTTGCTGGCACCGCCCGTGGCGAGCACAACAAAGCGCGCGCCGATGGTCTGCACGTCGCCGTTCGCCAGATTCAGTACATAAGCACCCACGCAACGTTTGCCGGGCAAGCCGAGTTTGTGCGTGGTGATCAAATCGATGGCGATGTAGCGCTCGAGCAGGGTGATGTTCGGCTCGTTTTTGACGGCATCGACCAGCGTGGTTTCGACGGCGCGGCCGGTGGCGTCCGCGGCGTGAATGATGCGCCGGTGCGAATGGCCGCCTTCGCGGGTCAGGTGGTATTGCTGCGCGCCGTTGCTGTCGTTATCGAGGGAAAAGCCGACGCCTTTTTCGATCAGCCATTCAATGGCAGCGCGGCTGTGTTCGACGGTGTAGCGGACGGTATCTTCGACACAGAGGCCGGCGCCGGCGACCAGCGTGTCCTGAACATGCGACTCGACGCTGTCGTCATTGTCGAGCACCGCGGCAATACCGCCCTGTGCATACAGGGTGGAGCCTTCCGACAGGTGCGACTTGGCCAGCACCGCAACCTTGCCGCGCGCCGCAAGGCGCAACGCCACCGACAGGCCGGCAGCGCCGGACCCGATCACCAACACATCAAATTGCAGTGGCATGACGCCTCCGGCTTGGCCGGTCGCACCCGAACCGGCAGAATACCCGCGCCGCTGTTGCCGACCGCGAGCCGTTTCCGGGCTTTCCGCGTGTAGCGTCAGGGGCGGCGCATGTTACAAGTTTTTTCTGGTGCCCTGAACTTACCGGGATCAACCCGGTCTATGAGCACCATGATTCGCCCCGCTGGGTGTCAGGAGGTTGGTAGTGGCCGCAACGGGGCCGGATGTTGACGCCGAACTGGTCGCGCGCGTGCAACGTGGCGACAAACGCGCTTTTGATCTGCTGGTGCGCAAATACCAGAACCGCGTCATGGCGTTGATCAGCCGTTATCTGCGGCGCAAGGCGGATGTCGCCGACGTCGCGCAGGAGACCTTTATCAAGGCCTACCGCGCGTTGCCGAACTTCCGCGGCGAAAGCCAGTTTTACACCTGGCTGTACCGCATCGCGATCAACACCGCGAAGAACTGGCTGGCGGCGCAGGCGCGTCGTCCGCAGGCAGCGCATGTAGAAGGGCTGGAACCGGAGCAGTTGGCGGACATTGTCGGCCAGACTGACAATGACACGCCCGAGCGGCTGGTCCTCACCGCCGAGCTCAAGGGCGTTATCGACCGGGCCATCGCCGAGCTGCCGGAAGACCTGCGTACAGCACTGCTGCTGCGCGAGATGGATGGACTGAGTTACGAAGAGATCGCCGAAGTGATGGAATGCCCCATCGGTACGGTGCGCTCTCG
The DNA here is from genome assembly GCA_041913605.1 of Permianibacter sp. Taxonomy (GTDB): domain Bacteria; phylum Pseudomonadota; class Gammaproteobacteria; order Enterobacterales; family Permianibacteraceae; genus Permianibacter. Next base: position 184,491 of record JAYSEY010000002.1, read on the forward strand.
GATTTTCCGGGCCCGCGAGGCGGTTGACCGCCACGTCGAGCCCCTGATGCAGACTTGATGACGCTCATCAACTGATGGGCAGGTTCCGGACAGTGACCGCGAGGCGGGATCAATGAGCGAACAAAAACGTCAGGCCCTTTCCGCATGGATGGATGCCGCCCGCGCGGCCGACCTGCATGAAGAGGCCCTGTCCCTGGACAGCGTGCTCGGCGATGCCGAAGCCCGTGCTGCCTGGGGCCGCTACCATCTGATCCGCGACAGCCTGCAGGGTGAGCTGGCCGAGGGCGTTCCGGCCGGGTTTGCCGACAGCGTTATGGCAGCCATTGATGCCGAGCCGGCCATCGTTGCGCCGGTTACGCCGCTCAGCGAGCGTCCCGTCGTCACCGTTCCCGACGCCGTCATGCCCGACAATGTCATCCGCCGCCCCTGGTGGCAGCCGGCCGCTGGTTTTGCTGCTGCCGCGTCGGTGTTTGCTGTTGTCCTGCTGTCCTGGCAAAACCTGCAATCGCCGGCATTGCCCGGCCAGAACGCCGCTGTTGAACTGGCGTCCGCACCGGTCGCTGCGGCGCCGGTTGCCGAAGCGTTGCCGGCCCAGTCTGTCTCCACGGCCGACGAGGCCGAGCGCAGCCGCCTTGAAGCCCTGCTGCTCAATCACACCGAAGCCGTCTCCGCCAATGGCCTGAACATGGTCCTGCCCTATGCCCGGGTGGTGTCGGATCGTATCGAGCTGCCGGCCGCCGAAGCGGCGCGGGCGCTGGATGCCGATGATGACGGTCAGGATGTGAAGGCTGACAAACCGGTTGCCGCTCCGGTTGAAGGTCAAGCCCAGCCGTCACCGGCGCGCTGAGCGGTCCGATCCCCTCCACGAATCCGAAGGCTGAAGAGCTGCCCTGATGTCGTTGCGCGTTGTCCTGTCGTTGTTCGGAGTTGCCTGGCTGTCAGTGGCTCATGCCGAGCGTGATCCCGGCCAGCTGCTTGACGGCATGTCGCGCGCCTTCCGTGAGCTGAATTACGACCTGTCCTTTGTGTACGTCCGTGACGGCCAAATCGAACCGATGCGCCTCGTGCACGCCGCGGCTGACGGCCAGGAGCGCGAGCGGCTGGTCCATCTGAACGGCGTGCCGCGTGAAGTCCTGCGCGAGAACGACACCGTTACCGCCTATTTCGCCAACGCCAAACCCTGGGTGCTCGACAAAGCCGCCGCCGCCTCGCTGTGGACGCGTTCGCTGGTCGAAAACCTGACCCAGATGCGCCGTCACTACCAGATTCTTGATCGCGGCGCTTCGCGCATTGCCGGGCGGGAAGCCATCGAGCTGGAAGTGCGCTCGGTGGACGGCCATCGTTTCGGCTACCGCCTGTGGCTGGATGCCGAAACCAAACTGCTGCTGCGTTCGGATGTGGTCGACATCAATAACCGCGTGCTTGAACAGTGGCAGGTGGTGTCATTCCAGGTGAAGGAACGCATTCCCGAGGCTGATCTGAAAGTCGCTTTTGCCGGCTCGGTGCCGGCTGAGGGCGTGCGGGTCATGCCGGCGTCACAAAGCAGTGCCAGTGACGACCAGAGCTGGCAGGTGGGCTGGTTGCCGGAAGGCTTCACGCTGCGCAGCCGCCAGTTGCAGAACACCAACAAGGGCGCGCCGGTGCATCACCTGCTGTTCTCCGACGGTGTTGCCAACATCTCTGTCTATATCGCCGAAGAAGACGCGCCCGGCGCGGCCTTCCAGCGCACGCTGCGCAAAGGCAGCGTCATCATCTTTGATTCGCTGGAGCGCAACCGGCGTATCACCGTGGTCGGCGATGTGCCGACCGCCTCGGCGCGGCGCATTGCCGCCTCCGTCCGTCACCAGACCTCTGCCGGTCGCTGACGCGCCGGTCAGGCATCGCCGTGTCTGATCCCCGTTCCGAACGCTTGAGCGCCGTGCTTGAAGTGCGGGCGCTCGATGATGGCTTGCTGATCCTGCAGCTGCCGGATCGGCGCGGCTGTGCCCGTTGTGCGGCGGGGCAGGGCTGCGGTGCCGGCCTGTTCGCCCGCCTGCTGCGCGCGCCGGCAGGCGAGTTGCGTTTGCCCCTGAGTGCCCGGCAAACCCGCCAGTTGCAAGGCGCCCGGCAGGTGGAACTGCAGCTGCCGCACAGCAGCCTGATACGTGGCAGCTTGATTCTCTACGCACTGCCCATATTTTCCGCCGGCACGAGCGTGGTGCTGGCGCATCTGGCCGGTGCCGGTGACGCGTTGGCAGTTCTGGCCTTGCTTGCCGGCGGCTTGCCGGCGCTGCTGGTGGCGCGTCGCTACTCGCGGCAGATGCTGCACGCAGCCTTGACGCTGACGGCGATCCGCGACGGGGACAGTTTGCCGACTGCTGCATGTCTGTGATGGTCGCGCGCGTTTCCTGTCGCTGTTCGTTCCACGGCGCGGCCAGCGCGCGGCATTGGTCAGCGGCGGCGGAAATATTTGTTCAAGTTTTTCCCCGGCCCGATGCGGGAACCGTCGTCACCGGTTGACAGTCCATGCCTCTGCTTTGTGCACGCGCCTGCTCTGTACAGAAACCAGTTCTGTGCAATTGCTGGTGTTACCGGCTGCGGTGATTTGCCGGACCTTGCAGCCGGCCGGCACGGCTCCCTGTTGTGCTGCAGGAGGCGCTGCCGGAAGCGCTGTCGGAAGGTAATACCCGTGCAACCGTTTTCAGCTTTGCCATTTTTTCAGGAACAAGGAATCAGACGCCCATGAACAACCTGCAGCGATGGTCAGCCCGAAACTTTTTGCCGCGCACGACACTGCTTGCCGCTGCGCTGGCTGTGGCTAGCGCCAGTGCCTCGGCCGCCAGCCTGAACCTGCCGGATTTCACGCCGCTGGTTGACGACGTCACACCGGCGATCGCCAGTATCCGCACCGAAGTGAAGATCAACGGCCGGGTACGCGGCGGCGGCACCGGCTCCGGTTTTGTGCTGTCGTCGGATGGCTACATTCTCACCAACCACCACGTGGTCGCCGAGGCGGACAGCATCCGCGTCAAACTCAAGGATGGTCGCGAGCTGCCGGCGAAAAAGATTGGTGAAGACGAAGCCACCGATGTCGCGCTGCTGAAGATCGATGCCAAGGATCTGAAAGCCGCGAAGATTGGTGATCCGGAAAAACTCAAACCGGGTGCTTGGGTGCTGGCGTTCGGCGCACCACTGGGGCTGGATTTCTCGGTCTCGGCAGGCATTGTTTCCGCCAAGGGTCGCTCACTGCCCGGCAGCCAGTACGTGCCCTTCATCCAGTCGGATACCAGCATCAACCGCGGCAACTCCGGCGGCCCGCTGGTCAACGCCAGCGGCGAGGTGGTCGGCATCAATTCGCAGATCATGTCCAACACCGGCGGCTCGATCGGCCTGTCGTTTTCGATTCCGATTGATGTGGCGCTGGATGTTGTGCAGCAGATCAAGGCCAATGGCCGGGTATCCCGCGGCTATGTTGGCGTTTCCATTCAGCCACTGGATGCGGACATGGCAGAAACGTTCGGTCTCGACCGTCCGCGCGGCGCGCTGATTGGCGAACTGGTCAAGGAGGGACCGGCGGAAAAAGGCGGCCTGAAGGTCGGTGACGTGATCACGGCCATTGACGGCCAGACCGTGGAGTCCAGTGAGGAGGCGCCGCCCATCATTGGTCGTATCCGTCCGGGCAAGACCGTGCCGTTCGACGTTCTGCGCAATGGCAAACCCACGCGCGTGATGGTCAAGATCGGTGAGGCGCCCAACTCCGGCACGGCGAATACCGGCGGAGGTGAGGAGGCTACACCGCGCAAGCTGGGCATGACGCTGCGCGTGCCGACTGATGCCGAACTCAAGGAAGCAGACGTCGAAAGTGGACTGCTCATCACCAATATCGAGGGTGGACCGGCGGCGGACGCCGGCCTGAGTCCGGGGGACGTGATCGTCTCCGTGGGTCAGAAGGCAGTCCGCACCGTGGACGAGTTCCGCGAAGCCCTGAAAGGCTTCAAGCCGGGCCGATCTGCGCCACTGCTGGTCAGCCGGCGCGGCACGACGCGTTTCCTGCCGCTGCGCATTCCGGACTGAGGCCGGCTTTCCGCAGCCGGGCGGCTGCCCCCGGACGGCCGCCCCTGCTAGAATCCGCGACCCGCGGCGGGCCTCGCCCGCCGCGCCTGTGCTTGTCGCCGGTTTTGCCTGTTGCAAAACCGCCGGCAACCCCGCCGTCCAGCCCGGGCCTTTGAGTGACATGTCCTACATCGAGCAGATCCGCAACTTTTCCATCATCGCCCACATCGATCACGGCAAATCGACCCTGTCCGATCGCCTGATCCAGCGCTGCGGCGGCCTTGAACAACGCGAGATGCAGGAGCAGGTGCTCGACAACAATCCAATCGAGCGTGAGCGTGGCATCACCATCAAGGCGCAGAGCGTGACGCTCAATTACACCGCCCAGAACGGACAGGTGTACAAGCTGAACTTCATCGACACGCCCGGACACGTCGACTTCTCCTACGAAGTCAGCCGTTCACTGGCCGCTTGCGAAGGCGCATTGCTGGTGGTTGATGCGGCCCAGGGTGTCGAAGCGCAAACGCTGGCCAACTGCTACACGGCACTGGAGCAGGATCTCGAAGTGCTGCCGGTGCTGAACAAAATCGATCTGCCCACCGCCAATCCGGACGCGGCGATCAAGGAAATCGAAGAAGTCATCGGCCTCGAAGCGGAAGATGCCGTGCGTTGCTCGGCGAAAGAGGGCATCGGTATCGATGACTTGCTGGAGCGGATTGTCTCCGGCATTCCGGCGCCCAAAGGCGACGAGAACGCGCCGCTGCAGGCGCTGATCATTGACTCCTGGTTCGACAATTATTGCGGCGTCGTGTCGCTGGTGCGTGTCGTCAACGGTACGGTGCGCAAAGGCGACAAACTGCAGGTGATGTCGACCGGTCGCGCCTATGAAGTGACCGAACTCGGCATTTTCACGCCGAAGAAAAAGCCGCTCGATCACCTCAAGGCTGGTGAAGTCGGCTACATCATCGCCGGCATCAAGGAGATCAAGGGCGCGCCGGTGGGCGATACGCTGACGCTGCAGCGCGGTGCGGCTACTGAACCGCTGCCCGGTTTCAAGAAAGTGAAACCGCAGGTGTACGCCGGCCTGTTCCCGATCTCGTCCGATGATTACGAAGCGTTCCGCGATGCGCTCGACAAGCTGTCGCTGAACGATGCGTCGCTGTTCTACGAGCCGGAAAGTTCGACGGCGCTGGGCTTTGGTTTCCGCTGCGGCTTCCTCGGCATGCTGCACATGGAGATCATCCAGGAACGTCTCGAACGGGAATACAACCTTGATCTGATCACCACCGCACCGACTGTTATCTACGAAGTGCTGAAGAAAAACGGCGAGCTGACGTATTGCGAAAACCCCTCGCGCATGCCCGAGCTTGGCGCCATCGAGGAAATGCGCGAGCCGATCGCCGAAGTGCACATTCTGGTGCCGCCGGATCACATCGGCGCCGTGATCACGCTTTGTCAGGAAAAACGCGGGGTGCAGACCAAATTGCTGTACGTCGGCCGGCAAATCTCCCTGACCTACGAGATCCCGCTTGCCGAAGTGGTGCTGGATTTCTTCGACCGCCTGAAATCCTGTTCGCGCGGGTATGCATCACTTGATTACAACTTTGTCCGCTTTGAACCGGCCAATCTGGTGCGTCTGGACATCATGATCAACGGCGAAAAAGTCGATGCCCTGGCGTCGATTGTTCACCGGGACATGGCCTTCTCACGCGGTCGCGATCTGGTGGAAAAAATGCGTGAGCTGATCCCGCGGCAAATGTTTGAAGTGGCCATCCAGGCTTCGATTGGCGTGCAGGTGATCGCCCGCTCGACAGTGAAAGCGATGCGCAAGGATGTGCTGGCCAAGTGCTATGGCGGCGATATTTCACGCAAGAAAAAACTGCTCGAGAAACAGAAAGAAGGCAAGAAGCGCATGAAGCAGGTCGGTCGTGTCGAAGTGCCGCAGGAAGCCTTCCTCGCCGTGCTGCAAGTGGGCAAGGACAAGTAAGTCTGTCGACAACAACTGTCAGCGGCCGGTACCCAGGTAACCGGCCCGGGAGTAGGGTGTGGATTTTTCGCTGATTCTGTTTGTGGCATCCGTGGTGACCGGCATCATCTGGTTGTTTGACAGTCTGGTGCTGGCGCCGAAGCGCAAACTTGCCGTGGCCGTGGCTTCTGGTGTGGCGAGCGCTGCGGGCGCGCCGGCACTCGCCAAGCCGCCGGCTGAACCGGTGCTGGTGGAGTGGGCGAAGTCCTTCTTCCCGGTGCTGATCATCATTTTCTTCCTGCGCTCGTTTCTCTACGAACCGTTCCGCATTCCGTCCGGCTCGATGAAGCCGACGCTGACCGAGGGCGATTTCATCCTGGTCAACAAGTTCAGCTATGGCATCCGTCTGCCGGTCCTGAACCGCAAGATCATCGAAACCAGCCAGCCGCAGCGTGGTGATGTGGCGGTGTTCCGCTACCCGGAAAATCCGGCCCAGGATTACATCAAGCGTATCGTCGGTCTGCCGGGCGACCGGGTGATGTACAGCGACAAGACCATCACCGTGCAACCGTTCTGCCCGGCGGTGGTGACACCTTGCCCGGAGGCCTTCACCGTGCGCCGCGAGCTGGTGCAGGCGGCCGGCTTTGATGACAACGGCGCGCTTGCCGACATCTGGCAGGAAACGCTGGGTGAACGTACGCACCGGCTGCTGATCCATCCGCGCGCCATGCAGCCGATGCCCTACTACGGCAACGAGAATGTCTGGACGGTGCCGGACGGCCACTACTTCGTCATGGGTGACAACCGTGACCGCAGCCACGATGGCCGGTTCTGGGGCTTTGTCCCGGACAGTCACCTGAAAGGCCGCGCCGTGGCGGTCTGGCTGCATCTGGATTTCGGCATCGAGACGCCGTTCCTCAGCTGGATCCCGACCGGGATTTCGTTCAGCCGCATCGGTGGCATAGACTGATAGCGAGCGTCGCCTGCGCGGGCAGGCGATCCTGATCCGGAGGAAGCGCAATGCTGGGACGTCGTGAACGCGGTATGACCCTGATCGGCTGGCTGCTGGTGCTGGGCCTGATCGGCTTTTTCGCTGTGGTCGTGTTGCGCCTGTGGCCGATCTACTACGAGTACTTTGCGGTCAAGCGTGCTCTGGTCAAATTCAACGAGCAGAGTGATGCGGCGCGGATTAGCAAAGATGAAGTCTGGAACCGTATTACCAAGCAGTTCTACATCGATGGTGTCAGCGGCATAGACCGAAAAGAAAGTTTTTCCGTTGAAGATAACAAAGGCGTTCGCACCATCACCCTGACTTACGAACGGCGTACGCCGATGATGGGCAACGTCGATGCCGTGGTCTCGTTCTCCGAGTCGGTGACTGTGCGTGACCGCGAGTAAGTCTTGTGCGTGCGAGTAAGTTTTCCGGCGTCGGCCGGCAACCGGACGTCGTCCATGCCGTCGCGCCCTGAGGTTGAAGCGTCGCTGGAGCGGCAACGCGAAGCCTTCCAGCGACGTTTGCAATACCGTTTCCGCGATCCGCTGCTGCTGTTGCGCGCACTGACTCACCGCAGCGCGGATGCCCGTCACAACGAACGCCTGGAGTTTCTGGGCGATTCGCTGCTCGGCATGTTCATTGCCGAGGCGCTTTATGCCCACCATCCCGACGCCGCCGAGGGCGAGTTGAGCCGGATGCGCTCGGCGCTGGTCAAGGAAGCGACGCTGGCCAGCGTTGCCGGTGAATTGCAGATAGGCGACATCCTGAATCTGGGTTCGGGTGAACTGAAGTCCGGCGGTTTCCGGCGCGCATCAATTCTTGCCGATGCGATGGAAGCGGTTATCGCGGCCGTCTATCTTGACAGTGATTTTGTCACCTGCCGCGACGTGGTCATGCGCCTGTTCGGTGCGCGTTTGCGGCAGCTGGATGATCTCGGTGCCGGCAAGGATCCGAAAACCCGTTTGCAGGAGTGGTTGCAGGCACGTCAGCGCCAGTTACCGCAGTATCAGTTGCTGCAGACCGAGGGCGAAGCCCATGCCCAGCATTTTGTGGTCAGCTGCATCTTGAGCGATGCCGGACTGGAAACGCGCGGCGAAGGCAGCAGCCGTCGGCGTGCCGAGCAGGCGGCTGCAGAACGCATGTTTGCCCAGCTGGGCACGGACTGAACTGCTGCAAAGCGCGCCTGTGTTGTCCGGCAGCAGGTTTGCTGTCCACATGAGCGAGCGCTGCGCGCCCGGTCCGTACAGACAAATTCCCCATTTCTACTGAGCAGGTTTTTTCATGACACAGCGCTGTGGTTACGTCGCCATCGTCGGCCGGCCCAACGTCGGCAAATCGACGCTGATGAACCATCTGATCGGTCAGAAGGTCAGCATCACCTCGCGTCGTCCGCAAACCACGCGTCATCGCGTGATGGGGATACACACAGCGGGTGACACGCAGTTGCTGCTGGTGGATACGCCCGGACTGCACCGCAACGAAGCGCGCGCCATCAATCGTTACATGAATCGCGCTGCAGCCAGCAGCGTGGTCGATGTCGATGCCATTGTCTGGGTCGTGGACGGCCTGCACTGGACCGAAGATGACGAACTGGTGCTGCAGAAGCTGAAGAATGACGCCAGCGCACCGGTGATCCTGTTCATCAACAAAGTCGACGAGATCCATCCCAAGGAACGACTGTTTCCGCATCTCGACAAACTGTCGAAGAAATATGCCTTTGCGGCGCTGGTGCCGGGTTCGGCGATCAAGGACATCAATATCGATGCGCTGGTCAAAGAGCTGTCGGCGCGCATGCCGGAAAATCCGCATATCTACGGCGAAGACGAGATCACCGATCGCAGCCAGCGCTTTCTCGCCGCAGAATTCATCCGTGAAAAACTGATGCGCTCGCTGGGCGCCGAACTGCCGTATTCGACCACGGTCGAGATCGAACAATTCGAAATGGACGAACAGGGCCGCGCCAACATCGCGGCGGTCATTCTGGTGGAGCGCGACGGCCAGAAAGCGATTGTCATCGGCGAGAAAGGCGAACGCCTGAAACAGATCGGCCAGGACGCGCGTCTGGACATGGAAAAATTGTTCGGCACTTCGGTTTACCTGCAGCTGTGGGTGAAGGTGCGCGAAGGCTGGGCCGATGACGAACGCGCGCTGAAGAGTCTCGGCTACGGCGAAAGCTGAGCCGGAGCGGCGGGCGCGACACGCAGCATCTTTCTGGCGATCTGCGCGACATGACAGAAACGCTTTCGGCCGCGAGTGGCAGTGAGTCAGCCGATGCCTGGCTGCATGTCTATGTGCTGCACAGCCGGCCGTGGCGGGAATCGTCGCTGCTGCTCGATGTGTTCAGCGCCGAGCGCGGCCGGCTGCGGATCAGCGCCCGCGGCGTAAAGGGGCGCAAACGTTCGCCGCTCGCCGGCCTCCTGCAGCCGTTCGTGCCGCTGCGCCTGCAATGCCGTACAGCCAATGATTACCTGCATCTGCAACAGGCTGAATTATCCGGCGTGCCGCTCAACCTGCAGGATGAAGCCGGCCTCTGCGGGCTGTATGCCAATGAGCTGCTGATGCGCCTGCTGCCCGAACAGGATGCCCATCCGGAGCTGTTTGTCGCCTACAGCCGTGTGCTGCACGCGCTGGCAGTGACAGTCGAGGAAAGCGCCTTGCGGGCATTTGAATGGGCACTGCTCGGCGCGCTCGGTTATGCCGTGGATCTGCAGGCCGATGCTGACGGTGAAGGCTTCCGCACCGATGCACAGTACCGGCTCGATCCGCACGCTGGCTGGGTGTTTCAGATGGCTGGCAGCGGCGGACGCGATGGCCTGAGCGCCGGCGGCGAGGCCTTGCAGGCGCTGGCCGGTGGCGACTGGACGCGGCAGGCGGCACTGGCCAAGCGCATGATGCGCCGGCTGCTCGATGCGCATCTGGGTGACAAACCGCTGGCCACGCGCGAGTTGTGGCAGACGCGCAAGCTGCTGCGTGATCTGGCCGGTGACTGAGGCACGGCAATATGCCGTCTTTGCAGCAGCGCGGCGCCGCATTCAGCCCTACAATCGCCGCCTGCGTTCAACCGGCGACCGGGCCTCAAACCTGCGCCGAATTGCATTGAGGACTGTGCATGCATCCTGCCCATGGCCGCGGCCCCTGCCTGCTTGGCGTCAACATCGATCACATCGCCACGGTGCGCAACGCGCGCGGCGGCCGGGCGCCGGAACCGCTGCAGGCGGCGCTGGTGGCTGAACAAGCCGGCGCTGACGGCATCACCATTCATCTGCGCGAAGATCGCCGCCACATCCGTGATCGCGATGTCTTTGTCATCCGCGAGGCCATCCACACGCGCCTGAACCTGGAGATGGCCGTCACGGAAGAAATGCTCGCCATCGCCGCCAAAGTGAAACCGGCGTTTTGCTGTCTGGTGCCGGAAAAGCGTCAGGAGCTGACCACGGAGGGCGGTCTGGATGTGGCCGGCAACGAAGCGCAAATCAAGGACGCCTGTGATCGTCTGGCTGCAGACGGCATTCTGGTTTCGCTGTTTATTGATGCCGACGAAAAACAGATTGAAGCGACGCTGCGTTGCGGTGCGCCTTACATCGAGCTGCACACCGGCCGTTATGCCGACACCCAGGGCGATGAACAGAAACAGCAATTGCTGCGCATCCAGCAGGCGGCGAAGTTTGCCGCGCGGCGCGGCATTGTCGTCAATGCCGGGCACGGACTGGATTACCACAATGTGCAGGCCATCGCCCGCATTCCCGAGTTGTACGAACTCAATATTGGCCACGCCATCGTTGCGCGCGCGCTGTTCAGCGGGCTGGATGTGGCGGTGCGTGACATGAAGCAACTGATCGGGGAGGCACGGCCGTGGCAGTCGTCGGCATTGGCACCGATCTCGTTGTGATCAAACGCATGGATGAAGTGCTGGCCCGGCACGGCGAGCGCTTCACCGAACGCGTGCTGCACGAAAACGAACGTCAGCGCTTTCGCGAAAGCCAGCATCCGGCGCGCTATCTCGCCAAACGTTTTGCCGCCAAGGAAGCGATTGCCAAAGCGCTGGGCACCGGCATTGCCGAAGGCGTCAATCTCAACGATATCGAAATTGCCAACGACGAACGCGGCAAGCCCTATGTCCGTCTGCACGGTGGTGCAGCGGCACGCATGCAGGCGATGGGTGCCAATCATTGCCATCTGTCGATCAGCGATGAGCGCGATCACGCGCTGGCGTTTGCGGTGCTGTCCTTGTAAAAACGCGGCGTTGCAGACAGCAGCGCCACGTGGCGCAGTTTTCCGTTGCCCGTCACCGGCGCGTCAAACCCGGCCGGAATGGGCAAAACGGTGCGGCGACAAATGAATGATGTCCTGCATTTGTGCGCAGAGCTGCAGGTTGATGTCACCCAGTAAATGCCGCGCCAGCGGATAGAGAATGGTTTCTTCCTTGTAGTGGTGCAGGGCGAGCACGCCGCGCAGTTCGGCGAGCTGGCTGGCGAAGCCGGCGCGATCCCCGGTGGCAGCGCGCAGGGTCAGGTATTCGAGCAGTTGGCCAATGCGCTGATGTTCAAGATGCATCAGATTCGCCGGGCCAAAGATGCCGCGCTGGATCAGCGTCGGAAACAACACGCTTTCCTCGGCATGCATGTGCTGCTCGAGCGCTTGTCGCGCACTGCGCAGTGCCGGCACCACACCCTGCATGTCGGGTTTCTCTGCCGCGTCGGCACAGGCAGCAAACAGCGCATCAAGGCGACCGTGATCATCGGCCATCAGGGTATGCAGGCTGTGCGGCATGGACGTGCCCCGGTGAAGCAGGGAAAGCTGGGCTGCCAGTGTGCGCGGCATGCAGTCGGCGCAGTTGCGCTAGATCAAAGCGTCCCGCCGCGTGCGAGCGTGAATAGCAGCAAAACGCGACTGGAAGCCGGCCGCGCTTGTGACAAATCAACACCGGCACCCGCGCCAGCGTGCACACTGCGCACATGAGTGAACATCCGCTGTCTCTTGTCCTGACGCGTCAGCACCAGTGCCTGCTGCAGCTGGCGCATGTGCTGCGTCATGCCCTGTTGTCGGCACAGTCCGACAACGCTGTTGCCAGCGACGTCCGCAGTGCGGACAGCGAGCACGGTGATGTCAGCGTCGCGCTGCAATTGCTGGCCAGTGGTCTGGTGGTTCATGCCCGCGTTGAGGAACAGTTTTTCATCGCGCCGCGCTGGCCAAAGACGCGCTGGCCGGAAACGGCTTACGAAGCCGAGCACGGCCTGCTTGAACAATTGCTGGCGACGCTGACGCAGAATTGTGCCGCCCTGAGCAGCAATGCACGCAGCAGCTCCGCACGCAGTACCGCCGGACGCGAAGCGACGCTGCATGCCTTGCAGCATGCGCAGCGTCTGGAACAGGTGATGGAGCATCATTTCCTGCGCGAAGAGCGCGACTGGATGCTGCAGTTGATCGCCCAGCACGCGCATCAGGCTGACGCGCTGGCGGCAGCACTGGAGCAGGCCTTCGCCGATTCGGACAGCGTCAGCGCGCCGGAAAAGAACGTCAGCGCACCGGAAAGCGCGAAAGCCAACCCGGTGCTGGCGCCGCGCACCGGTCATCTGCCTGAGGGCTGGATGGCGGCAACGCGGCGCCTGATCGCGCGCTATCTCGAAAGCTGAGACAAAGCTGATCGCGACGCGGAACGTTTGCGCTCAAACGTTTCCGCTGGATCGCTCAATCCGCGCGCCGGCGTCGCCATGCGACCCATCCCAGCAGCAGGCTTCCGGCCAGCGTCAGACTGCCGCCGCCACCACCGCCGCCGCCGTTGTTGTTGCTGGCCGCCGGATTGACCAGCACGCTGGTGCTCGCCTGCGCCGTTGCGCCGGCGTTGTCGGTGACGGTGATGCGGAACTGCAGGCTGGTGGCGGTGCTGACGCTGGGGGCGATGAAACTTGCGTTCAGCGTGCCGGCGTTGCTGATCGTCACCGACGGTCCGGCAAGCTGCGTCCATTGCACGCTGGCGATCTGTCCGTCCGGATCGCTGGCTGTGGCCGCCAGTCCGACGGTTTGTCCGGAGATCACTGACGGTACGCTGGTATTGATGCTGACCGTCGGTGGCTGATTTGCAGCTGCAACGTTGACGCTGACGCTGGCATTGTTGCGCGCACCGGCATCGTCGATCACCTGCAATTCGAAACTCAGCACACCGGTACTTTGCGGCGCGGAGAAATTCGCGCGTGCGCTGCTGGCGTCGTTGAGCGTGACGCTGGTGCCGGCGGTTTGCCGCCATTGCCAGCTGACAATGCTGCCATCCGGATCGCGCGAAGCGCTGCCATCGAGCGTGACGCTGCTGCCCGGCGTGACATTTTGTGTGCTGCCGGCGTTGGCGATCGGCGCCTGTGTCGCGCGCCGGGCATAGCTTTCAATGGCCCCGAGTTGCGCATCATCACTTTTCACCGGTGCCACGGCGCCGATGCCAAGGCCGCGATTGGCAAACGCGGCCATGAAGATCTCGCGATCTTCGCTGCTGGCTGCACCAACAACCGTGAGCATGGCATCCCGGGCCTGGACAAAATCCGGATCAACGGGCATCGCTTTCATGCCGGCGACGATGTATTCGAGCATCCGCGCTTCGGCCTGCTGGAACGTGAAACGGCCGCTGTTCAACATGCCAACCCAGGCATCCCAGATCATTGCCGCCCAGACTTCGCCGGTGTTGTGTACTTCGGAATTGTTGCTGCCGTCGCTGCCAAATCCTGCGGCTGGCGTCGCGGGTAGAGCGACGTTGTTGCTGATATGCCCGAAGCGCAGCGGATTGATCGCCGCATTGATGCTGTACGGATAGCGACGGAACCCGTAGTAGTAATCGCCGGTGGCGAAGCCGGCGAAACCGTAGGCGCCGGCGAACTGGCTGGCGACATCCTGCGGCCGGGTCAGCATCAGCATGGCGACGACATCGGCCCAGCCTTCATCCATGCCGTTGGCCTGACGGCTGTTCAGATCCATCAAGCGGTTGGTCAGATAATGGCCCCATTCGTGGGCGATGAGACCGGAATCCAGCGCGCTGTCGGTGAGCGTGGTGCTGCGTTGCAGGCGCGCGCTGATGCTGCCGGATTCGAGCGCCGTTTTCAGCGCATCGCCTTCGGCTTTCTGCATCGCCAGCGCCGGTGTGCTGATGTCGGGCAGACAGCCTTCGCTGCCGGCGCCCATCGCCGAGATCGGCGAGTTGTCCAGATGGTTGGCGATGATGACACCGGCCGCGCCGGCATTCTGGGCATTGCGGACTTTGTCGACGAACAGGCAGAAGCCGCGATCGATCACGGCGATTTTTCCGGCCAGCGCGGCGGCATTGGTGGCCGCTTCGCAGCCGTCGTAAATGCTGGCGTGCGCATCATTGGTGTCGGGATTGTTGTCGCTGGCGACGACATCATCGCGATAGCGCACGACAGTGGCACTGATGTCGAAATTCAGCGGACCAAAACCGGCATAACCCGGTTCGCTGACGCTGACGGCGGTGCCGGTGAAGCTGAGTTGGCGTTCGCCTTCGCCAGTGAACAGGAACAGTTGCATGCGCGGGCCGTTGCCATCGCCTGGCACGCTCATGTTGGCGTTGTCGTACATGCAGGCGTCCTGCACTTCGATACGCATGGCATCGTTGCCGACGCCGCCGCGACCGTAGTTGTTGCTCTGGGCATTGCCGGCCGTTTCGGTGAAGCCGGCGTTGTAATAGCGATCATGCAGCCAGTTGGCGACCACGAAAGCGTGCGTCATCGCGGCGTTCTGGTTGGCGGTGCTGAACACGTCGCCAGCGAAGTTGTAGCTGTGATCAAAACTGTCGGCCGAAGTGATCGGTGCGCGCCGGTTGCCGGTGCCGGACGGTGAATTGCTGCTGGCGCGATCCAGATACACATCTGTGTGATTACCGCGCAGTTCCGTGACGCCGTCGGCGAGCCAGGCGTCGCCGGAGACAATGCCGCTGTGACGCAGGCTGATGAGCTGGCTGGCGATCATCGCCGGTTTGAAATTCTCGTCGCGCGCCGGCAGCGGATAAGGCGTTGCCTCGTTGCCATGCGGTCCGTCGAACGGGCGCCAGGGTGAAACATTGTCGGTCCAGGCCCGGAAGCTGTGCTGGCGGGTGAGTTTTTTCCGCGCCAGCAAGCGGCCGTCGGCATCGGCCAGCGTGATCTGCCAGTCAATGTTGCGCGCGTCGGTGACGAGGAATTGCCAGGCCGGCACCAGTGCATCCTGACGCAGATAGAACAGCGGCTTGCTGTCGCGGATCTGCAGTGGTGCGCGGCCCGGCAGTTGCCGATCCAGCGTGTTCGCAAAATGTTTTGTGGCCGTGCTGGCGGTGCGTGAACGATGCGTACCTTGCGGCAGGAACGGCGACAACCAGCCACTGGAGGCAACCAGTTTCTGATCGCGATCGACGATCAGTTTCAGACCACTGCCCGCCACCGGCAAGCCATCGAACTGCTGACGATACTGCAGCACGCTGGCGCTGCCACTGCGGCTGACATCTACCAGTTCCGCGCTCGCCAGTGTTGCGGCATTCAGGCCGTAAGCGGCGGCAATTTTTTTCAGCAGCTGATCGCCCACCTGTTTCTGCCGCTGTCCGTCCCGCCACAACAATCCGCCGGTGGCGATATCCCAGCGTTGCCAGTCGGCGGCGACGCTGGCCGGTCGGCCTCCGCGTTGCT
This sequence comes from Permianibacter sp., assembly GCA_041913605.1. Classification (GTDB taxonomy): domain Bacteria; phylum Pseudomonadota; class Gammaproteobacteria; order Enterobacterales; family Permianibacteraceae; genus Permianibacter. The sequence continues at coordinate 200,137 of JAYSEY010000002.1, forward strand.
GCAGATCATCGAAATTGTCCGGCTCGGCGGCATGCAATGCCGGCAGGGCAGCGGACACGGCCAGCGCCAGCGCGGCGCGCCGTGCGCAGCGGAATGCAGACAGATGCAGCGACGGGACAGGCATGAATCGACTCCTGAACAGGGGGCCAACAGGGCTGTGACGGATGTGCTCACGTGGTGTCCGCAAACGACACGGCGATCACTATAGCGCCATCACCGGCAGCCGGCGCCAGTCGCGCCCGGTCGCGTGTGCGGTTGGCCGGATCGTGAGTGATCGTGACCGGCATTCCGGCGCCGCCAGCAGACGAAAAAAAACGCCGACCGTCGGGTTCGGGTCGGCGTTTCCGTGCAGCGGGATGCAGAGGTGGATGTTAGCCGCGGCAGGGCGCCAGCGTTTGTGCGTGCAAGAGATCAGCGACGCAGGCGGTGAGCTTTTTCACCATCGGCAAATGCAGGAATTCGTTCGGTCCGTGGGCGTTGGAATGCGGGCCGAGCACGCCGGTGACCACAAACTGGGCTTGCGGCAGGCGATCAGAGAGGAAACGCATGAACGGGATTGTGCCGCCGCAGCCGTAGTGCACCGCCGGCTTGCCGAAATAGCGTTGCGAGACTTCCTGCAGTTGCGCATTCAGCGTGTCGGTAAACGCTGGCGCATTCCAGCCGGTGTCGGCGCCACCGATATCGAAACTCACCCGCGCGCCATAGGGCGGATCGCGTTCCAGCAGCGCTTTCAGCGCTTCGGCGGCCGGACGCGCATCGACATTCGGCGGCAGGCGCAGACTGAGTTTCACCGCCGTATAAGGCCGCAGCGTATTGCCGGCCTGCGGGATGGCCGGCATGCCATCAACACCGGTGACGCAAAGTGTGGCGCGCCAGGTGTTGTTGAGCAGCAGCTCGGTCGCGTCGCTGCTGATCGCGCGCATGCCGGGCACCAGCGGCACCGCGTCGGCGATTTCGTCACCGAGCACTTCGGCTGCGGCGGCCGATTCGGCGTAGCGGTAACTCGGGATCACGCTGCGGAGAAATTCCGGCAGGATCTCGCCGGTGTCGCTGTGCTCAATGCGATCCAGCAACTGACGCAAGATGCGGAATGACGACGGCGCAATGCCCGATGCACCGCCGCTGTGCACGCCTTCGGTCACCACCTGGACTTTCAGTGTGCCGAGCATGTTGCCGCGCAGGGATGTCGTGCACCACAGTTGCTCGTAATTGCCGCACATCGAGTCCAGCGCCACCACCAGATCCGGTGTGCCGATTTGCGCCGACAGCGCTTCCATGTAGGCCGGCAGATCCGGGCTGCCGCTTTCTTCCGAACATTCGATCAGCATGACGATGCGACCAAACTCGCGGCCTTCGCTGATCAGCCAGTGCAGCGCGGCGAAGGTGGCGAAAATCGCGTAGCCGTCATCGGCGCCACCGCGGCCGTACAGCTTGTCGTCCTTGCGCACGGCAAGCCAGGGGCCGAGACCTTCGTGCCAGCCATTGAACTCCGGCTGCTTGTCGAGATGGCCGTATACCAGGGTGTTGGTTTTGCCGTTGCCCGGCACATCCACGCGCAGCAGCGGCGTGCGACCCGGCAGGCGATGCACGTCCAGCGTCATGCCCGGCAGCGGATGCGCCTTGCACCAGGCAGCGACAAGATCGATGGCGCGATCCATATGGCCATTGGCCGCCCAGTCCGGATCGAAATGCACCGACTTGTTGGGAATGCAGATGTATTCGGACAGCGTCGGCAGGATCTCGCGTTCCCAGAAATTCTCAATGAACGCGGGCAGGGCAGTGGACATGGTCGGACTCCGGCAGGCGAAACGTACAGGCCGGCAATGATAACCGCAGGCGCGCCTTTGCGCGCCGACCGCCGGGCGTGCATTGCTTGCTGATGCGTGAGGTCGGCGTTGGCATATCGCACTGAAGCAGCGCAGCGGCGCGTTGTTGCTGCCATGCAGGTAAGTCAACGACCCGTGCGCGCGACGATTCCGCCGGCGCTTGCTGTCGCGCTCGCTGCTTGCTGCGGCATAATTGCCGCCCTCTGACACGCGCAGGAGCCACAGGGTGAGTACGCAACGCATCGTCGTGACCGGCATGGGCATCGTCTCCTGCCTCGGCAATACGCCGGATGCGGTCTGCAGCGCGCTGCGCGAAGGACGCAGCGGTATCGCGTTCGATGCTGACTTTGCTGCCCATGGACTGGCGTCGCAGGTGTCCGGCCGTCCGCAGTTTGATCTGCAGGCCATGTTTGATCGCAAAGTGCGCCGTTTTCTCGGCGACGCTGCCGCATATGCGCTGTACGCCACGCAGCAGGCGCTGGCGCACGCGGGACTGGATGCCAGCGCGGTGCGTACAGAGGAAACCGCGGTGGTGGTGGGCAGCGGTCTGGGCTCCACGGCGGCAGTGATGGAAGCGGTGGACAGCACGCGCGAAAAATCCGCGCGTCGCGTCAATCCTTATCTGGTTCCGCGCACCATGGCCTCGACGGCGGCGGCCAACATCAGCAGCGTGCTGGGCACGCGCGGTCCGGCGTTCACCATCAGTTCGGCCTGCACCTCGAGCGCGCATGCCATCGGCGAAGCGGCCGCGATCCTGCAACGCGGTGATGCCGAAATCGCCATTGCCGCCGGCGGTGATGAATTGCACTGGTCATTCGCGGTGATGTTTGATTCCATGGGCACACTGGCGACGCAGTTCAATGCCGCGCCAGCGCGTGCGTCGCGGCCCTTTGCCCGTGATCGCGACGGGTTTGTGATCGCTGGCGGCGGCGGTGCACTGATCCTGGAAACGCTGGCACACGCCCGGCAACGCGGCGCGCCGATCATTGCCGAACTGGTCGCCTATGCCAGCACCAGCGACGGTGCCGACATGGTGCAACCGAGCGGCGAAGGTGCGGTGCGCTGCATGCAGAAAGCGCTGAAACAATTCCAGCGCAGCGGCGGCACGCACATCGATTACATCAATGCCCACGGCACCGGTACGCCGGTCGGTGACGACATCGAAGTGCGGGCATTGCGCAGCGTGTTCGGCGAGCAATTGCCGGCCTTCGGCTCCACCAAAGGCCTGAGCGGGCATCCGCTCGGCACAGCCGGCATCCACGAAGCGATCTACAGCCTGTTGATGCTGGAGCAGGGCTTTGTTGCCGGCAGCATCAATTGCGAAAACACCGACGACTTCTGCAACGGACTGCCGCTGGTGCAGCAGAGCCGCGAAGCAAACCTCAACGCCGTGATGAGCAACAGTTTCGGTTTTGGCGGCACCAATGTTGTGCTGATCTTCCAGCGCGCGGGCGACATCACAACCTGAGCTCTCGCCTTCAGCGAAGCCGCGAGGCTCGCGCATCGGCCGTTCATGTCAGCCCGCCGTCGCGCAACAGCAATCTCGCAATGCCAATCTGGCAACAACAACCTCGCAAAAACAATCGCGCCGGCGCAGCGGTGATTTTCCGCTGGCGTGAATGTGGTGCTTGCCGGCAGCATGCCTGACCGTAACCCGCTGCTGACAGGATGAGCACATGAACGCCCCGGCTTGCTCGCGTCGACATTTTCTGCACCGCACGGCCCTGCTCGCGGCGCTGCCGGCGCTGACCAGCGCCTGCGCTGCACGACCTGACGCTGTGAATGCGAACGCGACACCTGCCTCGCCGGCATGGTGGCCCGATGCCGACTTTCTCGCCGATCTGCCGCGTCTGATGCGTGCCTGCGGTGTGCCGGGTGTGGCTTTCGCCCGTGTACATGCCGGCCAGATCCAGACCCATGCAGCCGGTGTCGCGCGCGCCAATGATTCCCTGCCGCTGACGACAGACGCCGTGTTCGAGGCTGCGTCACTGAGCAAACCGGTATTCGCCTGGCTGGTGCTGAAGCTGGCCGATGACGGCGTGCTCGACATCGATGCGCCGCTGGTTGATGTGTTGCGACCGGATTGGCTGGCGGCGCATCCGGATATTGATCGCATCACCGCCCGCCATGTGTTGACACATAGCAGCGGCTTTCCCAACTGGCGGGAAAAACCGGCGCAGGAAAAACTTTCGCCGGCCTTCACACCCGGCTCGCGTGTGCGCTATTCCGGTGAAGCATTTTTCTGGCTGCAACTGGTTGCTGAACAGTTGTGCAATGAAAGTCTCGATACGCTGGCGCAGCGTTTGCTGTTTGCACCGGCAGGCATGCGCAGCAGCAGTTTCACCTGGAATGCCGATCTCGCCGCACGTTCCGTGTACGGCCATGCGTCAACGCTGGATGCGCCGGCCGAGGTGTTGCCACGACAAACGTTTCGTGACACCTGGCAATTGCTGCAAACGCTGGCGACGCAGTGGCAACAGCCCTTGTCACAATGGCGATACAACGACGCCGTACGGGCATACGAAGCGCTGAAAGGACAAGCAGGCAGTGAAGAACTGGTCAACTGGCCCGGCGATCTGATGGCCAACGCGGCGGCCAGTCTGCGCTGTCCAGTTGATGACTACGCGCGCTTTCTCGCTGTCGCAATGTTGCCGGCACGTAGTGCCACGCCGGACATTCATTCCGCTCAAAACCTGCAATTGAGCGCGCGTTCGCGGGCCCTGTTCCTGCAAGCCCAGATTGAAACCCGGCGTGAATGGACTGACAAAAGCTGCGGCTGGAATCTGGAACAAACGCGCTTCGGCCGAGTGTTCTGGCACGGCGGCAACAACGGCAACATGTTCAAAACATTCGCGCTCGGCGATGCGGAGCGGCAACAAGCACTGGTGGTGATGACCAATGCCCGCGGCGGCAGCGTGCTCTATCCCGCAATTGTGCGTGCCGCCACCGGCCTTGATTTGCTGGCGTTTGCCGGTTGAACACCGGCTGTCGCCGGCGCTGCGCGTTCGCATTCGCGCAATGATGCGCGCAAAGGAAAACATGATTCGCTGGATGTCCCGGCAGGGCTGGCCGTTCGACCCTTCGACGAAGTCCGCCCTGAGCTTGACGAAGGACTCAGGGCGAACGGAATGCAGTGAGTTCGCATTCTGGCGCAAACCGCTATCCAATCAGCAAGAAAAATGCCCCGGCATGAAATGACCGGGGCATTTTTCTGTGCAGGCAGCGCCTCAGTTACGTGCGCGCACCCAGTCCCAGATCTGGCCCCAGCTGGCTTCTTTGCCGTAGAACAGCATGCCGGCCTGGAAAATGCGGCTGGCGATGCGGCGCATCCAGAAAATGCTGGCGACCAGCACGATCAGCGAGCCGGCAATTTCCCATGCCGCAACGGTGCCGTGTGCGACGCGCGCCGGCATGGCGGCTATCGACGACATCGGCAGCCACGAGAGCACGCGCATCATCAGGTTTTCCGGCGCATCAATGCCGAAGAACACCAGCATGATGAACAGCATCGGCACCATCATCACTGACGAGCGTGTGCTGCTGTTCGGATCATCAATGGTGGCGGCGATGGCGCACAGGAAACCGTTCCAGAACAGCAGGCCGCCCAGCGCAAACAGCAGCGTGATGCCGACCATGCTCCAGGAGATCGCCGCCAGCGGATTTTCCTCACCGTCGCCGAACGTGATGATGCCGAGTGTGATCACCAGACCGTACAGGCAGAGCGTGACCATGCCTTTCAGGCCGTGACCGGTAAGGCCGATCAATTTGCCGTCGATCCAGGTCTGGTGCGGAATCGCTGACACCACCAGTTCGCTGACGCGCTGCTGTTTTTCGCTGGTGATGCTGGCGAAGAACAGTGCGAAGCCGGTCATGATGCCGGTCATCACCACACCCACCAGAATCATCGCCAGCGTACGGCTGCTGTCGCTGGCCGGACGGCGGGCATTCGGGCTGTACTCCAGCGCAATGTCGACCGGCTTCTGCCAGCGTTCGAATTCTTCCTTGCTGATACCGCGCTCCTGCAAATGCAGATTCAACCGTGCATCGCCGAGGGCTTTGTTCAGCTCCTTGCGCCAGCTGGGTTCGCGGTTGACGATAAGCGTTGCGTTGTCGCGATCACGGATCACCAGCAGGCCGTCGAGCTTGCCGGCATCAACGTCGGCGGCCAGACGCTGCTGTGCGGCTGACTCTTCCTTGAGCAGCGTCAGTCGCTTGCTTTCGCCGTAAGGCAGATCCAGTTTGACCGGATCGATGACGGCGACCTCGAAGCGTTCGCTGTTCTTCGCCGCGGACATCAGCGCGCCGCCACCGGTCATGGCAGCAAACAGGATGATCAGGATGGCGAGGCCGATCAGTTCCTGTTTCCACTTGAAGTAGCGCATGAATTCAAAACGCGCGACCGTCCAGACACTGATCGGTTTGTTGCCGTTGCGGACAGGTGCGTTCATGCCACCACCTCTTCTGCTTTGTGTTCGTTGCTGCTTGGTGAGTTGCCGGGCTCACTGCCAGGTGCTGCTGCTGCGGTTTCACCATTGGCGAGTGCCACGGTGCGCAAATAGATTTCGTGCAGGCCGGTGGCTTCGCTGTGAATGTTGTGAATGGCCGGGCCGTTGCCGAGTTGCTGCAACAGTGCATTGAGCGGCAGATCCTGACGCAACAGCAGGCGCCGGGTTTTCTCCGCCGGGCTGTGGACATCGGCGACACCGTCAAACAGCAAGGCCTGCGCCGGCGGCGCCGCATCGACGTATTCAAGCGTCAGCGTCAGCGACAGGCCACTGGCCCGGCGCAGTTCATCCATGCGACCGGCCAGCACGCAGCGGCCGCGATTCATCAGCAGGATACGATCAGCCAACCGTTCGATCAGCGCCATCTGGTGCGCCGACAACAGGATGGTCAGTCCTTCCTTGCGCAGTTCACGCAACAGATCCAGCACCATTTCCTGATTCACCGGATCCAGACCGGAGAACGGCTCATCGAGTACGACCATGCGCGGCTTGTGCAGCAGCGCGGCGATCAGCTGCACTTTCTGCTGGTTGCCTTTGGACAGCGCCGAGACTTTTTCCTTGCTGCGATCGGCGAGTTGAAAACGCTCCAGCCAATGACCGGCCGCATCGCGCGCCGCTTTGCGGCGCAGGCCGCGCAGCTCGCCGAAATACACCAGCACATCGAGAATTTTCTGATCCGGATACAGGCCGCGTTCTTCGGGCAGGTAGCCCATTTCTCCCGCGACGATGCGCGATTGCGCACCCTGCAGACTGTGATACGTGATGCGGCCTTCATCGGGCTCGGTCAGCCCGATGAGCATGCGCACCGTGCTGGTTTTGCCGGCGCCATTGGGGCCGAGCAGCGCGACGATTTCGTCGCTGCCGACATGGAAACTGACGTCATTGACCGCGTGCGTGGTCAGATAGCGTTTGTGGATGTGTTCAACGGAAAGCAGCACGGCAGGATTCCTTGGCGGTTGCAGTTCTGCGGCCGGCTGCCGGAACGGCAGCGGCGCTCCGGCGAATGCACCGGAGCGGCGGCAAGGATACCTGCGTGCTGTGTGGCTTGCGAGACTGCTTCTGTAGCCCTGTGTAGCGGGCTGGTGAGCAGATGTTGCGCCGGTGCGTCAGTACCACACTATTCAGTACCGACTGCGTCAGTACCACACCGACAGGAACAGGCGCAGCACTTCGGCGCGGAAGCCGTACAGGGGTTCGCTGCCCGGTGCGCCGCCGGCGGTGACGTTGCGGAAGTTGTCGTACTGGTAATCAACGAAATCGACATAGGCGTTGAGTGTGGCGCGATCCAGCCAGTGGTCTTTGGCCAGCGGCAATTGCCAGGTCACACCGAGGCCGACAGTTTCCGAACTGAACGCCGACAGCTCTTTGTCGCGGGCAAGAAAGTTCTGGAAGTTGGCGCGCGGAAACAGATCGGCATAGAAGTCAGCGGCAGTTTGCCGGTAGTGGCGCAGTTTGAGTTCAAAGATCCAGTTGTCGCGCCACGGATGGGTGTAGCGCAGTTCTGCGGTGTCGGCGCTGATTGCCCAGCTGTCCTCGAAGGTTCGCCATTCGCCACGCAAGGAACCGCGCCACCAGGGCAGACGCCAGATCAGGCGCACGGCAAAGGCATCGGAACTGCGGGTGGCCGGATACATTTCCGGCTGATAGCTGTAACCACGCGGCGAGCTGTCATCCAGGTAGCGCACGGAGCGATATGGATTGTTGAGAAAACCTTCGTCGCTGATGTGATCGAAGCCGAGGTTGGCGATCAGCGAGGCGCTGAGAATTTGCGAGAAGCCGATGCCGTACTGGCGGCGCTCGATGTCGCCCATGGCCAGACGCTCGCCGGTCAGTGAATCATTTTTGCCGACTGCGTCGTCGCCCTGGGAAAAGTTCAGGCTCAGCGTACTCAGATCGCCGAAAAAATCCTGGCTGACGCTGAAGCGGGCTGTGCTGGCGCTGTAGTCGCTTTCGTCGCTTTGCGTATAGCCGGCGCTGAACGTGGTCCGGTTGCGCTGCCACTCCAGACCGATGCTTTTTTCGTCGCGCTTTTCGCTGTAGGGACTGGCCGTGGACAGCACATCAATCGATGCCGAGCTGATGTTGTCCTGATAGTAGTTGGCGGTGACCGACAGTTGATCGAGAAAATTTTTCCGCACCAGCAGGCTGGGGCCGTCGACATCGACGCCGCCACCGCTGTAACGATGCCACATCAGATCGGCGCGCTCATCCGGCAGCACGCCCGCTTGTGCAGTGCCCAGCAATGCAGCGGCAGCAAGGACGGTGATGCGCGCCGTTGCGCCGGCGATGCGCCGCCGCCATTCAGTTGCAGCCACAGCCACCTCCGGCCGTGCCTTCGGCGCCGCGTGCACCTTCGCGTGCCTGTTGCGCGTGGGCGAGATAGGCCGCCTGCACGCCGTCACGCTCGAACGCCATGATCGGATCGGCCAGCTGCTGGCGTTCATACGGTTTGACCCAGGGCTGCAGGCTGCAGGCGCTGAGCAGCAGGGCGCAAAGTGCCGTGACGATCATGCGTTTCATGCGGAGCTCTCCGTGGTCAGTGACGTTTGCGTCAGGTTTGTCAGCGTCCATCGTGTCAACGTCCGGTCTGCCGGTGTCAATTTGCACGGGTCGTGACAGATGCTCGCCGCGCAACGTGTTCATCGATGCCGACCTTTCACTCGCGCAGCAGGGCGCGGATCTGTTCTTCGTAACGCTGTTCGTAGCCGGGTTTGTAGCCGCGATGCAGATGACGCAGTTTGCCGTCGCGATCGACCAGTACCGTGCTCGGCATGGCATCGACACCGTAGATGCCAGCCAGTTTGTTGTCGCTGTCATACAGCACCGGCATGGCCAGCTTCATGTCTTTGAGAAGACGGTCAGCGGCGCTGCGTTCCTGATCGACATTGACGGCGAGAAAGGTGACGCCGAGATCGCGGTATTGCGTGTACAGCGCTTCCAGTTTCGGCAACTCGACGCGGCAGGGGCCGCACCACGAAGCCCAGAAATTGATCAGCACCACTTCGCCTCGGTGATCGGCAAGCCGGACATTGCGACCATCAGCCAGCGGCAGGGTGAAATCCGGCGCCATCACCGGGGCGGTGCTTGCCGGCGCATCGGCTGCAACAGCCGGCGTGCTGATGTTGGCGATCAGCAGCAGCGCGCTGAGCATTGCCGCTGTGCAATGGGTCGCGCGGATCGTGAACCGCTTCGGCAGGCTCAACGGAAGTGTGGCAGATGTACGGCGCATGAAATCAGTCCTCGGCAGCCTGCGCGCAGTGTTGCGCAGCGTTCAGAAAAATACCGTGATGCCGGTGGAAAAGCTCAGGTTGTTGGTGCGCTTGTCTTCGCCGAGCAGATCACTGTCGAACACCTGATCCAGCGCTTCGATGTGCACGGCGAACCAGTCCGACAGCAGGGCGCGATAACCGCCACCGAGGCTGAGCGTGTAGTGATCATCATCGGCGAAACGCGTTGAACCGATGCCGGCGCGCAGATAGAACGCGGTGTTCAGGGCCCGGCCGCGACCGAGGAAAGCTTCGCCGGGCAACGGGTTCCAGCCGATGCCGAGACTCCAGCTCTGGTAGTCGCGCTGATCGTCAGTGAGCAGTTCGATGCCGCCAGACAGGTTCTCGTAACTGGTCTTGCCGGCTTTGGACTGCAGGACGTCAGCGATCAGGAACAGATCCTCGTTGACGTGATAGTGCAGGCGCAGGCTCAGTGCGTCGTTGCTGCCGAAATCTTCAATCGACAGTACGCCCGCCTGGATGCCGATCTCGAAGTCGCTGCTGTCGATGCGCGATTCGTCGATTTGCCGGCGCTCCACCTGCGGTTCGTAGATGGGCCGGTCTGCCGGCTCTGCCGCTGTTGCTGCCGCCGAAGCGGTCAGCGTTGCCACGCTGCATACCAGCGTCAGGGCTGTCAGAAAAAGACACTGAAACCGGCCTGCCATGTTTCCACCTTTTCGTTTTCGTTGCGCTCGGTCAGCACGAGCAGATGTGTGTAGCCGATGCGCAGCACAAAGCGCTCGCTGATCCAGCTGCGCAGGCCGACGCCGATCTGCGCGACGTTGTCGTCGCGATCCTCGGTTTGCACCAGCGCACCGTGCGGCGAAGTACGCATGACGCCGGTGCCGATCAGCACATAGGGCGAATAGCGCCATTCAGGAAATGCCTGATGCAGCAATTGCACGCCGACCAGCAGCTGGTCCGAATAATTGCCCAGTGCCTGTGTGGCGCCAAGTTCCAGCGACAGGTTTTCCGTGAAGTGCCAACTGCCGTACAGGTTCACCGACGGTGCGCCGCCAAAATCGCCGGCCAGTACACCGGCTTCCAGTGTGCGCAGGCGGAACGCGTCCTGATCCAGTTCGGCCAGCGTGATCGCTTGATCGGATTCGCCGAGCGCGGTGACAAATTGATCGCGGTGCACCCAGCCAAGTCGATCGCGACCGGCACGCAGTTGAAACCAGTCGGTGCGTCGCTGTACCACCAGCACCGGCTCGCCGCGTTCAACAACGCTGATCACCGGAAAGCCGCGACCGGGCCCGCTGTGCAAATCGACGTAGGCGGCACGGACCTGCAACTGCAGCAGGGCATCCGGATTGGCGAGTGGCCGGGGCTGCGCGGCTTGCAGGGTTTCCATGCTGTCGCTGAGCCGGGTCGTACGGCGGGTGACGGTTTGTTCTACGGGTGTGTCCGTTTCCGCCGCCAGTGCCTGTACGGTGCAGATGCCGAGCAGCGCCGCCTGAAGCCCGCGCAGCAGGCTGTGCTGCAGTGGATTCGTTCTTGCGCCCGGTCGTGCGCGTCGTTGTGCCGGTTTTTGAGAAGGTTGTTGTGCGGCTTGTTGTGAAGGTTGTTGTGAAGGGTGTTGTGAAAGTTGTTGCGCGCGCTGCCGCGTGCACAGCTTTGCATGCCACGCGCACAGCAGCAGAGCGAGCGTCAGACGGCGGGGCATGACAGGCATCCGTGCGGTGGAAGTGCCGGCATTGTCAGGGCCGGATGCGATGCCGGCAAGTTGCTGCGGAACAAAGCTTTTGCTGGCGCCGGATTCCGGTGCCGGGTCAGTGCGGGCAAGGGGGCGGGCGGAAGATTGCCAGCGCAACGGCCGATCACAGCTGCGGAAGAATGGCGCATCAATTCTCCGGAGCCAGAAACGGATCGTTGTAATACTGGCCGCCGATATCCAGCCACTCGGCAATGAGTTTGCGTTCGCTGCGATTCAGCCAGTCGGGGTGCACGCCGTTGGCGGCAAATGCCGCGAAGAAGCGCGCGCTGCCGCGGGCGCTGCCGGCCTGCATCAGGGCATTGACCGGCACGGTGCTGAACACCGGATTGCCCTGCTCGTCGACGCCGGTCTGGATCAGCCGGTCGCGCAGCACGCCGCCGACCAGTTCCTGTTCGTTGTCGGCGCGCAGCAAATCGAGATAGCTGGTGGCGTAAAACGCGTTGTCGGTGGCGGCGTCGGCGCGCAGATCCAGTTGCGCCGCCGGCACTTGCGCCACGCCATTGGCGTCGCTGTTGCTGTGGCAGGCGGTGCAGGTGTGATCGGCGATCAGCACGCCGGTGTCCGGATCAAACTGGCGCCGGTCGGCACTCCACAACGGCTGGATATGCAGCGGGTAATGCAGCGTGATGCGGCACAGCGCCTGCCAGTTGTCCTGACAGGCAAGATTCACCGGCGCCGGTGTCAGCAGGTCGCGGTATTGCGCCCGTTGTTCGGCATCCTTGGCGCGAACGGCCGGATCGGTCCAGTCGTCACTGAAATTCAGATCCACTTCCGGCAGGCGCGGGCCATTCAGCCGCGCCCAGACCTGGGCCATGGTTTCGCCGGCGTTGGCAAACAGCGCCGGTTCAGTGTGGGCAAAGGGCTGGCCGGTGACGGGGGCGCCGCTGTTGATGCTCGGCGCCTGCGCGTCGGGCCGGCCATGCGGACGCGTGCTGGCACCGGTGTGGCAACCGCGGCAGTGCAGGGTTTCGCCCGGCCGCACTGTCAGCCAGTTGCGGTGCAGCGGTGAAATGCGTCGGCCCTCGCCATCGAGCACGCTGATCTGCACGGCGACATTGGCCGGCAGCCGGAAACGCGCCGAACCGTCCGGCTCCACCGGCACATAGCCGAGAATTTCCCGCATGCCGAAACTGCGATTTACGCCGAGTGCATCGCGGTTGAAATCGCGAACCTCGTCATCGGGCAGCGCCACGTGTTTGTCGATGCGCAGGAAATGCGCCGGACGCGCTGCCGCTGCAGTCAGCAGCGGATCGCGCACGCGCGCCGTGCCGTCGGGTGCGGTATCGACGCCGTCCACGTCGTAAACGCTGCGCAGATCGATCACGCCTTCGTTTTCCAGTCCGGCGACGGGGGGCAGATCCGGCAGCGCCGCGGCCCGCGCCCGCGGTGCCAGCGCGACGGCGTGTTCATACGCGATGCCTTCTGCCGGGGCGACCACCGGCAGTTGCGTCTGCCGCGCCGGGTCCAGCACATAGAGTCCGTACAGCGGTGGCGCCGCGCGCAGTCCCGGCGTTGCCAGCGCGGCAGGTGTGCAGGGCGAGGTTTGCCAGTTGCTGCCTTGCGGCAGTTGCACGCGGCACTGGCTCCAGGTGACCAGCAGGCGACCGGTGCCGTCGCGCAGCGGAAACGCGCTGCGGTACTGGCCGCCGGTGGCAATGCTGTCGTCAGTGGTGATGAAGCTGTTGACCAGCGATGTTTGCGCCGGACCCTGCAAGCCGGACAGCGTGGCAATGGCTTCGTTGTTGTCGGTGAATTGTCGCGTATCGATGCCGATCAGCTGGCCGCCCTGACGCCGGGTTTGCGCCCGCAGCACGGCGAGCACACGGCCATCTTCCAGCACTTGCGGGGCACTGAACTGGGCGTTGACCGGCGTGTTGTCGGCGCTGGTGCCGGTGTTGTGGCTGTGCAGGCCGTAGAGGATCTGGTTGTCGCTGCCGTCGGGATTCATCGTGTAGAGATGAAAACCGCGATTGGCCTGCGCGTCCCAGCGCACATACAGCAGGCGACCGTTGTCGAGTACCACCGGGTCCGTGTCATGGCTGGCGTTGAAGCTGATCTGGCGTATGTCGCTGCCATCGACATTCATGACATGCAGCGCCAGACTGGCACCGCGCCCCTGTTCATCCTGCAGCGGAAATTGCGGTTTGCCTTCATCGAGCAGAATGGCGCGGCTCTGGCGCTGGCGCGTCGAGGCGAACACGATGCGGCCATCGGGCAACCAGGCCGGGGCCACATCATCACCGGCTTCGGCGACGATGTCAGAACTGATCACACGACGCAGCGTGCGGCTGCTGCGCGTGTATTCCCAGATGTTCCAGGTTGGCGCCGGTTGCGCATTGTTGGCCGGCTCGGGCGCGCGCAGGGCAAACAGCAATTTGTCGCCATCCGGCGAAACATCCGGATCGCGCACGTCATAGGCGGCGCCCTCGGCAAACAGGCTGCCGGTGATGAGTTCTTCGCGCGCCGATGCGGTGGCGCGATCACGGATGTACAACGCGGCGCCGGGACGAAATTCCAGCGGCTCGCGCATATCGTCCGCATCCTGCTGGCCGTTGTCGTCGAGTTCAAGCGTGCGCTTGACGTAGGCGACCGGAATATCGACCACTACCGGGTCCGGTGGCTGGTTGTCGCTGCTGCTGCCACCACCGTCACCGCACGCTGACAGCAGGGCCAGCAAGGCAAGCGCAACGGCCTTCGGCAGCAGGAAGGGCGGTGTCTGGGCGGGAGCGTTCACGGCCTTGGGCATCGGGTTATGTTCTGCGTTTTTTCCATAACGAAACGCGATGAAGATCAGCCGTCATCGCAGCTCGCCGCCAACAATACTCAGGTTTCGCGCATTGTCCACGCTTGCCGCGCAGGGTTCTGTGCAGGCAATCACGAAAGGTCCGGCCACGTCGGCACTAGAATGCCGCAGCTTTGTGACGTGTGCGGTCCGGCACGCACGTGCAGGCGTGTTCAACTACCCTGTTGCGCGCTTGGCTGACGGCCGATTTGCCGGATGCTGATCCGTCTGCGCCATGCCGCGCCGTGGCGAAACCACCGATCACCCTGCAGCCTTTCCGCTGCGTCCACCGCGCCACCGTGCGCCCCGCTGAACGAGGGAACAGCCCATGATCGGACGCAAACCTGCGCTGTCGTCCGCCCGCTTCACGGTTGCGGGCGACGGTGTCCTGAGCCGTGCTCTGTTGTGCCTGCTACTGGCGGGTCTGTCACCGCTTGTTGATGCCGGCGCGCGCGAGCAGGCCAGGCGCATGCACGACCGGCTGGCCGGTGTGCCGCCGTCCGCAGCCGTGCTCGATCAGATGACGGCGCAGATCGCTGCCGGCAATCCCTTGCAGGCAGCGATGACGGCCATGGAGTCGCCGGATTTTTATCGCGTGACGCTGAAAAATTTTGTCACGCCGTGGACCAACCGCGACGGTGATCCCTATGCGCCGCTCAACGACTACACCGCCACGGTGATCGGGCTGGTGCGCGACGATGCCGATTTCCGCCGCGTGCTCTACGACGATGTCATTTACGTCGCCAACAGTGCCGCTTCCGTGCCGGCCTACCGTCGCGATGACAATGCGCATTACATCGCACTGGAAGCGCAAAACGCCGATTTGAAAGCGGTGCTTGAATCACGCACCCAGAGCAGTCTGACCGGTCTGCGCAGCGACGCCACAGCGGGGGTGCTGACCACACGCGGCGCAGCGAAAGCGTTTTTCATCGCCGGCACCAACCGCGCCATGCTGCGTTTCACGCTGATGAATCATCTTTGCCAGGATCTGGAACAACTGAAAGACGGTTCGCGGCCACCGGATCGCATTCGTCAGGATGTCACGCGCAGTCCCGGTGGTGACAGCCGGCTGTTTCTCAACAACTGCAGCACCTGTCACGCCGGCATGGACCCGCTGGCGCAGGCTTTCGCGTATTACGATTTCCAGCACGACATGAATGCCGACCCCGGCGGCGAAAACGGCCAGCTGGTGTACAACGATGTCGGCATGGCCGACCCGGTCACCGGTACGCGCGTGGTGAAGAAATATCTGATCAACAGCAACAACTTCAAATACGGCTTTGCCACGCCCGATGATCGCTGGGACAACTATTGGCGTAAGGGTGTCAATCAGTGGCTGGGCTGGGATGGCAGTCTGCCAGGCGGCGGCAACGGTGCGAAATCGCTGGGCCGCGAACTGGCCCACAGTCAGGCGTTTGCCCAGTGCCAGGTGGAAAAAGTTTTTCGCAATGTCTGCCTGCGCACACCGACCGGTGAGGCGGACAAATCCGCCGTGCAAACCCTGCTCAACAGTTTTCAGGGCAGCGGTTACAAACTGAAAACCGTGTTCGCCGAAACTGCGCGTCACTGCATGGGAGACTGACATGACATCCATGCAGCAAGACATGAAGCAACACAAACCGATCTGCAACGCAAAGCAGTGGTGGCGCAGCGGCGCCACGCTGACAGCCCTGCTGTTGCTGGCGGCTTGCAGTGGCGGTGGTGCCGACACGCAGGAAAATCCGCCGCCGCCCGGTGGCGGCAATACCGGCGGCAACTATGCGGGTCCGCCGCCGGCGTCTGCGGATGTGCAGCGCTTCAAACTCAATCTCTGGGACAATCTGTTGCCGGCCAACCGCTGTGGCAGTTGTCACGGCATCGGTGGTCAGTTGCCGAATTTCGTCCGCAATGACGACATCAATCTTGCCTACGCGCAGGCCAATACCGTGGTCAACCTGCAGCGACCGTCAGAGTCGCGCATGGTCAGCAAGGTGGCCGGTGGCCATCACTGCTGGCTGACCGACAACAATGCCTGTGCCGACACCATTACGCGCTACATCACCGCCTGGGCCGGAGGTTCGGTTGGCGGCGGCAGCAATGTCGTGCAGCTGGTGCCGCCGGTACAGCGTGATGCTGGCGCAAGCCGGACTTTTCCCGCCAGCAGTGCCGGTTTTGCCGCCACCATTCATCCCTTGCTGAAGACCCATTGCGCTCGCTGCCATGCCGACACCGCCAGTGAGCGGCAATCGCCATTTTTCGCCAGCAATGATGTTGAACTGGCCTATGCCTCGGCGCAGGCAAAAATCGATCTCGACACGCCGGCCAATTCGCGGCTGGTGCAGCGTCTGCGCGACGAGTTCCACAATTGCTGGGGCGATTGCGCGGCCAATGCGGCGACCATGCAGGCGGCGATCAGTGCGTTTGCCGGCGGCATTGCGCCCACACAGGTAGATCCGGCACTGGTGGTCTCGAAAGCGTTGCGACTGACCGATGGCGTGATCGCCAGTCAGGGCGGACGCCACGAAGCCAATGTGATCGCGCTGTATGAATTCAAGACCGGCACCGGCAGCACCGCGTTTGATACCAGCGGCGTTGAGCCGGCCATGAATCTGACGCTCTCCGGTGACACCGAATGGGTGGGCGGCTGGGGCGTGCTGTTCCGCAACGGCGGTCGCGCACAAGCCAGCACCACCAGCTCGCGCAAGTTGCATCAACTGATCCGTGCAACCGGTGAATACAGCATCGAAGCCTGGGTGGCGCCGGCGAATGTCAGTCAGGAAGGTCCGGCGCGCATGGTCAGTTATGCCGGCAGCGCCAGCGCAATGAATTTCACGCTCGGACAATCGCTCTACAACTACAACTTCCTGCAGCGCTCCAGCACGACGGGCGCAAATGGTTTGCCGGCGCTGTCGACGGCCGATGCCGCGCAGCGTGCGCAAACGGCTTTGCAACATGTGGTGGCGGTGTATGACGCGGTCAACGGCCGCCGCCTGTACGTCAACGGTGAAGACACCGGTGATCGCGATCCGCGCGCTGCCGGCACGCTCGCCGACTGGGATGACACCTTCGCGTTTGTGATTGGCAATGAAGTTTCCGGTGATCGGCCCTGGTCCGGTATTGCGCGTCTGGTGGCCGTGCACAACCGGGCGCTGACGGCAGCGCAAATCAAGGCCAATTTCGATGCCGGTGTCGGCGAACGGTTTTACCTCTTGTTCAATGTTTCGCCGCATCTCGATACACCGGGCTGCGACAAGGGCGGCGTGCCGCAGTGCTACGTGATGCTCGAAGCCTCGCGCATGGACACCTGGGCTTACCTGTTTCACACGCCGGTATTTGTCAGCCTCGACAGCAGCGTGACGCCGGCGAATGTGCCGCTGCGCGGCTTGCGTGTCGGGCTCAACGGTCGCGAGCTGGAAAACGGTCAGGCCTGGCAGCGGCTCGATCTGCAACTCAGCCAGTCGCGGCAAACCCTGTCGCCGCTCGGCACGGTCGTGCCGGTGGAAAAAGGACCGCAGGCAGACGAATTCTTTCTCAGTTTTGAACGGCTTGGCAGTCGCAGTCATGTCGTGATCGAACCGGAACCGCCGGCGCCGTCGCCACGACCGGAGGCGGCTCCGGTTGCTGATATTGGTATGCGCACCTTTGACGAGATCAACGCCAGCTTTGCGGCGCTGACCGGTGTGCCGGCGCAACGCGACAATGTTCGTGACGCGTTTGTGAGTCTGCGTCAGGCACTGCCAACGGTGGAAAATCCGGATGCCTTCCTGTCGGCGCACCAGATGGCTGTCACCCAGCTGGCGATTGCCTACTGCGATGCGCTGGTGGAAGACAGCAGCTTGCGCGCCGCACTTTTTCCGGGATTCGCGTTTGAACAGGCACCGGCTTCAGCGTTTGCCGGCGCGGGTCGCGATCAGGTGCTGAGTCCGCTGCTGGCGCGCATGCTGGGCAGCAATCTGGCGACGCAACCGGATAGCAGCGATGTGCGCAGCGAACTCGATCAACTGCTCAGCCGGCTGATCAGTTGCGGGAACAGTTGTCCGGCGTCGCGCACGCCAAGCAGTGTCAAGGCGCTGTGCGCCGCGGCGCTGGGCAGTGCCGCCGTGACGCTGCAATGACGATCACAGCGGCAGTGATTGTTGCAGCGGCAATGAATGGCGGTAAAAAAGTGAACGCCGGTGCAAGAGCGAACAGCACACCGGAAGATTGCGCTGCCAACGCGACGATGTACATCAAGCTGCGTGATACGCAGCCAGGAGCATGACCATGGCCCGCTTCACGTTTCCGTCGCGTGCGCGACGTGCAAAGCCGCACGGCTGGCAACCGGATGATCCGTTGTTTCATGCTGATCATGTGCGCCCATCTTCGCGCCGCGATTTTCTGCGTCAGGGCATGATGGTGGGCGCCGGCGCTGCGCTGTTGTCGCCGCTGTCTCTGCTGTTCGGTGGCAGCCGTGCCCACGCTGCGCTGTCTCCCGATGTGCAGGCGATGAAGGCGGCCTGCGGTCTGGCCGTGCAGGGCGCGGGAAAAATTCCTTTCCTGTGTTTCGATCTCGCTGGTGGCGCCAACATTGCCGGCTCGAATGTGCTGGTCGGCAAGCAGGGCGGCCAACAGGATTTTCTCAGCGCGGCCGGCTACAGCAAGCTGGGCGTGCCGGGCAACATGCTGCCGAATCTCGCCAACGCCCAGACCGGCACGCGCGATTTCATCAACACTGAACTGGGTCTGGCCTTTCACAGTGATTCAGCGTTTTTGCGTGGCATTCTCGAACGCACCTCGCCGGCGACGCGCGCCAATATCAACGGCGCGATCATTCCGGCGCGATCGGAAAACGATACCGGCAACAACCCGCACAATCCGATGTTCGGCATCAACCGCTGTGGCGCTGATGGTTCGCTGCTGACGCTGATTGGCTCGCAGAATTCGCTGTCGGGCGGCAATTCTATGGCGCCGACAGCGTTGATCGACGAACGCAAACGGCCGACGAAAGTGGATCGGCCGACTGACGTCACCAGTCTGGTCGATGTCGGCGATCTCACGACGCTGCTGGCGCAGGAAGATGCGGTGGCGGTGATGGAATCAATGCTGCGCATCAGTGATCGCAAACTTGGCCGCGTGCAGACCAAACTTGAGCGCGATGCCAGCATCAAGCAGGCGCTGCGCTGTGGCTATGTGAAGAGCGCCGATCTCGCTGATCGTTTCGGCAATCCGGCGACGCTGAATCCGGCGCTGGACAGCGAACTGGTCGGCGCCAGCGGCATTTTTACCGGCGCCGAGTTCGATGGCGACGGTGAATTCCGCAAAACAGCTTCAGTGCTGAAACTGGTGGCCAACGGCTTCGCCGGCGCCGGCACCATCACCATGGGCGGTTTCGATTACCACACCGGTGATCGCGCCACCGGCGAACGGCGCGATCTGCGCGCCGGGCGTTGCATGGGCGCCTGTCTGGAATACGCGGCGCGCATCGGTGTGCCGATGATGGTCTATGTGTGCAGCGATGGTTCGGTGTCATCGAACGGCATGCTCGACAATTCTGTTGACGGTCGCGGCAAAGGTCAGTGGACCGGTGACAACCAGCAGACCGCGGCCAGCTTCTTTCTGGTGTACAACCCCAACGGTCGTCCGCAACTGCTCGGCGCCAACGCGGATGAACAAGCGCGGCACCAGCAGCTCGGCTGGTTCCGCGCCGAGGGCGATGTCGAAACCTCCGGCAGCCCGGCGGCCAACAACGTCAATCTGCTGGTTGAGATGGTGCTGCTCAATTATCTGGCGCTGCACGGCGAACAGGGACGCATGAGCAGTTTGTTTCCTGCACACGGACTCGGTCCGGTGACGCAATGGGATCGCCTGACAGCGTTTGCGCCCATCGTCAGCGGGACCATTGGCTGAATCACACGGGCCCCGGCCCATCTGGCCAGACTTGCTTTGGTTCGCGACAAGTTGGTCAGCAGCACCACGGGCGCCTTCCTGCGCTGCCGGTCAGGCGACGCGCACCACGAAGGACAGGGACGCGCCGCGCCATGCATTGTTCGCGTAGGAGCTGACACACATTTGTCATCCACGGCCGCCCGATGCGGCCGTTTTTTTATCCGCAGGTAAAACAGTGACGCTGCTATCCTGTGCGCCGATTTCCATCTGGCGCGCGGAGACATCATGAAGACATGGGGACGCCGGCTGCTGTGGAGTCTGGGCCTGCTGCTCGGACTGCTGTTGTGTGGCGGCATCGCGATCTACTGGCTGCTGGAATCCAGCCTGCCGGTGCTGAGTGGCGAACAGGAACTGGCCGGACTGGGCAGCGAAGTCAACGTGGCGCGCGATGCGCTGGGCGTGCCGGTGATCCGCGCACGGGATCGGTTGGACGCGGCGCGCGCGCTGGGTTTTCTGCATGCACAGGAACGATTCTTCCAGATGGATTTGTCACGTCGCCGTGCGGCCGGAGAATTGGCTGCGCTGGTGGGCAAGGCGGCGCTCGAGGTGGACAAATCCGCGCGCGTGCATCGGTTTCGCCACCGCGCACGTCTGAGCTATGAGCAGGCCCCGTCTGCACAGCGTGATCTGATTGATGCCTACACCGGCGGCGTCAATGCCGGTTTGCAGGCGCTGGGCCAGAAACCGTTCGAATATTTCCTGCTGCGCACCGAACCGGAAAGCTGGCGCAGCGAAGATGTGATCCTGGTCGGCTATGCCATGTATTTCACCCTGCAGAACAGCGAGGGTGGCATTGAATTCACGCGCAAACTGGCGCGTGAAAAATTGCCGCCGGCGCTGTTCGACTGGCTGACCGTCAGCGGCAGTGAATGGGACGCGCCGCTGTTCGGTGAGGCGGTGGCGGCGCCAGCGCTGCCAACCGCCGAACAGCTTGCCGGCTGGAGCGCGAAACTCGACGGACCGATCTGGCCGCCGGCGCAAGCGGATGCACAATTTCCCGGCAGCAACAGCTGGGCGGTCAGCGGTGCACGCACCGGCAATGGCGCGGCGATGCTGGCCAATGACATGCATCTCGGACTCAGCGTGCCCAACACCTGGTATCGCGCGCAGTTGTGGTATGGACAGGCCGGCGAAGAACGCCGTGTCACCGGCGCGACCCTGCCCGGTACACCGGTGGTGGTGGTCGGCAGCAACACGCAAATCGCCTGGGGATTCACCAACAGTTATGGCGACTGGGCCGACGTGATCGCACTCGATCTGATCGACGCGCAACGCTATCGCAGCAGTGACGGCGAGAAATCGCTGAGCGTCGTCAGCGAGCAGATCGCGGTCAAAGGCGGCGACGCCGTTGAACTGAAAGTGGAGGAATCGATCTGGGGGCCGGTGATCCGGCGTGTCAGTGATACGGAAGCTTATGTGCTGCGCTGGGTGGCGCATGATCCGGGTCGCGGCATGGATCTGGGCCTGCAGAAACTGGAGAGCGCGCGCAGCAGCAGCGAAGCGCTGGCGGTGGCGAAAGAGGCGCGTGTACCGGCGCAGAATTTCGTCGTCGCGGATCGCGAGGGAGCCATCGGCTGGACCCTGATCGGCGCGATGCCGCGTCGCATCGGTTACGACGGTCGTGATGTCGTGTCCTGGAGTGACGGCAGCAAAGGCTGGGATGGTTATCTCGGCGCCGACGAATATCCGGAAGTACAGAATCCGCTCGATGGCCGCATCTGGACTGCCAACAACCGCGTTGCCAGCGGCGAGATGCTGGCGCGTATCGGTGACGGTGGTTATGACCTGGGCGCGCGCGCCCTGCAGATCCGTGATCGGCTGCGCGAGCGCGAACAATTCAGCGAGCGCGATTTGCTCGCCATACAGATCGATGACGAAGCACGTTTCCTGCAACGCTGGCAGCAGCATGTGCTGCAATTGCTTGATGCGGACGCGGTAAACGAAAACGCCGCACGCGGCGAGTTTCGTCAGCTCGTCGCGGATTGGGGCGGGCGCGCGCAGCATGACAGCAGCGGCTACCGGTTTGTGCGCGGTTTCCGTTTGCTGCTGAAAGACAGTTTGTTCCGTGCTTGGCTGGGCGATGTCATTGCTGCCGATGCGCAGTTCAATCCGCGCTGGTTGTCGTCGCACTGGGAAGCGCCGCTCTGGCAAACGCTGCAGCAACAACCCGCGCACTTGTTGCCCAGGCCCTACACCGGCTGGCGTGCCTTGCAACTGGCGGTGGTTGATGCGCTGATCGATGCGTATCGTCAGCAAGGCGATTTGGCCGCACGGCAATGGGGCGAGCGCAACACGGCGGCAATTCGCCATCCGCTCAGCCGCTCGCTGCCCCTGTTGTCAACCTGGCTTGACGCGCCGGCCGATGCCCTGAGCGGCGACAGCAACATGCCCTATGTACAGGGGCCGGCGTTCGGCGCCTCGGAGCGCATCGTGGTGTCACCGGGACACGAAGATCAGGGCATTTTCCACATGCCCACCGGACAAAGCGGCCATCCGCTGTCACCGTTTTACATGGCCGGCCATGCAGCCTGGGTCAAGGGTGAGCCGGCGCCATTCCTGCCCGGAGCAGCGGTGTACCAGTTGACGCTGAAACCTGCGGTGACTGCGGTGAAGTAGTACCGGCAGCGTGGCGGCGGTGACGCAACATGTCGCGCCGGGGATTAAACTGTCGCCCGTGCATTCCGCTGTTTCCCTTTCTTTGTGAACACTGAGCGCTTGCGCCGCGCGCGAGCGCTCAGTGGCGTTTTCAGGAGTCAGATCATGAGCCGTATCGGCACCCCCTTGTCCGCTTCCGCCACCCGCGTGCTGATGCTCGGCGCCGGCGAACTGGGCAAGGAAGTGATCATCGAATTGCAGCGTCTTGGTGTGGAAGTGATCGCCGTTGATCGCTATGCCAACGCGCCCGGCATGCAGGTCGCGCATCGCAGTCATGTCATCAACATGCTTGATGCTGCCGCCTTGCGTCGCGTTGTCGAAAGTGAAAAGCCGCACTACATCGTGCCGGAGATCGAGGCGATTGCCACTGATGAATTGCTCAGGCTGGAAGCCGAGGGCTATCACGTGGTGCCGACCGCGCGCGCAGCGAAGCTGACCATGAATCGCGAAGGCATCCGCCGTTTGGCCGCGGAAGAACTTGGCGTGGTGACGTCGCGTTACCGGTTTGCCGATGACGAATCCGCGTTCCGTGCCGCGGTGCGTGAACTGGGTTTTCCCTGCGTGGTGAAACCGATCATGAGCAGCTCCGGAAAAGGCCAGAGCGTGCTGCGCAGCGATGCCGATCTGGCCGATGCCTGGCGCTACGCACAGGAAGGCGGACGCGCCGGCGCAGGGCGCGTCATCGTTGAAGCCTTTGTTGATTTCGATTACGAGATCACGCTGCTGACCGTGCGCACCCGTCAGGGCACCGTGTTCTGTCCGCCGATTGGCCATCGCCAGATCGCCGGTGATTATCGTGAAAGTTGGCAACCGCAGGCGATGAGTGCAGCAGCGTTGGCTGCATCGGAAAAAATCGCCGAGGACGTCACTGCCGCACTTGGCGGTTACGGTGTGTTCGGCGTGGAATTGTTCATCAAGGGTGACGAAGCCATATTCAGCGAAGTCAGCCCGCGGCCGCACGACACCGGACTGGTAACGCTGATCTCCCAGGATCTGTCCGAGTTCGCGTTGCATGCGCGCGCCATTCTTGGTTTGCCGGTGCCGGTATTGCGCCAGCAGGGGCCGTCAGCATCCTGTGCGCTGTTGCTGGCAGGCGACAGTGATGTGGTGTGTTTTGAACAACTGGATGCCGTGCTTGCCGAAGCCGATACGCAATTGCGTTTGTTCGGCAAACCGGAACTGCGCGGCCAGCGGCGCATGGGCGTGACGCTGGCCCGCGACGTGAGCATCGACGCGGCGCGTGACAAGGCCAAGCGTGCAGCGCGTGCTTTACGTGTCAGCGGCGGCGACGTGCGCAACGTGGCAGACCCGGATGCTCGCAGCTGAGCGGGACGCCGCAATTTGGCCATTGGTCATAAGTGGTACTGAATTTTCGTTGTAAATTTTCAGGCGGGGCGTCTCAGGACGCCCCGCTTGTTTTGTGAGCAAAGAACGCTCTCTGCTGGTTGAAAAGTGTTCGCCTTGCTGTGCAGAAATGCCGTCAGGCCCTGACAGTTCATGTACGGTTCATGTCCGGTTTATGGGGCGCGCGGTTCCGGCGTAAAACAGCAGATAATTTCCGGCTGTTTCCGGATTTGCATTCGTTTACGTTTGCCATATTCATCGTTCACAGCATTCAGTTTTGATTCAGTGCCGCGATGTTGTCATGGCACCGCCTCAAGCAAGACCCTGTTTACACCAGTCTGCAGCGGTCCCGAACAAGACGGATGCACAGCATCCGCAGACATGAATGGAGCACTCGATGAAAAAGCAAGCACTCGCCCTGGCCCTTTCGGTTTTCGCTGCCGGCGCCTATGCCGGTGACGATCTGAACTACAGCTTCCTCGAAGGTCACTATGCCAAAGGTGACATGGATCTGTTTGACACCAACTTCGAACCGGATGGTTACGGGTTTACCGGCAGCTTCGAATTTCTGCCGCAGTTCTTCGTTCAGGCCGACTACATGAAGTATGAAGGTACGGCGCGCGTCAACATTGGTCACTTCACCGGCCGCGTCAACGGTGAGCTGGAAACGGCCGCCGTGGCAGTGGGTTTCCATACGCCAATCGCACAGAAAACCGATTTCGTCGCCAAAGCCGGTTATGCCTGGGATGATGTCAGCGTCAAGGTCGCACAGGTTCGCGAAAGCACTGACGACAAGACCCTGTTCGTCAGCGGTGGTCTGCGCAGCCGCATCAACTCGCTGCTCGAAGTCGGCGCCAGCCTGACCTGGTATGACTACGATGACAGCGAGACCGTCAAGGAGGCCTATGTGCAAGCGCACCTGACCGACAGCATCGGTCTGGGCGTCTCGCATGCCAAAGGCGACGATGCGGATTTGACCAAGGTCTATGCACGTTTCTCGTTCTGAAACGTTTTCTGAAACAGCGTGAAGAAAAAACAAACCCGGCAGAAGCCGGGTTTGTTTTTTGCTGTGCCTCAGAAGCGGTAGCGTGCTTCCAGCGACACCTCGCGCCCAATCGGGCTGTAGGAGCGATAGAAGAACGGATAGCTGTCGTAGGTGGCGTCGTTGGGATGCACTTTGTCGAACAGGTTGCTGACGGCCAGTTGCAGATCGAGTGACTGATCGACAACGTAGGTCACGCTGGTGTTGTAGGTGGTGAACGGCGCGATGCGACCGGTTTCTGCCCAGTTCGGCAAACTGCCTTCGCGACGCGCAAGCAAGGTGACTCGCCAGTCATTGTAGGCCCAGTTGACCGAGGCACGCACGCGGCTGCGGAAATCGAAGTTGGTCGGATCGTCGCGGTAGCTGAGTCGCGGCTCACCGGCAAACTGCGCTTTCTTCAGATCGAGTACATGCGACCAGCTGAGTTCAGTGCGGAAGCGTCCCCAGTCGGTGGTTTTCAGCACGTAGCTGAGCTTGGCATCGATGCCTTCGGTCGACTGGAAGGAGCGGTTGATCGGTTCACGCAGCAGGGTTTTCACCCGGCCTTCATCCGGCCCGTCGGTATGACGGATCACGCGACTGGTGTAGTAGCCGCAGTTGATGCTGGCGGTATCAACAGCATTGCCATTGCGATCGGTGCCGAGCCGGCATTCGGCTTCCTTGCGCAGGATCCATTCGCTTTCCAGCCGGGCAACCATGCCTTCGAGTTCGATCTTGTAGTAGTCCAGTGTCATCGACAGATCGTCGACGATATCCCAGACCATACCGAAGCTCACCGATTCGCCTTCTTCTTCTTCCAGCCCGGCGTTGCCTTTCGACACGGTGAACATGCTGTTGTTGTAGGCGCTGCTGGTGCACCTGGAATACTCGATGCCGTCCTTGCGGCAGCGGTAGTCGTCACGGTTGGTGCTGAACGATCCGGAGGCATCGGCAAACACATAGTGCATGTCCGGCGCGCGGAACGAGGTGGCCCACATGCCGCGCAGCATGAAGCGTTCGCTCGGCCGCCAGGTGAGTCCGGCGTTGTAGGTCACGGCGTCGTCGACTGAAGTAATGTCGTCGTATTTGTCGAAACGTGCAGCGAGCTGGGCATCGAGCGTCGGCACCAGCGGCACGGCGAATTCAACACCGACGGCCGAGCGTTCGCGCTCACCACCGCCACCGGTTCCGGTGAGGTTGTAGATGATGTCCTTGGTGGTGCCGTCAGCATTCGGCACGATGCGCTGATCGGCGATCAGCTCATATTCCTGCGCCGAGGTTTCCAGCACGGCGGCAAAGCCCACCGGCCCTGCAGGCAGCTCGAACAAATCACCGGTCAGCACGAAGCTGGCCTGGCTGACTTCCGCCGTGCCTTCGGTGTGCACATTGGAGGTCAGCGTGCGCCAGATCGCGGGCGTGATCTCGTTGAGTACACGCTCCTGATTCATGGCGTAGTTGTTGTACACCGTGCTGCCGACGCGCGTTTCACCGGTTTTCGGGCCGAGGAAGTAATCCTCGATCGCCTGACGCAGGATGCGCGGCCGATCATTGGCCGATTCGTTCTGCGAATGACTGAGCGTGACAGTCCAGTCGTAGTCGCCCCAGTTGCCGCGCAGACCGCCGGAGGCATCAATGGTCTGTTCCTGGAAAATGCGAATCATGCCGGCACCCTTGTCGCCGCCGATTTCGGCGGGCGAGAAGGCACGGGTTATGTCAACGCGGGTTTTCAGGTTGGTGTCGTAGAACACCGGGCTGGTCCAGCTGAGCACGCCGGTGTTCGATTCGGCTTCCTGATCCCAGGCGATCAGGCTGGCGAAGGCTTCAAGGTTGTTGCCCAGATCGAAAGTGCCGTACACGTACAGCGAGCTGTCCTTGTCGCCGTTACGGATCGCCTGATACGAGGCCGATTCGTAGAATGCGCAGGCGGTGCCGAGCTGGGTTACCGCGCCGGTGCTGGTGTTGGTGCTGGTGTAGGCGTAAGGGTCGAACTGGCGGAAGTTGTCGCAGCTGGCCGCGCCACCGGGAAGGATGTAGTTGTTGGCGGCGGTGGTGGACAGGGCGCGGTTACGGATGCGCAGGCCGGTGCCCGGCTGCACGGCCGGACTGACCGGCGGTGCGTCGGCCCAGGAGTCCATGAAATCGCGCTCGATGCCGAGGATCATCGGCCGTTCCAGATGCTGGAGGGCGTAGGTGACGCTCCAGGCGTCGCCGGTGAAGCCGCCAACCCATTTCAGGTCATAGGTGTTGCCGCCACCCTGGGTCGGTTTGCCGGCTTTCAGCGACACCGTGTTGCCGTCGAAATTCTTGCGCAGGATAACGTTGACGACGCCGGCGACTGCGTCCGAGCCGTAAATGGCCGAGGCGCCGCCGCTCAGTACTTCGATGCGCTCGATGGCGGCCGACGGGATGGAGCCGAGGTTCACCGTGTTGCTCTGGCCGTTGTAGGGCAACGGGTAGTCGGCGACACGGCGGCCGTTGATCAGCACCAGAGCGCGGCCCGTGCCCAGCGCGCGCAGGTTGACGACGGCAGCGTTGGGCGTGAAGCCGCCACTGGAGTTCAGGTCGTTCTGGGCCGAGCCGAAGGCTTCGGTCAGCGAGGCGAGGGCGTCAGCGACAGTGGCAAAGCCTTCGTCGAGCATCTGCTGGCCGGTCAGCACGGTCACCGGCGATGCACCCTCGATGTCGGTACGTTTGATGCGCGAGCCGGTCACTTCGATACGTTCCGGTTTGCCGGCTTCGGCTTGCGGCGCGGCACTGTCGGCGGCGTCAGCGGCGCCGGCCAACAGGCTGGCAGGCAACAGCAGGGCAAGGGCTGCGGCCAGAGGGGTGGGTCGGTTCATTGTTGTCAGTCTCCGTTGAGGCAGGGCTACGTCCTGGTGACGTGCATGCCCGGAGCCGCTGGCTGACGCAAGGGGCGACGTCCGCCAGCGGCCGGCCTGAGGGGCGGCGTGCCGGGCGGTTGCATGGGTATCGCGCGATGCGGAAAGCTGGCAATCTTGCCAGCCTCAATTCGTTCTCGGTTCTACATCGGCATAATCTCGATTCGTTCTGCATCAGCAACTTGCGTGATGCGGCTGGCATAAACGAACACCGGCCATCCGCCCTGCGGCGGACCGTGAGATGACCCCAACTCCGGCCTGGATAACAACGATGGAATGCCTCCTGTGGTGGATGACTTCGCTTCCGGCCCGACCGCGCCCGCGCGCCTGAACGGGACTGACAACGCAGCGGATTTCCTGCTCGGCGATTGCCGTGTCGAGCCGGCCGCCCACCAGCTGTGTTTCGCCGATGGCGAAACGCTCAGCCTGCAGCCGAAAGTGCTGGAGGTGTTGCTGATGCTGGCGCGCTGCCATCCACAGGTGGTCAGTCGCGATCAGCTGATCGACGAGGTCTGGAAAGGCAATGCACTGGTCGGCCAGAACGCGCTGACCAACGCCATCTGGCATCTGCGTCAGGCATTCGGCCGCCGAGACAGCACGCGCGACTGCATCCTGACGGTGCGCAAATCCGGTTACCGGCTGACGCTGACGCCGACTCCGGTACAAGCAGCCGCACAAATGCCGGTACAGGCAGCAGGCCTGTCCCTGAGTAGCGCGACATTTCCTGTTTCAAGCCCGCAAACCGGCGCCCATGCCGGACAGGTGACAGCGGGTGTCGCTGCGCCGCTGTCCGCGCCCGCCCGGCCCTCGGGCTGGTGGATTCTGGCGCTGGCCTTGCTGGCGTCGGCACTGATCCCGGGCATTGCCTTCTGGGCCCAGCGCAACGACGCCCCGCCCGGCCTGCGCAGCGAACGCCTCACCCGCGATCCCGGCCGCGAGCTGGCGCCGCAGGTATCGCCCGATGGCAAGCGTCTGGCCTATCTGGCGGTGGCGGCCGATGGCCGGCGCGACATCCGCATCAAGGATCTGGCGCATCCCGACACGCCCGATGTCATCGTCACCCGCGAGGACGAACGTGAACATCTGCCCATCTGGGACGCCGATGGTCGCCATCTGCTGTTCGGTCTGATCAGCCCGGAGGCGCCGCATTGCCGGGTGGTCAGGCTGGACCCGCAGACCCGCGAACGGCAGACGCTGTGGACCTGCGACAAACTGCCGCCGCGCCAGCTGGCCCTGTCACCGGATGGCGAGCGGCTGGCCTATATCGACGAGCGCCGGGTCCGCATTGCCGACCGCCGCGCGCCGGAAAGCGCCGTGCGCACACTGGCCTGCGCCGCACCCTGCCCGGAGGACTACACCGACACGATGGTGGCGTTCGCGCCCGACGGCCGTTCGGTGGTTGTGTTGCGTGCGCTCTCCAATCTGGTTGCCGACTTGCACCGCGTTGATCTCGACAGTGGCAAGACCCAGCGCCTGACTACCGGCTTTTCCGGCATACGCGGTTTCAGCTGGCATCATGGCGGCCGCTATCTGGTGTTCAGCGCCCAGGAGTCCGGCCGGCGCGACGGCTATCTGCTCGATTTGCAGAGCGGCCGTTACCGGCCGCTCGGTCTGGACGGCATGAGCGCACCGGCGTTTGTGCCCGGTCGCTCGTCGCTGGTTTACAACGACTGGGCGCTGCATCACTACATTGCCGAGATTGATCTGGCCGGGTTGGATTTGGGCGGCAAGGATTCGGCCGGGATGAATTCAGCCAGCCCACATCGGGCGACGCCAAGTGCCGACAAACCGCAACGCGCGGCGGAGCCTGCCGGGTCTCCAGCCGCAGGGCGTGAAGAGGCTGAGGAAGGCGCCGGCCGTCTGTCGCCGATGCTGGGCGGGCCGCTGCCACTGCTGAAGTCCACGTTCAATCTGCGCAGTGCGCACTACTCACCGGTCGCGCACCGCTATGCCTTCGTTTCCAACGAAACCGGCCGCGATGAATTGTGGTGGGCGGCGCGCGATGGCAGTGGTCGCGAGCGCCTGACGGATCTGCCGCGCCCGGTGAGTTTTCCGCGCTGGTCGCACGACGGCCGCATGATTGCCTTCCTGACCCAGGACGCCGAACTGTCTGGCGACGCGCTCTACGTGCTGCATCTGGACGGTCGGCGACTGATGCGCGTGCCACTGGCCCTGCACCATCTGCGTCGCCCCACCTGGACACGTGATGATCAGCACTTGATTGTCGCCGCCGAGCGTGACGGCAAGCCGGATCTGTATCGCGTCGATCTGCGCACCGGCACCCATGAACGCATGACCGATGATGGTGCGTTCATGGGCCAGCAACTGGCCGATGGCCGCATCGTTTACAGCCGCTTCGAGCTCGATGGTCTGTGGCAGCGTGACGCTGATTTCTCCGGCGCGCGGCCGTTTTCTGATCCGCGCTGCAACAGCAAGTACAACTGGGTGGTCAGTGATGTCGGCGCGTTCTGTGAGTACAACCACCCGGGCGGGCACAGCATCCTGTTCCAGTCAGCGGAACAGGCACATCTGAAAGAGCTGAACCGTTTGGCGCGCGGCATGATCGCCGAAACCGGCAGCTTCGATTACAACACCGAAGACCGGAAACTGGTGATCACCATGGATGAATTCACCCAGGCAGATATTTTGCGCGTTGAGCACCCGGATATCCGCTGAACAAAAGCGCCGGTGGCCGCTGGAAAGAACCGGGTCACAGCGGTGTACAGCAAGCCATTGCAGCTCACCGCATCCCGTTGAAGAACGACACCGGAAAACCGTTGCCTGCTCACTGGCATGACGGTCTGCATTTTTGCCCGAATCGAAAAAATGCGCAGCGCGGTTTCCGGAATGGCCGATTTACCGGAAAGAAACCTGTCATTCCGGCCGTAGCGCAGCGCAGAGCCGGAATCTCCAACCGGAATCGTGATGCATCTGAAATGCGTGAATGCCTGCGCGCCGATGTGTCGCCGGAACAGTCCGGATTTTCTCAGTCCACGCGCCAGTCTATGACCCGATCCGAACCGCGATAGCGGCCGAAGGTCACTTGCGCAGCCGGCGCATTGTCGTGACTGCCGTTGCCATCCCAGTCGAACAGCAACCATGACGGCACGCCGTGATTCAGACGCACGCTGCCGTGATTGCCGAAGCCGGGCGCGCTGAGCCGCAGCGGCAGGTTGGCGCCGCTGCGGCCGTCGATCAGGGTTTGTGCGGCGAGTGGACTGTCGATCAGGGTTTCGCCGGCAGCGAGATTGCCGCTGTACTGATCGAGTGTGATCAGACTGCTGTCACCGTATTGCGAGCAACGATCGGCGGTTTCGGTCAGCCAGCGTTCGCCGTTCCAGGTTTCAGCGCGCACCGGCACGGTTAACGGCAGATGCTCCGGCCCGTAGGCATTGTCCAGAAACAGGCGACCGAAACGGTAGCTGATGGCTGCGGTTTGCGCGGAACTGCCGGTGATGCCGTCGCCATCTGTGGCGCTGACTTGCGCAGCGATGCTGTAGGGCGCGCGCGGCGCCGTGAAGCGGTAAAAGACATCGGGCGTGACAGTGCTGACGCCGCCGGTAAACGCCAGCGTATGCGGCGCGACAACAAACTCGCCGTCGGTGGCCGGATTGCCGGCATCAAAATCGGCAAACAGCAGCGGGTTGGCGGCAAAACGGTTGTAGTTGCCCTGATAGTTTTGTGTCAGCAGATTTTGCGCATTGCGTGCGCGTACCGTGACATTGGCGACGCTGGTCTGGCCGTCGCGTCCGGTCAGGCCGGCGTAACTGAATGCAGCATTGCAGGCGGCCGGAAAACTGTTGACCGTGATCGCAAAATTGTCGGCAGTGATGCGGCCGATGACTGCACTTTCATCGCCCGGATCGCTGGCGGCGCTGGCGTAGGCGGGCACCGTTGCCGCGAAATAGCTGCTCTTGGCGCCGATGCGGAAGCGTCCCACTTCCGAAAACGCGATCTGGGCCGTGTTCTGGCCGTTGACCAGCGTGATGCTCGATGCCGGCAGGGTCGAACCGCCACTCAACAATTGGCCGTGTGTGCTGCTGTCCTGCATGGCCGGACTCAGCAATACACTGGCAAAGAAATTGTTCGTGACGCTGTTGCCGCTGCAAAGCTGTGTGTCAGTTTCGCCGTCGGCCTGCCAGGCCATCGCGCGCACACGCAGCGGAAAATCGCGTCCGGCTTTCTGATACACGGCGCAGTTTGCGTTGGCGCAATTGGCCAGTACGGTGCTCGGGCTGGTGATCGGCGTCAGGGCTTCGACACAGAAACCGGCCGGACGCGACACGAACAAATCATTGCCCTGCAGATCGATGCCGGCATCATTGGTTGCGGCGCTGCCGATATAGCGGGCATTCAGTTGCATCTGGCCGGCATCGGCATAGCTTTGGCTGCTGATTGTCGCTTCACCGTTGGCATTGAAACTGAGTGCCAGGGAACTGCCGCTGGCGTTGTATGCGGTATCGAGTGTCACGGCGCTGGACGCATTGCTGAGCTGCATCGGCTGCGTACCGCTGAGCGGATTGGCGTAGCTGCTCCAGAAGCGGATGCTGCGGGTCACGTTCTGGAATGCCGGCACGCATTGCTGGGGATTGGCGACATTTTTTTGCAGGGCGCGTATGACAAAGCTGCCGGACGGTTTGTTGGCGATGACATCCGGTGCATCAAACACGAATCCGC
Organism: Permianibacter sp.; assembly: GCA_041913605.1. Classification (GTDB taxonomy): domain Bacteria; phylum Pseudomonadota; class Gammaproteobacteria; order Enterobacterales; family Permianibacteraceae; genus Permianibacter. The sequence continues at coordinate 232,713 of JAYSEY010000002.1, forward strand.
TGTCGAGAAAATTCAGCACGCAACTGTTGCTGCCGGTGGCGGTGTTGACACAGACCAGCGGCGATGGCGCAACCGGCGTGCTGCTGCTGAGGCCGAGCGTGACTGCACCGGCAGCGGCCTGGCGCAGGATGGCGGTAACCGAACCGCTGCTGAGCGTCTTGTTGTTGCCGCCCTGCCAGCCGCTTGCCGGTGACAGCGTGACGCTGCTGCTGTCCGTGAACAATGTATTACAGGCGGCATCGGCACAGGCGCGCACGGTGACGCTGGCGCCGTTGCAGGTCAGTGCCGAGCCGGGATGGCGCAACTCGTAGTGATGGATCGAACTGCTTGTACACAGGCCGCCGAAATCGGTATCACCGACCACGCCTGCGTCGTAATCAATGCGCGAATTGTTGGCCATGCTGATCAGGTTGCCGGCCGTGGCCGCACCAATCAAACGGGCGTTGTTGTTGAAGGTGATGCTGTCGCGCGCATAGGCAACACCCTGCATGACCACGTTGTTGTCGAAAGAAATGTCGGTATAGGCATAGAGGAAAAACGGTTGCTGGCTGCTGGCATTGACGTCAGCGCCGTTGTCGGCAAAAAACCAGTCGACATAAATTCGCGTCGCGCCATTCAGGTTCAGGCGTGCGTTGTTGCCGAGCTGCAAGGCGCGTATCCAGTATGTGCCCGGCGGCAAATTGACCAGTGCGCCGTTTCCGGCAGTGATGGAATCAATGTAGAAAGTGCTGTGCGGCATCGGCGCGCTGTAGCTGAGCTGGCCGTTGTTGCTGATGCTGATGTCGTTGTAGCTGGCCTGGGTCAGCAGCAAATTGTTGCCCGACATGCTGACACTGGAAGTCGACAACTGGAAATTGCCCGGACTGAGGGCGGTCACGCCACTGCCGTCGGCACTGCACGAACCGGTGGTGCAGGAAAACGCGTGATTGGGCGAAATGTTGCCGGTGTCGAGAATATTGTCCGGGCTGCCGGCGATCACGGCGTTGTTGCCGATCTGTATGTGACCGCCGTTGTTCACCGTTGAGGCGCCGTCAGGAAACGTTGCCGTGCAGCTGCCGGAGGGGTCGGGAAGTTCAGCTGCCTTGATGATCAGGGAAATGCCGACCCAGTTTGCCGGTGACACGAGATAGCTCATGTTCGCCGTGCCGGTTGCGCCGGCAGCAGGCAACAATTTGTAGGACATCGCCACAGCCATGCCATTGTTGTTGGAGCTGGCGTTGGCGGTTTGTCCGGCCCATGTCTGGGTCATGCCGGAGGGCGGGTTGGCGAGTGCTGCATTTCCGTAATTGCCATTGTCACCGGAAAATGCCGCCAGCCAGATCGCGCCTGCAGCCGCGCTGGAGACACTCGGGGCCGTCAGAGTCGTGGTGTTTCCTGTTTGTCCGGCCGAGCTGCCAAACGGCGCAGTCGTGTCCACACCGCGCAAGGCAATGACACCGCCGAAAGCGCGCGTCTCTGCATCGAAACCCCAGCTTTGTGAACTGCCCAGTCCGCCGCTCGGCACGATCCGCCACCAGAAGCGCTGACGGATATTGCCGATCTGCTGCACGTTGACGTAGCCGGGAACCTGCACCAGTTGCCACGCGCTTGAAGGCTCGATGCTGTTGACGCCGGCGCGGGATACCAGCTGCACGATCACCAGATCGCCGGGCTGCAATCCTGCAGGCATCGCGAGATTCAGACTGGCGGTGCTGTAATCGCTGCGGTAAGCCGAGGTGCTGCCCACCACACTGATCGCCGCGCGTGACGCGGCCGAACCGATGCTTGTCAGCAGCAGGAACAGCAGCAGCAGGGAACATTGCTGTCGGCAATTGCGGCTCACGGTTGCAGCCCCCGCGCCTGCACCGTCACCGTGCGGCGTGCCTGCAATGCGCCGGCGGCGCATTGTCCGACACTGGTGATGGTGACGAGGGTAATGCTGCCGCTCAGTGTTGAGCTGCTGCTGACCTCACTGCTGCAGCCGGAAAGTCCGCTGCCGGTGTGCGTCCAGTTAAAGGCCGCGCCGTTGCCAGTGCCGCTTGCAGGAAACAATTGCATCATCATCGCCTGCGCGCCGCTGTCGGCCGCCAGCAGTGCGCGCGTGGCCAGCACTTCCTGGGCAACGCTGCTCTGGCCGATGGCGAGCACGCGGTACATCACCACCGACAGTGCACCGAGCACCACGATGATGAACAGCGCCAGCGGCAAACTGAAACCGCGCTGGCGGAAACAATGCTGGTGGAAAAAATGCAGGGGGCGTCGATCAGGGCACATTGCGGATCAGCACCTCGTGTTGATAGCGCAGCGGTTCACCACGATCACTGAGCGTCAGTTCGACATGCAGCGTGGCATTGCGTGTCAGGTTGCCGGGCAGATAACTGAACAGTCCGTTGCCGCCCGGCGTCAGCGGCAGCAGGCGATCTGCCAGCCGATCACCGCCGGGTAATCCGGCGCCGGGCAAAGGCTGTGCCGCCTGCAAGCCGTAGCCAGCGTAACGGCGCAGGCTGCCGTCACCGTGGGCGCAGAAACTCACCGGTGTGCTGTAGAGAAAAAACCGTTGACCGGGTGAAGCCAGCGGAAACGCCAGCGCGCGATCCAGCGTGACGCGCATTTCGTTTCCCGGCAGCGCCGAGCTGGCGACAATGCCGGCTGCTGCGGCGGGCGGGCTGCCATAGACATCGCCCGGAGACATCGGCATGACGGTGAGCAGCGCGCCGCCGGGCGCTGCGAATGGCGTTGTGATCAGTTCATTGGCTGGCGTACCGAGCGGCAGACTGTGATACAGGCCGGCGCCCAGCAGCGGCAGAAATTCCAGACACTGGCCATCGCTGCTGACGCGCAGCGAATTGGGCACGGCATTGCGCACTTCGCGGCTGATGCGTTCCAGCGCGAAGCGCGCCTGCGCTGTCAGTTCATTGCGCGTGGTGGCATCGAGATACTGGTTGATGCCGTTGATGTACAGACCACTGAGCCCCACCGCCAGCACACCGAGAATGGTGATGACGATGATGAGTTCTATCAGCGAGAAACCGCGCGCAGTGATCACGCTTGTCGTCGTTGCACACCGCGGTTGAGTTTTGCTGCGCGCGGCCATGATCAGAAATTGCCCCGGTAAGCGGAGAAGCCCAGTCGCTCACCATTTGGCGCCAGCACCAGCACGTCGACACGCTTGACGTGATTGCCGGCGACACTGGCCGGCAAGGCATCGCCGGCATCGGCATAGCGGACGCTGATCTGCACGCGGTAGCCGTCAAAACCACTGCGCACCATGCCGGACGGATCGCGGGCCGGACTTTCTTCCAGGCCATGCCAGTCATCCACATCATCGAAACTGGCGCGCGCTTCGCCGGCGTCCGGGCCCATGCTGGCCGAGCAGGCCGGTTGGCTCGTTTCACCACAGCGTGTCGCACCACCGGGCGCGGTGTTTTCGTCAAAACGCATGCCGAGCACATCGTCGAGTGTCGCCTGGGCAAGCGCCGCTGCGCGCATGGCGATCACCGGATCGGTGCTGCGCAGGTTGGCCGACAACAGCCCGGTGCCGAGCGCAGTCAGGGCGATGGCTGTGACGACGATGGTGACGATCAGCTCGATCAGCGTGAAGCCGCGCATCGCATGCAGATGCTGGCCGGCGCGCTCAGCAGAAGCGTGCATAACCGCTGCGCTCGATGCAGGCACTGGCGCGTGTGACGCCATCGCGTTTGAACTGAAACGTCACGGCGATGGCGTTGCCGCTGCAGTTTTGCAGCACTTCGCCCAGTGAGGTGAAGCAGACGCTCAATGCCGGTTCGACACTGACGCCGTCGGGAAAATTTTGTGGATAGTTGCCGCTGGCATCGGCGAGCGGCAAGTTGCCGGTGCTGTCATAAATCCGGTAGCTGCCGGCACTGACTTGCAACTGTATGCCGCGCGTGGCGTCGGCCATGGCCAGTTGCTGGGCGTAACGCCAGGCGGAGAGAAATTCGGCGCGGGCCCGGATCGGGCCGTCATCGCGCTGGCTGGCAAAGTAGGGCACGGCGAATGCCGCGAGTATGCCAACCAGCACGAGGATGAGGATCAGCTCGGGCAAGGTGAACGCGGCAAGCCGCGTTCCCGTCGCGCGTCGCTGCATGCGATCAGCAACCGGTGGACACCACGGTGACCGTGATGGCGCCAGCAGTGTTGGTGTAGGTCACGTCGCAATTGGTCAGTGCCTTGTAGCGGATCACGCCGGCAGACGGCGAAGTGAAATCGGCTTGCGGTTCCAGCGTCAGCAGCTTCTTGGTGGTGTCGACCATGTCGGCCGCGGTCGGATAACCGCCGCTGGTCGAGATTGTGGTGCCGTTGCCCAGGTCGACAGTTTGATCACCGGTGTTCTTGCCCTGAATCAGCGCCTTGGCATAGACCAGTGTTGCCGCGCTGCGCATCGAGGCTTCAACACCTTTCAGCACGCTGGCGCTGGCGTCTTTTTTCAGATCGACAAACAGCGGTGCGGCGGTGGCGGCGAGAATGCCGAGGATCACCAGCACGACGATCAGTTCAATGAGGGTAAAACCACGTACTTTCATGTCCAGTCCCCGAGTCACAACGGGCGCTTGCCCGGTTGAAGAAAAAAACGCATTGCGCCGATCCCTTGCGCCCTGAGCTGTCCGAGCCGGCAGCTTACCACGCTGTCCGTGTGCAGCAATCGTCTGCCCGACGTTGCTGACGTAGCAAGTGTCTCCGGTCAACAAGGACGCAAGTTGGATGCCGCATCCGCCATGTTGCCGCCGGTTTGTCCCGCAACAGGATGAACGGGCAAACGGTTCATCATTCTGCGCCTGCAACGCCGCGGAAGAGCGTCAGTGCCGCAGCCAAACAAGCGCCGCAAAAGGTCAGAAACGGACCGTGCTGGTCACCTGACCATCGGCGGGCTGATAGCGCAACTGCAAACGTCCGCCACGCTGGTAGCTGTACACACAGACCGCACCGCGTTGCGCGCCATCGCCGAGACGAACCTGGAAATCCGCACCGGGCAGCAGGCTCACTGTGGGTGCAGCCGGCCCCAGCAATGCGCGCCAGAGATCAAGGCAATCCTGCGCGCGCAACAAGGTATCGCCGCGCACCCGGCGGGTGCCCACCGGAAAGCCGGCGCTGTTGAGATCCAGTGTGCCGTCGGCAATGCCCGGCAGATCAAACTGTTCGCCGTTGAGCTGTCTGGCGCTGCGCAACAATTGCACGTGACGCAGGCTGTCGCTGAACGCTGCTGCTGTTTGCCGCAGCACGGTTTCATGCGCCAGCTTCAGGCCGTCAGCCGCGCGCGGCAGCAGCGCGTAAATCACCAGCGCGAACACCAGCACTACCAGCACCAGTTCGAATGCGGAAAAACCGTGCTGATTCGGGCCTGGCCGGCTGCGCATCTCACTTGCCCCGTGCCGCGCTGGCCAGTTCCCACATGGGCAAGAAAATGCCCAGTGCCAGTACCAGCACCATCGCGCCCATCATCACGATCAGGATGGGTTCGATGCTCTGCGCCAGACGTTTCAGCTTGTAATCGACCTCACGTTCGTAAAAGTCGGCCACTTCATCGAGCAGCTGATCAATCTGGCCGGTTTCCTCGCCGACATTGAGCATCTGCAAAACCAGTGGCGAAAACAGTTTCGAGCTGTGCGCGGTGCGCGAAATGTTTTCACCGCGCTCGACGTGCTCGCGCATCTGCCGCACCTTGTCGGCGACGAAGGCGTTATCCACAGCATTGGCCGTGACCGCGAGCGCCGTGGGCACCGGCACGCCGGCGCGCTGGCACATGGCAAACGAGCGGGCAAAGCGCGCCAGCGTCGCTTCATACAACACGATGCCGACCACCGGAATTTTCAGTTTCCAGCGATCCCATGTCAGCAAGCCGGCATCGGTCCGCAACCATCGACGCAGGCCGAAAATTGCCGCGACAAGTATTGCCAGCAGCAGCCACCAGTAATTGACAAAGAAATTGCTGGTGCCAATCAGGATGCGTGTCGGCAATGGCAGCTCGGCATGGAAGCTGGCAAACAGATTGGCGAATGCCGGCACCACGAACAGGTTGATCACCACCAGCGCTGCCGCCATCGCCACCAGCACGAAGGTCGGGTAGCGCATCGCCTGCTTGATGCGCTGGACGGTTTCCATTTCCAGTTCCAGATAGCGGCTGATCTGGTCAAATGCCTGATCCAGCCGTCCGGTGTTTTCACCAACATGGATCATGCTGATGTAAAGCGGCGTGAACACCTGCGATTGCCGGCCCATGGCCGCCGCAAGCTCGATACCGGAACCGAGATCATCGACGACGGCAAGAAGCGCACGTTTCAGTTCGCCGCGCACACTCGATTCGGCCAGCCCGGCAATGGCGCGGATGATTGGCACTCCGGCGCGGGTCAGTGAGTACATCTGGCGCGAGAACATTACCAGGTCGGCAAGCTGGACTTTCTCGGTAAACAGCGACAGCTTCACGCTGCCTTTGCCGGCAATTTTTTCCGCGACTTCCTGAATGCTGACCGGTGCCAGTCCATCACTGAACAGACGGGCTGCAACGGCATCCATGTTGGCGGCCTCACTCTGGCCCTCGATCAGTTCGCCATTGCGATTGCGGGCACGATAAGCGTAGTTCGGCATGATCAGATTCCGCGCTCAATCTTCATTCATCGACCGGCACGGCTTCGGTGACGCGCGCCACTTCATCGAGCGACGTCAGGCCCTGACGCGCATACGCCAGCGCCGAATGCATCAAGGGCCGGTAATCCGGCGAGTTGCGTGCTGCTGCCAGGAACGCGTCCTGATTGCCGCTGCGCAATGCTTCGGCCATGGCCTCGTCGATGACCAGTAATTCGAACACGCCCAGACGTCCCTTGTAGCCACTGTTGTTGCAGTGATCGCAGCCGGCGGGTTCGCGAAAACTGCCGTCATCACTGATGCCGATCTGTGCCAGCCATGCGTGTTGCTGCGGCGACAATTGTGCGGGCCGCGCGCAACGCGGACACAGTTTGCGGATCAGCCGCTGGGCGACAATGCCACGCAGCGTCGATGCCACCAGATACGGTTCGGCACCCATGTCGGTCAGTCGCAGAGCGCTCTGCACCGCGTCATTGGTGTGCAACGTCGACAGCACGAGGTGACCGGTGAGCGCCGCGCGCAGACCGATGCTGGCGGTTTCCTGATCGCGCATTTCGCCGACCATGATGATGTCCGGGTCGGCGCGCAGCACGGTGCGCAGCACGGAAGCAAAACTGAGATCGATTTTGGTGTTGACCTGCACCTGGTTGATACGCGGCAGACGGTACTCAACCGGATCTTCGACGGTGATGATCTTCACTTCTGGCCGGTTCAATTCATTGAGCGCGGCGTACAGGGTGGTTGATTTGCCGGAGCCGGTTGGTCCGGTGACCAGAATGATGCCGTGTGGCCAGCGCAGCAGGCGCCGGAACGCCGCTGTCATCTGCGCATCCATGCCAATCTGGTCAACGTGGATTGCGCCGCCGCCCTGATCAAGCAGACGCATGACCACGGTTTCGCCGTGCTGCACCGGCAGGGTCGCCAGACGCACATCAATGCGCCGGTTCTGCACCTGGATCTGGAAGCGTCCATCCTGCGGCCGGCGCTTTTCGGAGATGTCCAGATTCGACATCAGCTTCAGGCGCAGCACCACGGCCGGCGCGATGCGTGCTTCGCGCACCACATCTTCCTGCAATACACCATCGACACGCTTGCGGATACGCAGCATGTTTTCTTCCGGTTCAAGATGAATATCGGACGCGCCGAGGCGTACCGCATCTTCGAACAGGCTTTGCAGCAGACGCGCAACGGGCGCTTCGGACACGTCAACGGATTCACTGAGCCGGGCCAGGTCGAACTGCTCACCGCCGGCGTCGCCCAGCTCTTTCGCCAGCGAACTGATCTCTTCCGTGTGCCGGTAAACAATATCAATGGCGCGCATCAGTTCGGCTTCGCGCGCGACCGCAATTTGAAGGGGCTTGTCGAGCAGGGCCTGCATGTCGTCGATACGGTTCAGATCCGTCGGATCGGACATCGCGGCCAGATAATGGCCGGGCGCTTCCTCGATGATCAATGCGCGAAACCGGCGTGCCTGGACCTCGCTGAGTTTTTGCGCCACCTGCTGGTTGAGACGGTGACGACCAAGCTCGATGAACGGAATTTTCAGTTGCTGGGCGAGCAGCTTGAGCATCTGCGTTTCATCGACCAGTTGCATGTCGATCAGTGTCGCGCCGAGACGCAAGCCGGTTTGTGCCTGTTGTTTCAGCGCCGCCTGCAACTGTTCGGCGCTGATGGCGCCGTTTTCGACCAGCAGATCACCAAGACGGATTTTTTGTCGGATCATGATTCGTGCGTCCGTGAAGCGGATGAGCGGCTGTCGGAAGATGCTGATCCGGAGCGACCAGATTCAGACGAAACGGTTGGGGAGGTTGCAGTTTTCGGACGCGCCGATTCGGAAATCTGCGGTTCGGAATTCGGCGTCTGCAGACGTTGCAGCGCCCACTGGCGCATGGCCGGGTCGAGGTCCGGATCCTGCAGCGCCAGGCGGTAACTGTCGCGCGCAGCGGAGAACTGCAGCAACTGCTCCAGCGCCAGTGCCAGTCCGGCGTGATGCCGGCCCTGATGCGGTTCCAGCCGGATCAATTGCTGATAGCGCAGAGCCGCAGCGCCGGCGTCGCCACTGTGCAACTCGGCCAGTGCCAGCAGCGCGTGCCAGTCAGCATCCTGCGTCAGTGCCGGCGTGTGCTCGCTGAGCCAGTAACGGGCACGCGCCGCTTGCTGCTGGCGCAGCAGCAATTGACCGAGCAATTTGCGCAGCGCCGGCTGATGCGCTTGTTCGCGCAGGCGTTGTTCCAGTTCGGGAATGGCGGCGACGCCTTGCGCCTGCAGTTGCTGCAACAAACGGCTTTGCGCATTGGCGTGTACGCCGCTGGGTACAGATTGCGCATCTGCTGATTGCTCTGTTGCTGATTTGGATGCTATCGAATCCGAAGCGGGTAAGTGTGCTTCTGCTGATTGTGTTGCGAAGGCGTGAGCAGCAGTTTGGCGGTCTGCGACGCTCGCGTTGGCCGTCAGCGCAGCAGGCTGCGGGGGGGCGCTGGCAACAGCGTTGCCAGCGCTTGAGCCATTTTTGTTTGCTGCGGGCGAAGGTTCCGCGAGAGGCAGGCCGGAACTGCGCACGGATGTGGCTTGTTCAGATGCGTGGGGCGTGTTGGTGGTCTCGGCATAATTCGCAGTGCTACCTGCAGTGTCTGAAGCCGGGACGGACGCATTTTTTTCCGCATGTTCTCTGACAACAACTTCCGGTGCGGAAATTCCCGCGTCTGCGCCGACACTTTTGGTGCTCACACTTTCGCCGTTTGCTTTCACTGGCGCGCTGGTAATTGCCGTACTGGTCGCTGCGTCAGTTGCGATCGCTGTTGCGGCTGGATGTTGTTCCGTTGGCGTCCAGATGTACCAGAGTATCGGCAATGCGGCAGCGGCCAGCCACCACCGGTAAGCGCTCCGTTTTGCCGGTGCAGGCACCGCGCGCACACCGGGCAGCTGCTGTGCCTGCGCGTCCACTGGCGGCATTTCGCGCAGCACGCGATTGATCACGCTCATGTGCCCTGACTCCAGGCCCAGGCAACGCCAATCGCTGCGATCAGTGTCAGCCCGCCGGCGAGCAATCGCCGGCCGGCGAGCGCAAGCGTGCGTGTGGCGTCGGTGTCAAACGCGGCAAGCAGCACGTCGCGCACTGCGACCTGCTGGCGCTGTCCCGCGGCAGTCAGCATCAGTGCTTTGTGGGCGAGCAGATTGATCAGTCGCGGCGTACCGCCGGCATAGAAATGCAGCATGCGTGTTGCCAGTGCACCGAAAACATGGCCATGCCCGCGTCCGGCAACCAGCAGCCGGTGATGCAGATAGGCATGTGTTTCGCTGACGCGCAGCGGACGCAAGCGATAGGAAAATGCGATGCGCTGGCGCAACTGGCGCAGGTCATGCTGCGCGAGTCGGCTGTCCAGTTCCGGCTGGGCAAACAGGACGATTTGCAGCAGCTTGCGTTGCTCGCTTTCCAGATTGGAAAACAGCCGCAGGGTTTCCAGTGTTTCGCGCGGCATGGCCTGCGCTTCATCGATCACCCAGACCACAGCGGTACCGGATTGCGCCAGCGCCAGCAGTTGCCGTTCGATCCGGCGCTGCAATTCATGCGCTGGCAGCGGCGCGTGCTCACGGTTGCCGACGCCCAGCTCGTCGGCGAGCGCCTGACGCAGACCATCGGGACTCAGATCGGCATTGGCGATGTAGGCATAGGGACGTTTGCCGTGCAGAGTATTGAGCAGCAGCCGGCAGAGCAGGGTTTTGCCGCTGCCAACTTCACCGCTGATCAGGATCAGGCCTTCGCCTTGTGACAAGGCAACCAGCAGCGTGTTCAGCGCTTCCCGGTGGCTGTCGAGATCGCAGAAAAACGCCGTGTTCGGCGTCAGCGCAAACGGCGGTTGCGACAATCCGAAATGCGCCTGATACACGATGCCGGCTCCGCGGGCTCAGCGCTGTACGCCGGTCAGTTCATCGACGCGGCGGGCGCTGTCTTCGATCTGCTGCTGCCAGGCGCTGTCGCCCGTGATCACGGGGCGCAGCAGAATCACCAGCTCGCTTTTGGCGACGGCGTCGCGCTGTTGCTTGAACAGGTTGCCGAGCAGCGGAATGTCCGAGAGCCAGGGCATGCCGGCATTGTTTTCCGTGCGCTTGTCCTGCATCAGCCCGCCGATGACCACGATCTGGCCGCTGCGGGCGCGGACAATGCTGTCCGCTTCCCGCACCGAGGAAAGCGCCAGCGGCAGCCGGAATTCGTCTTCACCGAGCGTCAGTGTCTTGGGTTGGTCCTTGACTTCCGAAACGCTGGGACGAACATGCAGGGTGATGTCGCCGCTATCATTGATCTGCGGTGTGACATCAAGTGCGATACCGGAAAAAAATGGTGTCAGCGTCACATTCGGTGAGCTGGTGGCGCTGCCAGCGCCAGTGACGGTGGTGGTGGAAATACCGGTGACAAAAAATTCGTCCGTGCCAACGCGCAACACGGCCTTCTGGTTGTTGACGGTCGCGACGCGCGGGCTGGACAGGACCTGCACCGTGCCTTGTGTGGCCAGCAGGTCCAGCACGGCGGTGAAGTCACTGCCGGTAAATACACCGGTAAATACCCCGCCGATACGTGACAGCAGCTCGTCGTTGATCAGGCGTTCACCGCTGACGCCGGTACGCAACGGATCATTTGAATTGACTTGCGTCGTTGCGCTCCAGTTGATGCCGGCGCTGAAGCCGTCGTTCAGTGTCACTTCCAGAATTTTGGCTTCGAGAATTACCTGACGTTCAAGATTCTGCTGGGCGGCGTTCAGGTATTCGCGCACCGTGCGCAAATCACCGGGCAGGGCTCGCACCACGGCCAGCCCGGCTTGCGGGTTCAGGCTGACGCTGCCGCCGGCGCTGTTCGCGATCAGGGTTTGCAGTGTTTGCTGCAACTCTTGCCAGAGCTGGGTTTCGCTAACAGTTTCGATTTCGGTGCTGGGAATGGACGCCACCGGCTGGTTGCCCCCCTGACTCACCGTTGACGCGCTGTTGCTGCTACCACCACCGTTGTTGTTGCCGGTTGCCGCGATCTGTCCGGAGTTGACGCGGGTCTGCGAACGGCCGCTGCGTTTCAGGTTCAGGTAATTGACCGGAATGATGTGCGTCTGCAAACCGGCCGGCCTGATCAGGAACATGTTGCCGCGCTGATCGAATTCATAACCGTACACATCGCGCACCGCACGCATCACTTCCGGCACGCTGACATTTTTCAGTTGCAGGCTGATCTGGCCCTTGAGCTCCGGATGCACCACGGCGTTGTAATCGGAGCCCTGCACCAGTGAAAGGAAAAAGGCCTTGGCATCGACATTGGCGACGTTGAGGTCAAAGCGTGCTTCGTTGTCGCGCGAAACCGGCGGCAGCAGTGATTGCATTACTGGCGCCGGTACGCTGGCGGGTGCGGCCGTAGCGGCAGGGTTGCCGTTCGCGGCGCTGGCACGCAGGCTGTCGTTGACCGGGCCGGGTTTGCGGGCCGGCGGTGGCAGGCTCTGACAGGCGGTCAGTACAGCGCACAGCAACAGGCAGAGCGGGGAACGCAGCGTAGTGTGGCCACTCATTTACCGGTGTCCTTGATCGGCCGCGCGGGCAACGCGTGCACGGCATGTTTGGAAAAAGCGCCTGCATGCAAGTGCAGGGTGCGTGTGCCGGCCGGTGTGGCCAGCAGCACGTGGTCAACTTCGATTTTCTGCACGGTTGCCGCCTGACTACCGGCGCCGATGCGGTCACCGACGCGGTACAACTGCCCGTTGATCAGCGCCGAGCGTTGCGCTGCGTCGATGCGCAGCATTTGCAGTTCCAGCGAGGTAACCGGCGCCGCGCTGTTGTCATCACGCAGCGGTTGCCAGGCGGGGCGTGTGGGGTCGCGCATTTCAGCCGCACCGACCGTGCCTGTCAGCACGCTGGTCAGCGCAATTGGAAAGGCAATCGACATCACGCCAGCCAAAATCAGGGAGGTCTGCACCCTGTTGCGGCGCTTGCAAAAGCGGCCAGACCGGCAAGCATTGTTGTGTGCGAGAACGTGTCCGGTGTCTGTGTCGCGCATGCTCAGCCTCCCAGCCATTCCGGTCCGCGACCGAGCGTGGCGAGTTCCAGCGTGATGCGTGCGTCGGGATGGGTTTCCACCTGATAGTCGAGCACTTCCCACCAGAGTTTCCACGGCAGGTTTTCCAGCGCCTGCAGATAGGCGTGCGCGTCGGCGTAACGGCCGCGCAGCACCAGCTTCAGTCGGTGACGATAGAGTCCGGCCGGTGTGGCTGGATTGGCGGCGGTGGTGTTGTTGAGATTGTTGTTGGCATTGTTGCTGATGGCAGTGGCGCTGGCTGCAGCGTCAGCGTTTGCGGCGTCTGGCGGTGTTTCGGCCGGCAGTTTTTCCAGCGCCAGCAGTTGCAGGCGACCGTCTGCCGGCAGCAGGGCCGTGAGCAGACGAGCCATGTCTTCAGGTTTGACCATGCTGTCGTTGAGCGTGCTGATCGCTTGCTGCAATTGTGTGCGCTGGGTCTGCAGCCGGGCATCTTCGCCTTGCTGTTGCTGCACGGCGATCTGGTTTTGCAATGCGACCTGCTCGCCCTGCAGGGCCGCGATTTGTTCCTGCAGTTGATTCTGTCGCTGCTGTTCGGCGCGCAATTGCAGTACAAGTGGACGCCAGGCCAGCCACCAGAACACAAACAGCAACAGGCCGCAGACGGCGAACATGAGCAGCAGGCGTTCACGCAGCGAAAAACGCAGGAAGCCCTGGGCGAGCTGGTGCCAGCGCGCGCGGATCATCGTTTGGACTCCGTGTTTACCGGGGCAGCGAGTGGCTGGTTGACCGAGAAGCGCATCAGCGTGTCCGGTACCTGAGCGGTCTGCGGCGGGAATTCCTGCACGTGCAGCGCTTCGATGCGGGTCTGATCCAGGCCGGGCTGCTGTTTCAACCGTTGCAGCCAGAGCGGTAACTGATCGGCGCGACGCGTGATGCCCTGTAACGCCAATTGCTGAGGTGTGGCGTGAATGTGCGTCAGCCAGACATCGTCATCGGCAGCTTCCGACAGGCCGCGCAGCAACAACGAAAAACCACCGGTGGCGGTGCTGGCGCGCTGCTGCAATTCGGCGAGCAGGATCTGCTGCTGACGGATCTCGCGGCGCAGGTTTTCGCGCGCTGCTTCACTCAGTTGCAGGCCGGACTGGCTGCGACCGAGGGCGATGATGTCGTCCTGCACCTGCTGCAGTTGTTGCGACTGCTGTTGCGTGCTGGTTTGCGCGCTCTGCAGTTCTCGTTGCAAGAAGACACTGATCAGCACACCGAGTCCGGCGATCAACAACAGGCCGAGCAGCAAGTGATCGAGACGCGCGCGCTCGGGGCGGGGAATGAAATCGGCAACCAGCAGGTTAATGCGCTGCATGGTGCACCTCGGTACGCAGACCGGCACTGGCGGCCAGCCAGATGTCGGCGCATTCGTTTGCGCCCATCGTGTCGGGTGCGGCCAGCAGGCGCGACAGATCCAGCACGGCAACCGGCACACCGAGATTGCTGGTCAGCAGCTCCGGCAGGGCTTGCAGGCTCGGTGGCAGCGGCGGCAAGTACAAGCGCGCAACAGGCCGGCGACCAATCTGACTTTCGTAATAGTCGAGCGTGCGCTGCACTTCGAGCAGCAGTTGCTCCTGCTGGTTGCGCAGATCGCTGGCGAAAATCTGTTCCAGATCATTGAGCCCGCTGAGTGTCCGCGACACCACCAGGTCATCGCCGTGATAAACGTACAGCGTGGCGCCACGACTGGTGGGGCGCAGCACGGCGGCGCTTTGCGGCCGATCCGGCAGCCGCTGCAGCAGATCGCGGCAACTGAGTTCCGGGATGTCAATGCTGAGCAGCTTCAGCCCGGCGTTGAAGATCTCGTGGGCAAACGGTTGCAGGCGCGGCCGGTGGCTGACTGCGACAAACACCCGCTCCTGGCCGCCGCGCGCCGCGACCGCCGGCAGCGGAAAAGCATCCAGCGCCGCTTCGCTGGCCGGATAGTCGAGCACGTCACGCAAGGCGAAGCCGAGCGCCGCGTTGCGCTCGTTTTCCGGTACTTGCGGCGCATCGGCCTGATGCAGACGATACAGCTGCGAGGACAACACCGCGCGACAGTCCTGACCGTGCCAGCCGCGCGCATGCACAAGGCTGTGCAGCCGGGCGGAAAAGTCGGCGAGGTTGGTGAAGTTGTCGTGCGCGGCGTCGAGCAGCCGGGGCGCTGCTTCATGCAGCTGAAGGTGGGCGAGGGCGAAACGCTGGGGAGCAACCCAGAGACCGAGTTGAGTGCCACCTGAAGTGCGTGGTTGCAGGCGCAGGGCCCGAAACATGGCCGACAGTCTGTTCACCGGTGCTCCCGTTTTATTGTCGCGGACTTCTTTTTTACTGCCGACGGTTGTCATTCAGGCGGGCCGCGTTTGCGCAGCATTACAGCAGCTTTTGCCGATTCTGCCCAGCCGCGCTGTCATTGCCATGTCATGGCCGGCGGCGCAGAATGCTGCGCCGGTCAGCACCGCGGGAGACACCCATGATCACGCTTTACGGTTTTTACGGTTCAGCCAGTCTGGCACCGCATCTGGTGCTCGAAGAACTCGGTGTGCCATACCAGTTCGTGCGACTGGATCAGGAGAAAGGCGAGCACAAGCAGCCGGCCTATCTGCAGCTGAATCCGCTCGGCCGGGTGCCGGCGCTGGTTGATGGCGAGCAGTCCCTGTTCGAGGCTGCGGCTATCTGCCTGCATTTGTGCGACCGGCATCCGACCACGCACCTGATCCCGCCGCTTGGCGATGCGAGTCGCAGCCAAGTCTATAAATGGATGATCTACCTGACCAATACGCTGCAAACGGCGCTGATGAGTTATTTCTATCCCGAACGTTTCAGTACCGACGCCAGTCATGCCGCCGCGATCAAACAGCGTGCTGAACAGCTGGCCCAGGAAAGCTACCGCTTCATTGAAGCGGAGCTCGACAAGCCGGGACCTTACCTGCTCGGTAACGAAGTGTCGGTTGCCGATCTCTACCTGATGATGCTGGTGCGCTGGGGCCGTTGGTTTGACGAGCCGCCGGCACGTCTGCATCCGCGTATTGCCCGTTTGGTCAGCTTCCTCAGCGAGCGTGCCGCCGTGCAGCGTGCTTTTGCCGCTGAAGGCATTCCGGCGCCGTATTGTCTGCTGCCGGCCTGAACAGCCGGATTGGCTTGAGCAAGAAAAAGGGCCGCGTCTGCGGCCTTTTTCTTGTGCGCGGGTCTGCCTACACTGGCCGGCAGAGCGCGTTCCGGATCGGAACGCGGCGGAGATCGCGGCGATGCAAAGGAAAGGCACCCGGCTTGAAGCGTTCACCGATGCAGCGTTTGCGTTTGCGCTGACCTTGCTGGCGATTGGCGGCGACGCCGTGCCCGGCAGCATCGCCGAGTTGCGCCAGTCGCTGCATTTCATTCCGGCGTTTCTCGCCAGCGCGGCGCTGCTGCTGATGTTCTGGCATGCGCACATGAGCTGGTCGCGCGATTTCGACACCGGTCGCGGCGCCGCGACACTGCTGACCATGGCGCTGGTCTGCGCGGTGCTGATTTACGTTTATCCGATGCGGCTGATGTTCGGCGCCATGTTTGCCTGGATGACGCGCGGTGCGCTCAATCCCGGCTATGCGATCAGTGGCGTCGGTGACTTGTCCGAGCTGTACCTGATTTATGCCACCGGATATCTGGCCATGTGCCTGTGCATATGGGCGTTGTACCGGCATTCGCTGGCCTGTGCCGATACGCTCGGCCTCAGTGCTGATCAGCGCGCCACGGCACGTGCGCATTGCACGTCTTATCTGCTGCTCGCCTCGCCCGGCGTGATCTGCGCGCTGGTGGTGCTGCTGTCGCCGCCGCGCTGGCAACCGTTTGCACCCATTTCTTACGCCCTGCTCGGTGTGGTGATGCCGCTGTTCAGCCGCATCGTCAGCCGCAATTGGCCGGCGCGACTTGCGGCCGAGCAAAAGCGCATGGCGCAGACGACGGAAGCGGGTTGAATCCCGGGAGCAATTTCCGGCCGCGTCAGCCGAACAGATTTGGTCCCACATTGACGCCGGCGGTATCGCCGATCAGTGGCCGCGATTGACGACCACTGTCCGCCTGCGCGTCACGGTGCGCGATACAACTCCGGATGGATGCGCACCCGCGCGACGCGGTTGTCACGGACATGGACGATTTCTACCGGATAGCCGTGCAGGCGCAGGCAGGTGCCGTTCGAGGGCACGGTTTCCAGCGCTTCGAGGATCAGGCCGTTGAGGGTTTTCGGACCGTCGAGCGGCAGCCGCCATTGCCGGCGTCGCACCAGCTCGCGCACCGGCGTGCTTCCATCGAGCAGGACGCTGCCGTCGCTGGCGGTTTCATCACGCCGGTCGTCGCCGTGCAGGCCGCTCAATTCAGCGATCAGATCAGCCAGACCGATGACGCCCTGCACTTCGCCGTATTCATCAACAACCACGGCAAACTGCCGGCGCGCGCGGCGGAATTCCTGCAGCTGTTTGTCCAGTGGCGTGTGATCGGGAATGAAATAGGCCGGACGGAGCAAGGCGCGGACATCGTCGGCATCGAAGCGCTGTTTGTGCAGCAGACGCAGTGCATCGCGAGCGTGCAGGATGCCGACGATGTGATCGATATCGCCGTCGAACACTGGCAGGCGGGTGTGTGGTGCGTGGGCGAGCAGGGCGCGCATTTCCTCGCGCGAACTCTGCAAGTCGAGTCCGACGATGCGCGCACGCGGCACCATGATGTCGTTGACGGTCAGCCCTTTGCCGGCGGCATCGGCACGCAGTTCATGACGCACGTCGTGATGGCCGTCGGCGCGTGCGCTGCCTCGCGCATCATTTCGTGTTTCGGCGCGCGCGCGGCCGCGCGTGCCTGCGGTGCGTGCCGGATCTGCACCAGTCGCCGGCGAGCCGGAAAATCGCTGCGCCAGCGCTTCGATGGTCAGCGCCAGCGCCAGTGGTGGCAGAACCAGCATTGCGATTTGCAGCGGCGCCGGCCATTGCGCCGGCAGCAGCGTCAGCAACCAGGCGGCGAACAGCAGCGCCAGCAGGACATGGGCGGGAATGGCGGCGCGCAACAGGCGTTGCAGACGCAGCGCTTGCGGCGGACGTTTGCGCAGACTGGCGGCGCGCAGGACAAGAAGCAGGACGGCGAAGGCAAGGATGAGCAACAGGCTCATCATGCCGGGGCGCTCATCAGGTATTCGACGACGATGCGCGTGCCGGCGTAGGAAATCGCCAGCAGGGCGAAACCGGCCAGCGTCCAGCGCACCGCGATGCGGCCGCGCCAGCCCTGACGCCAGCGGCCGACGAGCAGGATTGCAAACACGCTCCAGGCCAGCACGGCGAACACGGTTTTGTGCAGCGGCTGGCTGGCGAACAACTCGCGCAGGCCAAGCACCGCGACCAGCAGCGAGATGGTCAGCAACACGAAACCGGTGCTGATCAACCGGAACAAAAACTGTTCCTGCAGATTCAATGGCGGCAGCAGCGGCGAGATCTGGGTTGGCGCGCGGCGCAGGCTGCGCTCGAAGTAGGCCAGCATCACCGCCTGCACGGCCGCGACCAGCAACAGGCTGTAAGCGAGCACGGCGCTGAGAATGTGCGCCAGACTCAACCACTGACCGCGCAGCGGCAACAGGTGTTCGCCGCCGATCAGCAGTGTCAATGTGAACAGGCCGGCAATCGGCAAGGCGAACAGCATCAACGGCGCGGCCAGCGTGTCGGTGGGGATCAGCAGCAGCAGGATGATCAGCCAACTGACCAGACTGGCGATGTGCAGGAAACTCAGGTTTTGACCGGCAGGTGTGTCAATGGCCAGATGCAGCAGGCCGCCATGCAGCAAGGCTGGTAGCAGCGCCAGCAGCAGCCAGCGGTGATTCAGCCGCACCTGCCGGCGCAATTGCTGCATCAGCCAGCCGGCTTGCAGGAAATAGAAGAGGGCAGTGAGGATCGCCAGCGGCGCAAAAGCGTTCAAGGCAGCAACAGTCAGCGGAGAAAATCGCGGCGCTATGGTGGCACAGCTGGCCGGCAGCGCAAAGCCGCCTGCTCGCCGGCCGAAGCGTCACCGCCGCCGGCAGACAGGATACGCCGCCACTTGTGCGTACACGGCGTGGTGCCGCTGGCCCGATTTGCCGTTTCAGGAATGCGGGCGCTCGTCTAGAATTGCCGACGCGGTCGCGTCAGCGCCGCGTTTTTTTTGTCGCCGACCTTTTCCAGCACCAAGCAGAACGATAAACATGCTGCGATCCGCCTTCAGCCGACGCGCGTCTGTACCCGCGCCGCTGATGTTTCTTCTGCTGCCGCTGCTGCTGTGGCTGTCGCCGGCGTTTGCCTTGCCGGCCGGCGAAGCCGTATCGGAACGGACGCAAGCCGTTTCGGAACCAGCGCAAGGTGCGGCGACGCTGCGTCATCCGCATCTGGCCTTTTATTACGGCATCAATCCGCCGGTCGATGAACTGCGACTCTTTGATCAGGTGGTGGTGCAACCCAACCAGTTGTTGCCGGAAGAAGAACGCGCGCTGCTGGCCAGCGGGCCGGTGATCGTCGCCTATGTGTCGATAGGCGAAGTGGCGCGCAACAGCGTGGACTGGCCAAAAATCGATCAGGGCTGGGTCCGCGGCGAAAACCCGATGTGGAAAACGGCGGTCATGGATTACAGCCAGGCCGCCTGGCGGGATTACCTGATCGAGCAGCACTTCCTGCCGCTCTGGCAGAAAGGCTATCGCGCCTTCTTCCTCGACACCGTTGACTCCTACGAACTGGTGCTGCCGCCGGTGCCGGCCGAGTGGAATGCGCCCGGCGCCGCCGAAGCGCGGGCCACGCAGGCGCAGGCGCGCGAGCGTCAGGAAGCCGGGCTGGAAGCGCTGCTGGCCGCCGTCAAACAGCGCTTTGCCGGCGTGCAGCTGATCTTCAACCGCGGTTTTGCCGTGTTGCCGCGCGTCCATCGCTTCGCCGACGGCTTTGTCGCCGAAACGCTTTACGCCGGTTACCACGCCAACACCCGCGACTATTTCACCGAGACACCGGAGCGCACGCAGTGGCTGCTCGGCAAGGTGCGCGAAGTGCAGGAGCGCTGGCGCATCCCGGTGACCATCATCGATTACCTGCCGCCCGGCCAGTGGGCGCGTGCCGAACAGCTGGCGCGCGACATCCGTGCACAGGGCTTCGGCGTCTGGATCGCCAACGGCGATCTGAACATGCTCGGCCAGGGCGTACGGCGCAATCTGCCGCGTCGTCTGCTGGCGCTGTACGACGGCCCCGACGCGCTGCCCGATCAGCATCCGCTGCACCGCTCGCTGGCGTTGCTGCTGGAGCAGGAGGGCTATGTCCTCGACTACCGTCACGTCGAACGCCAGCCGCTGCCGCCGGAAACCTTCGCCGGCCGCTATGCCGGCGTCGTCGCCTGGCTGTCGGCGCGATCGCAGGGCCAGCAGCCGGGCCTGTGCGCGCGGCTGAAAACCGAAGCCGACGCCGGCGTGAAAACGGTCTTCCTCAGCCAGCTGCCGGCCGGACCGGCCTGTGACAACTGGCTGGGCAGCAGCGCCAACGGCGCCCGCGCCGGCGAGGGCCTGACGCTGGTGCAGAGCGACAAGCGGCTGGCACTCGGCCAGTTCGAAGCACCGATGCGCATGCGCCAGCGCGATCTGGCCGATGTTCGCGCGCCCGGCGGCGCCGAGATCTGGCTGCAACTGCGCGACGCTGCCGGCCGCCACTACGAGCCGGCCTTCGTCGCCGGTTTTGGCGGCGCGCTGCTGCAACCCTGGCTGCTCGACGATGCCGGTCCGACGCCGGCCTGGCTGGTCCATCCCTGGCCGCTGGTCAGCCGGGCGTTGCAACTGCCGGCGCTGCCGGCGCCCGATCCGCATACCGAGCTGGGCCGGCGCAGCGCCGTCCTGATGGCGGTGGCCGACGGGCTCGGGACTCGCGCTGGTGACACGCCTGCTGCCGATTCCGGTACTGCAGATACCCGCGCTGCCGATACCGGTAGCCGCAGCGGAGAACAACTGCTGGCCCTGCTTCGCGACGCCGGTCTGCCGTTCACGCTGGCGGTGGCCGAAGGCGAGCTGCGCGGCAGCGACGATGCCGACACGCTGGCGCGCAACCGCCTGTTGCAGCAGTTCGCGGCGCTGCCCGGCGCCGAACTGGCCGGGCACAGCTATTCACATCCGTTTTCCTGGCGCGCCTTCGAAGGCGACAGCCGTCATGCCCATGTCCGCTACTTCTACACCCTGCCGCAGCCCGGCTATCTGGCCGAGCTGGAGCGCGAGATCGGCGGCGCGGTGCAGGGCCTGTCGGCGGTGCTGCCGGCGGTCAATCGCAGCCTTTATGTCTGGCCCGGCGATGCCGAGCCGGGCCCGGCGCCGCTGGCCACCGCCCAGCGTGCCGGCCTGCAAACCTTCGGCGGCGGCGGGCTGCGTCATACCGGGCCGCAGCTGCACACCAGCGATCTGGTGCCGCTGCTGCGGCGCACGCCCTGGGGCACGCAGATCCGGGCGCCGCTGGCCGACGAAACCACCTGGTCGCTGCTGACCGGCGGCGAGGCCCTGAACGCCCGCCGGCTGCTCGACTGGAACCGCCAGACCGGCCAGCCGCGCCGCAAACCCTGGTGGTTCTACCTGCATGCCGACGCATATACCCGACCGGGCAGTGTCGCGCTGTTCCGCGAACTGCTGCAGGCCAGCCGCGAGGAAAACCTGCTCTGGATGACGCTGGGCGACTGGCTGGAGCGGGTGAAAGGTTTCGAAACGGCGGCCATCGGCCGCGATCTGGACGGCAACTGGCTGCTCAGCGGCCGGGGTGTGCGCAGCTGGCGGACACCTGCCGTGCTCGGTTGGCCACAGCCGGCCGCCGCCGGCCATGTCGGTGTCAGTGACAGCGAGGCCGGCCGCCATCTGGCGGTCAGCGACGACGTCAGCCTGCTGCGCTTTGCCGCCCAGCGCAGCGAGGTCAGCCAGCTGGTCGAGGCCGATCAGCGTCTGGACCAGTTTGTCCGCGACGGCCGCCAGCTCCGCCTGCGCCTGCGCGGACCAGGGCCCGCCACGCTGGTGTTCCGCCACGGCCGCGACTGCGAACTGCGCGCCGGCAGCGACAGCCTGAAGGCCCGCGTCCGCGCCGGCCTGTTCAGCTACAGCCTCAGCGCCGAACAGGCGACACAGGAGCTCAGCCTTGTCTGCGCGCCGTGAACGTCTGCTCAATGCCCCGGCGCTGGTGATCATGTCGGCCAGCGTGCTGCTGGCGCTGTTCGTGCTGTTTCCGCGCCAGCCGGCGTTCCGCGATCCGGCCAACCTGAACGCCAAAGATGCGCTGTCCATCGCCTACCTGCGCGTGCTGGTCCAGGCCGACCCGCAGAACCATCCGCTGCGCCTGTCCTTTGTCCAGTTGCTGACCGAGGCCGGTGAGGACGAGGAAGCCGTGCAGGCACTGGCGCCGCTGAAAACCGCGCCGCCGGAACGCCTGCGTTTCGAGATCGGTCTGGCCGATGTCCGTCTGTCATTGCAGCGCCTGTACCGGCGCAACCTCGACGAGGCCGGCACCGCCGCGCTGTCGGCGCAGATCACCGCCGCCTTCCAGCAACTGCTGCCGCTGGCGGCGACCGGCAGCGAACGTCAGGCACTGGCGGTCGAGGCCGAACGCTTCGGCGCGCCGTCGGTGATGGCGCTGCTCACCGAGCAACTGGCGGCGCGCGCCAGCCTGCCGGCCGAACAGGCGAAATGGTGGGCCGAGGCGGGGCGTCACCGTCTGGCCAATGGCGAACCGCAACGCGCTGGCGAGCACTACCGACGCGCGTTCACCCTCGAAACCGACAAGGCCCGCCAGCAACAACTGGCGCCGGCGCTGTTGCAGGCCTTCCTGGCCAGCGGCGATCTGAAAGCGGCGCTGGCCAGCGCCCGCGACACGGTTGCCGCGCTGCCCGAGGACGATGCCCTGTTGCTGCTGGCGATCAGCGTTGCCGAGCAGGGCGGCGATCAGCCGCTGGCGTATCGCTGGTTGCAACGCCTGCAGCGCCGGCAGGCGGACGACCGCGCGCTTGCCGAACGGACGCTGCGCAAGGCGCTGTCACTGGGCCGGCTCGACGATGCCCTGCCGCTGAGCCGCAAACTCGCCGCCGGCCTGTCGCCCTCGGCGACGGATGCCCGGGCGCTGGCCCTGCGGCAACTGCTGGCGCGCAGTTTCGACTGGAACAGCGCCTGGCCCGAAGCGCTGGAGCAGTGGTATTGGCTGGCGATGCGCGCACCCGACGCCGAAAACGAAGCCCGGGCCTTTGCGCTGGCCAAAAGCGGTGGCGATGACGCCCGCGCGCTGGCGCTGATCGAAGCGGCAATGAGCCGCCGCGCGCTCAGCGACGAGGAAGTCAGCCATTACCGGCTGGCCGGCCTGCGCAGCGGTGAACCGTCGCGGCTGACCAGCCGGCTCGACGCCTATCTCAGCGCCCATCCCCATCACCGCGCCGCATGGCGTGAGCTGGCGGCGATCCGCACCGCTGAAGGCGAATCGGCGCTGGCGGCGCGCGCGTTTGCCCGCGCCGCCGACGGCAGCCAGCTGGATGCCGTCAGCCGCCTGCAACAGGCCGAAGCGCTGCGCGATGCCGGCGAACCGGCCGCGGCGCTGGATTTGCTGCTTGCCAGCGGCGAACCGGCCGAAGGCAACCGCGCGGCGGACTACTGGCGGCTGCGCGCGGATCTGGCCTGGGCGCTGGAGCGTGACGCGCTGGCCGGCGAAGCCAGCGAACACCTGCTCCAGCACTACGCCGCCGGCGACCGCCAGGCCATCGACCGGCTGCTGAGTCTCGCCCGCCTGAAAGGCGACGGCACCGCCATCGTCCGCTGGGCGCGTTACGGCTGGCAGCAAACCGGCGAACGCGACTACCTGATCGTGCTGATGGATCGCGCCTGGCAGCGCGGCGACTGGCCGCAACTCGATGCGCTGATGAGCGAGGCGACCGCTGCCGGCGGCAAATTCGACAGCCATCCGCGCTACTGGCAGTACCGCGCCGAACAGGCCCAGCGCGCTGCGGACTACCCGGCGGCGCTGGCGGCGCTGAAACGCATGCTGACCGGCCGGGCCTTCGATACCGAAGCGCTGGAAACCTATCTCTGGGCCTTGCTGGCGGCCGAACCCTTGCCGCGCGCCGAGCTGGTGCAGATGGTCGAGCAGTTCGCGCCGCTGGCCGCCGGCTCACCGCATCTGGCCGAAGCATTCGCTGCCACCTATTTGCAGCTTGGTCAGGCGCAGCAGGCAACACCGCTGTTCCGCCAGAGCCTGCTGGCGCGCCGCGACGATCCGGTCTGGCGGCTGCTGGTTGCCGACAATCTCGAATGGCTGGGCTGTGTCGGCAGCGCCAACCGGCTGCGCTTCGACACCCTGGAATGGCTGCAAACGCATGCGGCGCCGCTGCCGGCCTACGGCGGTGACGACCGGCTCGCCGATCGTTTTTTCGGCCGTCGTGATGTCGCCGCAGTGAAAGTCTTTGCCGAGCCCTGGCAGTTGTTCGCCGGCGCCGATGCCAATGTCGCGCCGCGCCTCGACAATGCCAGACAGTTCGCGCTGCGCTGGCTGAATCCGCGCCTGTCGCTGCCGGCCTGGCGCGATGTCGCCGACAGCTGGCGCAATGCCGACGCCGCCACGCTGATGACGCTGATCGACAATGTCCGCGAACGCCTGCTCATCGATCTGGCCGGCGCCACCGCCAACAGCGTATTGCCGATGACGCTCAACGATGTCGCCGCGCGTGTCGTGCGCAGCAGCAGCGGCCCGCGCAGCCAGCGCGGCCGCAATCGCACCGTCACCAACGCGCCCGGTGTCGAGCGGCGCGAATGCCTGAGCCTGCTCGATGATCTCGGCATCGGCGTACTGAAAGCCAAATTGCCAGCGGTGCCGGAGAAACAACCGGCGCAGGAAAAATCCGCGTCGGCGGCAAAATCGGCAAGTTCAGAAAAAAATTCGTTTGCTGAAAAGCAGGTGGCCGCTGACGCGCCTGCCGCTCATCGAAAACTCTGGGTGCTACGAAATGCATCCATTCCCGTTCGCCCTGAGCATGTCGAAGGGCTGAACGGCGCACCGGCCGAGAATGCCGCCACAACGCCGGCCGCAACTGCACACGTCATGCAGTTCAGGTTTGCTGCTCCGCGAGACGAAAAAATTTCCGTTCGCCCTGAGCATGTCGAAGGGTCGAACGGCGCACCGGCCGCAGATGCCGCCGCAACGCCAGCCGCAAACACACACGTCATGCAGTTCAGCTTTTCTGCTCCGCGCGATGAAAAAGATTCCGTTCGCCCTGAGCATGTCGAAGGGCTGAACGGCGCACCGGCCGCAGATGCCGCAGCAACGTCAGCCGCAACCGCACACGTCATGCAGTTCAGCTTTTCTGCTCCGCGAGACGAAAAAATTTCCGTTCGCCCTGAGCATGTCGAAGGGCCGAACGGCGCACCGACCGCAGATGCCGCCACAACGCCGGCCGCAACCGCACACGCCATGCAGTTCAGCTTTTCTGCTCCGCGAGACGAAAAAATTTCCGTTCGCCCTGAGCATGTCGAAGGGCCGAACGGCGCACTGGCCGCAGATGCCGCGAAACTCGCTACCCACTTCACTGCGTCTCCGCCGCTGGCGGCGCACCTGCCTGCAGACAAGGTCAGAAAATGAAACGTGATCCCGCGCTGGAAAGCGCCGATGGTCTCGACATCCGGGCGCCGGTTCCGGAAGTGTTCGCCTGGGGCGAAACGCTGATCGTTACCGCTGCCGCCATCGCCGTGTCGGCGTGGACCGATGTGGTTGATCCGTTCCGTCTGCACAGCGGTTTTCCCTGGCCGCTGATCGGTCCGGTGCTGGCCGGTTTGCGTTACGGTTTCGCGCACGGTTTCGTCAGTGCGCTGCTGGTTGCGGCGGCGCTCGGTTTTGCCATCAATCAGGGCTGGCAGGGGGCGAACAGTTTTCCGCTGGCTTACGCCATTGGCTGTGTGGTGATCGGCATGTTGTGCGGTGAATTCCGCGACGCCTGGCAACGCCGGCTGACGCGTCTGGCGGGCGCCAATGCCTACCGGCGCGAACGCCTGGAAGAATTCACCCGCAGCTATCACTTGCTGCGCGTGTCGCATGATCGGCTCGAACAGACGCTGGCCGGCCCCGGTCACTCCTTGCGCGAAGCGCTGAGTCGTTTGCAGCAACAGGTAAAAGCCGGTTCCGGTTTGACCGAAGACGCCGCGCAGGCGGTGCTGCAACTGGCGGCTGATCACGTGTCGATCCAGCAGGCGGCAATTTTTCCGGTCAACGCCCATGGCCTGCTCAATGACGAAGCGGTTGCAACGCTGGGCAATGTGCCGGCGATGAATGTGCGCGATCCGCTGATCCAGCGCTGCCTGTCCGAGCGCGCGCTGATCGCCATCGGCCCGGACCAGCGCTCACTCGATGTCGCCCGCGACAGCGCCTGGCAGGTGGTGGTGCCGCTGATCGATTCCGCCGGCCAGTGGCAGGCGATGATGGCCATCGCGGCAATGCCGTTCTTCGCGCTGCATCAGGGCAGTTTGCAACTGCTCAACGTCATCGCCGCGCACGCCGCCGACCGGCTGGTCGGCGCGACGCCGGAAACACCGTCGCAAACCTTTGCCCGCGAAGTGTCGCGCGCACTGCTTGATGCCGAGCGTTACCAGTTGCCGGCGACACTGTTGTTCGTCAGCGTTGCGCAGGATGCCGATGCGGAAAGCCTGTCGCGTCTGCGCCGCGAACGGCGCGCACTGGATCAGTGGCGCGAAGTTGATGCCCGGCACGCCGTGCTGCTGTTGCCGCTGACCGAAACGACGCAGGCCGATGCGCTGTTGCAACGTCTGGGTGATGCGCGCGCGGCACTGCGTGTTGAAGCGATGGCGATTGATTCGTCGAGCGCGGCCAAAGCGCTGCTCGACCGGCCGGCCGCATCAGCATGAGCGCGCCACCATGAGCCGCATTGCCGCCGCCGCGCGCGCGCTGGGCCGCTTGCTGATGAACAATCGTTTCAGCAGCAACCGGTTCACCAACAATCGCTTCACCAACCATCCGCTGATGCGCTGGAGTGTGCCGGTGCTGCTCGAGTCTGGCGCGTGGGCGGCGCTGTTTCTTGCGCCGCGCAGCTGGGATCTCGCCGCTTACGCGCTGCTGCATCTCGCCGCCACGCCGCTGTTCGCTGTGCAACTGTGGCGACAATTGCCGCGTCGTTACCGGGTGCCGGCTGGCGACGCGCTGGGTTTTCTCAATTTGCTGATCGCGGTATTGCCGTTTGTTGGCGTGCTCGGTCTGGTCGCCGGTCTGGTGCTGGCGCTGCGCATGCCGCGCTTCAATCGCGCGTTTTCCGTCACCAGTTTGCCGCTGCCGGAATTGCCGTTTCAGCCGCCGGTGGTGCACACCGTGCCGCCCTACAGCGGTGGCGCGCTGCGCCAGATCCTGCGTTACGCCGACCGGCCGCTGAAACGTCTGAAAGCGGTGATGGCGACGCGTTTCATGCAGGTGCGTGATGCCGTGCCGGTGCTGCAGGTGGCGCTGAAAGATCGCGTCGATGATGTGCGCCTGCTCGCCTACGCCATGCTTGATGGCAAAGAAAAACAGCTCGCTGAACGCATCCAGCAATTGCAGGACGATCTGGAAGAAGCGCCGCCGGCACGCGCGGCCGCCATACACCGCGTGATGGCGGCGCTGTGCTGGGAACTGGTGTACGGACAACTGGTGCACGGCGCCGTGCGCCTGCATTGGCTGGCGCGCGCCCGCGGCCATGCCGAAGCGGCGCTGAGCACGCGTGCCGATGGCGCGCTCTGGGTGCTGTACGCACGCATTGCGCTGGAGCAGAACGATCTGGCGCGCGCTGGCGTGGCGCTGCGCCGCGCCAGCGAAAGCGGCGTGACGGATCGGGCATTGGCGAGCTGGTGTGCGGAGTTGGCGTTTCGCGAACGGCGTTACGAAGATGTCGCCCGCTGGATGCGCATGGCGCCGCAAGGCGAGCGCGGCCGGCGTCTGGCGCGGATCAGGGATTACTGGTGCAGCGTGAACAACGGCAACAACATCAGCAACAACAGCAACAACAGCAACAACAGCAACAACGACAGCATTAGCGGAGTACCGTCATGAATGCGCAAACCGGACCGCTGACAGCGCAGGAGCCGGTCGCCGATATCGCCCTGCTGCTGGAAGGCACCTATCCCTATGTGCGCGGCGGTGTGTCGTCGTGGGTGCACCAGATCATCGCCGGTTTGCCGCACCTGAAATTCGCCGTGATCTTTGTCGGTGGCGATCCGTCGCAATACGGCAAGGCCCAGTACAAATTCCCCGACAACGTCAGCCATTTCGAAACTCATTACCTGCTGGACCTGAAACAGGACCGGCCGGCCCGGCGCGAAGGTGATCGCGCCGCGTTCGCCGACACCGCACGCCTGCATGAATCAATGCGCGCGCTGCGCGACATGCCGGTGGCTGATCTGCTGAACGCGTTCTCGCGGCTGGGCGAGCAGGGCGGTATCAACCGCGCGGATTTTCTCTACAGCCGCGCCTCGTATGACTACGTCACCGAACAATATCGCGAGCGCTGCACCGAGCCGTCGTTCGTCGATTATTTCTGGGCCGTGCGCACCATGCACGCGCCGCTGTTCGTTCTGGCTGAAATCGCCCGCAAGCTGCCGCCGGTGCGCGCCGTGCACGCCATTTCCACCGGTTACGCCGGATTGCTCGGCGCCATGATCAAACTCCAGCGCGGCATTCCGTTTCTTCTGACCGAACACGGCATCTACACCAAAGAACGAAAAATCGACCTCGCCCAGGCTACCTGGATCCGCGATCACAACGACGACGTCAGCAACACGCTGCATGAAGAAATGGGGTACATCCGCGGTCTGTGGATCCGGTTTTTCGAAACACTGGGCCGCATTACCTACAACCAGGCCGATCCCATCGTCACGCTCTACGAAGGCAACCGGACGCGCCAGATCGCCGATGGTGCCGCCGCCGAACGTACCCGCGTGATCACCAACGGCATTCCGCTGGCGCGTTACGCCGATGCGCTCGCCAAGCGCAGCGACAGCGTACCGCCGGTGCTCGGACTGATCGGTCGCGTGGTGCCGATCAAGGACATCAAAACGTTTATCCGCGCCATGCGCGTGCTGGTGTCACGCCTGCCGGAAGCGGAAGGCTGGCTGGTCGGCCCGGAGGATGAAGATCCGGAATACGTCGCCGAATGCAAAGAGCTGGTGCGTTCACTCGGTCTGGAAAACAACGTCAAGTTTCTCGGCTTCCAGAACGTCGCCGAGATCCTGCCGAAAATGGGCCTGATGGTGCTGACCTCGATCTCCGAAGGCATGCCGCTGGTGATCCTCGAAGGGTTTGCCGCCGGTGTGCCGTGTCTGGCCACGGATGTCGGTTCCTGTCGCGAACTCATCGAAGGCAGCAGTGAAGAAGACCGGCAGATTGGCGTCGCCGGCGCGGTGGTGTCGATTGCCGATCCGGAAGCTACCGCCGCCGCCGCGTACGAACTGCTCGCCGATGCGCCGCGCTGGCGTGCTGCACAGGCGGCCGGTCTGAAACGCGTGCAAACCCATTACGACGATCGGCAAATGTTCGCCGCTTACCGCGAGCTGTATGGCGATGTACTGGCGCAAACGCCAGCTACCGCATCAGCGAGTCCGGCAAACGCGGCAGACGCTGCAAACCCCACAAGCCCGCGCGCCGCGCACGACGCCTGACACGGACACTGCAGAACATGGCCGGTATCGGATTTGAAATTCGCAAGATCATGGCCCGCGACAGTTACGCGGCGCTGATCAAGGCCTATGGCTACGCCGGCCTGATCAGCGGCGGGCCGTGGGTGCTGTCCATTCTCGGCGTCATGCTGATCGGTGTGCTGGCCTTTGCGCTCGATGTCGGCCAGGTACAAATCAACCAGTTCCAGATCTGCGTCACCTATCTGATGGCCTGTTCGCTGATCCTGACCGGTGGCATGCAGTTGCTGTTCACACGCTTTGTCTCGGACCGCCTGTTTGCCAAACAGCCGCGCATCGTTTTGCCCAATCTGCTCGGCGCCATTGTCGTCACCACGCTGGCGTCGCTGTTGTTGTCGCTGCCGTTCACACTGTTTGCTTTTGATGAATCCTCGGCATTCAAATTGCTGCTGATCGGCAATTTTGTGGTGCTGTGCAATCTCTGGCTGGTGTTGATCTTCCTGTCCGGCATGAAGGCCTATCAGCGCCTGATCCGCATCATGGCGGCTGGCTATGCTGCGGCCATTCTCAGCGCGACCGTGCTGGCGCGCTTCGGTGTCGAAGGTTTGCTCGCCGGTGTGCTGATCGGCCACAGCGGGCTGCTGTTTGCCTATCTGTTTGTCATCGTCCGTGAATATCCCGGCGACACGCTGCTGCGTTTTGACTTCCTCGACCGGCGCAAGATATTCCCGTCGCTGTTCGTGATGGGCGTGGTGTACAACCTTGCGGTCTGGATCGACAAATTCATTTTCTGGTTTTGGCCCTACACCTCGGAAGCCGTGATCGGCCCGCTGCGTGCCTCTCTGATTTACGACCTGCCGATTTTCCTCGCCTACCTGTTCATCCTGCCCGGCATGGCGGTGTTTCTGGTGCGCATGGAGGCGGATTTTGCCGAGGAATACGATCGCTTCTATCGTGCCGTGCGCGAGGGCGACACGCTGCAGCACATCGAATACCGCAAGGACCGCATGGTTTACACCGCGCGTCAGGGCATCTATGAGATCTTCAAGGTGCAGGGCCTGACTGTGGCGCTGTGCATACTCTGGGGCCGCGATCTGCTGCAGGCCATCGGCATTTCGCCGCTCTACATCCACCTTTTCTACGTCGATGTCGTCGCGGTCAGCGTGCAGGTGTTGCTGATGGCCATCCTCAACGTGATGTTCTATCTCGATGCCCGGCGCGAAGCGTTGATGTTGTCGGTGCTGTTCCTGATCAGCAACGTCGTGTTCACGCTCGCCAGCTTGTGGGCGGGCGCGGAAACATTCGGCTATGGTTTCGCGCTGGCCGTCAGCCTGACCGGCTTTGCCGGATTGTTCGTGCTGTCGCGCAAACTGAACCAGCTGGAATACGAAACATTCATGCTGCAGGGATAAACGCAGCACGTGCCGGTCTGAAAACGGAGTCGAACATGTTGCGCATGAAATTGCTGAAGCCTGATCTGTCAATGCTGAACGTGTTGTTCCTGGGGCTGTTGTTCTTGTGCGTGTTGCCTGCGGCCACACAACCGGTGCAGGCGGCCGAAAAGGTGTATCGCTGTGGCGATACCTTCAGTCAGGTGCCGTGCGCACCGGATGCAAAGGAACTGAACGTACGTGCCGACGGCAGCAAGGCGCCGACGTCCGGCATCTGTGGTGAACGCCTGCGCGGTGAACTTGGCGTGACCGATGCCGACAGCCTGCGTATTACCGCCAGCAGCGATGGCAAGCTGGCGCCGTTCGAATACGCCGGCAAAAAGATTCTCGCCCGTCACTACCAGCTCAGCGTCGCCTCCCGCCAGCCTTCCGGCGCCTATCAACCTGCCGGCCGTTACGCCTGCATCACCAGCGAAGACGGATTTCGCGTGCTGAGTTTGCAGCAGATGGATTGATGGTGACGGCAAGATCGCTGTTGCATGTTGTGTCACCCGAATCAGGCATCGTAGTAGGTACGATTCGCGCAGCGAAATCGTACTCTCGATTCAATCGACTTTCGTGATTCGGGCTTGCCGGTATTCGCACCGGCGGGCGACCTTCTTTATTTGCTCGTGCAAAGAAAGAAGGCAAAGAAACACGCCCCAGCCGCGCCAGAATTG
>JAYSEY010000003.1:0-205864 GCA_041913605.1 Permianibacter sp.
GTGAACTTGCTCTTGCGCATGAACGGTCTCCTTTGACACGGTTGGTGTCCGGGACATCTGATTATGCGTGGACCGAGTTTACGGGGGACTTACAAACGGCGTAGCGCTGAAATTCAACCTGCGCTTCCCCGGCCAGCTTTACGATCAGGAAACCGGACTGCACTACAACTACTTCCGCGACTACGACCCGGTGACGGGGCGGTATATCGAGAGTGATCCGATTGGGTTGGAGGGTGGAGTTAATACGTATGGGTATGTGGGGGCAAGTCCAACTGGAGGCATCGACAAATTTGGCTTAATAGACATTTTCGGTCCCGGGTACTTGCCTGTTCCACGGCCTGGCGAAGAGCGAGAGTTCACTGCTTGCGAGAAGGAGGCGATTGCGGATTTGTTGATTGATATGGTTCCGTTAACGGCCTATCTCTCGCTTGCTATGGACGTATCCGGTGTAGGAATTAACCCTGTGGACGGAGAAAATTTTTTCGAGGTGGGGAACTATGGCGAAAAAACGCCATATGCCGTTGCTGGGCACGTGGCGGGTTACGCTGCTGGGCAGTACTCGGCCCGCTCTGAAAGGCTGGTGTCGCGCGCGCGTGACAACTCTGTTTCATATTCCGTAAATCGAGGTAGGTTAAACAGGGCGGACGCAGCAAAGGTGAAAGCTATTAGTTTTAAAGCACTGTCAAAAATACTCGGGCCAGCCGGAGCCATTGCGGCATA
This sequence comes from Permianibacter sp., assembly GCA_041913605.1. Classification (GTDB taxonomy): domain Bacteria; phylum Pseudomonadota; class Gammaproteobacteria; order Enterobacterales; family Permianibacteraceae; genus Permianibacter. Next base: position 721 of record JAYSEY010000003.1, read on the forward strand.
CAAGGAGGCATGGGAAAAATGTCAATGCCAACCATGATTGTTCGATATCTGATGGCCCTGACATTCCTTGTATTGGCTGTTTGGGAGGCTGGATATCTGAACGTAGTCGTCGACGCTTCAGTAAGAGCGCCAAGCACAGGAACGTCGTTCATAGTTCTTATGCTCGGAATTCTAATATGGGATAGAAGCGAGCTATTCAAGGAGAAATTGCTTTCGGTCAGCAAGGCACGGGCTCGACTTTCCATACTTGCTTTTGCGGTGTGCGGGGTAGCCATCTCACTGTTTCAATGCGACCTTTGCTCGTTTGAGCAAGGAAATAATGCTTATGGGCGTGTGTTTGTAGGCACGGGATTGTTTTCCATGGCTCTAATTTCACTTTCTGAGCAGCGGATAGTTGGTTGTCTGAACCGATGGAGGACTCGCCATCTTTTTCGCAAGCGTACAAGACACCTCTGACGATTGCGCGTATGGCGGCGGATGTAGGGGGGATTCGAAAAGCAAACCACCTTTTCTTGTGATGCGACGGAACCTTTTGGGCTTGTGCTGTATGGTCGGGTGATGAAATGGCGGATTGTCGCTGCGTGCCGAATCCGGCCTACGTTGATGACTATCCAATTTGTACGTGCGTGCTCAACCAATCGCTCGCGATCGAGGCTTAGTCCTTCGCGCTCTCTGTAATTCGGGCAATAGATCCTCATGTTTCTACACTTCCGACGGGCCGACCCTATAGTTTTCTGGCGTGTCGTGTTCTCGGGGAGTGCGCCAATATGTCTGCCTTGTGGTCTGTCGAATCGGCTGGCGCGGATTACAGCCAGCTTGCCTGCTCAACCTGCCGGCGCGAGATCCCGTTGTCTGCGGCGCTGACGCCGGAGGGGGAGCAGTACACCGAGTATTTCTGCGGGCTGGATTGCTACGAAACCTATTTCCACAAGCAGATGGAAATTGATTACGGCGCGGCCGTCAGTTTCACCGAGGCGATCAGTCACGGTCATGAATATCCGCTGAACCGGTAAGCTGCTGCGCTTCTGATCACATTGCGCGCTTCTCCTGTTTCCTCTCTCTCCCCTCTCCCCAGCCCTCTCCCGCGAGGGGCGAGGGAGGGAAGATCTTTTCTCCTTGCGTGGGAGACAGTCTGTGCGTCTCGACGGAGAGAGCGCGGCGCGTTGTGTGGAATAGCGCGGCGCGTTGTGTGGAATGATGAAGAGCGGGCTGCGCCGATTTTGATGCGGGCCGGCGTGAATCGGGACAGATGATTCGGGAGCGGCAATTCCGGGCCAGCAATCCGGAATCTGCAATTCAGAACCTGTCATTCAGACCTGTAATTCAGGGCCTGCAATTCAGGCCAGATAGTGTGCTCTTGCGCGGTGCTGTTCGCTGGTGACACATGGTGTCGTTACTGGGCGGACGATCATCCGTCGCGCATGTCAGATCGCAAACGCCATTTTGATGCCGGCAATCAGTAGCACTACGCCCAGCAGTCGCTGTATGGCCGGGCGCGTCAGTTTGCGGCTGCCGTATTCGGCGCCGAGCCAGCCGCCGAGGACGGCGGCTATCGCCCAGCCGCCGATGCCATCGGGCAGCGTCGCGCCCTGGGTCACCAGTCCTGCCAGTCCGGCCAGTGAATTGACAACGATGAAAGCGGCGGCAATGCCGGAGATCACTTTGGTGTCGGCCCAGCGCAGCATCAGCAAAATCGGACTGAGAAAAATGCCGCCACCGACGCCGGTCAAGCCCGACAGCAATCCGATTGCGGCGCCGCAGACGAGCAGCAGGGGCAGGGAAATGTTCGGCTGTTCCAGTGCCTGATAGTTGCCGGCGGTAAAAAATGATCGGCCGGCGGCGTAGATCAGCACGACACCGACCAGGGGTTTGTAAATTTCGCCGGGCAGTTGCAGGCTGCCACCGATAAATGCGCAGGGAATTGATGTGGCGATCAGCGGCAGAAACAGCCGCCAGGAAAAGGCGCCAACGCGATAGAACTTGAACGTGGCGATACCGGCGACCAGCACATTGAGCGTCAGCGCCGCCGGCTTCATCACCTCCGGCGCTACGCCGAGCAGGGCCATCGCGGCCAGATAACCGGAGGCGCCGCCGTGTCCCACCGATGCGTAGAGCGTTGCGGCCAGAAAAATCATCAGCGTCAGCAGTACGACGCTCAGGTCCGAGTCAAACAAATCCGTTCTCCTGTTGCCCGGTGATCTGGCTGGCGCGTGCGCGCCCGTTTATTTGCCGGCCGGCGACGTTTTTGTGGTCGTGGTGGTCGTTGTGGTCGTCGGGATGGTGGTGGTGATCGCGCTTGCGGCGGCGCGCAGCATCTGTTCAATCTGGCCGACGATCTGCAGTTCTGCTTCCGGCTCAAACTGGCGAATCGCCGGTGTGTGGATGTGGCCGACCGGCAGCGTGACGCCGAGTTGATCGCGCAGGCGGATTGCGCGGTAGGAGATCTCGTTGGACAGATAGCCACCGCCACCGCCCTGCACGGCAGTCGCGTCGTGCAGATCGGCCAGCGACAGCGCGCAGAAACTTTTTTCCAGTGTTTGCACCTGGCAGTTGTCGTTGATCTTGTAGGGCCCTTGTGCGCTTTGCATCGCCGCTGCCGGCAAACTGAATTCGACAAACTCGGGGCCGTCGAGCGGCGCGCCGTTCAGCAGCGGCACAACCGGCGCGCTCAGCGAACCGCCGCTGTACACATTCAGGTTGTCGGGCGCGGCGGCGCTGCGCCGGCGTCCGGGAAACCGTTCCAGATCAAACTCGCGACGGCCCATGCTGATGGTGGCGACCAGATCCGTTTGCGCCGCGCCGCCCAGTGTCTCGCGGTACAGTGTCTCGCGGTACTGTCTCTCGCTGTAAAGTGTCTCGCGGTACAGCGGCGTCAGCAGATTTTCGATCAGGCCTTGATCAAAGTCGGCATAGCGCACCGGGATCAGCACGGCTTCAATTTCAATTTCCTGATCGCCGGCGCGCAGCAGTTTGCCATCCAGCATCAGCGCGGCGAGACCGGACGGATTGCTCTGGTTGATGTGGCGATCGAGCAGGAACGGATCGAAGCCGGTGATGAACACGCGACGGCGCTGCGGCGCGCGCGGCTGCCAGTCGATATCGGAGATGCCGCGACTGTGTCGTTCAAACAACTGCACCAGTGTTTCGCGCGTGGCGGCGTCGGCAGCGAAACCGGTGGCGGCATCGCGCAGCGTGCGGGTGACAAACAGACGCGCCCAGTACAGCGGCCGATCATCGGCCTGCGCGCCGCTTTGCACGCTCGCGCGTTGCAGCGCAAACAGCTGCCGGCCGAGCGCGGCCACGCGGGCTTCGGCGTCGGCGATGCGGGCAAATTGCGGCCAGTTTGCGCTGAACTGCTCCAGCGCGCTTTGCAGTGAGCCGAACAGTGCCGGCATGTCCGCGCGCGCTTTTTCCAGACGCTGTTCTTCAACGGTGGCGGCGACGTTTGTTGTGCTCAGCGTCAGCAACAGCGCGCTGGCAAGCGCACGAGCGGTGAACGGTGCGGTGAAGGATGTTTTCAATGCGGAACGCAGCAAAGCGATGACTCCTGTCTGTGGGGCGATGTGCTCACGGTGATGCCGATGCGCGTACCGCCTGACGGTTGCGCGCCAATTGCGCGCGCAGGGCCGGTGGCAGACTTTGCCAGACCGGATGCTGTTCGGGCATGACGAAATCTTCGCCGGGGAAGGGCAGGCCGCCGGCGTCCAGCCAGCGCGCCAGCTCGGCTTCGCCGGCTGCGGTTTCGCCGCTCTGGATCAGGGCGATGCCGACGCTGGCGCTGTCGAAACCTTGCAGCTCCGCCTGCCGGGCGCGCAGCAGCGGTGCCCATTGCCGGCGCTCATGCTCATCCGCGACGTAGAGCCAGCTGACGATCAGCGGCCAGGCGTCAAGGTCGAGCGTGTCCGGCACCGAGCTGAATTGCGGAAAGCGCTGCAGGAAAGCGCGCCGCGCCGCCGCGCGTTCACCCTTGAGCGTCTGTAGCAGAAACAGCGGCCGTTCGAGCTGGGGATTGTCCGGTTGCAGGGCCATGCGTGCCCGCAGTTGGGCTTCGGCGCCGGCCATGTCGCCGGCCGCCAGCGCCAGACTGGCGCGCGCAAACAACAGATAGGGATGGTGACTGTCCTGCAGCGCCGGCGTGTTGAGCAGGGCGCCGGCCTGCGCCAGCTCGCCGAGCGTGATGTGCAGCAGCGCCATGTTGATGCGCCGGGCCAGATCACGTTCCGGCGCGCCTTCGTCGAAGGGGCTGCGGCGCGTGCCGGCCCAGTCGAGAAAGGCACGGGCGCGGGCCACGGTCGGCGGCAGGGTTTCCAGCTCGTCGCTGGCGCGGTGCGCGTAACCGGGTTCGAGCCGCAGCGCCTCCTGCAGCGTGGCGCGCGCCTCGCGCAGGCGGCCGTGCTGGGCCAGCACATAGGTCAGATGGCGCTTGATGATGGCCGACAGCGGATCAAGCTGTTCGGCGCGGCGCAGGCTGTTGAGGGCCGCGCCCAGCTCGCCCTGCGCCCGCTCGACCTCCGAGCGCCAGAGCCAGACGTTCGGGTCGCCGGGCGCGGCGGCCAGCGCCTGATCGAGAAAGCTGCGCGCGCCGGCGCTGTCGCCCTGCGAGCTGCGCAGCAGGCCGTAACTCGCCAGCGCCTGCGGCAGGCCGGGCGACAACTGCAGGGCTTCGCGCAGCAGCGGTTCGCAGCGCGCCAGCGCCTGATCGAGCCGGGCGTCGGCGTACAGATACTGGAAATGAAAGGCGTCACAGAGACCGACGCGGGCCAGCGCCAGCTGCGGGTCGAGACGCAGCGCCTGCTGGAACGCGGCGATGGCCTTGTCGAGGCTGGCCGGCGTGCGCTGCGCCCAGTACCAGCGGCCGAGCAGCCAGGCTTCCCAGGCGGCGTTGTCGGTGCTCGCCGCCATCGCGGTCAGCGGGCTGGCCGCCGGCCACCAGCGTTGCAGCGCGGTTTGCACATCGGCCTGCAGCTGGGGCAGGGCATCCCGCCGGCCGCTGACGGTCAGGCTGTCGCGCAGCAACTGGCCGTCGCGGCGCTGCAGATAGCGCAGGGTGATGCGCAGCGTGTCGCCGCTGGCGGCGATATGGCCGTCGAGCAGGGCGTCGGTGTTCAGGGTGTTCAGCAGGGCGCTGGCATCGGTGTCACGGGTTTCGTCGGCGTCGCCGGCCGGTCGGGCGCTGGCCGGCTGGCGCATCAGTTGCAGGCCGGCGCGCGTCGCCAGCGCCTGATGCAGGCCATCGCTGAAGCCCGGCGCCCACCATTCCGGCAGGCCGGGCGCGGCACGCAGCGGCAACAGGGCCAGACGCTGGCGCGGCGCGCCGGCGTCTGGCGTCGGTGGCGAGGTGGTCGCGGAGCCGGAGGCGGTGAGCTCGGGGGGCGAGGCGGGTGCAGATGCGGTGACGGCAGGCGAACCGGCCGGGTCCGGATCAGCCGCAGGGTCGCCCTCCTGAAGCGCGTCGCGCCAGCCCGAAGTCAGCACCCAGACCGATACCAGCAGCGCCAGCGCCAGCAGCAGCACGGTGCGCAGCGCGGCGTAGGCGCGGGAACGGCCGGCGCGGGCGGCCGGGTTGGTGGTGGGTGGCAGGGTGGTGGGCGGCAGGGCGGTGGTCGGTGGAGTGGTGGTCAGTGGCGGGGTGGCCGGAGCGGCTGGGACATAAGTAGCAGGGATAGCGGATGCAGTGGCTTCAGCCGAATTGTTTGCCGCTTCCGTCGCCGGTTTTGCTGTCCCTTCTGCCGCCACAGTAGTCGCGGTGCCGGCGTTCGCAGGAGTGCTTGCCGCTGCGTGGTCGCTGCCGCTGGCACGCGGAGGTTCAGCCGCCGGCGCAAGGCCGGCATCCGTGTGGCGTTCGCCGCGCAGCAGCAGCCGGTAACCCTTGCCGCTGACCCGCTCGATGTAGCGGTAAGGCTTGCTGGCGTCGCCGAGCGCCTTGCGCAGTTCGGCAATGACCTTGTACAGCGAGGCGTCGGACACCACCTGCGCGCCCCAGACGCCGGTCATCAGGCGTTCGTCGCCGAGCGTGTGCTCGCCGGCTTGCAGCAGTTGCTCCAGCGCCGCCATCACCCGCGGCTCCAGCACGCGTTCACCGTCCGGGCCGATCAGCAGATTGCGCGCCGGCCAGACCTGCCAGGGGCCCAGTTGCCAGCAGACCGGAGCATCGGCATGCGCCTGCGCGCCGGCAGGATGACCGGCGACAGGCGTGGACGGGGCGGCAGGAACATCCGGAGTCATGGGCGGAAGCGGGACCGGTGTCGACGGAGGACAGGGCGACGATTATGCGCCAAGTGGTTGATTCCGCGTTGATCAGCGCGCGCTTCACCGGCGCTTCAGAAAAACTTCAGAGCAATTTCCGTGGCGCTTCAGGCGCGTCGGCCGGTCGCCGGGCAGGCTGGGCTCCCTGTTTCCCGGACGCCGGACCCGATCATGCCCCGCCCTGCTTTCGCCCTCCTGCCGCTGATCGCCGCCCTGCTGATCACCCCGCTGTTGCCGTCCGGCCCGGCGCCGTTGGCGGCCGAAGCCGACCTGCTCATCCGCGACGTGCAGCTGGTCGATCCCGAACACAACAGCCTGTCGACGCCGACCAGCGTCTGGGTGGCGGATGGCCGCATCGTCCAGATTGGTGCTGCCGGAGACTGGCGCGCGGCCCGTCAGACCCTCGACGGCGCCGGCCGCTATCTGACACCGGGGCTGATCGACAGCCATGTTCACCTCTACCACGCCACCGGGCTGAAGCCGCGCTACAGCCGCGACTACCCGGCGCTCTTTGCCGGTTTCCAGCGCCAGCAACCGCGCAGCTATTTGTACTGGGGCTACACCACGCTCATCGAACTGAACGCCGATGCAGCGGCCAACGCCACCTTCCTGGCGGCGCCCGACCGCCCGGACCTCCAGCACTGTGGGCAGGGCGTGCTCCTGTCCAACGATTTTCAGCGCATCGACTACGACAGCGACGCGGCGTTCTTTGCCGCCCAACCGGCCTTCCTGCACGACCGCCACCGCACGCCGGAACTGCCGGCCGGGCTGGACCCGGCGGCGCATACGCCGGCAGCCGTGGTCGCCGCCCGCGTCGCCGCCGGTGCGCGCTGCATCAAGATTTATTACGAGGAAGCGCTGTGGTGGCCGGGCGCTTCGCCTCCGGCGTTTGCCCTGCCGTCGCCGGCCATCGTCCGCGAGCTGGTGCAGGCCGCCCATGCGGCCGGCCTGAAAGTGGTTCTGCATGCAACCACGCCGGAGGGCTTCCGGCTTGGATTGGCCGCCGGCGTCGATGTCTTTGCCCACGGACTCTGGGAATGGCCGGACATGCGCTACGAAGACGCGCCGCCGCCGCTCGTCGTACAGGCCGTGCAGGCGCAGATTGCCGCCAGCGGTATCGGCCTGCAGCCGACGCTGCAAACCTTGCGCAACACGCCGCTGTCGATGTTCGAGCCGGCGCTGCTTGATGACCCCGACTGGCGCCGCGTGCTCAGTCAGGACTATCTCGACTACCTGCGCGGCGACGCCCAGCGTCAGCGCGACGACTTTCTGCAGCGCATGCAGCCGACGCTGGAGCGTGCCCTGGGTGCACCGGCCACGGCCGCCAACCTGCCGCCGGCTTTGCGCGCCCACATCCAACGCTATGAACGCGGTATTGCCGGCCATGCCGCAGCCGGTGGCCGCCTGTTGTTTGCCACGGACACAGCCGTGGGTGGCGCCGGCTGGGGCAATCCGCCGGGTTTGAACGGCTTCTGGGAAATGCAGGGCTGGCAACGCGCCGGCCTCAGCCCGGCGCACATCCTGCGCGCCGCGACAATCGACAATGCGCGCGCGTTTGGCCTGAACGATCGCGGGCGCATTGCGGTGGGTCTGCGTGCGGATCTGTTGTTGCTTGATGCCAATCCGCTGCAGGACGTTACCGCGTTTCGCCACCTTCACACAGTGATCGTTGCCGGCAAGCCGCTGGCGCGGCACAGCTTGCGTGCGCCATGAAGCGATCAGCGGTGGCTGGTGCGGGAAACCGTGTTGTGCGGAAAACAGGCTTGTGCGGAAAACAGTGTTGCATTTCAGCGCGCTTCGGCAGTCGGTGCGAAAACTGGGGCGGCGCATGAGGGGGCACGACGACGCACGACGACGCAGGCAAGGCACAGGTGCTTATGGCGCGGTGAAGTCTGAACGTGAACGGCGCTGAATCTCAATCCGGGCGAGGTTGGTTTCAAACCACGTTGCCAGTTTGCAGGGCGATACGCCGCTACAAATCTCACCACACAACTCGCACCACGCAACTCGCACCACACAACCCGCACCACGCAATACGAACAACCAGCAGGAGTTCCAGCATGTCGGCGTACGTTTCAGCAAAAAATACTCGTCACCGGATCAGGTGTCACCTTGGCACGCTCGCGCTGCTGTTGACGGCAGGGGGGACCGCGACGGCCCATGAAATGGACGCAGCGTTCTCCTTGCCAAACGCCGGGCAGCTTGTCGCCGATCACGCGCAGTTTTCTGTTACTCACGCACAAGTCTCGGTCCATGGTTCATACGCCGGCCAGCGCGATGACGTGTTGCGCGGCGATGATCGGCACGGCGAGTTTCCGCTGCGCATCTGGTATCCGACGACCGATGCACGCGTACAAACGCTGGACGTCAGCCGTATTCGAGCCGGCTATGCCGCAGTGCCCGATGCGCCGCTGGCTGGCGCTGAGCGGCGGCCGCTGATCCTGCTCGCGCACGGCACCGGCGGCAGCCCGGAAACGCTGGCCTGGCTGGGTACGGCGCTGGCGAAACAGGGGGCGATTGTCGCTGCCGCCTGGCATCCCGGCTCCAGTGGCCGTTTTGCCTACGATGAACGGTCGATTTTGCAACTGCGCGATCAACCGCTGGACCTGCGCCTGATGCGCGAACAATTGCTGCAGGGCGCGTGGTCGTCGCACATCGATCCGGCGCGTGTTGCGGTGGTGGGTTTCTCGCTGGGCGGCACTACCGCCATGCTTGCCGCTGGCCTGCGTGTCGAGCTCGCTGCTTTTCCAGTGTTCTGCCGTCTGCATGACGATGGCGCCTGCCGCTATTTCCGACCCGTGCTGGAGCAACTGGACGACGCGCATTTCGCGGCCACGCGCGGCGACAGTGCGCTGCCGGATCTGCGCGCCGCTGTCGCCATTGCTCCGGGTTTCAGCGAGGCAATCATCGCCCGCTCGCTGGCCGGGCAGCCTGCGCCGCTGATGTTGCTGATCGCCGGACAGGATCAACAATTGCCGCCGGCCACGCATATCGATCCGGTGCTGCCGCTGCTCGCCGGCAAGGTCGAGGTGCAGCGCATTGCCGATGCCACACACTTCAGTTTCATGCCGCTGTGCGCGCCGACAGCAAGGGCCGTACTGGCGGAAAGCGGCGAACAGTTTGTCTGTGAAGACGGCGGCCCCCGGGCGCGTGCCGCGATCCATGACGAAGCCATTCAACGCATCAGTGATTTCCTGCGCCGACACGGCGTTCTGCGTCCGTAAGTGCGGCAAGCATTGTGCGGGTTGTGTGCGCTTGTCCTGCCGATGAACGCGGGACAGGCGCGCAGTCCTGCAGACAAGCCGAAAACTCAAACCGGTAACTCAAACCAGAACATTGGCATGAACACCGCCAAAATCATCAGCACGAAACAGGGACACAACATGAACACGAGCACCCGACACATTTTTGCGGCAATGCTGGCAGTGATGGGCGGCACGACACAGGCCGCTGATTTGCTGATCCATGATGTCAATCTGATCTCGGCGCATTTGCCGGAGATCGCCACACACCAGCATGTGCTGATCCGCAATGGCCGCATCGCGGAGACCAGCGCCACGCCGATTCGTACCGAGCCCGGCGTGCCGGTGCTCGACGGTCGCGGCAAATACCTGACGCCGGGGCTGATGGACGCGCACGTGCACGTCGGTCAGGTACCGGGCCTGCACGCCGGCCTGTCGGACTACAGCGCGTTGCATGCGCAATATGTGCAGCAGGAACCGCGCAGCTATCTCTATTTCGGCTTCACGCAGGTGCTGAGTCTGGCGGCCAGCAGCAAAGGTCTGGCGGATTTTCGCCGTCAGCCGCAGCGTCCGGATCTGTTCCGTTGTGGCGCGGCGCCGATGGCCGGTGGTTACAGTGCCGATCATGCCGAAGCCGACACCGTCAGCGGACCGAGTCCGGTGATCATCGAAGCGGAACAGCAATCGCTGTGGCAAAAACTGTTTGGCCCGGACGCGCGGGCGCACAGCCCGGAAGCAGTGGTCCAGCGTCTCGCCGACAGCGGTGCCGACTGCGTGAAAGTGTTTATCGAAAACGGTTTCGGCGCTGCCGATCATCTGCCGCTGTACAGCCTGGACACGCTGCAACGCATCCGCCGCGCCGCGCACGCCCGTGGCCTGCCGGTGTTCGCCCACGCCAACGCCTACGACATGCTGCAAATCGCGCTCGATGTGCCGGTCGATGTGCTGGTGCACGGCGTCTGGAACTGGACCGGTATCGCTGACGAGGACGCGCGCGCGGCGCGTGAGCAGCAAACCCTGCCTCCAGCACTGCAGGCCGCGCTCAAACGTGTGCAGGCTCAGGGCATCGGCTATCAGCCGACTTTGCAGGTCATGCAGCGCATGGGGGCGCTGTTTGATGCCGGCGTGCTCGACGATCCCTGGCTGAAAAAATCCACGCCGGCAGCGCTGCGCGCACGCTATCGCCAGCCGGACGCGCAATGGTTCAAAAAAGAACTGGCGGCGGATTTTCCCGGTCAGGCGGATGCAGAAATCGCCGCAATTTTTCGCAGCGTCGGCGCACGCGGTGCGGCGGCGATGAAAGCGCTGCACGACGCCGGTCATCCGCTGTCGCTGGGCAGTGACACGCCCTCGTCACCGACCTATGCGCATCAACCCGGCTACAGCTCGTATCTGGAAATGCGCGACATGGCCGCTGCCGGCGTGTCACTGCGCGCGATTCTTGAAGCGGCGACAATCAACAACGCCCGACTGCTGAAACGTGAAGCCGACTACGGCACGCTGGAAACCGGCCGCGTCGCCAATCTGCTGCTGTTGTCGGCCAATCCGCTGGAAAACGTCGAACACTGGTTGCAGATCGAAAACGTGGTGCTGCACGGCGAAGTGCATGATCGGGAGGGGTTTGCGGCGAAGTAAGCTGTGACGCGTTGAGTGGTTGTGTGGTTTCGATTTTTTGTGGTGTGGCGCTGACGTCGTTGAAGCGGCGGGCTGCATTGCACAATTCCACCACCCCTCTGTCCCCTTCTCAGGGAAGAGGAGAAGCAAATTTATCTCCCCGCCTTGAAATTGAGGGGCTTGGCGGGGATTGCGAATTGCGCGATCAAGCTGCTCGTTCCACATAAACGATCACGCGGCGCAATACACCCGAAAGCAAACGGGCGCCAACTGGCGCCCGTTTGCACGCTGCACAGACCATCAGAACGTGTATTCACCACGGATGTAGTACTGGCGACCGGCCAGACCGAAGGGCAGTGATTCCCAGCCGTATTTGAAGCCGAGCGTGCTCAGGCCGTCGCTGACATCGGCGTTCCACGAATCCGGATAGGTGTTGAACGCGTTGAGGATGCCGGCGTCGATGCGGAAGTGTTCGGTGACGCGGTAGTTGCCGACCAGATCGAAAATGGTCTTCGCGCCCCAGGTGAAACGCTTCAGCGTGTAGTCCGACTGCGGGCCGGCGCTGACTTCGCCGTAGTAGTTGGCGCGGCCGGTGATGCCCCAGTTGTCGAATTTCCAGGTGGCGCCGAATACCGCTTTGCGCGCCGGCTGGGCATCTTCGAGCAGGGTTTCCTGACCGGGGCCGAACACCACCGATGCCGGCACAATGCTGGAGCTGGTGTGCAGGCCGGTGACCGTGTTGTTGTTCATGTGCAGCGAGGCTTCCAGCTGCAGGCTGTAGCCATCCATCGCCAGACGCCAGATGTTCACCCAGTCAAAACCGTCGGTCTGGGTGTCGACTGCGTTGGTGAAGGTGTTGACGGCACCGAGACCGGTCACGCTGTTGAGCACGGCATCGACCTCTGCATTGACCGCGCCTTTGCTCAGCGAGCGCGAGAACACGATGCGGTCATCCACTTCGATGCGATAGACGTCGAAGGTGCTGGTCCAGATCGGGCCGGCATAGGCAATGCCCATGCTGTGCGACAGCGACTCTTCTTCTTTCAGATCGTAAAAGCCGAGCTGGTTGGCGAGATCGGAGCCGGGGCTGATGGTCAGCGAATCGATCAATTGCGTGCCGGACGAGGTGATCGAGCGCTGGGTGAAATACTGTTGTTGCACGCCCGGTGCGCGGAAGCCGGTCGAGCGGTTGGCGCGCAGCGAGATATCGTCATTGACGGTGTACAGGCCGGAGATGCGGTAAGACATCTTGTCGCCGAAGTCGGAGTAGTCTTCGTAACGCAGCGCCAGACCGTAGGCGAATGCGTCAGTCAGCTGCGATTCCCAGTCGGCGTACAGCGAGAACGATTCCCGCGACTTGTCCAGCTCCTGCTCCGGACGATAGCCGGCAAAACCCTGCATGCCCGGTGCCGATGGTGTGCAGCCGGGGTGACTCGGGTCCTGCACCGGTGAGTCCTGTGTGCAGGGCATGCCGGTGCCGCGTTCGATCGGGTAGTGCAGGTAGGACACTTCTTCACCGGCGTTGATCACATAACCGTCGGTACGGAATTCGGCGCCGACGGCGAGGTGACCGGCGTCGAAATCACCGGCGATATCGAGATTGAAAATCTCCTGATTGAATTCCAGACCGCCGTCATAGGCCGAGGTGGGGCTGTTCGGACCGAAGGAGACGTTCAGCGAGCGGCGGTTGTAGAAGTCGTAGGTGTTTTCGCCAAAGCTGTAGGACATGTCCAGTGTCCATTCACTGCCGATATCGGTGTTCCAGCCGACCACGACCGAGGTGTCATCCGAGACCAGCCCGAGCGCGGGGGTGACGCCGTTGGGGAAAATGCTGTCGATGTTGCGACCACTGCCCGGCGGACGGAAAAAGCCCAGCGATACCGATTCACGCTCCGACAAACCACCGAAGGCATAGAACTCGCCACCGGCGACCGGCGCCTTGAAATTGAACCAGCCATAAGTCGCATCCTGCTCGGCATCACCGACCAGCGTGACGATGCGCGGCACCGGAATGCTGCCGCCCCAGGTGGTCGGCGTGGCGCGGTTCATTTGTTCCTTGTCGGCCCACTCAACACTCAGGTTCAGGCTGGCTTCGCCAAAGGCCAGACCGGCGTGCGCGCCGATCAGTTTCTGCGTGCCATCGCCTTTGCTGGTGGTCTGGTACTGCGACCAGATCGAACTGCCTTCGCTGTCTTTCAGCACAATGTTGATCACGCCGCCGATGGCATCGGAACCGTAAAGCGCGGCGGCGCCGTCGCGCAGGATCTCGATGCGTTGCACGGCGGTGATCGGAATGGCGTTCAGATCGGTACCGGCGCTGCCGCGACCGACGTTGTGTTGCACGGCGACCAGCGCCTGCTGGTGACGGCGCTTGCCGTTGACCAGCACCAGCACCTGATCCGGGCCCATGCTGCGCAGGCTGGCCGGGCGCACCAGATCCTGACCGTCAGAGGTGGTGGTGGTGTTGTAGTTGAACGAGGGCGCGAGCTGGCGCAGGGCAACGGCGAGATCGGTTTCGCCGCCGGCGCGCAGGGTTTCGCCGGAAATGATGTCTACCGGGGCCGGTGTGTCGGTATTGGTGCGGCCGCTGAGACGTGTGCCGATGGTCACCAGGCGATCTTCTTCCACTTCGACTTCGGCTTTTTTGGGCGTGGTCTCGGCTTCGGCGGCGAACAGTTGCGGGCTGGCGATCAGGCAAAGGGCGAGAGCGACGGCCGAGCGCTTGCCCGGCAGCTGAGGGATTACGGTCATGTTTGTCTCCAGTGCGATTTTTCCGTTCTGCATGCGGTACCCGTAGGCCGGGGCAGAACTGTTTTCTTTGTTGCGCACACACGGACAGCGCGCCCTGCGCTGACGTCACTTTCCCGTCAGGGCGCCCGCGACAACGTGCCGCGGAAACATAGCACCGTGGCGGGCCGGCGGAGCTGGCTCCCCTGCACAGAACGAATAAAAAAATTCTTCCTGATGCATTCAGATCGCCAAATGCGGAACGGTCGTTTCAAGTGTCGCCGAAGTATTCATACATTCCTGTTCGTATCTGATGCTCTTTGCTGCGCGAGACAATCCGTGAGGTGCCGGCAACTTTGCGGTGCGTGATGCAAGGCGGGTCGGCCTCTGCGGCTCGACGCCGTGCAGGCCGCAAGGTGAAGGGAAGGGCGTCTGTGCACGAAAAGAACTTCCCGCACCAGCTTCGGGCCAGGCCCGGTTCGGAAGCCGAGCCGCAAGATCGGCACGACGAAGGTCGTCCCCGGGCGGCGATTTCCGGCGTCTGGCGCCGGGCCGCCGGTTTGTGCTGCACCCATGAAATGTCCCGGTGGCGTGCATGGCGGTGCGTCGGCCTGTCTGTTCCGCTGGGCCGTGGTGCCGGCCCGTTGGCATGGCTGTCGGCGAACCGGCTACCGGCGACGCGACTTTGCCGCGGCTGGCAAGGTGCGAATTGCGCAGGCGAAACCGGACCTGCCTGCTAAAATGCGCGCCACCTCCGATCACGGTCCCGAAAGTCATGCGCGAGCAGTTCTACTCCCATCTGCAAACTCAGCTGCAATCCCTGAAAGAACAAGGTTTGTACAAGTCCGAACGGGTCATCGACAGCCAGCAGGCCGCTGACATCCATGTCACCACCGGTGAGTCGGTACTGAATTTCTGCGCCAACAATTATCTCGGCCTTGCCAACAACCCCGAACTGATCGCGGCCGGCAAGGAAGCGCTGGATACCCACGGTTACGGCATGGCCTCGGTGCGTTTCATCTGCGGCACGCAAACCGTGCACAAGACGCTGGAAAAGCGCCTGTCGGAATTTCTCGGCACGGAAGACACCATCCTCTATTCGTCCTGCTTCGACGCCAACGGCGGCCTGTTCGAAACCCTGCTCGGTGAAGAAGACGCGATTATTTCCGATGCGCTCAACCATGCATCGATCATCGACGGTGTGCGCCTCTGCAAAGCCAAACGCTTCCGTTACCAGAACAACGACATGGCCGATCTGGAAGCGCAGCTGAAAGCGGCTGACGCGGCCGGCGCACGCTTCAAACTGATCGCCACCGATGGCGTGTTTTCGATGGATGGCGTGATCTGCGATCTGAAATCGGTTTGCGATTTGGCCGACAAATACGGCGCGCTGGTCATGGTTGATGATTCGCACGCGGTCGGCTTCATTGGTGACAAGGGCCGCGGCACGCATGAGTACGCCGGCGTCATCGGTCGCGTTGACATCATCACCGGTACGCTCGGCAAGGCGCTTGGCGGCGCGTCCGGCGGCTATACCTCGGGCAAGAAAGAAGTCATCGACTGGCTGCGCAACCGCTCGCGTCCCTACCTGTTCTCGAACACGCTGATGCCGGCCATCGCCCACGCCACCGTGCGCTGCCTGGACATGCTGGAAAACGGCGACGCACTGCGCGAAAAACTGCGCCGCAATGCCGCCTACTTCCGGGAAAAAATGTCGGCACTCGGCTTCACGCTGGCCGGCAAGGATCATCCGATCATCCCGGTCATGCTTGGCGATGCCAAACTGGCCAAGGAGTTTGCCGACCGCATGCTGCGTGAAGGCATCTACGTGATCGGCTTTTCGTTCCCGGTGGTGCCTCAGGGCAAGGCGCGCATCCGCACCCAGATGTCAGCGGCGCATGAACTTGAGCACATCGATCGGGCGATTGCCGCCTTCGCCAAGGTTGGCCGTGAGCTTGGTGTGATCAAATAAATTTGATCAAGCAAGGCGAGACCAAAGCATCCCCACCTGTTCGTGCTGTATAGCCGGACAGCTACCATGTACCGAACAAAAACAAGATCTGTACGCCCGTCTGCGTGCAGCGGAGAACCAGAATGAAAGCGCTGGCAAAAATCAAATCCGAACCGGGTATCTGGATGACCGACGTGCCGATGCCGGAAGTCGGTCACAACGATGTGCTGATCAAAATCAAGCGCACCGCCATCTGCGGCACCGACATGCACATCTACAAATGGGATGAGTGGGCGCAGAAAACCATTCCGGTGCCGATGCATGTCGGTCACGAATATGTCGGCGTGGTGGCGGCCGTCGGTCAGGAAGTGCGTGGTTTGCAGATCGGCCAGCGGGTGTCGGGTGAAGGGCATCTGGTGTGCGGGCATTGCCGCAATTGCCGCGCCGGTCGTCGTCATCTGTGCCGCAATACCACCGGTGTCGGTGTCAACCGTCCGGGGGCGTTTGCCGAGTATCTGGTGATCCCGGCGGAAAATGCTTTTCCGATCCCGGATGACATTCCCGATGACATCGCCGCAATTTTCGATCCGTTTGGCAATGCCGCGCATACTGCGCTGTCGTTTGATCTGGTCGGCGAAGATGTGCTGATCACCGGCGCCGGCCCGATCGGCATCATGGCGGTGGCGATTGCCCGTCATGTCGGTGCCCGTCACATTGTCATCACCGACGTCAACGAATACCGGCTGGAACTGGCGCGCAAAATGGGCGCGACCCGCGCCGTCAATGTCGCGAAAGAAAACCTGCGCGAGGTGATGGATGCGTTGGGCATGACTGAAGGTTTTGATGTCGGTCTGGAAATGTCCGGTGTGCCGCAGGCCTTCCGCTCCATGCTGGATGCGATGAATCACGGCGGCAAAATTGCCATGCTCGGTATTCCGCCGTCAGAAGCCGCGGTTGACTGGAATCAGGTGATTTTCAAGGGTCTGATCATCAAGGGCATCTACGGCCGGGAAATGTATGAAACCTGGTACAAGATGGTGGCGATGATTCAGTCGGGTCTGGATCTGACGCCGATCCTGACGCACCGTTTTCCGGTGGATCAGTATCAGCAGGGCTTCGAGACCATGGGCTCGGGCCAATCCGGCAAAGTGGTGCTGTACTGGGATTGATCGCGTTTCGCGCCGGTTTCTGCGCAGGTTTTTCCCTGCGGGATTCCGGCGCCGGAATCGGCCATTGACCTTTCTTGCAGACAAACAGGTGACGCATGTCGCATGCCGTGGACTGGGAGTGGTACCGCTTCGATGAGCTGAGCGTGCACGCGCTGTACGCGATGCTGCAATTGCGTTCGTCGGTGTTTGTTGTCGAACAGCAATGTCCGTATCTGGATGCCGATGGCAGGGACCCGTACTGCGATCATCTGCTGGCCTGGCAGGGTGAAACGCCGCTGGCCTGTTTGCGGCTGGTGCCGCCGGATGTGCATCCCAGCGGTTTGCCGAGCATAGGCCGGGTGTGCACGGCGCCGTCGATGCGCCGCTACGGGCTCGGTCGTGATCTGATGGCGCGTGGCATTGAACAGCTGAGTGCAAAATATCCCGGCATGGCCTGCCAGATCGGCGCACAGAGTTATCTGCGCGCGTTTTATGAATCGTTCGGTTTTGTGGTCAACGGCGATCAGTACGACGAAGACGGCATTCTGCATTTCCCGATGCGCCGGCCGGCGGCATGACTCCGATCGGGCGCATCAGCACGCCGCAGGCGGCGCAGTTGTTTTGCGATTATCTGCGCGCCCAGGGTATCGATGCCGACTGGCTGCCGGATGACAGCGGCCTGCAGCTGATCCGCGTGATGCGTCTGGATCAGGCCGCGCAAGCGCAACAGGCGCTGCGCGAATTTCTTGCCCAGCCGCAGCACCCGCGTTACACGCAGGCGGCATGGTCGCACGGTCAGGCGCGTGATGCGCGCCAGTCAGGCAGTACCGGCATGCAGGAGATTTTCCGGCGTTTGCTGGTGCACGCCGGGCCGGTGACGCTGAGCGTGGGAGTGCTGTCTTTGCTGACGGCGCTGTACACCGGTTTGGGCAGCAATGAATTCCGCGTACTGCCGTTGCTGTTTTCGTTTCCGGAGATACTGTCCGGGGAAATTTACCGGCTGCTGACGCCGGTGATCCTGCATTTCTCGCTGCTGCATCTGCTGTTCAATCTGCTCTGGTGGTGGCAGCTCGGCGGCGCCATTGAAAAACACGCGTCACCGGCGCAGTTGCTGCTGATCGCCGGCGTCAGTGGACTGGTGTCGAATCTGGCCCAATACATCTGGAGCGGTCCGTATTTTGGCGGCCTGTCCGGCGTCGTGTACGCGTTGTTCGGTTATGTCTGGTGGCGTGGCCGGCAGGAGCGGCAATTTGCCGTACAGTTGCCGTCGGGTGTGGTGAGCATGATGCTGATCTGGCTGCTGGTGTGCATGACCGGCTGGCTCGGGCCGGTGGCCAATGCCGCGCATGTCACCGGACTGCTCAGTGGTTTGGTGTTTGCCGCGCAGGCGGCGCCACGGCGACGCTGAGTTTTGAATGTCTTTTCGGAGTGGCTGATGAATTTCCAACGCATTTCCTGTGATGACGCGCAGCAGAAACTGACCGATGGCAGCGCCGTGCTGGTCGATATCCGCGACCCGGCGGCCTTTGCTGCCGGTCATGTTCCGGGCGCGCTGCATCTGTCGAACCAGAATGTGCAGGATTTCGTCCAGAACAGTGATCCGGATCGGCCGGTGCTGGTGATGTGCTATCACGGCCACAGTTCGCAGAACGCGGCGCAGTTTCTGGTCCAGCAGGGCTTCACCCAGGTGTTCAGTGTTGACGGTGGCTTTGAACGCTGGAAACTCGCGCTGCCGGTTGAGCGCAGCTGAGTTGCCGCACGCGCACATGCGCCGCGGCTGCTGAATTACCGGTAACTCTTCTACACTTGCCGCAACGGCCGTTCCGGGCCGCAAGGGAGTGGCACCGATGAGTGCAGTGCATGCCTGGCTGGCCGCGACACGTACCCGCGTCGCCGGCCTGTTCCTGCTGGTGTTTGCACTGCAGGCATTGATTGCTGCCGCCGTGCAGCATTATCTGGTGGCGCCGAGCATCGCCGATGTCGAACACAATCTGGCGCTTGCCGAAGCGCGCCGCATGCGCGTGGTGCTGGATCAGGAACTGCGCGTCCATGCATCGTTCTGCCGCGACTGGAGTCGCTGGGATGACATGGTCGAATTTGTCCGCGATCCGAATCCCGGCTTTGTTGCCAGCACACTGAGTGCTGATGCCACCAGCACCACCGATATCGACGCGGTGGCCGTTTACGACCCGCAGGCACAGGTGGTGTTCTTCAGCGTCTACCGTGCTTTCCAGCCACATGCGGCGGAGATTGCGTCACTGACGGCGCCAACGGGCGCGTTGCATGCCCTGCTGTTCGCGCAGCGTGAGCGGGCCGCCGGCCAAACCAGCGCGGACGGTGTCTACAGTGGCTGGTGGAATTGGCAGGGGCAGCTGGTCATGACCACGTTCTGTCCCATCCTGCCGACCGACGGCAGCGGTGCGCCACGTGGCTGGTTATTGCTGATGCGCGAACTCGGACAGGCGCGCTTGCAGGCGGTGCAGGATGCTGCCCACCTGCAGTTCAGCGTGGCGCCCGCCGGCGACAGCACGCGCAACTTTGCGCCCGACAGCCAGACCGCATTGCCGGTGCAGGTCAGCGAGTTACGCCGCGGCTACTGGCAGGTGCAGAGCCTGATCATCACTGACAATGCCGCCCCGCTGTTGCTGAGCAGCGACTTTCACAGCGGCATTACCGGTCGCGGCCAGAATCTGCTCTGGCTGGGCTGGGGCGTGTCCATGCTGGTGTTTGCGTCGCTCTCGGCACTGGCCGTGTGGCGTCTTGATCGGCAATTCATTCTGCCGCTGCAGCGACTGGCGCGTCGCGTCACCGGCAGTCGCGTCGAAGCCGGCGAACATGTTGAGCTGCCGGAAGAAGGCGCCAGCGAGATCCGCAATCTGGCGCGCAGTTTCAATCAGCTGATCCAGCAAACCGAGGATCATCTGCACGATGTGCGTCGCCTGTCACGCACCGACGCGCTGACCGGCGTCGCCAACCGGCGCGTGTTTGACGAAACCGTGCAACAGGAATGCGAGCGCGCCCAGCGACTTGGCGGCGCGTTTGCCTTGCTGATGATCGATGTCGATTTTTTCAAGGCCTACAACGATCACTACGGTCACCAGGGCGGCGACGATGCGCTGCGAAAGCTGGCCAACTGCCTGCAGCAAACGTTTGCGCGCCGACTCGATCTGGTGGCGCGTTACGGCGGCGAGGAATTCGCCGTGGTGCTGCTCGGTGTCGATGCCGACGCGGTGCAGGAGTCCTGTCAGCGTGCATTGTTGGCGGTGCGCGAAATGCAGTTGCCGCATGTCGCGTCGGCCATCGCCCTGCACCTGACCATCAGCATCGGCGCCACCGTGATGCGTCACGGTGATACACCGGAAACCCTGATCGCGCGCGCTGATCAATGTCTGTATCGCGCCAAACACGAAGGGCGGGATCGGGCGGTGATCAGCTGAGGTTGCGCACGCACAGGAACGGCGGCAATCGCTGCTGGATGAGCCCGCGCGGCGGGCGTCATGCCCTGAAAAAAGAAAACCCGGATCATGCCGCTCGCATGATCCGGGTCAGGACCGGTACGCCGCGCCAGGCAGAGCGAGTCAAGCCTTTCCTTTCTGCTACCCCTTACTGCCCTTGCTGATCACTGCCACATGTACTGCGTAAACAGCACATCGACGATCACGTCTTTCTTTTTTGTTTCCGCTTCAACTTTTTCCTGCAGTTGTTTCAGCGTTTCCATGCGCAGGGTTTCGCGGTTTTGCAGGTTCTTGATGGTTTCTTCGGTCTGGCCACGCATCAGCCAGAGTACGGTGTCCTGCAGCAGCGGCAGGTGGGTTTTCAGCAGTTCGACGTTGGCACTGCCCTGCACCTTGAGCTGGATGCCGACCTGGAAGTAGCCGAGCTTGTCGCCGCTTTTGGCGTAGTTGGTGATGAGGCGCGGGTAAAGCTCGAAATACTTGATGCCTTCCGGGTCCGGATCTTCCTTGCCGCCGCCGCTGGCATGGGCCGGCGCGCAGGACAGGGCGGTGAGCAGGAACAGGGCGGTGAGCAACTGCAGCAGACGCATGGGCAGACTCCGTGGCGGCGACCGTTCCGGTCGGCGGGAAACCGCTCCAGTATAGAAGCGGTGCAGGACGGTGGCGGGATGTTCCGGCGGCAGAAGGCCAGCGGGAACGCGTGCGTGACCGTGTCGCCGCATCCTGCCGCGTTACCGGCTGTATCAGTCGATCTCGACCATCTCGAAATCAAGCTTGCCGACGCCGCAGTCCGGGCACAGCCAGTCGTTGGGCACATCGGCCCAGGCGGTGCCGGCGGCGATGCCGTCTTCCGGCCAGCCGAGCGCCTCGTCATACACCAGACCGCAGACCAGGCATTGCCACTTTTTCATGTTCGCGTTTCCGGACAGGAGCAAAAACGGCGCGCAGTGTGGCGAGTGGCGCCGGCGCCGGCAAGCCGGCGTGCAAAGTACCCGCCGCAAACCGGCCATCTGAGCCGGCGCCGGGACGGTCGCCGTCAGGCGGTCCGCCTTTGTGCACGATGCTGCTCTTGGGCCGGACCGGCCGGGCGCCTACAATGCCGGGCCTTTTTCCTGTCCCGGATCGCCGGATGTCCCGCTGGTTGCCCCGTTCCCTTGCCGTTCCGCCGCTGTTGCAGGCGCTGGTCTGCGAGCGCGGCTCGCTGACGCGGGCCTTGCGTGGCCGGTTCGGCAGCATCGAGGTGACGCCGGTGTTTACCGGCCGGGGCCTGCCGATGGCCGACGAGGCCCGGGCGCTGGGTCTGGCGCCGGGTGTCAGCGCCTACCTGCGCGAGGTGATCCTCAGCCATGACGGCGAGCTGCTGGTGTTTGCCCGCACCGTGATGCCGGCGAGCACGCTGATCGGCCGCAACGCGGCGCTGCGCCAGCTGGCGCGCAATGCACTGGGCGACAAGTTGTTCGATGGCCGTGGCGAACGCCAGCAGGCCTGGTTCGGCCGCAGCAGCGCGCATTGCCTGCTCAGCCGGCGTTGGCAGTCGCTGCAGGGCGAGCGGTTGCCGGCCGGTCTGCCGTCGCGCCGGTCGCGCTTCCTTTACCGCCAGCGCCCGCTGCTGGTGCAGGAACTGTTTCTGCCGGCGGCGCTGCGCCTGTCCGCCGGCCTGATCGCCTCACCGGGAGCCCGTCATGAGCGCTGAACGGCCCGATACCCGGCCGCTGCCGGCCAACGCTTCGACGGCCGGGGCGTCGCCCGGTCAGCCATCACCGAAACCGCCGTCGCCAGCAAAGCCAACGCCGCCGCACCCTTCCGCTCCGAGTCCGACAGCTACGGCGTCGACGGCTGCAGCTTCGCAAGCAGGCGGCCCGTCCGCTACCAAGCCGGCCGCAGCGCGTCCCGCCTCATCGTCGCCGGCTCATCGTTCCCCGGCACGTCCGCCGTCGCGGCCGCTCTGGCCGCGCATCCGGCCGTATTGGGAACTGATGCGCTGGCACCGGCCGGTCGGTGTGTTCCTGTTGCTCTGGCCGGTGCTCTGGGCGCTGTGGCTGGCGGCAGACGGCGTCCCGCCGCTGTCGACACTGCTGGTGTTCGTGCTCGGCACGGCGCTGATGCGCGCCTGTGGCTGTGTCATCAACGACATTGCCGACCGCAAGTTCGACGGTCATGTCGAACGCACCCGCGGCCGCCCGCTGGCCACCGGCGCGCTCAGCCTGCGTCAGGCCTGGGCGACGTTTGTCATCACTGGCCTGCTGGCCTTCCTGCTGGTGCTCACCCAGAACACCGCGACCGTGCTGCTGTCCTTTGGCGGTCTGGCGCTGACCAGCCTGTATCCGTTCATGAAGCGGCACACCTATTTCCCGCAGGTGGTGCTGGGCGCCGCTTTCGCCTGGGCGATCCCGATGGCATTCATGGCGGTCAGCGAGCAAGTGCCGCCGCTGGCCTGGCTGCTCTATGTCAGCACCCTGCTGTGGGTGCTCGCCTATGACACGCTGTACGGCATGGTTGACCGCGCTGACGACCTGAAGATCGGCGTCAAGTCCACCGCCATCCTGTTCGGCGAGGCCGACCGGCACATGGTCGGCATCATCCATGCGCTGGCGCTGGCCGGGCTGCTGCTGGTCGGCATCGAGAGCGGTCGTGGCAGCTTTTATTACGCCGGTCTGGCGCTGGCGGCGCTGAACGTGGTCTGGCAGCTGTGGCGCGTCCGGCGTCGCCAGCCGGCGGCCTGCTTCCAGGCCTTCCGCCTCAACAACATCTATGGCGCGCTGGTCAGCGCCGGTCTGCTGGCGGATTTCGCGCTGCGCTGAATCCGCCGCACTGTGATGGCGTTCACACAAGACTCGCCAGTGCGACCTGCGCTGTGTTTATATTCCGGTTCCTTTTGAGCGTGCGCAGGTGGATCGGGTGCCAAAACCACAGAGATGGTGGTGGCTGATCGTCGGGCTGTGGGTCGTCCTGACCGCGCCGGCCCATGCCCGCATTGCCGTGCTGTACCCGGAAGTGGCGGCGCCCTACCGCGCCGTGTTCGAACAAATCATCAGCGGCATCGAAGCCAGTCACGGCGAAACGGTGTTCGCGCGCAGCTTCCGCGACGACGACACGCCCGACAGCCTGCAACGCTGGCTGCGCGAACAGGGCGTGGACGCGGCGGTGTTTCTCGGCCCCCAGGGCTATCGCCTCGCCCATGACAGCAGCTGGCCGATCCCGGTCGTGGTCGGCGCCACGCCGTTCAAACCCAACGGCGTCGCCGGCGTCAGTCTGGTGACCGACCCGGACGTCATGTTTGGTTATCTGCGCCGCATGGCGCCGCAAGTGCAGCGTGTGCATGTGGTGCATGCACCGGAGCAACGCTGGTTGCTGGCGCGCGCACAAACGGCGATGCGTCACCACCAAATCGAATTGCTCAGCCGCGAAGCCGCCGACGTGAAAAGTCGCGCGCAGATCTACCGCGATCTGATGCCGCAGCTCGACGAGCAGAGCGCGGTCTGGCTACTCGGCGACGCCGGCGATGATCCGGCCTTGCTGCGTTTCCTGCTCGAGTCGGCCTGGTCGCGGCGCTTCGTGTTGTTTTCCTCGACGCTTGCCCATGTCCGCAACGGCGTGCTGTTTGCCGCCGTGCCCGACAATGCGGCAATGGGTCGCCAGATCGCTGAGCAATTGCGCCTGATTCGCAACAAGGCGGCGACCGAAACCGTGCTGCCGGTGTCGGATCTGCGGCTCGGCGTCAATCTGCGTGTCGCGTCGCATCTGGGTGTGGTGCTGTCGGCCGATCTGCGCCGCGACATTGTTTACGTGTTTCCGACGCCATGAACACGCCGGCCACGCCATCGCCGCAACAGTCCTCCCGGCCGGCCGCCGCTGCGCCGCGCCGGCGCGCGCTGTGGCGCTCGTTCGGTGCGCAATTGCTGGCCTTGGTGTTGTTCGGCGTCACGCTGGCGGCACTGCTGCTGGCACTGACCACCTCGCGTTTCATGGCCGTGCAAATGGAAACCGCAATGCAGCGCGACAATTTGCGCCTGCTGGACATTTTTGCCCGGCAAAGCGTGCTGCCGCTGTTGCTCGACACGCCCGACAACGCCGAACCGACGCTGAACACCATTCGCCAATTCGATGACGTGCGCGCACTCGCGTTGCTGCGCAGTGACGGCAGCCTGCTTGCCGGTGATCCGGTACCCGACGTGTTGCGCAATCGCGTCAGCGCCGTGATCGGCAACGAACAGATCGCTGAGGACGAAAGCAGCTGGACGCTGGCGGCGCCGGTGTGGTCGGGTGACAGTGACAGCGCCGTGTCGCCGCTGGCGCTGGCCGGTGCGTCGCGACAGATGCTCGGCGTCGTGTACCTGCAGCGCGGGAAAAATGTCCTGCAGGCGGCGCAACAGGACATGTTGCGCAACAACGTCATCATCGCCGGCATAGTCGCGGTGGTGGTGGCGGTCCTGCTGCAACTGCTGTTGCGCCGGATGCTGCGTCCGATGCACCTGCTGTCACAGGCGATGCGCCGTGGTGGCGAACAGGGTTCGTATGAACAGGTGCAGGCACAGGGCCCGGATGAACTGCGCAGCATGGCCGAGGACTACAACCGGTTGATGCAGAAACTGTCCGAGCGCGATCGGCACCTTCGTGATCATCGCGACGAACTGGAAAGCGAAGTTCACCTGCGCACCAGCGAACTGGTGCAGGCGCGTGATGCGGCGCTGGCCGCCAGCCGGGCGAAGTCGGAATTTCTCGCCAACATGTCGCACGAATTGCGCACGCCGCTGCAGGCGATCATCGGCTACACCGATGTGCTGCGTGAAGAACTGGCCGCCAGCGATTACCCCGATGCCATGAGCGATCTGCAGCACATCGGCCAGAGCGCCGATCACCTGCTCGCTGTCATCAACAATATTCTCGACGTGGCGAAAATCGAAGCCGGCCATGTCGAGGTGCAAAACGTCGCCTGCAATGTTGCGGATCTGGTCGAAGATGTTGGCCGCATGGTGCGGGCACTGGTCGCCAGAGGCGAAAACCAGTTGCAGATGAACATTGCACCGGCTGTCCATGAACCCTGTCTGTGCGATCCACAAAAACTGAAACAGATCCTGCTTAACCTGCTCGGCAATGCCGCCAAATTCACTCACAAAGGCTTAATCCGTCTCAGTGCCTACCGGCTGGGCGACGAACTCATTCTTGAAGTGTCCGACACCGGTGTCGGCATCAGTGCGGAACAACAAAAACACATCTTTGAACCCTTCCGGCAGGCTGACAGCGGTGAGAATCGCCGCTACGGCGGCACCGGTCTGGGTCTGTCGATCACCCGCAATTTCTGTCAGTTGCTGGGTGGCAGTATCGAAGTGGACAGTGCCCCCGGACGGGGCGCAATTTTCATGGTGCGTTTACCCTGGCGGGCGCCAGTGAACGTCACACCGAGTACATGACACGGGCATGAGCACACAACAAGCGGTTACGGTTGCACAGGCAGGCGTATTGTTGATCTCCAGCGATCCCGCCTGGCGGGAAACCATCTACCGGACGCTGGCCGGTGCCGGTGTCTGGCCGCTGCAAAGCGCGCACAGCGGTTCGGCTGCCTTGCGCCTGATGCGCGAAACTGCGGTAAAACTCATCGTCAGTGATCTGGAACTTGCCGACCTTGATGGCTGGCGTCTGGTGCGGCTGATCCGTTCCGGTGCCATCAGCGCGCCGAGTGACATGCCGGTGGTGGTGGTGGCGCGTTCGTGGTCGGAACGCATCGTTGAAAGCATGGCGCGCGAATACGGTGTCGATGCCGTGCTGGCCTTTGATGACCTGGCCGGGTTGCCGGCACTGGTCCAGGATTTGCGCGCCCAATCGGCGCGTCATGACGGCCGGCCGAAAATTCTTGTCATCGAAGACAGCCCGGAGATCCGCCAGCTGGTCGAGCGCGTGCTGCATGCACGCTTTGAACTGCGCATCTGCGCCGATGGCGAGATCGGTCTGGATGCGTTTGATCAGGAAGAGTTTGATCTGGTGCTGCTCGACGTGATGCTGCCGGGACGCAGCGGTCGCGAGATCCTGCGTGAGATCATGGCGCGCAAACCGGCGCAGTCGGTGGTGATCATGACCGCACATGGCACCGCCGATCTGGCCGAAGAATTGATGGTCGCCGGCGCCGCAGACTTTATTTCCAAACCGTTCCGCGCCGAGGAATTGCGCCGCGTGTGCGAAATTGCTTCGCGGCGCGATGATTTTCTGGTCGCCCACCAGCAGTTCGCCGAAGCCATGAAAGCGGTACAGGAAAGCCGCGAGTCGTATCGCCAATTGTCGGAAACCCACGCCCAGCTGCTGGACCATTTGCAGACCGTGGTGCTGGAGCTGGAACCGGACGGCACGCTGCGTTATCTGAACAAAGCCTGGGAGCGCCTGACGGACATTCCGGTCAGTGACGCGACCAACAAGAATCTGGCGGCATTTTTGCCGGATCGCGGTGAATTGCGCGTGCTGCTGTCCCAGCAATTGCGCGTGTTGCTGCACAGCGAAGTAGGCGCCGTGCGCCGCTTCGAGTTGCCGCTGCAACATGCCAATGGCGACGAACTCTGGGTCGAGTGCCAATTTCAGCTGATTGCCAACGCCGCCATGCCGATGGTCACGGCATCGCTGCTCGATATCACACTGCGCAAACAGGCGCAGCTGGCACTTGAACACTTGTCCCGTCACGATCCGCTCACCGGCCTGCACAACCGCCGCGTGTTTGAAGAGCGGCTGCGGCAACTGGCCCAGCAGGCCGATGAAAACGGCTCCGTGCATGCGCTGCTGTATCTCGATCTGGATCACTTCAAACTGATCAACGAAACCGTCGGCGCGCGCACCGGCGATGAAGTGCTGAAACGCGTTGCCGATGCACTCCAGCACCGGCTGCGGCGCAGCGATGTGCTGTCGCGTCTGGGCGATGACGAATTCGGCTTGTTGCTGGTGGATATCGGCGCTGCCACGGCCGAACGCATTGCCAGCGAACTCTGCGAACGGGTGCGCGCGCTGAGCGGCATAATCGAAGACAACCTGCCACTGGGCTGCTCCATCGGCATCGCGCTGATTGACGGCTCGCAGGACGATGGCCTGGACTATCTGCGTCAGGCCGACAGCGCCCTGCATGTCGCCAAATTGCGCGGCCGCAACCGCTATCACCTGTTCAGCCCGGATGATCGCGAGGCCAAGGATCTGCGTGACAGCATGGACTGGACG
The DNA here is from genome assembly GCA_041913605.1 of Permianibacter sp. Taxonomy (GTDB): domain Bacteria; phylum Pseudomonadota; class Gammaproteobacteria; order Enterobacterales; family Permianibacteraceae; genus Permianibacter. The sequence continues at coordinate 28,295 of JAYSEY010000003.1, forward strand.
CATCGCGCACACCGGCTGATCAAGGAAGGCCGGCTGGAGTTGTATCTGCAACCGGTGCTGCACATTGCCTCCGGCGCCGTTGCCTACCACGAAGCGCTGGTGCGCCTGCACGACAATGAGCGCGGCATGATCATGCCGGCCGCTTTCATTCCGGCGCTGGAGCGTACCGGCGACACGGTGTTTCTCGATCATGCCGTGATCACCGAAGCCTGCCGGCTGCTGGCGGCGCATCCGGCATTGAGCCGACTGGCCGTGAATTTGTCGGCGCATTCGTTTGCCGATCAGGGCCTGCTGCCGCACATCGAAGCCTCGCTGCGCGAATACGAAGTCGAGGCGTCACGACTGATCTTTGAACTCACCGAAAGCGCGTCGCTGGCCAATCTGGCGGCGACGCGGCGCATGGCCGGACAACTGGCCTCACTCGGCTGCGAACTGGCGGTCGATGATTTCGGCACCGGTTTTTCCACTTTCACCTACATCAAGGAATTGCCCGCGACCTGCATCAAGATCGACGGCAGCTTCATCCGCAAAATCGTCGAGGACAAAGTCGATCAGGCACTGGTGCGGGCGATGAGTGAAGCGGCGCGCGCACTCGACAAACGCACCGTGGCCGAATTCATCGAAACCGCCGAAGCCTTGTCCGTGGTTCACCGCATGGGCATTGATTACGCCCAGGGTTTTTTCATCGGCAAACCGATGGCCGTGGCTGATGCGTTGCTGGCGTTGCGTCGCAACGAGAGTTGACTGGCGCCGGGCAGCGCGTTGACATTTTCTGCGTGTAAAAAAAGCAGGCGCCGTTTTCCGGCGACATTGCCGATTGGCGAATTCTGTCCTGCTAATGCGCAGCGGATTGTGTCGCTGGCGCAGCGGTTTGTACCACCGGCGCAGCGGAAGCTGTTACCGGCTCCGCACCGGCGGTCGAGGGCAGGGCAATGAAAAACTGCGCGCCCTGATCCGGCACGGCCTGGGCCCAGATGCGGCCGTGATGACGATGGACGATGCGCGCGACATTGGCCAGGCCTATGCCTTCGCCGGCGAATTCGCGCGGACTGTGCAGCCGCTGAAAGGGTTGAAACAGTTTTTCCGCGTGCGCCATGTCGAAGCCGACGCCGTTGTCGCTGACCACCAGCACATCCTGATCGTGGTCGCGATAGCTGCGCACATGAACTGCCGGCGCTGCGCGTGTGCTGCTGTATTTGACGGCGTTTTCCAGCAGGTTCTGCATCACCAGCCGGAACAATTGCGCGTCGACCTGCAGGGCCGGCAGAGGATCAATTTGCCAGCGCACGTGCCCGGCAGCCAGTTCGCTGCAGACCTGTGCGACCAGCGCATTCATGTCGACGCTTTCGGCACGCAGTTCGGCCCGGCTGACACGGGACAAATTCAGCAAGGCGTCGATCATCGACCGCAGGCGTTCAGCAGCAGACGTCATGCGTGCGGCACAATCGCGCGCTTCGTCCAGTTCGCCGCCGGCCAGGGCGTCATTCATGACGCTGCCAAAGCTGATGATGTGGCGCAGCGGTGCGCGCAGATCGTGTGACACCGAATAGCTGAAGGCTTCCAGCTCGCGGTTGAGATGCTCGAGTTCAGCGGTGCGTTCGCTGACCAGTTTGCCCAGCGTGTGCGACATCTGTTCCTGGGCCGCTGCGGCGCGATCACGGAGTAGTTCGGCCGCAGCGCGCGAGGCAAAGGCATAAAACAGCGGCAGCAGATGCTGGCGGTTGCCGAGCGGTTGATCATCCATCGCCACCAGCAGGCCGAAAGGCTGGCGCTGGTTGTCGATCAGTGGTGCGCCGATGTAGCTGGTGATGCCCATGTCGATCATCAGCTGATCGCGGGGAAACAACCGGCAGACCTCCTGCGGATACCAGCAGACACCGAGCGGCGTGTTGTGGGCATCGTGATCGATGACCACGGCGCAGGGCGTGTCTTTCAGTTCATAACGGAAATTCGCCACCGGTTTGCCATCGGCGATCAGGGCCAGCGTCTGCACGTGATCGCCCGCCGGCTGTTCGATCAATCCGATGAAAGCGTGTTTGACCTGCAGGGCTTCAGCCACCATGCTGACCAGATTCATGTAGAAATTTTCCCCGGATATGCCCGGTGTATCAGTGGCGACGCTGCGCAGCGCGTCGAGCATTTCGTGGAACGGCGGCTGGGTCTGCAACAGCCAGATGACCTGCCCGGCGTCGTGCAGCGCGCGCACCGACAGCATCTGGCCGGCGTATTCCTTGTCGCGCAGCACGCGGACACGGGCGCCGAGCGGAAACGTCACACCGAGCTTGTCATGCACGGTGTCGCCGGTGCTCAGGCCCAGTTGTTCAATCAGGCCCGGATCGCCGCAGACATGCTGCAGCCGACCATCCAGCCCCAGGGTCAGCAAGGCGGTGAATTCATCCGCGTCGAGCGCGGCTTCAGTGCGGGCATAGAACGACACGACAGCAATCCCTGCGGAAAACCTTCTGCAACAATAGCTGGCAAACCTGATCCAGCAAGTGACGCCGGCCGGTGATTTGACCGCAGTTCAGGAAATGAGGCCTTGGGCAGACGCGCGCCAAGACGCCTGATCCCGGTGTGGCAGGAATGGCTGCAAGCTGTCTGAAAACTCTGCCGGAAAGAAAAACGGGCGCCAGAGCGCCCGTTTTTTCAGCTGAAAGAGACTTCAACATCACTCAGAAGCGGTACTGCCATTTTGCGTAGGCAAAACGCCCGCGCGGGTTGTGCAGCGCATTCGAGAAGCCGTACAGCGTCGAGCTGCCGTCGCCGATGGTGAACGGCGCTTCTTCGTCGAGCAGGTTGTCGATACCCAGCGTCAGACGGCTGTTGCCCATCAGGTAACGGAACTGGGCATTGAGTGTCTGGAAGGCATCCACCGAACGCACCGCACCGCTAACGTCAGTGAGGCCGTTCTCGTCTTTGTCGACGAAATCATCGTACTCGCCGATGTAGTTCCATTGCGCGGCGACGCCGATGTTGTCGTGACTCCAGTCGGCACCAATGTTGAAGCGGTTTTGCGGGTAGTTGTACTCACCGGCGTAATCAATGCCGTCGGCTTCCCAGGTATTGAGATAACTCCACTGTGCCGTCAGCTTGATGGCGCCGAGTTTCCAGTCGGCCGAGACATCAAGGCCTTCGGCCATGCTGCGACCTCCGACGTTGACGTAGCTGGAGTACATGTAGTTGATGGGACCCAGTGTCACGCCCGGCTCGACAATGTTGCTGCGGATCACCACGGCAGCATTGTTGTAGTTCCGGTTCAGTACATCCTGGTGGAATTTGTCGATCTGGTTTTCGATCTCGATGTTCCACCAGTCAGCATTGAAGCTCAGATCGTCATTGATCTGCCAAATCATGCCGACGTTGTAGGCGGTTGATTCTTCAGCCTTGAGGTTGGGATTGCCGCGGATGAAGGTCGAAATCTCTTCGCCGGTACAGGCTTCGCTGCTTGCCGCGCCGGGGACATTGGCGGCTTTCAGCTGGTTGCAGCGCTGCGTATCCACCAGACGGGGGGATTCTTCGGTGAAGCCGCCAAAGCCCAGTTGCGGCAGTGTCGGTGCGTGGAAGCCGGTCGACCACGACGCACGCAGTGACAGGTTATCCGTCGCGTTGAATCGCAGCGCCAGTTTTGGATTGGTCGAGCCGCCAAAGTCCGAGTACTTGTCGTGACGAACGGCGAGCTGTGCTTCCAGCCGATCAGTAAATGGCAACACCATTTCCGCCCAGAATGCTTTCACGTCGCGGTCTGCGGCCCACTGGATGGCTTCAGTGCCGACAATGAGATTTTCCTGGAACTGGCGGTCGGGAATGTCGCTGCCTGATTCTTCGCGGTAATCAACGCCCATCGCCATGGCCGCCATGCCGCCACCCATCTGGAACAGATCGCCGGTCAGCTTCAGATCCAGACCGTCGAGACGCGATTCCGCATTGCGCATCAGTGTCGTGCTGATCATGTCGCGTGCCGCCTGCGACAGCGGTACGCCGCCGAAGGGATTCAGCACGCCGGTGCGCAGTGCTTCACCAAACTTGTCGCGACGCACCCAGCCCGAGACGCCGGCCTGCGTGTTGCGTTGCCGTGAACTGGTGAAACCGGTTTCCCATTCCCAACTGCCGATGTCGCCGCGCAAGCCGGCGAGCAGGCGCGTGGTATCGGTTTCGATATCCCAGACACGGGCACCGAGATCGACGGTGCGGTAGCGGCGCAGGACCAGTTCCTGGCCATAGGGGTTGTTCGGGTGATTGGCCGGCACGGTGTAACCGTATGTCTGGTCAAATGGTGTCGGTGCGCCGAAGGCCTCGGTACGGTTGTGCTGGACCTGCAACTCGGTGAAGAACGTCAGCGAGTCGCCGAGTGTCACCTCACCAAAGAACATCGCGCCGGCACGTTCTTCATTCGGGAACAGGGTATTGGCCGGGCCGTAATCGTAGAGGCAGTTTGCGCCGGCGCGGTTGGCGGCTGGGCAGGCCGGATCGGCAAAGCTGCTGCCGGCGGTTTCACCGGCGTTGATCACACCGTTGCCGTTCAGGTCGTAGGGCGCGGTCAGGGTGTAGGAGCCCGGGCTGCCGCGACTGGAACGGGCATCGGCACCGCCGCGTCCGCTGTTGTCTGCGGACGCCGCAAAATCGCGATCCTTGTTCATCAGCGCATTGCGGGTGAAGTAATCAAAGACCAGCGTGCCGCTGGCCTTGTCACCACCAAAACCGCCGACAAAACTTGCCGTGGTTTCGGCTGCGTCGCTGTCCAGTGTATTGCCGTGACCGAGATTGACTTCGACGCCGTCGAAATTGCGACGCAGCACGATGTTGATCGCGCCGGCGACTGCATCGGTGCCGTACACGGCGGAGGCGCCGTCAGTGAGGATTTCGATGCGCTCGATGGCGGCAACCGGAATCGAGTTCAAATCAACAAAGGTGTCGCCGATGTCGGACGGAAACGCCGAGTTGGCGACGCGCCGGCCGTTGAGCAGGATCAGGGTGTATTCGGCGCCGAGGCCGCGCAGTGAGACGCCGGCGGTGCCGTTGGCGGTCGAGTCCTGGTTGTTGCCGAGCGTGGAGAAGTTGCCGGTGCCGCTGATGGTCAGTTTTTCCATCAGCTGCCAGACGCTTTCATAACCGGATTTGTCGATGTCATCGCGGGACACGACAACGATGGGGGAGGAGCCTTCAATGTCGGTGCGCTTGATGCGCGAGCCGACCACTTCCACGCGTTCGGCGTTTTCGCCTTGGTTTTCTGCGGCCTGTACCGCCGGCATCATGCTGGCGCCGAGTGCAAGGCACAGGCTGGTATGCAACAGGGTGTGCTTGTTGTTCATGCAGTGACTCCGAATGTTCCAGGTTTTCGTTGCTGTTATTCCCGTACAGCTTGATCGGGGGGTATGCATGGCGTGCCGGAGCACGCCGGCCGGACGGTTCCGTTACCGTTCAGCCTCGCGCGACGCTACTCGTCGGCAGGACAGGCAGCAAGAGAGATCGGAGGCCCTGCAGGTGGCCGGGCCAGAAACGTGATGAAAGTGGCGGGTGGGTAGCAGCCGCCCTCACGCCGGACCGGCGCGGATGCCGCAGTTTGGGTAAACTGTCGGCCCATTTTTTGCCCCGGGAAGCTTTCCGCCATGTTTGCCCAGTACAGCAGTCTTGCCGCCTATGACCCCGAGCTCTGGAGTGCCATGGAGCATGAGCGTGTGCGTCAGGAAGAGCACATCGAACTCATCGCCTCCGAGAACTACACCAGCCCGCGCGTGATGGCAGCGCAGGGTTCGCAGCTGACCAACAAGTACGCGGAAGGCTATCCGGACAAGCGCTATTACGGCGGCTGCGAGTACGTGGACATTGCCGAGAAGCTGGCGATTGAGCGCGCCAAACAGCTGTTCGGCGCCGACTACGCCAACGTCCAGCCGCATTCCGGCTCGCAGGCCAATGCCGCGGTCTATCAGGCGCTGCTGCAGCCGGGCGACACCGTGCTCGGCCAGTCGCTGGCCCACGGCGGTCACCTGACCCACGGCTCGCCGGTGAACTTCTCCGGCAAGCTCTACAAGAGCGTGCAGTACGGCCTGAAAGCCGACGGCACCATTGATTACGAGCACGCCGAAGCGCTGGCGCTGGAACACAAGCCGAAGATGATCCTCGGCGGCTTTTCGGCCTACTCGCGGGTGGTGGACTGGGCACGCCTGCGCAGCATCGCCGACAAGGTCGGCGCCTACCTGATGGTGGACATGGCGCACGTTGCCGGCCTGATCGCCGCCGGCGTCTACCCGAACCCCATCGACCACGCCCACGTGGTGACCTCGACCACGCACAAGACCCTGCGCGGTCCGCGCGGTGGCATCATCCTGTCGAAAGGCCAGTCGGAAGACTTCCTGAAAAAGCTCAACAGCACGGTCTTCCCCGGCACCCAGGGCGGCCCGCTGATGCACATCATTGCCGCCAAGGCAGTGGCCTTCAAAGAGGCGCTGGAGCCGGAGTTCAAGGCCTACCAGACCCAGGTGGTGGCCAATGCCCGGGCGATGGCAAAAGTCTTTGTCGCACGCGGCTTCGACATCGTCTCCGGCGGCACCGACAACCACCTGATGCTGGTGTCGCTGATCGCCAAGGACATCTCCGGCAAGGATGCCGACGCCGCGCTCGGCCGCGCCAACATCACCGTCAACAAGAACGCCGTGCCCAACGACCCGCGCTCGCCGTTCGTTACCTCGGGCATCCGCATCGGCACGCCGGCGGTGACCACGCGCGGTTTCAAGGAAGCGGAAGTGACCGAGCTGGCCGGCTGGATCTGCGACATCCTCGACAACCTCGGCAATGCCGACGTTGAAGCGCAGGTGAAAGCCCGTGTGCTGGCGCTGACCAGCCGCTTCCCGGTGTACGCTGCGTAAAACCGCTCGCAACCGAAGCGACAACGGCCCTGCGGGGCCGTTGTCATGTCCGGCTGCCCTGTCCTGTCGGGAACCGCGAGCCGGCAAAAGTCTGTCACGCCGGAAACCGAAATGTTGTCCTGCCGGAGATCGCATCGCGGTTATCCGGAGTCTTCCGGGCCGGACACCGGTCCGCCCGCCATCGCTGTTCCGGTTTTGCTCCCGTGCGCTTTGGCGGGATGGCCAGTGTCCTCAGGGAGAATCCGGCTCTGCGCTGCGCTTCGGCCGGAATGACAGGGGAGAAGACGAAAAACCTGTCCTTCCAAAAACAGCGAGCCCAGAAAAACAGCGAGCCCCCAAAAACTGTCCTGCCGGACATCGCATCGCGGTTCTCCGGAATCTCACTTGCCGCGCCGGGCTCAGCGCTCCTGAACGGTTCCATCCCTTTCCCTGTCTGCGGAGCCGGCAATGTCCCGCGTGTTCAGCTTTCCGCCGCTGTCGCGGCCCGATGCCCGGGTGTTGGTGCTGGGCAGCATGCCCGGTGTGGCGTCCTTGCAGGCGGGCCGGTATTACGCCCATCCGCGCAACGCCTTCTGGCCGATCATGGCGACGCTGTTCGGCTTTGCGGTGGATCTGCCCTATGCCGGCCGGGTTGAACGGCTGCTGGCGGCGGGCGTGGCGGTCTGGGACGTGCTGCAGGCCTGCGAGCGCGCAGGCAGCGGTGACGCGGACATCGATCCGGCCAGCGTCGCGGTCAACGACTTTGCCGGCTTCTTCGCTGCCCATCCGCAGATGAATGCAGTGTTTCTCAACGGTGCCACGGCCGCCGCCTTCTTCCAGCGCCGGGTCTGGCCCGGCGTACAGGCGCTGCGCCCGGCTTTGACCGCCACCACGCTGCCGTCCACCAGCCCGGCCCACGCCGGCCTGCGACCGGCCGACAAACTCGATCGCTGGCGGGTCGTGGCGGTCGCCGCGCAGCCGTCGCCGATGCCTGACTGCTGAAGCCCGACCGCTGAAGTCGGCGCCGGCCCGCCGGGGTTGATCAAATCCTGCTCAAGTTTTCCTCGCCCGCGCCGAAATCCTGCCGAAGCTCCCGGTTCTCAGCCGGGGGCTGGACGCGCTCACGGCCCATGACGGGGACTTCTCAACGTGCAGCTGAATACCAATGTTGCGTCGCTGAATGCGGTGCGGCAGCTCAATGGCAGCAATACGCTCCTGGGGACGACCTTCCAGCGTCTGTCCTCGGGCCTGCGTATCAACAGCGCCAAAGACGATGCTGCCGGCCTGCAGATCAGCAATCGCCTGACCGCCCAGATCGGTGGTCTGGGCGTTGCCATGCGCAACGCCAACGACGGTATTTCCATGCTGCAGACCGCTGAAGGCGCCATGCAGGCGGTCACCGACAACCTGCAGCGCATGCGCGATCTGTCCGTCGCTGCCGCCAACGGCGCGCTCGGTTCACCCGAGCGCAGCGCCCTGCAGGCGGAAGTCGCGGCGCTCGCCGCAGAAATTACCCGCATCAACGACACCACCACCTTCGGCGGCAAGGCGCTGTTTGCGCCCGGCAGCACCGCGTCCTTCGTTGACCTGAACATCCGTGCCGTGGTGGCCGGCCTGAAAGGCGTCTGGCTGGAAGAGTCGGAAGCGCGCATCGAACGATTCTTCGGCATCAAGGGCGACGGCGCGACGCTCACCGTCGACCTCACCTTTACCGACGGTGCCGGTAACACCGCCGCCTCGGTCAGCGGCACGGTCGGCGGTGACGGCCGCACCGAGAACATGGAGCTGAATATCGACATGGCGGACTTTGTGCCGCCGAACCTGCCCAACGGCGGCAACGCGCCGTTCTACAACGACCGCATCATTGCCCACGAAATGGTCCACGCCATCATGGGCCGCTCGGTGGACATGACCGCCCAGCCCGACTGGTTTCTGGAAGGCACGGCAGAATTCATACACGGTGCCGAAGAACGCGTCGCCGGCGACACGGCCAACGGCACCAACGTCGCCGCCCTGCTGGCCGCTTTCAACGCCGATGATGTCTCCGGTTCGCAGGGCTACTCCGCCGGCTATTCGGCGGTGCGCTACATGCACGAACGCATTCAGGGCGCCGGCGGCGAAGGCATCAAGGACATCCTGGAATACCTGGCTGCCAATCTCGGCGCCGATCTGAGTACCGCGCTCACCAACGCCAGTTCCGGTGCCTTTACCGATCTCACCGACTTCGAAAACGATTTCAACGCCGACGCCGCCACCTTCATCGCCGCGTTCAATTTCGCCAATACCGACACCGGCGCGGTCGGCGGTTTCGATGTCGATGGTGGCGAGGTGTACACGGCAAAAAGCGTGATGCCCAACGCCGGCACGCGCGGCGCGCGCGACAATCCGCTGCGCAATTTCAATGTCGTGTTTCCGGACATTCCCAGTGCCGGTGCCGGCGGTCAGGTGGCGCAATTCCAGGTCGGTGCGCAGGCCAACGAAACCATTGTCGCTTCAATCAACGGCATCTCCGCCGGCAACCTCGGCATTGCCGATCTGAACGTGGTCGACAACCCGCAGTTTTCCATCATGTTCATCGACGATGCGCTGACCCAGATCGACACCCAGCGCGGCCGTCTCGGCGCGGTGATGAACCGTCTGCAATCGACCATCGCCAACCTCGACAGCGTGCGTGAAAACGTCTCCGCCAGCCGCTCGCGCATCCGCGATACCGATTTCGCGGTGGAAACCGCCCAGCTCACCAAGGGGCAGGTGATGCAGCAGGCCGGCCTCGCTGTCCTGCAACAGGCCAACGCCAACCCCAACGTCGTGCTGTCGCTGCTGCGTGCCTGATCGCTGTCGCGCGGTCAAGGCGACATCGTTCCGCGTCGTATCGTCGCCCCGCGGTCCGGCAATTTTGCGTATGCTTCGGCCGTTGTGATCCAGCCGAAGCTTCGCCCATGTCGATGACCGAAACCGCGCTGCCCGATGCGCTCAAAGGCCTGTTCATTCCGCCGCAGCCCCGCCTGCTGCAGGACATCGTTGCCGCCGGCGACAACGTCGATCAGGTCGCCCGCCTGATCTCGGCTGATCCGGGCACCGCCGCCGCGGTGCTGAAAACCGTCAACTCGGCCGCGTTTGCGCTGCGCCGCGAAGTGTCCAGCATTCGTCATGCGGTGATGCTGCTCGGTCTGGTGCCGGTGCGGAATCTGGTCAGTGGCCTGCAACTGCGGCTGTCCGTGGCCGCCGCCAAAAACAAGGTCAACCTCGATACCTTCTGGGATACCGCCCAGGACGTTGCGACGCTGTCCGCCGCTCTCGTCCGGCACCTGAATCTGGATCTGGTCGACGAGGCCTACACGCTCGGCCTGTTTCACAATGCCGGCGTCGCCGTGCTGGCACTCAACGACGCCAATTACCTGAACGTGCACAGCGCCGGCTACAGCGATCCGGCCGGCATGGAAGCGGTGGAAACCGCCGCGATTCAAACCACTCACGCCGCCGTCGGTTACCGCGTTGCACGGGTCTGGAAACTGCCGCAGCGGCTCAGCGACGGCATCGGCCTGCACCATCGTCTCGCCGAGGTCATGCGCGACCCCTCTGCCGACGAAACCCTGAAAACCCTGCTCGCCATTGTCAAAATCGCCGAGCACCTCGCCGGCCTCTACAAACGCCTCGGCAACGCCGCCATAGATCATGAATGGCAGAACGTCATGCCGCTGGTGCTGGAACAACTGGGCATGTCGGAAGTGGATTACGAAGACATGCGCGATTCGATTGCGCACGCAATGGGCGTGCTGCCGGCCTAGTGTTACGCGCTTGTTTGCAAACCGGTTTGCAGCAGGGAAATTCCGCGAACTGCGCGGCCTGATAGTAGTCGTAGCTCCGATTAGCGCAGCGTAATCGGAGAATTCCCTTTCGAGACAAAGATCACCGCAACCATCAAACGGGACACCGTCTGCCTGCGGTTGTGACATTTATGGGGTTGGCGTTAATGCGCTGCGCCGGAACCATGCGGTGCCGCTACGGCGCGCTCGTTAATCCTGCTTCGCCGATTTTTCCCGCGTCAGATGATTGAGATTGCTCAGCACTTTTTTGCCGCGGGTGATGAGTCCCGGCAGTTCGGTGTTGTCGGGCGTCAGCAGCAGCGCATCCTGCCAGCGCTGCACGGCGATTTCGATCTGGCCGCTGCGATAAGCCTGTTCGCCTTCGCGTTGCCATTCACGAGACTTTTCCCGCGCCTGTGGCGCCAGCTCCAGTGCGGCGCGATTGGCATCGCTGTCGTCGGGAAACAGTCGTCGCCACTCGGTGAGTCGCGCGCTGGCGGTCAGCAGATCCCGATCGTTGAATGCCAAACGGAATTCCTGCTGCAAATCTGCGCGCCGCTGGGCGAGTACGGCCTGTTCGCTGTCGTCGTCGCTGACCGGCGGCGCGCTTAGCGTCAGACGGCGATTGGCTTGCTGCTTTTCTTTCTGCATCACCGCGTGCAGCAGGGCGTTGGCGTTTTCGCCGTCCAGCTGATGGGCGAGCAGGGCACTCTCGCGTGCCAAAGGCAGCTGATTTTTTTCCAGTAATTTTTGACCGTCATCGGCCAGCTGCAGTGCCAGGCTGCGGCCTTCGCGGCGCAGGGCTTCGCGCTCGGTATCGGCCAGCGCATCGGCGGGGGCGATGTTTTGGATGCTGCGGTTCAGGCGCAGCGTTTCAATCAGGAAGCGTGCCCGCACGCGGCGCAATTCGGCGCGCTGGCCGGCAATGCGCCGATCAACCAGCTCGCGGTACCAGGTGCGACGGCGTTGCAGTTGGGTGTTTTCCGGCAGCACCAGCAGCGCGGCATCCAGTTCGCCGAGTGCGGCGGACAGCTGATTCTGTTGCCAGAGTTTTTCTGCGCGCTGCAGGTGATCGCGCTCCAGCGCAGCGCCGGCATCGCGCCAGTGCGCCAGTTGTTCGCGCAGCACACTGTTGTCCGGCTCGCGTTGCAATTGCAGTTCGCCGGCAGCAATTGCAGCGCCGATCTCGCCGCGTTGATACAGCTGGATGGCGGTTGGCGTCTGGTACAGATCGGTGTCGGCGGGCGCTGGTTTGTGTGCGCAGGCGCTGAGCAGGCTGGTCGCCAGCGCAATCGCCAGCAGTGTCGAGCCCGAATGTCGAGCGTGGCGCGTCGTCGAGTAAGTCATTTCCGTGTCTGCAGCAGCGCTGTCTGCCAGCAAAATTTTGCCGCTGGTGCTCACGTGCGCTGATCCACTTCGGTGAGCAGATGCTGCACCTGACGGTCGATCAGTGATTGCGTCGGATCGGCCAGTGCCAGCAGTTGATAGCAGGGCGTGTCCTGGCTCTTGCCTTTCAGGCGCACGCTGCCATGCAAACGGACATCGATGCGGCTGCGCACGTCGGCACGGCGCAGGACATCTTCCGACAGCAGCACGCCGTTGCCGGGGCCGATATCACTGAGCCGGGCGGCGAGATTCACGGCGTCACCGACGACGGTGTACTGCATGCGATCTTCCGAACCCATGCTGCCGGCGATCATTTCACCGCTGTGCAAGCCGACGCGGAATTCGACATGCGGCCAGTTGTGCGGCCGCTGCTCGTTCAGGGCGGCGGCGACCTGGGTGAACAGGCGCGCGCAGCACAGCGCATGAAAACAATGTTCGTCATCCTGCTGCGGCACGCCGAACACCAGCATGGCGCCGTCGCCGATGTATTTGTCGACATTGCCGTGATAAAGCTTGGCGCAGCGATTGACCAGCGCGAAGTAAAAGTTCAGCACTTCGGCAACACGTTTGGCCGGCAGTTTCTCGCTCAGCGTGGTGAAGCCGACCATGTCGATGAACACGGTAGTCGCCTGCACGGAACGGCCCTGCATGACGTTGGCATCGCCGCCGAGCAACTGGTTTGCAACTGCCGGTGACACGAAACGCGACAGGGTTTTTTCCGTGTGCAGTTTGTGCTGCAGCGCCTGCGCCATGTCGTTGAGCGTGCCGATGATGGTGCCGATGGCATCATCGCGCGGCTGATCGATCAGTTGCTCGTAGCGGCCTTCGCGTAGCGCGCGCGTGGCATCGGCAAGGCGATCAATCGGACGCGCCAGCCAGCGGCCGAGAAAATAGGCCACCACAGTGGCCAGTGCCATCATCAGGATGCTGGCGACGCCGACTTTCTGCAGCGAGCTGCGCAGCGGTTTTTCCAGACTGCGGCGATCGACACTGAGATACAGGTAGCCGGCCTGTGTGCCGTGAAAGCGCACCGGCTCGACAAACTCGACGCGCTCCGCTTCGCCATCCAGTGTGCTTTGTTCGCTCAGCGCCTGCAGATCGCGGCCGCTCAGCGGCCGGTGATCGGCCGTGGCAGCGAGCACGCGGCCACGGCGAGTGTACACCGCCGCGCTGCGGATGCCGTGATTGCTGCTCAGGGTATTGAGCAGCACATCGAGTTGCAGGCGATCTTCGGCCAGTAACGGTTCAGCGGCGGATTGTGCGGTGAGACTGGCCAGGGTGCGGCCATAGCGTTCGGCCTGGGCGTACAGCAGGCGATCAATGTTGATGCTGATCACCAGCCAGGTAATGGCCAGTATCGTCACCATGACGCCGCCGATGGCGAAGGCCAGTTTTTGCGCCAGAGTCAACGAAGGCGCGACGGCCGCGACACGACGAGGTTGTCCGTAACGAGCTTGCATAAGCGGGGCGGGGCCAATCGGTTAGACTCGACGCCCGAAAAAAGCGGGGCGCCGCGCGACGCGCAGTGTGCCACCGGCGCCCGGTCGACGCCAGCAAGCGGCGCCGCCGAAACCGACTCTGGAGATGGTGCAGTGACTTCTTTCACAGACCGGCAGCCGTCACTGGCGAGCATGGCCGTACAGCAACGGACCGGCGCATCGCATGACGGTGTCCAACTGGCGATCATTGCGCCGGCGGCCGCCGCTGATGTGCTGCCGGACTGGTGGCCGGCCCTGCTGCAACTGCCGGGCGTCAGCGCGCAGCTGCTGGCCTGTCATGTGGCGGACGGCATCTGTGTTGTGCGTCTGGCAGCGACGGCCTTGCCCACGCGCGCACAGGTTGATGCCTTTGCGCGGCCGCACGGGCTTGATGTCGGGTTGTTGCCGCAGACGCCGCGCTGGCCACGCGCCATGGTGTTCGACATGGACAGCACGCTGATCCATCAGGAATGCATTGACGAGCTGGCAAAACTGGCCGGCAGTGGTGAGCAGGTGGCGGCGATCACCGAAGCGGCGATGCGCGGCGAACTGGATTTCAACGGCGCGCTGATCGCCCGTGTGGCCACGCTGAAAGGCCTGCCCGCCACGGCCATCGATCAGGTGATCGCAGCGCTGACTTTGCAGCCCGGTATTGCCGCATTTGCCGCACGCGCACGTGATGAACAGGTGTTGCTGTCACTGGTGTCCGGCGGCTTCGTGCCATTTGCTGAACACGTGCGGATGCAGCTCGGCTTTCACCGCGCGCGCGCCAATGTGCTGGCTGAACAGGACGGCCGGCTGACGGGCACCGTGCTGGGCGAAATCGTCAATGCCGGCGTCAAGGCCGCGACCTTGCATGCGCATTGCGCGGAACTGGGCTGCAGCACGCGCGAAGTGGTGGCAGTGGGTGACGGTGCCAATGATCGTGACATGGCGCGTGCAGCCGGCCTCAGCGTTGCGTTCCGCGCCAAACCGGCGCTGCGCGACATGGCTTCCATCTGCCTCGATCACTTCGATTTCCGCGCGCTGTCCGTGCTGTTCGACAGCGCGCGGAAATCTGCTTTGCAGTGAACCATTCCGGCTCTGCGTGACAGGTAAAAAACCGGCAGAGAGAAGTGCCGTTCCGATAAGGTTTGCCGAATTACGACTGATATGAATTTCCGTTCGCCCTGAGCTTGTCGAAAGGGTGAACGGCTGGCCAGCCGCTACTCACAATCAAGAAAACCCCATTCGTGAAAGCCTTCGACGGGCTCAGGGCGAACGGGGTTTTCTCAATTGCATGGCTTTGGCGCCGAAGGGCGTGTTTTTCTGCCGAAGCAACTCAGAACTCGTTGGCGGAAAAATCGAAGTCCATGTTTTCCATCGGCGCCTGCAGGTAATAGCCCTGCACGTAATGGACATTGAGTGGATAGAGCATGGCCAGACAACCGGCATCCTCGACGCGCGGAACGATGGTGCGCAGTTTGCGTTCATCGGCGATGTCGAGCAGTTGCTTGAGACGGTGCTGGGCATCCTGACTGGTGGCCAGTTGCGGCGCGAGTTTGCCGTCGAGACGCAGATAGTCGATGGGCAGATCGCGCAGCAGTGCCACGCTGTGTTCCGTGCTGCCGTAATTGGCCAGGCAAGCCAGTCCCTGCACCTTGCGCAGGCCTTCAAGAAACAGCAGCGCGCGTTTCAGATAATTCTGCGCATCGGTTTCTTCAATCTGGAAGATCAGCGCATCCGGCTGCAAACGGTTGGCGCGCAGATTCTGGCCGATGAAGGCCGGCAGTGATTCTTCGGCGAGCGCCGCGCCGGACACCGACACGAACAATTTCGGCCGGCTTTTCTCCGGCAGTTGCGCCAGCCGGCGCATCGCTTCGGTGATCACCCAGCGATCCAGCTTGGCCGCGATGCCACCGGAGGTTGCGGCCGGAAACGCCTGATCCGGCGGCACCAGATTGCCGGCTTCGTCGCGGATGCGCAGCGTTACCGAATAGAACGCGCCCGGTTCGCCGTGCATCTTGATCACCGGCTGGAACAGCAGCGAAGCATGACCGCCGTCGAGCGCTTCCTGTATCGCCAGCAGCACTTTCTTTTCCGCATCGGTGCCGCCAGCGGACAACAGGGCCGTGTTGAACAGCTTGCAGCCGTTGCCCTGCTTTTGTTTCACCAGCATCAGCGCTGCGTGGGCATTGCCAATCAGCTGTTCGGCATCGGGCGCGTTTTCGCCGATGGGCATGGCGCCGGCCGACAGCGTCGCTTTCACCGTCTGGCCCTGAATTTCGAACAGGTGTGCAGCGAAATCGCGGACGATTTTTTCGCCCAGTGCCAGTGCGGCATCCGGTGTGGCGACCGGCGCCAGCAGCGCAAAACTGTCGTCGCCAACACGTGCCAGCAGCACATCATCATCGAGTTTGCGGCGCAGGAAATCACCGCATTCGCGGATGAATTGCTGAGTGCCGTTGAGACCGAATTTTGATTTCAGGGCGATGAACTGATCCAGTTCCATCAGCACCAGCACACTCATGCCTTCCTGCTTGCTGGCGCGGTCGCTGGCCACGGTCAGGCGTTCGGTCAGGTACTGGCGGTTGTACAAGCCGGTCAGCGTATCGATGGCCGACAATTCACGCAGTTTCTGTTCAAGTTCGGCGCTCTGCGTGTCCTGGCGGATCAGCACCTGAATGCATTCCTCGCCGTCGTACTTGGCGGCCGAGAGCGTCATCACGGCATCGAAAATGCTGCCGTCTTCGCACACGCCCTTGAAGCGGTACTCTTTCTCGTCACCGGCTGCGGCGTACTCGCGCAGGAAGCTGCGGAAACTGTCGTGATGACTGCTTTCGATCATGTCGATGATCGGCATCGACGCCAGCTCGTCGCCATCAGCGTAACCGAACAGTTCGACATAGGTCTGGTTGGCGTAGATATGCATGCCGTCGTGGATGTAGGCGATGGCATCGCGCGAGCTGGCGAGCAGCAGATCGCAGCGTTTTTCGGTTTCGCGCAGCGCCGACTCCGACTGTTTGCGGCGGCGACGCTCTTCGACATTGCCGAGCTCGCGGGCCACCACCAGACGGATGCGCTCTTCCTCGTTCAGCGGCACAACGTCCTTGACACCCAGACGCAGCATGGCCACCACCAGCTCGCCGCTGTATTCATCACTGAGCAGCAGCACCGGCGTGTCGCGGTTGTAGTGTTCGATGATGCGGTAGGCTTTTTCGACGTTGAATTCGCCCGGCATCGGTTTGGCAATGAGCAAATCCCAGCTTTGCTTTTCCAGCGCAGCTTTCAATTCGTCTTCGTTGACGATCTGGGTGGCGCGCACGGCAAAGCCGTTATTGCGCAGCAGGTTCAGCGTGTGCTCGGCATCGTTTGACGACGGATCAAGCAGCAGCAGATGGATGGTGCGGATCTTGTTGACCATGGGATTCACAGGGTTGGCATGCCGCCGGGATCACAGCAGTTCCCAGACGGAATCAAAACTGTCGGAGTCGTCGGCCTTCTGCGGTTCTTCACGACCGGCGATCGCTTCATCAAACTGGAATTGGCGGAAGCTGGCCGAAGCCGCAACCTGTTTGCCAAGACGGACATCGTACACCCGGCCTGCGTCCTTCACGCGCACTTTCTGTTTGCTGGTGTAGGGCAAAGGCGAGGTGATCAGTGTTGCCGGTTGACCGATGCCTTTCAGCGCCGGCAACAACAGCGCGCGCTGGAACGCGGCGGCCTGGCTCTGGCTGCTGCGCACCTGCGTGTACACCGGCCGGGCGTTGGGCGCGATCATCTGGATGCCGATGTGCAGCGTGCCGTCGGGCACGCGTTTCATCCAGCGTATGGTGCCGATGTTCCAGTGCATGCTGCCGTCAGCGTCCTGCTCCATCAGGCCGACAATTTCACCGGTTTGTGTTTGCACCGGCACACTGCCGCGCAGCGCCAGACAATAGCCGCCGGGGCTGACATTGATCAGCGCGGCGACGGAAAAGTCGTAACGCACTTCGTTGCTGGCGGTAAATCCGCCTGTTTCCGGTGGTGCAGCAGCAATACGGCCCTGCTCACTTTCCCAGGCTTCTTTGGGACGGTACAGCCGGTCAAACGGATTCGGTGTCGCGTGCGCACCGGGACGATCGAGCATTTGCCGCACCGGCCGGTGATCTTCGGCCAGTGTTGCATCACGCAGGCTGCCGGCAAGATCCTGCAGGGTCAGCGTGCCGTGGCCGCCGCTGCGCGTTTCCGCAGGTGTGGGATTGTCGGCGCTGATCAGGAAATGCGTGGCCGACAGGCCGATGGCGACACGGATGGTGCCCGACGCCGGTGTGCGCGAAAACGCCCGCGACGTCAGGTTGCCAAAGGTGCGCACCAGATGACGCAGCAGCGTGCCGCCGAGCGCATGCATCGCCGAGCGATTCTGCAATTGCGGCGTGCTGGCATCACGCAGGGCTTCCTGCACGCGCAGCACTACGCGATCCAGTTGCAGGCTGCGACAGGCGGCGAGATTGCCGGCCTTGCCGAGCGCGCTGTTCTGCGGACCGAGATCGCTCTGCAAATCAATAAAGAACAGCTGTTTGCCCGGTGTGTAGCTTTCCAGCTGGGTGTCGCTGCTCAGGCTGGCGAACGCCGCAAACACGCTTTCGATTTCGCGCTGGCGCAACTGGTAAGGATTGGCGGCCGCGGTGAGCAGTATGCGCAGATAGGCCTGCAGCACGGTTTCGCGTTGCTGTTCGGCGCCATTGACCGGAATGTTGTGCAGGTTGTTCTGTTCGGCAAACAGGTAAACGGTGTGCAGTTCTTTCCACAACCGCGACGGTTGTTGCGCGTAGAGCTGGTAACAGCGCAGCAGCACCAGACTCAGGTAATGCGTGGCGCCATGCAGGGCCGGCACCAGCACGGCATTGTGGATGGCCTGCTGGCCGTCACCGAGCATGTCCTCGATCACGGTCTTGTGGCCGATGGCCATTTCCGACTGCATGGCCTGGGCGAGAGCGGCGATCTTGCGCTGCTTGTCGTTCAGCGACACCGACTGGCCGATGTAGTGTTTGCGCAGCGCGTCGTTGATCAGGCCGACCGGCCGCGCCAGCACCTGCAGGATGCGCAGGCGTTCGCCGGCGTCCAGCGGCTGGGTATTGAGATCGAGCAGGAACTGGTAAACCTGACGCGCGCTCTCGCCGGTATTGGCCATCGGCAGGTGATCGACCCAGTCACTCACCGCGCGCAGGGTCAGCGCCACGCTGCTCTGGCGAGGCGCGCCGAGGTCACGCAGGCTGAGGCCCAGTTGTCCTTGTCTCATGCTGGCGGCGTTCCCCACCGGGTCCGGTTAACGCCGGCATGCTAACACGCTGAACAGGCACGAAAAATGCGCGTGATGCCGGTACTGTGAGCTAGGAATAGCTCATTCGCCCCGGCTTGTCAGCCCAGCATCAGGTCGATGGGAATTTTGCTCGACCGGTTGGCAATTTCGCGCGCCAGTTTCGGCACCAGAAAACCCGGCAGCCGGGCGTGCAGGGCGTGCATCAATTCCAGTGCCCGCGACTGCGGCACGTCAAAGTGCGCCGCGCCCTGCACGCGATCGAGCAGGAACAGGTAATAGGGCAGGACGCCGGCGGCGAACAGCGTTTCGCTGAGATCGACCAGCACCTGTTCGTCGTCGTTGACGCCTTTCAGCAGCACCGCTTGATTGAGCAGGGTGACGCCGGCGGCGCGCAGGCGGGCACAGGCGGCGACCACGTCGGCGTCGATTTCGCGGGCGTGATTGATGTGCAGCACCAGCACCGGTTTCAGGCGCGAGCCGGCAAACCATTGCAGCAGTAAATCGGTGATGCGCGACGGGATCACCACCGGCAGGCGGCTGTGAATGCGCAAACGCGTCAGCTGTGGCAGCGTCGCCAGTGCCTGCGTCAGCGACGCCAGATAGCGGTCCGGCGCGGCCAGTGGATCACCGCCGGAGAGGATCACTTCGTTGACGTCCGGATGGGCGCGCAGGTAGTCGAGCAGCTGGCCGGTTGCCTTGCTGCCCATACGATGCTCGTCGTAGGGAAAGTGACGGCGGAAACAGTAGCGGCAGTTGATGGCGCAGGCACCGGTGGTGACCAGCAGCACGCGCGAGCGGTATTTGTGCAGCACGCCGGGCAGCGGGCCCTGCTGTTCTTCGAGCGGATCGGTGCTGAAGCCGGGCGCCGCGTACAGCTCTTCGGGCGCCGGCAGCACCTGCAGCAGCAGCGGGTCGGTCGGGTCGCCCTTGCGCATTCGTGCCACATAGGGGCGCGGCACGCGCAGGGCGAAATCCTGCTGCGCCTGCAGGCGCTGCGGCAGGGCGTCGAGCGGCAGTTCGAGGGCGGCGAGCAGGTCTTCAACCCGGCTGAAAGCGGCTTTCAGCTCCTGCTGCCACACATCACCCTGCCCTTCGGGCGGGAAAGTGGCTAAAATACCGGCCATTTTTGCGACTGCGCACCTTCTGAAACGACTGAATCACTGAGGACCTTATGGCCAGCTATAGTACCAACGAATGGAAAGCCGGGCTGAAACTGCTGATTGACGGCGAGCCGGTTGCCGTCATCGACAACGAATACGTCAAGCCGGGCAAAGGCCAGGCCTTCAACCGCGTCCGTGTCCGCTACCTGCTGACGGGCCGCGTCGTGGAAAAAACCTACAAATCGGGTGATTCGCTGGAAGGTGCCGACGTTTCCGACATGGAAATGGAGTACAGCTACACCGATGGCGAGTTCTGGTATTTCATGAATCCGGTCAGCTTCGAGCAAATCGCCGCTGACAAGGCCGCCCTCGGCGACAACGAGAAGTGGCTGAAGGAACAGGATCTCTGCACCATCACCGTCTGGAACGGCAAACCGATCCTGGTCCTGCCGCCGCATCACGTGGTGCTGGAAGTGGTCGAAACCGATCCGGGCCTGCGTGGCGACACGTCGGGTGGTGGCACCAAGCCGGCCAAGCTGTCGACCGGTGCCGTGGTCAAGGTGCCGCTGTTCGTCAACATCGGCGACAAGATCAAGGTCAACACCCGCGAGTGCGAATACATCTCGCGCGCCTGAATCCGGCACGCTGCAAACAAAAAACGCGACCTGTCAGTCGCGTTTTTTGTTTCCGGAGTCACGCTGCGGCGATTGCGGCCTGCCGCGCCAGAGGTGCAGACGAATGCAGCGTCAGCGAAATCCGCAAAACAAAACATATTCATTCAGCAACACAATTCCATTCAGCAACACATATTCATTCAGCAAAAACAGTTCCATTCCGCAAAACCGATGCATTCAGCGCACCAGCGGAAAGCAGACGATAAATTCCGTGCCCTCTCCGGGCGTGCTGACAAAGCGGATCTCGCCCTGCATTTTTTCCACCAGCGTGCGGGTGATGGCCAGCCCCAGTCCGGTGCCGCCGCGCTGGCGTCCCGATGAACTGTCGGCCTGCCAGAATTTCTTGAACACGTGAGCATGCAGATGGGCGGGAATGCCTTCGCCCTGGTCGCGCACGTGCACGCACAGGCGTTCGCCGTCGATGGCGGTGTCGATGCGCACCACGCTGCCGCGCGGTGAAAACTTGATGGCGTTCGACAGCAGGTTGTTCATCACCTGCGCGAAGCGATCCGCAGACAGCACGGCATGCGGATCGCCGTCAGCGCGGCTGAACTGCAGCTGCACATCCTGACTCTGGGCATGGGCCTGATTTTCGGCCAGCGCGCGGTCAATCAGCGGGTGCACGGCCAGCGTTTCCAGCGTGAAACTGAAACCGCCGAATTCGAGTTTTTCCATGTCCAGCAGATCGTTGATCAGCCGCGACAAGCGCTCGGCATTCTCGAAGGCGATTTTCACCAGACCGCGTGCCGGCGCCGGCAGTTCACCGGCCGTGCCGGCGTGGATCAGGCTGATGGCACCGCGTATCGAGGTCAGCGGCGTGCGCAGTTCGTGGCTGACCACCGAGACGAATTCGCGCTTCAGGCGATCCGCCGCGTAACGGTCGGTGAGATCGTGGACGGTGGCGAGATAAAACACTTCCTGCTCCAGCACCAGCGTCCGCCAGCCGAGCTCCACCGGAATGATGCCGCCACCGCGCTGATGGCCCTGCAGTTCGCGGCGCGGGCTGCTGTGCGAGCTGCTGCGTTCGAGCAGCGCCGGCCATTCCGGCAGCAGCAGCGTGATCGGCCGGTGCAGCAATTCGCCGCTGCCGTAGCCGAACAATTCCTCGAACGCCGGATTGCACTGGTGGATGTGCTGGCGGGTATCGATCAGCACGATGCCTTCCAGTGTCGAGTCGAGAATCGACGACAGGCGCATCTCGCTCTGGTGCAGCGCTTGCGTGCGTTCGGCCACCAGCTGGCGGACGCGAGCATGACGACCGGCGAGCAGCATGAACAGGCCGCCGACCATGGCGGTGAACAGCAGGCCGCCGACCAGCACCAGCCAGCTCTGCCAGGCGTGCATGGTGGCGATATAGGCTTCACTGGCCTCGACGCGGAGCCGCCAGTTGCGACCGCCGTAGCGCCATTCCTGTTGATAGGGCGCCAGCAGCGAATTGGTGGCGGCGCGGATGTTGTTGCTGAACAGCGGCTGGATGTGGTCCGGGTCGGTGCTGTCGTCGATACGGATGGCCAGTGCCGGCGCCGGCAGGCCGTCGAGCGCGCGGGTCAGGCTGGGATAAATGCGCAGCGCACTGAACACCAGACCGGGCGCACGTTCACCGCGCCGGACATGGGTCTGGGTGATCACCGGCATGACCGCGATCACCGTTTCGCGATGGCGCAGCGGCAGCGTGGACACGACCGGTGCGCTGAGGCTGAGCTGGCCGGTTTGCAGGGCGTTGTCGATGGCCGCGCGCCGTGGCGCTGACGAGGCCTGATCGATGCCGATCAAATCGGCGAACTCATGACGCGGCTCGATCATCACCAGCGGGTAGTAGCGCTCACGCGCGCCGGCCGGTTCCCGCGGCAGCGTGTCGGCGCGGTAATCGCGGATCTGGTAGTCGCGCCAGCCGGCGGCACGCATGCGCGCTTCATGGGCCGGCCGTTCGGCCGCTGTCACCGGCTGCAACCAGCCGATGCTGCCCAGTTCGCCGCGGTTGGCGAGCGTGTGCAGGGTGAATTCGCGGAATTCTTCCGGCGTCACGTCGTCGCTGGCGGCAAAGAAGCGTTCGAGGTGTTCGAGATCACTAAGCTGGTGTCCGACATGGGTTTGCAGCTGGCGGCTGATGTTGTCGGCGCGCTGCTGGAAATCGGCGGCCAGCCGCGCCAGTTCCCATTTGCTGGCCTGGAAAAACGCCAGCACCGCCAGCGCCAGCGTCACCGCCAGTGGCAGCGCGACGGCGCGCAATTGCTGGCGACCGTGACTGTCGCGGCCGGCGAGCAGCATCAGTACCAGCGGCGTCACCAGCATCACGCCGATGCTGTCGCCCACCCACCAGGTGAGCCAGCTGTAGGGCACGTTGTCGCGGCTGATGGCGCCCAGCGCATACAGGCTGCCGATGCCGATGCTGGCCGACACCAGCGTGCTGAGCACGGCGCCGCGCAGCACGAACTGCAGCAGCGGCCGTTCGCCTTCGATCAGGCCGCTGCCGGACAGTTGCTTGCGCAGCAGCAGCGCGCCGAGCGCCGCCTGCAGCAGCGCGCCCATCGCGATCAGTGCACCGGCGCCGACGGTCGACCAGGGCAGGGAGTCACCGCCCAGACCGAGACTGAGATTCATCAGGAAGGAGCCGAGCCAGACCCCCGGCAACAGACGCCAGCCGCGCACCAGCACCGCGCCGAGCGCGATGCCGGCCGACGGGAATATCGCCGACGCATAACCCGGCGGAATGGCCAGCAGCAGGGACAGGCGGCCGGCCATGGCGTAACAGGCCGCCAGCAGCAGGATCGTGCCCAGCCAACGCAAGGCGGGCGTAAGTGTCTGCGACAAAAGAAGCTTCCCCGCGATCAGGAGGACGCGCCGGACTGGCTGCGTGTTGCCGGCGCTGGCTACACTGCAGGCGCAAGACCGCGGACGGCGTCATGAACAGAAAGTCTAGCAGCGCCAAAAAAACGCCGCGTTCGTTAACCGGTGGCCAGTGTCGGCGCTGGCCGGTTCGTGGTGAATCCAGCAAGGAAACCGGCATGACCCAGGCGATGCCGCAGGACCCGCAGGCGCAGTTGCAACAGGAGCGGCAACAGATCCTGCAACAGCCGCTCCACAGAGTGGCCTACGTCGAGGACGAGCCGGACATTCAGGCCGTGGTGCGCATTGCGCTGGAAGCCATCGGCGGCATGCAGGTGACCCTGCTGAATTCCGGCGAAGAGGCCATCCGCCTGGCTGCCGGCGCCGCACCGCAACTGTTGCTGATGGATGTGATGATGCCGGGCATGGACGGTCCGGCGACGCTCGAACAGCTGCGCCGCCAGCCAGCGCTGGCCGCCACGCCGGTGATCTTCATGACCGCGAAAACCCAGAGCGAAGAAACGCGCCAGCTGCTGGCGCGTGGCGCCATCGGCGTGATCAGCAAACCCTTTGATCCGATGACGCTGGCGGCCGACATCCGCCAGCTCTGGCAGGCAGCGGCGGCGGCCGGCGCGTCGCCAGCCGGCGCCGCACAGAATGAAGCGGCATCGAACGGAGATGTGCCGCTTTGAACCGCCACATCGTTGACCGTCACGCCGGAACCGGCCGGCAAACCCGGTCCGGCCCGGCTGCCCCGCAGCCGGTTTGCCTGCGCACCAGAAGGAACTTCTGCCCATGAGCCCGACGGACCCTCACGCCAGCGCCAGTGCCGATCAGGACGCCAACGGCACGGCGGCGCTGCTGCGCCAGTTGCAGGAAGATTTCTGCCGCAAATTGCCCGAGCGCCTGCAGGTGATCACGCTGGCCTATCAAGCCGCGCGCGGCGGCGATGGAGAAGCGCTGACCGCGCTGCAGCGGCATCTGCATTCGCTGGCCGGTGCCGGCGGCACCATGGGCCTGCCGGCGATCACGCAGCTGGCGCGCAACGTCGAGAAAACCGTGCGCGCCGGCATGTTGCCAGAGCCGGATCGTTTTCTGCACGCGCTGCGCGCCATCGCCGAGGCTGGCGGGCCGGGCGGCGTGGTGTCGCCGACGCCGCTGCTGCCGCTGCCGCACCTTGAAGTCGAACGCCGCATCCTGCTCTGCGGCAGCGATCTGATCGCCCTGCGCGAGCTGGAACAGCAACTGCTGCGTTTTCGTTTGCCGGTCGAGATCTGCGACAACGAGCAACTGATGTTCGAAGCGCTGGTCGCTGAACGTCCGCCGCTGGCGCTGGTGGTGCATCTGGGCGATACGCAAATCACGCAATCGCAACTGCTGCGCGATCTTGCCAACGTGCCACGGCCGCGCACGCATGTGCTGGTGTTGTCGGCGCGCGCGGATTTTGAATCGCGGCTGATGGCTGTGCGGCTTGGCGCCGATGATTTCCTGTCGCTGCCGGTGCAGTTGTCGGCGCTGGTGGATGCCCTGGAGCGGCGCGTGCAGCCGCTTGATGATGCGCCGTTCCGCGTCCTGCTGGTGGATGATGATCGCTCCGTGTCGGCCTATCACGCGGCGATACTGCGCGGCGCCGGCATGCTCGTCGAAGTGGCGCTTTCCGCCGATCAGCTCGACGAGATGGTGCGCAGTTTTGTGCCCGAATTGCTGCTGCTGGATTTCTACATGCCGCGCTGGAACGGCCCCGAGATCGCGCGCGCGCTGCGTCAGCAACACGAGCTGCTCAGTCTGCCGATTGTGTTCCTGTCGGCAGAAGGTGATCGCGCGCTGCAACTCGGCGCCATGAGTCAGGGCGGCGATGATTTCCTGACCAAACCGATCCGGCCCGAGCATCTGGTCGAAGCGGTGCGCATTCGCGCCCAGCGTTACCGGGAACTGCGTCGCGTGATGCTGACCGATGCGCTGACCGGCGTGCTCAACCGCCGCGCGCTGCTCACCGAACTGGAACGCGACATCGCCCGCTGCCGGCGCGACAACGGCGTGCTCAGTCTGGCGATGATCGACGTCGATCATTTCAAACAGGTCAATGACAAGCACGGTCACCAGGCCGGCGACGCGGTGCTGAAAGCGCTGACCCAGTTGCTGCGCCAGCGCTTGCGCCGCACCGACATCATCGGTCGTTTCGGCGGCGAGGAATTTGTCATCGTGCTGCTCGATACGGCATTGCCGCGCGCGGCAGAAGTCATCAATGACATCCGCGTCGCGTTCGGTGGCCTGCAGCATCTGGGCGCCGGCGGCACGTTTTCAGTCAGCTTCAGTGCCGGCATGGTGACCCGTCGCGGCGATGAATCCGCGGCGGATCTGATCGAACAGGCTGACCAGCGCCTGTATCTGGCCAAGCACGCCGGACGCAACCGCATTGTCAGCAGCGATGAGCCGGCGGCTGATGCGCCGCCGGCAAGCGGAGCGTAATGCGGAAAACGTGCCTGCGATCTCAGTCAGGGTAACGCGAAGCGCGTCGCTCGCCAGATGTGCGCCATGCCACGTAAACTGCGCGCCTGTTACCAGTCACGCAAAAATCCGTTGCGCGAATCGATCTGTCGCATCGTCGCGATACGGCGCAGTCGCATGATGGCCCGCAGGTTTTTGCCGTGCTGAATGCCTGGCGTTGAACACCGTCTTGCGCGCCGTCGCCCGGATCATCACAGCATCGGTGACCGGGGAAAACACAACAGCTTGCAGCGCCCATGTTTGCGCACACAGGAACAATCAGGACCGGCCATGACCACCACTGACCCGCGCTGGCGCCCGAGTGCCAGCATTGTCCATCTGCAAGCGCGTGCGCGCATCCTGACGCAGATCCGGCATTTCTTTGCCGAGCGTGGCGTATGGGAAGTGGAAACGCCGGTGCTGTCGCAGGCCAGCATCACCGATCTGCAACTGGCCTGGCTGGAAACACGCACACCCATCGCCGGCCGGCCGACACGGCTGTTCCTGCACACCTCGCCGGAATTTCCCATGAAGCGGCTGCTCTGTGCCGGCAGCGGTTCAATTTTCCAGCTCTGCAAAGTGTTTCGCGAAGACGAGAGCGGGCGCTATCACAATCCGGAATTCACCATGCTCGAATGGTACCGGCCGGGTTTCGATCATCATCAGTTGATGGATGAAATGGCCGAGTTGCTGGCGCTGGTGCTGGGCCGGCGTGACGGCGAGCGTCTCACCTATGCCGAAGCGTTTCAGCGCGCACTGCAAATCGATGTGCACAGCATCGACGATGCCACGCTGGCGACGCTGTGCCGGGAGCGCTGCCAGTATGCGGGCGCCGAGCTGTCACGCGATGCCATGTTGCAACTGTTGTTTTCACTGTGTGTGGAACCGGATCTCGGCCGTCAGGGCCCGAGTTTTGTGCACGATTTTCCCGCTTCGCAGGCAGCGCTGGCACGCGTGCGGCCGGGCCCGCCGGCAGTGGCCAGCCGTTTCGAGGTTTATGTCAACGGACTGGAACTGGCCAACGGTTTTCACGAGCTGGCCGACGCGAACGAACAGCGCGCCCGCTTTCTGCGCGACAACGCCGAGCGTGCCTGCGAATACAAACCACAGGGCGTGCCGGATGAACTGCTATTGTCCGCACTTGCACACGGGCTGCCGGATTGTGCCGGCGTCGCGCTCGGTGTCGACCGGCTGGTGATGCTGGCGCTCGGCGCTGCGCACATCCATGAGGTGCTGGCCTTTCCCGTTGATCGGGCCTGAACTTCAGCGCCGGTTCAGCTTGATGTTCCAACACTGCGCGCCCCGAAAATGTTCACCACTCCGGTCAGGGATGTCCATGATGCTGCAAGACGTTCGCGTGTTTCCGCTGTTGTTGCTTGGCGCAAGCGCGGCCTTGTCCGCGCCGGTCATGGCCAACGACTGCGAAAAAATTGATGCCCAGACGTTCAACACCGACCCGTTCTACGGCGGCATCAACACCCGCTGCGGACTGTCCACACACCGTGATCTGATGTTTGCGCCGATCACCTGGGCGGAAAATTATGTCGGCAAAGAATCGGAAGTGATTTTCCGCATCTCCGCGAAAGTGCGCTTCAAGGACTGGCCGCTGTATTTCGCCTACAACCAGACCTCGTTCTGGCAGGCGTATTCCAAAGCCGACTCGGCGCCGTTCCGCGAAAGCAACTACAACCCGGAACTGTTTCTTCGCTTCGAGCCGGGCAACTGGCTGAGTTCGAAATGGGGCTTCGACGCCGGCATCGATCACGAATCCAATGGCAAGGAATTGCCTGATTCGCGCAGCTGGAACCGTGTGTACGCCACCGCCTGGCTGCCGCTGGAAAACGATGTCTGGCAGATCAAAATCTGGTCACGGATGAAAGAAGACGCCAAAAAATCGCCCACCGACGCGCGCGGCGACGACAACCCCGACATCACCGACTACTACGGCTACGCCTCCCTGCACTGGCGCCACCGCTTTCCGATTGACGGCAATGAAGACGACAGCTGGCTGCACGTCATGCTGCGCGGGAACACCGGCACCGGCAAAGGCGCCGTGCACATTGATTACACCTGGCCGCTGGATGACGGCGATATCTACTGGCACGCCTTCGTCTGGCACGGCTACGGCGAAAGCCTGATCGACTACAAACAGGAAACCACGCGCGTCGGTCTGGGGATCACCTTGCGCCGCTAGATGCGCATCGAATGAAAATTTTGTGTTCCGGACGGAAATCAGGACGCACTGAGGACGGCGAAAACGCGTGAGGGGTAGAGCGTAGGATGGGTAGAGCGCAGCGAAACCCATCGGCGTAAAGCGTTGCCGCCCAAATCACACAAACTCTCAAATACGCGCAGACACGAATAGCGTCAGCGTATTCGTACAGCGGAACTTCGTAGATCGCTACTCGAACAGGACGACCATCGATCTTCATTTCCGCACTAACGCGCGAAATTACCCCCGCGTCCCCATCACCTCACCCATACGGATCGGCGTGGTCGCCTGCCAGTTTGGCGTGAAGCGCAGTGTGTCTTTCGGGAACAGCATGACGACGGTGGAGCCGAGCAGGAAGCGGCCCATTTCGGCGCCTTTTTCCAGACGGATGTCGCGCTCCTCGTAGCGCCATTCACGCACGTCGCCCGGACGCGGCGGATTGACCACGCCGTGCCAGACGGTGGCCATGCTGCCGACGATGGTGGCGCCGACCAGCACGAGGATGAACGGGCCGTGTTCGCCATCAAATGCGCAGACCACGCGCTCATTGCGGGCAAACAAACCGGGGACGCCGCGCGCGGTGGTCGGATTCACGGAAAACAACGCGCCGGGGACGTGACGCATCCAGCGCAGGCGGCCGGCGCAGGGCATGTGGATGCGGTGGTAATCGCGCGGTGACAGGTACAGGGTGGCGAAGGCGCCGTTTTCGTAGCGCGCACATTCGCTGTCGTCGCCGCCCAGCAGCGCGGCGATGCTGTAGCTGTGGCCCTTGGCCTGAAAGATCTGGTCAGCAGCGATGGGCCCGCACTGGCTGACCGCGCCATCGACCGGGCAAATGAACGCGGCATCGGCAAGAGGCCGCGCACCTTCGCGCAGCGGCCGGGTGAAGAATTCGTTGAAGCTCGGATAGGCCGCCGGATCGGGATTGGCGGCCTCATTCATGTTGACGCCGTAACGGGCGATGAAACGGCGGATCGCCCAGGTGGTGAGGCTGCCGCCCTGTGCACCGGCGAGCCGGCCCATCAGCCGGGTCAGGGCCAGTTTCGGCAGCAGGTATTGGGGCAGCACTTTCAGGCGATCAGCAGACATGGACAACTCCGGCAGCGAGGCCGGCGATTGTAACGATTGCCGTTCGGGGTGTCAGTCGCCGGCCTTCTGCACTATGCTTCGCCGACCGGACAAGGAGGGCATCGTCACGTGACTCCGGCGCCGGCTTCCGATCTCTTTGTTGTGGGCCATCCATGAATCTGCTTATCGGCGCAATCATTGTCTGGGCCTGCGTGCTCGCCGGCTACTCATTGGCCGGTGGTGTCATCCTCGCCATCTGGCAACCGCTGGAACTGCTGATCATCTGCGGCGCGGCGTTCGGTGCCTTCATCATCACCAACCCGTTTCCCATCGTTGCCAAAACGTTCAAGGGCGCGCTCAGCCTGCTGGGCGGTTCCAAGTACAACAAGATGCTGTACATGGAGTTGCTGTCGCTGCTTTACGATCTGTTCCAGAAGATCCGCAAGGAAGGTCTGATCGCCATCGAAGGCGACATCGAAGATCCGAAAGCCAGCGCCATCTTCACCAAATACAAGCTGATCATGAAAGACCACCACGCGGTGGAATTCATCTGCGATTACCTGCGCCTGATGGTGGTCGGTGACATGAGTGCGCATGAGCTCGGTGATCTGATGGACGCCGAGCTGGAAACGCATCATGTCGAAGCCATGCTGCCGTCGTCGGCGCTGTCGAAAGTCAACGATGGCCTGCCCGGTTTCGGTATCGTCGCGGCCGTGCTCGGCGTGGTGATCACCATGGGTTCGCTCGGCGGTCCGCCGGAAGAACTCGGTCACCATGTCGGTGCCGCACTGGTGGGTACGTTCCTCGGTATTTTGTTCGCGTACGGTTTTGTCGGTCCGATGGCCGGTCATCTCGAACACCGTGTGCGCGAAGAAGCCAAGTTCTACGAAGTGATCAAAGTCAGCCTGCTCGCCTGCGTCAGCGGCGCACCGCCGCAAGTGGCGGTGGAATTCGGACGCAAGGTGCTGTTCCATGCGGATCGCCCGAGCTTCCAGGAACTCGAAAAACGCGTTCGCGGAGGCTGATGCAAAATGGCCGGCGAAGGCGACAAGCAACCCATCATCATCAAGAAGATCAACAAGGGCCACGCCGGTGCACACGGCGGGGCCTGGAAAGTGGCCTATGCCGATTTCGTGACGGCGATGATGGCGTTCTTCCTGTTGCTCTGGCTGCTCGGTTCCACCACCAAGGAACAGCGCGGCGCGATCTCGAAATACTTCACCGATCCGGGCGGCGCCCTGATCGGTGAAGGCGGCGTCAACGCCTCGGCCATCGACATGGGTGAACCGAAACTGCCGACCACGCAGGAAACGCCGGAAGTGATCGCCCCCGGCGCGGTGGCCGATACCGAGCAGGAAGGCAGTGGCAGCGGCAGCTCCAGCGATGACATCGACCAGGAGGCTGCGAAAAAAGCCGCCGAGGCTGCCGAACAGGCACAGCTGGAAAATCTCAAAGAACAGCTGATGGAAATGGTCGAGAACAATGCCGCGTTCAACGACTTCAAGGAACAGGTGCTGATCGACATTACGCCGGAAGGTCTGCGCATCCAGATTGTCGACAAGGACAAGCGGCCGATGTTCGATTCCGGCAGCCCGCAGATGCAGTACTACTCGATTGCCATCCTGCGCGGTCTGGCGCAGGTGATTGCGAAAGTGCCGAACCGCATTTCCATCACCGGTCACACCGACGCCACGCCCTATGTCGATCGCCCCGATTACTCAAACTGGGAGTTGTCGGCGGATCGGGCCAATGCCGCACGTCGCCAGCTGGTTGCCGGCGGTATCAAGGCCACGCAAATTGCCCGTGTCGAAGGGTTTTCTGACTCGCTGCTGTTCAATACTGCCGATCCGAATGATCCGATCAACCGGCGCATTGCCATCATCGTGCTGAAAAAGCGCGTCGATGAAGCGCTGAAAGCTCATGCACTCGGTGACTGGGCCAAGGAAGTGCAGGGGCCGCTCAGTGGCGCACCGGATGCGGCCACGCCGCCGGCCAGCGATGCACCGGCGGGTAATCCGGCGGCAGGCAATCCTGCATCGGGTAGTCCGGGATCGGGTAATTCAGGAACAACGCCAGCCAAACCGGCCGACGGATCGACCATCAGTGCCGAAGACGCAGCCAAGGCCTATCAGGCGCTGCAGAATCCGCCCGCCAATGGCAACAAACCGGCGACGCCGGTGAAGAACTGAGTCCTGATTATTTCAGGCAAACAAAAACCGCCGAATGAATCGGCGGTTTTTGTTTGGCGGACGCTGTTGTTTGCTGTTCGGGAAACGGTCTTCTGTGCGGGACATGTTTCCTGTGTGGAAAGTATTTCCTGCGCCGAACCTTCCGGCGCACACAGGTGTTGCCGCTCAGAACACCTTGCCGAAACCGATACCGATCAGCAGCGGATCGACATCCAGTTCGCTGATTTTCGCGCCATCGAGTTTCACATCGGTGCCGAGCTGCACTTTCTTGATGTCGACGTTGAACACCCAGTCCTTGCTGATCGCGTAGTCAAAACCGGCCTGCACGGCGAAACCGACGCTGTCGTTTTCCAGCGTCACCTTGCCCAGTGCGGTATTCATTTTCTCGTCCGAGAACAGCGTGTAATTGATGCCGGCGCCGACATAGGGACGGAAATTGCTGCCGGCGTTGAATTCGTAGGCCACGGTGAAGGTCGGCGGCAGGTGTTTGAAGGTGCCAATTTTGCCGAGGCCGGTGACGGTCACGTCCTGTTCCTGCGGAACGGTCAGCACCAGTTCCAGACGGATATTTTTCGTCAGGTAGTAGTTGATGTCGACTTCAGGAATGGTTTTGTCGTTGACGCTGATGGCATCGGCCGGCAGCACTTCGGCACTCGACGAATTGTCCATGTCCAGACGCACGGCGCGGCCACGGATCAGCCAGTCGCCTTCGGCAAACGCCGGCGTACTGAGAGCAAGGGCAAGGGCTGCACTGACGAGATGACGCGAGTTCATGGTGGTGTTCCTCTGGTTTGCAGAATTTTTCTCGCCGGCCTTGTGGTGAGCGTGCCGGTCTGTTCGGTCGGCATTCTCGTGATGCACTGCCGCAGATTGCTTGCTCGCGATCAAGAAACCACAAAAGTGAAATGGTCTTTTTGCACAGAAAGACGAAAGTTTGATTTTTCTCAGGTATTGCGCGTGTCGGCGCCGGCTGGTGTTTGATTGGCGCGCGGTGCGCGGGAAAAAAGTGCGCTGGAGGCGGAGCGCGCCGCATTTTTCAGCGCCGTTGCGTGGGCGAAAATTCAGGCTGACTGCGGGGCCGGAGTTGCCCGGCCGCAGATGAGGGGAGTGCGCTGATGGTCAGGCGTGTGCAGCGGTGCAGATGAAACCGGCCGAATAAATTCGGCCTCACGGCATGCAGCGGTTGTGGTTCGCGTGATGACTGGCCGCGCGATTTATACCGGCGGCGCGTTGAGGATGGCCTGATAGCTTTCCCAGCGGCTGCGTGGCAGTTCGCCGCTGTCGAGCGCGGCACGCACGGCGCAGCCGGGTTCGCGATCATGGGCGCAGTTGCGGAATTTGCAGTGGCCGGCAAAACGCTGGATGTCGCGGAAACCGCGCGCGACATCTTCGCGTGACAAATGCCACAAACCGAATTCGCGCACGCCGGGCGAATCGATCAGCGCGCCGCCGCCGGCCAGCGTAAACAGCCGCGCCGCCGAAGTGGTGTGCTGGCCGAGATCGGAGACATCGGACACGTCGCCGGTCAGCGCGGCGGCGTCCGGCACCAGTGCATTGATCAGCGATGATTTGCCGACGCCACTCTGGCCGACCAGCACGGAAACGCCGTCACGCATGTGCGCGCGCAGTGCATCCAGTCCATCGGCGCGACGCGAACTGACCGTGATCACCGGATAGCCGAGATCACGGTACAGCTGCAGCCGGCGATCAATTTCCTCGCGCGCGCTGTCATCGAGCAGATCACATTTGTTGAGCACGATGCTGGCGTCTATGCCGGTGTGCGCGCTGGCCACCAGATAGCGATCCAGCAGCACTTCGGAAAACGTCGGCACCGGCGCAATCACGATCAGGATGTGATCGATATTCGCGGCGATGACTTTCAGGCCTTCGTAGGGATTCGGCCGCGACAGGGCCGAGCGGCGCGCTTTGACATTGACCACCACGGCGTTGCCGTCGGCGCCTTCATGCCATTCCACTTCATCGCCAACAGCGATGGCTTTCAGGTGCTGGCGCAGCGCGGCGCGCCAGTCTTTGCCCTGTTCATCGCGAATGTCGGCCTGCTGGCCGTAACGCGACACCACCAGACCGTTTTGCAGCGTGTGTTCGGCACCGGCGCGGGAAAACAGATCGCGTTTGCGGTCGTCGCGACGACTGCGTTCGTGGGTGCGGTATTCCTTGGCCATCAGGCCAGTACCGGTCCGAACTGGCCGACGCGCAGCAGCGCATCGATTTTCGCGCAGACGATGAAATCATTGCGGGTCAGGCCGCCGGCATCGTGCGTGCTGTAGGCAATGCGCACACGCCCGTAACCGATCTCCATGTCCGGATGATGCCCTTCCTTGTTGGCGATCCAGGCCACGGCATTGACGAAGCTCATCACGTGATAAAAGTTCTTGAAGCGGAATTCGCGCACCAGCGCCGGCAAGCCGTTGTGCGCGCCCAGCGTCCAGTCCGGCAGCTCGCCGAGCAAGGCAGAAACGCCGCCTTCATCAAGGCGCGGACGTGTGGCATCGAATTGCTCGTTCAGCAGTGTGCTCATGGCGGCAGAAATCGCGGTGCTAGAATGTGGGCCGACATTCTAGCCTTTCGAGCCCGGAGACGCGCATGAGCCGCAATGACGACAACCTGATCTGGATTGATCTGGAAATGACCGGCCTCGAGCCTCTGGCGGATCGCATCATCGAGATCGCGACGCTGGTCACCGACAAGGATCTGAACATCCTCGCCGAAGGGCCGGTGCTGGCCGTGTACCAGACCGAGCAGGTGCTGTCGGCGATGGACGAATGGAACCAGCGCACGCACGGCAACTCCGGCCTGATCAAGCGGGTGCGCGAAAGCAGCGTCACCGAGACCGATGCCGAGCGCCAGACACTGGCGTTTCTCGATCAGTGGGTGCCGAAAGGCAAGTCGCCGATCTGCGGCAACTCCATCTGTCAGGATCGACGCTTCCTCGCCCGCCACATGCCGGAGCTGGAAAGCTATTTTCACTACCGCAACCTCGACGTCAGCACGCTGAAAGAGCTGGCCCGCCGCTGGCGGCCGTCTGTGCTGGAGGGCGTGAGGAAGGTCAATTCGCATACCGCGCTGGAAGACATCCGCGAATCGATTGCCGAACTGGCGCATTACCGCGAGCACTTCCTGCGCCTCGGCTGATCGCGTCCCGCACCGCCGGCCCGTGCCGGCTGGCGCGAGGCGTTGTCTTTGGAGTCTGTCTGTCCTGGCCAGCCGCCAGCGCTCGACGGGCATTTGTGAACAGGTGGCTACCAACGCGTAGCGGTCAATTGATGCCTGTCTCCTGATGCCTGTCTGTGCTTCGATGGTGTCTGTCCCCACTGTCCAACGGAGTCCTGCCCGTGGCCGAACTGCCGCCTGATCGCTTCCGGCCGCTGGCCCTGCCGGCCCTGCCACCACAAGCGCTGTTGACTGCGGCGCAAACGCAGGCGGCGGAGCGGGCCCTGATCCAGCACGAGGGTCTGGGAGATGACGGTCTGGCGATATTGATGCAGCGCGCCGGGCTTTCGGCGTTCGCCACACTGCGTGCCCGCTGGCCGCTGGCGCGCCGGCTGCTGGTGCTGGCCGGCAAAGGCAACAACGGCGGTGATGCCTTTGTATTGGCTGCTGCTGCCCATGCTGCGGGCTATGCCGTGCAGGTGTTGTGCGCCGCCGGACAACAGACCACTGCCGAGGCCGGCGCGGCGCGGGCAGCGCTGCCGGCCTCGCTGCTCAGGCCGCTGGAGCCGGCGGCCCTGCCGGCAGAACTGGCCGCCGCCGAGCTGGTCGTTGACGGCCTGTACGGATTCGGCCTTCGCGCGCCCCTGAGCGGCGCAGACCTGCAAGTGATTGCCCACATCCGCGCCGCCGGAACGCCGGTGCTGGCGCTGGATCTGCCCTCCGGACTGTCGGCCGACTGCGGACTGATCGGCCCGGTTCTGCCGGCCACGCTGACGGTGAGCTTCCTGGCCCTGAAGCGTGGACTGGTCACCGGCCGCGCCCGGGAAGCTGTGGGCGAACTCTGGCTGGCGCCGCTGACTAGCGATGGTCAGCCGTCGGTGTCGATATCGCCGCTCGGCCCGTCAGAAGCGCTGCCGATCTGGCGCGACCGGCGCAGTTTCGGTGCCCTGCTGCCGCGCCGCGCGCGAGCCGGCCACAAGGGCGATTACGGTCATGTGCTGGTGGTTGGCGGTGCCGAAGGCATGGGCGGCGCCGTGCAGCTGAGCTGCGCGGCGGCACTGCGTTGCGGTGCCGGTTGGGTAAGTGCTTACTGCCACTCGCTGGCTGCGCTGGCCGTGAACAGTGTCCTGCCCGAGGTGATGGCGCACCGGTTCGGCCGGCGGCCACAGCCGGAGCAGTTGCAGGCGCTGATCGACAAGGCCAGCGTGCTGGCGGTCGGGCCGGGACTGTCGCGTCAGGACTTTGCGCTCGACGTGGTCAGGCAGGCGGTGACGCAGGCCGTGGCGGGCAACAAACCGCTGCTGCTCGATGCCGATGGCTTGTGGGCGCTGGCGGAGTTGACGGCTGCCGGAGCGAAACCGGCGTTTCCGGCGCAGACCGTGCTGACACCGCATCCCGGTGAGGCGGCACGCCTGCTCGGCGTCAGCACGGCGGCCGTTGAGGCCGACCGCTATGCCGCGGCGCGCCAGCTGGCCCAGCGCTTTGGGGCGGTGGTGCTGCTCAAGGGCGCCGGCACGCTGATTGATGATGGCCGGCGCTGCACCGTGACCGCCGATGGCAATCCGGGCATGGCCTCGGGTGGCATGGGCGATACGCTCACAGGCATTATCGCCGCGCTGCTCGCCCAGGGGCTGCCAGCCTTCGCCGCCGCCGAACGCGGCGCCGCCCTGCACGCGGCGGCGGCCGACCGCGCGGCCCGTGCCGGTGAGCGAGGACTTACTGCCAGCGATGTCATTGATGAACTCAGGGCTGAACTGAATGCCGAGTATTGAACGTGTGTTGCCGGATGCCGCCGCCACCGAGGCGGTGGGCGCGGCTTTGGCCGGGGCGCTGCGTCCGGGCATGGTGATTTTCCTCGCCGGCCCGCTCGGCGCCGGCAAGACCGCGCTGACCCGCGGCCTGCTGCGTGCGCTCGGCCATCAGGGCGCGGTAAAAAGTCCGACCTATACGCTGGTCGAGTCCTATCGCGCCGGCGGCCTGCAGGTGCATCACTTTGACCTGTACCGGCTGGCTGACCCCGGCGAGCTGGAATTCCTCGGTCTGGACAGCTATTTCGACGGCGACGCCGTCTGCCTGCTCGAATGGCCGGAGCGCGGCGCCGGCCTGCTGCCGGCCGCCGATGCGCAGTTCAGTCTGGCGTATGAGGGCACCGGCCGTCGGTTGACTGTGACCGGGTCGGCAGACTTCCTTGATTTTCTTTTGAAATCAATTTCATAATTTAAAGACTGAAAGTTGCTTCTGAGGTTTGGGCCATGTCCAACGCACTCACCTGCCAAACCCGGTCGAAGACCAGGGCCGGGCTGACCGCCGCCCTGTTCTGGGTGCTCGGTGCGGCGTTGCCGGCCGTGGCGGTGGCGGCAGACGCCACCATCAAAAGCGTGCGCTTCTGGCAGGCACCTGATAACACCCGCGTGGTCCTCGACCTGTCGGCGCCGGCCGATTTCCAGATTTCGCAACTGAGCAATCCGCAGCGTCTGGTGCTCGACATCAAGGGCGCAAAGCTCGCCATCAAGCCCGACGAACTGAGCATCAATTCGAAACTGATCAGCAAGGTGCGCGAGAGCGCGCCGCTGGCGGCCGGCAGCACGAGGCTGGTATTCGAACTCAGCGCCGCGGTCGAGCCGAAGGCGTTCGCGCTCAAGCCGTATCAGCAGTATGGCGACCGGCTGGTGCTCGATCTGCGCGATGTCGCGCTGGCGGCAGCACAGGCGGCAAAACCGGCGCCAGCGGAACCGGCTGCGACTGCCAAAGACAACGAACAGCGCGACGTCATCGTCGCCATTGATGCCGGCCACGGCGGTGATGATCCGGGCGCGCTCGGTCCGAAAGGCACGCAGGAAAAAGACATCACGCTGGCTATCGCGAAAAAACTCGCCGACACCATCAATGCCCGTCCCGGCATGAAGGCGGTGCTGACCCGCACCGGCGATTATTTCGTCCCGCACCGCAAACGCACCGAGCTGGCGCGCGAGCATCGCGCCGATCTGTTCATTTCCATTCACGCTGACGGCTTCAAGGACAAGAGCGCCAGCGGTTCGTCGGTGTGGGTGCTGTCGCAGCGCGGTGCGCAAAGCGAAATGGGCCGCTGGCTGGAAGAAAAAGAATCGGCTTCGGAACTGCTCGGCGGTGTCGATTCGCTGGCGCTGAGCAAATACGACGACGATGTCGCGCGCGTGCTGCTCGATCTCGCCATGTACAACGCGGTCGGTTCCAGTCTGGATGTCGGCGCGCTGGTGCTCGACGAAATGAAATCCGTGGTGCCGCGCCTGCACAGCAAGCGCGTTCAGCAGGCCGGTTTTCTGGTGCTGAAAAATCCCGACATTCCGTCGATTCTGGTCGAGACAGCGTTCATTTCAAATCCGAAAGAAGAAGCGCTGCTGAAAGACAGCAAGCACCAGCAGAAACTCGCCAGCGCCATCACTGACGGCCTGCACAGCTATTTCTCGCAGCGTCCGCCGGAAGGCACGCGCTTCGCGTCGCTGAAGCGCAACCGTCACGTGGTCAACAGCGGTGACACGCTGGCGGCGCTGGCGGCGCGTTACAACGTCAGTCTCGATGCGCTGCGGGACAAGAACGGCTTGCGCAATGACGTCGTGCAGGTGGGGCAGGTGTTGCACATTCCCTGAGCGCGCGAGCTCACAACTGGCGGGTGAAATCGGCCAGCCGCTGCTCCAGCAGCGGCCGGGCCGGATGATCGGCGACCAGTTCGTCATCAAGCAATTTCTGCAACTGGCGGGCACAGCGCCGTGACTGCCACTCCAGCTCGTAGAGCATGTCGCTCAGTTCCAGCAGTTCACGATGCAGCTGCTGATCGTCACAGGTCTCCGGCAGATCTTCCAGCCAGCTGGCCAGCTCATCACTGAACAGACCGGAACTTCGCAGCAGTGTCAGCCGGCGTTCGACCATGCTGGTGATCACGGAGGCGCGTTTGTTGCCGGCCAGTCCCGCCAGATCGTCCAGCAGATCATCCAGGCCGAGATAGTGCTGACGGCTGCGATTGATGCGCGCGCGAATATCGTTCAGGTCCGGAGCATTGAGCACGGTATCGGTGTCATCGTCCGCGAGGCCTTCGGCGCGGCCGATCAGTTTCAGCGCCGCAACGTAGTGGCTGTGGAAGTGCGTTTCCGGATTCAGGTTCAGATACGCGCGCGCCGCGTGCAGGCGACGAAAGCTGTCGGCTTTCTGGACGATGCTGAGATCAAACAGTGTGTCAGCCACCCCCAATGCCTGACCCAGCGGCGACAGGTGTGACGCGTCCAGACCGAGCGGATAGCCGGTGCCGTCGCAGCGTTCATGGTGTTCGCGGATGGCGCGGATCACGCTGGCGTCGTACAGGCCCACGGCGTCGACGCGGCGGGCGCTGACATAGGGATGCCGTTGCCATTGCCGCCATTCTTCGCCGGAAAATTCATTGCGCTTGCCGGCGATGCCGGCCTCGATGTGCACCAGGCCGATGTCATGGAACAGGCCAGCAACAAAGGCCTGATAGATGGTGTCCGGGCTGGTGTCCTGCGTGCGCATCAGCAGCGCGGCAAACCAGCCGGCAAACAGCGCGCGTTCAAACACCTGCGGCAGTTGTTCTTTCATCACCGACAGGCGGTTCATCAGGCCGTGCGGCAGGCTGCGCACGTAACAGAGATGCCGCAGCTCATCCTCGAACGCATTGCCGCGATGTACGGCGCGCCAGTCGGCGTGACTGTGAAACAGCAGGGCAAATTCACTGAGCAGATCGCCGGCATTGAGCGTTTTTTCAATGGCGATAACGCTGTCCACGGATTGCGCCAGCGCATGGCGGCGCAGCTGCGCCACCATGCGTTCGGTCAACGCCGTGCCGCGTCGCGCCAGCAGCATGCCGTGTTCGTTGACGATATCGTCGGCCGCGATCACGCCAAGCCGGGTTTGCAGCGCTGCAAGGTGATCGAGATAGACATCGGGATTGGGTGTTGCGTCGTCGCTCATGCTCGTCCTGCGTGACTGCGGGGCGTGCCGCTGTCTTCCGTCAGCATTCGTTGCTGATCCCTTGCGTGCAGGAGGCAATGCTGCCGGCGCGCGTCGGTCTGACTATAGACCGCCGTCAAGCGGGCGGTGTACGCCGGCAGGCGCGCCGGCTTCGTCTGGAGCCGTTGCGGCCGGCCTGTCAGAATGAGCACCGGAAATTTCCCTGGTGCTGATGCAGTCCATGCTCGCCGAACGTCGTATCCAGCGTCTGCCCACGCGCCTTGCCAACCAGATCGCCGCTGGCGAAGTGGTTGAGCGGCCGGCGTCCGTGATCAAGGAGCTGGTCGAAAACAGTCTCGATGCCGGCGCCACGCAGATCGATGTCAGCATTGAGCGCGGCGGTGTGCAGCGCATGGTGGTCAGCGACAACGGTCGCGGCATCCATCCCGACGATTTGCCGCTGGCGCTGGCGCGTCATGCCACGTCGAAACTGTCGCGCACGGAAGATCTCGCCGCCATCACCAGTCTGGGGTTTCGCGGCGAAGCGCTGGCGTCCATCGCCTCGGTGGCGCGCCTGACGCTGAGTTCGCGCCGCGCCGATCAGGCGAGCGCCTGGCAGGCCCGCGCCGAAGGCGCCGACATGGCGGTGCAGCTGCAACCGGCGGCGCTGGCCGTCGGCACGCGGGTTGATGTGGCCGATCTGTTTTTCAACACGCCGGCACGGCGGCGATTCCTGCGCAGCGAAGCGACCGAGTTCGCGCATATCGACGATGTCATTCGCCGACAGGCACTGGCCCATCCGCTGGTCGCGTTCACGCTGCGCCACAACGGCAAGGTGCTGCGTCAGTGGCGCGTTGCCGGCGATGCGCGCGTGGCGCTGGCCGAACGCGCGCAGCTGTTGTTCGGTCGCAGCGCCTGGCTGGGCGTCCAGGCGGTGGAAACCTGCGTCGATGGTGTGCGTGTGTACGGCTGGGTCGCCGATCCGGCGCATGCCCGGCTGCAGGCCGATACCCAGTTTGTGTTCGTCAACGGCCGCGCGGTCCGCGACCGTGTGCTCGCCCATGCGCTGCGCGAAGGCTATGCCGACGCGCTGCAAACCGGGCAGGCGCCGGTGTACGCAATTTTTATCGAGCTGGCACCGGAGCTGGTCGATGTCAACGTCCATCCAACCAAACATGAGGTGCGCTTTCGCCATGCCCGCTGGATGCACGATTTGCTGACCGGCGCGGTGCGCGAGGCGCTGCGTTTGCGCAGCAGCGCGGCGGGCGATGACGACGCGCATGCTCCGGTCCCGCATGCCGCAGGCGCGGCCAGTTTCAGATCAACCGGTTTCGGCGCGGCAATCGGCGACGACCTGCCAGCAAGCGGTGTCAGCCGCTACGCGCATCCGGCCACGTCCGGGGCACACGCGCCTGCCGGCATAGCATCGACCGCAATACCATCGGTCGCCGAAGCCTGGGCGTTTTATGGCGCGACGCCGGCAGTCGCCGGGCAACAGGAGACGTCGGGCGGATCAGCTGCCGATGGGGCGGCAAAGGCGGCAGCGCCGTGGCCGACAGAGGCTGAGTCCGGTGTACAGGCCCCGCCAATGCCGCAGCGCGCATCTGTGCCGGCTGCTGAGCGGGCACCGGCGCGGACGCCGGCCGGCCCGGATCGCAGCGGCTTGTTGCCGGTGGCGGCGGATCGGGTGCTGTTTGTTCACGGTGAACAGCTGTATCTGCTGCGCCAGCGCGCGGTGCTGGCGCGCTGGCTGAGTCAGGGCTGGTGGCAGGCGGAAGGGCGCGGTGCCCGCCCGCTGGTGTTTCCGCAAGCGCTGACGCTGCCGGCCGATCTGCCGGTGGCGGCGCTGGCCCGGCTCGGCTTTGTTGTTGACGCCGGCCTGCTGAAACAGGCGCCGGCACTGCTGCGCGACGCGGATTTTTCCCGTCTGCTGCCGCTGCTCTACGACGAAACGCCCTTTGACGCGGCGCTGCATTACCTGCTCGCCGACCGGCCCCTGTTCTGGCTGGCACGGGCGCTGGCCATGCAGCCGGAGTTGCTCGCTGATCCGGTGCTGGCCAAACCGCTGGACGCGGCGTTCTGGTCGGGAGTCTGGCCATGAGCAGCGGCATTGCCGGTGGGCGTACTGACCCTGAGCAATCGCTGCCCGGGAACACCGCCGCGGAGAAGTCCGGCACCAGCGGCCGCCCGGTGATCGCACTGATGGGACCGACTGCCGCCGGCAAGACGGCGCTGGCCTGTGCGCTCGCCGGCCGCTTGCCGGTGGATCTGATCAGTGTCGATTCGGCGCTGATCTATCGCGGCATGGACATCGGCACCGGCAAGCCGACGCCGGTGGAGCTGGCGCGCTGGCCGCACCAGCTGATCGATATCTGCGATCCGGCCGAGAGCTATTCGGCGGCGCGTTTTGTCGCTGATGCCGAAGCGGCCATTGCCGCCAGTCATCAACGCGGCCGTATTCCGCTGCTGGTCGGCGGGACCATGCTCTACTTCAGGGCGCTGCAGGAAGGTCTGGCCGAACTGCCGTCATCCGATCCGGCAGTGCGCGCGGCCCTGCAGGCCGAGGCGGAGCGCGAGGGACTGGCGGTGCTGCATGCGCGACTGGCGCAGCTTGATCCGGTATCGGCGCAGCGCATCCATCCGAATGATCCGCAGCGCCTGCTGCGCGCGCTGGAAGTGCACGCCCTGTCCGGTCGCTCGCTGACCGACTGGTGGAACGCGGCGCAGGCGCAGCGCCCGGCACATGCCTGGACGCAGATCGTGATCCGGCCGGTGGACCGCGCCGTACTGCACGAACAGATCGCGCGCCGTTTTGACGCCATGCTCGCCGCCGGACTGGTTGATGAAGTCGCGATGCTGAAAGCGCGCAGCGATCTGCATGCCGATCTGCCGTCGATCCGCTGCGTCGGTTACCGGCAAGTGTGGGGCTATCTCGAAGGTGAATATGACCATGCCGGCATGCGCGAACGGGCGATTGCCGCGACCCGTCAGCTCGCCAAGCGGCAGCTCACCTGGCTGCGCGAATGGCCGGCCGATCTGCAGTTGCCGGATGCCGGCGAGGAATCGCTGCAGCGCGCCTTGAAAGCCCTGTCCACGGTCCCCATGTGACGTCCGTCCGGCACAAGTCGAGGTCCTTGTCTACAATTGTCAGGCTCGCGTCTACAATTGCGGGGCGCGATTTTCAGGCGCCCGGTCCGACGACCTCAAGGTGAGAGGGCGCAGATCGGTGTCCGTGTTGCGGTCAATCCAGTCTGTCAGGGCCGCGCGTGTGGTTGGCGCGGAAAATGAAAACCAAATACAAAGGAGCTAACCCATGTCCAAAGGGCAGTCGTTACAAGACCCTTTCCTGAATGCGCTGCGTCGTGAGCGGGTTCCGGTTTCAATTTATCTGGTCAACGGCATCAAGCTGCAGGGCCAGATCGAAAGTTTCGACCAGTTTGTCGTGCTGCTGAAAAACACGGTCAGCCAGATGGTGTACAAACACGCCATCTCGACCGTGGTGCCGGCGCGCAATGTCCGTCTGCCGCATCACGGCGGTCCGGGCGGCAGCGAAGCCGGCGAAGATGAAACCACCCAGCCGGGTAACGAATAAACACCGGTCACCGGATCGGCGTCCTGCCGGTCCGGTGACTGTTGTCCTTTCCCGCCGGCATTTCCCCAGAGGCCAAAACGCCCTCCATGTTTGACCGTCACGCGGGTGGCGAGGCGGCTGTCCTCGTCCATCTCGATTTCCAGCAAGGCCATTACGCAGAAGACGTTGAAGAGCTGATCGAACTGGTCGAGTCGGCCGGTCTGACCGTGCTGCAACTGATCACTGGTTCGCGCAAGCAACCGGACCCGAAACTGTTCATGGGATCGGGCAAGGCCGAAGAACTGAAAGTGGCCGTGCAAATGCACGACGCGCAGGTGGTGGTGGTCAATCACCAGCTGACGCCGGCCCAGGAACGTAACCTGGAAAAATTTCTCCAGTGCCGCGTGGTCGATCGCGTCGGCCTGATCCTCGATATTTTCGCTCAGCGTGCGCAGACGTTCGAAGGCAAGCTGCAGGTTGAGCTCGCCCAGCTGAAACACATTTCCACGCGCCTGGTGCGCGGCTGGACCCACCTTGATCGCCAGCGCGGCGGTGGCGTCGGCATGCGCGGCCCCGGCGAAACCCAGCTGGAAACCGATCGCCGGCTGGTGCTGGCGCG
The DNA here is from genome assembly GCA_041913605.1 of Permianibacter sp. GTDB lineage: Bacteria > Pseudomonadota > Gammaproteobacteria > Enterobacterales > Permianibacteraceae > Permianibacter. The sequence continues at coordinate 71,943 of JAYSEY010000003.1, forward strand.
CATCGACATGATCGAAAGCCGGCTGGAAAAAGTCGGTGAACAGCGCGAGCAGAGCCGGCGTGCACGCCGGCGCAACGAAGTGAAAACCGTGTCGCTGGTCGGTTACACCAACGCCGGCAAATCGACGCTGTTCAATGCCCTGACCGATGCCCATGTCTATGCCGCGGATCAGTTGTTCGCGACGCTCGACCCGACGCTGCGCAAACTGCCGGTACACGGCTGCGATGCGCTGATCGCCGACACGGTCGGTTTCATCCGTCATTTGCCGCACGATCTGGTGCACGCTTTCAAGGCGACGCTGACCGAAGCGCGTGAAGCCGATTTGCTGGTGCATGTGGTGGATGTCGCTGATCCGCACCGCGATGAAAAAATGGCCCAGGTCGAACTGGTGCTGACCGAGATTGGCGCCCATGAAGTACCGCGTCTGACCGTGTTCAACAAGATCGACAAAAGCGACGAATTGCTGCCGCAGATCCAGCGCGACGAAAACGGCGTGCCGGTACGCGCCTGGGTCTCGGCCCACACCGGTGCCGGCCTGCCGGAACTGATCGCCGCCATCGCCGAACGCGTACGCCAGCCGCATCAGCAGCTTGATCTAGATCTGCCGCCCGAGGCGGGCCGTCTGCGTGCCCGACTCTACGAATTGCAGGCGGTGGAAAGCGAAATTGCCCGTGAAGATGGCGGCTTTCACCTTTGCTTACAGATCAAAAATACGGATTTGGCCCGTTTGCAGCAGGACCCGGCCTTGAACCGCTGGCTGCCGGCCCCGCAAAATGCGCACGCTGAAGAAGATGACGACGCGTGGCAGTCCGCCACGCCTCTGTCGCACTGAAACAACAGCACTGAAACGACAGGAGCACAGACTCATGCCTTGGAATGAACCGGGCGGTGGTAACGACGGCAACAAGCCGGATCCGTGGAATCGCCGCCGTCCGCAGCAGAACCCGGACCTCGATGAGACGCTGCGCCAGCTGAGTCGCAAACTGGGCGGCATTTTCGGCGGCGGTGGCAACGGCAACCGCAGCGGTGGTGGCGGCAATGCCATGGCCGGTGGCGTGCTGTTTGCCGGCATCGGCGGCATTGTCCTGGCTGCCTGGGTGCTGTTCGGTTTCTACACCGTCAACGAAAAAGAGCGTGCCATCGTCCTGCGTTTTGGCGAGTACGAGAGCACGGAAGGTCCGGGCCTGCACTGGGCGCCGCCGATGATTGACCGGGTTGAAGTGCTGGATACGCAATCGGTCAATCAGGAACAGATCCGTGGCCGCATGCTCACCGAAGATGAATTCCTGGTCGAAGTCACGCTGTCGGTGCAGTACCGCATCGAAGATCCGGTGGCGTTTTTGTTCAACATGACCGATCCGCAAGCAACGCTGGTGCAGGCCGCCGAATCGGCACTGCGCACGGTGGTCGGCCGTTCGCAGCTGGACGAGATCCTGACCAGCGGTGGCGCCGTGCAGGTGCAGGCCGGCGAAGAACTGAAACGCATCATGGACACCTACAACGCCGGCATCGCCATTGCCGACGTCAACCTGCAGGAGCGCAAGGCGCCGGACGCCGTGCGTGAAGCGTTTGACGATGCCATCAAGGCGCGTGAGGACAAGGAACGGACGGTGAAAATCGCCGAGACCTATGCCTCGAAAGAAATTCCGCTGGCACAGGCGCGTGCCCAGCAAATCCTGCAGGACGCCGAAGCCTATCGCACCCAGGTGATCGCCCAGGCCAGCGGTGAAGTGCAGCGCTTCCAGAAACTCCTGCCGCAATATCTGGCAGCACCGGAAGTCACCCGTCAGCGTCTGTATCTGGAAACCATGGAAGCGATCATGGGCCGGGTCAGCAAAGTCGTGGTCGATGTCGACAAGGGCAACAACATGCTTTATCTGCCGCTGGATCGCATGGCGCCGGGACGGGCGCAGGCTGGCGCTGCCGCCGAAGCCCAGAACATGAGCGGAGGTAAATGATGTCGTCGAAAGCGCTCGGTTTCATTCTGGTCGCCGTGCTGTTGCTGCTCGGTTTGTCCAGTGCCCTGTTTGTGGTTGATCAGCGCGAGCGCGCGCTGGTGCTGGCATTCGGCGAAGTCAAACGCGACAGCAGCGGCGCGCCGATTGTTTACGGTCCCGGCCTGCACGTGAAAGTGCCCGGTGTTGATCGCGTGCAGCGCATCGATGCCCGCATCCAGAATCTGGAAGGTGATCCGGATCGCGTGGTGACGGCGGAAAAGAAAGACGTGATCGTCGATTCCTTCGTCAAATGGCGCGTCGCGGATGTTGCGCGTTTCTACACCTCGACCAATGGCGATGTGCGCAAGGCCGGTGATCTGCTGGAACGCAAAATCGACGCCGGCATCCGCGAAGAGTTCGGCAAGCGCGTGATCCGCGATCTGATCTCGACCGATCGCCTGCAGGCGATGAGCACCATGCTCGAATCGATGCGCAAGGACGCGACCGATCTGGGCGTCGAAGTGGTCGATATCCGCATCAAGCAGATCAACCTGCCGGAAGATGTTTCGGGTTCGGTGTTTGATCGCATGCGTTCGGAACGCGAGAAAGTTGCCACCGAGCTGCGTTCGGAAGGCCAGAAGCAGGCCAACATCATCCGCTCGAAAACCGACGCGGATGTCAAAGTGCTGCTTGCCGAAGCCGATCAGCAGTCGCGCACCATCCGCGGTGATGGTGACGCTCAGGCGGCGAAAATTTCCGCTGACACCTACAAGCAGAACCCGGAGTTCTACGCGTTCCTGCGTTCACTCGATGCCTATCGGGCGACCTTCCGCAGCGAACAGGATGTGCTGGTGCTGCAGCCGGACAGCGATTTCCTCAAGTACATGAAGCGGGCCGGCAAATAAGCCTCACCCCTGAAAGAAAAACGCCGGCTGCCAGCCGGCGTTTTTCATTTGGTCGAGCCTTGCACCGCCTTTGGCTGCCGCATGGGTGGCAGCACCGACACAGGAGAATGATTGCAATGATCAACTGGCAGGATCTGGGCGCCGCCTGCGCGCTGTGGCTGATCATGGAAAGCTTGTTGCCGATGCTGGCGCCGCAGCGGCTGCGCGAACTGTTGCTGCAGATAGTCGTGCTGCGTGATGAGCAACTGCGCCGCTTCGGATTGATCGGTTTGCTGACCGGCGCCGTCCTGCTGTGGTGGGTACGCGGCTGAGTCTTTTGCGGCTCGTGTGCAGGTCTATCGTGTGCAGGTCTATCGTGTGTGGCCTGGCTGCGCACGATGCCGCGCTTTTGCCAGCCCGCGATCAGTCACGCAAGCGGCGGATGTGCGCGAGCAGGCCGTCGGTGGAACCGTCGAGACGGTGCGTGCTGTGGCCACGCAATTGCGCTTCCACTTCCAGCGCCAGTGTCTTGCCGAGCTCGACACCCCACTGATCAAACGGATTGATGTTCCAGAGCACGCTCTGGATGTACACCTTGTGTTCGTACAGGGCCAGCAACTGGCCGAGCGTGAACGGCGTCAGCGCCGGCAGCAGCAGGGTGTTTGACGGCCGGTTGCCGGGACAGACGCGCCAGCTGTCGGTGGTGCTGTCGCCGGTGCCGAGCATCAGCGCGCGGCTTTGCGCCAGGCAGCTGGCCAGCGCCAGCGACTCCGGCGTGTCGGCGTCGCTGGCCACGGCCACGAAATCGACCAGGAAACCTTCCGGTCCCTGATGCAGCAGTTGCATGAAGGAATGCTGGGCGTTGACGCCGACCTGGCCAAAGACAATGGCGCCGGTGGCTTTCGCCAGCGGCTGGTGGGCACTGTCGACACCCTTGCCAAGACTTTCCATTTCCAGCTGCTGCAAATACGGCGGCAGCAGACGCAGGCGCGGGTGATAGGGCAGGTTGACGACCGTGGGAATGCCCAGAAACGAGTGATGCCAGAAATGCGACAGCGCAAACAGCGCGGCAAGGTTGTCGGCCAGCGGCGTGTGGCGGACGTGTTCGTCCATGTCGTGCGCGCCGGCCAGAAAGGCGCGGAAGCCATCGCTGCCCAGCGCCAGCGCCGGGGCGAGGCCCACGGCTGACCAGACCGAGAAGCGTCCGCCGACACTGTCCCACATCGGAAATTGCCGCTCCGGGGCAATGCCGAAAGCGAGCATTTTTTCCGGTGCAGCGGACACGCCGATGAACTGGCGCGTGCCGGCCGCTTCGCCGAGCTGTTCGACCAGCCAGTCGCGGGCGCGGCGGGCATTGCGCAGCGTTTCGCTGGTGGTGAAAGACTTGGAGATGACCAGCACCAGCGTGCGGGCCGGGTCCAGCTGCGGCAGCCGGTCGGCAAGCTGGGTGCCGTCCGGATCGCTGATGAAATGAAAGCGCAGCGGACTTTGCGCGTGCCGCTTCAGCGCCCGGGTGACCATGTGCGGACCGAGCAGCGAGCCGCCGATGCCGATGCTCACCACATCGGTAAACGCCGCGCCGCTGGCGCCGGCATAGCGGCCGCTGTGCACGTCGTCGGTGAAGGCCAGCATGCGCGCCTGTTCGTGGCGCATGTCGGCGAGCAGCGGATGTCCGGCTTCGCCGCCACCACGCAGCCAGCTGTGCAACGCCGGCCGGGTTTCTGATTCGTTGATGGGCGCGCCGCGGAACAGATCGTCGAGGCGCGCGCGCAGCTGGCGGCTCTCGGCCAGATGCAGCAGCGCGGCAAGCGCCTCGCGGCTCAGGCGGTTTTTCGAGAAATCGTAGAGCACACCGGCGTGTTGCCGCGAAAAGGCAGCAAATCGCTGCGGATCGGCGGCGAAGTGTCCAGCCAGCGTCGCCCGGCGCTCCTGCTCGGCCAGCTGGCGCAACTGTTCAATCTGGTCGGCCGGCAAATGCTGGCGCAGGGCAATCGGCGTCATCGGGGTCTGTCTTCTGGCGTGGCGTCCTGCCAACCGGGGGCGGCATGTTAACAGCGGGGCGGAGGTCCGGCCATGTACGGGGCCGCAGACCGGCGCGGGCGCCTGCCTTAACGCAGAGCCTGAACAAGCGATGACAAGCTGTTGATCAACAACTGGCACGCGGATATCAGCGAGCAACTAGTGCCAAGAAAAAGGCAGGCAAAGCCGCGCCGGCCGGCGTACAATTCGCCGCTATTTTTGTCCGTTAAATGAGGCATCCGGAAAAGCCATGGCGCAGTCAGTGGTGATTCTCGGCACCCAGTGGGGTGACGAGGGCAAGGGCAAGATCGTCGATTTGCTGACCGACAAGGTCCAGCATGTGGTCCGCTACCAGGGCGGCCACAACGCCGGCCACACGCTGGTCATCGACGGCAAGAAAACCATCCTGCGCCTGATCCCGTCCGGCATCCTGCACGCGCACGTCAAGTGCTACATCGGCAACGGTGTGGTGCTGTCGCCGTCAGCGCTGCGTACGGAAATGGGCGAGCTGGAATCGCGCGGTATCCCGGTGCGTGAGCGTCTGGTGATCTCGCCGGCCACGCCGCTGATCCTGCCGTATCACGTCGCGCTCGATAATGCCCGTGAAGCCAAGCGCGGCAAGGCCGCCATCGGCACCACCGGTCGCGGCATCGGCCCGGCCTATGAAGACAAGGTCTCGCGTCGCGGCCTGCGTCTGGATGATCTGTTCAACTTCGATCGCTTCCGCGAGAAGCTCACCGAAGTGCTCGATTATCACAACTTCGCGCTGGCCAATTATTACAAGGCGCCGACTATCGATCTGGCGCAGCTGCTCAGTGAATGCGAGCAGTACGCGAAAGAACTGCTGCCAATGGTGGCTGACGTCACCGGCCTGCTGCACGCCGCGCGCGAACGCGGTGAGAACATCCTGTTCGAAGGCGCGCAGGGCACCGGTCTCGACATCGATCACGGCACCTTCCCGTTCGTGACCTCGTCGAACACCACCGCCGGCGGCACCTCGACCGGCTCCGGTTTCGGTCCGCGCTACATCGACTACGTGCTCGGTATCACCAAGGCCTACACCACGCGTGTCGGCGGCGGCCCGTTCCCCACCGAACTCACCGATGATCTCGGCGAAGCCATCCGTTCGCGCGGCCACGAATACGGTTCCGTTACCGGTCGTCCGCGTCGCTGCGGCTGGCTGGATCTGGTGGCACTGAAACGCGCCATGCAGATCAACTCCATCACCGGCCTGTGCATCACCAAACTCGATGTCATGGACGGCCTGGACACGGTGAAGATCTGCACCGGCTACAAGTGCAAGAAAAACGGTCTGCTGACCGCGCCGCCGGTGTCGGCCGACGGTTTCGATTCCATCGAACCGGAATACGTGGAAATGCCGGGCTGGAAACAGTCCACCGTCGGCGTGCGCAAGCTCGACGATCTGCCGAAAGCCGCGCGCGCCTACCTGCAGCGCATTGAGCAGGAACTCGGCGTGCCCATCGACGTGATCTCCACCGGCCCGGATCGCAACGAAACCATCCTGTTGCGCCATCCGTTCAGCGCCTGAGATCCAGCGCAGTACTGAAAACACCCCGCGACGCGGGGTGCTTTTTTTTGGAGGTGGTGAACTTGCGTTCGGGAATCGTTCATCTCAGCAATTCGCACCTCAGCGCTGCGCCAATCACATCTGCCAGTGCCACGGTTGAACTGTCGCGGCGGATTTGCAGAACTTTCAGATCCGGCGCAACAGGTTCTTCCTGTACCTGCGTATCGATGTTGGCCAGACCGCGCAGAATGGCGATATGACCCTGCACGGCGATGACCAGGATGCGCTCGTTTTTTTGCAACGGCCTGCACGTTGGCGTACATGCGGCAATTGCGGTGCCACCAGCTTGCGCTGTCGACGGCACCCGGAAACGATTGATTCTGCGCGCTAACGCCATTGGTGATCATGTACAAGCCCTTGTTCGCCTGAACGGTTGTCGGGTGGTGGGAATAGCGCATCAATTCCTGCAGCGACATCGTTGCGTGCTTCTGGTTTTCATCAGCGGCCAACCGGGCAATAGCCTGCTCAGATACGCTGGTTGGTTTCCGGTGCCTCGCTGTCCATGGCTTCAAACACGCGACCATCCCAGGACGTGTTCTGCTCGTCAAAGCCGGGGGCTTCCTTCAGTCCGGCAAGACGCGCGACGCGAAACCCAATCTGATACATCTCGTTGCTGCCGAGTGTGTACCGGCCGGCCAGATAGTCACGACAGCGGGCGTTGATCTTGTCGTTGTTTTCCGGGCTGTACTCCAGCAGTACTTCCGTCGGCTTGAAACCGGCAAGCCGCTGCGCCAGTTGCTCCAGAAATTGCTGTGACGTCGTCTGCATCACGTCAGTTAGCGGGTCTTGACCAAATCCGGACCAGGATTGCTGAAGTGGAAACTCCCCAGGATCAGAAGCCTGGCGGGAGGAGTTTGCGTTTCGGTAGCAGGCTCGCTGGCGAAACCGGTGTGGACAGCTAGGACACTGGCATCTGCAAGCACTAACCGGCAAAGACTGAGCATGTTTTTTTCTCTGGAACCCCGGACCTGAGGATTCGAAAGCGCCCTGGCGAACACTCGTGATGAGGAACATGAATGTTGGAACGAATGTGTCCAGGTATGTGCGTGTGCCGGCTGCAAGCGCCGATCATCAGCGAGCATGGTGGAAGCGAGGGGAATTCGGTTGAATGTGGCCTGAAAAAGTGACTCCGATTTCGCTGTGCAAATCGGAGCTACGCGGACTGAACTTTGCAAGTGCTCGGCTGAACCAATGAATTTCCCGTAAAATTTTAGCGGGGACTGTTCGACGGCCTGTTGACTGAGTGGTTTGCCAGAAGACCATCATTAAAGTCTGATGTTACATACTCAATCTTGTACTCATCGCGTTCAAGATCGTCGGATGGTTCCCACATGTTGCTTGCCATCTCGAAAATGTGTTCAGGAACCACCATGGAGAAGGTGGGCCCTTGATTTGAATTACGATGCTGAACGCGGGCTCGGCGCACCTCTCTGGGCAAATCAAGTTCATACATCACCAAGTCATAGCCTTCTGAAATGATCTGGCGGCAGAACTCAATTCGCTGTTGCCGCTGTATCAGCCCAAGTTCGAGAATTACGTCGGCTCCGGATGCCAGCACTGCTTTGCTGTGCGTCCAGATGAGCCTCAAAAGTCGATCTTTCCGAGCAATGTACCAAGGAATGAAATCACCCTCCGGCCTGTCTGGGCTGAATAGCATTGCGAACCATTCGTCCATGGCAATGTGGACGCCGTGAGTGCGGGTGGCGAGTGCACCCGAAAACGTGGATTTTCCGGCTCCCACGGGGCCTTCAACTACTCGAACAATGGGCATATTGGATATCTCGGGTGGTGGTTAACGAAGTGAAATGGCCTCCGTCAACTTTATGGCAACTGATGTGCCAGGTTGCGGATGTCATCATGACGGTCACGAAACAGGCGCCCCGAACGCTGGCGCACGGCACACTGCTCATGTCCTTGCCTCATGTCCTTGCTCCGGGCATTTGACCCGACCAAGTGCATACCCAACAGCGGCTGCCATGCGCCTGACTCAGCGCGTTCTTGCGCTTTTTGGGGCTTGATTTGCTGGCACCTATTCACTCCTGCGCGCGCTGATTCGGTCTCGCCATTTTTCGGTGTTCACCCCCTTCACCAATAGCCACAGACAAATGGACGCTTCGCCTATCAATATCGGAGCAAAAATGGCGGGCGAAATGTAGCGTGCTAGTGCTGGAAAAAACAGCTCGGAAAAACAAGCGATCAGATAGGCCAGGCCTGCCAGTTGCAATAGTGCACCTGTCAGCTTTGGCAAGTATCCCGATCGATAGATAAGGTGGCCGTTAAGCAGGCAAGCAAAGGCAAAAAATATCAGGGCGATATTGAATGCGACGCCGTGAGCCCGCAATGCGAGGTTTGCAAGAACCTGTAGCTGTTCTGGCTCGAATGCGGTCAGGTAACTGGTATTCGTGATCGCAGGCGTGACAAGAAAGAGAAACAGCTTGCTGACGGACTCAGTCGCAAGCGAGATCACGCCGAATAGCACCGAAAGCAGAACAAGGTTCTTGTTGACCGGCCGGAGCAGAAGATATTCAAGCCACAACTGGGGGATGGCCAGTATGACGACGAGCAGGTTAGCTGCCGTGCCAATGGCCCACAGCTCCTGCGCTGCCAGGATGTTGCGGGCTGAAGTGGTGATATCCCCCGGCACTATCAGTTGGTTGGTGATGAAACCCTCAGAAAAACCACCCAGCACGATTACCGCCAGGTATATCGCACCGCATAGTCGGGCATGGCGTTGTGGTGAGGCTTCGATTGTGTGCCGTGTCATGGTCATGTCACTCCTGTTTTTCTCACCGGCGCGTGCTTTCCGCTGACGCGGCCACCTTGCCCGATCGTCGTTTGCATAACGGCAATTGCAGCGCTATTTCCACCGGTCCCCGTGTGCTTTGACGTAGCGCTCGTACACATAGCGCCACGGCATGGCGAGGTAGACCAGCGCGACCATCGCAATTTCAAACACTCTTGCTGCAGTAGCCTCGTCGACTGTGCCTGACCACCATTGCGGCAACGGAACCAGAACGAACCAAAGCGTTTTCCAAAGCAATTCCCACATGAGAACTGGCAGCATCTGCAGTGGATAGCGAATGCCCAGCGCACACAAAAGTGAAAACGCAACCAGCATGCAGACGATCACGCTGCTGGCAAAACTCCATGGTTGCTCGTGCCGGACGACGTCAGGCCAAACCACGATGGCGAGCCCGACCGTGATGAGCAGGTACAGTGCGCGCAGTACATAGAGGCGGAACAACGAGACATCTTTCATTTTTTTCGGCCTTGTGGTGGGCGTTCCAATTGAATCCGGGCGTTGTCCTGTGCCCGCGGGTAGCGATGCATGCGGCACTTAATCAGTGGCTTCCTGCGCTTCATTCCCGCGAGCGTGGTCGTCCGGCGAGGTGCTGGGCAGAAACATCAGGATGTCGCCGGGTTGGCATTCGAGCACAGCGCAGATCGCTTCCAGCGTGGAAAACCGGATGGCTTTGGCTTTGCCGGTCTTGAGAATCGACAGATTGGCCATCGTGATGCCGACACGCTCTGACAGTTCCGTGAGCGTCATGCGCCGTTCGTGCAATTTGTCGTCGAGGCGAACGATGATGGCCATGATTCAGACCGTGCCATCCAGGTCGGCGCGCAGGCGCGCACCGTGATCAAACACCCGGGCGAGCACAAACAGCAGCAGCACGGCCAGCCATGGCGCGAACGAGAATCCGGCATCGATGCTACTGATGTGCGGCGCAAACGGAGTGGCGCTCCAGATCAGGCAGGCGACGCCCACACGCAAACCTTCGCCCGCCAAAACCCGCCACGCGATCCTCTGCAGGCGTTGCACGTTGCTGGCGACAAACGGGTCGCCGCCACGCACCGTATCCACAATGGCCTGCAGCTCACGCAGTACGCGATGAATGACATAGGCACCCGCCAGGCCGAGTACAACGACACCGCGCAAGGCGACCCGAACCTGCCAGTGAGCACTGCCATCCAGGCCAATCAGGGCGTCGAACAGGAGCTCCGGATAAGCCAGGCTGGCAAGCAACAAAACGCCGAGGGCAATGGCATACACGGCGTTGAGGCCGATAAGGATGCGGATCGCCCGACTGGATAGCGCGAGGGCATTGCTTGGTTTGTTCATCACACTGATTCCTGTAGATATCGTATTGCGATACGCAATGTATCGACATTCGATATGAAAGGCAAATCCCTCGTCATCTCCCTGACGACTCCATGACCGTGCAGGCTCCGATGGTTTCCCTTTCACGCCGCAGCTTGCCTCCGCAAACCTCCGGGTTAACCACCGGACCGCGCCGAGAACCATCTGCGTCTCCAACCGCAACGGATGCCTCAGCCTTCCGTCGGCCCCGAAACGACCCGCAACAGTTTCACGTTCCGGCTTTACCCTGCGCTGGCCGGTGCTGGCGTAAAGTGCGCGCGGTTTCCGGCGGGTGTGGTGCTGACAGGGTTGGTGTCCGTGCAGTTGACGTTTTTGCTTGCTTTTACTTTGCTGGCGGCCGGACAGGCGCTGTTTCTGGCGGTGTTGCTGTTCCGGCAGCGGGAGCGGCTGGGTGGTGAGCGCTGGCTGGCGGCCTTGCTGCTGGTGCTGGCGATTGAGCTGGCGTCGGTGATGTATCAGCGCGGCGGGCTGTATCGCAGCTGGCCGGAGTTGATTGGTGCCGATACCTGGACCACCTATGTCTACGGGCCGCTGCTCTGGCTGTTTGTGCGCGCCGCCACCGGCCGGCCGCATCCGGTCAATTTCCGGCTGTGGCTGCATTTTCTGCCGGCGCTGCTGGCGAGCATCGCCGTCTATGCGCTGATCTGGCCCTTGTCGCCGGCGGAGCGCGTGGCGGTGATTGATGCCGGACTCGCGGCGCCGGCCGAGCCGGCGGCCTGGCAATTCGATCCGTTTGCCTTTGCGGTCGCGGTTCAGGTGGCGCTGTATCTGCGCGCCAGCTGGCGGCGGGTGGGTGATTACCGGCAACGTCTGCTGGCCGAGCACTCGACGCTGCAGCGCACACCGCTGGGCTGGCTGCGGGTGGTGCTGCGGGTGTTCTTTGTCGCCTGGCTGTGTTTTGTCTTTCTGACGTTTTTCTACGAGCTGCTGGGCCTGCAGCAACTGGCGGGGCCGTTCATGGCCTCGGTGCTGATCCTGATGGTGTTTTATCTGGCCTGGCGCGCCTGGCGGGCGCAGCCGGTGCGGCTGGTGCTGAACGAGGTGGAGCCGGAGATAGTGGCCGGCGCGCCGCGGGTCTTGCCGGCAGCGGCGGCGTTTGCGGGCGAAGCGTTGGCGACCGTACCGGAGACGACTGAAACCGTGAGCCCAGAATCCGCGAGGACAGAATCCGCGGAGGCAAACGCTGTGGCGTCATCACTGGCCGCTTACGGCCCGGTTGATGCCGGCCGGGCGGGCGGCGGCGATGTCGCCAGTGTTGTGGATGGCGCGGACGAGCGGGCGCACACGGCTATTGCCTCGGCAGAGGAGCAGGCCGCCGCCGGCAAGTACCAGCGTTCGGCGCTGGACCCGTCGGCAGCGCGGCAGCTGTTTGCCGAACTGGACACGGCCATGCGGCGCGCCCAGTGGTGGCGCGACCCGGATCTGGATCTGGCCGGACTTGCCGAGCGCGCCGGCTACAGCGCCCACTATCTGTCGCAGGCGATCAACTCGGGCAGCGGCAGTCATTTTTATGACTACATCAACCAGTTCCGCGTCGAGGCAGTGAAGCAGGCGCTGACGGGCGGCAGTCAGGACACTGTGCTGGCTCTGGCGCTGGCCGCCGGCTTCAACTCCAAGTCGGCGTTCTACACCGCGTTCAAACGCGACACCGGCCTGACGCCGAAAGCCTTTCAACGCCAGTGTCCGGGGGCCGGCAGCTGAGTTACGCCCGGCCTGACGCGACCGTCGCCGGACCCGCCGGCGCCTGAACTGTCGTTCAGGCGTATGCGCCACTTATTCACGCCCGGACATTCACCTGCAATTCATCGCCCTGTCGTAAAGTGCGCGCGTTTTTTCCGACTTGGATGTCTGTCTGTGCAGCTCACGCCTTACTTCGCTTTTGCCCTGCTGGCCGCCGGTCAGGCAGTGTTTCTGGCGCTGATGCTGGTGCAGCAGCGCGGGCGGCTGGGCGGCGAGCGCTGGCTGGCGGCGCTGCTGCTGTTGCTGGCGCTGGAGCTGGCGACGGTGATCTATGTCCATGGCCACTTGTACCGGCAGTGGCCGCTGTTTATAGGCGTCGATGCCGGCACCACCTTCCTTTACGGCCCTTTGCTCTGGCTGTTCATCACCGCCGCCACTGGTGGTCAGCGGCCGCACGGTGGCAGGCTGTGGCTGCACTTTGTGCCGGCGCTGCTGATGACCGTGATCGTTCAGCTGTTCATCTGGCATTTGCCGCTGGCCACCCGCGCCAGTGAGCTGGATCGGGCGCTGGCCGCACCGCCGGGGCCGTCGGCCTGGGTCGTTGATCCGTTCGCCCTGCTGGCCGCCATCCAGGCCGCCTTTTACATTCATGCCAGCTGGCGTCGAGTTGCCAACTACCGGCGCCGCTTGCTGGATGAGCGCTCGACGCTGGAGCAGACGCCGGTGCGCTGGCTGCGCGCCGTGCTGCGCGTGTTCATCGCCCTGTGGCTGTGCTTCGTGGTGCTGAGCCTGTTTGTGGATTGGCTCGGCTACCAGCAGGAAGGCGGCCAGGTCATGACCGTGGCGCTGATTGTGACGGTGTTCTATCTCGGCTATCGCGTCTGGCTGGCGCAGCCGGTCAGGCTGGTGCTCGCCGGTTCCGGTTCTGGCTCGGGTTCAGGCGCGCCGCCGGACGGCGCCTTGGCGGAGCGCGCGCGCCTTGCGGCGGAGCCGGGCCGGTCTTCTCTGGCGTCGGGAGCTTCGGGCCATGTGGCTTCGACTGCGGTTGTGCCGGGCATGGCCACAGCCGAAGCGCCGGCACCCGCCGGTCCGGTCGCTGTTTCGCTGGCAACCGTCGCGGCAAACGACATTGAGCCGGTCGCGACGGATGGCGGCCAGCCCGATGCCGGACCGGCGGGCGACGCCGGCAAGTACCAGCGTTCGGCGCTGGACGAGGCAGCGGCGCGGCAGCTGTTTGCCGACATTGATGCCGCCATGCACCGCGAACGCTGGTGGCAGGACCCCGAGCTGGATCTGGCGACGCTGGCTGCGCGCAGCGGCTACAGCCCGCACTACCTGTCGCAGGCCATCAACTCCGGCAGCGGCGGCAACTTCTACGACTACATCAACCGCTTCCGCGTCGAGGCCGTGAAGCAGGCTTTGCTGGCCGGCAGCGACGACACCGTGCTCCAGCTCGCCTTTGCCGCCGGCTTCAATTCCAAGTCGGCGTTCTACGCGGCGTTCAAACGCGACACCGGCCTGACACCGAAAGCCTTCCAGCAGCAATGCCGGCCGGTGGCGGCGGCCTGAGCCCGTCGCCCGCACCAGCAATCGTCTCCGTCTCCACGCCTGATCCGCCGTCGCGTCCAGGCGGCCAGGTCGCGAACTTCCACAACCAGCCACGCCCCGGTTCTGCCGGTATCCGGGCAAACACCGGCCACTGCGCCGGAACGGTCGCGACAGGATGATCCTTGTGCAGTGGCCACGGCAGAAACGTCCGGACCCATCGGCGGGGACGCCAGAACCTGCGGACGCGCCTGTAATGCGCGCCGGTCCCCCTTGCCAAGGAGCCGGGCGCCCGCCCGCAGATGTTCATGTCCGCCACGAACCGTCCTCCGTTGTCCCGATCCGCCGGCCGCACGCACGCGCCGGCGTCGCCGCTGTCGCAATCGCCAGCGCGAGCGCAATCGCAAGCCCAATCGCAGGCCCAATCGCAGGCCCAATCCCAATCTCAAAAACAACCGCCGCGCCAGACGGCAAATCCGCAACCGCCGTTCGCGCTGCATCCGGCTACCGTCGCGATGAGCAGCGCAGCGTCAGCCCGGAACCCGTCGCCGTCCACCGCGCGCCGTTTCCGCTGGTGCGGGACCGGCGCGCTGGTCGCTGCGCTGTTTGCGCCGCTGGCGCCGGCCCAGTCCGACGTGCCGGCCACCAGCCCACGCCAGTCGGCCACTACCGCCGCACTTGCGGCCGTGGTGCCGGCCGGTGACAACGTCGCAGCCGAGGCCGCGGACAAAGCCGTCAATCCTGTCGTCAAACCAGCCGCCAATTCCGTCGCCAAACCTGTCGCCGACCAGGCCGGCACACCCGGCACCGGGGCCGAACGCGCGCCGGCCGATTCAAACACCGCGAAGCCGGCCCAGCCGGAAACCATCCAGGTCCACGGCCGGCGCAACATTGCCGACAGCGAAGCCGACGAGCACACCCGTCAGCTGCTGGCGGTGCCCGGCATCATGAACGACCCGCTCGCCGCCGTTTACACCCAGCCCGGCGTGCTCTACGCCGGCGGCGATTTTGGCGGCGCGCCGGCAGTGCGCGGCTCCTCGCCCGAAGACAACGCCTTCTATGTCGACGGTCTGCCGGTCGGCTACCTGTTCCACTCCATCGGCTTCAGCATCTTCGACGACAATCTGGTTGGCCGCTTCAACCTGCAACCGGCGGCCTACGGCGCCGAGTTCGGCAATGCCACCGGCGCAGTGTTCGACGTGCGCTTGCGCGATCCGCGTCCGCAACCGTTCGGCGGTGTGGTGGACATCAGCGTGCTGCGTTCCGGCGTGCTGCTCGAATCACAGGTCAGCGACAACGCCGCGTTCTACGCCAGCTACCGCAAAGGCCTGTTGCCGCTGCTGTTTGAACTGGCCGGCGAAGAGGAAACCGAAACCGGCGTGAAAGTGTTCGATCCGCCCGAAGACGACGACTACCAGTTCAAATACCAGTGGCGGCCCGGCGATCACCATGCGTTCACCGTGTCGGCCGCCGGCGCTTCCGATCACTGGCGCGTCGCGCTCGGCGACAACTCGGCCATCGGCCGCAGCGATCCGGATCTGATCGGCGAAGCGCGCGAGAACGACGGCTTCGACAGTCTCGGTCTGCACTGGCAATTCAGCGGCGAAAACCGTCGTCGCGCCGGCGTGTCGGTCGGGCGCATGAAGCGGCAGATGGACATGCGTTTCGGACGCGGCCAGTTCATCGACTACGAGCTGATCCAGGATCAGCTGCGCGGTGAATGGCAGGAGCCGCTCGGATCGCGCGTGTTGTTGCGCATCGGTGGCGAGGCCAATCGTCAGGATCTCGATTACGCGATGGATCTGATCCCGTATTACTGCACCGATCACACCGCCGACTGCTACGAGCAGCGCGGCCCGCGCATCCGTGCCCGCGATGCACTGGCGCTGCAAACCGCCGCCGCCTGGCTGATCGGCGACTGGCAGATCAGCGACAGCTGGCGCGCCGAAGCCGGCGTGCGCGTCGAGCAGCAGGAAATAGAAAGCGAGGTCGGCCTGCGCACCTTGCGTCATGGTGATCACCGCCAGAGCATGCCGCGTGGCGGCTTGTACTGGACGCCGGACGAGCGCTTCGGCCTGCATCTGAAAACCGGCGACTACAGCCGTTTGCCGGAGCTGGAAAAACTGTTGCCCCTGCTCGGCAATCCGGCGCTGAAACCTTATCTCGCCGAACACCATGCGCTGGGCGGCCATTATCGTTTCGGCGAACTCTGGCGCGTGTCACTCGATGTTTATGAAAAACGCATGCGCGGCATGGCGCTGGCCCTGGAGCGCCACGACGCTGATTTCGACCAGCACTACAGCAACGATCTGGATGGCGAAGCGCGCGGTGCCGAATTGCTTGTCGAACGCCTGCAGGATGAACGCTGGTACGGCTGGCTGGCGGTCAGTGCTTCGGAAGCCGAGCGTACCGACACGCGTCGCGGCATCACCACGCCGTACTGGCTGGACACGCCGCTGGTGGTCAATGCCGTGGCCAATTTCCGCATCGGCGAACGCTGGCATCTCGGTGGCCGTTTCTCCTGGCGCAGCGGCGCGCGCTACACACCGATCACCGGCCTGCGTCCGAATCCGGATCATCCCGGCTATTACCTGCCGGTGTACGGCGAACTCAATTCGCGCGAACTGCCCGACTATCACCGCCTTGATCTGCAGCTCGAACGCGATGTCCGCATCTGGGGTCTGGACGGCAAACTCACCTGGGCCGTGCTCAACCTGATCGGCGCGGAAAACCCTTCCGGCTATTTCTACGATCCGGACGGCAAGGAAACGCCGGACAAATTCCGCATCAGCGCCGAAGAAGGCTTGCCGCGCACGTTTGCCATCGGACTGAAACTGAAATTCTGAGTGTGTGCTGAGACCGGGCCGGTGCGTATGGCAGGGATGTACCGGTGTCACACCGGCATTTTTTTCGCAAGCCGTTTGTCGGCGCGCAGCAAGCGGCGTATCGTGCGCGCAGCTTGCTGCGCACGCTGATGCGTGCTGAACGCGGGGACTTTCATGGCGGAACGTCAGGGAACGCTGCGCACGCGCCGGATCAGATCCGGTTTGCCGGGCACCGGATTGCTCGCCTGGCGCAATCTCACCCATGAACGCGCACGTTTTATCATCACGCTGATCGGCATCACGTTTTCCGTGGTGCTGATGGCCGTGCAACTCGGTCTGCTGATCGGTTTTTCCAACACCTCTTCAACCATTGTTGATCACACGCGTGCCGACATCTGGCTGACGCCGGCCGGCACCAGCAATGTCGATATCGCCGGCCGTCAGGCGACGCGCTGGCGGCAACAGGCACTGGCCCTGCCCGGTGTGGTCGCCGCCGATTTGTACCTGATGCAATTCGGTTACTGGCGCAAGCCGGATGGCGGCACCGAAGGCGTGATGATCGTTGGTTTCAACATGGCGACGCAGCGCGGCGGTCCGTGGAATCTGATCGAAGGCAGCGTTGAGGATTTGCAGCAGGACGACGCCGTGATCCTCGACGTACTGTACAAGGACAAACTCGGTGTTACGCATGTCGGCCAGACGCTGGAGCTGAATGCCCGGCGCGTGCGCGTGGTCGGCTTCACGCAGGGTGTGCGCACCTTCACCCAGACACCGTATGTGTTCGCCAGCTACCGCAATGCGCTGGCCTGGTCGCGGGTGCCGGAAAACGAAACGTCCTACGTTCTGATCGAAACCGAAGCCGGTGCCGACGCGGAACAAATCGCCGCGGAACTGCGCGCGCGCTTGCCGCATGTCGATGTCTGGACGCGCAGCGGATTTTCCACCCAGACGCAGGTGTACTGGATGCTGACCACCGGTGCCGGATCGGCATTGCTGATGGCCGCCGTGCTCGGTCTGGTGGTCGGTATCGTCATCGTCGGCCAGACGCTGTATGCCAGCACCGTGGATCGCATTGATGAATACGCCACGCTGCGCGCGATGGGCGCCAGCAATGCCTATCTGTATCGCGTGGTGATCAAACAGGCGCTGATCAGCGCCACGCTGGGTTATGTGCTGGGCATCAGCCTCAGCTACCTGATGGCGGTGCAGAGTCGTGGTGGCAATGTGTTGATCGATCTGCCGTCGTGGACGCTGGGTTTGCTGGCGCTGATGACCGTGCTGATGTGTTTGCTCGGCGCGCTGGCGTCAATCCGCCGGCTGATGACCCTGGACCCGACCAGCGTGTTCAAATGAGACTGATGATGAATGTTTCGCGGACGCTTCACCGATGAGCGCGCCCCATCCACTGCCGCTGCAATTGCGCGGCATCGATCACACCTACGGTCGCGGCGAAACGGCTGTGCACGCGCTGACGCGGATCGATCTTGATATTCGCGCCGGAGAAGTGACACTGCTGATCGGCCCGTCCGGTTCCGGCAAAACCACGCTGCTGCAGATCATGGGCTGTTTGCTGACGCCGTCCGCCGGCGAGCTGAAACTGTTTGGCGACACACTCGGCAAACTCGATGGCGAACAACTGAGCGCGCTGCGCCGGCAATACTTTGGTTTCATTTTCCAGCACTACAACCTGTTTCCGACCTTGTGTGCCTGGGAAAACGTCGCGCTGGCACTGGATGTCAAACACCATCGCGACGGCAAGCGTCATCGCGTTGCCGATCGCGAACGTGCGCTGCAATTGCTGGAACGGCTCGGACTCGGTGAACGCGCGCATGCGCATCCGGCGGAATTGTCCGGTGGCCAGAAACAGCGGGTGGCCATTGCCCGGGCATTGATCGGTGCGCCACCGATCCTGCTCGCCGACGAACCGACGGCGGCGCTGGATGGCAAAACCGGCCAGCATGTGGCGTCGCTGTTGCACACACTGGCGCGCGAGGATGGCTGTGCCGTGGTGGTGGTCACCCACGATCCGCGCATGGAGCAATACGGTGATCGCATCATTCATCTCGAGGACGGCGCCATCCTGCAGGATCGTGTCGGCGCGGTGACGTCGACCGCCCGCCACTGACCTGCGCAATGGCGAGCCGGTGACGGCCAATGAACACTGCAAGCGAACGCCTGTTAACGAAAAGCTGCACGCGCTAAAGGAGCAAGATCATGCTGTTGAGTCGGGGAATTGCGCCGTTGTTTTCGCTTGCGGTCCTGTTGTGGCCGGCGGCGGGGGCGACGCAAAACGCGCGTGACGCGGCCGCCGGAACCGCTCGTGTCGCCGCCGCCGGTCGCGTTGAACCGAAAGGTGAAGAGCGCGTGGTGATCGCGGAAAGCTCCGGCCGGCTCAAGCGTGTGCTGATCGAGGAAGGCGACAAGGTAACGCGCGGCCAGTTGCTGGCCGAAGTGGAAAACGCCGAACAGCAAGCCGTGTTGCAACAGGCGCAGGCGCAGCTGCAGCTGCGTCAGGCGGAACGCGAACGTCTGCGCAACGGTGTGCGTGAAGAAGAACGGCGCATGGCGGCGGCGACGCTGACCGAAGCCGAAGCAACCCTGCAGGTGCGCCGCGCCGAACGCGAGCGGCGCGACACGCTGTTTGCGCGCCAGCAGATCGGCCGTGAAGCGCGTGACGAAGCCGTCAATCAGCAAGCCCTGGCCGACGCTGCGCTGACGCGTGCGCAGGCACAGATGCAGCAGATCGAAAATGGCGCCCGCAAGGAAGATCTGGCCATCGCCGAGGCCGCGCTGGCTGCCGCACGCGCCGAGGTGGCGCGCAGCGAAGCCCTGCTGGAGAAAACCCGCATCCGTTCGCCGGTGGACGGTGTGGTGCTGAAGCGTGAACTGCGCGAAGGCGAAATGGTCACCGCGCTCAATCCCTCGCCGCTGGCGCGTATCGGTGATCTGTCGCGGTTGTATGTACGCGCCGAGATCGACGAGCTGGATCTGACACGGGTCAACGTTGGCGATCACGCCAGTGTGCGCAGCGATGCGTTTCCGAAACAGGTTTACAAAGGCCGTGTCGAACGCATCAGCCGGCGCATGGGCAACCGCCAGATCAAAACCGACAATCCTGCCGAAAAAGAAGACACCCGCGTGCTCGAAGCACTGATCGTGCTGGAGGGCAATCCGGCGCTGCCGGTCGGCTTGCGCGTGGATGTGACGCTGACCGCCAGGACTGATTGATGGCGGGCAGCTTTATGCCGGGTTGCTTCAACTGATTCTGATTGAAGCGGCGCAACGCCGAACACTGCACTGCCGGCAATTCACCGTCGCCAATTCACCGCCGCAGCATGCATGCGATCAACTGCGTTTGCTCAGCACCAGCCATTGTCCGCCAGCGATCAGCGCCATGCCAACGAAGGTCAGCGGATGCCACTGGAAGCCTTCGAAAAAAGTCGACACGATGATCGCGACCACCGGCGTCATCACCGCGATGTAGGACGCTTTCGATGCGCCGATGCGCTCGATCAGTGTCAGGTAGCAGGCGAAGGCGATGATCGATCCGAACACGGCGAGATAGAGCAGCGACAGCACATAGCCTGCGCTCCAGTCAAAGGTAAAAGCCTGGCCGCTGAGCACGGTCACGACGGCAAGGATCAGCGCGGTCCACAGCATCCACCAGGCGTTGACCGTGAACACGGAAAGTTTTTCCCGGCCGAGGCGCATCGCGCACATGTTGGCGCCGGCCGCGCCCAGCGAACCGAGCAGCGCGTAGATGGCGCCGCGCCAGGCATCTGCGCCCTTGAACAGCGCCACTTCCGGCCAGAACACCAGCACGATGCCAAAGGTGCCGAGCAGGGCGCCGATGACGATCAGGCGGTTCAGTGGCGTACCGAAAATCAGTCGCGACAACACGATGTTGAAGAACAGCAATGACGCACCGGCGACTGCGACCAGCCCGGAGCTGACGGTCATTTCGGCGCGGTAAATCAACGCGTAGTTGATGCAGTAGAGCGCGCCCATCAGCAACAGCCAGCGTTGCTGCGACCACGGCAACCAGGCGGTTTCGCCGCGCCATTTCATCCAGCCAAACATCAGCAGCGCCGCGATCAGGAAGCGATAGGTGACCGAGGCTTCAACGGCGACCGTGCCGAGCTGAAAGGTGATGGCGATCCAGGTCGTGCCCCAGATCAGTGTGGCAATGGCGAACAGGTTGTTGGTGCTTTTCATGTTCCGGGGCCGGAGCGCGGCAGGCGGGTGATGCGGCAAAGTCTAGGCAGGCCGGGGCGAACAGTACAGATGCAGAAAACTCGACATTGACACGGTACAGATACAAAATGCCGGAACTGTACTGGTCGATGTCGGAACGACTGTCATGCTCTATGAATCGCTGGCCGAAGCGGTGCGCGAACAGATCGCGCGCGGCGTGCTGGCGCCCGGCGACCGGCTGGTGTCGGTGCGCCGGCTGGCGGCCCAGCACCGGGTCAGTGTCAGTACTGCCGTGCAGGCTTACCAGTTGCTGGAGCAGCAGGGGCTGATCGAGGCGCGTCCGCAATCGGGCTTCTATGTCCGGCCACGGCCGGTGACCAGCCTGCCGGCCACGCGGCTGCCCAAGCCGGCCTGCCGGCCGATGAAAGTTTCCACCGGCGAACTGATCATGGAAGTGCTGGAGACGCTGAAAGATCCCTCGCTGGTGCAACTCGGCACCGCCACGCCGGCGCCGGAACTGTTGCCGATGGCGGCGCTGAACCGCGCCTGCGCCAAGTTGCTGCGTGACGAACCGGAAAGCCTGTTCCGCTACGAAGCCACCATGGGCAACGCCGAACTGCGCGCGCAAATTGCCCGGCTGATGTGGAATGCCGGCGTCAGTGCCGTCGGCGACGACATTGTCATCACCAATGGCGGTCAGGAAGCGATGCTGCTGTGTCTGCGCGCGGTGGCCAGCACCGGCGATGTCATTGCCGTGGAGTCACCAACTTATTACGGCGCCTTGCAGGCGATCCAGTCGCTGGGCATGAAAGCGCTGGAGATCCCCACGCATCCGCGCGAGGGCATGAGTCTGGAAGCGCTGAAACTGGCGCTTGAGCAGTGGCCCATCAAAGCCGTGTTCGCGATGCCGTGTTTTTCCAACCCGCTCGGTTCCGTGATGCCGGAGGAAAAAAAGCGCGAGCTGTATGCGCTGCTGCGTGAACACGATCTGCCGCTGATTGAAAACGATGAGCACGCCGATTTCGCCGGCGCCCAGCACCGGCCGCCCGCAGTCAAAGCCCTCGATGCCGATGGCCGCGTGTTGCTCTGTACCTCGTTTTCCAAAACACTGGCGCCGGGCGGACGTGTGGGCTGGGTACTGCCGGGACGTTATCTGGAACAGGTCACCTGGCTGAAATATGTCAACAACCTGGCCTCGCCGGGCCTGATGCAAAGGGCGATTGCCCGCTTTCTGGCCGGCGGTGGTTACGAACGCCATGTGCGTCGTTTGCGCCAGACGTATGCGCGCCAGCAGGAACGACTTTCCGCCAGCATTGCGGCGGCGTTTCCGCCGGGCACGAAAAGTTCGCAGCCGAGTGGTGGCATGGTCACCTGGGTGGAATTGCCGAACAAATTGTCCGGCTTCGATCTCTACCGTCGCGCGCTGGAGCGCGGCATCAGCATCGTGCCGGGCCGGCTGTTCTCGGCGCAGAACAAGTACGAACATTTTGTCCGGCTGTCCTGCGGCGGACTCTGGAATGCGGAAATCGAAAACGCGGTGCGTGTGCTGGGACAGCTGGCGCGGGACATGCTGGTGGAACAGGGCGCGCGCAGCGAGAAAATTTCCGCCTGAGTGCTGATGGCGATTTCCGGATGCCGGTGCATTGAAACCGGTTTAGTGCATTCGGCGTGCTGAACGTTTGACTGCACGGTGTTGCCCGCAGCAGCAGCGCACGACGTGCAGGCAAAATCTCTGCTCCAGACGCGCCGCTCAGCGGCTGCGCAGACGGGCCAACTCGATGCTCATCCGGTTGGTTTCCGCCAGCACTTCGATGTGCGTCACATCAGCCGGCAAGGCAATATCCAGCGTCGCGCTGATCGGGCTGATCACCATGGCGGCCATGCCGTCCGGTGGTGTGGCGACAAACTCGAGTTGCAGCGTGGCAGTCGGTGATGCGGCTGGCAACAGCCGCAACTGTGCCTGTTGCCAGCCGGCACTGCGCACGTCGCCGCCGGCCTGCAATTGTACTCGTGCCGGTGTATCCGGCATGTGCTGCGCGGTCAGTTGAGTGATGCACAGCACACGCCGTGCGCAAGAACTGTCCATGCCTGATCTCCGTCAGCCGATCTCAGAACGGTGAACCGAGAAACAGGTATACCGCATCGCCGCCGCGTTCATTGCGGCCGTACGCGAGATAGAACGGCCCGAAAGTGGTATCGATGCCGAGAAACACGCTGGCGGAAAAATTCATGCTCTTCCAGCTGATGTCGCGCCTGTTTTCCCAGACATTGCCCCACTCCGCCGACGTGCCGGCGTAAACCGGTGTGTCGAAGGTGGCACTGAAACTGTTGTTCAGACGGGCAAAGTAAAACAGGTTCAGCAGGCGTGCATGCGGGCCGGCCAGTTCGGCCTTGCCGTAACCGGACAGGCGCAGGAAGCCGCCGAGCTGGAACTGTTCGAAAATCGGCGGTTCGTCGCTGGTGAATGAACCGGCAAAAATCTGCGTGCCAAAAGTGTGACGACCGCGTGAAGAGACCTGCAACCAGTCAAATGCCCACTTTTCGTAGTCGGCATCGCCGCCCAGCGAACTGACGCTGCGTGACAGCACCAGCGATCCGCCGCGACCCTTGCGCGGGAAATACCGGTGGTCGATTTTGTCGATGCCGATCTCGAAATAGGCTTCGCCGACATCGATGTCGTCAAAGCGGATGTCAAAGGTGCCGATATGCTCGTGCAGCGAGCCGGTGCCGGAACGCGCGCCGAACAGCGCATGACCGTCGCTGCCCATCTGGTAACCGAAGTTGACGCGTGCCTCTTCGCCTTCAAACTGGTATTCGCTGTAGTAGCGGCCATCCTGCTGCAGCAGGATGTTGCGGCGTGCGTACTCCAGCGAACCGCCGACAAACCAGCGACCATCGAGCGAAGTCGGCTGGAACAATTCACTGAATAAACGCGTCCGGCTGCCGAACTGCAATTCATTGCGCCACTCGCCGCCGTAGCTGTTGACCGGCATGTACGTGTGGCGAACACCGAGCGAGAACTGGCTTTCGCCGCGCAGGTTGTCTTCGAGATTGACGCCGAAACGGAAGTAGTGCGGACCAATCGGATGCGCCGGCACATTGAGCACCATCTCGGCCTGTTCCTGATTGCCCTGCAACTGGTAATCCAGCGCACCGAAATAACCGGCACCGTACAGGTCTTCGAGATCTTCGTGCAGCACGGTTTGATCAAATGGCTGACCCAGCGGCTGGCGCAGGCGGGCGAGAATATTGTCGGTGCCCAGCCCGCTGTCATTGTTGACCGTGATGCTGCGCACACGCGGCGCCTGCGCTGGTGCCGGTGTGCTGACGGCGGCGTAATGCCCCGTCAATTGGGCAACGGCAGCGAGCGGTGTCTGGGCAATGGCTGCGGCCTGTTCACCGCGTTGCAGCGCGTCGCTGATCTTGCCGAAATCACCGGCGGCGATGCCGGACAGATCCGGGCGGATCAGCACGTCGCCGTTGCGCAGCGTGGCGATGCTGGCGTCGCTGTTGCGCCGGGTCAGCAGCGTGCTGAGCTGATCGACCACATCGACCACCGAATCGATCTCGTTGCGGTTCAGCAGCGGTGTGCCGACATCGACAGCAATGACAATGTCGGCGCACATTTTGCGCACCACCTGAATCGGCAGATTGTCGGCAATGCCGCCATCCACCAGCAGCCGGCCGTCGCGCTCGACCGGCTGGTAAACGCCGGGGATCGCCATGCTGGCATGTATGGCTTCGGCCACCACGCCGCGATCCAGCACCACCGGCGCGCCGGTTTCCAGATCGGCAGCGATGGCACGATAGGGAATGGCCAGCCGGTCAAAATTGGTACTGAGGGCGCGATGCTGGAGAATTTCGCGCAACACCAGACTCAGGTTCTGGCCCTGCACCAGTCCTTTCGGCAGACGGAAATCACCGTCGCGAAAACCGAGATCGAAATTGACCAGATAGCCTTCATCATCCTGCTTGCGCCGGAAGGACAATTTGCTGCGCTCGGGTCGATCACGAAAGCCGCTCGACCAGTCGAGGGCGCGAAACACGGTTTCAATTTCGCTGGCACTCATGCCGCTGGCGTGCAGGCCGCCGACCACGGCGCCCATGCTGGTGCCGGCAATGCAGTCGACCGGAATGCCGTGTGCTTCGAGTGCTTTCAGGACGCCGATATGGGCGGCGCCGCGCGCTCCGCCACCGGACAGGGCCAGGCCGATGCGCGGACGACCCGGCGCCGGGCTGGCACCAGGAGAAGCCGGGTTGGCAACAAGAATCGTGGCGTCTGAGTGTGTCGGGGATGTGGCCGGCGCAGCGCTGATCGCATCCGGTGAAGGCCGAACCGGCGACGGGTCCGCCGACGGGGCCGATTGGGCAAAACTTGTGCAACTGACCAGCCATCCGGCAAGCAGCCAGAACACACGCATGTGCGTCTTCCTTTTCTGCAACACGGGAATGTGGCGCGTGGCGCCAGCGACGATTCGTCCGGCAGTTTATCAGCGCTGTTAACGGCCGGTGTTGTGACACCGCAGATCCGGACGGGCGGGTTACGGCGGGTCGCCGGCATCCGGCAGATCGGCCATGCGTGGCGCCGGATATGGAACCGCCAGAAACGAAAAAGCCCGACAGTGTCGGGCTTTACGTTTACTGCGTTTCGCTGCAGAGACTGCAACGAAGGATTTGGTGCCCAAGAGAGGACTCGAACCTCCACGCCTCGCGGCACTGGTACCTGAAACCAGCGCGTCTACCAATTCCGCCACCTGGGCAGGTGAGGCGCGCACTATACAGACGGCTCCTGAGGCTGTCAAACGCTGCGGCAAAGTTTTTTAAATCATCCGGCACGGCGGGTGGCTCCGCTACACTTGTGACCAGTATTCCTCTTCTTTATTACCAAGGGCCCGCAATGGCGCGAGACAAAAAGACGACGCGCAAGACGGCGTCGGCCGACCCGCATTTCGAGCGCGAAAGCGCCAAATACGAGAACCCCATTCCCAGCCGGGAATTCATTCTTGAGTTCATGAAAGACAAGGGTCAGCCGCTGCCGTTTGCCGCTGTGCTCAACGGTCTGGGTCTGTACAGCGACGATCATGAAATTGCCCTCAGTCGCCGGCTCGGTGCCATGTCGCGCGACGGCCAGTTGCTGCAGAACCGGCGCGGTCTCTGGTGTCTGCCGGAAAAAATGGATCTGCGTCGCGGCCGCGTGCAGGGACATCGCGATGGCTACGGCTTTGTCGCGCTTGATGAAGGCGGCGCCGACTGGGTGATCCCGCAGCAGGAAATGCGCAAAGTGCTGCCCGGTGACCGGGTACTGGTTGCCGCCAAGGGCACGGATCGCAAGGGCCGTACCGAAGCGCAGATCGTGCAGGTGATCGAGGAAGCCGAGCGCTTGCTGGTTGGTCGTTTTCAGCAGGATCGCGGCGTCAGTTATGTGGCGCCTTCCGATCCGCGCGTGGCCCAGGATTTCATCATTGCGCCCGGCGATGATCTCGGTGCAAAGCCGGATCAGATCGTGGTGTTTGCGGTGACCCAGCGCGGCCACAAGCATCTGCAACCGCTGGCGCGCGTGGTTGAAGTGCTGGGCGATCATCTGGCGCCGGGCATGGAAGTGCAGATCGCGATCCGCACCTTTGATTTGCCGGATACCTTCTCCGATGCCGTGCTGCGCGAAGTCGGTGATTTGTCACCGCAAGTGCGGCCGGAAGACAGTGCTGGCCGCATTGATTTGCGCAAGCTGCCGCTGGTCACCATTGATGGCGAAGATGCCCGCGATTTCGATGACGCCGTGTACTGCGAACGCAAGAAAAGCGGCGGCTGGCGGTTGTGGGTGGCGATTGCCGATGTCTCGCACTATGTGCGTCCGGGTACGGCGCTGGATCGCGAGGCAGAGAATCGCGGCAACTCGGTGTATTTCCCCGGTTTTGTCATTCCGATGTTGCCGGAATTGCTGTCCAACGGCCTGTGCTCGCTGAATCCGGATGTCGATCGCCTGTGCATGGTGTGCGAAATGACGGTGAGCGAAGCCGGCAGCCTGTCCAGCTATCGTTTCTATCCGGCGGTGATGCGTTCGCACTCACGTTTCACCTACACGCGGGTCTGGGATTTGCTGAACGGTGCGGCGCCCCAAAGCGAACGCGAACAGCAATTGTTGCCGGCGCTGCGCGAACTGCATGCACTGTACGGCGCGCTGGCGGAAGCCCGCCAGCAACGCGGCGGCCTGGAGCTCGACAGCCGCGAAACCAAAGTGATTTTCAACAGCGAGCGCAAGATCGAAAAAATTGTGCCGGTGACACGCAACGATGCGCATCGCCTGATCGAGGAGTGCATGATCCTCGCCAACGTTGCGTCGGCGCGTTATCTCAACAAGCAGCAGATGCCGGCGCTGTACCGTGTTCACCAGGGCACCAATCAGCGCAAGCTCGACACCCTGCGCGAGCAACTCGCGGTGTTGCGCCTGTCACTGGGCGGTGGTGATGAGCCGTCGCCAAAAGATTACGCGCAGTTGCTGGCAAAAATTGCCCAGCGCCCGGACGCCGATGCCATCCAGACACTGCTGCTGCGCTCGCTGACCCAGGCGGTGTACCAGAGTGAAATGGAGCCGCATTTCGGTCTGGCGCTGAATGCCTACACGCACTTCACCTCGCCGATCCGCCGTTACCCGGATCTGGTGGTACACCGGGCGCTGAAAGCCGTGCTGGAAAAGTCCGAACCGGTGCCGGTTGGTTGTGACTCGGCGGTGCATTATCAGGTGGCCGATCTGGATCGCGTCGGCGCGCATTGTTCGATGACCGAGCGTCGCGCCGATGAAGCAACACGCGATGTCGTCAACTGGCTGAAATGCGAGTTCATGGAAGACAAGCTGGGCGAAGTGTTTGATGGCACCGTGACGGGCGTGGTCGGCTTCGGCTTGTTTGTCGAACTCGACGAAGTATTTGTTGAAGGACTGGTGCACGTTTCGACACTGCGCAACGATTACTACCACTTTGATCAGGCGCGCAGCGCACTGGTCGGTGAGCGCGGCGGTCAGGTGTTCCGGCTTGGCGATCGTTTGCAGGTCCGGGTGGCGAATGTCGATCTCGATCAGCGCCAGATTGATTTTCATTATCTGGGCCGTGCCGAAACCCGTGAACCGGATCGCGAGAACGATCTGGGCGAGGAAGATATCCGTGCCCGCCGTTTGCAGGCGATCCGCAAGGCGATGGCGCGTGAAGGTGCCAGCACGCGCGATCTGGATGAAAAAATGCGTGCCGATGATCGCCGCGCCGGCTTGCTGCCGCCGCCAGCGCGATCCCGGCCGGAACGCCAGGGTCAGGAACGGCCCGGTCCGGAGCGGAGCAGTCGCGACGATGGCCATGCCGGCAAACCCGGTCGCCGCAGCGGTGCCGGCAAACCAGCGAGCACAGGTGGGCGGAGCAAATCTGCTGCCGGCAAATCGGGTGGCGGCCTGTCTTCAAGCGGAAAATCTTCGGGTGGAAAGTCTGCAGGTGGAAAGTCTGCGGGCGGCAAACCGGCCAGCGGCAAGTCTGCCGGACGTGCGGCCGGCAAAGGCAAATCGGCGGCCGGAAAATCGCCGGGCAAGAAACGCCGCTGATCAGGCGGTTTCAGAACGAACTTCTTCCGGATAGTAAACGTGGAAAAACTTTTTGGCGTGCATGCCATCCAGTCCTTGCTGGAACACCAACCCGAGCGCGTCGTGCGCCTGCATCTGCTGAGCGGCCGTCAGGATGCGCGACTGGATCGCGTGCTGGCACTGGCAAAACAACATGGCATCGCCACGCAAACGCGTGATCGCGCCGCACTCGACAAACTCGCCGAAGGCGGCGTGCACCAGGGCATTGTTGCCGAATGCAAACCGGCGAAAACCCATACCGAACGCGATCTCGATGATCTGCTCGATGCCATCGACGGTGCACCGCTGTTGCTGGTGCTCGACGGCATTACCGATCCGCATAATCTCGGCGCCATTTTGCGCACGGCGGATGCCGCCGGTGTGCATCTGGTGCTGGCGCCGAAAGACCGTTCCGCCGGCCTGAATCCGACCGTGCGCAAGGTCGCCTGCGGCGCCGCCGAACGGGTGCCGTTTGTCGCCGTGACCAATCTCGCGCGCACCCTGCGCGAACTGAAAGAGCGTGACATCTGGATCGTCGGCACCGCCGGCGAGGCGCAGGACTCGATCTATGGCGCCAAGCTGACCGGCGCCATGGCGCTGGTGATGGGCGCGGAAGGCGAGGGCATGCGCCGGCTGACCCGCGAGCACTGTGATCTGCTGGTCAACATTCCGATGTTTGGCTCGGTCTCCAGCCTGAACGTTTCGGTGGCGACCGGCGTCTGCCTGTTTGAAGCGGTGCGCCAGCGGCGCGCATCATGAGCGGCGCTGCCTTTTCGCGCGGCGGATGATTAAGATGGCCCGCCTTGCCGGCACAGTGTTGTCCGCGTCCTTGCTGCCGGCCTGTAGCGAAGCGGATTGAACGACAAAGCAAAATGAAAACGGTGGTTCCGTCGCGCGAGCGTCGCTCGCCTTACATCACGGCCGAGGGCGCTGCGCGCCTGCGTGCCGAGCTGCTTTACCTGTTGCGCGAAAAACGCCCGGAGGTGACAGCGGCAGTGCAGGCGGCGGCAGCGCTGGGTGATCGGTCAGAAAATGCCGAGTACAAGTACGGCAAACAGCAACTGCGCGAGATTGATCGCCGCCTGCGGTTTCTGGAAAAGCGCTTGCAGGATCTGAATGTTGTGGACCGGCCGCCGGCTGATACATCGCGCATTTACTTCGGCGCGTTTGTCACGCTTGAGGATGATGACGGCCAGGTCAGCCGCTACCGGATTGTCGGACCGGATGAAACGGACACGGCCCGCGGCTACATCAGCGTTGATGCACCACTGGCGCGGGCCTTGCTGAAGAAAGCCGTCGATGACGAAGTGCGGGTGCAAACGCCGCAGGGTGAACGCAGTTATTACGTGACCGGCATCGACTATGCGCCGGCCGGGGAAGCCGGGGCATGATCCAGTTCCAGATTATTCGCCGCGTCATTGGCGTGATGCTGATGGTGTTCGCGCTGTCGCTGATCCCGCCGATCATTGTTTCGGTGATCTATCAGGACGGCCAGTGGTTCCGGTTTGTCATGCAAAGTCTGGCCACGGCGGTTGGCGGCTACTTGCTGTTCAGGAATACGTTTACGCGTCGCGAACCAAAAACCCGCGACGGCATTGTCATCGTGGTGCTGATCTGGACGCTGTACAGCCTGATCGGTGCGCTGCCCTATGTCTGGAGTCTGCAACTCAGTTATACCGATGCCGTGTTTGAAGCGGTGTCGGGTCTGACCACCACGGGGGCGTCCGTGCTGACCGGCCTCGATCACATGCCCAAATCGGTGCTCTGGTACCGGCAGCAGACGCATCTGCTGGGCGGTATGGGCGTGCTGATTCTGGCGGTGGCGATCCTGCCGATGTTCAACATTGGTGGCATGAAACTGTACAAGGCTGAAGCCACCGGACCGATGAAGGATGACAAGCTGGCGCCGCGTATTGCCCACACCGCGCGTCTGCTGTTCATGGTTTACATTGGTCTGATCGCGGCCGTTGCGCTGGGCTACTGGCTGGCCGGCATGAATGCGTTTGATGCCCTGACACACAGCTTTGCCACCGTCGCCACCGGTGGTTTCAGCAACTACGACGCCAGCCTGGGGCATTTCAATTCGCTGACCATCGAGCTGATTGCGGTGATTGGCATGCTGGCCGGCGCGCTGAACTTCGGCCTGTTGTTCGTGATCTGGCGGAACAAGCATGCCGGCCTGTTGCTGCAGGATCAGGAATCGCGGACGTTTCTCGGCATCGTGCTGGTCGCCACGCTGCTGGTGGCGCTGGAGCTGTGGCGGCAGGGATCGTATGAATCGATCTGGCAAGCGGCGCGACTGTCACTGTTTCATGTCATCAGTTCGATCACCACCACCGGATTTGTCACGGTCGATCTGTCTGGCTGGCCGACGTTTACCGGGCACTTTGTTTTTCTGCTGGCGTTTATCGGCGGTTGTTCCGGCTCGACCAGCGGCGGCATGAAGACGCTGCGCTTTTTCCTGTTGTTCAAACAGGTCAGCCGCGAAGCCAAACAACTGGTGCAGCCGGGCATCGTCGCGCCGGTGAAATACAACGGCCGCATTGTTTCCGACACGGTGGCCAACGGTATCTGGGGCTTTTTTGCCTTGTTTGTTTCGACGGCGCTGCTGTTCCAGTTTTTGTACATGGCCGCAGGGCTGGATTTTGCTACCGCCTTCACTACTACGGCTGCGACACTCGGCAACCAGGGCTTCGGCACCAACAATCCGCAACTCGGCTTTGCGCAGATGAGTGATTTCGCCAAATGGTTGTGCTCACTGGCAATGCTGGCGGGGCGTCTGGAGATCTTTACTTTCTTCGTGTTGTTCACGCCGATCTTCTGGCGACGGTTCTGAGCGCGGCAGGTAAATATTTCGCCTTTGCTGCTGGTCGGTGTTCAAGCCTTGCAAGTGTACGGGCACAATGGTGCCGGTTTCGCGTTGTCCGTCAGGATGACCGGAGCCACTCCCAGTGAGTTCTGTCGGGAGACGTCTTCAACGCCGGTGCAAGGGGTTGTACCGGTCCGGCCTGCCCGATGGGCAAGGCGATTGCCGCGGCACAGCCGGGGTGGCCAGGGACGGTCTGCTGATCATGACTCATGCTTCAAGGGGCGCCGGATGGCGCCCCTTTTTTTCTGCATGCTGGCCGCTGCATCCGGGCTTTTCCTGCACAAGAGTCCCTGTTGATGGCCATGTTTCGCGCGTCCGCCGCGATTGCCGGCTTGTTCAGGCTGGTCAGGATGCATACAATACGCGCCCCTTTGCCCGGCCCCAGGCCGTTCGCGGGGGGCCGGCCGTTCAAGACCGGACCTCTCTTGATGCCCTTGCCGCAGCGGCAGGCCTTCCGGCCCCGACTGTGGCGAAACCCATAAGGACACACCATGCGCCATTATGAAATCGTGCTCATGGTGCACCCGGATCAGAGCGAGCAAGTGCCCGCGATGGTTGAGCGTTACCAGAAAGTCGTGACCGACGCTGGTGGCAAGGTGCACCGTTTCGAAGACTGGGGTCGTCGCCAGCTGGCTTACTCGATCGAGAAGCTGCACAAGGCCCACTATGTTCTGATGAACATCGAAGCCCCGGCGGCTGTTGTCGACGAACTCGACAATGCTTTCCGCTACAACGACGCCGTGATCCGCTTCCTTGTCATCAAGGAAGACAAGGCGATCACCGAGCCTTCCCCGCTGCTGAAAGCGAAGGAAGAAAAAGACAGCCGCAAGCGTTTCGACGACGCTGACGGCACCGGCGAAGCTGCGTAACGGGAGCACTGAACATGTCGGGTTATTTCCGCCGCAAGAAGTTCTGCCGTTTCACGGCCGAGAAAGTTGAGCGCATCGATTACAAAGATGTCGCGACGCTGAAAGCCTATATCACCGAAACCGGCAAAATCGTCCCGAGCCGCATCACCGGCACCAAGGCCAACTACCAGCGTCAGCTGGCGCTGGCCATCAAGCGCGCACGTTACCTGTCGCTGCTGCCGTACTGCGATGCCCACGAGTAAGGGACGGAGACAGCTAACATGCAAGTGATCCTGCTCGAAAAAATCCGTCGCCTCGGTGACCTCGGCCAAATCGTCGACGTCAAGCCGGGCTACGGCCGCAACTTCCTGCTGCCGCAAGGCAAGGCCGTTTCGGCAACTGACACCAACAAGAAAATCTTCGAAGCCCGTCGCGCTGAACTGGAGAAGAAGCAAGCCGAAGTGCTGGCTGCTGCCCAGGCCCGTGCCGAGAAGATCGCTGCCCTGACCGTTACCGTGGCGTCGAAAGCCGGTGACGAAGGCAAGCTGTTCGGTTCGGTGGGTACCCGTGACATCGCTGACGCCATCACCGCTGCCGGTGTTGAAGTCAACAAGACCGAAGTCCGTCTGCCGAATGGCGCGCTGCGCATGCTCGGCGAGTACGACATCGAACTCGGTCTGCACAGCGAAGTCGCTGCCACGGTCAAGCTGGTTGTCGTCGCCGAGTAAGCTTTTGCTGAATCAGCGCAAGCTGATGCGACGCCGTTCCGGCACCGACAAAAACGCCACCGCAAGGTGGCGTTTTTGTTTCTGCGCGCCGTGCGTGTGCGCGGTGCGGCCGCTGTGAGGATTGGCACGTTTGTGCCGATGCTGCAGAAAAATCGCTCAAGGGTTTCGCCGCTGCGGTGCGCCGGCCTACACTGCCGGAGCCGGACTCGTTGTTGTTGGAGGCATCCCATGCCGAGGAGTCGCAGTCCGCGCGGGATGCGCCTGAATCTGCTGCAGTCATTCCTGCTCTGCCTGAGCTGTTGTCTCGCTCTGCTGGCCGGCCGCGTCGCGGCCGCTGAACCCTCGCGTGCTGTTTCCGCCGAACCGCTGCGTGTCGCCCTGGAAGTCTGGGAGCCCTATCTTTCCGAACGGGTGGCCGATGGCGGCCCGCTGCCGGCCCGCCTGAGCCTGTTGTTGCAGCACGCCGGTTTCCAGCCTGACTACGTGTTTTATCCATTTCCGCGCACGCTGCGGGCGCTGCAGGCCGGTGAGCAGATCGACGCCGCGTTTCCGCTGGCGCGCAATGCTGAACGGGATCGCACGCTGTTGTTTTCCGATGCGCTGTTCGACGTCAGTGCGGCGCTGTTTTTCCGCAGCGAACGGCCGCTGACCCTGGACGATCTGCGCGACACACGCCGCGAGCTGCGCGTCGGCGTGATCCGCGAGTCGATCACCGGCCGGCTGTGCAAGGCGGAGAAATTCCATTGTGTCGAAGCCGACAGCGGTGAGCAGGTGCTGCGCATGCTCGCGGCGGAGCGCGTCGATGCGGCGCTGTTGTCGCGCGAGGTCGGCAAATGGCTGCTGGCGACGGCGCTGCGTGATCTGCGTGTCGCGCTCGGTTTCCGCGACGAAACCGCCCTGACCTTCACCTTCTATCTGGCGTTTCCGCGCCTGCGACCGGAGAGTGCGGTGCGCATCGAGCGCATCAACCGGGCATTGGCGGAACTGCGCGCCGCCGGCAAATGGAGCCAGCGGCTGCCCGAGCCGAGCATCTCCAGCGTCGGCAACTGAGCCGCGGCCGGCTCCGCATGCCCCCGGGCTTGTGCACAAGCCTGTGCATAAGTTGTGCGCTGCATGTGGGCGCCGGATTCGCCGGCAAATGCCTGCGCGAGCCCGGTCGCGCTTGTCCTACAATGCGCGGCCTGTTGTCCGGAGTTGTCCCGCCATGGCCGATCGTGAAGTCCTCGATGTCAAAACCCCGCCGCATTCAGTCGAGGCTGAACAGTCGGTGCTGGGCGGCCTGATGCTCGACGGCGCGGCCTGGGAACGCATCGCCGAGCTGGTCAGCGAACCGGATTTCTACCGTGAAGATCACCGGCTGATTTTCCACGCCATTGCCCAGTTGGCCGCCGAGTCGCAGCCGATTGATGCGGTGACAGTGTTTGAACAACTGGAGCGCAGCGGCGAAGCCGGCAAGACCGGCGGTCTGGCGTATCTGGCCGAACTGGCGCGCAATACGCCGTCGGCCTCGAACATCATCCAGTACGCGAACATTGTCCGTGAACGCGCCCTGCTGCGCGAAATGATCGAAGTCGCCCATGAAGTGGCCGACTCGGCTTATTTTCCGAAAGGCAAACGCAGCCAGGAATTGCTCGACAGCGCCGAAGCGAAAATGCTCGCCATCGCCGAAAAACGCTCGCGCTCCGACAGCGGTCCGAAACTCATTGACGGCAAGATGCTGCTCGGCATTCTCGATCAGCTCGACTCGATGCGGCACACCGGCGGTATCACCGGCATTTCCACCGGCTACCGCGATCTGGATGCGAAAACCTCCGGCCTGCAACGCGGTGACATGATCATTGTTGCCGCGCGTCCGTCGATGGGTAAAACCACGTTCGCGATGAACCTCGCGGAAAACATCATGATGAGCAGCGACAAGCCGGTGCTGGTGTTTTCGCTGGAAATGCCCGCCGACCAGATCGTCATGCGGATGTTCGCGTCGATGAGCCGCGTCCAGTTCCAGCGCATCCGTTCCGGCATGCTCGAACTGGATGACTGGGATCGCCTGCAGTCCACCGTGCTGCACATGAAAACCAAGAACAATCTGTACATCGACGACACCGGCGGCCTGTCGCCGATTGAGTTGCGTGCCCGCGCCCGGCGCGTGTTCCGCGAACGCGGTGGCCTCAGCCTGATCGTCATCGACTACCTGCAGCTGATGCGCGGCGATGGCGGTGCCGACAACCGCACCAACGAAGTCTCGGAAATTTCCCGGGCGCTGAAAGCGCTGGCCAAGGAGTTGAGCGTGCCGGTGATTGCGCTGTCGCAGCTGAACCGCTCGCTGGAACAGCGTGACAACAAGCGGCCGATCATGGCCGACTTGCGTGAATCCGGCGCCATCGAGCAGGACGCCGACGTGATCCTGTTCATTCACCGCGAAGAAGTGTACGAGCGGCGCAAGAACAAGCAGGAAGGCGGCGGCCAGGAAAATACCGAGTTCGTGCCGCAATCCAGGGGCCAGGCCGAAGTCATCATCGGCAAGCAGCGTAACGGTCCGATTGGTACGGTGATGCTGCGCTTCAAGGGCGAATTCACCCGCTTCGATGATTCCGACGAAGCGGCGCCGGAAGACATGTACTGAGCCGGAATGGCTGTTCTTTTCCTGTCGCACATTGCTGCGCGTCCGCGTCCCGGCGGACGCCATCCGGAGTTTCTGAATGCGTGCTGCACGTGTGCTGATCGACATCAGCGCCCTGAAACACAATCTGCAAGTCATCCGCCAGCTGGCGCCGAAAGCGCGGGTGATGGCGATGCTGAAAGCCAATGGTTATGGTCACGGCCTGCTGCGCGTCGCGCACGCGTTTGGCGACGCCGATGCGCTCGGTGTTGCCTGCGTGGAAGAAGCGCTGGAGTTGCGCGATGGCGGCATCAGCAAACCGATCGTCGTGCTGGAAGGTTTTTTTGCCTCGCGCGAAATCGCCATCATGGCGCGACGCCAGTTCGCCACCGTGGTGCATCACGAAGAGCAGTTGCGGGCGCTGGAAGAAACGCCCTGCGACACGCCGATCAAGGTCTGGCTGAAAATGGATACCGGCATGCACCGGCTGGGCTTTGCGCCCGAACAGGTCGCCGATGCCCATGCCCGTTTGCAGCGCCTGCCCTGGGTGCAGCAACCGGTCGGCCTGATGTCGCATCTGGCCAGCGCCGACGAGATCGACAAGCACAGCACGGACGATCAGTTGCGCCTGTTCCGGCAACTGACGCGCGACTGGCCCGGTGAACGGTCGCTGGCCAATTCCGCCGGCGTGCTGGCCTGGCCGGAAACGCATTTCGACTGGGTACGCCCCGGCTTGCTGCTCTACGGCTGCACGCCGCTGCCCGGTTGCACCGGCGCCGACCACGGCCTGCGTCCGGTGATGACGCTGGAATCGCAGGTGTTTGCACTGCGCAGGATCCGCAAGGGTGAACGTGTGGGCTATGGCGGCGCCTGGGTGGCGCTGCGCGACACCGTGATCGGCGTTGTCGCGATGGGGTATGGCGATGGCTATCCGCGTCATGCGCCGAGCGGTACGCCGGTGTTTGTCCGTGATCGGGTAGTGCCGCTGGTGGGCCGGGTGTCGATGGACATGCTGACGGTCGATCTCGGTCCCGATACCGATGTCCGCATCGGCGAACGCGCTGTGCTCTGGGGCCCGGAGTTGCCGATTGAGGAAGTGGCGCAGGCGGCCGGCACGGTCGCCTACGATCTGCTCTGCGGCGTCACGTCGCGCGTGCCGGTGGATTCGCGTGACGGATTTCCTGGCTGATCACGCATTTGTAAGCAAGGGCCTGACCAGTCGCGGCGACTTTGCCGTTATGCTTGGCGGCAGAAAACCACAAACCGGGCTTGAGCCTTGAGTTTCATCCGACGCTGCGCAACCTGTCTTCTCGCTCTGGTGCTGCACACCGCGGTTCCGGCTCAGGCCGAAACCTCGCTGGTGTTCGACACCATCGACAGTGAGCGCGGCCTCGCCCAGAACACCGTCACCGCCGTCACCCAGGATTCGCGCGGCTTTCTCTGGGTCGCCTCCCAGGGTGGCCTGCAGCGCTTTGACGGTGTACGCCTGATGCGCATTCCGCTCGGCGGTGATGCCCGCGGTGTCGATGCCCTGCGCGGCGACGCCGTGATCTCGGCCATTCTCGAAGATCGTCAGCAGCAACTGTGGCTGAGCAGCGCCAACGCCGGGCTGGCGATTTTCGATCTGCGCAGCGGCAGCTTTGCCGCCCTGCCGGCCGCGCTCAAGGACTGGATCAGTGCGCCGCAACCGCCGGCCATTACCGCGATGATCCATGACGGCCGTTCCTGGTGGTTCGGCACGCAAGGCGCGGCGCATGTGTTTGACACCGAAACCGGCCAGCTGCGCACTTTGCGGCTGGGCGATGTTGGTGTGGTGCTGGCGCTGGCCGCGCATCCGGCTGGCGGCGTGATGGTGGCGACCTCGAAAGGCGGCGCCCGGCATCTGCGTCCCGATGGCAGCAGTGACGAGGTGCAGGGGCTGCCCGGCGCCAAGGTCAACGCCCTGTACCGCGACCGGGAAGGTGTCTGGTGGCTGGCAACGGATGGCGGTCTGGCCAAGTCGATGACCGGCCGCGACGCCCAGCCGGTGGTGCTGCGCGCCCGCGATGGCCGGGTGTTTGCCGGTGAAGTGGCGAGCATTGCCGCCGATGGCGAGGGCGGCCTGTGGCTGGGCATGTTCGGTCAGGGGCTGGTGTCGCTGAATGTCGCCAGCGGCGATGCCGAACTGCACCGGCATCGGCCCGAGGATCGCTACAGCCTGCCTGAAGACCGGGTGATCCGCTTGTTCATCGATCGCGACCAGGTGCTCTGGGCCGGCACCCAGCGCAGCGGTCTGGCGCGCGTCAACCTGCAGAGCCGGCGCTTCGCGCTGTACCGCGACTATGACGGTCGCGGCGATGAGCAGGTCCGCAACAACATCCGCGCCCTGCACGAAGACGACAGCGGCCGCATCTGGCTCGGCACTGACGGTGTCGGCCTGAAGCTGATGGGCCGCGACGGCCGCTACGAGGATCGCACCGCGCCGCTGCTGGCGGCGCTGCCTGCCCAGCATCCTGCGCACCGGGTCGGCCTGCGGGTGTTGCAGATCCGGCCGCGTTCGCGCACCGAGCTGTGGTTGGGCACTTCGGTGGGCGTGTTCTCGCTGGACACGGTGGCGAACAAGGCGCAGCGCATTTATCCGCAGGCCGGCGGCGCCGACACCACGGTCTGGGCGCTGCTGCCGGAAGTTGATGGCGGCCTCTGGTTTGGCGCCAGCGGCGTCGGCCTGCTGCACCTGCGCGCCGACGGGGTCTTTGATGGCGAATGGCGGGCCGAAACCGGCACCGACACCTCCGTCACCGGCACCATGCTGGCCAATACGCTGGTGCTGGCCCTGCACCGCGACCGTTTTGGCGCGCTGTGGGTCGGTACCGCCAATGGCCTGCAACGGCTGCGCAGCGACGGCAAGCTGCAGACCTTCCGCAATCTGCCCGGAGATGCCCAGTCACCGGCCGGCAATCTGGTCCGCACCTTCACCACCACGCGCGACGGCCGGCTCTGGGTTGGCACCCACAACGGGCTGACGGTGGTCGAAGGTCTGGATCGCGAGCAGCCGCTGTTCCGCAACATCGGCGCCGCAGAAGGCCTGGTCGACACCACCGTTTACGGTCTGATGGAAGACGACGCTGGCTGGCTGTGGCTGAGTTCCAACCGTGGCCTCAGTCGTTATTCGCCTGATGATGGCCGGCTGATCCATTACGACCGGCGTGACGGTCTGCAGGGCTCGGAATTCAATGGTGGTGCTTACACCCGTACGCGGGACGGTCGCATGCTGTTTGGCGGCACGCGCGGATTCAACGCCTTCCTGCCGCAGAACATAGCTCTCGACCCGACACCGCCGCCGGTACACCTGCTGTCCTACCAGCTTGGCCGTAACGAACCGGTACAGGTGCTGGGCGAGCCAGCGCTGCCGCTACGCCTGCCCTACGAGGATCGCGTGCTGAGTATCCAGTTCGTCGGCCTCGATTCCGAAGCACCGGACCGCGTCGAGTACCGCTACCGACTCAAGGGCTTTGACCGCGAATGGGTCGATGCCGGCCGTCGCCACGAACTGACCTATACCAATCTTGATGCTGGCGAGTACGAGCTGGAAGTGCTGGCCGCCAATCACGACGGCTTGTGGAGTCAGGATGGCCTGCGCCTGCCGATCATCGTCGTGCCACCGCTCTGGCTGTCAGTCTGGGCCAAAGGCGGCTATGCCCTGGCCGGCCTGCTGGTGATCGGCTGGTTCTGGTGGACGGCTCGCAGCCGCCAGCGCGAACGCGCGCGCGCCGAAGCGGCTATCCGCCAGAGCGAGGAGCGCCTGAAATGGGCGGTCTGGGCCAGCGGCGACAGTCTCTGGGACTGGGATGTGCGCACCGGGCGCATTTACCGCGACGGCCTCGATCGCCTGCTCGGCTATCCGGCCGACAGCATCGAAAACAGCGGCACCTGGCGCGACCGGCTGATCCATCCCGATGACGCGGCGCTGGTGCCGGCGGCGCTGCAGAAGCATCTGGCCGGCGAAACCGAATATTTCGAATCCGAATACCGCATGCGCGCCAGCGACGGTCGCTGGGTCTGGGTGCTGGATCGCGGCAAGGTCATCGAGCGCGACAACGCCGGCCATCCGGTGCGTCTGGCCGGCACCATGAAGGATGTCACCGACCGCAAACGCTACGAAGACGAGCTGCGCCATCTGGCCAATTACGACACGCTGACCCATCTGCCGAACCGTACGCTGTTCATGGAGCGCCTGCGTCATGCGCTGGCGCACGCGCGCCGCCTGCAACAGCGTCTGGCGGTGCTGTTTTTCGATCTGGATCGCTTCAAGCAGATCAACGATTCGCTCGGTCACGCCGCCGGCGACAACCTGCTGAAACAGGTGGCACGCCGGATCAGCGATTGCGTGCGCGAAGATGACACTGTCGCCCGCCTCGGTGGCGACGAGTTCACCGTCATTCTGGAAAACCTGCCGACCGCGCAATCGGGCGCGATTGTCGCCGATAAGGTGTTGCAGGCGTTCCGCACGCCGTTTGAACTCGATGGCCATGAGGTGGTGATCTCGCCGTCCATCGGCATCTCGCTGTTTCCCGAAGACGGCGACGATGTGGCAACGCTGATCAAGAACGCCGATCTGGCGATGTATCACGCCAAGGAACAGGGCCGGAACAATTACCAGTATTTCGTCGCCGCCATGAACCAGGCGATGCGCCGACGGCTGTCGCTGGAAACGGCACTGCGCCGGGCCATCGAGCACCGCGAATTCACGCTCTACTACCAGCCGAAAATGGAGATATCCACCGGCGCCATCACCGGCATGGAAGCGCTGCTGCGCTGGGACAGCGCCGAGCTTGGCCGGGTGCCGCCCGATGAATTCATTCCGCTCGCCGAAGACAACGGCCTGATCGTGCCGATTGGCGAATGGGTGCTGCGCGAAGCCTGTACGCAGATCGCGCGCTGGCGCGCCGAACATCTGCCGGTGGTGCCGGTGGCAGTGAACCTGTCGATCCGCCAGTTGATGGCCGGTGACATGGCGGAACTGGTGGCCGGGCTGCTGCGCGAATTCAAACTCGATCCGCAATTCCTGCAACTGGAGATCACCGAATCGCTGGTGATGGCCAACGCCGCGCAATCGGTGGGTCGACTGAATGCGCTGCGCGACATCGGCGTGCGACTGGCGGTGGATGATTTCGGCACCGGTTATTCCAGCCTCAGCTACCTGAAGCGGCTGCCGATTGACACCATCAAGATCGACAAGGCTTTCATCCGTGATCTGAGTGTCGATCCGGACGATGCCACCATCACCCGGACCATCATCGCCATGGCCCATTCGCTCAAGCTCACCGTGGTCGCCGAAGGCGTGGAAACCACCGAGCAAT
Source organism: Permianibacter sp. (assembly GCA_041913605.1). Classification (GTDB taxonomy): domain Bacteria; phylum Pseudomonadota; class Gammaproteobacteria; order Enterobacterales; family Permianibacteraceae; genus Permianibacter. The sequence goes on from JAYSEY010000003.1 coordinate 112,757, forward strand.
TGCAGTTCCTGCGTGAACACGGTTGCGAGGAAATGCAGGGCTACTGGCTGTCGAAACCGCTGCCGGCCGATCAACTGATCGACATCCTGCGCCGGCACTGGTGAGGGCGGTTGGTAAAACCTCCGGCCTTCACCCATGCTTGGCCGACAGATGATCCCGGGAGTGTGGGTGTGAGCGGTCGGGAAGCGCGGCAGCACAGACAACAGGAGCGCAAAGCCCGGCCGGCGCTGCGGCAGCGGAAGGCGGGGCGTGGCTTTTTGTCTGCCCTGCTGATGCTGGTGTTCAGTCTGCCCGTCCTGTTGACTGCCTTCGGCGCCACTGCCGCCTCTGAACCGTCAACGACTGCGGTATCCGGCACGACCAAATCCGACACGGCTAAACCCGGCACGGCCAAACCCGACGCGCCGGAACCGGCCGCCAGTCTCCTGCCGCGGGCTCCCGAAGCACTGGTGCTGGTGCGACCCGAAGCCAACCGTGATCTGCAGCAGCAATCGGTCATACACATCCACGAAGACAGCGCCGGCTTCCTGTGGCTGCTCACCCAGAGCGCCGTACACCGTTTCGATGGTCAGGATCTCATCGCCCTGCCGCAGCCGGGCCAGACTGACGCTGCGCGCCTGCTCGGCAATGTGCCGGTCACCGGCATCAGCAACGGGCCGGAGGGTGAGCTGTGGCTGGCGACCATGGGCGAAGGCTTGCTGCGCTTCGATCCGCGCAGCGGCGAATTCCGCTCCGGCGCCGAACTGGGTCTGCCGCAGTCCGAAGCCGGCAAGCGCATCCGCTATCTGGCCGCCAGCGATCAGGGCCTGTATTGGCTGACACCGGCCGGTCTGCATTTCCGCCCAGCCGGCGGTGGTGCCGTTCAGACCCTGCTGCACGAGGGCCAGCCGATCGATGCCTACCGGCTGTGGACCGTGGGCGACGAGCTGTGGGTGGCGGGTGTTTCCGGGCTCCTGTACCGGCGCGGCGAGGCGCCCCTGAGCCGGCTGGCCGATGCTGCCGTGCAGGGCGACACCTCGGTATTGCTGCCCGGCCGCGACGGCGAACTGTTCGCCTTTGGCAGCTACGGCGCCGCACGCCGCGCGCCCGGCGCAACCCGGTTCGCGCCGCTGCCCATCGCCAGCTTTGGTGTCACGCGCAGTGCCGATGGCCAGACCCGCGCACCGCTGGTCAGTAGTGCGGTCATCGAAGCCGATGGCACGCTGTGGTTGGCGATGCCCGGCGGCGGCTTGCTTGAGCGGCGCAGCGACGGCCGCGAGTTTGTCCATACCCATGCCGCCGATGACCCGTCCGGGATACCGGAACCCGATGTCATTGCCCTGGCCCTCGACCGCGCCGGCCGGTTGTGGATAGGCAGCTCGTCGCGGGGCTTTTATCACCGCGCCGAAGGCCATCGCTGGCTGCGTGTGCTGCGCGAGCCGGCCGGCGCCGACGCGACCTCGCGGAATAACGTTTTCGCCCTGGCCGACGATGGCGCCGGCGGCTTGTGGATAGGCACCGAGGGCGCCGGTCTCAAGCATCGCGCTGCTGACGGCCGTGTCAGCTACCACAACGCGGCCTTGCAGGCGGCAGGCTTGCCGGCGACGGTCAAGCGTCTGCGGCCGTTCGGCGGGCGCCTGTTTGTCCGCGCCCTGCTGGCGCAGGGCGACAGCCTGCTGGTCGGCGGCGCGCAGGCGCTGTGGCGGTACTGGCCGAGTCAGCAACGCGCCGAGCTGGTGCTGCCTGCGCTGTTGCACGGCGACCAGTTCAACGCCGGCGTGCGCAACCTGCGTGCCCGCCGCAATGGCGAAGTGCTGGTGGCCAGTGACCGCAGCGGGCTGGTGGTGCTGACGGCGGATGGCGGTTACCGCCAGTACCACCGCGACGGCAAGGGGCCGCTGCAACTGCCGACCAACCGGGTGCTCGATGCGCTCGAGGACCGTGCCGGGCAGGTCTGGCTGGCCACTGACATCGGCCTGTTCCGGCTGCGTGACGGCCAGGCGCCGGAACCGGTGGCTGGCGACCCGGAACGCGGCCTGCCCAGCGCCTTCGTCAATACCCTGCTGGAAACATCGACCGGTGAGCTGTGGGTGGGCACCTTCGGCGGCATCGCCCGGCTGCAGGATCCGGCGGCCGTGGCGCCCACCGTCAGCCGCTACACCCGCGAGCAGGGACTGCGCGACAACGTCATCTACGCGCTGCTGGAAGATGCCAGCGGCGATATCTGGGCGAGTACCAACGTCGGCCTGATGCAGTTCCGGCCCGGTACGCAGCAATGGCGGCACTGGGGCCGGCAGGACGGTCTGGCCGATGACGAGTTCAACCTGCACGCCGCTGCCCGGCTCGGTGACGGCAGTCTGGTATTCGGTGGCCTGACCGGCGTGTCGCGCCTGCAACCGGCGCTGGCGCCGGTGCCGGAAGCGCGCGCGGCGCTGCGCGTCACCGCCGTGCAGATCGGCGACCAGCGGCTGCAAAGCTGGTGGGCGGCCAGTGCCCCCGAGCTGGAATTGCCACCCGATGCCGGCGCCCTGCGCCTGAAAGTGGCGGCGCCGGGGGCGGCCCAGCTGCAGCGCCAGCGCTTCTTCTACCGCTTCGATCGCGACCCGCGCTGGACGCCGCTCGATGACCGCCACGAACTGGCGCTGGCCGGACTGGCTGCCGGCCAGCGCCGGCTGCTGATGAGCTGGAGCTACGGCGACGAGCCGACCCAGCCGGCGCTGGTCATCCCCGTCAACGTCGTGCCCTGGTGGTGGCAGCGGCCCCTGTGGCAGGTCTTGGCCGTGGCGCTGGTGTTCAGCGTGCTCACCTGGCTGTGGTGGAGCCGCCAGCGCCGGCTCGAAGAACGCCTGCAGGGTGAACAGGCGCTGCGTGCCAGCGACGAGCGCCTGCGTCTGGCGCTGTGGGGCACCGGCGATGCGCTCTGGGACTGGAACCTGCGCACCGGACGGGTGAGCCGCACCGGCATGCACACGCTGCTCGGCTATCAGGAAGACGACATCGAGGACACGCTGTACTGGCGCGACAAGCTGCTGCATCCCGACGACGTGGGTATCTCCACCTCTGCACTGCAGCGCCACCTCGACGGGCTGGCGACCTATTACGAAGCCGAGTACCGGCTGCGCAAAGCCAACGGCGACTGGCTTTGGGTGCTTGATCGCGGCCAGATCGTCGAACGCGACGCGCACAACCAGCCGCTGCGCATGGCCGGCACCATGCGCGACGTTTCCGACCGTCACCAGCGCGACGAAGAACTGCGCTTCCTCGCCAATTACGACAGCCTTACCGGCCTGCCCAACCGCACGCTGTTCCACGAGCGTCTCGAACACGCTCTGGTAGTGGCGCGCCGGCGCGAATCGCGCGTTGCCGTGCTGTTCATCGATCTGGATCGCTTCAAGGCGATCAACGATTCCTTCGGTCACGCGGTCGGTGATCAATTGCTGCGCAGTGTGGCGCGGCGCTTGCGCGACTGCGTGCGCGAAGAAGACACGGTGGCGCGTCTGGGCGGTGATGAATTCACCGTGATCCTCGAAGGCGTGACCCATGTGTCGGCGATCACGCGTGTCGCCGAATCGCTGTTGCAGGTGTGCAGCCAGCCGTTTGAAACCGACGGCCAGCAACTGAGCATTTCACCGTCGATCGGCATCAGTGTGTTTCCTGATGATGCCGTGTCGGCGGCTCGGCTGGTCAATCATGCCGACATGGCGATGTACGTCGCCAAGGATCAGGGCCGCAACACCTATCGCTATTTTGAAGCGCGCATGAACGATGCCGCTCTGCGCCGCGCCAGCATCAGCATGGCGCTGCGCGGTGCGCGCGACGCCGGCGAATTTTCCCTGCACTACCAGCCGCGCATGGCCATCGCCAGCGGCGCCATCACCGGCTTCGAAGCGCTGCTGCGCTGGCGCAGCGCAACGCTGGGCCAGGTCTCGCCGGCCGAGTTCATTCCGGTCGCTGAAGAGATCGGACTCATCGGCAGCATCGGTGACTGGGTGCTGGAACAGGTGTGCGCGCAACTGCAACGCTGGCAGGGCGGCGAGCTCGGTCATCTGCCGGTCGCGGTCAATGTCTCGATCCGGCAACTGATCGACGGCCAGCTGCCGGTGCGCGTCGCGCAACTGTTGCAACACTACGCCGTGCCGGCGCGCGATCTGCACATCGAGATCACCGAATCGCTGCTGATGGAAAATGCCGATCTTGCCGTCGAAACACTGAATCGCGTGCGCGGTCTGGGCGTGTCCATCGCCATCGACGATTTCGGCACCGGTTATTCCAGCCTCAGCTACCTGCGCCGCCTGCCCATCGACGGCCTGAAAATCGATCAGGCCTTCGTCCGCGATCTCGCCGACGATCGCGATGACGCCGTCATCATCCAGACCATCATCGCCATGGCCCACGCGCTGAAACTCAATGTCATTGCCGAAGGCGTGGAAAGCATCGAACAACTGAGCTTCCTGCGTCAGCATGGCTGCGACGAAATGCAGGGCTATCTGCTGTCACGCCCGCTGCCACCGGAGCAGTTGCCGGTGTTGCTGAAAGACGGTGTGGCGCAGGCATCGGCGAGTGTTTGATGCGGGCTTGGGCTTGGGCTTGGGCTTGGTGGCGAGTGCATTGCCACGAAACACAAGCAAAACCGTTCTTCTCATTTCCCATGAGCGAGTCAAAACGAGAATGACGCCAGCGCGTTGTTCTCCGGCGCGGCGTCAGTCGTTCAGCGGCTGAATGGATGAAATTGACAGGATTCAGAACGACGAGCCGCAGCATCCCCCCTCCTTTTCAAGGAGGGGCCAGGGGTGGTTGCGAATTACGAGAGCAACTTTCTCTGCTCTTCAAACACCGCGCGTGATTCACGTCTTGCCGAGTCTCGCCCCGGCGGGCGAGTGACCTTTCTTGTGTGGACAAGAAAGGTCACCCAAAGAAACCACCCCAACCACGCCAGAAAATTTTCGTTGCTTCGAGTAGAGATGCCCGTCGTCGTCTGCCCGTCGCCACGGGCCCGCACCGATGCGGCGTCCTGCCTTATCGGTGCTACGCCGGCCATCCCTGCCGGCGTACCCGGTCGCTGGACAGCCGCCGCCGGCTGGCGTGCATGGGGCCCCGGTTAGAATGAATGGTGAAGTAGCCTCGAGAGGAAACCTCCGATTGCGTTTTTCTAACCAGAGCAGCGAGGCTAATTGCAGAATCGTTCATTAAAAGATGGAGACTGCCATGCAGCCTCGCCAAAAATTTCTTTTCGCGCGTTCAATTCCGCAAGAAGTGCATCCTCTGAAAGCCCGGACCGGATCTCCCCGCCAACCCTTTCAACAAGGAAGTACCCTTCCTTGTCAATCTCCGAGAGAAGCCCTTCCAGAGAATCTAGCCTGATATTTGATAAGGACCAATAGCCCGCAACCACGCCTTTCCCCACCGCATACTTTGTCAAACTGCCCCTAATGAGTACACGCCCGCTTTTCCAAACCGTATGGAAAGTTGGCGTATGTGCTTCCGCGTAAACACCTTCGCCAAGGCACTGCTTGTTCTTAGGGTTTCTGGACAAAAAAAGGAACAGAACGATAGCTGCCATAATCAGCAGAAAAGTGATTGCTGCCAACCTTCTTCCATCAGTGGTCACCATCCTTCACAACTCCCTCCAAAATGTCGTAAACAGCACTGTCCGTTGCAGGCAAGTGCTTCGATACCTAGTTGAGGACAGTCAGACTGTATTCTCAGCTGATACCAAACTAAACCCCTGCCACCAAATCAGCCCTAGCTCCATGCAATGCAGACATCGTAGATCCGATTTGCGCAGCGTAATCGGAGGCCGTTATTTCGAAGTCACCGCACAGCCATTTGCCAACGGGGCCCCATGCACGCCAGCCGTCGTCGCCTGTCCGGCGACCGGGTACGCCGGCAGGGATGGCCGGCGTAGCACCGATAAGGCAGGGATGCCGCATCGGTGCGGGCCCGTGGTGACGGGCAGACGACGACGGACATCTCTGCTCGAAGCAACGAAAATTTTCTGGCGTGGTTGGGGTGCGTTCTTTTGCTTACTTTTCTTTCGCACTGAAAGAAAAGTGAGTCGCCCGCCGGGGCGAAACCCGGCAGGGCTGCCGCGCGTGCGGTGTGGGAGGAAACGAGATGATTGATCTCGTAATTCGGAACCACCCCCAGCCCCTCCTTGACAAGGAGGGGAGACTTTATCTGGCTTCGTTTTGATCTCGCGGATTCGGCAAATTTTTCAGTCACTCAATCGACACGCGATCCACGACTGTCGCCAACCAGACCAGCCTCAATACACCAGCCTCAATACACCAGCCGGTACCACACCATGCCCAGCATTTCATGCAGCGCCAGGTTGGCGCGTTGCAGGGCGGCGGCGTTGGGCAGGAAATCGTGCAGGCGGGTTTCTTCGTTGAGGGTGACGAAGCTGCAGGGCGCCGGGATGACGCGCAGGCCGGTTTGTTCAAACTGCTGGCGGGCGCGGCTCATGTGGAATGCGTGGGTGACGAGGTAGATGCTGTTGACGCCATTGCGGCGCAGGATCTCGGCGCTCTTGATGGCGTTTTCGGCGGTGTTGCGGCTGTCGGTTTCCAGCCAGTGCGGCGCGCCGCGGAAATCGCTGATCAGCGCTTCGTTCATCAGCACCGCTTCCGAGGTGCCCTTGCCGAACACCTGGCCGCCGCTGAGCAGGATCGGCAGCTTGGTCTGGCGCTGCAGGCGGGCGGCGTAGCGCAGGCGTTCGAGGGTGTAGGTGCTGACGGTGTCGAGGCCTTCGTATTCCGGGGCTTGCGCGCGCCGGCCGCCGGCCAACACCACGATGGCGGTGCCGGCCGGGTTGTCCGGCTGGCGGGCGAGGTCGAGTGCCTCGACCGGCTGCACCGCCAGCATCAGCCGGTTGGCCACGAAGGGCGTGGCCAGCAGGTAGAGGCTGAGCACGGCCAGCCAGAACAGCACCATGCCGAGGACGCGCAAGCGCCGGCCGAGCAGCAGGGCCAGCGCCAGCAGCAGCAGGTTGCCGCCCGGTGGCAGCAACAGGTTCTTGGCGGCGTAGACCAGCGTGGTATCCAGACTCATGACGGCTCCGGGACGAGGGCGGGGCAGGGGAAACAAGGGCAGCGGTGAACCAGGATGCGGTGAACCCGGATGCGGCGAACAAGCACCAGTCCGGCCGGAGGCGGTCCGCCAGCGGCGCCATGGTAACGGCTGGCGACGGCTATGGCCGCCGACCGGTTCACGGCCGCAGCCCGGCCCCCCGTCACGTCCATGGGTCACAACCACGCTCCGGCGGCCCTGCATCTGCGGCCGTGCATCCGTGTCCATGTGCGGCGCTTCCGGACAGCGGTCCCGGAAAAGCCGCCGCTGCGGCGCGCGTCGTCGTGGTCAGGACTGCCGGCCATCAGGTACGATCCGCGCTTCCAATTTCCTGTTTTTCGACACCTTTTGCCGCTGACGCCCTGCGTTTGCGCGCCGGTGCCGAGCCGCCAAGAGCCGCCGAAACGACCATGACGATAATGGACGAGCAGTACCATCCGGGCACCATCGAGCCGCGTGTCCAGTCCTTTTGGACCGAGAGCCACGCTTTCCGCGCCAGCGAAGACAGCGACCGCGAGAAATTCTACTGCCTGTCGATGTTCCCCTATCCGAGTGGTCGCCTGCACATGGGCCATGTGCGCAACTACACCATCGGCGATGTCATCAGCCGCGTGCAGCGCATGCTTGGCAAGAGCGTGCTGCAACCGATGGGCTTCGATGCGTTTGGCCTGCCGGCTGAAAACGCTGCCATCCAGAATGGCGTGCCGCCGGTAGCCTGGACTGACGACAACATGGCCTACATGAAAGGCCAGCTGAAACGTCTCGGTTTTGGTTACGACTGGGAACGCGAACTCGCCACCTGCAAACCGGATTACTACCGCTGGGAACAGTGGTTCTTCACCCGGCTGATGGAAAAGGGCATCGCCTACAAACGCATGGCAGTCGTGAACTGGGACCCTGTCGATCAAACCGTGCTCGCCAACGAGCAGGTGATTGACGGCCGCGGCTGGCGTTCTGGCGCACTGGTCGAGCGCCGCGAGATCCCGCAGTGGTTCCTGAAGATCACCGCCTACGCAGACGAACTGCTGAACGATCTGGATCTGCTCGATGGTTGGCCGGAACAGGTCAAGACCATGCAGCGCAACTGGATCGGCAAATCGGAAGGCATGACCATCCGTTTTGCGATTGCCGATCAGCCGGAACAGCTGGAGATCTACACCACGCGTCCGGACACGCTGCTCGGTGTCACCTATGTGGCCGTGGCGGCACAGCATCCGCTGGCGCTGCGTGCCGCAGAAACCAACGCTGACGTTGCCGCGTTTGTTGCCGAGTGCAAAACGCAAACCACCATGGAAGCCGACATGGCGACCATGGAGAAAAAAGGCGTCGCCACCGGCTTCTACGCCATTCATCCGGTCACCGGCGACAAGGTGCCGGTCTGGGTCGCCAATTTCGTGCTGATGGAATACGGCACTGGCGCGGTCATGGCGGTGCCGGGTCACGATCAACGCGATTGGGAATTCGCCAGCAAGTACGCGCTGCCGATTGTCCAGGTGATCGAAGCGGTGAACGGCGATGTCGTTGATTTGAGCAAGGCGGCGTACACCGAAAAAGGCCGCTGCGTAAATTCCGGCGAATTCAACGGTCTCGATTTCTCCGCCGCGTTTGCCGCCATCGAAAATCATCTGCGGGCAAAAAATGCCGGCGAGAAAAAAGTCAATTTCCGCCTGCGTGACTGGGGCGTGTCCCGCCAGCGTTACTGGGGCTGCCCGATCCCGGTGATCAACTGCGCCGATTGCGGCGCGGTACCGGTGCCGGCTGATCAATTGCCGGTGGTCTTGCCGCTCGACGTCACCATCGACGGCAGCGGTTCGCCGCTGAAAAAAATGGATGACTGGAAACGCTGCAGCTGTCCAAAGTGCGGCAAACCGGCCGAGCGCGAAACCGATACCTTCGACACGTTCATGGAGTCGAGCTGGTACTACGCGCGTTACGCCTGCCCGGACAGCAAGGACAAAATGCTCGACGACCGCGCCAAATACTGGACGCCGGTTGATCAATACATCGGCGGTATCGAACACGCCATCCTGCACCTGCTCTATGCGCGTTTCTTCCACAAGCTGATGCGTGACGAAGGTCTGGTCGACTCCGACGAGCCGTTCACCCGCCTGCTGACGCAGGGCATGGTCATCGCCGACACCTTCTACCGTCTCGATCCGGACGGCAAGAAAACCTGGTTCAATCCTGCCGATGTCGAAATCGAACTCGACGACAAGGCGCGTCCGGTTGCCGCGCGTTACAAGGGCGATGGCCAGGCCGTGCACATCGGCGGCAGCGAGAAGATGTCGAAGTCGAAAAACAACGGCGTCGATCCGCAGAAAATGATTGATCAGTACGGCGCCGACACGGTGCGCCTGTTCATGATGTTTGCCTCGCCGCCTGAACAGCAACTGGAGTGGAGCGATGCCGGCGTCGAAGGCGCGCAGCGTTTCCTGCGTCGCTTGTGGAAAGCGGTGTTCGCGCATCGTGCCAATGGTCTGGTGGCGCCGCTCAATACCGCAGCGCTGAATCCGGCGCAGAAAGAACTGTATGCCAAGGCCAACGAGACGCTGAAAAAAGCCGGCGACGACATGCAGCGCCGTTACACCTTCAACACCGCGATTGCTGCGGTGATGGAGTTGCTCAACGCCATCAACAAGTTTGTCGCCCTCGACGAACAGGATCGCGCCGTGGTCCAGCATGCGCTGGAAACCGGCGTGCTGATCCTGTCGCCGATCACGCCGCACATCTGCCACGAGCTCTGGCACTGCCTGGGCAAAACCACGGCGATCAATACCGAGCAATGGCCGGACGTGGACGAGTCGGCCTTGCAGCGCGACAGCATCACGGTGGTGGTGCAGGTGAACGGCAAACTGCGTTCGCGTCTGGAGCTGCCGGCCAATGCCACGCAGGAACTCGCGGAACGTCTGGCGCTGGCCGATGAGCACGTCAAGCGTTTCACCGACGGTCTGAGCGTGAAGAAAGTGATTTACGTCGCCGGCAAACTCATCAACATCGTTGTCGCCTGAGGGTGAGTGCCTGATGATCGCCACCCTGCGTGTCCTGCTGCTGACCGCGATCTTTTTCCTGATCGCGGGCTGCGGTTTTCATCTGCGCGGCAGTGTGGCGGGCAGCGAAGGCCTGCGCGTCGCCCTGCAGTCGGCCACGCCGTATGGTGATGTCGAACGCATGCTGGCCAGCGGCCTGCGCCAGTCCGGCATGGTCGGCGTGGAAAAAGACGCGACGCCGCAGCTGGTGCTGGATTTGCAGCCGGAAACGCTGACCCGTCGCGTGCAGACAGTCGATGCTTACGGCCGTGCCTCCGATTACGAGCTGATCCTCACCTATCGTTATCGCATCGCCGTGCCACAGGCACTGGCCGACGCCGAAACGCGCGAACTGGTGACCCGTCGCGAATACCGATTTGACAATCGTGACGTGCTCGGCAAAGCCGAAGAAGAACAGATCCTGGTCGGTGAAATGCGCCGTGATATCGCCTCGCGCCTGCTGCGCCAGCTGCACTATCGCGCGGCATCGCTGGCCACCACACCGCAAGCGGCGACACCCTGATGCGCATGGCGGTGAGTTCACTGGCGGCGGCCCTGAAGAGCGGGCTGGCGCCGGTGTACCTGATCAGTGGTGATGAAGCGCTGCTCAGTGAAGAAGCGTTTGACCAGATCCGCGACGCCGCGCGTGGCCAGGGTTTTCTCAGCCGCGAAACGGCGCATGTCGACAAACAATTCAGCGTTGACGGTTTGCTCGCCGACGCCGGCACGCTGTCGCTGTTCAGCGAAAAGCGGCTGCTCGAATTGCGCTGTGCGACGGCGCCGAACAAAGAGTTTCAGGACGCCATCGTCACACTTCTTGAACAGGACGATGCCGATCGGCTGCTGCTGATCAGCATGCCGGCGCTGAAACGCAAAACCGATTTCGATGCCCGCTGGATCAAGGCGATTGAACAGCGCGGCGTGCATGCGCAAGCCAGCGCTCCCGAGCCGGCGCAGTGGCCGGGCTGGCTGGCGCAACGGGCGAAAAGCCAAAAGCTGAATCTGCAGGCCGATGCGCTGGAGTGGCTGGTGCAATGCTGCGAAGGCAATCTGCTGGCCGCCCAGCAGATGTTGTCGCAATTGCGCTTGCTGCACGGTGAAGCGCCGATCACGCTGGAACAGGTGCAGGCAATCACGGCCGACGATGCCCGCTTCGAAGTCTGGTCGGTGCTGGATGTTGCCCTGCGCGGTGATCTGGCGCGCACGCTGCGCATTCTGCAGAGCCTGCAAGGCGAAGATGCCGACGGACATTTGCGGGCGCTGGTGCCGGCCGTGCAGCGCGATGTCCGGCAACTGGCGCAGATTGTTTTTGCCCAGCAACGCGGCGCCAGCGCCGAACAGAAAGCCCGCGAACTCGGCATCTGGAGTTCGCGTCTGGGCCTGTTTACCGCGGCGGCCAAACGTTTTTCCCTGCCGCGCGTGCATGCGCTGCTGGCACTGGCTGATCAGATCGAACGGCAGATGAAAGGTGTCGAGCGCGGTCTGCCCTGGCCGGGTCTGGAACGTGCGCTGGCCGAACTGGCCGGACGCGGTTTCGCGACGGCAGGACGGCCGGCGTGAGCGGCGATGTTCAGGGCTTGCCGGTGCGCGATGTGGTGCTGTTCGGCGGCACTTTTGATCCGGTGCATGACGGTCATCTCGCAGTCGCCAGCGCCGTCTGCGCGGCCGCTGATCCGGACTGTTTCCTGTTCATGCCCTCGGCCCTGCCACCTCATCGTGCGACACCGCAGGTTACGGCTGAACACCGTCTGGCGATGTTGCAGCAGGCGATTGCCGGTCATCCGCATTGGCGGGTGGATGACTGCGAACTGCGCCGTGCAGCACGCGGCGAAGCCAGCTATACGGTGATGACGCTGCGCGAAAAACACGCCGCCGATGCCGACCGGCGTTACACGCTGGTGCTGGGCTGGGATGCGCTGCTCGGTTTGCCGCAATGGCGCGAACCCGAGGCGATCCTGCAGTTGTGCCGCATCATTGTGTTGCCGCGCGCTGGCGAGCAGATGGCTGCTGATCATCCGCTTGCAGCGCGCTGGCAACAGCGCCGGATACTGGATGCAGCGCAGTTGCGTACCGCGCCGGCCGGCACGCTGCTGGAATGTGCGATGCCGGTGCATCCGGCATCGGCAACGGCGATCCGCGCCGCACTGGCCGAAGGCCATCGCCATCCGCCACACCTGCCGGCGGCGGTGGCCGACTACATTGAACGTCACCAGCTCTATCGTTGGAATGCGCATGCACATTGATGAACTGAAAGACCGGGTGCTGCAGGCACTCGAAGACATGAAAGCGCGCGACATCGTGACGCTGAACGTCCACGAACTGACCGCGATGACCGACTGGATGCTGATCTGCTCCGGCACCTCAAACCGCCACACGCGGGCCATCGCCCAGGAAGTGGTCGAGCAGGTGAAGGCGGCGGGGCAGTTGCCAATCGGCGTCGAGGGTGAAGACAGCGGCGAATGGATACTGATCGATCTCGGTGCCGTGATCGTTCACGTCATGCAGCGCGAAACCCGCGACTACTACCAGCTGGAAAAACTCTGGAATCCGAACTGGGGCGAGCAAAGCGATCTGCAGCGCGCGCCGCAGGCCAAGGCCTGATCAGCGCGGCGAATCGGCCGGACCACGCCACATCGCAGCGTGCAAAATTGGCGGCAGCCCAGCGCGTGCAACAACGCAACCCACTCGACACACACCACCGGATACGGGCCAGACTTTCTCATGCGCATTCGCCTGTTTACGCTCGGCAACAAGATGCCCGTCTGGGTTCAGGACGGCTATCAGGAATACGCCACCCGCCTGCCGCATGAGTGCCGCCTGGAGTTGTGCGAGCTCGAATTGCCCAAGCGCGGAAAAAATGCCGACATTGCCCGGCTGATGCATCAGGAAGCGGAACTGATCAGCGCGCAGCTGAAAAGCGGCGAACGTCTGGTGGCGCTGGATGTCCGAGGCAAAGCCCACACCACCGAGCAACTGGCAGATCGCCTGCGTGCCTGGCAACAGGACGGTCGTGACGTGGCGCTGTTGATCGGCGGGCCGGATGGCTTGGCGCCGGAGTTGCTGCAACGCTGCGAGGAGCGCTGGTCGCTGTCAGCGCTGACCTTGCCGCATCCGCTGGTGCGCATCGTCGTGGCTGAAGCGCTGTACCGGGCCTGGACCGTGACCGTCAATCACCCTTATCACCGCGCCTGACGCGCGCGCCGAACTTGTGGATGTGATGCAAAAGGCATGAAAGCTCCGCGTTTGCGCATGAAGGATTCGGTCGCCGAATCCGGACTGTTTTTCTCCCGCACCGTGATCGCGGCCGTGGTCATGGCGCTGATGACGCTGGTGCTGATCGGCCGGCTGTTTTATCTGCAGATCATCGCCCACCACGAATACCGCACCGAGTCGGATCGCAACCGCATCAGCGTACGGCCCCTGGCGCCGACCCGCGGACTCATTTACGACCGCAACGGCGTGCTGCTGGCAGAAAACCGCTCCAGTTTTTCACTCGAGATCATTCCCGGCAAAGTGGCGGACTTGCCGGCTACGCTGGCCGAGCTCGGCAAAATCCTGCCCATCAGCGAGGACGATCTGGAGCGTTTTGATCGCGAGCGCAAACAGCATCGCCGCGATCAGCCGGTGGCGCTGCGCAGCCGGCTCAGCGAACGCGAAGTGGCGCTGTTCGCGGTCAACCAGCACCGCTTTCCCGGCGTCAGTATCGAAGGCCGACTGATCCGTCACTATCCGCTCGGCGCGCAGTTTGCCCATGCACTCGGCTATGTCGGCCGCATTGATGAAAAAGAATGGCAGCAACTCGATCAGAGCAATTACGCCGCCACCGCCTTCATCGGCAAACTGGGTCTGGAAAAATCCTACGAGAAAATTCTCCACGGCGTGGTCGGCTACCAGGAAGTGGAAACCGATGTCCATGACCGTGTGGTGCAGGTGCTGAACCGGGTGCCGCCGATCTCCGGCCAGGACATTTACCTGCATCTGGATGTCGGCCTGCAATTGGCGGCGCTGGCCGCACTGGGTGATCAGCGCGGCGTGGTCATTGCCATTGATCCGAATACCGGCGGTGTGCTGGCCATGGTCAGCAATCCGGGCTTTGATCCGAATCCTTTCGTTACCGGCATCGATCGCCAGAGCTACAAGGCGCTCAATGAATCGCCGGACACGCCGCTCTACAACCGGGCGTTGAAAGGTGTGTATCCGCCCGGCTCGACGGTGAAACCGCATCTGGCACTGGCCGGGCTTATTACTGGCGACACGACACCGGAGCGGCGGATTTCCGATCCGGGTTATTTCATGCTGCCGGGCGATACGCGCATGTACCGCGACTGGACGCTGAACAAAACCGGCGGTGGTCATGGCAGCGTCGACGTGCGCATGGCGATCACCGAATCCTGCGACACCTATTTCTATGATCTGGCCCATCGCATGGGCATCGACAAACTCAGCGAACAAATGTCGCGTTTCGGTTTCGGTGAAAAAACCGGACTCGATGTGGAAGAGGAAGGCAAAGGACTGTTGCCGTCGCGCGCCTGGAAACGCGCCGCCAAACGCCAGGCCTGGTATCCGGGCGAGACGCTCAGCGTCGGCATTGGTCAGGGCTACTGGAATGCGACCATGCCGCAACTGGCCAGTGCCGCGTCCATTCTCGCCAATGGCGGCACGCGTTACGAACTGCGCATGGTGCGGGCCACCGGACATGCTGAAAGCATGCGGCCGTTACTGCCGGTCAAAGCCTCGCGTCAGCCGGATATCCAGCACCCGGAATATTTCCAGCTGGTGCGCGAAGCGATGCGCGAGGTGGTCAGCGGTGCAAAAGGATCGGCGCGTGCGGCGTTCAAGGGCATCAAGTATGAAGCCGCCGGCAAAACCGGTACGGCGCAAGTGCGCTCGTATGCACAGGGTGAAAAATACGACGCCACGAAAGTCGATGAGCGCTTCCGCGACAATGCGCTGTTCATCGGTTTTGCGCCGTTCGACAAACCGCAGATCGCTGTCGCGGTGCTGGTTGAAAACGTCATCGGCGGTGGTGGCTCGCAGGCGGCACCGATCGCCCGCCGGGTCATGGACCACTATCTGAATCCGCAGGCTGACGAGGTCGCGCAACATGATTGATGCCCTGAATTCGCGCGTCCACACGCACAAGGAGCGGCACAGCCTGCTCTGGCGTTTTCATATTGATTTGCCGCTGCTGCTTGGGCTGATGGCCATTTGCGGCGTCGGTTTGCTGATCCTGCACAGCGCCGGTGGCGAGGCGCGCGTGCACAGCCAGCTGCTGCGCTATGCCATCGGTTTCGCCGGCATGATCGTGGTTGCGCAGGTGCCGCCGCGTTTGCTCAAGGCCTGGGCGCCGGGATTTTTCGCGGTCGGTGTCATGCTGCTGATCGTGGTGGCGATTTTCGGCGCCGTCGGCAAGGGCGCGCAGCGCTGGATTGAACTCGGGTTTATCCGCTTCCAGCCCTCGGAGCTGATGAAACTTGCGGTACCGATGTTGCTGGCCTGGTATTTCAGCGAACGGCCGTTGCCGCCGCGACTGGCGCACGTGTTTGTCGCCGCCGGCCTGATGGCGCTGCCGGTGGTGCTGATCGCGCTGCAACCGGATTTCGATTACGCGATCCTGATCTCGGCTTCGGGTTTTCTGGTGCTGTGGCTGGCTGGCCTGTCGTGGAAAATCCTGCTCGCACTCGGTGCGCTGGCGGCAGCGGCGGCGCCAGCGCTGTGGTTTTTCTACATGCGGGATTTCCAGCGCCAGCGCGTGCTGACCTTTCTCGATCCCACCACCGATCCGCTCGGCGCCGGTTATCACATCATCCAGTCGAAAATTGCCCTTGGCTCCGGCGGCCTGTACGGCAAGGGCTATTTTCAGGGCACGCAGTCACAGCTGGAATTCGTGCCCGAACGGCACACCGATTTCATTTTTGCCGTGCTCGGTGAAGAGTTTGGTTTTCTTGGCGCGCTGGTGTTGTTCGCGCTGTATGCCTTCGTCGTCATCCGTTGCCTGTACATCGCCAACTCGGCACAGGAAACCTTTACCCGCCTGCTGGCCGGTGCGCTGGGCATGACGTTCTTTGTGTACATTTTTATCAATATCGGCATGGTCAGCGGCGTGCTGCCGGTGGTTGGCGTACCCTTGCCGCTGATCAGTTTCGGCGGCTCGTCCTCGGTGGTGCTGCTGGCCGGCTTCGGTCTCATCATGTCGATACACACCCACCGCCGTCTGCTCAACTCCTGAGCAGGCCACAGCAATTTTCCGGAGATTCTTGCGCATGACGTTTCAGTTCAAGCTGAGCACACAGGTGCTGATGCCGACTCTGGCACTGCTGCTCGCCGCCTGCGCCGGCAAGCCGGTTGGCACGGGGCCGGACAGCACGGCACCGGACCGCAAACCGGCTGCCGACGTGGTGGTCGCACCGCCGCCGGCCACGGCTCCGGTGGTGACCGAAGCGGAAGCGAGCGCCGCGCGCCAGCGTTTTGTCAGCGCCCTGCAGGGCAAAGGATTCACGCGCGCCGACGTGCAGGCCGTGCTGGAAAAAGCCCAGAAGCGTGACGACATCATCGCGCTGATGATCAAACCGGCCGAAGGCAAACCCTGGCGCGATTACGCACCGATTTTTCTCACCGAGCAGCGGCTGAAATACGGTCTGCAATTCTGGCGCGACAATGAAGCGCTGCTGGCGCGCGCGGAAGCCGAGTACGGCGTGCCGGCGCGCATCATCGTCAGCATCATCGGTGTCGAAACCCAGTACGGTCGCATCATGGGAAAATTCCGCGTGCTCGATGCCCTGAACACGCTGGCGTTTTACTACCCGCCGCGCTCGCCATTTTTTACCGGCGAACTGGAGCAGTTTTTCCTGCTCGCGCGTGAGCAGGGCTGGAACCACGAGCAACCGCTCGGCTCCTATGCCGGCGCCATGGGCATGGGCCAGTTCATGCCGACCAGCTATCGCAAATGGGCGGTCGATTTTGATGGTGACGGCAAGATCAACCTGTTCAGCAATCCGGCCGACGTCATCGGCAGCGTCGCCAATTATTTCAAGCTGCATGGCTGGCAGACCGGCGGCGCGGTGATGATGCGGGTCGCTGAAGTGCCGGCGCAAACCGATGGCCTGCTGTTTCCGAAACGTGATCTGAAACCGGTTCGCGATCTGCTCGACGCTGGCGTCAAGGGCGAGTTTGCCCTGCACGACGATGTGCCGGTGGTGTTGCTCGGTTTCGATGAAAGCGAAGCGCGTCGCCACTATCTCGGCTTCGCCAATTTCCGTGTCATTACCCGCTACAACCGCAGCCCGCTGTATGCACGCGCCGTGTATGAATTTGCCGAGCGCCTGCAGGCAGCGCGCAGCGCCGGTTAAGCGCCGAACGGGAGGCGGGCTGATGCTCCAGATGCGCATGTCCCTGTCGTTGCCGACGATCATGCCGACAACACTGCCGGCAATCATGTTGCTGGCCATCATGTCCCTGACACTGACGGCCTGTTCGTCGTCGGCGCCGCGCAGCGGCGGCAGTCATGGCGGTGGTCACGCACCGTCACGGCTGAGCACGCCGGCACCGGCACATGAGCAGGACGGTTATCCCGATGCCGACGACGTGCCGGACGATCTGGCTGCCGTGCCGGAGCCGGTGCCGCGCGAGGAGCCGAAATCAAAATACGGCAATCCGGAAACCTACACCGTGCTCGGCGAAACCTATCGCGTGCGCCCGTCCGCGGAAAATTTTGTCGAGCGCGGCGTCGCGTCCTGGTACGGCACCAAATTTCACGGCCGGCGCACGTCCAGCGGTGAAGCCTATGACATGTACAAGTACACGGCGGCGCACAAAACGCTGCCGTTGCCGAGTTATGTGCAGGTGACCAATCTCAGCAACGGCCAGTCGACGGTGGTGCGGGTCAATGATCGCGGGCCATTCAAGGCCGGGCGCATTATCGATCTGTCTTATGTCGCGGCCCACAAACTCGGCCTGCACAACACCGGCACCGCGCCGGTCGAGATCCGCGTGCTGACACCGGGCGAGCGGCAGGCTGAGCTTGCCTCCACACCGGCACCGGGACGGGCGACACCGTCGGCGCCGGCTAGCGGAGCCGGCAGTGGCACGTCGCCGGCGGCGGTGAAAGCACCGACCTTTTTCGTTCAGGCCGGCGCATTCGGCGATGCCCATCGTGCCCGGCAGCGCGCTGAACTGGTGCGGCCGATGACCAGTGAAACGGTCGCCGTGCAAACCGGACAGAACGGTCGCCTGCATCGCGTGCGCATCGGTCCGCTGGCCACACGCGCGCTGGCCGAAGCACTGCTGGAAACGCTCGACACGCGCGGCGTCGAAGCGGCAATCGTCGTCGATTGATGATGTGCCAGCGACGATGACGGCGTTGCGGATGCGTATGGCGACGTTGCACGCATCAGTGTCGTGCCGAACGGCTGCGTGCGTTCCGGCGAGATGACCCGCTGTGCTGAACAGCGCGACAAATTGTGCACATCGCCGCCCCGTGCGGCGTCCCCAGCCGGTAAAATGCCGGCCAGTTTCGCGCCGGTCGCCCTGCTGCGACCGGTTGTTGTTGCTGCCCCGGCCCTTGTGCCGCCAGCCTCACTTTTTCCCGGGTTGAACACCAGCATGCGTATTCCTCTGTTCCTGTCGGTCGCGATGGCGACCCTGACTGCCGCCGTGCACGCGGCCGAGATCACTGTTCCGGCGCCGAATCTTGAAGCGGCAGCCTGGATCGTCCAGGACTATCGCACCGGTAAAGTGCTGGCCGAGAGCAACGCCGATGTGCGTCGCGAACCGGCCAGCCTGACCAAGATGATGACCAGCTATGTGCTGTCGGCCGAGATCAAGGAAGGCCGGGTCAAACCGACCGATGAAGTGTCGGTGGATGAAAGCGCCTGGTCAGCGAACAAGAAATTCAAGGACAGCTCGCTGATGTTCATCGAAGCGGGCAAGAAAGTGACGCTCGATGATTTGCATCGCGGCGTGATCATCCAGAGTGGCAACGACGCCAGCGTCGCCATCGCCCAGCATTTGTCCGGCAGTGAAGATGCCTTTGCGGCGGTGATGAACCAGCACGCGAAGCGCATGGGCCTGAAAAACACCCAGTTCCGCAACGCCACAGGTTTGCCCGACCCGCAGCACTACAGCACTGCGCGCGACATGAACGCGCTCGGCATTGCGCTGATCCGCGATTATCCCGAAGACTACAAAATTTACGCCGAGAAAGAATTCGTTTTCAGCGGCATCACCCAGCAGAACCGCAACTCGCTGCTCTGGGACACTTCGCTGAATGTTGACGGCATCAAGACCGGTCACACGGAAGCGGCCGGTTACTGTCTGGTGACCTCGGCCGTGCAGGGCAATATGCGTCTGGTGGCCACGGTGCTGGGCGCGGCGAGCATGAAATCACGCGCCGTCGAGAGCAAGAAACTGCTCACCTGGGCGTTCCGCAATTTCGACACGGTTGATGCAGTGAAAGCCGGCGACGTGCTGAGCACGGCGCGCGTCTGGTACGGCGAAGCGGAAATGATGGATGTTGGTCTGGCGCGCAATGCCACGCTGATCCTGCCGCGCGGTCGTCGTCAGGATCTGAAAGCCAATTTCAGCATCATGCCGGATCTGGAAGCGCCGATTGCCAAAGGTCAGGAAGTCGGCAAATTGTTCCTGCAACTGGATGGCAAGGATGTCGCCGAATATCCGCTGGTGGCGCTGAAAGACATTCCCGAAGGCGGCATCGTGCGCCGGCTCAGCGACTGGTTCACGAAGAAATTTTCGGACTGAGCGCGGGCAGAGTATTTCTTCCGGCCGGTACGGCTTCAGCACCGTCGCGGCCACGCATGCGCAAGGTGAATCGGCAATACACTTTCGCAGCATGAGTGTTCAACAACATCACGCAACAGGACGCTGACATGCAGGTGTATCTGAACGGCGCATGGACCGACGAACATCAGGCGCGCATTTCGCCGTTTGATCGCGGTTTCCTGTTCGGCGATGGCGTTTACGAAGTGCTGCCCGTGTATCGCGGTCAGGTGTTTCGTCTCGATGCGCATCTCGCGCGTTTGCGCGCCAGCCTGCAGGCCATCGCCCTGCCGGCGCAGGCCTGTGACTGGGCGGCGCTGTGTCAGGAACTGGTGGCGCGCAATGCCATCGGCGACGGGGCGATTTATCTGCAGGTGACCCGTCCCGGCGAAGCCGGCAAGCGCGAACACGGTCTGCCGCCGAGTGCGACCGCGAGTGTGTTTGCCTTTGCCTATGCCTATCGTGCCGAACCTGATCCGGAGAGCGGCATCAGCGCCGTGTGCGTGCCGGATATCCGCTGGGCGCGCAACGCCATCAAGGCGACCTCGCTGCTCGCCAACAGCATGACCCGCCAGCAGGCTGCGGACGCCGGCGCCCAGGAAGCGCTGCTGATCCGTGACGGCAAACTGCTGGAAGGCAGTTCGTCGAATGTCTGGCTGGTCCGTGACGGCCGGGTCGCCACGCCGCCCGAACAGGGCTGCATGCTGACCGGCATCACCCGCCTGGCCGTGATCGACGCTTGTCGCGAGGCTGGTGTTGACGTCGTTGAGCGCGATATCCGTGTCGCGGAGCTGGCCGATGCCGACGAGCTCTGGATCAGCAGCAGCCTGCGCGAGCTGCGCGCCGTGACCGTGGTCGATGGCCGTGTGGTGGGGGACGGCAGCGGCTTGGCTGAAGCGCGTACCGGCCCCATATACCGTCGCGTACTGGCCGCGCTGCAAGCCATCAAGACCCGCGAGTGCCCGCCGCGCTGAGTTGTGCGGGGATGGAGCGTGCGGGATAGGGTGTGCGGGATTGGAGCGCGCGGGACAGGTTCGTCCACCACGGGTTTGAGCAAATCGGCGCTGCCTTTGCCCGTCTTTGCCGCCGTGTCAGGCCGGTCGGGCCGCCAGCCCCGAGTTTTCCGAGGAGCAAGTCATGAGCATCCAGCATCCGGAGCCGCCGGCCGATGTCTGGCAGTTTCCCTGCCGTCTCGACCTGAAAGTGGTCTGCCACAACGACAGCGATGCCGTCAGTCGCATCGTCGCGGCCATACAGTCGCAGATCGCCGGTGATTACAGCCCGCGCAGCCGGCTGTCGCGCGAAGGCCACTACATCTCGGTGACGGTCGGCGTCAGTTTTGCCGACAAGCCGCAACTGCTGGCGGTGTACGCGGCGCTGAAAGCCCTGCCGGGCGTAAAGATGGTGCTCTGAGTCGCCGGCCGCGCCAGAGCGGACGCTCGGTGGCAGGTGTGCGGGGACAGGTTAATGGGACGGGCCTGTACCTCGGTACAGTGGTCCGGCCGGATGGCCGTCCCTAGACTGCGAACCCAGAAATGGTTCTGACAAGGTTCGTTCTCATGCGCAAAATTCTCACCGCCGCCGCCCTGTTGCTGGCCTCAGCCGGCGCCCAGGCCAATCTCATCAGCAACGGCAGCTTCGAGACGCCGAACGTCGGCAACGGCAGCTGGACCATCGTCAACTCGCTGGCCGGCTGGAGTGTTGGCAGCGGCGGCGTCGAGATCCGCAACAATGCGGTCGGCAGCGCCTTCGACGGCCTGAATTTCATCGAGCTGGACACCACGCGCAACAGCAGCATCAGCCAGAACATCGCCGCCCAGGCCAGCGGCCTGTTCAGCCTGACGCTGGCCTATGCGCCGCGCGCCGGTGTCGGCAGCAACAGCAATGGCATCGACATTTACTGGGACGGCGCTTTGCTGGCCAGCCTGAACGGCAGTGGCATCGGCAACGGCGGCAACGCCTGGCAGACCTACGCGTTCCAGTTCAACGTATTCGCCGGCCTGCACACGCTACGCTTCGTCGCCGTCGGCAACAGCGACAGCCTCGGCGGTTCGCTCGATGCCATCCATCTGGTCGCCGTGCAGCCGGAACCGGCTGAAGTCAGCGAACCGGCGGGTCTCGCCGTGATGGGCCTCGGTCTGCTGACGCTGGCCGGCCTGCGCCGTCGCCGTTCCAAATAAGCGGTCGACGGTCGAACGAGCCGGTCTGACAGCCGCGCGCCGTTCCGGTCATCACCGACGGCCGCGACCCGGGCAACCCCGTTGCCCCTGCGCTTGAACAGCGTCGGGGACAGCGGGGTTTTTCGTTTCCGGGTTTTCCTAGCAGGCCGGGCCGCGGTGATGTCGCCGCCGGGCGGTCGTACTCAGCGGCGTGCGGCTTTCGCCTTGCCCATCAGCTCGACCAGCACCGGCGGCCGGTAGCGGGCTTCGATGCGGGCCAGCGTGCCGTTCTGGCGCAGCGTTCTGATGGCGCGATTCAGGCGGCTGATGTCGGCGTTGCTGACTGTTTTGCGGCTGAACATGAAATAGGTCGGCTTCACGTATTGCACGTCGGAAAAGGCGCGCACCTCGGCCAGGCGCTCGCGGCCGACGGTGGTGAAGAAGATGTCGCCGTCGACCAGCACCAGATCGCCGCGCTTGGGGGTGGCGAACAGCAGGCGCGTGGCGTTGACCGCGTTCTTGTAGGGCGTCAGGCGGTTGGCGTCGGCCCAGCGTCGGCGCAGGGCTTCGTAGTCCGGCCCGTACCAGCCACTGCTCGGGCCAATCAGTTGCAACCCGGCATCGAATGCGCCCTGCAGGCCGGTGAAAGCCGGCAGCGGCGTGCTGTGCAGGGCGTACAGGCCGATCACTTCGTCACGGTAACTGTCGGAAAACAGCGCATAGCGCTCGCGCTCCGGCGTGATCGAGGCGTGAACCATGACGTCGATCTGGCCGAACTCGATGCCGCGCAGAATGCGGGCGCCGCTTTTTGCTGTGGTGTCCCAGCGCAGCGCGCAGCCCGCTTCGGCCGCGATGGCCTGCAGCAGCTCGACGTCCATGCCGCGCAGCTGGCCGTGTTCGTCGTGGTAGGCGGAGGGGGCATCCAGATCCAGATGGACCACCAGCGGCCGCCGGCAGCCCGGTTGTTCTTCGGCGGCATCGCCGGCGATGGCCGACCCGGCCCCGAACAAGGCCAGCACGCTCAGCGACAGGCGCAACAGTGCCGGACACAAGACATTTCGGGCGGGACTAGGCAGGGAGAAACGGGCGGCGAACAAGCTCACAAGACGCAATCCGGCGACAACGTGGCAATTCCGACGGCTGGATGGCCGTTGGCGAAAAAATGGCCGGGCAGTCTAACAGAGCTGCCGGCGCGTGCTGCACGGCAAATTACCGGGGCTGCACCGCCGGGCGCCGCTGGCCGTAAAATGCCCGCCCCGCTGTGCATGCAGAGCTTTTCATGTCCGACCAGAACGCTCCCGAATCCGCCCTCGCGCCGACCGGCTCACCGCTCGCCGACGGTCAGGACCAGGCCTTGCCGCC
Organism: Permianibacter sp.; assembly: GCA_041913605.1. Lineage (GTDB taxonomy): Bacteria > Pseudomonadota > Gammaproteobacteria > Enterobacterales > Permianibacteraceae > Permianibacter. The sequence goes on from JAYSEY010000003.1 coordinate 136,125, forward strand.
CGGCGTCGCCACGAGCCTGCGCGAGACGCTGGTGCTGCGCGAGCTGGGGCGCCAGCCCTACGAGCCGGTCTGGCAGGCGATGAGCGCCTTCACCAGCAGCCGCGACGAGACCGTCGCCGACGAGTTCTGGTTTGTCGAACATGACCCGGTGTTCACCCAGGGCCAGGCCGGCAAGGCCGAGCATGTGCTGGCGCCCGGTGACATCCCGGTGGTGCAGGTCGATCGCGGCGGTCAGGTGACCTACCACGGGCCCGGCCAGCAGGTGGTCTATGTCCTGATTGATTTGCGGCGCAAGAAGCTCGGCGTGCGCGAGCTGGTCTCGGCGCTGGAGCAGGCGGTGGTCGATACCTGCGCGCACTGGGGCATTGACGCCGCGCCGCGCGCCGATGCGCCCGGCGTCTATGTCAGCGGCGGTCCGTTTGATGCCGCGAAGATCTGCTCGCTGGGCCTGCGCATCCGCCACGGCTGCAGCTTTCATGGACTGGCGTTCAATATCCACATGGATCTTGAGCCGTTTTTCCGCATCAACCCCTGCGGTTATCAGGGCTTGCAGATGACCATGCTGTCGCAGCTCGGTGGTCCGCACGAACTGTCATTAGTGGCGCCGATCCTGCTCAAGTCGCTGATGGATCGCCTCGGCTATAATGCCGCGCGCCCGGCAACGGGCCTGCCTCCTCTTCCCGCCAGCGAGCTGTCATGAGCGAATCCGTGAAATCCGACAAGGCCCCGGTAATTGCCGGCCAGAAACTGCGTGCCGCCGACAAACTGGCGCGCATTCCGGTGAAAATCGAGCCGACTGTCGACATGCCGCGCAAGCCGGACTGGATCCGCGTGCGCCTGCCCAGCGGCGATCAGATCAACCGCATCAAGGGCATGCTGCGCGACAAGAAGCTGCACACCGTTTGCGAAGAAGCCAGTTGCCCGAACCTGCCGGAATGTTTCGGTCACGGCACCGCCACCTTCATGATCATGGGCGACATCTGCACGCGTCGCTGCGCCTTCTGCGACGTCGCCCACGGCCGGCCGCTGGCGCTGGATCAGGATGAGCCGCAGCATCTGGCCGAATCGATCCGCGACATGGGCCTCAGCTATGTCGTCATCACCTCGGTTGATCGTGACGATCTGCGTGACGGCGGCGCCCAGCACTTTGTCGATTGCATCAACAAATCGCGCGAGCTGAATCCGAATACCAAACTGGAAATTCTCGTGCCGGATTTCCGCGGTCGTTTGCAGGTGGCGGTGGACATTTTCGCCAACGGCCTGCCGGATGTGTTCAACCACAATCTGGAAACCGTGCCACACCTGTACAAGGCCGTGCGTCCGGGCTCCGATTACCAGCATTCGCTGGATCTGCTGAAAGAATTCAAAACCCGTTACCCGCATGTGCCGACCAAGTCCGGCCTGATGCTGGGCATGGGCGAAACCAACGAAGAAATCGTCGAGACCCTGAAAGATCTGCGCGCCCACGGCGTCAACATGATCACCCTCGGCCAGTACCTGCAGCCCTCGCGTCACCACTATCCGGTGAAGCGCTTCGTCACGCCGGCCGAGTTCGACGAACTGGCGCGCATCGGCCGCGAAGAAATCGGCTTCGAAAATATCGCCTCCGGTCCGATGGTGCGTTCGTCCTATCACGCCGACAAACAGGCGATGGGGCAGAAAGTGTCGTAAACCGCTGCCGGGCCATTTCAGCAAAGAACAAAAAAGCCGGTGCCCGCGCACCGGCTTTTTTGTTGCCCGAATCTGGACTAGCTTGAACAGGTTCGCTGCGACACCGCCGTGTCACGCATCAGACGACACTCTCGCCCGACCGTGCTGTTTCGGGATGTTCACACGCTCCGCACGACGCGGAACGGATCAAGGAGGAATGGTTCATGGCCAATATTGTTCTCGCTCACGGATTTCTTGGTGCAGGCGCCTTGCCGGTGCTGGATCAGGGGCTCTATTTCCGCGGCATCGCCGAGCTGTACCGGGATTTGCACCATACGGTGATTGAACCGTCCGTCAGCCGCACCGGATCACTGGCGACACGCAGCAAAGAATTGCAGAGCAAAATCGAAGCCGCCTGGCCCGATGGCCGCGAGTTCGCAATCATCGCGCACAGCATGGGCGGTCTCGATGCGCGGCGCATCATGAACCAGCGCGACGATGCCAACCAGTACACGCCATTTGCAAGACGGGTGAACACGCTGATCACAATCGCCACGCCGCATTACGGCAGCGCGGTTGCCGATGCGGTATTGAAACCGGGGGCGAACGTGCCGGACTGGTTGTCGGCGCTGACCGGCGCGCTGCGCGATCTGCAAACGCGCAGCACATTGCAGGACGACGACCGTCCGGGCGCGCGCTACGTCCGCATCGCCTGTGACTGCGCCGGCATGGAGCCCGCGCAGCTGTCACCCATCTTCACCGCGTCGCGCACACTCGCCGGTTGGCCCGTCGCCGGCAATGACGGCATGGTCACGGTTGACTCGCAATCGGCATCCAAACCCGGCGCGCTGCGCGAGCCGGATGAGACCTGGCGCGTCGATCACGGTGGCGCCATCGGCTGGCCTTCGGGCGTCGCGGACATCGCAGCGAATTTCGCCTTCTGGCGCCGGCCGGCAGATCACCTGGCGCGCTATGAACATCTGCTGTCGTATCTGCGCTGACACTGACACTGACGCATACAAGACCGTGACACCGATGCGCCCGTGTCACGGTTTTTTTTGCGCCGGCACACACCGCCATCCTTCATGCAACCGGGCGTCGGTGCGCAAACACAGCAACAAGACGTCAACACAGCAATCGCGGCGATCCGCTTGCATCACGCAAGAATTTCAGGCCGCTGTGCGATGGCAGATGTTGCCGGATTTGCGCCGACGAAACTGCCGGCACTGATCAGCGAAACGGCAACCAGTACATCAGCAACAAATTCGCCGCCATCAGGGGCAATGCGGTTTTGACTTGCGCGCGGATCACGGCGTAGCGATCGTCCAGTTCGAGCAGGGCCGCTGGCACGATGTTGTAGTTGGCGGCCATCGGTGTCAGCAGTGTGCCGCAGTAGCCGGTGAGCATGCCGATGGCGGCGAGGCTGGCGGGTTCGGCGCCATGTTGTTGCACCAGTACCGGCAGTCCGATGCCGGCAAACATGATCGGCCAGGCGGCGAACGCGTTGCCCATCAGCATGGTCAGCAATGCCGTGCCCAGTCCGAAACACAGCACGGCGCTGATGCGCGTATCCAGCGCAATGATTTCCCGCAGCAGATCCGCCACGCTCTGGCCGATGCCGAGGCGTGAAAATACCGCGCCCAGTGTCGCCAGCATCAAGGGCAGTACCAATGCCCAGCTCAGTGTGCGGATCAGCGGCGTGCCGGCATGCAGCGCCGGTATCGGCGCGCTGCGGGTGATACGCAGCGCAAACAGCAGACTGAGCACAGCTGCAACCGCGACGGCGAGCAGTGTGGTTTGCGTGGACAAAAAAATTGCCGCGTCTCGCCACTGCAGTTTTGCCAACAGCATGACGCCGGCAATGGTCAGCGCCGGCAAGGCCAGCAGCGGCCAGAACAGGCGCGGACTGTTCAGCAGTTGGCGCGCACTGTCGGCCATGCGCGGACCGGCAGCAGGGGCGAGAATGGCGAGCAGCAATACGCCGGCACCGGTGAGGGCATCGGGCCAGTGATCGGCACCGGCCATCAGCAGGGCGAGCACAGTCCAGAACAGGCTTTCGCGATACTGCCGCTGCCGGCCCGCCTGCACGGCAGCCAGTGCAATCAGCAGCGCAATCAACGGATAAAACGCGGTGATGCTGATCATGTCGCGCGCTCCGCGCTGTGGTGGTGCAGCGTGCGCAATTGACTCAGTCGCGCTGCATGAATGGCAAAAGCGCACAGTGCCGTCGGTATGCCCCAGAGCGCAATGTGCAGCGCATCGACGGTGATACCGTTGTCGGCGAGAAAGCCCTGCATCAGCAGCACAGCGCCGAAGGCGACAAAAACATCCTCACCAAAAAACAGGCCGACATTGTCGGTGGCTGCGCAGAGCGCGCGCAGTTCCTGGGCGTGTTGCGCGGTTGCCGGTTTTGCGGCCGCTTCCGCCATGGGCACCAGCAGCGGCCGGACCGTTTGTGCCTGACCGCCAAGGCTGGTGAGACCGAGCGCGGCGGCACCCTGACGCAAGGCGAGATAAGCGATCAGCAAACGCGACGCGGTCAGCCCTTTCAACTTGCCGACCAGCGCTGCCGATTGTTCACGCAAACCGCGTTGCTCCAGCAGGCCGATCATCGGCAAGACCAGCACGAACAGGATCAGGAAACGATTTTTGCGAAACGCTTCGCCGATCAATTCCAGCAGCGAAAAAATCTCCAGCCCGGCCGCCAGCGCCGCCGCACACATCGCCAACGCGACGACACGCAGCGGATGCAGTTTGAGAACAAAACCGGTGATCAGCAGGCCGAGGCCGAGCAGGGCGGGTAGTGAGGACATGAAGGTTTCCGTATCGGTAGTTTGTTTTTTTCAGTCAGTGAGCGTTCGGGCGCTTGGCATATTCCCGTAATTCAACCACCCCTCTGTCCCCTCCCTGAAAAGGAGGCGAAGACAAGGCGCGCGCTCACCTTGAGCGCGTGTCAGGAACGGCAAACTGAGGGCATTTTTTTGGAAATGAGCGGGAAGACAATTTGTCAGGCCGTCATCGCCGTCATCGCTGCGGCGCGAACGCAGTATCCCCCCTCCTTTTTCAAGGAGGGGCTGGGGGTGGTTCGACTTACGCGCATGGCCGCGGATGTCATCTGCTGATGTCTGAACTTTTTTCAGGAAGTGAGATGGTGCACAGCTTGACTCCCTCACGCCGGCATTTCACCCGCCACAATCTGCACGCCGCGTGTCGCCAGTCCGCCGCGCAATTTCTGCAACAGTGCTGCCGCCTGTGCGCCGTCGCCGTGTACGCACAACGTGTCGATTTTCATTGGCAGCCAATTGCCGTGCGCATCGCGGACACGCTGTTCGCAAACCAGTTGCAGCGCCTGCGCCAGGGCGTCATCGCTGTCATGCAGTACGGCGCCGTCGATTTGTCTCGGCATCAATGTGCCGTCGCTGCTGTAGCGGCGATCGGCGAAGCCTTCGCGCAGGTAGTGCAGGCCGTAATGATGTGCGGCTTGTGACAGGGCCGATGCGGGCAGGCCGACCAGCATCAGCGCGGCGGCGCCGGGTTCGCTGCTGTCGCGTGTGGCGCGGGCGATGGCGTCGGCGAGCGCCGCGTCGCGCATCGCCATGTTGTACAGCGCGCCATGGGGCTTCACGTGCGCAACGCGCTGGTTGGCAGCGCGGGCAAACGCCTGCAGGGCGCCAATCTGATAGACGCAAAACGCGTAGGCTTCGTCGCTGCTGATGCGCATTTCCCGTCGGCCGAAACCCTGCAGATCCGGCAGTGACGGATGCGCACCGATGCGCACGCCGTGTTGCGCGCAGAGCGCGACGGTTTGCTGCATGACGCTGGCATCGCCGGCGTGAAATCCGCAGGCGATATTGGCGGACGAGATCAGCGGCAACAGCGCGCGGTCGTCGAATTGCCAGCGGCCAAAGCTTTCGCCGAGATCGGCATTGAGATCAATCCTGTTGTGCATGGGCCAGCACCGCCATCCGGGTGTGTTGCAAACGTTCTTCGCGCGCCACCAGCGCCTGATGCGCCTCGGCAAGCGTGCAGGGCTGAAACTGCAGGCTGTCGCCGGGCGCCAGCTGGGCCAGTCGCGGCCAGTCCACGCGCGCGACATGGCCAATCACCGGATAACCGCCGGTGGTCTGGCAATCGCCGAGCAGCACGAAAGCCGAGCCGGACGGCGGCAACTGGATGCTGCCCGGTGTGACACCGGCGGAGAGTTTTTCATCGATGTCGCGAAAGCCGAGTTCCGGTCCGTTCAGGCGCAGCGCCATGCGATCCGATTGCGCGTGCACGGTGAAGCGGGCGTGCAGCAGCGCGTGTTGGGCTTCGGCCGTCAGGTGCGCGAAATCGGGACCGTGCATGATGCGCACGTGAGCGGGGGTATAGAGATCGAGATCGCGCCAGTGCGACAGGCTCCAGCGCGGTGCGGCCAGCACCACGCCGCGTTCGCGCAGCAGCCGGTGACGACGGGGCCGGCGCAGTTCACAGGGCAGTACCGGCAGCAGATCGCCGGCGCGCAGTGCGCGGCCCTGCCAGCCGCCGAAACCGGCCCGCAGATCTGTGGCGCGGGCGCCCAGCACGCTCGGCACGGCAATGCCGCCGGCGACGGCGAGCAGGTTGCGCGCGCCGTGTTTGACGCGGCCGAGACTGAGCACGGTGCGCCGGCGTACCCAGACCGGTCGCCACATGGGCAGCGGCTGGCCGTTGAGCGTGGCATCGACTTCGGCACCGGTAAGGGCGATGAGGCTGTCTTCTTCGAAGGCCAGACGCAGGCCGCCGAGCGTGCTTTCAATCAGCGCGGCGTCGTCGGCATTGCCGACCAGAATGTTGGCCAGACGCGCCGACAAGCGGTCGGCGGCGCCGCCGATGGAGACGCCCAGATGCTGGTGGCCCGGCCGGCCCAGATCCTGGACGCTGCTTTGCAGGCCGGGGCTGAGGATGCGCAGGCTCATACCGAGGCCCTCGCGCGACGCTGGTCGTCGAGCTGCTGGCGGCAGTGCGCCCATTCGGCGTGCGGCAAGGGCACGAAGCGCACGCGGTCGCCGGCCTGCAGGCGGGCATGGGGCGCGACAGCGGCGTCGAACAGGGTTTCCGGGGTGCGGCCGATGACATGCCAGCCGCCAGGCAGATCGGCCGGGTAGATGCCGGTCTGCTGGCCGCCTATGGCCACCGAACCGGCTGGCACGCGCGCACGCGGCAGGGCGCGACGTGGCTGCGCGAGCTGCGGATCGAGACCGGCCAGATAACAGAAGCCGGGCGCGAAACCGATCATTGCCACGCGATAGACCGGCGCACAGTGACGGGCAATGACGTCCTCGACGCTGAGCTGTTTTTCGCCGGCCAGCCAGTCCAGATCCGGGCCGAATTCACCGCCGTAGCAAACCGGCAGGTCGATCACACGTCCGGCCGGCGACGGCCGCGCGGCGACGGCCAGCGATTCTTCAATGGCAGCGGTCAGCACTGCCATCGGCGGCAAATCATCCACCGCCGGCAGGCGCAGCGCGTCGTAATGAACGGTGACCGTGCAGTAGGCGGGAACGATGTCGGTGATGCCGGGCAGCGCCAGTTCACGCAGTGCGCGGGCAAACGCCTGCACGCGATCAAAGCAGGCGGCGTCGGGCGTTTCTCCGAGGGCAACCTGCAAGGCACTGTCGCCCAGAAGTTGATAAGGCAGGGCAGAATGCAGCGTCATGATGGTCCGTTATCGCGCTGGCGTGGCCGGAGTATGTCAGAGTTGCGCGACGGTTTTGCGTTCCGGATCAAGGTGAAAAGCGTGCGCAGCGCACGCGGCCGGCCGGTCGCGCGGAGGACAGGAAATCCCGATGCTGGATGCCTTGCTTGCCGACAGTCAGTGGGCCTGGGTGCTGGTGTTTGCCATCGCTTTTGCCGAGTCGCTGATCATCGTCGGTTTTTTTGTGCCCGGATGGTTGCTGCTGGTGGCGGCCGGCACGCTGGTCGGCAGTGGCCAGTTGCCGTTCTGGCCCATCGTGCTGTCGGCGTATGTCGGCGCGGTGCTGGGCGAGGGGCTGGGTTTCTGGCTCGGTCACCGGCACAGCACGCGGGTGCGCGATTCGAAATTTCTCGCTTCCCACCAGGCGCTGCTGCAGCGTGCGGAGCGCTTGTTTCTGCGTTGGGGGATCTGGTCGCTGGTGGTTGGCCGTTTCATCGGCCCGGTGCGCGCGGTGCTGCCGTTTGTTGCCGGCGTGCTGAATTTTCCGCTGCGCCTGTACTGGCCAACCAATCTGCTGACCGGCCTGCTTTGGGCGCCAGCCTATCTGCTGCCCGGCATGTTCATCGGCGCCGCCATCCGCACGCCGCTGGCCGACACCTGGCCAGCGCTGCTGCAAATGGCGCTCGCAGCGCTGGCGCTGTTGCTGGCCAAACAATGCTGGTGTGCGCGCCGTCACCTGTCCTGGTTGCTGCTGGTCGTGGCGCTGATCCTGTTGGCAGCCATGCCGTTTACCACCAGCGGTGGCGTGCTGATGCAGATGATCGGCACGGTGATCGCGCTGATGCGTATTGCTTGACCCTGACGTGAACGTCATCGTCTTATGCCGACAAGCGATAGCTGTTGCATTGACGCTGCCGGAAAAGCTCGGTTAGTGTGCCCGCCATGAACGCCATCCGTACCGCCTACTTTTTTAGCTTTTACTTTCCGAACACTCGGGGAGGGGCGGCGGCCGGCTGGTAAAAAGCCAATCGGATGCAAAAGAAAACCTCCCCACGCAAGTCGGGAGGTTTTTTTTCGCGCCGGATTTTCTGCTGCGTGCGTGCCACCTTGCCGGCAACGCACATGGCGCTGCGAGTTGTTATTGAAACCGGAACGAGGAACGCAACATGACCACACACAATGAAGCGCTGGGCGACTTGCGCAGCCATATCACGCAACTCGACGAACAATTGCTCGGCGTGCTCGCCGAACGCCAGCGCGTCGCCCAGGCCATCGCCGAAGCCAAACAGCAGACCGCACTGCCGCTGCGCGATGCGGATCGCGAACGCGAACTGCTGCAGCGTCATGTGCAGCGGGCACGCGAGCTCGGCCTCAGCGCGCCGCTGGTGCAGCAAGTGTTTCAGGCGGTCATGAGTGAATCGCTGGCGCGCCAGCGTGCGCATCTCACCGGTCGCGCCAATGCGGCGCGCGTTGCTGCGCTGGGCGGTGAAGGCAGCTACAGCGTGCTGGCAACGCGTGCGCATTTCGCAGCAGCGGCCGAGAACCTGCAGATCATCGCCGGCGAAACCTTCCATGATGTGGTGCAGGCACTGCGCAACGGCGAAGCCGAATACGCGGTATTGCCCATCGAAAATTCCGTGACTGGCGCGATCACGCCGGTGTACGACCTGCTGCGGCAGGGCGATCTGATGATCGTCGGCGAACAATACCTGCCGATCCGTCATGCATTGCTGGCGCAGCCCGGCTGCGAACTGCGCGAGATCAAGCGTGTGCTCGGCCATCCGCAGGCGCTGGCGCAATGTGGCGAATTCCTGCAACGCCACGGTTTCCTGCTCGAATATTGCGACAGCTCCGCGCAGGCGCTGCGCAAAGTGCTGGCCGCAGATCGCATGGACATTGCCGCTGTCGGCAGCATTGAAGTGGCTGCCGACATGGGCCTGCAAGTCCTCGCTGACAGCATTGCCAACAGTGCCGACAACGAAACCCGTTTCGTCGTGCTGGCACGGCAACTGAAAACCGTGCCGGCCAATGTGCCCTGCCAGACTTCGCTGCTGCTCGGCACGCTGCAACAGGCCGGTGCGCTGGTTGATGCATTGCTGGTGTTCCGCGACCACGGCATACGCCTGACCAAACTGGAATCGCGGCCGGTGCCGAACCAGCCCTGGGAAGAAATGTTCTTCCTTGATTTCGACGGCAATCTCGACAACGACAATGTCAAACAGGCGCTGCAGGCGCTGACCCGCTGCACGCGCTATGTACGGGTGCTCGGTTGTTACCCGAGCGAGCGCTTGCCACCGACAACCTTGCCGGCCGAAGTGCTGGCACAGGTGACACCGGCAACGCCGCCTGCGAATGCCACACCGACCACTGCGAAGCCGGTCGCCAAAGGTGGCAAGAGCTGGAAACTCGCCAGCCGCGAACACAAGAACGATGACACGGTGATCCGCGTCAAGGGCGTGGCGATAGGGGGCGAGAGTTTCATCACCATGGCCGGCCCGTGTTCGGTGGAGTCGGAAACTCAAATCGAACAATGCGCCGCCTGGGCGGCATCGCATGGTGCGCAAGTGCTGCGCGGCGGCGTGTTCAAACCGCGTTCTTCGCCGTACGCCTTCCAGGGGCTGGGCTACCCCGGTCTGGATCTGATGGCCGAAGCCGGTGCCCGCAATGGTTTGCCGATCATTACCGAAGTGATGAGTGTCGAGCAGATTGAACCGATTGCCGCGAAATCGGACATCCTGCAAGTCGGCGCGCGCAACATGCAGAACTTCTCGCTGCTGAAAGCGCTCGGCCAGGTGAACCGTCCGGTGATGCTGAAACGCGGCCTGATGAACAGCATCGAAGAATGGCTGCAGGCCGCTGAATACATTCTCGCCGGCGGCAACCAGCAGGTGATGCTCTGTGAGCGCGGCATCCGCACTTTCGAAACGGCGACACGCAACACGCTGGATCTCAGTGCCGTGCCGGTGCTGAAAGAGCTGACGCACCTGCCGATCATTGTTGATCCGTCGCACGCCGCCGGTCGTCGCGATCTGGTGGTACCGCTGGCGCTGGCGGCAAAAGCGGTGGGCGCGCACGGCATCATCGTCGAGTTCCATCCGGAGCCGGAAAAGGCCCTGTCCGACGGTCCGCAGGCGCTGTACTTCGATCAGTTCGCCGGCATGATGAACGCGCTGTATCGCTGAAGTTTGCGCGTCCCGTTCCGGTGTCCGCACCGGAACGGGAACGGCTTTGTGTCGGGGTAAACCCGGCACAAAGCCATTGTTTCAGACGGGTATTCCGCGCGGAACATCTGCACGCGCGAAGCAGCTTTCCGAAAATGACGGCAATACAACTGTATCGCGTGTGTCCCATCACCAGCGCCGTGAATGGCGGCCGGGCGATGCATAAGGATGTGTCTGCTACAGTGCCTGCATGGACATCACGCCGGCATCCTCGCCCGTTCTCTCCCTGACCCGTTTGCAAGCTGATTTGCACTGGGCCATTGCGTCACCGCCGTTGCTGGCCCTGCCGGTGGCGGATGTGCCGGCGTTCAGTGCGGGCGACTATCTGGCGCTGTGGTCAGCGGCGCCCTTGCAGCTGGCGTCGCAGCATCTGCACACCCTGCCAGCGTTCCGGCTCGGCATGTACTTTGAAAAACTCTGGCAACTGTTCCTGCTGCATCATCCCGCTTATCAATTGCTGCTCGCCAATCTGCCGGTGCGCGACGCCGAGCGCACGCTGGGCGAATTTGATCTGCTGCTGCGTGACACGATCCGTGATCGTGTTTGCCACTGGGAACTGGCGCTGAAGTTTTATCTCGGCATTGATGATCTCGATGATCCCGGCAACTGGCATGGTCCGGGCCTGCATGATCGTTTGCAGGAAAAACTCCAGCATCTTGCCGGCCACCAGTTGCGGCTGTCACAAACGACCGCCGGTGCTGCCGCGTTGCGCGCGCAGGGCTTGCAGGTTGATGATGTGCGCGCACTGATCAAGGGCCGTCTGTTCTATCCGCTGGCGGTCTTCCTGTCCGGTCGTCGTGCCGCTTTCGCCGCGCCGGATCATTTGCGCGGTTTCTGGGCCACGGCGGCAGAGCTGCGTGACTGGCTGACAAATGGCGATACGCGCGCAAGCCTGTTGATGCGCAGTGACTGGCTGGCGCCGGTGGAGAATTCCGGCGAAGTGCCATCGGCAGAATTTCTGTTGCCTGTTGCAGATGCAAATGGCAACGAAGCGGATGGCAAGCCGCAACACCCGCAGGCGCTGGTGGTCACGCGCCACGGCAAGGAAATCGCGCGCGGCTTCTGTGTGCCTGATGACTGGCAGCTGCGTGCACGCCATGCCAGACGCTCGGTGCAGTCGATGTCGCCGGCCGCTGCGGATGTGCGCTGAATTGCTGTCGGGAACCTGAAGACCGCGAGCGCGATTCAGATCCGCGTACTGAGTGCGCCCGCGCTGCGCAGGATGGCGCCGGCAATCGCGTCCAGCGGCAATTGTTCAGTGACCGCACCGATCTCCTGCGCTTCGCGCGGCATGCCATACACCACACTGCTGGCTTCATCCTGACCGATGGTGTGCGCGCCGGCCGCACGCATGCGCAACAATCCCTGTGCACCGTCCTTGCCCATGCCGGTCAGGATCACGCCGATGGCGTTGCCGGCAGCACTGTCGGCGACAGAATCAAACAACACGTCCACCGACGGCCGATGGCGATTGACCGCCGCGCTCTGCTCAAGACGGGTGACATAGTTGGCGCCGTCGCGCGCCAGCAACAAATGAAAATCACCCGGCGCAATGAACACGCTACCCGGTATCACGCGTTCACCGCCCGCGGCTTCGGCAACATGCAAACGCGTTACGCGCCGCAAGCGTTCGGCGAACGAGCGGGTGAAGCCGGCGGGCATGTGCTGGGCGATGACGATGCCGGGGGCATTGGCCGGCAATTGTTCGAGCACCATGCGCACCGCTTCCGTGCCACCGGTGGACGCGCCGATGGCGACAATTTTTTCGGTGCTGGAAAAATTGCTGATGCGATTCAGCAGCACGGCTCCGGGCGGATGTTTTGCCGCCTCCTGTCGTGCCGCCTGCGGCGCGCCCGTGTTGGCCGGCGCCGGTTGCCGAGCGGGCGCGGTGCCGTGTTGCGCCTCGCGTGTTTGCCGCAACCGGCGCTGCACGCGCACGCCGGCGGCACAGCGAACTTTCTCGACAATCTGCTCGGCGTACTCGCGCAGGCCTTCGCTGATGCCGAGCTTGGGCTTGGTGACAAAATCGACAGCGCCGAGCTCCAGCGCACGCAGCGTGACATCGGCGCCTTTTTCGGTGAGCGACGACAGCATCACTACCGGCATCGGATGGGCATGCATCAGACGCTCGAGAAAGTCCAGACCGTCCATGCGCGGCATTTCAACATCGAGTGTCAGCACATCGGGCTGGTGCTGGCGGATCAGTTCGCGCGCCACATACGGGTCGGGCGCCGCGCCGACGACGTCGAAATCCGGCTGCTGACGGAAAATTTCCGTCAGCAGCGCCCGGATCAGTGCCGAGTCATCGACCACCAGTATGCGTATGCGTTTGCCGCTCATGAAAACAGATCCACATCGCCGGTCGCCTGGGTCTGGCGCAGGCGCGAGCTGTATTCGAGCTCGCGATCAATGATGGTGGTGTTGTGCATGTTGCGCAGTTTGCGCACCAGCACACGGCCTTCGCCGGTAAAGAAATACACTTTGCGCGGCAATTCGCCGAGCAGATCCTCGGCCAGCACCGGAATGTTTTCGGTATGCAGGTAGTCGAGCGCGAACTCGGCATTGCGGGTGCCGACCTTGTTCAGGGTCAACCCGCGCAGCACATTGCCGGCGCCAAACAATTTTGCTTCCAGGCGATCGCGGCGCGCGCCCTGCTTGAGCATGGTGTTGATCAGCATTTCCATGGCGTGCACACCATAGCGCGCGGAAAATGCCAGCGGTGATTGCTGGTCAGGATTGCCCGGCAACATGAAATGGTTCATGCCGGCCACGCCGGTATACGGATCGCGCAGGCAGGCCGAAACGCAGGAACCGAGCACCGTGACGATCAGCATCTCGCGATTGGTGACAAAGTATTCGCCGGGCAGGATCTTCACCGCTTCAACATCGAAATGGCGATCGTGATAGCGGTTGGGTGACAGTTGGCCATCATCGACCGTCATGCGCTCACCTCCGCCGGGACGGGCCGGTAGATGGTGCGTCCGATCAGCGAAAACGCCTTGCTGGCGTGACTCAGAGATTCGGAGTGACCTACGAACAGCAGACCGTCCGGTTTCAGCAGGCGGGCGCAATGGGCCAGCACTTTGTGTTGCGTGGCGCGATCAAAATAAATCATGACATTGCGCAGGAAAATGACATCCAGCGCGTCACCAATCGGCCACTTCCCTGCCAGCAGATTCAGTTGCCGGAAGCGGATCAGGGCCTGCAACTCGGGGCGGACCCGCACGCGTCCGGTATGCGCGTTGCGTCCGCGCAGGAAAAACAGTCGCTTGCGCTCGGGAGACAAATTGGCGATGCGTTCCTCCTCGTACACGCCGGTCCGGCCATGTTCCAGCACCTGCGTATCGAGATCAGTCGCGAGGATCTGCACCGGCGGATTCAGGCTGTCATACGCTTCCATCGCGGTGATGGCGATGGAGTAGGGCTCCTCACCGGTGGACGCCGCGCCGCACCAGATGCGCACCGGAGTTGCCTGACGTTGTTGCAGGAAATCGTGCAGATAATCGAAGTGATGCGGCTCGCGAAAAAATGCCGTCAGGTTGGTGGTCAGCGCGTTGATGCATTCACGGGTTTCATCGGCATTCTGGTGGGCGAAATCCAGATAGGCGGAAAACTCGCTGTAGCCGCAGGCACGCAGACGTCGCGCCAAGCGGCTGTACACCAGATCAAACTTGATGTCGGCCAGGGCAATGCCGGCCACCTGATAAATCCAGCGTCGCACGCGCTCGAAATCATCGCGGGTGTAGGCGAATTCGCGGACGCTCACCGGCTTCCCCTGTCAGGCTGTTGCGCCGATGCCACAACGCGGTATCGGCGTGCTGTCTGTCACCGCATGATGCGCAGCGCGCGGCGTGCAGGCCACGTGCTGCACTTCACCGGATCAGAATTGTTCCCAGTCATCACCGCTGTCATCGGCCGGCAGTGCCAGCCGGCTGCGTTTGTTGCTGCGTGCGTCACTGCCTGTATGACTACGTGTATCGCTACGTGTATCGCTGGCCGGTTTGCCTGCAGGTTCACGACGGGGGCTGCGTGCGGCTTTGCCGGCCGCGGGCGTCACGTCGCGGCGCGCACCGGCATTGCTGATCGCGGCACTGACGCCGGTGTTGAAATAGGCCACGGCGGCGGACAGTTGCCGGGCCTGTTCTTCGAGTGACTCGGCGGCGGCTGCCGCTTCTTCAACCAGTGCGGCATTTTGCTGGGTCACTTCATCCATTTGCGTCACCGCCGCGCCCACCTGTTCGATGCCGCGACTCTGCTCCAGCGACGCCGCCGAAATCTCGGCCATGATGTCGGCCACGCGTTTGATGGCATCGACCACTTCGTTCATGGTTGCGCCGGCTTGTGTCACCAGTTTGTTGCCACCTTCAACTTTTTCCACCGAGTCAGAGATCAGCGATTTGATCTCTTTGGCGGCAGCGGCCGAACGCTGGGCGAGATTGCGCACTTCACCGGCCACCACCGCAAAACCGCGCCCCTGTTCACCGGCACGCGCCGCTTCGACCGCAGCATTCAGCGCCAGAATATTGGTCTGGAAAGCAATGCCGTCGATTACCGAGATGATGTCAACAATCTTGCGCGCGCTGTCGTGGATGGAACCCATGGTCAGCACCACTTCGCCAACCACCTGGCCGCCCTTGCGCGCCACATCCGACGCACTGACCGCGAGCTGATTGGCCTGCCGTGCGTTGTCGGCGTTCTGTTTCACTGTCGAGGTCAGTTCCTCCATGCTCGACGCGGTTTCTTCGAGATTGGAGGCCTGTTCTTCGGTGCGGCTGGAGAGATCGGAATTGCCGGAGGCAATTTCATTGGCCGCGGTATTGATGGTGTCGGTCGATTCGCGGATGCGGGCGACAATCTCCTTGAGATTGTCGGTGGTGGTGTTGGCGGCTTCTTTCAGCGCGCCGAACACGCCCTGATATTCCTTGTCGATGCGCTCGGTGAGTTTGCCTTCGCTGAGTGCGGCAAACACGCGCCGGACATCGGCGAGGCCGGCGTCGGCGGTGTCGAGCAAACGGTTCATGCCTTCGGCCAGTTGCAGGAAGAAACCTTCCTTGCCTTCGGCGGCGATGCGGCGGGAGAAATCGCCGGCGGCGGCACCGGCAACGATGTCGGCAACTTCTTTTTCGATGGCCACTTCGCCGGTGCGATCCAGCCACTCGACCGCGGAACCGAGACGGACGCCGCGCTCGCTGATCACCGGCACCACGGTCAGTGAAAACGTCCGGCCACCAAGCAGGATGCTGGCCTTGTGCGTGCTGCTCAGCGCGCCCAGCAACTGGCGCTGGTGGGCCGGATTCTTGTGGAACTGGTCGATATTGGTGCCGAGCAATCCGGCCGCCGTGAAGTTCGGCAAGCTCTTGCGGATGTCGGATTCCGCACGTTGCAGCATCTGCTGAATCGACTTGTTCATGTAGATGATGTTCAGCCCGTCATCGGCAATCATCACATTTGTGGCGACATTGTCGAGGCCGATCTTGATGCGCAGGTTTTCTTCCGAGACACGTCGCTGTTCGGCGACATCAAAACCGAGTCGCACCTGCATCGACTGCAAGCCCTGCAGGGCCCTGCCCAATTCATCATTGCGCTGGATATCGAGCTTGCTGGTGTAGTGGCCCTGGGCGAGTTCACGGAACACTTCAATGATGCGCGCCAGCGGCCGCGACAGGCTGCGCATCAGGCCCATGGTAAAGGCCATGCCGATGATCACGCAGACCAGCAGGGCGCCGATTGTCAGGTAGCGCGCGCGTTGCTCGGCGGCATTGGCGTCGGCGAACTGCACTTCGGCGGCATGAACCTGATAGTCGTACAACGCCTGCGAACCCTGCATGGTGGCGATGAACAAGGGATCGGTGTTGTTGAGCAGGTCGGCGGCTTCGCGCAGCTTGTTATCCAATATCAGCTGACGGGCCGGCAGCAGACTGTCACCAACAAACCTGCCGCGCGCTTCGGCGTATTGTTCCGCCAGTGCCCGGTGTTCGTCGGCCGTGATCACCGCCAGATATTCCGCCCACAACTTGTCGATGGCGGTCTTGTTTTCGCCGACGCGATCCATCAGCGCCGGCGTGCCGGCAACATCGGCCGCAGTGGCGTGGGCTGCGCGCATCAGCAGCATGCGGTTTTCGGCGACCTTGACCTGGATTTGACCGAGCGTCGCCAAGCCCGTAACGCGGGTTTCGTAGAGGCGTTTTATGTGCTCGCCACTGTCGCCAAGCGCCAGCACATTCAGCGCGCCGACCAGCACGGTCAGCGCCAGTATCGTGCCGATGCCGAGCCACATTTTTGCCCGCAGCGACAGGTTGGACATAAACGTCCGCATCCGGCTGTCGCGCACAATCGCACCTTGCGCAACCGTCCGGCCACCGGCCTGACCATCGCGCAATTCGCGGTAAAACTTTTCTGCGTCCTCAATCTGCTGGCGTGTCGCCTTGCGGCGCACCGACATGTAGCCGGTGACATGGCCGCCCTCGAAAATCGGTGCGGCATTGGCCTGTACCCAGTAGTGATCGCCGTTCTTGCAGCGGTTCTTCACCATGCCGACCCAGGGCCGGCCGGCTTGCAGCGTCTGCCAGAGATCCTTGAACGCCTCCGGCGGCATGTCCGGGTGGCGGATGATGTTGTGCGGCTGATCGAGCAGTTCGGCTTCAGTGAATCCGCTGATCTCGATGAAGTCCTTGTTGATGTAAGTGATGCGCCCCTTGAGATCAGTTTTTGACACGATCATCGTGTCTTCGCGCAGCTGGATCTCGACATTGGTGACCGGCATGTTGACGCGCATGGTGCTGTCCTCGTGTGCAGGTATTTTTCAATCCGTCGCCGGAAGGCCTGGGGGCCGGCGCCGATCCGGTTTCAGACTGCTTCCATCAGTTCCATTTCCTGACTGCTCATCAGCTGTTCAATGTCGATGATGATCAGCATGCGTGCGTCCAGCGTGGCCAAGCCAAGGATGTAGCGTGTATCCATGCTGGCGGCAAAATCCGGCGCCGGCCGGATCTGGCTGTCAGTCAGGGTCAGCACATCAGAGACGCTGTCGACGACGATGCCGACCACGCGCCGGGCAATATTGAGAATGATCACGACGGTGAACTGATCGTAGGTAGGCGTGCCGAGTTCGAATTTGATGCGCAGGTCGATGATCGGCACGATGGTGCCGCGCAGATTGATCACGCCCTTGATGAACGCGGGCGCGCGCGCGATCTGCGTCACCGCTTCATAGCCGCGGATCTCCTGCACCGTGAGAATATCGATGCCGTATTCTTCCTTGCCGAGCGTGAAGGTCAGCACTTCACGGGGACAATGTTCGGGCGCCGGGCTGCTGTTCATACACGCTCCTGTTCCTTGCGCGCCGGACTGCAGCGCTCGACGATCTGTTCGATATTGAGGATCAGCGCGACGCGACCATCGCCCATGATGGTGGCGGCGGAAATGCCGTCGACGCGGCGGTAATTGCTTTCCAGACTCTTGATCACCACCTGCTGCTGGCCGAGCAATTCATCCACCTGCAGGGCGATGCGCCGGCCGTCCGATTCGAGGATCAC
Source organism: Permianibacter sp. (assembly GCA_041913605.1). Taxonomy (GTDB): domain Bacteria; phylum Pseudomonadota; class Gammaproteobacteria; order Enterobacterales; family Permianibacteraceae; genus Permianibacter. The sequence goes on from JAYSEY010000003.1 coordinate 154,187, forward strand.
CACCAGTCCCTGTGTCGGATCGGTGGTGCGCGGCGTGATGCCGAGCAGACTGTGCAACGGCGCCAGCGGAATGTAGTCGTCGCGAACTTTCACCACGTGTTCACGACCGTTGACGCTGTGCAGTTCAGCGGCTTTCGGTTGCAACGATTCGCTGATGAATACCAGCGGAATGATGTAGCGCTCGTCGCCAACCGCGACCACCATGCCGTCGAGTATGGCCAGCGTCAGCGGCAGGCGTATGGTGGTGATGGTGCCCATGCCGGCAAAAGATTGCAGTTCGATCTTGCCGCCCAGCTCATGGATGTTGCGCTTCACCACATCCATGCCAACGCCGCGACCGGAAATATCGGTGACCTGATCGGCGGTGGAAAATCCCGGTGCAAAAATCAGTTGCCAGACTTCGGCATCGCTCATGTCGTCGCTGACCGGCAGTTCGCGTTCACGCGCCTTGGCGAGGATGCGTTCGCGATTGAGACCGGCGCCGTCATCAGCAACTTCCACGACCACATGGCCACTGCGCTGGAACGCTGACAGGCGGATGGTGCCGGTGGTTTTCTTGCCGGCAGCGGCGCGTTGGTCGGCGGTTTCGATGCCGTGATCGGCGCTGTTGCGCACCAGATGGGTCAGCGGATCGGCGAGCTTCTCGATCAGGCCCTTGTCCATCTCGGTGTCTTCGCCTTCGATCAGCAGTTCAATTTTCTTGTTCAGTCGCCCGGCGATATCGCGCACCACGCGCGGAAAGCGGTTGAAGATAAACGCCATCGGCATCATGCGGATGGACATCACGGCTTCCTGCAGATCCCGGGTATTGCGTTCCAGCAGGCTGAGTGTGTCGAACATGCCCTGAAAGCGCACCACGTCGAGATCGCCGGTGCGCTGGGCGAGCATGGCCTGGGTGATCACCAGTTCGCTGACCAGATTGATGATCTGATCAATCTTGTCGACGTTGACGCGGATCGAGGCGTTTTCTCCGGCGCTGTTGGCGGCGGCCGCTGTGCTGGTAGCTGTTGTGGTGCCGGTTTTTGAACTGGATGCAGCGGTACTGTTTGCTGCCGTCCCGGCAGCGGATTTTTCGGCGCCGGTTCCGCTTGGTGCGACCGGTGATCTTGCTGTCGGTGCGCGATGACTGACGGTTGCTGGCGCGGATTTTTGCTGCGATTCGGTAGTCGTGATTTCAGTGGCGGCAGCGCCGGGCAATTCGACAAAAAATCCGTAGGCGTCTTCGCTGGCGGGCAGCCCTGGCTGGATTCCTGACTTTGCCTGCGCGTCGGGCAAAGGCTCAAAGAATCCGTAACTGTCATCACTGCTGGCCGCCGGCGCTCCGGTGTTCGCCGGAGTCGTCGGCAGCGGTTCAAAAAATCCGTAGCCGGCGTCGGTGTCGGCTGACGTGCTGGTAGTGGCGGGCACTTCGGTTTTGGTGTGTGCAGCGTTCTCGCCGGGCGCAAGCAGAAACAATCCCCAACTGCCGTCGTCGGCCTGGCTTTCGGCGTGTTGCTGTGGGTGGGCGAGCTGTTCCAGTGTTTCGCAGATCTGGTTGGCGCCGGCCATGTCAACGTCGCGCTGATGCTTGTAGGCATCGGCCAGTCCGCGCAGGACATCCACCGCGCGCAAAAACACATCGACCATCTCGGCGCGCAGATTTTGCTGGTGCGAACGCAGCTGGTCGAGCAGGTTTTCCAGAATGTGGGTGACACTGGAAATGGCCTGAAAACCGAAGATGCCGGCGCTGCCCTTGATGGAATGCGCCGCGCGGAAAATTGAATCGAGCACATCCTGTTCCGGCGCATCGACATTGATCGCCAGCAGCAGGTGTTCCATTTCGCCGAGATGTTCGTCGGTTTCTTCGAAGAAAACGCCGGCAAATTGTGACAGGTCGATATTCATGCGCCGTGTCCCTGGCTTGCGGCCCCGGTTCAGGGTATGACTTTCTTTACCACTTCCAGCAGCTTGTTCGGATCGAACGGTTTCACCATCCAGCCGGTGGCGCCGGCGGCGCGGCCCTGCAGTTTCATTGCGTCGCTGGCTTCGGTAGTCAGCACAATGATCGGTGTGCGTGCATAGGCGGGCAGCGCGCGCAGTGAACGGATCAGTGTCAATCCATCCATGTTCGGCATGTTCTGATCGGTGAACACCAGATCGAACCGTCCGGCTTTGGCTTTGTTCAGGCCGTCGGTGCCGTCAACCGCCTCCGTGATCTGGAAACCGGCGCTTTTCAGCGTGAAGCCGAGCATCTGCCGTATCGACGTCGAGTCATCCACCACCAGTGCCGTTTTCATTGTCAGCGCTCCATTCTTGTTGTGCCCGCAGCGCATGCGCCGGGCGGCGATGCCTCGCCTGTGCTCAGAACAGTAGTACAGCTTCCACGGAGTTTCCTGTCGGTGAGTACGCCAGTTCCTGACACAGTGACTGCACCAGCCGGATGCCACGGCCGGCATGCGGATTGTCACTGACGGGCGCACTGAGTACCGCGGCGACATCAAATCCGGCGCCGCTGTCTTCGACATGGATGCGCAGGCGGCCACCGTGTGCCTCACAATCGATGGCGATGCGCAGCAACAAGCTACCGGCGCCGCCATTTGCCAGTCTGGACTGTCGTTCGACGTAGTAGTGCTCGAAGCCTTCCGGACTCAGCTTCAGGCGGCTGTCGAGTTGCAGCAGACCGTGATCGATGGCATTGGTGGTCAGTTCCATCAGCACCGTGTGCGCACGGGCAACGAGTTGTGGGGGGCAGCCGAGTCGCTGCAACCATTCCACCGCCGCCGGCACCAGTTCGAATTCCCCCAGCTGTGCCAGTGCCAGACGCAGTTCATAACTGCAAGGCTGCATTGGCCGGCTACCGGCTGGCACTGCATCAGGGTGGCAAACCTGCAGCAACTGATCGCAATCGATGACCATCACCGCGATGTCATCGTGAGCAGATTTTCCGGCCAGAAAATTTTGCAAATGTGCACGAATGGCAGCACAGCTGATCACCGTGCCGGGCTGAGTCAGCAACGCTCGCCAACGTTCGGCACCAAAGAATTCGCCCTGGGGATTCTGCGCTTCCTGCGCGCCATCCGAGGTGCAGATAAGCCATTGCCCGTCCTGCAGTGCGATGTGCTGAATGTCCGCGCTGAATTCCCGGCCCCCGAGCAGACCGAGCGGCACATGACGCGAGCGGCATTCGGCCACCACCTGATGTTGCGCATCGAGCAGCAGCGGCGTCGGCATGCCACCGTTCCAGATGTCGAGACTGCGTTCCTGTGGTTTGAGTTCGAGCAGCACGGCGGCCACGAAGCGATGGGTGGGCGCGTAGTGGCGTAACTGGCGATTCATTTCCCGGGCGATGGTGGCAATCGGATGGCCCTTGCGGCTCATGGCATGAAAGGTCTGGCTGATCGGGATCAGGCCCAGCGCGGCGGCAAGTCCGTGGCCGGTGCCGTCGGCGATCAGCAGATAAATGTGACCGTTCGGTCCGGTGCTGGTGGCCATCAGATCGCCGGAAAATTTCTCGGCACTTTGCAGCCACTGATCGACGCCGGGGATCTGCGCACCGCTGGCGCTGACCAGCCGTTCAAACAGATAGTGTGCGGCGGCGTTTTCCTGATCGACATGATCGAGCAGCTGGCGCAATTGTTGTGCCTGTTTGCTCAGCCGGTTCTGCATCAGGGCCAATCGGCGCAGCGCACCGACGCGGGCGTGCAGCAGCGGCATGTTGATGGGCTTGACCAGATAATCGTCGGCACCGTCGTTCAGGCAATCAATCTGGATTTGTGCTTCATCGTGGGCGCTGATCATCAGCACCGGATGCCAGTGTTCGCCTTCAAGCGAGCGGATCTGTTTCAGCACACCGGTGCCCTGAACATCCGGCAATTCGTAGTCGAGCAGGACAATATCGGGGGCTTCGCGGGCGAACAGTTCCAGCGCTTCACGACCGCTGAAGGCCTGGCTGATCTGGTGGCCGAGATTGGCGACCAGAATGCTGATCACTTCGTTCTGGATCTCGTCGTCATCGACGATCAGCACGCGCAGATTCATCGCTGCCGGAAGCCCCGTTCAGTTGATGCGGAACATGCGGTCAAAGCGGGCGATGTCGAGCAGCTCCAGCGCCAGCCCCGAGACCCGGTCGAGGCGCACGGTCTGGCCGGTCTTTTCTGCTTTTTCGCGCAGCAGCATCAGCATGCCCATCGCCGAACTGTCGAGATACTCGACGGCAGAAAAATCCACGACGATTTCTTTCACGTCCGGCTGGGCGAGTGCCGGTTCGTACTGTTCGCGAAACCGGTTCATGCAGCTGAAATCAAAACGGCTGTCGAGTTTGATGATGTGGGCGGTCGGTGTTTTCATCGGCGGGTTTCCTGCAGGGACATCGGCGTTTTTTTGGCGCGGCCCGTGGGCGGTGATGCTCGGATGACGGTTCAGAACAGATCGATGTTGCCGCTGCTGACCGATGTTTGCGCGACGGCGCCGTAGCGTGGTGAGGTTGAATTTTGGCGTGTCAGCACGGCGCGGTCGCGCTGTCGCGCGGCTTCGGCGCCACATTCGGCGACCTCGCGGATCTGTTGCAGATGGGTGGTGAGTTGCTGCATCAGTTGCTGGGCGATGTCCTGGAATTGCAGCGCCATGACCGCCTGGCCGACAGACTGGTTGAGCTCGCCGGTCACCGCTTCGAGCTGTGCCGTCAATTCGCGGTCGCGGCGCTCGACGTCGGCCAGCGTGGTCATCATGTCCTGGATCTTGCGCTTGGACTGCATGGCGAAAGTCATGTCGCGCGCGGCCAGATTGGCGATGTTGCTTTCCACTTCGGCGACGCCCTTGCCAACTTCGTCTATCACCTTGCGGATCTCCTGACTGAAGCCGGTGGAGCGGTTGGACAATGCCCGTACTTCATCGGCGACCACGGCGAAACCGCGGCCCGCTTCGCCGGCACGCGCCGCTTCAATGGCGGCATTTAGCGCCAGCAAATTGGTTTGCGCGGCAATGGCGTCGATGTCCTGCACGGCTTTGAGAATGTCGCGCATGCGCGCGGAGATGACACGGATGCGATCGGCAAGCTGCACGGCGGCATGCGAGATCTCGACGGTGGTATCGACGAACAGCGACAGCGTGTTGGACGTGGCGTCGATGAATTCGCCGAAGTCGATGGTCTTGCCTTCCGCCCCGTCGGAATGGCGGCCGATGGCGGTGGACAGTTCCTGCTGTCGGCGCGCCAGATTTTCCATCTGCAGGAAGCTCTGGGTCAGTTTCTGCATGGTCTCGCCGAACATGCTTTTCAGCCGGCCGCAGTTGTCGGACAGGTGGCCGATCTCACCGACGATGCCGTGCTGGTTGTGGCCGAGCGCATCGATCAGCTGCGCGTGTTCGGCGGCCGGTGCTACGGCGACAGTGGCGGGGTTGACGGGCGCGGGCCGTGGCCAGAGCGCCAGCAGCAGCGACGGACCGGCGGCCAGCAGCACCGCCAGCCAGGCCGGCAGTCCTGCCCAGAGCAGCAGCAGGGCCAGCAGCAGGGCGACGGCAGCGACGACTGCAGCGAGACGGGCAGACAGGGGCATATTCGACTCCGGCGCGTTGGTCATCCGCTGGCCACCCGGTAACGCGGTCCGGGAGACGCACGCAGGTGTGCAGGGCTGCGGTGCTGATCTGGCGTGCTGGCTGAAAAATAGCAGCCGGTCCGGCCTTTGCCAGCGCGCGTCTGGCAAAGGTCAGACCGGCTGCTATGTTCTGTTTGCCGTGTGACAGACAGGGCCGGCAGGCCGGTGGCAGATCGCTGCATGCGTGGCGCGGAGCACAACACCAGCCGGACAAGGCGGCTGCCGCCCGCATCGGGGGTAGTGGCAGGGACAGGGAGAGACGCATGAAGCGAAGCGTTTTGTGGGCGGCGGGCGGGCTGGCAACCCTGTTGCTGCTGTGGCTGCTGGCGGCCGGACAATGGGGGCCGGCGGTGCTGGCCACCCTGCTGTTGCCGGCACTGGTGTTGCTCGGGCGTGATCCGCCTGCCGAACCGGAATCGGCGCGGAAGCCGGAGCCGGAAACAGACAGCGGCATCGACAGTCTGGCCGCGACGCTGGCTGAGGCGGGACGCTACTGGGCCGGCCAGATCGGCATCGCCGAACGCCATTCCACCGATGCGGTTGATGCCATCTCGAAACGCTTTTTCGCGCTCGGCCAGGAAATGCAGCTGGCGATGAGCGTCGCGACCGGCGACGGCGGCGACTACACCAGTCGCGAAACCATCCATCGCACGGCGCAGCACATCCAGAATGAGCTGAATCAGGTGGTCACGTCGCTGCAGTCAGCGCTGGCCCTGCGTCAGGCGGTGTCGGCGGAAATCGAATCGCTGAACCAGTTCACCCACGAGTTGGTGACCATGGCCGACGCCGTCGAGAGTCTTGCCAAACAGACCAATCTGCTGGCGCTCAACGCGGCGATCGAAGCGGCGCGAGCCGGCGAAGCGGGCCGCGGGTTTGCTGTGGTCGCCGACGAGGTGCGCACGCTGGCGACACGTTCGGGCAAAACCGGCAACGAAATCAAAACCAAGGCTCAGGGCATCAATGCCCGCGTCGCGCAGATAGTCGACAAGGCGCGCGAGGTCTCCGGGCAGGAAGAGTCGCTGGTCGCCGATGCCAACAAGGTGATCTTCGAGGTCATACAACAACACAAGTTCACCACCTACACGCTGTCCAGCGCCGACCAGCTGCTCACCGACAACGCGGCGAAGGTGCAGAAGGAAATTGCCGAAGTGGTGGTGCAACTGCAGTTTCAGGATCGGGTGCGGCAGATGCTCGATCAGGTGGTGGTGCAACTGCAGGCTATCGGCGATGAATGCCGGCACGGCGCGCTGCAGGCGGCGCAACTGCAGGGCCGGCGCGGCCAGCCGGTCAGCGACTACGTGCGCCGTCTGGAACAGGCCGGTCAGACCCACAAACCGCGCAGCGGTGTGCAGGCACCGGCCGCTGCGTCGGATATCGAGTTGTTTTGAGTACGTGGGCGGGAGTGCCCCCGCTGATAGTTCCGCGATTCTCCCGTACTCGCCCGCCTGCCATTCCGGCCTTGAGCCGGAGTCTCCCTGAACGAGCGCGTCGTCTGCAGGGAGATTCCGGATAGCGGCTTCGCTGCTTCCGGAATGACAGTTCGTTGCTGCTGTACGGTTCATTGCTGCGGTGTTGGAGCGGACTGGTCACGACTCGCACGGCGTTGTCGCCCGAATCTGGCTGTGGGGCCGGATTTATCCGGCCGCTGTCCGGTTCGCGGATTTACGGCCGTCTCGCAAGCCGGGGACGCGGCCGGATAAATCCGGCCCCACAGCGGTAGCTGAGTGGTCTCCGCTGCAAGCGCCGCAGTTTTTCTGCACTCGCCCGCCCGTCATTCCGGCCTTGAGCCGGAATCTCCCTGAATGAGCGCGTCGTCTGCTGCGAGATTCCGGATAGCGGCTTCGCTGCTTCCGGAATGACAGTTCGTTGCTGCTGTACGGTTCATTGCTGCGGTGTTGGAGCGGACCGGTCACGACTCGCACGGCGTTGTCGCCCGAATCCGGCTGTGGGGCCGGATTTATCCGGCCGCTGTCCGGCTCACGGAGCCCCGGCCGTCTCGCAAGCCGGGGACGCGGCCGAATGAATTCGGCCCCACAACGGTAGCTGAGTGCTCTCCGCTGCAAGCGCCGCGATTTTTCTGCACTCGCCCGCCTGTCATTCCGGCCTTGAGCCGGAATCTCCCTGAACGAGTGCCTCGTCTGCAACGAGATTCCTGATAGCGGTTTCGCTGCTTCCGGAATGACCGTTCATTTCGGTAAATCTGCACGCGGAAAACCCGGACAGCAAAACGCCCGTTCGGCAGGCCCTGCGAGGTGGGCTGGCGAACGGGCGCTTTTTGCGTCCGGGGCGGGCGTGTTCAGCTGCCGGTTTTTTCGTCGTCGGTTTCCGCCGGTTTGCGCGGTTCCGGGGCGGCGAAGAAGTTGCGCTGCATGGTCTTGAACATGTTCAGGTTCTGCTCGGCCATGCTCTGCATGAATTGCATCGGGTTGGCCTGCCACATGGCTTTCACCGGATCGGTGGCGTCCTTGCGGGTGGTTTCGAACAGTTTCATCGACTGCTCAAGGAAACGGCCGGCCATGGCCTGCATGGAGTCGCCGTACATGCGGATGCAGTGCAGGAGAATTTCCGTGCCGAAGATCGGCGCGCCTTTCTCTTCTTCCTCGGCAATGATTTGCAGCAGTGTGCTGCGCGTCAGGTCTTCATCGCTCTTGGCATCGACGACTTTGAACGGTGTGTAGGTCATCACCAGTTCCTTGATGTCGTGCAGCGTGATGTACGAGCTGATCGCGGTGTCGTAGAGGCGGCGGTTCGGATACTTCTTGATGATGCGAAGGTCGGACATGCTCAAAGCTCCTTGCTGCGCTTCTGCCGGCGCGCCGGCCAGCATAACAGGGTACGGCGCGCCGGCAAGCCGCCGCGTCAGCGGATCAGCCGGTTGTCGATCAGTTGCTGGACCACGCCCGGATCGGCCAGCGTCGAGATGTCACCGAGGCTGTCGAACTCGTTGGCGGCGATCTTGCGCAGGATGCGGCGCATGATCTTGCCGGAACGGGTCTTGGGCAGGCCCGGCGCCCACTGGATGTAGTCAGGTCGGGCGATGGCGCCAATCTCGCGCACCACGGTGGCTTTCAGGTCGTCGAGCAATTTGTCGCTGGGTTCGGCGCCGGCGACCAGCGTCACATAGGCATAGATGCCCTGACCCTTGATGTCGTGATGGCAGCCGACCACGGCCGCTTCGGCCACTTTCGAATGCGCGACCAGCGCCGACTCCACTTCCGCCGTGCCGATGCGGTGGCCGGAGACATTGAGCACGTCGTCGACCCGGCCGGTGATCCAGTAGTAGCCGTCTTCGTCGCGACGGGCGCCGTCGCCGGTGAAGTAGCAGCCCGGGTAGGTTCTGAAATAGGTGTCGATGAAACGCTGGTGGTCGCCGTAAACCGTGCGCATCTGGCCCGGCCAGGAATCCTTGATCACCAGATTGCCCGAGCAGGCGCCGCTGAGCTCCCTGCCTTCGGGATCGACGATGGCTGGCTGGACGCCGAAGAATGGCCGCGTCGCCGAACCCGGTTTCAGGTCGGTGGCGCCCGGCAGCGGGCTGATGAGAATGCCGCCGGTCTCGGTCTGCCACCAGGTATCGACAATCGGGCAGCGGCTGTCGCCGACCACGCGGTGATACCACTCCCAGGCTTCCGGGTTGATCGGCTCGCCGACCGAGCCCAGCAGGCGCAGGCTCTGGCGCGAACAGGATTTGACCGGGCCTTCACCTTCGCGCATCAGCGCGCGGATGGCGGTGGGGGCGGTGTAGAACACCGTCACCTGATGCTTGTCGACCACCTGCCAGAAGCGTGACCAGTCCGGGAACTGCGGCACGCCTTCGAACATCAGCGTGGTCGCGCCGTTGGCCAGCGGACCGTAGAGCACATAGCTGTGGCCGGTGATCCAGCCGACGTCGGCAGTGCACCAGTAGATGTCGCCGGGCTGGATGTCGAACACCAGCTCATGCGTCATCGACGCGTACACCAGATACCCGCCGGTGGTGTGCAGCACGCCCTTGGGTTTGCCGGTTGAGCCGGAGGTGTAAAGGATGAACAGCGGGTGCTCGGCATTCACCGGCACCGCGTCGCAGTGAGTGCTTGCTTGCGCCATCAACGCTTCGTAGGACTTGTCACGCCCCGAGTGGGTCAGCCAGGCGGCGCCGGTGCGTTTGACCACCACGACATGCTCGACGCACTCGGTGCCCTTGCGGGTCAGGGCCTCGTCCACCCAGGCCTTGAGCGGGATCTTCTTGCCGCCGCGCAGACCTTCGTCGGCAGTGATCACCAGCTTGGACTGGCAATCCTCGATGCGACCGGCCAGCGCCTCCGGCGAGAAGCCGCCAAAGACCACCGAATGCGTCGCGCCGATGCGGGTGCAGGCCAGCATGGCCACGGCCGCCTGCGGGATCATCGGCAAGTAAATACTCACCCGGTCGCCTTTCTGGACGCCCAGTGACTTCAGCACATTGGCGAACTGGCAGACCTCGGCATGCAACTCTTTATAGGTGATGCGCCGGCCCGGCTCATCGGGGGAATCCGGTTCATAAATGATGGCCACCTGATCACCGCGTTCGGCCAGATGCCGGTCGAGGCAGTTGGCGGACACATTCAGTTCGCCGTCGTGGTACCAGCGTATATGCAGGTCGTGGGCGGCATAGGAGACATCCTTTACTTGCGTGTAAGGCTTGCTCCACTGCAGGCGCCGGCCCTGCTCGGCCCAGAAGGACTCGGGCTGGCTGATGGAGTGTGCGTACAGCTCGGCGTAACGCCCGGCGGTGACGCGGGTGCGGGCGGCGGTGGCGGCCGGCACCGGATAAACCGTATCTGTCATGGCTCGTCCTGATGTTGTTGTCAGTCCCGGCGGCCGGGACGGGAGCATTTGCTCCAGCGGGACTGGCGATATTCCGCGCCGCGGCAGACGAGATCAAGCCTCGCGTCATGACAAAATGACACCGCTGTCATTTTTGCTGGAAGGTCGGATGAGTGCAGGGGAAAACCTGCGCGCCGGGCGGGGTGGGCGGCACTGATAGTGAGATTCCGGCTCAGGGCCGGCATGACAGGCGGAGCGAGCGAAGGAAACCGCAGCGATTTCGTCCACACAGGTCCGCTACCGCTGTGGGGCCGAATTTATTCGGCCATGCTCTGCCCGTTACGAGACGGCCAGTGCGGGGGACAAACCGCGGCCGGATAAATCCGGCCCCACAGCCGGATCCCGGTGCCCGCCAGTGGCCAGCGTCCCCGCCGTCCGGACGTGAATTGCGCATGGCCGGCCGGCGGCGGCTCCAGTATCCTTGCCGCCCCGGACTTCCCGCCGGTTTCCACGCCCCAGCCGGCGTTCCGCCCGAACGGCATCACCCTGCCACCGGTGCCGCAACGCCGGTACACAGCCAGGACCCCCGTTTTCATGTTTGACTGGATTTACAGCCCCGAGGCCTGGATCGCGCTCGGTACCCTGACGGCCCTCGAGATCGTTCTCGGCATCGACAACATCATTTTCATTTCCATTCTGGTCGGCCGGCTGCCGCCACAACAGCGCCAGTCGGCACGCATACTCGGCCTTGGCCTCGCCATGCTGACGCGCATCATGCTGCTGGTGTCGCTGGCCTGGATCGCGCGTCTGCAGACGCCGCTGTTTGAAATTCTCGGCCAGGAAATATCCGGCCGTGATCTGGTGTTGATCGGCGGTGGCCTGTTCCTGCTGGTCAAGGCGACCAAGGAGATCCACGCCGCCGTCGAAGGCGAAGGTGACGATGATCTGGTGGTTCGCCACGCTGCCTACTACGGCACGCTGGTGCAGATCGCCATTATCGACATCGTGTTCTCGCTGGATTCGGTGATCACGGCGGTCGGCATGGCCAATGACATTCCGGTGATGGTCATCGCCATCATGATTGCTGTCGGCGTGATGATGTTCGCTGCCAAGAGCATTGGCGATTTCGTTGATCGGCATCCGACCGTGAAAATGCTCGCGCTGTCCTTCCTGATCCTGGTCGGCGTGGCGTTGATCGCCGAAGGTCTCGCGTTCCACATTCCCAAGGGCTACATCTACTTCGCGATGGCGTTCTCGGTGGTGGTGGAAATGCTCAACATCCGCCTGCGCAAAAACATCGACGCCAAGCCGAAAATGTAAGCGGCATCGCGGCAGGACCGGCATGACCGGAACTGGCGATCAGGCCCCTGCAAACAGGTCCATCCAAACAAAAGGCGCTGCGGCGCCTTTTGTTTTGCCCGCGCGTTGGCGCCGTTAGCCGTGCCTGCGTCGCATGGCAGTGTGAAAATTCCACAATTTCGCCCGGCGCGGTAAACGGGTGTCGTCCCGCTCTGTTAAAAGGCGACCAGCAAAAGATGCGCTGAAAAGGCGTCATTTGGTGTGATGCCGCGCGGCGGACGGAAAGGGAGACATCGGGCATGAAAGCGTGGGTTGTGGATCGCTACGGTCCGCCGGAGGTGTTGCGTCTGGACGAACGGCCGGTGCCGGTGCCCGGCAAGGGCGAGTTGCTGCTGCGCGTCCTGACCACCTCGGTCAACTCCGCCGACTGGCGCATCCGCAGCGGCATCATGCCGCGTGGCTTTGGCGTGCTGGCGCCACTCATTTTCGGTTTCGGCAAACCGCGTCAGCCGGTCCTCGGCAACAGTTGCGTCGGCGTGGTCGACGCCATTGGCGCCGGCGCAGGGCACTTTGCACTCGGCGACCGGGTGCTGGCGGTGACCGGCATGCGCATGGGCACGCATGCCGAATATTGCTGTGTATCCGCACAGGGCGCCGTTGTCCTGCTGCCGGAGAGCATCTCCGACGAAGATGCCGCGGCACTGCCGTTTGGCGGCACGGCGGCGCTGGATTTTTTCCGGCGCGGAACACTGCAACGCGGTGAGCAGGTGTTGATCAACGGCGCGGCGGGGGCGGTGGGATCGGCGGCGGTGCAGCTGGCGCGTCTGGCCGGTGCGCGCGTCACGGCGGTGTGCGGGCCGGACAATGTCAGTGTCATGCGCACGCTCGGTGCCGATGACGTCATCGATTACACGCGCGAAGATTTCACGCACGGCAGCGCCCGTTACGATCTGATCATGGATGTGGTGGGCACGGCGCCGTATGCGCGTTGCCGTCCGGTGCTGCGCGACGGTGGTCGTCTGCTGCAAGTGCTGGCGACGGTGCCCGACATGTTGCGTGCACCGTGGATCGCGCTGACCAGCACGCATCGTGCTGTGGTGGGGCCGGCGCCCGAGCGTCGTGACGATCTGCAGACGCTGGTGGACATGCTGGAGCGTGGTGAATTCAGGCCGCTGATCGGCACGCACCTGCTGTTCGCCGCCATGGTCGAGGCGCACCGGCTGGTGGACAGCGGCCACAAGCGCGGCAATCTGGTGTTGCGCGTAGCGTCGTGAGTCCGTTCGCCGTGCGTTGAAACGCGTTGAGCGTGACTACCGTGATGTGTGTCGCCGTGAGCGGATGATCAGAGCGGAAAAAACATCGGCAACAGCACACTGCCCAGCAGCCACATCAGCAACATCAGCGGCAAACCCAGACGCATGTAGTCACCGAAGGTGTAATTGCCGGCGCTCCAGATCAGGATGTTGGTCTTGTAGGCGAACGGCGTCGCCAGACAGAGATTGGCGCCGAAGATCACGGCAATGACAAAGGGCACCGGATCAGCGCCGAGCTGATGGGCAATGCCGACGGCAATCGGTGTGCCGATGACGGCGGCAGCATTGTTGTCGACGACGTTGGTGAAAATCGCGATCAGCAACATCAGCCCTGACAGCATCACCCAATCGGGCGCACCGAAACTGAGCGCGACAAACAGTTTGGCCAGCCAGTCGGCGCCGCCGGAATTGAGGATGGCGGTGCCGAGCGCCAGACTGGTGGCCATCACCAGAATCACCTGCATGCTGAGGCCCTGCGCGGCTTCATCCCAGGTGACGCAGCGCGTCGCCACCATCAGCAATACACCGCACAACGCGGCGATGGCGATGGGCAGCAAGCCGGCGGCCGCCACCGTGACCACGCCGGCCATGATCAGCAGCGCCAGACTGGCGCGCGATGAGCGCGGCAGATCCAGTGTGCCGTCCAGCACCAGCAGATCGCCGCGCTTTTTCAGGGCGGTCATTTGCGCCGGCGAGCCCTGCACCAGCAGCACGTCGCCGACGATCAGTTTTTCGTCGGCAATGGTTTTGCGCGAGCCATGTACCTGCTCGCCGCGCCGGTGCAGCGCCAGCGACGTCAGGCCGTAATTTTCCTGGAAGGCGACGGTTTTCAGCGTGCTGCCATCAAGCAGTGAATTGGCCGTGACCACCACTTCGGCGAGTTGCTGATCGTCATGCTGTGGCCGGTTATCACCGGCTTCGGCATCGCCGGCATCGAGCGTGACGCCGAGGATGTTTTCCAGTTCCTTGAGATTCTGCGCGCTGTCATGCACCAGCAGCCGATCACCTTCGAGCAGCGTGGCACTGCGCACCGGCATCACCGTGATGTCCTCGCCGCGCTGGATGCGGCTGACTTTCAGCAGTTCGCCGGTTTTGCGCGTGCATTCGCCGAGCGTGCGGCCGGCGCAGAAACTGCTGGCGGTGACACGCAGCTGCGCGGTGTAGAGGCGCACGCTTTCGCGCTCGCCTTCACGATGGCGGGCCGGCAGCAAACGCGGCGCCACCAGCCACAGATACAGCACACCGATGCTGGCCATGATGGTGCCCGGCACCCAGAATTCGAACATGTGCAGTTCACGCACGCCCTGCTGTGCGGCGACGTTGATCACCAGCAGGTTGGTGGAGGTGCCGATGGTCGAGATCAGGCCGCCGAGAATGTTGGCGTGATTGACCGGCAGCAGCAATTTGCCAGGGCCGGTGCCGGCGCGCAGTGACACGGCGATCAGCACCGGCATCATCACGATCATCAGCGGCACATTGTTGATGAACGGACTGATGGCCGTGGTGGCGACCAGCGTGAACAAGAACGCCAGCGCCGGACTGAAACGCCACAGCCGGCCGAGAAAGCGGCCGACCGGTTCCAGCGCGCCGGTGCGCGACAAGCCTTCGCCGGCCATGATCAGTGCGCAGATGGTGATCAGCGCTTCATTGCCAAATCCCTGGAACACGCTGACTGCATCGAGTTTGCCGAGCGGGCCTTCATAGGGAAAAAATTCAAACAGCGCGGCGAGAATGATCAGCACGGCCAGACACGACGTTTCCAGCTGCAAATCTTCGCGGCGAAACAGGTACAGCGCGACGGCTGTCAGCGCCAGCGCCAGCAGCGCGTGCATGTCCGGGAGTGGCGGGAAATTCATCTGCAGCGGAATCCTGACAATGGCAGCGCCGGCAAGGATGGGCTATAACGCGCGGCGGCTCAACCCGGCGGCTCGCGTGCGCACAAACAGCGTGACGCGCCGGCCATTTCCGCGCCGCGGCGCTGTACAAAATTACTCCAGGTGTCCCGTGTCCCTGACGCTTCCTGCCCGTCTGCAACCCTTGCTGTTCGCTGCCGTCATGTCCGGCCTGATGGCGTTCTGCATGTCCGGCATCCTGACGCTGGTCAATCTTGGCTGGATCACTGGCTTTGCCGGTAAATGGCTGCACGGTTTCCTGATCGCCTGGCCGATTGCCTTTCCGCTGGTGCTGATCTTCGCGCCCTTCACGCGCCGCTTGCTGGCGCGTTTTGTCGTGTTCCGTTGAGCGGAACGCTGGCGCAAAACAGATCGCTGATAAAAACGGAAAGGCGCCGCACAACCCGGGTTACAGCTTGCTGCCCCAGTTCAGCTTGGTACGCAGGATGTGGTAGTAGTCGTGATCTTCCGGGTGGATCAGCCACAGGGTTTCGATTTTCTTGCTGATCAGAATGGAATCACCCGGCTCGAGTGTGATGTGCACCTGACCGTCGCAGGACAATTGCGGTTTGGTGCGGTTGCTGGCGGCAATGACGATTTCGATGCGTGAATCGCCGTCGAGCACAATCGGCCGGCTGGTCAGCGTGTGCGGCAGCATCGGCACGACGGCAATGGCATTGAGATTGGGATGCATGATCGGGCCGCCGGCCGACAGCGCGTAGGCGGTGGAGCCGGTGGGGGTCGAGACGATCAGGCCATCGGCGCGCTGGCTGTAAACAAAGCGTTCGTTGACATACATCTCGAACTCAATCATCCGCGAGATCTCGCCGGGATAGAGCACGATGTCGTTCAGCGCTTCGCTGGCGGCCACCGGATCTTCGTGGCGCAGCACGCGCGCCTGCAGCAGGAAGCGCCGCTCTTCGGTGTAACGGCCGGCCAGCACGTCGTCGAGTTTGCGCTTGAACGCGGTCGGCGGCACGTCGGTGAGAAAGCCGAGATGACCGCGGTTGATGCCGAGTACCGGCACCGGGAAATTCGCCAGCGTGCGCGCGGCGTGCAGCATCGAGCCGTCGCCACCGACCACCACCACCAGATCGCAGCTGGTGCCCAGCGCCAGCGCCGGGATCAGTTCCTTGGCCGGCAGATCCAGGCTGCGGCCGACGATTTCCTCCACCCAGACTTCGCAGCCTTTGGTCAGCAGGTAATCGCGCAGCGCGCGCATGGTTTCGGCCGAAGCCGCATGACGGGGTTTGCCGATGATGCCGATGCGATGAAAACGGAGCGGAGACTGGCGCGCCAAGGCGGGGCTTCCATACTTGCGTGTTACGGGTCGCCGGCAGTGTAGCCGAAAGGGCCTGTGCGGGCAGGCACCGGCATCAACCGCCGTGACGATGACGCCGGTTTGTCCGGGGCGACGACGGCGCCATCGGCGCTGCCGTCTGCGCCATGCGCGGTCCGTCCGGGAAAGCGGCAATTCTGCCACTGGTCTGACTTAATGTTGTTAAGTTAACGGTGGTAACATGCGCCGCCGCCCAGCCGGGCGATGTCCGCTGCGGGGCGTGCCAGCCCCGGCCCTGCGAACCGGATAAGGAGATGCACCGATGACCCGCTTCCTGTCACTGTCCAGAGGGCGAGGCGGCTGGCCGCTGGCCGGCCTGCTCCTGCTTGTTGCCGGCCTCAGTGCCTGTCGCGACACGCCGGAAAAACAGGAAGAGATCCGGCCGGTGCGCAGTCTGGTGGTGGCCGGCAGCGGTCTGACGCCGGCAGCGGACTATTCCGGCGAGGTGCGGGCACGGGTCGAGAGCCGGCTGGGTTTCCGGGTGCCGGGCAAGATCGCCGAACGGCTGGTCGATGCCGGTGCCGTGGTCCGCGAAGGGCAGGTGCTGGCCCGTCTGGATGAACGCGATCTGGCCCTGCAGGCCGGCGCCGCGCAGGCCGCCGTCAAGGCCGCGGAATCGGAGTTCGCCCGCACCCGGGCTGATTACGAGCGCTTCCAGCAACTGCGTGGCCGGCAACTGGTGTCGGAGTTCGATTTCCGGCGTGTCGAATCGCAGTTCCGCGTTGCCGAATCGCAGCTGCAACAGGCGCGTGCGCAAGCCGATGTCACCGGCAATCAGGCGACCTATGCCGAGCTGAAAGCTGATGCGGCTGGCGTCGTCACCGAAGTGCTGGCTGAGGCCGGTCAGGTGGTGGCGGCCGGGCAGACGGTGATGACGCTGGCACGCAGCGGCGAGCGCGAAGTCGAGATCGCCATTCCCGAGTCGCGCGTTGACGAGCTGAAAAACGCCGCCAGCTTGCGCATCAGTCTCTGGGCGCTGCCGGAAAAGGAATACGTCGGCAAACTGCGCGAACTGGCCCCCGATGCCGATCCGGTAACGCGCACCTATCGCGCACGCATCAGTGTTGAAAACGCCGATAAGGATCTGCGTCTGGGCATGACTGCAAACGTGCTGGTGCGCGGCAAGGGCCAGACCGTGATCCGCCTGCCGCTGACGGCGATTTATCAGGCCGGTGCCCAGCCGCAGGTGTGGATCATCGATGCCGATCAGCGCGTGCAGCTGCGCGCCATCAGCGTCAGCGCCTATCAGGACAACGACGTGATCATCACCAGCGGCCTGCAGGATGGTGACCGGGTGGTGACCGCCGGTGTCAATCGCCTGCATACCGGTCAACAGGTACGGGTGATCGAATGATGCGCGGCCCGAATCTTTCCGAATGGGCTTTGCGCCATCCGACGCTGATCCAGTTTTTCATGGTGCTGATTGTGCTGGCCGGCACGCTCAGCTATTTCCGCATGGGCCGCGCAGAAGATCCCTCGTTCACGTTCCGGGTCATGGTGGTCAACGCCGTCTGGCCCGGCGCAACCGCGCAGGACGTGCAACAGCAGTTGACCGAGCGGCTGGAAAAGAAACTCCAGGAAGTGCCGGGTATCGATCACGTGCAGAGTTTTGCCAAACCCGGCGAAACCTATGTGTTTGTGTTCCTGCGCGACAACGTCGACCCCAAGCTGGTGCCTGACGCCTGGTATCAGGCGCGCAAGAAGATCAATGACATCCGCCACACGCTGCCACCGGAAGTCATCGGGCCGTTTTTCAATGACGAGTTTGGTGACACCTTCGGCTCGATTTACGCGCTGACCAGCGACGGCTTCAGCTATGCCGACCTGCGCCTGCAGGCCGAGCGGGCGCGCGCCGCGCTGCTGCGCGTGAAAGATGTCGCCAAGGTTGAATTGCTGGGCGTGCAGGCGGAAAAAATCTACATCGAATTCGCCCACGCCAAGCTGTCGCAGCTGGGCATCGATCCGCAACTGATTGTCGCCACCCTGCAGGCGCAGAACGTCATGGCCTCGGCCGGTGATGTGGTCAGTGACACGCACCGGGTGTTTGTGCGTGCCACCGGGACGTTTGATTCGGTGGACAGCATTCGCGCCATCGGCATTCAGGCCAATGGCCGCATCTTCAAGCTTGGTGACATTGCCCGCATCGAGCGCGGCTATGCCGATCCGCCCGGCGTGCGCATGCGCTTCAAGGGACAGGATGCGATCGGCATCGCGGTGTCCATGCAACCGGGCGGCGACATCCTTAAACTCGGCGAACGCCTGAACAACGCCTGGGGTGAATTGCAGCGCGACATGCCGGTGGGTATCGACCTGCATCAGGTGTCGGATCAACCGAAAGTGGTCAAGGCCTCGGTGAATGAATTCATGCGCACACTGGCCGAAGCAGTGGCCATTGTCTTGCTGGTGAGTTTTTTCAGCCTCGGCTGGCGCACCGGTCTGGTGGTGGCGCTGTGCATCCCGCTGGTGCTGGCGGCGACCTTCATGCTGATGCGCGCGTTCGGTATCGACTTCCAGAAAATTTCCCTCGGTGCGCTGATCATCGCCCTCGGTTTGCTGGTGGACGACGCCATCATCGCCGTGGAAATGATGATGCTGAAACTCGAACAGGGTTTTGACCGGGTCAAGGCCGCGACCTTCGCCTACACCAGCACAGCCTTTCCGATGCTCACCGGCACACTGATCACCGCCGCGGGATTTTTGCCGGTCGGTTTTGCCCAGTCGGCGGCCGGTGAATACACCTTCGGGATTTTTGCCGTGGTCGGCATTGCCCTGATCCTGAGCTGGATCGTGGCGGTGTTGTTCACGCCGTATCTGGGCTATCTGCTGCTGCCGACGCCTCAGCATGCCGCACACGAGAGCGCGGTCTATGACAAACCGTTCTACAAACGCTTCCGTGCGCTGGTGGAGTGGTGCGTGCAATACCGCAAGACGGTGATCATCGCCTCGGTGCTGGCTTTCGTTGCCGCAGTGGGAAGTTTCCGGTTTGTCCAGCAGCAGTTTTTTCCCAACTCGACGCGGCCGGAGATCATCGTTGATCTGTGGTTGCCGGATGGCGCCTCGCATCGCGCCACCGAAGCCGAGGCGAAAAAGCTCGAGGCCTGGCTGGCCAACGATCCGCGGGTGGAAAATTTTGTCGCCTATCTGGGCGGTGGCAGTCCGCGTTTCGTGCTGGTGCTCGATCAGCAAATGCCGAACACCAATCTTTCCGAGTTCGTGATCCTGGCCAGGTCGCTGGAGGAGCGGGAAAGCCTGATCGAGGATTTGCGCAAACTGTTCGCCAGCGATTTCCCCGGTGTACGCGCCCGCGCCTCGCGGTTGCCGAACGGTCCGCCGGTCGGCTATCCGGTGCAGTTCCGCGTCTCCGGTCCGGACCCGGACAAAGTGCGCGGTTACGCCGAACAGGTGGCCGGCATCATGCGTGCGCATCCGCATACCCAGGACGTGCACCCGGACTGGTTTGCGCAGAGTCCCATCGTGCGGCTGCGCATCGATCAGGACAAGGCGCGGGCGCTGGGCATTTCCACGCAGGAATTGTCGCTCGGCGTGCGCACCCTGCTGAACGGTTTGCCGATGACCCAGTACCGCGAAGGCGATCAGTTGATCGATGTCGTGGCGCGCACCACGGATCTGGATCGGCATAATCTGGGCCGGCTGAAAGATCTGAACATTCACGTGCATGCCGGCAGCGGTCGCTCGGTGCCGCTGTCGCAGATCGCGCACATCGAAACGGCAGTTGAAGATGGCCTGATCTGGCGCCGTGACCGGCAGCCGACCATCACCGTGCGTGCTGATATTCCCGACAGCGTGCAGGCGCCGGATGTCACCAACGCCATCGCGCCGAAACTGGCCGAGCTGGCGCAGTCGTTCACGCCCGGCTACAAAATCGAAACCGGTGGCGCGCTGGAAAAGAGCAAGGAGTCGCAGGCGTCCATCAATGCCGAAATGCCGATGATGATCGCCGCGATCACCATTCTGCTGATGCTGCAATTGCAGAGCTGGTCGCGCATGTGGCTGACGCTGCTGACCGCGCCGCTGGGCATGATCGGTGTCACCGCGTTCCTGCTGATCTTCAATCAGCCGTTCGGTTTCGTCGCCATGCTCGGCGTGATCGCGCTGTTCGGCATGATCATCCGCAACTCGGTGATTCTGGTCGATCAGATCGAGCAGGACATTGCCAGCGGGCTGACGCCTTACGAAGCGATTGTCGGCTCCGCCGTGCGCCGTTTCCGGCCGATCATGCTCACCGCACTGGCCGCCATCCTGGCCATGATCCCGCTGGCCCGTTCGGTGTTCTGGGGACCGATGGCGGTGGCGATCATGGGCGGCCTGCTGATCGCCACGGCGCTGACCCTGCTGGTGCTGCCGGCGATGTATGCGGCTTGGTACAAAGTGCGTAAGACGACTGCCTGAGCCTGCGGTTGTTCGCGTCCTGCAAACGGGGCCGTCAGGCCCCGTTTGCGTTATCAATGCTTGGCGGATGTGCGTGTGGCCGACATACTCGGCGTCCGGCCGCAGGCCGCCACGGAATCACACGCAATGACCCGACAGTTCAGCCTCCGCGCCCAGTCACTGATGAAGACGCTGGTCGAGCAATATTTGCGCGAGGGCCAGCCGGTGGCGTCGAAAACGCTGGCGGAAATGTCGCATCTGGGCATCAGTCCGGCCACCGTGCGCAACGTCATGATGGAGCTGGAAGATCTCGGTCTGGTGACCACGCCGCACACCTCGGCCGGCAAAGTGCCGACCGCGCTCGGTTACCGGCTGTTTGTCGATCACCTGCTGACCATACAGCCGCTGGCCGAACCCGACGTGTCGCGCATCCGCGCCCAGCTCAAGCCCGAGCTGGATACCGCATCGCTGCTCAATCAGGCCTCGAACCTGCTCTCCGAAGTCACGCACATGGCCGGGTTGGTGCGCGTGCCGCGCCGTCAGGTGCAGACGCTGAAAGCGCTGGAGTTCCTGCCCATCGGCCACCAGCGCGTGCTGGCCGTGCTGGTGTTGTCGGATCGCGAAGTGCAGAACCGCATCCTGTTTTGCGATCGCGATTACACCCGCGACGAACTGCAGCAGGCGGCGAATTATGTGAACCAGCATTTTGCCGGCCGCGATCTGCGCGAAGCGCGCAATGATTTGCTGACTGCGATGCAGGCCGACCGGCATCTGGCCGACAGCATGATGAGCAAACTGATGCGCGTGGCCGAAGCGGCGCTGCAGGGCAACGAACCGCAGGATGATTTTCATCTCAGCGGCGAACTGAACCTGCTGCAGCTGGCCGGCGGCGGTGATGTCGCGGCGCTGCGTGAAGTCATGGAGGCGTTCGGCCGCAAGCAGCAGATCCTCGGCATCCTCGACAAGTGCCTGTCCGCTGACAGCGTGCAGGTGTTCATCGGCCAGGAAGCCGGCCAGCCGGGGCTGGAAAGCGTGTCACTGGTCGGCGCGCCGTATACCGTCAACGGCGACCGGGTCGGCGTGCTGGCTGTGGTCGGCCCGACGCGCATGGCCTACGACCGGGTCATCCCGGTGGTCGATATCACGGCGCGGTTGCTGGGGTCGGCGCTGTCGGTGGAGGAGTGAGGCGGGTAACACGTGCCCGCGGTTGGCGGCGAGTGTTGTGCCGGCCCGCCCTGCCGCGGCCGAATCAATCCGGCCCCACATCCATCGGGCGGAACCGGCATGGCCCTGCCCGATAACGAATGGAGCACTGAGGGGCCGAATTCATTCGGCCACGCTCCCTGACGGATCAGCTTGCCGCTGTTCATCCCGAACATCGCCGTCCCGCTTCGGCCCCGGCCCCCTCACCTTGAAAACCCCGGGCCCATCCCCATAACGGCCGACTCTTGCGGTCGCGTCCTGACCGCCGCTGTCCCCGGGGAGTGTCCATGAGCACGGAAAACACCGTCGAGAATGCCCAGCAGCCGCAAGCTGCCGAGGCCCAGAGTCTGGATCTGAGTGTCGAGATCGAGCGCCTGCGCGCCGATCTGAACACCGCCGAGGAAAAGGCCAAGCAGAACTGGGACCTGATGGTCCGCACCAAGGCCGACGCCGACAACCTCGTCAAACGCGCCGAGCGCAATGCCGAAAACGCCGCCAAGTTCGCGGTCGAGAAGCTGGCCGGCGAAATGCTCAACGTGCTGGATGCGCTCGATCAGGGCCTGGCCCAGCAGGTTGAAGGCGAGGCGGCCAAGGCCGTGTACGCCGGTCTGGAGCTGGTTCAGCGCCAGACGCTGGCGACGCTGGAAAAGCACGGCGTCCAGGTCATTTCCGCCCAGGGCCAGAGCTTCAATCCCGAGCTGCATGAGGCGCTGGTCGCCCAGCCCAATGCCGACGTCGCGCCGAACACGGTGCTGATGGTGGTCCAGAAGGGCTACACCCTGCACGGCCGTCTGCTGCGCCCGGCCCGGGTCATCGTTTCCCGCGCGCCCTGAGCGCGCCGGGTGGCGGCAGAAAAAAGCCCTGTGAACTGTGCTTGATCTGCCGGAAGCCATCCCCAACTAGTGGACATGCCGCGATGACCGGTGCAGCGAAACCCGGTCCGCAACCAGCAAACAGCAATCTTGAGGAGTCAATGACATGGGCAAGATCATCGGTATCGACCTCGGCACCACCAACAGCTGCGTGTCGATTCTCGAAGGCGGTACGCCGCGCGTGATCGAGAACAGCGAAGGTGCGCGCACCACGCCCTCGATCATTGCCTTCACCAAAGACGGCGAAACCCTGGTCGGCCAGAGCGCCAAGCGCCAGGCCGTGACCAATCCGAAAAACACCCTGTACGCGGTCAAGCGTCTGATCGGTCGCCAGTTCACCGACGATGTCGTGCAGAAAGACATCAAGATGGTGCCGTACAAGATCGTCGCCGCCAAAAACGGTGACGCCTGGGTGGAAGTCGACGGCAAGCCGATGGCGCCGCCGCAGATCAGCGCAGAAGTGCTGAAGAAAATGAAGAAGACCGCCGAAGACTATCTCGGCGAAACGGTCAGCGAAGCCGTGATCACCGTGCCGGCCTATTTCAACGATGCCCAGCGTCAGGCCACCAAAGATGCCGGCCGCATCGCCGGTCTCGACGTCAAGCGCATCATCAACGAACCGACCGCTGCCGCGCTGGCCTATGGCCTCGACAAGGGCGGTCGTGGTGACAAGAAAATCGCCGTGTACGATCTGGGCGGCGGTACCTTCGACATTTCCATCATCGAAATTGCCGATGTCGATGGCGACAAGCAATTCGAAGTGCTGGCCACCAACGGCGACACCTTCCTGGGCGGCGAAGACTTTGACCTGCGCGTCATCGAATACCTCGTTGAAGAATTCAAGAAAGACAACGGCATGGATCTGCACGGTGATCCGCTGGCCATGCAGCGTCTGAAAGAAGCCGCTGAGAAAGCCAAGATCGAGCTGTCGTCGTCGACGCAAACCGAAGTCAACCTGCCGTACATCACTGCCGATGCCACCGGTCCGAAACACCTGGTGATCAAGCTGACGCGCGCCAAGCTGGAATCGCTGGTCGATGAACTGATCCAGCGCACGGTCGAGCCGGTGAAAATCGCGCTGAAAGATGCCGGCCTGAGCGTCAAGGACATCGATGAAGTGATCCTCGTCGGCGGTCAGACGCGCATGCCGAAAGTGCAGCAGATCGTCACCGAATTTTTCGGCAAGGAACCGCGCAAGGACGTCAACCCGGATGAAGCCGTGGCCGTCGGTGCGGCCATTCAGGGCGCTGTGCTGACTGGCGACGTCAAGGACGTGCTGCTGCTCGACGTGACGCCGCTGTCACTCGGTATTGAAACCATGGGCGGCGTGATGACGGTGTTGATCGAAAAGAACACCACCATTCCGACCAAGAAATCGCAGACCTTCTCGACCGCGGACGACAACCAGTCGGCAGTGACCGTGCACGTGCTGCAGGGCGAACGCAAGATGGCCCAGCAGAACAAGTCGCTCGGCAAGTTCGATCTGTCGGGGATTGCTCCGGCGCCGCGCGGTGTGCCGCAGATCGAAGTGACCTTCGACATCGACGCCAACGGCATCATGCATGTGTCGGCGGTCGACAAGGCTACCGGCAAGCAGCAGAAGATCGAGATCAAGGCCAACTCCGGTTTGTCGGAAGCCGAAATCGAACGCATGGTGCGCGATGCCGAAGCGCATGCCGAAGAAGACAAGCAGTTCCAGGAGCTGGTTGAAGCGCGTAACCGCGGCGACAGCCTGATCCACATGACCAAAAAATCGCTGGCCGATGAGTCGCTGCAGATCGATGCCGGTGAAAAGTCGGCCATCGAAGCGGCGATCAGCGCCCTCGAAACGGAACTGAAAGGCAACGACAAGGCGGCCATCGAAGCCAAGACCGAAGCGCTGGCACAAGCCGCGCAGAAGATTGGCGAGCGTCTGTACAAGAATGCCGATCAGGGCGGCGTGGACGCCGGCGCTGCCGGTGCGCAGTCGGCCGGTGGCCGCAGCGATGACGGCGTCGTCGATGCCGAATTCGAAGAAGTGAAAGACAAGAAGTAATTCCGGCGTCCGGCATTGCGCTGGTGATGCAGGCAGAAAACCCGTAGCCGCGCGAGCGTCTACGGGTTTTCTGACAAAAAGTCCTGAGCAGTTTGTGCGCGGCGCTGTCCCTGATTCCGTTCGTCCTGAGCCTGACAAAAGGCGAAGCGGCACAGGGGAACGCGTCGGCGTTGCGGATCTGAACTGAAGCGAACACAGACAGGTTGTCCATAAGCATGGCCAAGAAAGATTTCTACGAATTGCTGGGTGTGGCCCGCGATGCCGATGAAGCGGAGATCAAAAAGGTCTACCGCAAGCTCGCCATGAAATATCACCCGGACCGCAATCCGGACAACAAAGAGGCCGAGGAGAAATTCAAGGAGATCAAGGAGGCCTACGAGATCCTGTCCGATGCGGACAAGCGTGCAGCCTATGATCGCTACGGTCATGCCGGCGTTGATCCGAACATGGGCGGTGGTGCCGGCCCCGGCGGCGCGTCGTTCTCGGATATTTTCGGCGATGTGTTCGGCGACATTTTCGGCGCTGGTCGCGGCGGTGGCGGCAATCGTCAGGCGCGCGGCGCAGACCTGCGTTACAACCTCGAACTGAGTCTCGAGGAAGCCGTACGCGGCACCAAGGTCGAACTGCGCGTGCCGACCTGGTCGCGCTGCGAACCCTGCAATGGCAGCGGCGCGAAAAAAGGCAGCAGTCCGGTCACCTGCACCACCTGCGGCGGCGCCGGTCAGGTGCGCATGTCACAGGGTTTCTTCTCGGTGCAGCAGACCTGTCCGCAGTGTCGCGGCCGCGGCACCACCATCAAGGATCCCTGCACCAGCTGTCACGGCCAGGGCCGCGTGCAGAAAGAGCGCACGCTGTCGGTCCGTATTCCGGCCGGCGTCGATACCGGTGATCGCATCCGTCTCGCCGGTGAAGGTGAAGCCGGTATTGCCGGTGCGCCGTCCGGTGATTTGTATGTGCACGTGCACGTCAAGGAACATCCGATCTTCCAGCGTGAAGAAAGCAACCTGTTCTGCGAAGTGCCGATCTCGTTCGGCACCGCCGCACTCGGCGGCGAAGTGGAAGTGCCGACGCTCGATGGTCGCGTGAACCTGAAAATTCCCGCCGAAACCCAGCACGGTCGCCTGTTCCGTTTGCGCGGCAAAGGCGTGACACCGATGCGCGGCGGTTCGCCGGGCGATCTGCTCTGCCGTGTGGTGGTCGAAACGCCGGTAAACCTGACCAGCAAACAGAAAACCCTGCTGGAGGAGTTCGAGAAATCGCTGAAAGGCGAAAGCGGCCACAATCCGCGCGCTACCTCATGGTTTGACGGGGTGAAAAAGTTTTTTGAGGATCTCGGCAAGAACTGAAACATCCGTTTTGGGTTGATTCAGGAAAAAGGGGCGCTTGTATGCGCCCTTTTTTTCTGCAGCATCTTCAGAGATTGGATGTTGACGTTTCAGCGTCCAGTCAATTGCCAAGCGGCGACTGCGCGTTATAGCTGTAGCGCCGGCAATGCCGTGAAAGCGGCTGAATGTTTCAGTGTGATTTGGCGGTTTCCGGGCATGAACCTTCCAGTGTGGTGAGGATTTCCAACGCCTGCTCGGCATCGCCAAGCCGCGCTTTCAGCTCCTCGGTACGAAGCAATTCTTCGCGGCTGGCGCGCGGCAAGTCCGTCAGTGTATTTCGCGCCGCCATCACGGCGGGCAGTTGCCGTGCGCTTTTCGAAAACAGGATACGGAAGCGTTCATCCTTGTACTGTTCAAGATCATCCATGGAGAAATGACCGAGCATGCGGACGGTGAGATCGGGATGTTCTGTCGCATACAGATGCCAGCGATAGAAATCGGTTTGCAACTGCTGGAGCATTTCCGGTTCCAGTGTTGCAAGCTGTTCGCGGGCGGTGTGCGGTGCGCGCTCCAGCGTTTGCATCAGATCGATCAGCGCGTCGGTATTGCCGGCGTATGCTGCCTGCTCAAGCAGGGCAAGCGCGGCGCGGTATTCAGGCCAGACTTTGCTGTGCAAACCGTTCGGGTTGGTGAACAGGGCGCCGAGCCGTTGTGTACCGAGACGGAAGTGGGCGTCGGGATCGCCGGCACGCGCGCGCGATTCCAGATCCTGTTCGGAAAGATAGGCGTAGGGATCGCTGTTGTGGCGTGTGCCGCCCTGAAAGAAATGCGTCAGGCCGCGGGAAAAAATCCGTTCGATACCGAGATTCAGCGCCAGCAATTCA
Organism: Permianibacter sp.; assembly: GCA_041913605.1. Taxonomy (GTDB): domain Bacteria; phylum Pseudomonadota; class Gammaproteobacteria; order Enterobacterales; family Permianibacteraceae; genus Permianibacter. The sequence goes on from JAYSEY010000003.1 coordinate 181,093, forward strand.
CGCATGTCCTCTCGTGACCAGCCGGCTCCGGGGAGCTGCCGGGCCAGCGTATCCAGACTCTGATCGCTGACGCCGACCAGCAGTTTCTGGCCGTCGCGCAGTGCGCGGTAATCGCGACAGGCCAGCATGCGCTCTTGCTGAAGTGGGTCGGTGTGGTCTGCGCTTGCCGTGGCCGGTATCCGGTCCGCTGCATTCTTCCGATCATGATCCGGGGGGACGGGCAGGTCGGCGGCCCGTTCTGTTGTCGTGGTGGGCGTGGCGTGTGTCGCATCTGGTCCGATCAGATTCAGCCAAAGCCCTGTCGCCAGTAGCGTCGCTGCCAACGCTGTCGCGACCACCGCTGTGGTTGTGAATCTCATGTCGCAAAGTCCCGCCGGTCACCACGTCAGCGTTTAGAATGCCGCCGTCTTTGCCGTCAGGCAAAACCCGGATGAGGCTGAAGTCGTGTTGAAAGTGATGTTGCATGGCGCCAGTGGGCGCATGGGGCGGGCACTGGTGGAATCGGTGCGCGAAGCGAACGAGCTGCAACTGGTGGCGGCGCTGGCCGCGGCGTCGGATCACCGACTGGGCCAGGATGCCGCCGTGATCCACGGTTTCCCCTATGTTGGCGTGCCGCTCACCGCCGATGTGCCGGCCGGCGTGCAGAAAGCCCAGGTGGTGATCGATTTCAGCCAGCCGGTAGCGTCGCTGAATCTGCTGAAGATTTGCCGCGCCGAGCGCACGCCGCTGGTGATCGGTACCACCGGCTTCAATGACGCCGCCCGCGAGGAAATTGTCGCTGCCGCAAAAGACATCCCGGTGCTGCTGTCACCGAACATGAGCGTCGGCGTCAATCTGCTGTTTGCGCTGGCACGCATCGCGGCCAAGGCCATGCACGAGGCCGATGCCGAGATCATCGAGGCGCATCACCGGCACAAGATTGATGCGCCGTCGGGCACGGCGCTGCGCTTGGGTGAGGTCGTCGCCCAGGCGCGCGGCACGACGCTTGATGCTGCTGGCGTGCTGTCGCGCGAAGGCAATACCGGCGCCCGAGAGCCGGGCAGCATCGGCTTTGCCACCATTCGCGCCGGCGAGATTGTCGGCGATCACACACTGTTGCTGGCCACCGGCAACGAGCATCTGGAGATCCGCCACCAGGCCTTCGACCGGCGCAATTTTGCTGACGGCGCGGTGCGTGCGGCGCGCTGGCTGGTGAACAAGCCGGCCGGCCTGTACAGCATGGATGACGTGCTCGGCCTGTCCTGAGGTCGGCATGTCTGGGCCGGGGCCGGCGGTCTGGCTGGTCGTTTTGTGAGCAATATCGCACAGGGCTGTGCGAACCTGCGCCATCTGCGCGTAGTCGGTGCGCTGCCCCGGAACCGGCCAGCGACCCTGACGCTGCGCTATCTGCTTGATCAGGAGGCAGTTTCTCCGGCGTCGCGCGACGCGCCAGAGATTGCTGCCGCGGTTGCGTAGTTCGCCGCGACCGTGTCGTGGCGTCAGCGGCGGCTAGAATTTGCTCCACGACAAGGCTGTCGGTCAGGGAACAGGCAAACGGACAGGCCCATCAGGGACGGTGCAGGGAGCACCAACGTTTCAACGGATGAAACAGCGGCAAGTAAAAAAAGGGCGGGAAAAAAATTCCCGCCCTTTTTCTTGTCCTAAGTGCGCCTATTTTCCTGCGGTGCCGGTCTCCGGCGCTTTGCGCACGGCGTTCCAGATGCGCGTCGAAATGGCCGCCAGCGCGCCATCCGTTACTGACATCCGGTACAGGCGCGACAGTGCGGCCCGGTCCGGAAACAGCGCCGGTTCCCTGAGCAGTTCCGGTGTCAGGGCGGACCAGGACGCCGGGACAGCATTGGCGTAGTGCAGACTGTTCGACAGGCGCGCCATGTTCTCCGGCTGCAGCAGGAAGTTGATCAGCCGGTGGGCGCCGTCCGGATTGGGCGCGCGGGCCGGTATCGCCAGCATGTCCACCCACATCTCGGCGCCCTCGTCAGGCATCACCAGAACCAGATCACGTCCTTTCGCCGCTTGCCGCGCCTGCGCCAGATCGCCGGAGAAACTCATGGCGGCACAGAGCTCACCCTTGCCGAGCTGCTCGACAATGCTGTCTTCATCGAGAAACCGCACATGCGGCGCCAGCAGTTTCAGATGCTTTTCGGCGCGCGCCAGCGCAGACGGATTCAACCCGGTCGGGGCCGTGCCGAGGTAGTGCAGCACGGCCGGGATCACTTCCGTTGGCGAGTCGAGCAGGGCGACGCCGCAATCCGCCAGTTTGGCGGCATTTGCCGGGTCGAAGATCAGCTTCCAGCTGGTGAGCGGGGCTGTGCTGCCGAGCCGTGACTGCACGGCGGCCGGCCGGTAGCTGAAGACGGTTGTGCCCCAGAGGTAAGGCACGCCATAAGCGTTGCCGGGGTCCGAACTCTGCAGCTTCTCCAGCAGCAGTTCATCCAGCTCCCGCCAGTTGCCCAGTTTGTCCCGGCGCAAGGCCTGCAGCAGTTTCTGGCTGCGCGCCAGACTCAGCATGTTGGCGCTGGGCGTGACCAGATCGTAGCGGTCGGGACGGCTTTTCAGGGCGTCGAGCAGTTCTTCGTTGGAGGTGAAGGTTTCAACGCTGACCTGGATGCCGGTCTCGCGGGCAAAGCTGCCGAGTACCGCTTCATCGACATAGTTGGTCCAGATGTAGAGGCGCAGGGTTTTCTGCCCGGCAGCAGGCAGGGACGCGCTGGCCAGCAGGCACAGGACGAAAAGCAACGCGGTGCGGCAGTTCATAAGCTCAGTCCTCCAATGCACCTGCCAAGCCTAGACGGCTTTTGGCGCTTGCCCGGACATTGCGCCGCATTGCCCGTGGGTTTGTGAGAGATGTCTTACAAGCACGTAGGACAAAGGCAGAGAACCGGCCTGGATTTGCCGTGAGTGATCTGGTTAAGTCATTGAAATTAAACAACAAGAAAACTTCGGCGACTGGGTGCGTCGGCGGACGCTCGTTGTTGGCAGGGGCGATTGTGTACTGCCGCATGCGTAAAATGCGCACCGTGCAGGACGCACAAGCAAGGACGCGGGCACAGGACGGCCCCAGCGGATGACGCAGGATGCGTCGCTGTGCGGAGCACAGCAGCAGGGATGGCAGGGAAGACGCTCCGGAGCGGAGCAACGGGACGACACGGCAGGGATGATGCGTCAGCATCGCCGTCAGGACGACACAGGATGTGTCGGACCGCACAGGAAGTGCGGAAGGCTGGACAGGAGGTCCGGTCTTGCAGGGACGACGCAAGGACGGCGACCGAACAGGGACGTCGGGCAAAAAAAGGGCGGCAACGCCCTTTTTTGCTGCCTGCGAAAAAGTGGCCGCCCGCATCGCTGGCCGGCCGCAGACAAAAAACGGCCCTGACAGGCCGTTTTTCTTGACGTGTGAATCAGTCCTGAGTGCTTGGCCCTGACGGACTGGCCGGCTCAGACCACCTGGATGTTGTCGATCAGCCGCGCTTTGCCGAGGAAGGCGGCGGCCAGCACGACGAAGCGCTGTTCGTCAGCGTCCGGCAGCATCAGGTTTTCGTGACGGCGGATTGCGTAGTAATCCGTGCGCAGGCCGGCAGCGTCGATGGCGGCGCGGCCTTCGGCTTCCAGTGCCGCGTAGTCGCGGCGACCGCTTTTCAGTGCCGCTGCCGTGTGCGTCAACGTGCGGTGGATCACCGGCGCCTGCTGACGTTCTGCTGCGGTCAGATAGCCGTTGCGTGAGGACAGCGCGAGGCCGTCATCGGCGCGCCAGGTCGGCGCGCCGACGATCTCGATGGGCATGAACAGATCACGCACCATCTGCCGGATCACCATCAATTGCTGGAAATCCTTTTCACCGAACACGGCGACATCCGGCTGCACCAGATTGAACAGCTTGGTGACGATGGTTGCGACGCCGCGGAAATGACCGGGGCGTGACGCGCCGCAGAGCACATCGGAGAGCTTGGGGACTTCGACATAGCTCTGCACTTCGGTGCCGAACGGGTAGATGGTCTTGTCATCCGGCAGGAACAGCGCATCGACCTGCTTTTCTTTCAGGATCACGCTGTCGGCGTCCAGCGTGCGCGGATAGCGCGACCAGTCTTCGTTGAGCCCGAACTGCATCGGATTGACGTAAATGCTGGCGACCACCTTTGTGCCGTGCGCGCGGGCGCGTTCGAACAGCGAGGCATGGCCTTCGTGCAGGTTGCCCATGGTCGGCACAAAGGCGATGCGCTCGCCGGCCTTGCGCCAGTCGGCGATCTGCGCGCGCAGCGCGGAAAGTTCAGTGAAAACCTGCATGGTCGAATCCTGAAATGAAGGCTGCGGTGATGTGCGGGGTCAGCTGAAGCTGTGTTCGTCGGCGGGAAACTGTTTGCCTTTGACCGCGGCATTGAAGGCGGCCACGGCGCCGGCGATACCGGTCGTGCAGCCGGCGAGAAAATCTTTGGAAAATTTCGGCCGCTTGCCCGGCGTCAGGCCGAGCATGTCGTGGCTGACCAGCACTTGGCCGTCGGTATCGACACCGGCACCGATACCGATGCTGATCACGGGAATTTCCCGGCTGATGCGTGCCGCCAGCGCGGCCGGTACGCATTCGAGAACGACCAGACGGGCGCCGGCCAGCGACAGTGCGCGTACGTCATGGATCATCCGCGCCGCCGCTTCCGGTTCGCGGCCCTGCACCTTGTAGCCGCCGAGTGCATCCACCGATTGCGGTGTCAGGCCGACATGGGCACAGACCGGCACACCGCGCTCGCTCAGTGCGGCGACCGTTTCCGACAGCCAGGCTCCGCCTTCGAGCTTGACCATGTGCGCGCCGGCCTGCATCAGCCGCGCGGCATTGGCCAGCGTCTGTTCTTTGGTGGCGTAGCTCATGTAAGGCAGATCGGCGATCAGGAAGCTGCCCTGATTGCCGCGGGCGACGGCGGCGGTGTGATGCAGCATGTCGTCCATGGTCACCGGTACGGTGGAGTCATGGCCGAGGATGACATTGCCCAGCGAGTCGCCGATCAGCAGCGAGTCGGTACCGTTGCTGCTGGCCAGATGCGCGAAGCTGGCGTCGTAGGCCGTGAGCATGGTGATTTTCTCGCCACGCTGCTTCATGTCTTCAAGCTGGGTGATGGTGATCTTGCGCATCGTTGACGCCCGTTTGCTGCGGGTGGCGGGCAATCGCGAACGATCGTCCGGTTTTGTTGCGGCGCATTGTGCCCGAGTTTGTGGCCGATTGGGCAGTTGCTGATCCCGTCCGCGCCATGGCGCAGGGACCCTGACTCGCATCGGGGCCGGAACGCGGTCGGCGCGGCGCCGATCAGCTTAGTCGCTGCGCTTCACCATCGCCTGCCGCTGGCAATACCTGCGCCGGCAGCGGCGATCAGTCGTCCAGGCGTTGCAGGTTCGTGCCCGGCAGGGCGGCGACCAGATCGGCGATGCAGCGGCCATCGGGCAGACACAACTGCGGTGCCAGCTCGGCCAGCGGGATCAGCACAAAGTCACGCTCGGCCATGGCGTAGTGCGGAAGCTGCAAGCGCGGCGTGTCCAGTCGCTGATCGCCGTACAGCAGCAAATCGAGGTCCAGGGTGCGCGGCGCGTAACGGTTGCCGGCGTCGCGCTGGCGTCCCTGCGCACGCTCAATCGCCTGCAGGGCATCGAGCAGGGCGTCTGGCGTCAGCGTGGTGTCAAAGCCGGCGACGGCATTGAGGTAATCCGGCTGATCGGAACCGTCCCAGGGCGGCGAACGGTAGAACGCCGAGCAACGGTGATGGCCGGTAGCGGGCAGCGCGCAGAGCGCCTGCCAGGCGGCTCGCAGCTGTGCCTCGGGCTGGCCAAGATTGCTGCCCAGACCGACATAGGCGGTGACCGCAGACATCGCCGGATCAATCCTGTGCCGGGCGTTCACCGGCCGGTTTGCGCCGGCGTTTGCGCGCCGGACGGCGGCGCTTTTCGCTTTCCGCTTCGGCCGGCTTGTCGATGCGCTTGCACAGCGCGACGCGTTGCTCCGGCTCGGCGTGCTGGTAGGCGTCCCACCACGCCGCCAGATCCTGCACTGCTTCACCGGCCTCGGCGCGCAGGCAGAGCAGATCGTACCCGGCGCGGAAACGCGGATGACTGAGCTGCTTCTCGGCACGTGCCGGTGTGCGCTGCGGGAAACGGAATTGCAGCAGCCAGATCTCGCGGATGGTCAGGCCGAAGCGCTTGGCGATGGCGGTGACTTCGTGCTGCGCGTCGATGACTTTGTTGGCGACGTCGTTGAACGCCACCATCGGATGTTCACCCTTGGCAATGCGCGCTTCGGTTTCCATCTGCACGGCCGGCCAGAGCAGCACGGCAAACAGGAAGGCCGGATTGATGCCCTTGTCGTCGGCAATGCGTGCGTCGGTGCTGCGGAACACGGCCTCGAACAGCGCCTGCACGTGCGGCTGCTTGAGTGCCTTGCGCGCCGACGGAAACAGTACGTTGAACAAATCCAGACTTTGCAGCTGGGCAAAGCTGGCTTGCGCATGACCGGTCAGGAACAGCTTGCCGCATTCGTCCCAGAGCCGGGCATTCGAAACATTGCCGAGCAGGCTGGCGAGCGCGGGAATCGGCTCGCGGGTGTGTTTCTCGATACTGAAACCGAGCTTCGCCGCGAGGCGCGCCGCGCGCAGCATGCGTACCGGATCTTCGCGATAGCGCGTGTCGGCATCGCCGATCAGGCGCAGCACTTTCGATTCCAGATCTTTCAGCCCGCCGACGAAATCAACAATGCTGAAATCGGCGATGTTGTAGTACAGCGCATTGACGGTGAAATCGCGGCGCACGGCATCTTCTTCAACCGTGCCGTAGACGTTGTCACGCAGCACCATGCCGTGCTCGCTTTGCGGCGCATCGTCATTGCCGGCGCGAAAGGTGGCGACTTCAACGACATCATTGCCGAACAGCACGTGCGCGAGACGGAAGCGGCGGCCGATCAGCCGGCAGTTGCGGAACACTTTCTGGATCTGGTCCGGTCGCGCGTCGGTGGCAATGTCGAAATCTTTCGGATGCAGGCCCAGCAGCACATCGCGCACGCCGCCCCCGACCAGGTAAGCCTCGTAACCGGCCTTGTTCAGCCGGTACAGCACTTTCAGCGCGTTTTCACTGATGTCGCGTCGCGACAGCTGGTGCTGGTCGCGCGGGATGACCTGCTTGCGGGGTTTGGCCGGTTTGCCGGCCGAGCGGGTGAACAGTCGCTTGATGCGCGAAAAAACCACGGTGCGTCAACGTGTTAACGGAAAGCGCAATGATAGCACCGGGAGCCGGCGCTGCTCACCTCCGTTGTGCAAACGCTGAACAGCCAAACCGCCGGGGCGGCGGCACCCGGAGCCGATCTTTCATGCCTCAGGCTGCGCATCAGGCATAGCAAGCGAACTCGCCGCCACCGGCCGGCTGGGAACGCGGCCCTCGTCCCAGTGTGCGCAGGCAGCGCGCAGCAGTTCATCGACCGTGTCAGCCGCCGGCTGCGCCTGACCCAGTACCCGCAGCGCACGGCGCAGGTTGCGCAGCGGCGTGTGCAGGTCGAGCGCCGGGGCATGATTCTGCTTGGACAGCTTGCGGCCATCGTCCTGCACGACCAGTGGCAGATGTGCGAAGGACGGCGGTGTGGCGCCGAGCAGACGCCAGAGCGCGATCTGGCGCGGCGTGGTATCGAGCAGATCGGCGCCGCGGACAATTTCGCTGACGCCGGAATCGACATCATCGACCACGCAGGCCAGCTGATAGGCATACAGATTGTCGCGCCGGCGCAGCACCGGATCATCGGTTTTACCCTGGGCGAAATCGCAGGCACCCCAGATGCGATCCTGAAAGCGGCCGTCCACGCCGGACATGCGCAACCGCCAGGCATGGCCATCGACCAGCGGCAAACCGCGATCGCGGCAATGGCCGTCGTAGCGATGCCCCAGCGCCTGCAAACGTTTGCGCGGACAGTCGCAGGCATAGAGCAGGCCGGCGTCGCGAAACTGCGCCAGCACGGCGTCATAGCGCGCACTGCGCCGGCTCTGGAACAGCAGCTCGCCATCGTGATGCAGCCCGTGCGCCTGCAACTGCTCGCAAATGACGTCTGCCGCGCCGCGCTGCTCGCGCGGCGGATCAATGTCCTCGATGCGCAGCAACCACCGCCCGCCCTGCGCACGCGCCGACAACCACGAACCGAGCGCGGCGATCAGTGAGCCGAAATGCAGCGGACCCGAAGGCGAGGGGGCGAAGCGGCCGATGACTTGGGTAAACATGCTGGGATCAGGAGGGCGGAACGTCGCCAGAATAGCGAAGCGCCAGCGCCATGGCATGCTTTCTCTGTCAACTGGCAAGGCTCTACTGTCCCGGTGCCGCCCTGACGGTCACCGGGACTGAACAGCTCAATGATGAACTGACGTATCAAGCGGGACCCAGTCACCGTATTGGTCAACTTTTTGTTGCCCGCCCAGTGGAGCGGAAGCGGGTGCGCGACCAAAGGCGACACGTGACTCGGTCAAGGACGCGCTCAGATCGTGCAAGCTGTCGGCAACGTCCGGCTTGCGGGGGACCAGTACGCGGGCAGGACGCTTGCGATCGGCGGGTAGTTCAATTTTATACACCTCACGTTGCGGACTTTTCCGGTGACCAAAACTGACCAGATACAGATCGCTGTTCTCATCCCAAAGCAGCATCGCATTGGTGTTTCGCTCCAGAACTGAGCGTTGTTTTGCCGACAGTCCGAGCTGTTGCAGACTGTTGTCAATGTCGTCCAGCGTGTTGACTGTCAACAGCTTCACGCCCTCCTGGTCATACACATCCTGCGCGCCCGGAAACCGGGCAATAACGTAGCGGCCGTCCGGTGACAACGACAGCTGGGTATACCAGGTGTGATACCGGTTCATCGGTTTGGGGCGCAACGCACCGGCTCGCCACACCTGCTCACCGTTCTGGTAAGCACTGATCCCGCCTATGGCATTGATGACATAGAAGCGGTTCCTGTCGACCGCAACAATGTCTGCGGGACCGCTCTTTGCGTTGACGCGACCATCGGCCATTTCGCGGCCCAATGTCATGGTCCCGACGAGTTCAAGTCGTTCATTGAAAAACTCCAATGGCGCCGGAAGTTTGTCGATGCGGAACAACACATCTCCGCTCTGGGACCAACGGAAATAGGCTTCAGCGTCCGTTTCACGCTCGCCAAGCATGACGCCGTTACTGTCGAATGTTTGCAGCCAAACGCGGTCACCGGTACGACGGGTAACCCAGACCGCTTGGCCTTTTTCGGCGAGTGAAGCGCGAAGTACGTGATCCTTGTTCAGGACGAGGCGGCCATTGTTGTACAACATCAGGCGATTTTTTTCGCCAATGTATGGGCCTTGGCCGGGTGTCCCCGAAACTTCACGGAACTGGGACCATTGCAGTAACGCCATCCCGCTCTCGGCCGACTGGCCGACCAGATGTGGCCACTCCGGAAGTGCAATCTGTACGTCGGCAGTGGCGCGATTGTTGTTGTACCAGCGGATCACCGGTTTCTGATTGTGCGCCTCAATCCGGATACTCTTGCCTTGTTGTGACGAAACAAACGGGATCTCTTTGCTCGACACTCCAAGCGCAAACACCATACCAACAATAACCCCAAAAACGAGTTGTGCTTGCATTCCATGCTCCTGCAAAAACACTCCCGACACTGAGTGTACTCACCGTCAGTCTGCTCAAGTGCCACAAACAACAACGCCCGCATGCAGCGGGCGTTGTTGAACAGGTGACAGCGACTCAGCTGCCGTACTGCTTTTCCTTGATCTCGGCCAGCGTTTTGCAATCGATGCACAGCGTCGCCGTCGGACGTGCTTCGAGACGGCGGATGCCGATCTCGACGCCGCAACTTTCGCAGTAGCCGTACTCATCGGCTTCCAGCTGTTTCAGTGCTTCGCCGATTTTCTTCAGCAGCTTGCGCTCACGATCACGGGTGCGCAGTTCGAGGCTGAATTCTTCTTCCTGCGTGGCGCGATCAAGTTGATCCGGGAAGTTGGCCGCTTCGTCCTGCATGTGGTGCACGGTGCGATCAACTTCTTCACGCAGCTGCTGCTGCCAAGTGTTGAGAATGCGGCGGAAATGCGCGACCTGCGGTTCGCTCATGTAGTCCTCGCCGTTCTTCACCGGATAGGGCTCAATGCCGAGCGACGCCAGCGTGGCTGAGGTCGAGGCATTCAGCTGGGCTTGTGCGTCCGGGTTCGGACGACGCACTTTTTCCGTTTCGGCTTTCGCGGGCATCTTGGCAACGGCTTTCACGACATGGGTTGAGGCTTTGGCAGTGTCTGCCGGTTTGGTCGCCTTGCCGGCCGGTTTGGCGGCGGCTGCCGGAGCAGCGGCGACTTTGGCGGTTGAAGCAGATGCTTTTTCTTTCACGGGTTTTTCAACTGACGGTGGAGAACTTTTGGCCGGCGCCGGAGCAGCGGCCACGGATTTGCTGGCAGCGGCCGGTTTGGCAACGGGTTTTTCCGTTGCCGCGGCGGCTTTGGTTGCCGGTTTGCTGGCGGTTTTGGTCGCCACATCTTTGCTGGCCGGCGCCTTGCTGGCGACGGCTTTGCCAGCCGGTTTTGCCGCAGCAGTGCTGGCTGCTTTGGCCGGTGCGGCTGGTTTGCTGGCGGCGGATTTTACTGCAGCCGGTTTGACAGTGGCTTTACCGCCTGCAGTCTTGGCTGTTTTTGCCGGTTCAGCCTTGGCAGCCGGTTTGGCGGCGGGTTTGGCGCTGGCCGCTTTCGCTGCCGCGGGTTTTGCAGCGGCTGATTTTGTGCTCGGGCTTGCGGCGGCTTTCACGACGGCTTTCGCGGCCGGTTTGGCAGCAGGTTTTGCCGCCGGTTTGGCGCTGGCAGCAGTCTTGGCGGCCGGTTTCACGACGGGTTTGGCGGCTGCGGCTTTTTTCGCAGGAGCAGCTGCTTTCTTCGCGGGTGCGGCTTTGGCGGCGGCTTTCGCCGGCGCGGCCGCTTTGGTTTTGCTGGCGCTACTGGTGCTGCCACCTTTTACGGTGGAGGTTTTTTTTGCCGCTGGTTTCTGCGCCATATGCTTTTCTCCCTTGAGCCGATGCCGCGACCGCGTCCGAGAACGACGCCGGGCGATGATTCGCCCATGGGTCAAGGCCGGCGATTATACGCACAAGTTTTTTCAGCGAAGCAAGCCGCATTGTCATGTTCAGTGTCATGTGCAGGCGGTCACTTCTTGTTCAATCGAGCAGGTGGATCTGGCCGTTCTCGATGCTCAGCGCCAGCGGCGTCAGGCTGCGGCCGCGACACGGGCCCCAGGTGCAGAAACCGTCGTGGACATTGAACAATGCGCCGTGCAGTGAACATTGCAGTTGCGTGCCGTCCAGACTCATGAAGCGGTTTTCCTGCCACTCCAGCGGTACGCCGGCATGCGGGCAGCGGTTGATGTAGGCCCAGGCCTGCAGGCCGCGGCGTACTACCAGCAGGCTTTGCTGCTCGTCATGGGCAAAGGCGCGGGCCTGGCCGTCGGGAATGTCGGTGAGGGCACACAGGTGTCGCATGGTCTTGACGCTGGCTCCGGTGGCGCATGCTGTGACGGTGAGAGGCGACAGGGTGATCTGCGGGCGTTTGCTGCCGCGCGTCCGACGCCGTTGCTGCAGCATGCCGATTCATTGGCCGCGTGGCGAGCCTCTGCGCCACTGGTCACATTTCAGGCGCTGTGTTTGCGGCGGCGTCGATGCCGCTGCAGGCGATTTCCGAATCTTCGACAACGCGACGGTCAAATTCTCGCCAGTGATTTTGCATTCCTGCCGCTCGCCGCCGTCAACGAAGCCGCGAGGGGGCTGGTGTACAATGCGCGCCCAGTTTCACAGCGGGGCTTGTTCCATGTCTGCTCCGGGTTCACCGTCCGTGCACGCACTTACCGATCTGGTTTCTGCCCGCCTGCCGACCCGTTTTGGTGAATTCACCATCCATGCACCCGCAAAAGGGCCGGCCGATCGCGCGCCGGTGGCCTTGAGTCTCGGTGATCTGGCGGCTGCCGACGCGCCGCTGGTGCGCCTGCACTCCGAATGCCTGACCGGCGATGCCCTGCACAGCCTGCGCTGCGATTGCGGTTTCCAGCTGGAGGCGGCGCTGTCGATGATGGCCGCCGAGCATTGCGGCCTGCTCCTTTACTTGCGTCAGGAAGGTCGCGGCATCGGTATCGTCAACAAGATCCGCGCCTATGCCTTGCAGGATGCCGGTGCCGACACGGTCGAAGCCAACGAGCAACTCGGCTTTCGGGCCGATCTGCGCGACTACAGTGAAGCCGTGGCCCTGTTGCGCGCGTTCGGCATCCGCCGCTTGCGGCTGATGAGCAACAACCCGCGCAAGGTCAAAGCGCTGGAAGACGCCGGTTTCACCGTTGTCGAGCGTGTGCCGATGAAGTTCGGCCGCAATCCGCACAACGAACACTATCTCGCCACCAAATCCGGCAAGCTCGGCCATCTGCTCTGAGCCGTTTGCCCACTTTGTCCCTCGCCAAGGAAACCCCGATGACTGCATTGTCCGTCCGTTTGTCGAGCTCGCCGGCCGCCGCACACTGGGGCAAGAATCCGGTGCTGAGTTACACCGAGTCCGGCGCCACGCTGCACCTGAACGGTGACGATCGCCTGCGCCGCATCCAGCAGGGCGGCCGCCGGCTGGCGGCAATGGGCGTGCAGGCTGTGCAACTGGAAGGCGAAGGCTGGGATCTGGCCGGGCAGTGGGCGTTTGCCCAGGGCTTTACCACCGCCCGCCAGCCGCTGGCGATAGCCTGGGCACCGCTGCCGGATGCCGAACTGACAGAATTGCTGGCGCGGGTGCGCGTGTCGCACTGGGTGCGCGAGCAGATCAACCGCTGCCCGGAAGACCTGTCGCCGGTGGCGCTGTGCGAGAACGCGGCCGCGTTCATCAGCGAGCTGGCGCCGGGCCAGATCAGCTACCGCATCCTCAAGGGTGAAGAACTCGAGCGCGAAGGCTGGGTCGGCGTTTGGCACGTCGGCCGCGGTTCGGACCGGCCGCCGGCCATGCTGCAACTGGATTTCAATCCGCAGGGCGATAGCGCCGCGCCGGTCAAGGCGGCACTGGTCGGCAAGGGCATCACCTTCGATTCCGGCGGCTACAGCATGAAAGCGTCGGAAGCCATGCTCGGCATGAAAGCCGACATGGGCGGCGCGGCCACCGTCACCGGCGGTCTGGCGCTGGCCATCCTGCGCGGCCTGAAACAGCGCGTGTCGCTGATCCTCTGCTGCGCCGAGAACCTCGTCTCCGGCCATGCCTACAAACTCGGTGACATCCTCCGCTACAAGAACGGCGTCAGTGTCGAAATCGTCAACACCGACGCCGAAGGCCGGTTGGTGCTTGCCGACGGCCTGCAATACGCCGCCAGCCTGAACCCGGAACTGATCATCGACGCCGCGACCCTGACCGGCGCCGCTGTCACCGCACTCGGCACCGACTACCACGCCGTGTTTGCCCTCGACACCACGCTGCGCAGCCGTTATCTGGCACTGGCCGACGCCGAGAACGAACCGCACTGGCCGTTGCCGCTGGCCCGCTGGCACCAGAACAATGCCCCGTCCGCCTATGCCGACACCGCCAATTCGCGGCCAGTCAAAGGCGGCGGCCCGGGTGGCGCCAGCAACGCCGCCGGCTTTCTGTCGCGCTTCGTGCCCAATGAGGGCAAAGGCTGGCTGCACCTCGACCTCGCCGCCGCTGATCAGGGCAGCGACGGTGCGCTCTGGTCCGCCGGCGCCACCGGCCTTGGCATCCGCACGCTGGCGCGGCTGCTGGTGGACTGATCCCTCCGCAGATTTGACGGCCTTCACAAGGGCAGTGTGTGCTCGCGCACACACTGCCCTTTTTTGCGTCAGCAAGTGACGCAACGCGTGCAGCGGTTCACGGCTGACGCCGGGGCGGGCGGGTACGGTGCGGTTCCGGCCATTCGCAGGCCGGTGGTTTCCGGAGTGCGTCACCATGTCCCTGTCATCCTGCTTCTCCCTGCTGCCACGGATCCGGCTGCTGTCGCGTCCGGCCTGTGTCCGTGTGCTGGCCGGCGCGCTGGTGTCGGTGCTGGCGGCCGGAGGCGCGCAGGCCGGGGCGACCTGTGCCCAGCCTGAACAGGCCAGTGCCCGTCTGGCGATGGCGAGCTTTCTCGACCGCGAGCTGAAAGCCGAACCGCGCGGCGAACGGGTGCGCTGGGAGGCGGCCACGCCGACCTGGCGCGGCAACGAGTATCTCTATCCGGTGGTGACGCCCAGCCTGATGCACGACATTCTCAGCGTGGTCGCCCGGCCGGAGCTGCTGGCGGTCGAGGAGGCTGGCGATGCCGCCACCGCGAAAGTCCGGTTCTTCACCATTGCCGACCTCTGGAAACGCAAGGGTCAGGAACAGAGCGCGGCCGGCCGCACGCTGACCGAGATCGGCGAGTCGTTTGTCAGTGTTTACCGGCTGCGCCGCGAGCAGGGCTGCTGGTTTCTGGTCGATCCGCCCAAGCCGGCGGTGGCCATGGATGTGCTGCTCGCCGAGCTGCAAACCACCTTTGACCGCCTGCGCGGCGAGCTGGCCACTGCCCCCTCCACCGAGCTGCGCCGGCAGCTGCTGAGTGTCCAGCGCGAGCTGCTCAGTCTGCGCGCACTGGCCGTCCGTTACGGCCGCGACGGCTGATCCGCGCCCGGCCGTCTACCGGACCGGTCGAAGCGCGCTAAATCTGCGGATTTCTTGGGAAATTTCCGGCGCTTTGCTTGCCCTGCAAGGCGCGCGGTTGCTAGAGTACCGGCCAATTCGCGGTGGCCGGCGAGCGTCTCGCCGACACTGCCTGCAAGTGCGCGCCCGGACCCGGGCGCATCACGATTTTGCCGGGACGCGACCCGCTCGCCGACCCGGTCCCCCCAGTCCGGATTTGCGTTGTCATGTTCAAAAAGTTGCGCGGCCTGTTCTCGACCGACCTGTCCATTGATCTGGGCACGGCCAACACCCTGATTTACGTTCCCGGCCGCGGCATCGTCCTCGACGAGCCGTCGGTGGTGGCCATCCGCCAGGAACGCGCCGGCGGCCAGAAAACCATCGCCGCTGTCGGCATCGAAGCCAAACGCATGCTCGGCCGCACGCCGGGCAACATCCAGGCCATCCGGCCGATGAAAGACGGCGTTATCGCCGACTTTCAGGTCACTGAAAAAATGCTCCAGCATTTCATTCGCAAGGTGCATGACAACTCTCTCCTGCGTCCGAGTCCGCGCGTGCTGATCTGCGTGCCCTGCGGTTCGACCCAGGTGGAGCGCCGCGCGATCAAGGAATCGGCCTACGGCGCCGGCGCCCGCGAAGTGTTCATCATCGAAGAGCCGATGGCCGCCGCAGTCGGCGCCGGCCTGCCGGTGTCGGAAGCACGCGGCTCGATGGTCGTCGATATCGGCGGCGGCACCACGGAAATTGCCATCCTGTCGCTGAACGGCGTGGTCTATTCGTATTCGGTGCGGGTCGGCGGTGATCGCTTCGACGAAGGCATCATCGACTACGTGCGCCGCAATTACGGCACGGTCATCGGTGACGCCACTGCCGAGCGCATCAAGATTGAAATCGGTTCGGCATTTCCGGCCAAGGAACTGCGCGAACTCGACGTCCGCGGCCGCAACATCGCCGAAGGCATTCCGCGTTCGTTCACCATCAACAGCAACGAAGTGCTGGAAGCGCTGCAGGAACCACTGTCGGCCATCGTGCGTGCCATCAAGAGCGTGCTCGAACAATGCCCGCCGGAACTTGCCGCCGACATTTCCGAGCGCGGCATGGTGGTGACGGGCGGTGGCGCGCTGCTGCGTGACATTGATCGCCTGTTCGCCGAAGAAACCGGTCTGCCGGTGATCATCGCTGAAGAGCCGCTGACCTGCGTGGCGCGCGGCGGTGGCAAGGCGCTGGAAATGATCGAAGTGCACGGCGGCGATCTGTTCACGCTGGAATGAGGTTCACGACGCGCCGGCGACTTTGCCAAGTCGCCGGCGCGTTTTCATTTTCGTCAGGGAATGCGCGGTCGCCGGCGCGCCGCGGCCTGAGCGCAGACGCCCCACACCGGGCGTGAGTGCGCAACGGAGGTTGCCATCAAAGCCCTGTTTACGCGCGGTCCCGCGCAACACACCCGTCTGGCCATCGCCGTGGCGCTGTCACTGGCGCTGATGGTGCTCGATCATCGCGGCGAGCATGTCGCCGGCCTGCGCAAAGTCATCGCCACGGCCATCTCGCCGGTGTTCTACATCGCCTCGGCGCCGGCGGATCTCTACAAGTGGTTTGCCGAGTCGTTCCAGTCACGCGATGCCCTGTTGCGCGAAAACCGTCGCCTGCAGGACGAGCAGTTTTCCTATCGCACACAGTTGCAGCGGCTGGTTGCCCTGGAGTCGGAAAACGCGCGCCTGCGCGCGCTGCTGCAATCGGCGCGCAAGATCCGCGGCGAGCGCAAAGTTGCCGAAGTGATCAGTGTCGATCTCGACGCCCGCGAACAGCAGATCCTGGTCAATCTCGGCAGTGATGACGGCATTTATGTCGGTCAGGTGGTGCTCGATGCTTTCGGTGTCATGGGTCAGGTGGTGGAAGTCACCGGCCAGCACGCACGTGTGCTGCTGCTGACCAGTTCGCGGCATGCCTTGCCGGTGCGGGTCGAGCGCACCGGTTTCAATGCCATCGCCCAGGGCACCGGCAATCTCAATCGTTTGCGTCTGGCCTTTGTGCCCAACACCACCGATATCCGCGAAGGCGATCTGCTGGTGTCGTCGGGCATGGGCGAGCGTTTTCCCGACGGGTATCCGGTTGGTGAAGTGGTGGCGATCAATCGCGATCCCTCCGAGCCTTACGCCGAGATCGATGTTGTCACCGCCGCGCGCATGGAGCGCAGCGGTGAAGTGTTGCTGATCTGGCCGGCGAAAAACTGGTTGCCCGGCAGTGACGAAAATGCAGGGGCAAGGCCGGACGCGGCATCCGCTGCTGACAAATCCGAAACAGCGGCACCGGCGGGCACGGCTGCGGAGGGCGCGCAATGATGACCCAGGCCCGTCGTGGCACGCCGGTGGTGCTGCTCACGTTTGCGCTGGCGCTGGTGCTCAGCACGATGCCCTTGCCGGATGGCTGGTTGCCGTTCCGGCCGCCCTTCCTGTTGCTGACCGTTGTCTACTGGCTGATCGCGTTGCCGCATCGTTACGGCATCGGCTGGGCGTTCGTCTGCGGCCTGATCCTGGATGTCGTTGCCGGCCAGTTGCTGGGACTCGATGCGCTGGTGTTTTCCATCATCGGCTATTTCTGCGTGCTGCTGTACAGCCGCGTGCGCATGTATTCGCGACTGATGCAGGCCGTGTTTGTTGCCATGCTGGTCGGCGCTTCGCTGCTGTTGCACCTGTGGATTGAAAACGCCATCCGGCCGACGAGCATTCGCGCCAATTACTGGCTGCCGATCCTGTCCAGCGCCGTGTTGTGGTTTGTCTGGTTCCCGCTGCTGCGCGCCATGCGCCGGCATTTTCATGTGAGCTGAATCATGAGCGACGCGTTTGATCTGTATCTGGCCTCCGCGTCGCCGCGCCGTGCTGAACTGCTGCGCCAGATAGGTATCACGTTCAGAGTCATTTCAGGCAGCGTCGATGAAACTGTGTTGGCCGGTGAAACGGCCGAGCAGTACGTGTTGCGGCTGGCCCGGGAAAAGGCGCTCGCCGGCTGGCAGAACGCTGCCTGTGATCATCAGCATCCGGTGCTGGCTGCCGACACCTCGGTTGTGCTCGATGCCGAAGTGCTGGGCAAGCCGGCCAATGTCGCCGAAGCGCGGGCCATGCTGGCACGGCTGTCGGGTCGCAGCCATCAGGTGATGACGGCAGTGGGCCTGCACGCGGACGGATTTTCTGCGCAGCGGCTGAACGTTTCGCAGGTGCAGTTCCGCTGTCTGCGTGACAGTGAACTCGATGCCTATGCCGCCAGCGGCGAAGGTCTCGACAAGGCCGGTGCCTACGCCGTGCAGGGCCGTGCCGCGCGTTTCATCACGCGACTGGACGGCAGCTATAGTGGCGTCATGGGCTTGCCCCTGCATGACGTCGACAGCCTGCTCAATGAATGGGCGGCGGCGAATTCGACTGCGCAGCAACCGGTCTCGCCGGCATCATCATCCCCGTCGCGCGTCGCGCGCTGAATCACAAGGATTGCCCCATGTCAGCGTTGCCGACCGTCAATCAGGAATTGCTCATCAACGTCACGCCGCAGGAAACGCGCGTGGCCGTGGTCGAGAACGGTGTGCTGCAGGAATTGCATGTCGAGCGCGCGCACGCGCGCGGACTGGTCGGCAATATCTACAAGGGCCGTGTCAAACGCGTGCTGCCGGGCATGCAGGCCGCGTTTGTTGACATCGGACTGGATCGCGCCGCGTTTCTGCACGTGTCCGACATGCAGAACGGATCGGCGCTGGCCGGCGAAGACGGCGAAGTGGCGCCGCCCAAGCCGGTGTCCGAACAGGACATCCGCGAGCGCTTGCAGGAAGGTCAGGGCGTCATTGCCCAGGTGCTGAAAGATCCGCTTGGCAGCAAGGGCGCGCGACTGACCACAGAACTCGCCCTGCCGTCACGTTATCTGGTGTTGTTGCCGTACACGCAACACATCGGCGTATCCCAGCGCATTGAAGATGATCAGGAACGGGCGCGACTGAAAGCCATCCTGTCGCCGGTGGCGACGCAGAACAATATCGGTTTCATCGTTCGCACCGCAGCCGAAGGCGCACCGGAAACGGCCGTGCTGCACGATGCCGAATATCTGCTGCGCCTGTGGCTGCGCATACGTGGCGATATGGATCACTGCGCCTGCGCGCAGATCGTTTATCAGGATCTGAGCCTGCCGGTGCGCACGCTGCGCGATCTCTGGGCGCAGAATGTTGAGCGCGTGCGCATTGATTCGCGCGAAGCCTGCCAGCAGATGCGCGTGTTCGCCGAAGAATTCATGCCCGGTCTGTCCGAGCGTATCGAGCACTATTCCGGTGAGCGACCGCTGTTCGACATGTACGGCGTCGAAGACGAGATCCAGCGCGCGCTGGATCGCAAGGTGTCGCTGAAATCCGGCGGCTATCTGGTCATCGATCAAACCGAAGCGATGACCACCATTGACGTCAATACCGGCGCCTTTGTCGGTCACAAGACCCTGGAAGAAACCATCTTCCGCACCAATCTCGAAGCCGCCACCGCGCTGGCGCGCCAGCTGCGGCTGCGCAATCTCGGCGGCATCATCATCATCGACTTCATCGACATGATCGATGAGGAACACAAACGCCAGGTGCTGCGCGCGCTGGAAAAAGCCCTCGAACGCGATCACGCCAAGACCACCATCTCGGAAGTGTCGGCGCTCGGGCTGGTGCAGATGACCCGCAAACGGACGCGGGAAAGTCTCGAACACATACTCTGCGAAACCTGTCCGCACTGCGCCGGTCGCGGCACGGTGAAAACCGCGGTCACGGTTTGCTACGAAGTGTTCCGCGAGATCATCCGCGCTGCGCGTGCCTATGAAGCGCAGGGCATTCTGGTGCTGGCGTCGGCGTCGGTGGTGGAAACGCTGCAGGACAGTGAAGCGAACAGCGTTGCCGAACTGGAACTGTTCATCGGCCGGCCGATCCGTCTGCAAGTCGAACCTGAGTACGCTCAGGAACAGTTCGACGTCGTGCTGATCTGACGGTCCGCTGATGTTGCGCCGTGGTCTGTGGAGTCTCTGGCGTTTTGCCGCCTGGACCATCATTGCGCTGGCCTTGCTGGTCAGTCTGCTGCGTCTGGGCTGGTCGCAGGCACACTGGGTCAAGCCCTATGCGGAGCGCTACATCAGCGAGCGCACCGGCACGCAGGTGCACATCGACACGCTGGAAACGCACTGGCGACTGTTCGGACCGGAACTGCAAATCAGCGGGCTGCGTTTGCAGTCGGCCGATGGCAAACAACCACTGCTCAGTTTGCGCCGCTTCGATGCAGCGCTGGATTTCTGGCGTTCACTGCTGACCCTGCATCCGGTAATGCGCCGCTTCGAACTCGACGGTCTGCACGCCGGCATCGCGCTTGATCAGAACGGTGTACCGACGCTGGTCGGTTTCAGTGTCAGTGAAGGCGGTGATGAAGCCTCGGCGCGCTGGGTAATCAACTCACTGCTGCGCCAGCGCGGTGTCAGCATCACCGATACGCAATTGCGCTACTACCGCCGGCGCGGCGATGCCATCGATCTGCAAATACCGGAACTGTCGCTGCGCAATACCCGCCGTGAACATCAGGCCAGCGGCGCGCTGCTGGTTGAGCGCGGCGGTCGCGCCCGGTTTGAGCTGGCGTTTTCGGATTATCCGCTGGCCAGTGACGACTGGCTGAAACTGTATCTGGAAAGCGATGCGCTGGAGCTGGCGCATCTGCCGGTCAGCACGCAGTCCCTCGGTGTCGAACTGACCGATGGCGATCTGGGCCTGAAACTCTGGGCCGAGTGGCGCGACGGTTCCTGGCAACAGGGACAAACGCAGTTCACGCTACGCGACCTGCGATTGCAGAGCGAGCAGACGCCAACACCGGCGGCGCTGCAGATTGGCGGCGCGCTGGCGTTCTCCCGTGATCAGACCGGCCACTGGCTGTGGCGCGGCGATGCCTTGCAGGTGCGGCACGGTGAGAAAGACTGGCCGGCGCTGCAGATCAGCGGCGAGGTGCAGAATCAGAACGATCAGCAATTCTGGCGTTTCGATTTGCAGCATCTGGTGCTGCAGAATCTGCTCGATGTGGTCAGCCTCAGTGACCATCTGGGCCGCGATGTCCGCAAACAACTGCAACAGATGCAACCACGCGCCGGCTTGCCGAATGTGCAACTGGATTTGCACTGGCAGGCGGATCAGTTGCAGAACTGGGCAGCAGCGATAGGGTTTGCTGATCTCCAGTACAGCCATGCGCAATGGCCACAGGTGAACGGCCTGTCCGGCCGGCTGTTGCTGCACCGGGACGGCGGCGCGCTGCGCGCCGGTGGCCGCGATCGGGTGCTGGATTTTCACCGCCTGTTCCGCGCACCGCTGCGCGCCGACACACTGGATGTCGCCGCCGACTGGCAGGTTGATGACAGCGGCGTGGTGCTGAATCTGCCGGCACTGAGTTTCGGCAACGCCGATCTGAAATTGCTGGCGCGCGGCCGCTTTGATTTTCCGCGTGAAGGCGAGGCCGAAATGAGTCTGGTCGCCGGCGTCAGCGACATCAACGCCGCGCGCAAAAGTCTCTATCTGCCCACCGGCATCATGGACGAGGGACTGGTGCGCTGGCTGGACGATGCCGTGCGCGCCGGACGTTTGCCGCAGGCACGCGCCTTTGTCCGCGGACCGTTGAAGGCTTTCCCCTACGGCGACAACGAAGGTGTCTTCGTTGCCGAAGGCGAACTGGCCGCGGCCACCCTGCAGTTCCAGCCAGAGTGGCCGCTGCTCACGGATCTGAATGCGCACCTGCATTTCACCGGTCAGGACATGAACGTGCAGGTCCGTACTGCGCAAACCGGCAATGGTTTGCGGGCGCATGACGGCGTGGCGAAATTGCCGCTGCGCGCGGATGGCGTGCTGACGGTTGACAGCCAGTTCAGTGGCCGTCTGGCGACAGCCCGCGAATACATTCTTGCGACGCCACTGCAGGCAAACCTTGATGCACTGATGCAGGTGCTGGAACTGGACGGCGATCTGCACGGCAAACTTCATCTGGGCATTCCGCTGGCCGACGGTGCGCACAGCACCGTGCGCGCTAGCGTTGGTTTTGATGCGCTGGAAGGCCTGCTGAACGGCCCGGATCTGTGGCTCAGCCAGTTGGCGGGCACGGTCCAGTTTGCCGAATACGGTGTCACCGGCGGCGAGATCAGCGGTGAAGTGCTGGGCGGTCGCATGCGCGGCCGTTTGTCTGGCGATGCCAGCAGCGGCAACATCGAGATCAGCGGCGACGCCAGCGTCGATGCTGTGCAAACCTGGTTGCCGCATATTTTCAGTGATTACATCGACGGCTCGCTGGCCTATCAGGGGCATGTCCGTCTGCCGTCACGTGAAAGCAGTGGTCTGCGTGTGCGCGTCAATTCGGAATTGCTCGGTGTGGTGGCACGACTGCCGGCGCCGTATGGCAAACGTGCCGACGAGACACGCGCCGCCAATTTTGAATACGAACTTGGTGGTGAACGCGAAACCATGCTGGCGCGTTACGGTGACGACGTGGCGTTCCAGTCCCGCCGCAATGGCGCTGCCGAACGACATGCCGAGATCCTGCTCGGCGGCACGCCCTATGCCGGCCACCGCCCCGGCCTGACGGTGCGCGGTCGTCTCACACAGGTTGAAGCCAAAC
The DNA here is from genome assembly GCA_041913605.1 of Permianibacter sp. Taxonomy (GTDB): domain Bacteria; phylum Pseudomonadota; class Gammaproteobacteria; order Enterobacterales; family Permianibacteraceae; genus Permianibacter. Next base: position 203,369 of record JAYSEY010000003.1, read on the forward strand.
CCTGGATTGAATTGCTTGCCGATGCCACCCGCAGCAGTCGTGCGCAGGCGTTTCCGCTGCAGGCTGATGTGCCAGCCGATGTGCTCGCGCAAAGCGAACATCACACTGATCCTGAAACACAAACCGCAAATGCCCCGATTGCTGAAATTGCACGCCAACCAGCGCTGGCACTCGATATCGGCAGCGTCGATTTTTACGGCGTGGCGATTGCCAATGCCCAGCTCGGCGGCAGTGGCAGTGACGAAGGCTATCGTTTGCATTTGCGCGCACCGACACTGAATGGACAGGTGCTGATCGCCCGTCAGGGACCGCTGCAGGTCACCATCGACGAGCTTCGCCATGAAGCGCCGCCGGAAACAGAGAACGGCGAAGACCCGGCCGCGCCGCCGGAAACAGAAAGCGAGCTGGCAATTGCGCTGCTGAAAGACAGCTCGCGTCCGGACGATTGGCCGGACATGAATATTCTCTGTCGCCAGTGCCGTATCTGGAGTCGCGATCTCGGCCGCATTGAGGCCAGCGCGCGCAGCGTCGAGCGTGACAAACACTTTCAGGTTAGCATCCTGCGTGAAGGTTTGCTGGACGCCGAACTCGAAGCCTGGTGGCGGGATGCCAGCCGGGAAACGCAGGTGAACGGCACGCTGCGCAGCGCCGATCTCGGCAAGCTGATGAGCGACTGGCGCTGGGATCTCGGCATCCGTGAATCGTCGGCGCGGCTCGGAATTGATCTGCACTGGCCGGGCAATCCGGCGCAGCTGCGCACCCGTCAATTGCAGGGCATGCTGCAACTGAAACTCGAGCGCGGTCACATCGCGCTCGACTCCGACGGCAAGGAGCGCTTTGCCCGCGTGTTCAGCCTGTTCAGCCTGCAATCGCTCACGCGTCGCCTGAGTCTGGAGTTTGGCGATCTGTTCCGCGACGGCTTTTTCTACGACGACATCAGCGGCAGTTTTACAGTCCAGAACGGCGTGGCCTATACCCGGGATGCGCGCATCACCGGCGTGTCGGCGGACATCGATATTCGCGGCGCCACCGACCTGGCCGCGCGAACCCTGGACCAGCAAATCTACGTGGCGCCAAAACTGTCTTCGAGTTTGCCGGTGCTGGCCGGCTGGGTGATCAATCCGCCAGCGGGTTTTGTAGTCTGGCTGATGAACAAACTGTTTATCGAACCGGTGGTGAAAGTGGTCACTGGCATTGAATACAGCGTCACCGGCAGCTGGGACGCGCCGGAAATGATTGAACAGAAACGTACCGAGGGCGAGATCCCGGTACCGGAGCAGGGCTTGCCGGAACGCGCGAGCCAGACACGCGAAGAAGCAGTACCTGATAATTCTGTGCGTGAACAACCTGTGCGCGAAGAACCGGTGAATGCACAAGACGCACGCGACCATCCGGCGCAGGATGAGCAGTAATGACGGCGCGTGCTGTGCCGTGTATGGATCAATCGGGGAGACAGTGAAATGAAACTGGCAGCTATCCAGATGGTGTCGGGTGTCAGCGTGGCGGCCAATCTGGCGCGGGCGTCGGCACTGATCAGCGAAGCGGCCGGTCGCGGTGCGCAGTTCGTGGCGCTGCCGGAAAATTTCGCATTGATGGCGCAGCGAGAGGAAGACAAGCGTCTGTCCGCCGAGGCCGATGATCAGGGCCCCATTCAGCACATGCTCGCCGATGCCGCTCGCCGGCACGGTATCTGGGTGTTGTCGGGAACCTATCCGGCAAAAGCCGATGGTGTGCGCGTGCGAGCCTGCTCAAAGCTTTTTTCACCGCAGGGCGTGTGCGTGGCGCGTTACGACAAAATTCATTTGTTTGATGTGGTGCTGCCGGACGGTCAGGAAAGCTATCGCGAATCGGCGGGCATGGAGCCGGGCGAGCGCATGGTGACGGCCGCATGCGGCGATCATGTGCTGGGCATGAGTGTCTGTTACGACCTGCGTTTCCCGGAACTTTTTCGTCACTACGCGGCGCAGGGCGCGACCTTGCTCAGCGTGCCGGCAGCGTTTACCGCCGTCACCGGTCGCGCACACTGGCTGACGCTGCTGAAAGCACGCGCGATTGAAAATCTTTGCTATGTGATCGCGCCCGGCCAGGGCGGCCTGCACGAAAACGGTCGCGCCACATATGGCCACAGCGTCATCATCGATCCCTGGGGCGAAGTGCTCGGCGAAGCCGGTGAAGGTGAAGCCGTGGTGATCGCCGACGCGCCGCTGAAAACCCTGCAGGATCTGCGCACCCGCTTCCCGGCGCTGCAACACCGGCGCATTGCCGTCAGCGATGTGGTGGCGCCGGTCGGCTGAGCGTAAAGGCGTACACCGTAAGCAAGCGGAAAGTCGTCGCGCGTCGGCTGGCGTTGCCGGCGCGCGCGAACGTCCGCGGTGAGTCTGGTTCGCCGTTCATCCTTCGACAGGCTCAGGACGAACGGAAGGGAGTGTGGTGAGCTGTTGGCAAACCGCAAACCGCAAACCGCAAACCGCAAACCGCAAACCGCAAACCGCAAAC
>JAYSEY010000003.1:205964-260925 GCA_041913605.1 Permianibacter sp.
GCAAACCGCAAACCGCAAACCGCAAACCGCAAACCGCAAACCGCAAACCGCAAACGGCGAGCTGCAAATCATTTTCTGGTATCACGTTTGCCAGGTCCTGCGGCCCAGTTCGGACCAAGCTGTTCGGACATTGAAATTCTGAGCGGCCTGGTCAGACCGACTGATACAGCAAGACAGACTCAGCAAAACCGGTTCAGCAAAACCGGTTCAGCAAACTGATTCAGAACTCTGACTCAGCACTCTGATTCATTCCGCTCGGCTACGTCCGCCCTGAATTGCGGGCCCGAACAATTCCCCGTTCGTCCTGAGCTTGTCGAAGGACAAAACGGCGAGACGATCGCTGCTCGCCTGACGCCGCCTCAATTCCGCGCCGGTCATGACGACGCGCCGGTCATTACAGCGCGCAGGTCGCAACAATGCTCAGGTCGTAAAAACACGCAGATTGATGCGCTACTCCTGAGTCGCCCATAAAGCTGGCCGCACTCAGGCATCACTGCTGCCGCGCAAACCCGCCATCATCGTCGGACAAGCTCATCACGCTCTGTCCGGCGCCGTGCTGGAAACATTTTTCTCCCGCGCGTCGAATCGCCGGCACAAGGCGCTGACCGGCACGGCGGTTCTGGCTATGCTGTGCGCATGGCAAAACGTCGTGGTCGCACAAGCGCCGCCCGCTTACAGGATTCCTCCGCATGAGTTCCGCCCTGAATACCGTCAGCCAAAGCATACTTGCCGCGTCCGGTCTGGATGATCAGCACCTGCAGCGTGTGCTCGGGCATTTGCTCGGTCACGCCGTCACCGGTGCGGAGTTGTATTTCGAGTCCAGCACGCATGAATCCTGGTCGCTGGAAGATGGCCATGTCAAAGACGCCAGTTTCAGCATCGATCGCGGCGTCGGTGTGCGGGCGCTGGCCGGTGAGAAAACCGGTTTTGCCTATTCGCAGGACATCAACCTGCAGGCCCTGACACAGGCGGCCACCGCCGCGCGCTCAATCACGCGTGCCGGGCAATCGCTGCAGGTTTGCTCCTTTGCGCGACCGAAAATCCGTGAGCTGTATCCGGCCATCAATCCGATCCCGTCGCTGGATGAAGCGGCAAAAATTGATTTGCTGAAACGTGTTGATGCCTATGCACGCAGCCTCGATGCCCGCGTCACGCAAGTACAGGCTTCATTGGTGGCGGTGCACGATGAAGTGCTGGTTGCGCACAGCGATGGCACGTTTGCTGCCGATATCCGGCCGCTGGTGCGCTTCAACATTTCCGTGCTGGTCGAGGACAAGGGCAAGCGCGAGCAGGGCTATGCCGGCGGCGGCGGACGTCATGATCTGCCGACGCTGTTCGCCAACGACTTTGCCCTCGAGTGCGCGCGTGAAGCCGTGCGACATGCCTTGGTGAATCTCGATGCCATTCCGGCGCCGGCCGGCGTCATGCCGGTGGTACTCGGCAACGGTTGGCCCGGCGTGTTGCTGCACGAAGCGGTTGGCCACGGTCTGGAAGGTGATTTCAACCGCAAAGGTACCAGTGCCTTTGCCGGCCGTGTCGGCGAACGCGTCGCGTCGCCGCTGTGCACCGTGGTCGATGACGGCACACTGCCCGGTCGTCGTGGTTCGCTGAGCATGGATGACGAAGGCACGCTCACGCAGCACACGGTGCTGATTGAAAACGGCATACTCAAAGGCTATCTGCAGGACAAACAAAACGCCGGACTGATGGGCGTGCGCAGCACCGGCAATGGCCGTCGTGAATCCTATGCGCACCTGCCGATGCCGCGCATGACCAACACCTACATGCTCGCTGGCCCGCACGATCCGCAAGACATCATTCGCTCCGTGAAGCGCGGTTTGTACGCGCCGAAATTCGGCGGCGGACAAGTGGATATCACCTCCGGAAAATTCGTCTTCTCCGCATCCGAGGCTTATCTCATCGAAGACGGCAAAATCACCGCACCGGTAAAAGGCGCAACCCTGATCGGCAATGGCCCGGACGTGCTCACCAAAGTCAGCATGGTCGGCAACGATCTGCAACTCGATTCCGGCATCGGCGTCTGCGGCAAAGCCGGCCAGAGCGTACCGGTTGGTGTGGGGCAGCCAACCCTGAAAGTGGATGAGTTGACGGTGGGCGGAACGGCGGCGTGAACGCAGGCTTCCACGACTTATGAACGGGTCCGCTTGCCGATTCATTTGCTACAGGAATTCTGGGCAACAGCGCACTGCACTCCATTTCTGCGGGCCGTTTCATTTCATTCAGATGGAAAGCAAATCGGGGCGCTAAAAGCGCCCCGATTTGTCTCAACAGGTGTGCTCAGCAGGTCTTCGCGGCATCCGCTTCACATCCCTGCAACGCCACGTACTTCACCGGCGCATCGGCTTTCCAGCTGATGCGCACCGAGAGCTGGGCGACGTGCTGGACGACGTGTGCCAGCGTGCGCGTGAGGGCGTGCAGGTTGGCGTAGTCCATGTTTTCCACTTCGTCGCTGGGCTGGTGGTAATACTTCTGGCCGCGCCAGACGGACAGCGAGTGCGCCGGAATGCCGGCCCACTGCGGCTGCTCGGCGCTGCCGACATTGCGTGCTTCAGCGAAGGCGATGTTGTCGGACTGGCGGAACAGGTTCCATTGCGGGAACGGTTCGTTGTCGAGGGTCCAGCCCTGGGCGCTGAACACCGGCTTCAGCTCCTCGAACAGCGTCGAGAATTGCGGCCCGGTCATCCAGATATTGTTTTTCTGGCCGCCATCATTGGTGACGCCGACCATTTCCAAATTCAGGTTGGTGACGATTTTTTCCAGCGCGATGATCGGTTGCTGCACGTAATGGCGTGCGCCGCGCATGCCCATTTCTTCGGCGTCCCAGAATGCGACCAGAATGTGCCGCTGCGGGCGCTGGCCGCTGGCGATTTGTTGCTGCAGTTGCGCCAGCGTGCCGAGCACGGCGGTGACGCCGGATGCGTTGTCATCGGCGCCGTTGAAAATACTGTCCTTGCCGTGTTTGGGATCAACGCCGACGTGATCATAGTGCGCGGACAGCAGCACGTATTCGGCGTTCGCCGCCGGTTGGCTGCCGGGCAAAATCGCCAGCAGGTTGCGGCCGTGAACTTCCTTGCCGTTCTTGAGTTTGAAACTGAAGCTCTGGAAGAAACTGTCGCGTCCCGGCAGGGGTTGCAGCCCCAGTGCTTTCATTTCGCCGGCCAGCCAGTCGCCAATACGCTGCGAAGACGGCGTGCCGGCCAGACGACCGGCGGCTTCATCAGCGGCCAGCGTGTTCAGCCAGCTTTCGATCTGCGCCTGTTCAGTCGCTGACGCGGCGTAAACCTGCGGAGCGAGCGCAGTCGCTGCCAGACCGGCGGATAGCAACAGGGCGCGGGACAATGTGGAGTATGTGAATGACATGGGCGGGGCTTCCGGGCTGCGACAGGAGATAGGGACGGAAAAGAGGTGCGATAACACGGCCCGTGGGGGGGGGGGAAAAGGTTCCCCCACCCCCCCGGCCACGCCCAAAAAGCCCGCCCCAGGGAAAACATTGTCCCCCGGGCGTCCGGGGGGCCCCCGACTTGCGGCCCGCAACGCTGGGGCTACACCCGGGCCGGGGCGGGGGGGTACCGGGGCCCCCCCCCCACGGGCCCGACGCTCAAATCGCCGGCCACTGGCAATACTGTTCCACCAGGGCCTCGGCGCGCGACCAGTCGATATCCTCCACGCGCGTGCAATCCTTGCATAGCGCATCGAGTAGTTCATTTTGTAAGCATCCGCGACGCAGCGCTTCGGCATAGGGCAGGTGATGGAACATCACCATGGAATAGCGCGGAACAAAGCGGCCGGGATGGCGCTTTTCCAGCTCGAAGCCGACGGCTTTCTTGAGCAGGAATACCGGATCGCGAACGCTGCTGCGCATCTCGACATAGTTTTCCTCGGCCATCCGGGCAATGGCTTCGCCATTGGGTTTGCGCAGCGCTTCGTAGGCCGCGAACACACCGCTCCAGTTGTCGCTGTGCTCATCGAGCAGACGATCCAGATCGGCGCAATCTTCAAAGCCGCAATTCATGCCCTGACCATGGAACGGTACGATGGCGTGCGCAGCGTCGCCGATCAGCAGAGCCTTGCCGGGGATCTGCCAGTGCGGGCAATGCACGGTGGCGAGCAGGCCGGTGGGATTGTGCCGGTAGCGCTCGATTGCATCGGGCATCAGCGGCAGGGCATCGGCGAATTGCGTTTGCAGAAAATCGCGGACTTTGTCGTCGCTGTCGAGCGCGGCAAAACTGTGCGGCCCCTGCTCGGGCATGAACAGCGTCATGGTGAAACTGCCATCCGGATTCGGCAGGCCGATCATCATGTAGTCGCCGCGCGGCCAGATATGCAGTGCGTCGGCGGCCATGCGGAAGCGGCCATCGGCATCGCCGTCGATATGTAGTTCCTTGTAGGCATGAAACAGTTTCGCTTCGACGCTGGCGACACCGTAATGCTGATCGATGGCCTTGCGGACCACCGAGCCGGCGCCATCGGCACCGATCAGCAGATCAAAACCCAGCGTGCGGCTCTGGCCGGCATCCTGCCCCGCCGTACTGCGCAGGCGCAGGGATTTTTCCTGCCAGTCGATGTGTTCGATCTCGTGCTGAAAAAGAATCTGCACGCGACCGGTGGCTTCAGCGGCGCTCATCAGTTGCTTGTTCAGTTCGCCACGCGAAACGGAATAGATCACTTCATGCGGCTGCTGGCCATAGGGTTGCAGCATTTGCCCTCCCTGTTCGTCGTGGATCATGCGGCCGCGCATCGGCAGGATCAGCGAACGGAACCGGTCCAGCAAACCGACTTTTTCCAGCGGCGCCATGCCGCGGTTGGCGAGTGCCAGATTGATGGAGCGACCGGCGCTGATATCGGTGCGGCGCATGTCGGGCCGCTTTTCAAACAGCGTGACCTGATAGCCGCGACGGGCGAGAAAAATGGCCAGCAGCGAACCGACCAGTCCGGCACCGGCAATATGGATATGTTGCGGTTTCATCATGGTCGCGCTCAGGCCTGAATGGTGGATTTCAGCAACTGGACAAAACGCCAGACATCTTCAAAGCGGCAATACAAGGGCGCCGGCGCTGCTCGCATGACATTCGGTTCGCGGAAATCGCAGGTGACGCCTTGTGCCTCCAGCAACTGCTGAACCTGCTTCGCCGACTTGCCATGCAGATTGATCGACAGCGACAACTGCGCACCGTGCCGACGCGGTTCGTGCGGCGTGATGATGTGCAGCGCGCTGCCAAACTCCTGCTCCAGCAACCAACGCAGATAGCCGGTCAATTCCAGTGATTTTTTGCGCAGCGGATGTATGCCGCCAGCTTCCTGGAAGGTATCAAGCGAGGCGCGCACGGCGGCCAGCGACAAAATCGGCGGGTTCGACAACTGCCAGGCCTCGGCGGTCGGAATGGCCTGAAATTCGCTGCCCATCTGGAAGCGGATCTGCTTGTTCTGACCCCACCAGCCATGAAAGCGCGGCAGGTCCTTGCCCAGATGACGTTCGTGCACAAAAGCGCCCGCTACGGAGCCGGGGCCGCTGTTGAGATATTTGTAGGAACACCAGGCGGCGAAATCGACATTCCAGTCGTGCAGTGACAGCGGAATATTGCCGGCGGCGTGGGCCAGATCGAAACCGATCATGGCACCAGCCTTGTGCGCGGCTTCGGTGATCACCGCCATGTCCAGCACTTCGCCGGTGTAGTACTGCACGCCGGGCAACAGTACCAGCGCCAGCTCATCGCGTTCTTTTTCAATCAGCGCGACGATGTCTTCGGTACGCAGGCAGTCTTCGCCGTCGCGCGGCTTTGCCAGCAGCAGGGATTCACGCGGTGCCAGACCGTGGAAGCGCAGCTGGGATTCGGCAGCGTAATGATCGGAAGGAAACGCGTGGTCCTCGATGAGAATCTTGTGCCGTGTCGCGGTCGGCCGGTAAAAGCTGACCATCAGCAAATGCAGGTTGACGGTCAGTGAATTCATGCACACCACTTCCTGCGGCAGCGCACCGACCAGCGCGGCGCTGCCATCAGCCAGAAACTCGTGATACGGCATCCACGAATGTTTGGCGGCGAAATGACCTTTGACGCCCAGCTGCTGCCAGTCGGTCAACAACTCCTGGACGTATTCGGCGGTGCGTTTCGGTTGCAGGCCCAGCGAGTTGCCGACCAGATAAATTTCGTCGCGGCCTTCATGCTGCGGGAAGTGAAATGCCTGACGCATGTGACGCAGTTCGTCCTGGGCGTCGCGCTTTTGCGCGTAAGCGAGCGTGTTTTCAAGCATGGTCGGGCTCCAGCGGGATCAGGATGGGGCGGCAGGGCGCCACATCGATGGGGAAATCAGGGATCTGCAGATTGAGCAGGTAAGGGCCGTCGGCGAGTGTGTCGGGGACGAAGATGAGTTCCGTGACACTGGCATCGGCCACGCTGTCGGCGTTGAGCGCGCGCGCGCCGTCGTGAATGCGCCAGTAGCGGCGGTGCGCGCCGAGAATGCCGTCATCATCGAGACGATCCAGCGACGGCAAGTCGACCAGCAGATGTTTGACGCCGAGCTCGCGGATCGCCTGCATGGCATCGAAACTGAAGAAAGCCGGTGCGCGCAGGAAGCTCTCATCGCCATCACGTTTGGCGAACGAGTTCGGTAGTGTGCGGATCACCAGCGCCTCGCACCAGCGACGGTCAACATTCGCCAGCGCGGCGTCGATGGCTGCGCTGGTGATCAGTGTGTCGCCGGCATTCAGCGCCGGGCGATACCCGTCGCTGACCTGGGCGGCCGGCAGCGGTGTGACGCTGATCAAGCGGGCCGGGATCAAAGGCGCGGCAATCACCGTATTGATCGCCAACGGCGCATCAATAATGTGTGCGACCGATTCGCTGTGCGTGCCGTTGCAATGCGGATTCAGTGTCAGCACCGGTACGTTGCAACTGCCGCCCTGACGCGTATCGCCCACGAATCCACCGGCACGCATCGGCACGCTCTGCGCGGTCGCGGCGCCAAAATGTTGCGGCCGCTCGCTGTTGAAGGAAACGGGCTGCGAGATCGCCTGGGCGCGCTCAAGACAAACACGGTACCGGGCCGAGAAAATCTCAAGATTGAGTTTCATGGCCGGAAGCGCTCCCGTGGCAGGTCGAGCCAGCGAAGGGCCGTGCCATGCAGCAGTTGGTCGCGTATCGCGGCATGCTCCGGCGTGCCGTCGGCAAATGTTTCGCGGATCAACTGACCCGGCACCGTTTCGCCCAGCGGGAAGGGATAGTCCGAGCCCAGCGCCAGTTGTTCGGCACCCATCAGTTCGACGAGAAATTTCAGCGCCAGCGGATCGTGCACCAGCGTATCGAACACCATGTGCTTGAGATAGCGGCGCGGCGAGTGCGGATTGTCGATGGCGACCAGATCCGGCCGGCAGGCGTGACCGTGCTCGAAGCGGCCGATGGTGTGCGGAAAGCTGCCACCGCCGTGCGCAAACGCGATGCGCAACTTCGGCAGTTTTTCCAGCACGCCGCCAAAGATCATCGAGCTGATCGCCAATGCGGTTTCCGCCGGCATGCCGACCAGCCAGGGCGCCCAGTATTTCGTCATGCGCTCGCGGCCGAACATTTCCCAGGGGTGCACGAAGACCGCGGCGCCCAGATCCTGTGCTGCGGCGAACACATCGAACAGCGCCGGTTCGTTGAGATTCAGTCCGTTGACATTGGAGCCGATCTGGATGCCGGCGAGTCCGAGTTCGTTTACGCAACGCTCAAGCTCGCGCACCGCCAGTTTGCTGTCCTGCATCGGCACGGTGCCCAGACCGGCAAATCGGGTCGGCGTTTCGGCCACTACGCCGGCGAGGTGATCGTTGAGCAGCTTCGTCAGATCCAGTGCGTGTTCGGGTTTCGCCCAGTAGCTGAACATCACCGGAACGGTTGACAATACCTGCACGTGCACGCCGTGCTGATCACATTCCTGCAAGCGAACCTGCGGGTCCCAGCAATTGCTTTCAATCTGGCGAAAGAACTCGCCGTCTTTGACCATGCGCGCACAGCCCGGTCCGCAATGTTCCAGCTGGATGAAACCGCCGTAGCCATAGCGCGCTTTCAGATTTGGCCAGTCGGGCGGCAGGATATGCGTGTGGATGTCGATGGTCAGCGGCGCACCGGCATGTGCATGCGCGCTCATCATTTCACCGCCAGTTTGTTGACCGCCGGTGCCACCGTGCCGCAGTGCTTGCAGGTGCGCGCCGCTTCATTGGCAAGATAGCGATCGAACACCGGCAGAAAATCTTTCTCGACGCTGCGCAGGGTGAAGAATTCTTCATAGAGTTTCTGGTCACAGTGATCGCAGAACCACATCAAACCGTCCTGCTCGTGCGGCAGGCGTTTGCGTTCAACCACCAGCCCGACGCCGCCGGCGTAACGCACTGGCGAGTGCGGAACACGCGCTGGCAGCAGGAAAATTTCCCCGGCGCGGATCGGGTAATCAACGCGCCGGCCGTCCTGCATCGTGCGCAGGAGCATTTCGCCTTCGAGCTGGTAAAAAAACTCCGGGCCTTCTTCGTAGTGGTAGTCCTTGCGGCCGTTCGGACCGCCGACCACCATGACGATGAACTCGTCGTTCTCGAAGATTTGCTTGTTGCACACCGGTGGTTGCAGCAGGTGCCGGTGTTCCTCGATCCATTTCTGGAAATTGAACGGCGGGACCATGTTCATGTCGGCGCTCCGTCTACGGTGGCGATGCATTTCAGTTCGATGGCGATGGGTGTCGGCAGGCTGCTGATCTCGACTGTCGTGCGACAGGGCTGGGCGTCGGCAAAGTATTCGGCCCAGAGCCGGTTGTACGTGGGGAAATCCCGCTTCATGTGCGTCAGGTACACGGTGACGTCAACGAGGTTCTCCCAGCGCGAACCGGAGGCTTCCAGCACGGCACGGACATTGGCAAACACCGAGCGGCATTGCGCTTCGATATCAACAGCGATGATCTCGCCCTGTTCGTTGAGTGTGACGCCGGGAATGGCCTTGCTGCCTTTCTGGCGCGGGCCGATGCCGGACAGGAACAACAGATGGCCGACGCGGCGTGCGTGCGGGTACAGGCCGACCGGCTCGGGAGCCTGATCAGCATGGATTGCGTGAGGATCGGTGTGCATGCAAACACTCCTGCAAAAAATTGACATGGCAAACAGCGCACGGGTGTCCGTGACGATGAGGCGGGATGACGCAGCAGACGCAGCTGTAAGCAGCAAGCTCAGCCGGTCGCCGCGTGCAGGCGCAGGCAGACCGTCAGCGGAAAGTGAAGGTGCAGGCGGGCAAACGCGCAAGCGTGATCACGCCTGCCGTGAGGCTCAGGCGTGGCAGAACTTGCAGCCATCGCGGCTGGCGAAGATGGCGCCGGAGGATTTGCGGAGATAGGCGTCCGGACTCATGCTGGACACTCCTCGGAATGATGGCGGTTTATAGCCATTCGACCGCTAAGGGGTCAAGCGGCGCTGCGTGCTGCCCGCGCTTCAGCCCGAGGCCAGCAGACGGGCGCTCAGGCGCGACAATCCCCAGGCGACGCTGATTGCAATCAGCATGGACAGTGCATAGCCGAGTGGCGCGAGCACGCCCGTCATGTGCACGGGCAAATAGGGATGGGTCAGATAAATTTCCAGCATGGCGGCAGAGACCACGCTGGCAGGCGCCAGCAGCATGCGTGGCCGGGGCAGCGCGAAACGCAGCGAGGCAAACATCAGCAGGACCGAGGCCAGCGCGATCAGGCACAGGCTGGCGCTGACGCCCATGAACTTCATCACCAGAATGCCGAGTACCAGTCCTGACAGGTGCATCACGAGCCGGACGCCGGAACCCATCAAAGTGGACGGGTGTGTGGCAAGGATCACGCCGGCGAGAAAACCGTAGGCTGTAAACCAGAGCATGTAACCAACATGGATCTGTTGCTGCAGCCAAAGTCCGAGCAGGCAACCAGTATGCAGCAGTGCCAGCGCAACATAGCGCTGACGCAGCAGGGCCTGAAGCAGCGGATAGAGCGCGTAGAACAGCAACAGCACGGTCAGGAACCACATACCGGCGCCCAGCCCGGAGGCATTGCCATCCGCACCCAGCCAGTCGAGCAGGCCGGACAGGCCGGCAAAGGCCAGCAGGCTGTGCCAATGCCACAAACGTTCCCCGGCACCAACGATCAGCAACAGCGCCGCAATGAACAGGTTGATCACCAGCAAGGGCAACAACAGTCTGCCGATTTTCGCGCGCCAGAAGGCGCGGAAAGCAAAGCGCTCACGATAGCGGCTGGCGGTGAAATAGCCCGATGAAAACGCGAACACGAACAGCGCTACCGATGTCGGTACCCACAACCAGCCACCGAAATAGTGGCCGGTCACCACCATCAGAATCGATGCGGCTTTCAGCGCCGTATAGTTCCAGCTGATGTCCTGTTCACTGATCTGCATGGCAAGGGCGTCCCTGTATGCTGCCGGTGTTGTAACGTTGCTGCGAAAACCGGACGGGCTTTACCGCCCGTTCCGGAACTTGCTTCAGGATTGTCGCTTTAACGTCTGTTTCAGCGTCTGTTTCAGCGCCTGTTTCAACACAGGGTTCAACATACGGTTCAGAGTTTGATGCAGACGTTTTTCGTTTCGGTGAAAAAGCGCAGCGCTTCGACGCCGCCTTCGCGACCGACGCCCGATTGCTTGACGCCGCCAAACGGCGTGCGCAGATCGCGCAGCAGCCAGCAATTGACCCAGACAATGCCCGACTCCAGCGCCGCAGCGATGCGATGGGCGCGTTTCAGATCGGTCGTCCAGACGCTGGCGGCGAGGCCATAGCGGGTGCCGTTGGCGTATGCGAGGACCTCGGCTTCATCGTCGAACGGTGTCAGCGTGACCACCGGGCCGAAGATCTCCTCCTGATTGGTTCGGCAAGCGGGGGAGAGATTTTCGAACACGGTCGGCGCGACAAAATAACCGTCCCGGCAGCGGCCTTCCGGTTGCAGGGCGTGTCCGCCGGCAAGCAGGGTGCCGCCTTCTTCTTTTGCCAGCGCGATGCAGGCCAGCACTTTTTCCTGATGCGCTTTCGACACCAGCGCACCTTGCTGGTTGTTGGCGTCCATCGGATCGCCGACTTTGAGATTATTTACTTTCGCGACCAGCGCGTCGCGGAAGCGCGCGTAAATGCCGCGCTGAACGTAGATGCGCGAACCGCAGAGGCAGATCTGGCCCTGATTGCTGAACGCGGCGCGCAGCACTTCATTGACGGTCTGATCAAACTCGCAGTCATCGAATACCAGCGTGGCGTTTTTGCCGCCCTGTTCCAGCGACAGTTTCTTGAACATCGGCGCGGCAATGCGCGCGATGTGCTCGCCGGTTTTCGTGCCGCCAGTAAAGGAGATGGCCTTGATCTGCGGATGCGCGACGATGGCATTGCCGCATTCGCCGCCGAGGCCGTGGACGATATTCAGCACGCCCTTGGGCAGGCCGGCTTCGCGGCAAATGTGAGCGAGCAGAAACGCCGTCATCGGTGTGACTTCTGACGGTTTGGCGATCACGCAATTGCCGGCCGCCAGCGCCGGGGCAATTTTCCAGCTGAACAGGTACAGCGGCAGATTCCACGGTGAAATGCAGCCGACGACGCCGATCGGATCGCGCAGCGTGTAGTTGATGGCGACATCGCCCATGCTGTGGCTTTCACTGCTCCACTGCGTGATGGCATGGGCGAAGAAACGGAAGTTGTGCGCGGCGCGCGGAATGTCCACCGATTTGGCCAGCCAGATCGGTTTGCCGTTGTCCATGCTTTCGGCTTCGGCCAGTGCATCCAGCCATTGCTCGATGCGATCAGCGATGGCGTTGAGCAGGCGCGCGCGCTCGTCCGCCGACGTTTTTTTCCAGCCGGGAAATGCCGCTTGTGCTGCTTGCACCGCACGTTCGACATCGGCCGCACCGCCGGCAGCAATGCGCGAATACACGGCACCGGTTGCCGGCTCGATATTGTCCAGCCAGCGGCCGCTGGCAGCTTCGACGAGTTCGCCGTCGATGTAATGCAGGATGTCGGTCATCACCGTCTCCGGAAAAACTTACAGGCAGAGTGTGCGGCCGCCATCAACCGGCAGGTTGATGCCGCTGATGTAGCCGGCTGCTGGCGAGGCGAGGAAGGCGATGGCATTGGCCAGCTCTTCCGGCTCGGCAAAGCGGCGCAGCGGAATATGTTCACGTTCTTCGGCTTCCACCTCGGCCAGCGATTTACCGCTTTTCTGTGCCTTGTTGGCGAACACCGCGTCGAGGCGTGTGGTTTTGGTGGCGCCGGGCAGCACGTTGTTGACGGTGATGCCGTAAGGCCCCAGTTCATGCGCCAGCGTTTTCGCCCAGTTGGCGACTGCGCCGCGCACCGTGTTGCTGACGCCCAGATTCGGAATGGGCTGCTTCACGGAGGTGGAAATGACATTGACGATACGTCCCCAGCCGGCTGCTTTCATGCCAGGGAGGCAGGCTTGCACCAACAGCTGGTTGCACAGCAGATGCTGGCTGAAGGCGGCGGTATAGGCCGCGAGATCGGCCAGGTGCGCCGGACCAGGCGCCGGGCCACCGGTGTTGTTGATGAGAATGTGCGCGGCCTTGGCGTCGGCGAAGTAATCGGCCAAGACGGCGGCCAGTTGCCCGGGCACGCTGAAGTCGGCAGCAAGGCAGTGATGATCCTGGCCAGCATCGGTCGCCAGCGTGGCGCGGACAGCGTCGAGCTTGCCGGCATCGCGGGCCAACAGTGTGACCGAGGCGCCGAGCGCGGCCAGAGCCTGCGCGGTGGCGCGGCCGATGCCTTGCGAACTGCCGCCGACGAGGGCGCGCTTGCCGATAAGACTGAGGTGCATGGGGATCGGACTCCTGAGCGTCAGACTGACCGTTCTGGTCAGTCCAGCCTTGTGGATGAGGGGGGCGCAACATTGTCGTTGAACTGGTGCAGCTTCGGTATCCTGCCGGAGTTTTCATCCCTTTTGCAGACGCGGTATCCGAATGGGCAGTTATCGCAAACTGGAGCGCCGGCAAATCGCCGTCGAGGAATTGCAGCCGGGCATGTATGTCTGCGAGCTGGATCGGCCGTGGTCGGAAAGCAGTTTCCTGTTTCAGGGCTTTCCGCTGCGCGAGGAGGCCGAGATCCGCGAGCTGCGTCGTCAGTGCCGCTATGTTTTCATCGATGAAACGCGCGCCATCGACGTGCCGCCGCCGCAGCGTGCCGCGTCGCCCTTGCAGTTGATCCCCACCGGACCGTTGCCGCCGACTGCGGGCGGTCGCGTGGCGCTGGCAGAAGAGGCGGATCGCGCCAAGACCATTTGGCAGACAGGTCGTAATCTCACGGATGACCTGCTCAATGATGTCGCGCGCAACCAGCCACTGGCGATCCCGGAAGCGCGTGCACTGGTGCGTCAGTGTGTCGACAGTCTGCTGCGCAACGAAAACGCTTTGCTCTGGTTTACGCGGCTGAAAACCCGCGATGAATACACTGCGCTGCACTGTCTCAGTGTTGCGGTGCTGGCCGCCGGTTTTGCTCGTGCACTCGGCCACAGCGAAAGCGAGATGGAAGAGATTGGTCTTGCCGGCCTGCTGCACGATGTTGGCAAGATGAAAATCGACGTGAACATCCTCAACAAACCGGCGCGTCTTACCGCCGAGGAATATGCCCACGTCAAACAGCACGCGCAGATCGGCTACGAACTGCTGCAGCAGCAACAGGGCGCGCCGGGTGTGGTCATTGAATCCGCCTGGACACATCACGAACGCATGGATGGCAGCGGCTATCCGCGCGGTTTGCCAGGCGAAAAAATTCCCTATTTCGGCCGCCTGATCGCCATCGTTGATGCTTACGACGCCATCACCTCACACCGTGTTTACGATCCGGCGCATTCGGTACTGAAGGCGGTGAAAATTCTCGTTGAGGAAAGCGGCACGCATTTCGACGCCGGTCTGGTCAAACGCTTTGTCGACTGGCTGGGCGTGTTCCCGGTGGGCACCCTCGTCGAGTTGCAGGACGGCGAAGTCGGCGTCGTCGTCGCCACCAATCCGGCCATGCGTCTGAAGCCCTGCGTGCTGGTGGTGCGCGATGCGGCCAAACAGCCGTGTGCGCCGGTGTTTCTCGATCTCGCCAAACTGGGCAACGACCGCAACGGCCAGCCCTGGCGCATCCGCGACAGCCTGCCGCAGGGGGCTTACGGCATCGAACTGACCGATCTCGAAGCGCGCGGCCTGTTTTCGGCCCGACACCTGCAAACTTCGGGTTGAGTGATTGGCAAGGTCCGTTGCCGGGCCAGAGGAGCGGGTCGTCTTCGCGATCACGCCATGCGGGAATCTATTCCTGCCAGTGGTCTGACATTGACTGCCAGCTACCCCCTGCTTGTCATTGAAGAACACTTGCCACGTTGAAGGACGGCATAAAAGTACAGCGCCAAGCGGGTCCAATACATGGTCGTCCGGTTCAATCCACAATTAGCCGCTAGCGATCATGCAACCAACTTCGACGACAAATTCTCCCGGCTTTGCCGCACTGGACAGGTAGGCGCAAAGGCGGCTCGACTTTTCATCTCCGATCTCAAGCAACCAGTCAATTTTGTTGTCGCTGTCGAGATCTCCTGCCCACAACATGGAAAACGAATAGTGTTCTGGCGCGGAGTCAATGAAGGTCAAGCTGCGGCCATCGACTTCCAATTGTATGCCGCCTGCTTTAACCGAAAAGCCAGCGACACTGTTCCCTAACTTCACGGTAACGAGATCATCAATTTCACGTATGTGGCGTTCACGAACCTCGCTCGGCTTGACGTCGTTTTCGCAACTCCAGCTGAGCATGCTTGCAACGCGCACTGGCCCAGGACGCAGGGCCGGGTGTTTCAGCAACGCCAATGTTTTCGGCTGCGGCGAATCAATCCGCACAAGATCTGGGTCTACTTGTGTAACGTTGATTGTCACAGGCGTTAAGCGCCACTTCTTATCGGCATCGCGATGCAACGCAAGATAAGGGGCTCCATTCAAACTGACCGTGTAATCCTGCGAATCGGTGGGTTGCAAAATCACGTCTGCTGATGTGTCGCGCGAAGGCATCAATAAAAGAAAGGTGCAAATCAAAAAGAATCTGGTGACTGGGAGCATGATGTTTTCGCGCCGGCTTCGGACTGCCGATTCTAGATCAGGTAAAGGGCCCCGTCCGAGACGGAAAATTGATACCGCTGTCATAACCATTTGCTGGATTGTATCGGCCCGACCAGTTTCAAAATACGTGTTTTCGGGCTTGCCCAGTGGCGGGGTTGCCATTGTTATTGTTTGATTTGTAAGGGAAAACTTAGATGACTGGCCAGTCTGGCGCATTGTTGCGCTGCACGATAAGAGCAGTTGCGGGTCGGGGGCCGGGCGTGTATTTTTCACGCAACGATGACAGCGTTGTCATTTGTGGGCCCCGAGCAGACTCCGTTCATGGAGCACCGGGTCAGCGTAGTGTGAGACAGGACGGAAACCATGGCAGACAAGACATTCCAGAAGAAACTTCTCCCCTGCTTGATCGCGGTGGCACTGGGCGGCCTCGCCGTACCGGCGTTTGCAGCGGAACAGGATGCGAAAAAGAAGGACGACAAGAAGGACGAGGTTGAGGTCGTCGAGGTACGCGGCTTCCGCGACAGCCTCAAGCGCAATCTGGCGGACAAGCGCGACGCCGACAGCGTCGTCGAAGTGGTCACCGCTGAGGAAGTCGGCAAGTTTCCCGACAAAAACGTCGCCGAGTCCCTGTCGCGCATTACCGGTGTCAGCATCCAGCGCCAGTTCGGTGAAGGCGAGCGTGTGTCCATTCGTGGCACGGCACCGAACCTGAACCGCACGCTGCTCAATGGCCATTCGGTTGCGACCGCAGACTGGTTCATCCTCGATCAGCTCAACGCCACGCGTTCGTTCAACTACCTGATGCTGCCGTCCGATGTGATCGGCAAGCTCGAGGTGTACAAGAGCCCGACCGCCGATGTCGAGGAAGGCTCGATCGGTGGTACGGTCAATGTGCAGACACTGAAACCGTTGCAGCTGCCGTCCAACAAATTCTCTGCTTCCCTGCAGATGGCGCAGTACGACAAATCGGGCGAAACCGAACCCTTGTTCTCGGGCTTGGGCTCGTGGCGCAACGAGGCCGGCACACTCGGCTTCCTGTTCTCGCTGCAGTCGAGCACCACGAATCTGCGCCGCGATGGTGTTGAAGTACTTGGTTACTCCAACGTTTCCATTGCCGATCAGGGTGGTCGCACGCTGGCCATTCCTGATCTGCTGGGATCGGCTTACTTCACGCAGGAGCGTGAGCGTGACAGCTACACCTTTTCGGCACAGTGGCGGCCAAGCGATCGTTTCGATATGACGGTGAACGGTCTGTCGTCGCAGATGGACGCCAATAACGTCAACGCCAACATGCTGGCGTGGTTCTCGCAGATGGTGGGGGCGAACAAACAGCCGACGAATACCGTGGTCGGTGCAAATGGCACCGTTGTGGCCGGCCGCTTTGCCAATACCAATGATGCCTGGGGCGTGGTGTACGACGTGTTTGTCCGCGAGGCCTACACGGAAACGGAAGCCTACGATGTCGACCTCGAATACAGCGGCGACAACTGGACCGTCAATGCCAAACTCGGCACCACCGAAGCCATCGGCGGCACAGATCGCCAGCTGATCTGGGAAACCGTTGCTCGCACCGGCTTCACCTGGGATCTGCGTGGCTCGGCGCCGCAATTGCACTTCACCGACATTGATCCGTCAGCGCCGAATGCGCTGCCGGTGAACGGCTGGAACGGTGAGCGTGATACCGGCAACACCGACAGCGAAGATTTTGCGTATGTTGATTTCGAGTGGAATCTTGACGGCGATTTCTTCCAGTCGCTGCAGTTTGGCCTGAAGCAGACTTCGCACGAACGCAAAGTTGATTTCAACGGCACCGTCGGTCATGGCCTGTATGGCGATACGTCCTGTGGTGGTCAGGCCTGCGGCACCGGTGTGGTCGCTGGCGGCACCTTGCCGTCTGATTTCATGAGTGGTCACTCCGGCGTGATGCGCGGCTATCGGCTGCTGGACATCGCCAAGCTCTACGCCATCTACAACGCGCTGCCGTCGAAAGGTCTGTGCGATCCGGCATTGACCCAGACACCTTGCGTGACACCGGTGGCCAGCTCGACTTACGGCATTGAGGAAGATGCCTTCGGTGGCTATGCAATGGCGAATTTCCGTTCCGGTGACTGGCGCGGTAATTTCGGTGTGCGTTTTGTCTCCACCGATGTGACCGCATCGGGCAACCGGACCGGAGTGGCCGCCAATTATCCGGGCGCCCAATGGTCACTGTTCGACAACTACTATGCGCCGTACACCAAGTCGTCGAGCTATGACGATGTACTGCCGAGCGTGAACGTCGCCTACGAAATGTCGAAGGAGCTGGTCCTGCGCTTTGCTGCGGCGAAAGTGATGGCACGTCCCGATTACGGCCGCATGTCGCCGACCTCGTCGCTCAACTCGACGTCCTACACCGGCTCGGGTGGTTCGCCGGATCTCGATCCGTATCGTGCGACGCAGCTGGACTTCTCCGCAGAATGGTACATCTCGGATGAAACAGCACTGATGGCGGCAGTGTTCTACAAGGACATCGATTCCTACATCATCAACGTGGTGCGCAACGAGACGCATCCGACCTTGTTTGAGCCGAATGGTACCGTGCAGCCAGGCAACAACTGCACGCAGGCATCCGGTTCAATCTGGAATTGCGTGTACCGTATTGATCGCCCGGAAAATGGCAAGGGCGGCAGCAACATGGGTCTTGAAGTCGCCTACCAGCAAACCTTCGTGAATGGTTTCGGTTATGCGCTGAACTACACCTACTCCGACGCTGAAACGGATGACGGTAACGAGATCCCGGGTAACTCGAAGCACACCTACAACTTCTCGGCGTTCTACGAAAACCAGGACTGGAGCATGCGTGTGTCGTACAACGCGCGTGACGACTTCTTCATCGACATGGATCGCAGCCGCGAACAGTGGGCCAAGGCATCGGCCTACGTGGATGCCACGCTCGCCTACAACATCAACGAGCACGTCCAGCTGCAGCTGCAGGGCAACAACCTCACCGAAGAAGAAGTTGTCCAGTACTACGATGGTGAGCCCGGTCGTCCGAACGCGATCTATCAGAACGGTGCCGTGTACTACGCCGGTGTCCGCCTGAACTTCTGATCGCCCCTGCCGGGCCGCTTGATGCGGTTCGGGTGAAAGGCAAAGGCCGCATGTGTGCCCACATGCGGCCTTTTGTTTGTGTCGGCCAAGCGGGCTCATGGTCCGGGATGAGGTGTATTCTGGCCGGAGCTGTGGATGCTTGAGCGCTGGCACATGCGTCTCGCGACATGAGGGCGCGGCCGTGTGGGCGTCCGCCGGCCGGGTGAGTGTTGCTGCGCCGGTTGCCGGTTAACGGGGTCGGCGCACGGCAAGGCTTGGCGCGCAGCCGTTTTCCGCTATGATGCGGCGCTTGTTGTCCCAGTCAGTGAACCATCATGACCCGAAAAATCGCCCCGCTTAATCCGACCCAGCATGGCAAGCTCAAGCTGCGTTCATCGCCGTTGTTTGCTCACCTGAAAACCGAGCAGCTGGTTCCCATCGTTGTCAGTGAAATGACCCGTATCGCCGGTGATTTCCCGTTTGTGTTCGTCAAGGACACCCGCAACGATCGTCTGCTGCCGGTTGCTGTGATGGGCTTTTTCCCGGGTGAGAACCTGTATTGCGGTTCCGAAGACTGGGATGTCAGCTATGCGCCGATGGCGCTGCAGATCTACCCGTTTTCGCTGGCGACTGATCCGGCCAATCCTGAACGTGCTGCCTTGTGCATTGATGAGAACAGCGAGTTGCTGGGCGAGGAAGGCGAGGCGCTGTTCGACGAGAAAGGTGAACAAACCGAGTACCTGAAGGCGCGTGGCCAGCAGACGGTGCAGATGATTGAACAAACCGAGCTGACCCGGCATTTCGTCGATTACATCAGCAAGAAAGAACTGCTGATCCCGCAGTCGCTGCAGTTCCGTTTCGAGGATGGCGAACCGCATCAGGTCAACAATGTGTACATCGTCAACGAAGAGCGCCTGAAGGCGCTGCCGGCGGAAGACGTTCATGAATTAATGCAGCGTGGCGCACTGCCGCTGCTGTACGCGCAGCTGATGTCGATGCAGCAAATGAACAAGCTGGGTCGTCGTCGCCAGAAGCTGAAAGCCAAGCAGGGCTGAGGCTGGCTGAGCAGTGCGATGCTGAAAAAGCCCGGTGCACGCACCGGGCTTTTTTTTGTGGGCGAAACCTTCTTCACCGCCGGTGTTCCGCTATGAGTACCGCATCCCGCCCTGCTGCTGCGACGCGGCAGCGAAAAATCGTTGTTTGCCTGCAAAAAGCTCTTGCTGCTACGCCGTGAGCTGTGTAAATTCGCCCACATGACAGCGCTGTCATGTGGGCGGGACGCAATGGTCCCACTTCCGCCGGCAGCGCAGGAATTTGCCTGGCGACACTGACTTTGTCGGCAGGCATACGAGGTCCACTCCAGAGCGTGGCCCGCGCCGTTCGCTGCCATGTTGTCCCGGCGGCGAATCGGACGGTCCGCGTACTCTCCCTGGGTGGTCGTTGCTGAGCGTCACGATCTGGCTGGTGTGCCCGCGAAGCCACCAGCCCTTTTTTTATCCCGTGTTTGCCGGCAAGGTCTGGGCATCAACCTGTGGCGTGTTGAGGTCTTACGCATGTTCGGTCGTTCCGCAGTTTCCGTCGCTGTCACGTCTTGCTCCCGTTTCCCGTCACGGCGCTGGCTGTCGTCCAGTGCGCTGGCAGCATTGGCCCTGCTGAGCGCTTGCGCAAAAGCGCCGGAACCGGCACCGGGCAACACCGTTGCGCTCGATCAGCCGACGCTGGACGCGTTTGCCAGCGGTGCCGCAGTTGAATGGCGTCTGCTGCACAATCTTCCCGATGACAAATGTGCCGCTGATTTTGGCGGTGGTGCCTGCCATGCGGTGCAGATCAGCATCACGCCGACGGTGGCCTTGCCCGCGCAGGGCTGGGCGATTTACTTCCACACGCTGACGCCGGTGCAGAGCGATGAGCATCCGGGGCTGGATGTCGAGCACGTCAACGGCGATCTGCACCGTCTGCTGCCGAATGCGGCGTTCACCGGCTGGCCGGCCGGGCACACGCAGAAAGTGGTGATGCGGCTCGGTTACTGGAGCCTGTCGGTCAGCGATGCGCTGCCGAATTACTATCTGGCCGCCGAGGGTTTGCAGGCGCGTGTTCTGGCGGCCACACAGCCGCAGACCGACGCCGAAACCGGTCTTGAAGTGCTGTCGTTTGTCAGTGGCTACGATCAGCCGGACGCGCTGCGCAAGGCGCCGGATTCTGATCTGCTGGTGGTGGACGCTGCGCTGCGCTACCAGCGCAATGCCGAGCGCAATGCCGGCGGCGATTCCCTCAACTCCATCGATATCCGCCACCGCCTGATCCCGACGCCGGAAAACGTGACACCGCGCAAGGCGGCGCCGGTGTCGCTGGCCGGCGGACTGAGCGTGGCCGGCAATGATTTCAGCGAAGCGCAGTTGCAGGCGGCGTTTGCCCGTCTGGAGCTGCTGGGCGTGGCCCGGCGTGAAGGCGGGCTGCCGCTGCAGATCCGCAAGCAGACCTCGGCGCTGCGTGACCGGGAAGGCTACACGCTCGACATCAGCGACAAGGGCATCCGCATCGATGCGGCCGATGCGGCCGGCGCGGCCTACGCGCTGCAGTCCATCGCCGGCCTGCTGACGCCCGGCAAGCCGGAGCTGCCCAGCCTGCGTATCGAGGACGCGCCGCGTTATCCCTGGCGCGGCCTGCATCTGGACGTGGCGCGCAATTTCCACAGCAAGGCGCTGGTGCTGAAAGTGCTCGACCAGATGGCGGCGTACAAGCTCAACACCCTGCATTTCCATCTCGCCGATGACGAAGGCTGGCGGGTCGAGATCCCCGGTCTGGAAGAGCTGACCAGCGTCGCCAGCAAGCGCTGTCACGACCGCAGCGAAACGCAGTGTCTGCAGCCTTCACTGGGCAGCGGGCCGGATGCCGCTGTCGGCGTCAACGGTTACTACTCGCTGGCCGACTACAAGGAAATCGTCCGCTACGCCGCCGCCCGGCACATCACCGTGGTGCCGTCCTTCGACATGCCCGGCCATGCCCGCGCCGCGGTACGCGCCATGCGTGTGCGCCATGACCGGCTGCTGGCGGCCGGCAAGCCGGACGAGGCGCGCCAATACCTGCTCGATGAGCTTGCCGATACCACCCGCTACTCGTCGATTCAGTACTACAAGGACAACACCATCAACGCCTGCCTGCCCTCGGCCTACGCCTTCTTCGACAAGGTGATCACCGAGCTCAAGCAGTTGCATGTCGATGCCGGCCAGCCGCTGCAGCAGTTCCACATCGGCGCCGACGAAACGCCCGGCGCCTGGCTGGAGTCGCCGGCCTGCAAGCAGATGCTGGCCGCCGACAACGCACCGATCCGCGATCCGAAACTGATCGGCCCGTACTTCATCGAACAGGTCGCCGGCATCCTCGCCCGTCACGGGCTGACCGTGGCCGGCTGGAGCGATGGCCTCGACCATGCCCGGCCCCAGCACATGCCGCCCAAGGTCATCGCCAATGCCTGGGGCACGCTCGCCGATGGCGGTCACAAGATCGCCCACCGGTTGGCCAACCGTGGCTGGCAGCTGGTGGTGTCGGTGCCGGATGTCACCTATCTCGATTTCCCCTACGACGCCGACCCGCAGGAGCGCGGCCTGTACTGGGGCGCGCGCGGCATCGACACGCACAAGGTGTTCAGCTTCATGCCGGACAACCTGCCGGCAAACGCCCGGCGCTGGCGGGACCGCAATGAACAGCCCTATGTCGCCGACGACCGCGTCGAGAAAGACGCCAGCGGCGCGGTGATCCATGCGCCACTGCGCAAGGACGTGCAGTTCCACGGTTTGCAGGCCCAGGCCTGGAGCGAACTGGTGCGCAGCGAGGCGCAGGTGGAACAGCTGCTGTTCCCGCGTTTGCTGGCGATTGCCGAGCGCGCCTGGCATCGCGCCAGCTGGGAAACGCCCTACGACCATGCCGGTGCCGAATACCGCCTCGGTGCCGATGCCCGCGACGCCGCCCTGCAAGCCGACTGGCAGGCCTTTGCGACTGTGCTCGGCGGGCGCGAACTGGCCAAGCTCGATGTCGCCGGCATCCGTTACCGGGTCAGCACGCCGGGCGCGTTGCTGCGTGACGGCCAGTTGCTGATCAACAACGAGTTCCCGGACCTGAGCCTTGAGTACCGGCTGGACGGCCAGGCCTGGCAAAGCTGGCGTGAGCCGGTCGCGGTTGGCGCGGCACGCAGCGTCGAGGTGCGCGCCCGCTCGGCCGACGGTCGCCGCGCCGGACGCAGCCAGTTGCTGAACGCCGTGTCGCCGGAGGGCGCTGCCGCTGCGGCACGTCCGGCGTCGCCGGCGAACTGAAGACGACGCGGCAACGCCGGCAATTGAAACCGGCGAGCTCATGCCAGCGAACTCATGCCAGTAGGCGAGTTTCTGCGTGCCGGCTGCGGCGGGGACGCGCGGGCGGCAGGCACTCACTGACGCCGTCCAATGACGTCGCGGTGGTTGCCGGCCGTGCTGGGGGCGTCGCCGGAGACTTCGCCGGTGCTGGCGCCGGCAAACCGCGTCAAGCGGTTCAGCCGGCTTGTGCTGCGCTGCGCAAGGGAAAATGCTTGCAGACAAATGACAGCGCTGTCATTGTTCGGTCAACACGGCTGACACGCGCACCGGCAGCCCGTACCGGTGCCGGCGCGGGCGCCAGCAGGAAAACCTGACAGCAATCGAATCAGACAGGGCAGAACGCGGGCCGGGCCTCAGCCCGTCAGTGCGCGGAATGGCGAAGGCCGACCCGGCACGCCCCGAACGGCAACATACAGGTGGTCGATGGTGCAGAAGAGCAATCCGGAAAGTCCGCTGTTTCTCGGCGTCGATGGTGGCGGCAGCAAGTGCCGCGCCGTGCTGGTCGACAGCGCCGGCAAGGTGCTGGGCGAAGGCCTGGGTGGCCCGGCCAATCCCTTCCATGGCGTTGAGCAGTGCCTGCAGTCGATAGGCACGGCCACCAACGAAGCGCTGGCCCAGGCCGGCATGGCGCCGGAAGCCAGTCAGCAACTCATCGCCTGTCTCGGCCTTGCCGGCGTCAACCTGCCGGCGCTGCACGAAGCGTTCATGCGCTGGCAGCATCCCTATGGCGGCATGGTGGTTGCCCATGACCTGCACGTTGCCTGCGTGGCGGCCCATCAGGGCGGCGATGGCGCGGTGATCATCGCCGGCACCGGCTCCTGTGGTTACAGCAATGTCGGTGGTCAGCACGCGGCTTTCGGTGCCTACGGTTTCCCGCATGGCGATCAGGGCAGCGGTGGCTGGACCGGCCTGCAGGCAGTCAGTCATGTGCTGCTGGCGCTGGACGGCTTTGCCGAGCCGACGCGCATGACCGAACGCTTTCTCGCCCAGCTTGAAGCCAGCGACGCCACCACACTGGTCGAGCGGCTGTCGGTGGTCGGCGTGCGCGGTTATGCGGCGCTGGCGCCCATCGTGTTCGAACTGGCCAATGCCGGTGACGCGCCGGCGACGCGCATCGTCCGCGAAGGCGCCGCGTACATCAGCCAGCTGGCGCGCCGGCTGCTGCAAAGCCGGCCACCGCGGCTGTCGATGATCGGCGGCCTCGCGCCGCTGATCGTGCCCTGGCTGGATCGCGACGTTCGCGAACACCTGTCGCCGCCGCTCGAGAGCCCGGAAATGGGCGCCGTGCGGGAAGCCATGCGTTGGTGGCGCGAACAGGCGCGGCACTGACCGGCGACCTGATGTCCTGCTGACCCGACCGGAAACCCGATGCCCACTGCCCAGATGATTGCCGGAGCTGCACCGATGAGCACCCTGATGGAACTGGAGGCGCGCGAAGCCGCCTCGCGGATCGCCGAACAGCTGCAGGCCAATGCGCCGCTGGTGGCAACCCTGCGCCAGCTGATCGCGGCGCGGCAACCGAAATTCGTCATGATCGTCGGTCGCGGATCATCGGATCACGCCGGCGTGTTTGCCAAATACCTGATCGAGATCGAAACCGGCATACCGGTATTCGCCGCTGCCCCCTCAGTCGCCACCGTCTACGGCCGCGCGCTGCACTTGCAGGATGCGCTGGTGCTGATCATTTCCCAGAGCGGCCGCAGTCCCGACATTCTCGCTCAGACAGAACTGGCGCGCCGTTCCGGGGCGCTGTGCGTGGCGCTGCTCAATGACGAAAGCGCGCCGCTCGCCAGCATGGTCGATTTCGTGTTGCCGCTGCGTGCCGGCAAGGAACAATCGGTCGCGGCCACCAAAAGTTATCTGGCGACGCTGTCCGCGATCCTGCAGCTCACTGCAGCCTGGAGCGACAATGCACATCTGCGCAAAGCGCTCGACGATCTGCCGCAATTGCTGCAACAGGTTGCCGATGCGCCCGCACAATTGAGCGCGGAAAAACTGCAGGGCCTGCGTCATCTGGTGGTGCTCGGTCGCGGCATGGGCTTTGCCATCGGCAAGGAGCTGGCGCTGAAACTGAAAGAAGTGTGCAGCATCCAGGCCGAAGCATTTTCCAGCGCCGAATTCCTGCACGGTCCGGTGGCGCTGGTGCAACAACAACTGACGGTCATCGACGTCGCGGTCAATGATGAATCGGCGGTGGCGCATCGCAAACAGATCGCGGAAGTGGCGGCGCGCGGTGCCGACGTGATCCCGCTGCATCAGGTGATCGCCGATGCGCATCCGCGTCTCGCGGCGCTGCTGGTGCTGCAGCGTTTCTACATTGATGTCGCGCTCGCGGCAGTGGCCATTGGGCGTAATCCGGATCAGCCGCAAGGCCTGAAAAAAGTCACCGAAACGCTATGATGCCGGGCCGGAACTGAACGGAGTCGCGATGATGCAAACCCGGACGCTGATAGCTGAACAGCTGTTTGATGGCGAGCAGATGCTACGCGATCAGGCGCTGATGATCGCCGACGGTCGCGTCCTTGCCATCGGGCCGGCATCACAATTGCCAGCCGGTGTCGCTGCCGAAACCCTGCGCGGCCTGCTGGCCCCCGGCTTCATCGATGTGCAGGTCAATGGTGGCGGCGGTGCGCTGTTCAATGCTGAACCGTCGCTGTCGTGCATCCACCGCATCGCTGATGCCCATGCATGTTATGGCACCACCGGACTGCTGCCCACGCTGATCACCGATCAGGTGGCAGTCATGGAAAAAGCCGCCGATGCCATTGCCAGTGCGCGGCGCAGCGGATGCAGTGCCGTACTCGGCGTGCACTTCGAAGGTCCGCATCTCTCGCTTGCACGCCGTGGCGTGCACAGCGCCGATTTCATCCGCCCGATCAGTGACGCCGAATGGCGCGTGTTTGCGCGCGATGATCTGGGCGTGAAAGTCATTACCGTGGCGCCGGAAACGGTCGCGGCCGATGACATCCGCAAACTGGTCGCTGCCGGTGTGCGGGTCTGTCTGGGACACTCGAATGCCGATTACGACACCGTGATGCGCGCGCTGGATGCCGGTGCCAGCGGCTTTACCCATCTCTACAACGCCATGTCGCCGCTGACCTCGCGCGCGCCCGGCATGGTCGGCGCGGCCTTGCTGGATACGCGCAGCTGGTGTGGCCTGATTGTCGATGGTGTGCATGCGCATCCGGCCGCGATGCGCGTGGCGCTGCAGGCCAAAACGCGCGGCAAAATCATGCTGGTCACCGATGCCATGCCGCCGGTCGGCAGCGATGAGCGCGAGTTCGAATTCTTTGGCGCCAAAGTCATCCGCGACGGTGACACTCTGCGTGACGCAAACGGTTCACTGGCTGGCTCGACGCTGGACATGGCCGGCGCCGTGCGCAACAGCATGCAGATGCTCGGCGTCAGCGGCGAAGAAGCGCTGCGCATGGCGGCGTTGTATCCGGCGGCGTTTCTCGGGTTGAGCGGCACACACGGTCGCATTGCTTCCGGCGTAGTGGCCGATCTGGTGCTGCTGGATGCGCAGTGGCAAGTGACGGCCTGCTGGCGACGCGGCGAAAAATTTGTCGCCCGGTAAACAGGCATGCGTTCAATGGTCAGGACGACGGAAACGTTCGGGAAGGAAATGGCGGTGCAAGAAAATAACATCGCCGTCCCCGAAATTCCGTTCGCCCTGAGCCTGTCGAAGGGCGGAACGGCGAGCAAAACACTCCGGCACGGGAAGTAGCCGGATTGACGGGCAGTGAAACAACACGCGCACGCAAACATTTTCAGGGCATCATCCGCAGCAACACACAATACGGCTGGCGCATGTGTCGCACTTCGCCAGCTGATACAGCAATGCAGTCAGACACTCTGACGGGGGGACGGACGACATGGCATCAGACAACAACATGGCAGCAACCCTGAACGCCGGCGCGGCGCCGCCGCTTCCGCTCACATCAAGCGCGCGTTACACCGTGCCGCTGATACTGATGATCTCGCTGTTCTTCATGATCGGATTCATCACCGTACTCAACGACGTGCTGATCCCGAGTCTGAAGGGCCTGTTTGAACTGAACGGCGTGCAGGCCATGCTGGTGCAGTTCTGCTTCTTTATCGCCTACGGCATCATGTCGATTCCGGCCGGACACATTGTCCAGCGCATCGGCTACAAGCGTGGTCTGGCCGTTGCACTCAGCCTGATGGCCGCCGGTCTGCTGCTGTTTGTCCCGGCGAGCATGATCCAGAGTTACGCCGCATTCCTGTTCGCGTTGTTCGTCGTCGCCACCGGCCTGACGCTGCTGCAGGTGGCAATCAATCCCTACATCATTTCACTCGGCTCACCGGAAACCGGCGCGGCGCGCTTGAACATGGGCGGCACGGCGAATTCACTGGCGACTTTCATCGGCCCGATCATCGGTGCGGCCTACATTCTTCCGCATGGACTCGTTGATCCGGTGGAAAAAGCCGCCGCCGTGCGCGGACCGTATGTGGTGCTGGCGCTGGTCACCATTGCCATCGCGGCGGCCCTGTTCTTCCTCAAGCTGCCGAAGCTGTCCAGCGAAGTTGATGCCGGCGAAAAAGTCGAAGGCTCGACCTGGTCGTTCCGGCAACTGAAATTCGGTGCCGGCGCGATCTTCTTTTACGTCGGTGCCGAAGTCGCCATTGGTTCCGTGCTGGTGCTGTATCTGGTGGGCGATCACCTGATCCGCCTGCAGTCTGACATGCACGGACTGTCGCCGGAAAAAGCCGCGTCTTCGCTGGTCGCCTATTACTGGGGCAGCGCGATGATCGGTCGCTTCATCGGCGCCATCATCGGCCAGCGCGTGCGCGCCGAGCGCATGCTGACGTTTGTCGTGGTCGCGGCGCTGGTGCTGGTCGCCATCGGCATGACCGGCGTGCTGCACGACAGCTGGATCAACATGAGCGTGATGGTGCTGACGCCGGACCCGTTCGCTCTCGAATTCGCGCCGATCAGCGTGCCGCTCGGCATTCTCTGTCTGGTGCTGGTCGGCCTGTGCAATTCGGTGATGTGGCCGTGCATCTTCCCGCTCGCCATCGACGGGCTCGGCAAACACACCAGTCGCGGCTCGGGCATTCTGGTCAGCATGGTCGCCGGCGGCGCATTCATTCCGCTGATCCAGGGCTGGCTGGCTGACATGCCCGGCGTCGGATACCAGTACAGCTTCATCATCGTACTGGCCTGCTACGCCTACCTGCTGTTCTATGCGGTGAACGGTTATCGCAAGGCCGTGTGAGCGGCCGGGCGAAAAAACAAACAAAACGGACGCGAACAGCGTCCGTTTTGTTTTTCGTTGCCGATGGCGGCATGAACCGCTTTCGGCTGCCACCCGAAGTTGCGATGGATACGGCGCTTAGCGGGCGGAACCTGAGCGCTCCGCCGCCAGTGCGATGGCGCTGGCTGTCGGGCCAGCGCTTGCATCCGGCGTGCTTGCTTGACGCTGATGCCGGCCATAAAACCATTCAAACGCCGGTGTTGCCATCAGCGTTGTCACCACGGCCATCAACACCAGTATGGAGAACAATGCCGGCTGGATGATGCCGTGTTGCAGGCCGATGTTGATGATGATGAGTTCCATCAGTCCGCGCGCATTCATCAAGCTGCCGATGGCCAGCGCGGTGCGCTGATCGGCGCCGCTCAGGCGCGCGGCGGCCCAGCAGGCGAAGCCTTTGGCGAAGGTCGACGCGAGCAACACGATCAGCGCGATGCCGAGCATCATCAGGCTGTTGACGGTGTCGAGGCGGGTGTTCAGGCCGGAGTAGGTGAAAAACATCGGCAGCAGCATGACCACGGTCAGCGGTTCGAGTGTGCGTCGCAGTTCGCGTGTCAGTTTGCCGCGTGGCATGACGGCGCCCAGCAGGAAGCCGCCGAACACCGCGTGGATGCCGATGGCGTCAGTGATCCAGACGCAAGCAAAAAACAGGATCAGCACCAGCGACAGCGATTGCAGCGTCAGGCTTTCGTGGGACTCGGCGCGTGCGACCAGCGGCCTGAGCAGTTTCGGCGCCAGAAAAATCATCAATGCGGCGAACAGCAGGCCTCCGACAATGGCTTTGGTAGCGATGCTCTGATCGCCGCCGAAACTGGCCAATACCACGGCGAGCACACACCACGCACCGGCATCACCGATGGCGCCGGCCGCGAGCGTCAGGGATCCCAGCGGCGTGCCGGACAATCCGCGCTCGTGAATGATGCGCGCCAGCATGGGAAAGGCAGTAATGGCGATTGCGGCACCAAGAAACAGCGAGGCTTCGAGCCCGTTCACATCCGGCGTGAACAGGCCGCCCGCGCTAATCAGCGCCGGTGCCAGCGCAGCGCCGACCACGAACGGCACCAGCATGCCGGCCATGGACACACCGAATGCCGCACCGGAACGCTGACGAAAATCGTCAACATCAAATTCCAGTCCGACGATGAACATGTACAGGCCGACGCCAAGCTGGGCGCCAACATACAGCACACTCAGCGTTTCTTTCGGAAACAGCGTGCTTTGCAGTTCGGGAAAAAACAGGCCGAACAGGGACGGACCGAGCAGTACGCCGGCGATCATTTCGCCGACCACCTGCGGTTGACCGAAACGCCTGGCCAGCCGGCCGACCAGCCGGCAACAGATCAGGATGATGCACAGTTGCAGGAAGAACGCAGTCGAGAGTTGTCCGGCGGTCATTGTGGGGCTCCGGCCGATCGGGTGTCGGCTTGTTCATTGTTGTTCGTGTGTGCTGTTCACTTGTGTGGTGCGCGTCTGCTGAACATTGTGCGAAGCGGGGCTTCGCGCGCGGAGTGCAGAGCGATGCTGACAACCGGCATCATCCTGTGCCTGTCGTCAGCATCTCAGGTCACTGCAGTCTGTCTCAGGCGTTTGCCAGTTCCGGCTGCAGCTGTGCGGTTTTGTCATTCGCCGTGGCCAGCACCAGAGCGTTGTCGAGCATGCGGTTCGAGAAGCCCCACTCATTGTCGTACCAGGCCATCACTTTTACCCAGCGGCCACTGACGCGTGTCTGGGTGGCATCGAAGTGTGATGAGGCCGGTGTGTGGTTGAAATCGACCGACACCAGCGGCTCTTCGTTGTAGCAGAGTATGCCGCGGAGCGGTCCCTGAACCGCCGCGTTCTGGATCAGCGCATTGATCTCGTCGGCGTTGGTGTCACGCCTGGCGAGGAAATGGAAATCAACCAGTGAGACATTGATTGTCGGTACGCGCACCGCCATGCCGTCAAGTTTGCCCTTCAGTTCCGGCAGTACCAATCCGACAGCTTTGGCGGCGCCGGTTTTGGTCGGGATCATCGATTGCGTGGCCGAGCGGGCGCGGTAGATGTCCTTGTGATTCAGGTCCAGCAGCACCTGATCATTGGTGTAGGAATGAATGGTGGTCATCATGCCCTGTTCAATGCCGACCGCGTCGTTGAGCACTTTGGCCACCGGTGCCAGACAGTTGGTGGTGCAGGAGGCATTGGAGATGATCTGCATGCCGGCGTGGATCACCTGATGGTTGACGCCGTAGACCACGGTGGCATCAACGTCTTCTCCCGGTGCCGAAATGATGACTTTTTTCGCGCCGGCCGCGAGGTGCATTTGCGCCGTACTGCGACTGGTGAAGCGACCGGTGCACTCCAGCACCACATCAACGCCGAGTTTGCGCCAGGGCAGATCGGCCGGTTCATTCGCGCTGCTGAAGGCAATGATGTCGCCGTTGACGATCAGGTGCTGATCGCTGGTGGACACCTCGCCGGGAAAACGACCGTGTACCGAATCAAAACGGAACAGGTGGGCGCTGGTATCCAGATCGCCGAGGTCGTTGATGGCGACAACCTGCAGGCGATCACGATAGCCCGATTCGTAGAGGGCGCGTAGCACATTGCGGCCGATGCGGCCAAAACCGTTGATGGCAAGACGAATGCTCATGGAAAGTGTCCTTTGCGTTGCGTGTGTACAAGAGGCTGCCTGTTGGTGGTTGCCGACTCGTTGTGTAGTGCTGAGCGTTTCGCCTGCTGCTGGTTTTTGTTTTGTGTTTTTGTTTTGTGCTTTTTGTTTGGTGTGACGTTCTATTGGTGTGGCTTTTGTTGAAAATTCGGTTGCTGCTGAACTGACGTTCTTTCAGCGCTGACTGTGCCAACGACGCCCGGTTTTTCCGGGCACTTACGTTGCTGCGCGTTTCAGGGCTGCCGCCTCGCGCGCCATCGCGGCAATGCCCGCCCAGTCAGCGCTGCGGATCTGTTCGGCACTGGCCATCCATGAACCACCGATGCAGGCGACATTCTTCAGCGCCAGATAATTCGCCGCATTGCGCAAATCAATGCCTCCGGTCGGACAGAAACGCAGTTGCGGCAGCGGGCCGGCGAGGGACTTCAGCAGCGCGGCGCCACCGACAGCTTCGGCGGGAAACAGTTTCAGATGCGTGAGGCCGTGTTCAAGACAGCGCATCGCTTCGCTGGCCGTGCTGACGCCGGGCAGAAACGGCACCGGGCTTTGCGTGGCGAAATCGAGCAGGTGTCCGGTATGGCCGGGGCTGATCAGAAACTGCGCACCGGCGCCGATCGCGCGCTCGGCATCCTGCGGTGTGAGGATGGTGCCGGCACCGACCACAGCGTCCGGCGCAGCATCGCGCATGGCGCGTATGCAATCCAGCGCGACCGGTGTGCGCAGCGTGATCTCGAGCGTTTTCAGCCCGGCATCACACAGCGTTTTCGCCAGCGTTGCAGCGCGTGCTACGTCATCCAGCACCAGCACCGGCACCACCGGTGACAGGGCGAGGATCTCGGCAATTTTCAGGCTCATGAACAAATCCTTCTCTCAAACAATAATCGGCTCTGCCTCATCAGATCGGCGCGTCACGGTGCCCAGTACACAGTGACCGGCACCTGACGCTGATGCAGGACGGCACGCACCGGCATGGCAGCGATATCGTTTCCGGCCAGTGCGGCACGCAACACTTCACGCTTCTTCTCGCCGGTGATCAGCAAGGCGATCTGGCGCGATGCCAGCAGGGCTGAACGCGTCAGTGTCATGCGTTCGGCAACGCCGCTGGCTTTCGCCGGATCGTCAACACGGATCGCTGCGACCAGACTGGCGTATTCGGGATCCAGCGCGGCCGCGAGGCCCTGCGCGTGCGGAAACAGCGAGGCCGTATGGCCGTCATCGCCCATGCCGAGCAGTGTCAGATCGAACGGCTGCGGCAGGGTTTGGTAGGCCGCGTGGCAAGCGGTCACGCCCTGACGCGCATGTTCATGTGCGGTTTTCATGGCGATGAAATGCGCGCGCGATGCGCCGTTGCACAGCAGGCTGCGTTTCACCATTGCGGTATTGCTGGCTGGCTGATCTTCATCGACCCAGCGCTCATCAACCAGCGCCACGCTGATCAGCGGCCAGGGCAGATCCTGATGTGCCAGTTGCTCGTACACCGGTTGCGGTGTCTTGCCGCCGGACACCAGAAAACTGGCGCGACCGCGCTGGCTGACGCCGCTGCGCAGCGCATCGCTGCAATCGCTGACCAGTGCGGCGATCAACGCGGCCTGATTCGGAAACAGGCGTTCCCTGATCATGCTGTTCATGGTTTCAGACGCCGTCGTAAGGATTCAGCCAGCGGCGGTTATCGCGCGCCAACAGCAGATCCGCCGCTTCCGGTCCCCAGCTGCCGGCCGGATACGGATCCGGCGCCACGCCGCTGTTGCGCCAGTGGGCAATGATCGGATCCACCCACGCCCAGGCACCTTCCACTTCGCGCCGGTGTATGAACAGGCTGGCGTCGTTGTTGACGGCATCCATCAGCAGGCGCTTGTAGGCGTCGGATTGAATGGCGCCAAAACTGTCGTTGAAATTCAGGTTCAGTGTCACCGGTTGCAGTCGCGTGTTGCTGGTGTCCATGCGCTTGGCCATCAGGGTCAGGCGCATGCCTTCATCCGGTTGCAAGCGGATCACCAGACGATTGGGTTGCAGCGCACCGGCATCCTCGTCGTAAACGCGGTGTGTGACGTCCTTGAATTGCAGGACGATCTCGGCAAAGCGTTTGCGCATTCGCTTGCCGGTGCGCAGATAAAACGGCACACGCGCCCAACGCCAGTTGTCGATGAAGGCACGGATGGCGACAAAGGTTTCGGTCTGGCTTTTGCCGGAGCCGAGTTCCTCGAGATAGGCCGGAACGCCACCCTGGCCAATGAATCCGGCAACGTACTGGCCGCGCACGGTTTCGGTATCCACAGCACGGCCGCTGATCGGTCGCAGCGCATCCAGCACTTTCAGTTTTTCGGCGCGGATGCTGTCGGCATTGAGTTTGTTCGGCGGCTCCATGGCGATCAGGCAGAGCAGTTGCAACAGGTGGTTTTGCACCATGTCGCGCATGGCGCCGGCCTGATCATAAAAACTGGCGCGGCCTTCAAGTCCGACCGTTTCGCCGATGCTGATCTGAACGTGATCGATGTGGTGTGCATTCCACAACGGTTCGAACATTACGTTGCTGAATCGCAGTGCCAGCAGGTTTTGCACCGTTTCCTTGCCGAGGTAATGGTCGATGCGGAACACCTGCGATTCGCTGAAGTAGCGCGCGATATTGGTGTTGATGTCATTGGCGGAAGCCGAGTCGTAACCGAGCGGCTTTTCGACCACCACGCGCGATTGCGCCGTGATCAGCTGGTTGGCTGCCAGCTGTGCGCAGCAGACTTCAAACAGGTCCGGCGGAATGGCCAGATAAAACAGCCGCGCACGGTCGGCCTGCGGCTTCAGCAGCGCGCCGAGCTCGTCCCAGCCGGTGTCGGCATTGATGTCCAGCACCAGCGGCTGGATCATGCGACTGAATGCCGGCCAGTAGCGCTCCTGCCATTCATCGCCGAGATATTTGATCAGCGAGTCGCGGACGCGGTTGATGAACTCGTCTTCACTGCCGATCTTGCGCGCGGCGGCGATAAAACGTGAATCAGTGGAGATCTGGCCTTCGGCAAACGCGCGCCAGAGCGCCGGAAACAGTTTGCGCAAGGCCAGATCGCCGGCCGCGCCAAACAGGACAAAGTCGAACAGACGGGCAGGCGCGGTCATGCGTCAGCCTCCTCATTGATAAGCTGGTTGTGATCGATGTCATCGGCGGGGATGACGTGCGGGCTGACGTCACCGCATGTGAATTGCAAAACCGTGGCGCCGGTTTCGGCGCTGCTGACCAGCTGACGGAAGCCGGCGAACAATTCGCGACCGGCGCCAGTGTTGTGGCTGTCGCCGGCCGGTGCTGTCGCCAGCGGCCGGCCTGCAAGTTGTTCGTCGCTGACGTGCAGCAGCAATTCACCGCGCTGCGCATCAACGGTGATCAAATCGCCATCCTGCACTTTCGCCAGCAGACCGCCGTCAAGCGCTTCCGGTGACACGTGGATGGCCGCCGGCACTTTGCCGGACGCGCCGGACATGCGGCCGTCGGTCACCAGCGCAACGCGAAACCCCTGATCCTGCAATACGCCCAGCGGCGGTGTCAGTTCGTGCAGCTCCGGCATGCCGTTGGCTTTCGGGCCCTGGAAACGCACTACGGCGATGAAATCCTGATTGAGTTCACCGCGCTTGAACGCGGCGATCAGATCATGCTGGCTGTGAAACACTTTTGCCGGCGCCTGCACGCGCTGGTACTCGGATTTGACCGCCGAGACCTTCATCACCGCGCGACCGAGATTGCCCTGTAACAGCGACAAGCCGCCATTGCTCTGGAATGGCGTTGCCGCGCATTGCAGGACATCCGCGTCGGCAGATGTTTCCGGCGCTGCGTTCCAGCGCAGGCGCGCAGCGCTGTTGTCGGCGAGCAATTCACTCTGCTGCAGCGACGGCGTTTGCGTGAAACGTGACAGGCCGTGGCCGAGCACGGTTGCGACGTCTTCATGCAGCAAGCCGGCGCCAAGCAGTTCGCGGATCAGGAAGGGCATGCCGCCGGCCGCGTGAAACGCATTCACGTCGGCCTGGCCGTTCGGATAGATGCGGCACAGCAGCGGGATCACGGCAGACAGATCGGTGAGATCCTGCCAGTTGATCTGGATACCGGCTGCGCGGGCAATGGCGTTCAGGTGAATCGTGTGATTGGTCGACCCGCCGGTGGCCAGCAGGCCGATCATGGCATTGACCAGCGACTTTTCGTTGACGATATCGGCGAGCGTGGTGCGCGTGTCCGGCGCGGAAATATGCGCCAGCCGGCTGACTGCTTCGCGCGTCAGCGCATCACGCAGCGGCGTGCCGGGATTGACAAAGGACGAGCCCGGCAATTGCAGGCCCATGATCTCGAGGAACATCTGGTTGCTGTTGGCAGTGCCGTAAAACGTGCAGGTGCCAGCGCTGTGGTACGACGCGCATTCGGACGCCAGCAATTCTTCCTTGCTGGCAAGACCCTGGGCGTAACGTTGCCGGACGCGAACTTTTTCCGCGTTCGGCAAACCGGACGGCATCGGACCGGCGGGTACGAAGATCGCCGGCAGGTGACCGAAGCTGAGGGCGCCGATCAGCAAACCGGGGACAATCTTGTCGCAGATGCCGAGACAGAACACACCGTCGAACACATCGTGCGACAGTGCCACCGCTGTCGACATGGCGATGACATCGCGCGAGAACAGCGACAATTCCATGCCGGCGCGCCCCTGGGTAACGCCGTCGCACATTGCCGGCACGCCGCCGGCAACCTGTGCTGTGGCGCCGTGCAGGCGCGCTTGGGCTTTGATTTGTGCGGGATAGTCGGCATACGGCGCGTGCGCCGAAAGCATGTCGTTGTAGGCGGTGACGATGGCGAAATTCGCGGCGGCAACGCCCATCTGCGCCTGCTTGTCGGCGTTGTCGGACGCGGCGATGGCGTGGGCGAAATTGCCGCAGGACAATTTGTGACGCGGGCGTTGTGTGTCCTGTGCGCGGGAAATTTTTTCCAGATACGCCGCACGCGTGTGCGCGCTGCGTTTGCGGATCCGGGCCGTAACTTCAAGGATGCGTGCATGCATCGGCAGTGTCTCCTAGCGCTGGCCGCTGATGCGGCTGCGCGGCAGTTGCTGGCGCAGGCTTTCGCGCTTGGCATGGCGGTAAAACGCCATCAGGCCCTGCGTGGAGGCATCGTGATGGGCGCTGGGCTGGTCGTCGGCAATTTCTTTCTGGATGGTGGTGGCCAGTTTCTTGCCGAGTTCGACGCCCCATTGATCGAAAGAGCAGAGATTGAGCAGCACGCCCTGCACAAAGATCTTGTGTTCGTACAGGGCGACCAGTGCGCCGAGCGTGCGCGGATCGATGCGCTTGAGCAGCAGCGTGGTGGTTGGGCGATTGCCGGGATGAACCTTGTGCGGCGCCAGCCGTTCGATGTCGGCATCGCTGTGACCGGCGGCGCGCAGATCGGCTTTCACTTCGTCCAGATCTACACCCTGCATCAGCGCTTCGGTTTGCGCGAACAGGTTGGCCATCAGGATGTCGTGGTGATCATCGGGACCGGCAGTGGTTTCCACTGCGCCGATGAAATCGGCCGAGGCAATGTTGTTGCCCTGGTGCAGGTATTGATAGAACGCGTGCTGGCCGTTGATGCCGACGCCGCCCCACATGCACGACACGGTGGCGTAGTCGACCGGTTCACCGTCGAGCGTGACACTTTTGCCGTTTGATTCCATTTCCGCTTGTTGCAGATAGGACGGCAACAAATGCAGCGCCTGTTCATAGGGCAGGAT
This sequence comes from Permianibacter sp., assembly GCA_041913605.1. Taxonomy (GTDB): domain Bacteria; phylum Pseudomonadota; class Gammaproteobacteria; order Enterobacterales; family Permianibacteraceae; genus Permianibacter. The sequence continues at coordinate 242,114 of JAYSEY010000003.1, forward strand.
GGCGTGCACATTGCGGCCGAGAAAGCTGGCATTCCACACCGCCAGCAGCGCGAGTATGACTGGTGCATTTTGTGCCAGCGGTGCCATGCGGAAATGCTGGTCCAGCTCGTGTGCACCTTCGAGCAGTTCCATGAAGCGCTCAAAACCGAGATAGAGCGCAATCGGCAGACCGATGGCCGACCACAGCGAAAACCGGCCGCCGACCCAGTCCCAGATGTGAAATATGTGATCGGCCGGCAAACCGAAAGCGCGGGCTTTCTCCGCCAGCGCCGTCACGGCAACAAAATGCCGATCCAGCGATACGCCGTCGGGCATGCCGGCCGCCAGCCACTTCTGCGCGGTGGTGGCATTGGTCAGCGTTTCGGTGGTGCCGAAGGATTTCGACGAGATGATGAACAGCGTCGATTCCGGATTCAGGTTGCGCAGCACATCGTTCAGCTGCGTGCCGTCAACGTTGGACACGTAGTGCACGCGCAGGCGTTCGTCGGAGCAATGCTTGAGTGCATCGGTGATCATTTGCGGGCCGAGGTGCGAACCGCCCACGCCGAGATTGACCACATCCTGTATGGCTTTGCCGGTCGCGCCACACCATTCGCCGCTGCGTACGCGATAGACAAACTGACGCATGCGCGAGATCTCGTCTTCGACCAGATTGGTGACGTTGACGCCATCGACATAGATCGGCGTTTTCGCCCGGTTGCGCAGCGCCACATGCAGCACGGCGCGATCTTCGGTGCGGTTTATGCGGGCGCCGGCGAACATCTTGGCGCGCCAGCCTTCCACGTCGGCTTCACGGGCCAGTTGCAGCAGCAGGCTCAGGGTGTCGTCGTTGATCAGGTTTTTCGAGTAATCAATCAGGAAACGATCCAGCGTCAGTGAAAAGCGCTCAAAGCGCTGCTGGTCGCCGGCAAACAGGGATTTCAGGTGCAGGCCGTGGTGGCTATCGGCGTGCTGGCGCAGGGCCTGCCAGGCGGGCAGGGCGGTACGGCGGTTCATGTTTGGCACATCCTCGAACGGGGCAAGCCGGCCGCCTGGCGACCGGCACCGGACCGCTGGAGGCGGCCCGGCAGGAAGAGGACCGCAGCGGCGACCGGGACAGCCTGAATCCGGAAGCCGGCGGTAACGTCGCTCAGCAGCAGGGGGAGACGGCCCCGTCGCCAGTGACGCGGAATCAAGCTACGCCACGAATGACAGCGGTGTCAAATGAGTGCAGCAAAAAGACAGCGCTGTCATTTTTCGTCGCTTTTGTCTGCCCGGAGACAAACCTGCCGGCTTGTGCCGGAACGGACTAAAACGGGCGGTGGTCGCTGACTGTACGGCACAAAAACGACAAATTTTCGCCTTTAACTGGTTCATTCGTGCCTGATTCGCGGGCGTTGTCTGCCGTCCGGCGGCGGAAAATTTTTTTCGATGCCGGCGGACCACGCAAAATTGTCCACCGCTGTCATCATTTTCGGGCGCAAACAGGCAGGCCGGTGCCGGCTTTGTATAATCCCCGGACGCCGCATTCCGGAAGACGGCGGGCATACAAACGGGGTAGTCATGAGCGTCACCATCAACGATGTCGCCAAGCACGCCGGCGTGTCGATGAAGACCGTGTCACGGGTCATCAACAACGAGCCATCGGTCAAGAAAGCCACCTATGACAAGGTGATGGCCTCGGTACAGGCGCTGGCCTACCAGCCCAACCACGCGGCGCGCAATCTGGCCGGCACCCGCAGCTACACCATCGGTTTCGTCTACGACAACCCGAACGCCTATTACGTCATCGACATGCAGAACGGCATCCTCTCCGAATGCCGGCGTCAGGGTTATGAACTGCTCATTCACCCCTGCAACCACAAGTCGAAGAATATTGTCGATGAGCTGAAAGCGCTGATCTTCCATTCGCGCATCGCCGGTCTGGTACTGACGCCGCCGTTCTCGGAAATGCCGTCGGTGGTCAAGGCGCTGGATGAAATGGACGTCGAATTTGTCCGCATCGTGTCCGGCACCGAGCGCGGCAAACATGCGCAAACCTGCATTTTTGTCGATGACCATGCCGCGGCATATGCGCTGACCCAGCACCTGATTGAAAACGGCCACCGGCAGATTGGCTTTCTTTGCGGCGGCATGGAACACCGTTCCTCCGTCGAACGACTGGAAGGCTATCGCGCTGCGCTGAAAGACAACGCCATCAGCGAAGATCCCTCACTGGTTCTGGAAGGTGAATATTCGTTTGACTCCGGCGTCAAGGGCGCCAAGAAACTGCTGGCGCGCAAAGACAGGCCGACGGCAATTTTCGCGTCCAACGACGAAATGGCCGCCGGTGCGCTGTTTGCTGCGCGGCTGATGAATTTCGCCATTCCCGATCAATTGTCGATTGTCGGTTTCGAGGACAGCCCGTTCTCGCGCCAGACATGGCCGCAACTGACCACCGCGCACCAGCCGAACAAGATGATTGCTCAGCACGCCACCGCGCTGCTGATCTCGCGCATCCGTCAGCACCAGCCCAGCGACAGCAAAGAGAAGTTCATGAACCGCAGCTTCATCCCGGAACTGCTGGTGCGCGATTCGTCGGGTCGAGTCAGCAAATAAGAGAACGGCAGGCAACGCCTGCCGTTTTCAATCACAGTCCAGCTTTGCGCCTTGCGTGGCACCGGCAGCGGTTTGCTGGTCGTAAACTTTTTCTTCTTTCTGCAGGCGGGCAATGATGGCCTGGCTGTCGCGGTTTGCGCGTGCCTCCAGCGCTGGACAACTGGCTTCGGGATTCAGTGCCAGCAGATGCGTTTCAATCTCGCGTCGCGCACGCTGTCCAAACACATAGTGACCGTGCTCGTGGGACTCCAGTGCACGAACATATACGCGGAATTGCTGATCCATTTTTGCAGTGGCATCAACAAGCTGCGGCAATTGCATCCTGGCTAGCAAATCGACGTTCGCCGTTTTGATCTCACAGCGGCCGTCAGGTCGCGGCGCGTAACGAAAGCGCCAGCGTACTTCCCAACTGGTGTAACCATGAAAAATCCTGCCATCAACGCGGATTGGGCTAACGGCGTTGATGGCCTGGCAGAGCTTTGTATGCTGTCCTGCTGGCACTCGATAATGTTCGATGCGCAAATTTTCTGCGCCTGCCGCTACATGGCTGCCGAGCACGCCGATCATGCAAAGCAGGCTCCAGCCCGGCATTGGTCTGTAGCCTGCGAGCAAAATCGCTGCTTGGCGGTTTGGCACGGTGTTTTACAGGCGCGCGAAACTGCGCTCGGCAGCGGCGATGCTCTGCTGCAGATCATCGTCACTGTGCGCGGCCGACATGAAGCCGGCTTCGTAGGCGGAGGGCGCCAGATACACGCCCTCTTCCAGCATAAGGTGGAAGAAACGCTTGAAGGCGGCAATGTCACAGGCACTGGCCTGTGCAAAGCGTGAGACCGGTTGGCTGGTAAAGAAAAAGCCGAACATGCTGCCAACCGAACTGGTGTACAGCGGCACACCGGCCTTCATCGCCGCCGCAGAAAAGCCGCGCATCAGCGTTTCGGTTTTCTGCGCCAGCTGTTCATAAAATCCCGGTGCCTGAATGCGATCCAGCGTCACCAGTCCGGCGGCCATGGCCACCGGATTGCCGGACAGTGTGCCGGCCTGATACACCGGACCGAGCGGCGCCATTTTTTCCATGATGGCGCGTTTGCCGCCAAACGCGCCGACCGGCATGCCACCGCCGATCACTTTGCCCAGCGTGGTCAGGTCCGGCGTCACGCCATAGCGACCCTGCGCGCCATCGAGGCCGACACGGAACCCGCACATCACCTCGTCGAAAATCAGCACGCTGCCGTAGTCGTCGCAGAGTTTGCGCAGGCCTTCGAGAAAGCCCGGTTCCGGCGTGATCAGGTTCATGTTGCCGGCCACCGGCTCGACGATCAGGCAGGCGATATCTGCGCCGTGTTCGCGGAACAGTTTTTCAACGCTTTCCAGATCATTGTGCGTTGCCACCAGTGTGTGTCTGGCGAAGTCAGCCGGCACACCGGGTGAAGTCGGCTCGCCGAGTGTCAGCAGGCCGGAGCCGGCCTTGACCAGCAGCGAATCAGAGTGGCCGTGATAACAGCCTTCAAATTTGATCAGCTTGTTGCGTCCGGTGTAACCACGTGCCAGACGGATCGCACTCATGGTGGCTTCCGTGCCGCTGGACACCATGCGTACCAGGTCGATCGACGGCAGAATGCTTTTGACTTTTTCCGCAAGCAGGATTTCCGCTTCAGTCGGTGCGCCAAAAGACAGGCCGTCAACGGCCGCAGCGCTGACCGCCGCGATCACTTCGTCATCGGCGTGGCCGAGAATCGCCGGCCCCCAGGAGCCAACGTAATCGATGTAGCGCTTGCCGTCCTCATCCCAGAGATACGCGCCCTTGGCTTTTTTGAAAAACACCGGCGTACCGCCCACCTGGCGGAACGCGCGCACCGGCGAATTGACGCCACCGGGAATCGATTGCTGGGCACGGGCAAAGAGTTGTTCGGAGCGGTTCATGGTTGGGTCTCGTTCAGTGAGGCGCAATGTGTGTTCGGGATGTGAGGGCTCTGTAGCGGTGAGATTCCGGATCGCCGCGTCGCGGCGTCCGGAATGACAGTGAACTTTTCCTGAAACAGGAAAATCTGTCATTCCGGAAACGGCAACGCCGTTGTCCGGAATCTCCCCACTACTGCGAGCATTTTCTGCAATGCCCGGTTACCCGCAGATATCGTCATACACGTCCCGCCATTGCGGATTCTCTCGTTCTATCAGCGCCACTTTCCATTCGCGACGCCAGCCTTTCAGTTGCTTCTCGCGGGCGATAGCGGATTCGATGCTGTCGCCGGCTTCCAAGTACACCAGTCGTGTGAGGTTGTAGTGCGCGCTGAATCCGGATGCCAGCTTGTTGCGGTGCTCATAAATCCTGCGTACCAGATCACGGGTGACGCCGGTGTACAGCACACCATCCTTGCGGTTGGTGATGATGTAGATGAAGTACATGATCGTCCTTGATCAATGTCGGATGTTGATGAGTGATGGACGTGAGGTTCGCTGTAGTGAGGAGATTCCGGATCGCCGCGTCGCGGCGTCCGGAATGACAGTGAGCCTTTCCTGAAACAGGAAAATCCGTCATTCCGGAAACGGCAAGGCCGTTATCCGGAATCTCCCCACGACAGCATGCGACGTCCACCCTTCATGCCTTCAACCCTTGCGCGCATTCTTCCAGCTCACCGGTCGATCATATTTTTCGATGTCGCCATCGACTCCGAGAATGCTGGCAAACATCGCCATGCGCACCAGCACGCCGTTGTCGGTCTGGCGGAAGATCGCTAGATTCGGATTGTCGTTGAGATCATTGTCCAGCTCGTTGGCTTCGGCGCGGGAATCGCGCGGCAGCGGGTGCATGATCACGGTGGTCGGCTGGCAGAACTGGGCGTAGGTGGTGTTGTTGATGCGGAAGCGGCCGCGATACTGGTTGGCTTCTTCCTTGCTCGCAAAGCGCTCTTCCTGGATGCGCGTCTGGTAAATCACGTCGACGTTGGTAATGCCCTGGGTGAGGTCTTCGGTCTCGTGGACACCGTGGCCGGCGCAGCGCAGCGCTTCACTGATATAGGCCGGCATGGCCAGCGCTTTTGGCGACACGAACGTGAACTGCACGCCGGGGAAAAGATTCAGCAGTTGTGACAGCGAGTGCACGGTGCGGCCGTGTTTCAGATCGCCGACCATGGCGATGCGCAGCGTGTCGATCGCGCGGCCCTGACGCTGCATTTCCTGTTGCAGCGTGAACAGATCCAGCAGTGCCTGCGAAGGATGTTCGTTGGCACCGTCGCCGCCGTTGATCACCGGTACGCGCGAGGCGGACGCAAATTCGGCGACCGAGCCCGGTTGCGGATGGCGCATGACGATGATGTCGGAATAGCCGGACAGCACCCGGGCGGTGTCGAACAGTGATTCGCCCTTGGCCAGCGACGAGCTTTCCATGCCGACGGTTTCGCGCACGTCGCCGCCGAGCAGGTTGAACGCACAGCCGAACGACACGCGCGTGCGCGTCGAGGGTTCGAAGAACAGGTTGCCGAGAATGGCGCCTTCCAGCACGGTGGTCATTTTTTCCCGCGCGGCGTAGGGGCGCATGCGCTCGGCAACGGCAAACAGGTGCTCGATGGCGGCGCGATCAAGTTGCTGGACGGAAAGGATGTGCTGGCCGAGCAGGCTCATCGGAAGACTCCGGAGGACGGCGCCGTCGCCGGGGCGACGGCGGAGAAACAGACAGTCGCCCTGTCCGGTGTGCAGGCAGGGCGGGAACCGGCGCGCATTGTCCCCGTCGCAAGCCGGCGCCGGCAAGCGCCACGGTCAAATGCCGGGATGGACCGCGGCAGGCCGGCAGGCGGGCGAAACGGCCGACGTTGCGCCGGCCACACTCTGGCGGGCAGAAAAACGGCCCGCGTGTGCAGGCCGTTTCCGGTATTGAAGCTGACCGGCGTTCCGTGACGCGAACCGTGCGCGTCCCTGAATCCTGCCGCCGGACCAAGGCTGACCGCAGAAGTCCGTGCCGGATGCACGCCCCGGCACGGGCTGTCGCCTGTCAGTAGCTGGCGCGCAGCGTGGCGCCGCTGGCGGCGCTGTAGCCGTAGATCAGGATGTAGTAGTCGCCGGCCGCCGGATTGCTCAACGTGATGGTTTCGCTGTTGCTGGGGCCGTCGGATTTGCGCGTGTAGCTGCTGGTGGTCGGTTTGCTGCCGGCGCGCACGTAGAGGTCGAGATCGCCGCTGCCGCCCGAGGTAGTGATGGTGAGGCTGGGCCGACCGGCCGGGACGCTGATCTTGTAGTAGCTGGACGCCTTGTTGCCGACCGAGACGTTGACTGCGACGCCATTGCTCAGCACCGGCGTGTTATCGCTGCTGATCGTGTAGGAGCCGGTCAGGCTGACGCCGTTCGATGCGACATAGCCATAGACCATCACGTGATAGGTGCCGGCCTGCGCGGCGCTGATGCTGCAGGTTTCAGCGTTGCTTGATCCTTCCGATTTGCAGTCATTGAGCGTCGTGCTCGGCTGGCTGCCAAAGCGTGCATAGACATCGACATCACCGATGCCGCCGCTGGTGACGAATTTCAGGTTGCTGGCGTTGGCCGGGACGGTAAGCGTGAAGTAGCGGGCCTGACCGGCGCTGAACGACAGATTCGGTACCGGCACGCCATTGACCAGCACGGCGGTATCGGGCGGTGTGCCGCCGTCCACCAGCGTGCCCTGCAAGCCGTACCAGCCGAGCGAGGAGTAATTCGAAAAGCCATTCTGCGGCGTGCCTTCGGCGCCGCCACGGATCACCAGCGTGTAGGCGCCGGGTGACAGCACCACATTGCTGAATTGCGCCGAGCGGTTCACTGACAGATTGCTGCGCGCCACGACGGCGTTGTTGCGATCGTAAAGCGTGGCGTCAACATCGAGCATGCGCAGGTACTCGAGCGGATCGATGCGCAGGTTGAGCGTGGCATTGTTGAGCACATTGATCGTGAAACTGTCGGTGTCGGTATTGCGTTCAATCTGGCCGTAATTGTCTGCCGGATGGATCTCGCCGTTGGCGCGCAGTGTCAGCGGCTTGCCGTTGGCATTGTCGTCGGCCATGTAGGGCACGCTTTCTTCGACGGTCATGATGTAGAGATCGTCTTCGGTGCGCGTTGCCGTGTTGTATTCGCCCTTGCTCCACTGGAACAGCTGATGCGCCCAGCTGCCGCCCTGCCAGTAATTGCCCATGATCGGGCCCCACTGGAATGCGGAAATACCTTCGAAGTATTCGCCACCGGAACCGCCACCATCGTGCAGCATGCCCATCTGGTGGCCGATCTCGTGGGCAGCGGTCATGCCGATGCCGTAACCGTAATCAAAACCGCTGGACGGATTGCGGAACAAGGTGCCGGCGGAGGTGGTGCCGAAGGAATGCAGCGGCGCATAGGAGCGGCCGTCCTGATTGACGAAATTGAGCACGCCGGTACGCAGCAGGTTGGCGGCCTTGGCGTTGTTGTAGACGGTGAGATTGGTGGTGACGTTGAGATTGAGCATCGAATACTGATCAGCCACCGATTGCCAGACGCGATACATCTGCTCTTTGGTGACACCATTCAGCGGCGTGCTGCCACTCATCACGGCAGCGGTGTTCAGGTAGAACACATAGGGGCTGCCGGGTTTGCTTTCCAGACGCGTGACGTCTTCATTGTTGTACGGGCCGATGTGCCGCGCCTGACGCTGGGCCATCGGGCTGTACACCGGATGCGAAACGGCCTGGATGGTGACGTTGCCGGCATTGAAAGCGCGCATCGGCGTGGCGTCGTAATCGGGCAGAACATCATGAAACGCCACCGGTTTCGCCGTCACCATGCCACGGGCATTGGTGCGATATGCCCAGGCTTTTTTGCTGCCCGGCAAGACCAGGTAGCCGGACAATTTGCGGCCATCACCTTTCAGGTAAAACATCGAGTCGCGATCAGTGCTGGCGACGCCGGACACCGACACGCGGCCGTCGCGCTCGAACAGATCGCTGACCTCGGTGACCGGCACATCACTGTGCAGCGCGCGGGCGATGCGTGTGCCCTTGTTGAGATGCTGGCTGCGCAGCTGTTCGAGCACGCTGCTGACGCTGCCAATCTCGGTTTCTGTGCCAGTGTCGGCGGCATGGGCGGGCGTCAGCAAGACGGCCGCGATGAGCAGGGCAATTGGCGTGTGAGGTTTGCGGAACATGATGTTCTCCATGCGGGTGGCAACAATGCGAAAGCCGATCCACGCACGAACATCAATTCGCGTGCGACTGCTGGGGGAGTTCGCGATCAGTGCGCGCGGTGGAGCGCGCGTTGCAGACTTGCGGAGTCAGCGGTGGCCTGATGCTGAGGACGTACGCTGTGCATCCGGCGGCGCGCATTTTGTTGCGCGTCGCGAGCAGCGGTTGTCTTGCGGCGCCGGATGCCAGCGCCTGAACGGATTGCGGTTCACGGACTGTCCCTCCTCAGCGGCCATTTCCGGCTCTGCTTTTGCTGGGCGATCTCGCGGATCGCCCGAGGATTGTGCGACGCGGACGATGTGCTGCATTGGTGATTTTTGATGGCTGTGGCGTGCGGAAACTACACAAAAAATGGCGAAGTGATCTCTCGGCTGCTTAAAAAAATTGCGCGCACCGAAAGCGGGGTTTGTCTCTCCGTCTTATGGCCGGTGATGCTTACGTCAACGTCATGGATGTTTGTGGTGAGCCAGTTTGTTGCGGTGAGTCGGCTTGTTTCGGTGAGCGAGATGTTTGCATCGATGTCATCACTTGCGACAGCACTCAGCTTGCCGGGCGTGGCTGCATGGCAAGGCAGCGACGCTACGTGTGGAAAGGCGCAAAGAATTTGCACAACAGGCAGACGTTTCAGTGCGTCTCACCATTCAGCCCTTCGACGAAGCCTGTACTGAGTTTGACGAAGGACACGGAGCGAACGGAATGGAGCGAGTTCGTCTCTTGAAGGGTACAAGCACCTGGTCAGGAAGAATTTTGCGCGACATGGGCTGAGCAAGCGCGGCCGAAGAGCATGGCTTCAGTGTGCCGCTGTAGCGGCAATACCGTTCAGACAAGAAAATCCCGTTCGCCCTGAGCTTGTCGAAGGGTCTCCTGAACGGGATTTTCTTGTCTGCGAGCGGCTGCCGGCGAGCCGTTCAACCCTTCGACGAAGCCCGTCCTGAGCTTGGCGAAGGGCTCAGGGCGAACGGAATTTCCTTCCGTTCGTAGTTCCAAAGCGTTAACTGAACGGTATTACCGCGGTAGCGGCGCTGCTTTTGATCAGGGCGATTTGCCGGATCAGGGTTTGCGCCGCTGCCTCAATGTCGGCGGCCGCGAACAGGCCGTGGATCACGGCAAACAGATCCGGTGCATAGGGCTGCAATTGCGGCAGCGTGCCGGCATCAATGCCGCCGATGGCGCAGATTGGCACATGCACGTGCGCGCGCGCGTCCTGCAGGCGCGACAGCGGACAGGCCGGAGCCTGGGGTTTGGTGTGCGAAGGAAACAGGCGACCAAACGCAACATAACTGGCGCCGTCCTGCTGCGCGCGCCGTGCCAGCGCCAGATCGTCGTGGCAGGTGACGCCGATGATCGCTTCCGGCCATTGTTCGCGCACGCGAGCGGCAACGCCATCCTGCTGGCCGAGGTGGACGCCGTCGGCGCCACAGGCGCGCGCCAGATCGACATCGTCGTTGATCAGCAGTTGTGTGTGGTAACGATCACAGAGCTGGCGCAAGCGGCGGGCGCGATCCCGTCGCGCATCGGCGCTGGCGGTTTTGTCACGGTACTGCAGCAGGCGGACGCCGCCGCGCAGCGCCGCTTCAACACCGTGCAACAGCCTTGCGTCCGGCAGCAGCGCCGGATCGGTAATGGCATACAGGCCGTGCAGCATGCGCGTGACAACTCCGTGCAGAAAAAATCGCGCGCAGTGTACGCCGTTTTCCCGCGATGAAAAAAAGGGTCTGCCGGAGCAGACCCTTTTTCCTCTGCTGAACCGCAGACGTTTGCGCGTCGGCGGCATTCAGGCGTTTGTGTGCAGGCGATCAGTAGGTCGCGCGCAGCGAGGCACCGGACACCGCCGAATAGCCGTACGCCATGATGTAGTAGTCACCGGCGGTCGGGCTGGAGATGGTGATGGTTTCGCTGTTGGTCGAGCCTTCCGATTTGCGCAGGTAGCTGGTGCGCGTCGGCAGGCTGCCACGCTGGACGTAAAGATCGAGATCGCCCGTGCCGCCCGAGGACTGGATGGTCAGGCTGCTGCGGCCGGCAGGCACGGTGATCTTGTACATCTTCGAGGCGCCGGTCGCGGTCGCGACGCTGACCGCCGTACCGTTGGTCAGCGTGATGGTGCCGTCACCGCCACCGCCAGTGCTGTACGAACCGGTCAGGCTGACGCCCGACGAGGCCGAATAGCCGTAGGCGAGCACGTGATAGGTACCGGCCTGGACGTTGCTGATGGTGCAGGTTTCGGCGTTGGTCGAACCTTCCGACTTGCAGTCAGCGGTGGTGGTGGTCGGCTGCGAACCGAACTTCACGTACAGATCGACATCACCCGAGCCGCCGCTGGTGACGAACTTCAGGTTGCTGGCGCCGGCCGGCACCTGCAGCGTGAAGTAGCGTGACTGCTGGGCGCTGAAGCTCAGGTTGGCGACCGGTGTGCCGTTGGTCAGGGTGACCACCGGGTCCGGCGTGGTGCCGCCACCGTTCAGCCAGTTGATGTTCAGCAGCTTGTTGACGCCACTGGGAATGCCGGTGACTTTGCCGTTGGTGGCATTGCTGACCAGCGCACTGGTGACGGCATTGACCGAGGCCGACGGGTTGGCGCCCAGATAGAGGGCGGCGACGCCGGCGACGTGCGGCGACGCCATCGAGGTGCCGGACATGGTCTGGCTGCCGGTGTTGTTGCTGTGCAGGGCGGCGGTGATGTTCGAGCCCGGTCCGTAGATGTCCACGCAGGAACCGTAGTTCGAGAAGCTGGACATGGCGTCGGAGCTGGTGGTCGAGCCGACGGTGATGGCCGAAGGCGCGCGTGCCGGCGAGTAGTTGCAGGCGTTGCTGCTGTCGTTGCCGGCAGCGACCACGGCGACCACGCCAGAGTTGGTCAGGCTGGCAATGGCATCGTCAACGGCCTGCGACGCGCCGCCGCCGAGCGACATGTTGGCGACCGCCGGCTTGACGGCGTTCTGCGCCACCCAGTTGATGCCGGCGATGACGCCGGAGTTGCTGCCCGAGCCGTTGCAGTCGAGCACGCGCACCGGGATCACCGTGGCTTTCTTGGCCACGCCCCAGGTGGTGCCGGCGGTGGTCGAGGCGACGTGCGTGCCGTGGCCCTGGCAGTCGCTGGTGCCGCGGCCGTCGTTGATGGCCGAATAGCCCGAAGCCGTACGGCCGGTGAAGTCGTTGTGCGAGGTGTTGATGCCGGTGTCGATGATGTAGGCGCGCACACCCTGACCGCCCTGATCCGGATAGGTGTAGGTCGAGTTCAGCGGCAGGTTGGTCTGGTCGATACGGTCCAGACCCCAGGTGGCGCCCGACTGGCTGGCGCCGATGCGGATCACGCGGTCGGCTTCGACATAGGCAACCGTGGCGTCATCGGCCAGGGCCTGGGCATCGGCATCTTTGCCTTCGACCACGGCACCCCGCAGGGCATGGGCAAAGGTGTGCTTGATTTTCAGTTTGTGGCGCTTGCCGTGGCTGGCGGCCAGAGCGGCCGGGCTGGCTTCGTGGGCGGCGATGCCCATGGCCTGCACCTGCGATTCGCTCTTGTAGACGACGATGTACTGGCCGGGGATGACGCCGTTTTCACGCAGGCCGCGGATCTCGCCGGCCATGACCGCACTGCTCGCAAGCACGCTGACGGCCAGGACGGTGGGCCGCAGGATACGTTGGTTCATTACTCTCTCTCCTCAATCTCCGTTGGCGTTCCGGTGCATTGCCGGAACACGTTGCTGGCACTGCCCGGACAGCGGGGCGCGCAGTGCGGCGGCCAACTTAGGCAGAATTGGTAATTTTCACACCCTCCGGACGGATGGTTCGGAGGCGAAATTTTGGCTTATGCGACGGAGTTGGTGTGGGAAAAATACAAATTGGCCGTCTGGATGGCGGGGTGTGCAGTCGGAAAGTGCGGGGGCTGGCGAGAGAAGGGGAGGCAAAGCGGGGGGACGCGTCGCCACAGTTCAGGGCGGGGAGGTCGAGGCTAGGCGGTGCGCGTGCCGATTGGCATCGTCCATCCGGGGGAAAGCGGTGGCAAACCAGCAGCTTGCGTGCGCTTGTCCGGTCGTGGGATGACGGGGCGTTGCCGTTTCGGGCCAAAAAAACAGCGGCCCGCAAACGCGGACCGCTGGCAGGGCAGAGCTGAAGCCGGAACTCAGTTGCAGGCACCGAGATCGGTCCAGTAGGCCGAGTACTGTGGCGACCAGTACCAGATCGTGTACTGGGCCTGGTACTGGCGACCGTTGTAGCGGACCTTGTCGCCGGCGTTGTAGTAGGTGCTGGCATTCCAGTCGCTGAGGCCGGAGCAGCCACCACCACCGCCGCCGCCGGTGGTGTAGGAGCCGGTCAGGCTGACGCCTGAGGACGCCGAGTAACCGTAAACCAGCACGTGGTAGGTGCCGGCCTGGACATTGCTGATGGTGCAGGTTTCGGCGTTGGTCGAGCCTTCCGACTTGCAGTCGGCGGTGGTGGTGGTCGGCTGGCTGCCGAAGCGGACATACAGGTCGACGTCGCCGGAACCGCCGCTGGTGACAAAGCGCAGGTTCGAGGCGCCGGCCGGCACCTGCAGCGTGTAGCGCCGCGACTGCTGGGCGGTGAAGCTCAGGCCGGTGACCGGAACGCCGTTCTGCAGCGTGCCGGTGCCCGGATCCGGATCTTCACCACCGCCGCCATTCAGGAAGTTGATGTTCAGCAGCCGGTTCACGCCGCTGGGGATGCCGGTGACCTTGTTGGCGGTGGCATTGTTGACCAGGGCCGTGGTTACGGCGCTGACCGACGCGCCGGTGTTGGCGCCCAGGTACAGGGCGGCGACGCCGGCGACGTGCGGCGAGGCCATCGAGGTGCCGGACATCGAGGTCGAGCCGCTGTTGCTGGAGTGCGAGGCCGAGACGATGTTCGAACCCGGCGCCCAGATATCGACGCAGGAGCCGTAGCTGGAGAAGCTGGAGCGGGCGTCGGTGTTGGTGGTCGAGCCGACGGTGATGGCCGAAGGTGCGCGTGCCGGCGAGTAGTTGCAGGCGTTGTCATTGCTGTTGCCGGCGGCGACCACGGTGATGACGCCGGCGTTGGTCATGCTGGCCACCGCCGAATCGACCGCGCTTGAGGCGCCGCCGCCCAGTGACATGTTGGCCACCGCCGGGCGCACCGCGTTCTGCGCCACCCAGTTCATGCCGTTGATGATGCCGGAGTTGGTGCCGCTGCCCTGGCAGTCGAGCACGCGCACCGGGATCACCGTGGCTTTCTTGGCCACGCCCCAGGTGGTGCCGGCGACCGTGCCGGCGACGTGGGTGCCGTGGCCGTGGCAGTCGGAGGTGCCGCGGCCGTCATTGATGGCCGAGTAGCCCGAAGCGGTGCGGCCACTGAAGTCACTGTGCGAGGTGTTGACGCCGGTATCGACGATGTAGGTGCGCACGCCCTGGCCGCCCTGGTTCGGGTAGGTGTAGGACGAGTTCAGCGGCAGATTGGTCTGGTCGAGCCGGTCCAGACCCCAGGTGGCGCCGCTCTGGGTCGCGCTCAGGCGCACCACGCGATCGGCTTCGACGAAGGCGACGCTCGGATCGTCAGCCAGTTTTTTCACGTCCGCGTCACTGCCTTCGACCAGCGCGCCGCGCAGCGCGTGGCTCCAGGTCTGTTTCACTTTCAGCTTGTGGCGCTTGCCGTGGCTGGCAGCCAGGGCGGCCGGGCTGGCGTCAGCGGCGGCGACGCCCAGCGCCTGAACTTGGGCGGCGTCTTTGTATACGACGATGTACTGGCCGGGAACGACAGAGGCGTCGCCCAGTGCGCGGATCTCGCCGGCGGCGGCGATGCTGCTGGCCAGCACGCTGAGCGCGAGCAGGGCCGGGCGGCGGTAATCGTGTTTCATGGTCTGACTCCTGATGCTTGTCCGGTGTTTTTGCCTGTGTGCCGGCCGGCCCTCCCTCAGGTCCGGTCCGGCACCGGTCACGCCGACTGCCCAACGGTGCGCCGGCCCTTACGCTAGGCCGCTTGAGGCAGCCGGACACCGGCCGTGCGGATGTGCAGATGGCTGTTTTCGGGAGGGGGCGAACCAGCCGTCCGGACGAAACCGGAAGCACGTAAACCTGAACGGTGTGCAGGACACTGGCCAAAGCCCTGTCGAAGATTCAGCAGAAGGGCTTTTCTGGAGACGAAAAAACAGGCCCGTCCGGGGGACGGGCCTGCGAAAGCGTGTCGGGAACTGGTCCGGGAGCCGTGCTGGCTGGCGTTAGCGGCGCGCCGGTCGTTGCGCCGGAAGCCGGCAGCCGCCTCAGAGAATGCCCGAATGGCGGGCGGCGAGGACGCAGGCGGTGCGGTTGTTGACCGAGAACTTGTCGTAGAGCGTGCGCAGGTGCGACTTCAGCGTCGCTTCGGTGATGCCGAGGCGCTGGCCGATGGTCTTGTTGCACAGGCCCTGACCCAGCTCGCGCAGCACATCGACCTCGCGCGGCGTCAGCCGGCGCATCGATTCGCTCTGCTCCTCGCCGTCGAACACGCTCAGCCCGGAATGCAGCTGGTAGAGCGCGCCGGACAGGCGGGCAATGGTGATGCGTTCGTTGAGCACTGCCGAGGCGCCGGCACGGCGCGCCTCATGAACCTGCATCGGGCCGGGGGCATGGGCCAGCAGCGCCACCGGTGGCCGGCTGCGCAGGCTGGTCAGCTGGCGGACAAAGTTCAGGGCGTTCATGTCGCTCAGGCGCCAGTCGGCGAGCAGGACATCGACGCTGTCCAGCTCCTCGAACTGCAGCGCCTCGCGCGCCGACTCAACGGCGCTGATGCGGATCTGCGGGATCCAGTCCGGCAGGGTGGCGTACAGGCCCGCACGCCACAGCGGCGGGATCTCAACCAACAGCAGATGCAAAGGGGTGCGTGACATGGGGAACACCTCGACTGCGATGAACGCGGCGCTCTTGCTGGCGCGCTTGGGTTCGACGATCAGGTGACCGCTGCCTTCCTGGCGATGGTCCTGTGAGTTCTGGCCAGTCCAGTACAGCGGGGCTGGGACGGCCACGCGGCCAAACTATGTGGCGCGCCGCTGTTGTCGCTTTCGCATCGGGGACATTTTTTTGCAGTTTTGCGACATCCCTGTATCAGTTCTGTATCAGTACTGGCGTGCCGCGGCGCGCCATCGCAGACTGCCGTCCGGCAGGCCCGGGCGAGGGCAAAAACGGGAGTGGATGATGCAGTGCAGCTACAAGCAGGATTTCATCGCCGTTTATGACGGCGCGTTGTCGCCGGCTTTCTGCGCTCATCTGGCGGCGCGCTTCCAGGCCTCGCGCGAACGGGTGCCGGGGCAGACCGGCCACGGCGTCGATCTGGCCAAAAAGCACAGCACAGATCTCGGCATCAGCCAGCGCGAAGACTGGCGCGAGGAAACCGGCGAGCTGATGAACGCCGCCTTCTCGGCACTGCGCGACTATTTGGCCACCTACTACTTCGCGCTGGTCGGCGGCGTCGCCGCACAGGTGATCGATCCGCGTACCGGCCAGCCGGCAACCGTGACCCCGGAGAACTGGGAGGCGGTCGGCCGGCCAAATCTTGACCACCTGATCGCGGGCATCCTGCGTTGCGGCCTCATCAACCTGCAGGAGTACGCCGCCGGCGCCGGTCACTACGGTTACTGGCATCACGAGCACTACCCGAAAGACCAGCTCGCCGAGCCGCTGCACCGGGTGCTGTTCTTCATCTTTTATCTGAATGATGTCGCCGACGGCGGCGAAACCGAGTTCTTCTATCAGGGACAGGCTGTACAGCCGCGCGCCGGTCGCCTGCTGATCGCCCCGGCCGGCTTCACCCATACCCATCGCGGCAACATCCCGCGCAGCAACGACAAACTGATCGCCACCTCCTGGGTACTGTTCCAGCGCGCCGAGCAGCTCTACAAGGCGTGACTGGTCAGTGCGTGCTTACTTTCCAGGCGCCGTCATACAGCTCGCGCAGCCACGCACCGTCATTCCGTCCGCAGCGCAGCGCCGAGCCGGAATCTCCGGCAGGAAACGTGCAGGGCGACGTAAGCGGGCGCTCACCCGCGCCAGATCGGCAGAGATAGAAGGAGTGGTCGACTGCCGCCTGTGATTGTCAGCCGGGCACAAACCAGACCGAACAATTTCCCAGACCGAGCAAATTCGGCCCCACAGCAGGACATTGCCGCCCGGAACGGGCTTGCGGGGCCGGCGCGTGTGAGCGGCAAATGGAACGGGTTTGGGCGTCGGAGCGGGTTTGGGGACGGCGGTCAGCGCTGCGCCTCAGGCGTCACAGCGTTTTGACTGGATACAGAGGTGGCGGGAATCCGGAAAGCGAGACGGCGCGCGGACACGGCGAGCGATGACCGTCGCCGTTTCCCGTTTGCTGCAGCGACTTACTGCTTGGTCTCGTCGTCGCTGTCGTCTTCATCATCGGTGCCGCCGGCCTTGGTGCCGGGGGCGGCATCGTCTTCCAGCTCCGGCGCGCCTTCTTCCAGTTCCCGGCTTTGCGCCCAGAACATCCGGTTCGGCAGCCATTGGCCCTGACCGATGATGAAACCCTCCTTGAGGGCATTGAAGGTGTATTCCTGGGCTTCGTTGCAGGCGTCGAACACGTTCAGCCCCTGGGCGATCAGGCCGGCGCAGGCGGCGGCCAGTGTGCAGCCCGAGCCGTGGTACATCGCCGGCAGCCGCTCCCAGTGAAAGACCTCGGTTTCGTACTCGTTGCTGTACAGCGTGTTCATCACCACGGCTGTCGGTTCGTCGGCACCGGTGACCAGCACGTTTTCGCAGCCCAGATCGAGCAGGGCGTCGGCGGCGCTCTCGGCGTCGTCGGCGTCCGGCATCAGCCGACGCAGTTCCTGCATGTTCGGCGTGATCAGCGTGGCGTGCGGCAGCAGCTCGCGCTTCAGCGTCATCACCAGCACATCGTCCGACAGCACCGTGCCGCCGCCGGCGCTGAGCACCGGATCGACAATCAGCGGAATGTTCGGATGCTGGCGGACCACCTCGGCGACCGCTGCGCAGACCGCCGGGTTGGCCAGCAGGCCGACCTTGAACACCGCGACCGGCATGTCGCGCAGCACGGCCTCGGCCTGTGCCTTGACCAGATCCGGATCGACCATGTCGCAATCGTGGACATTGGTGGTGTCCTGCACGGTCAGCGCCGTGATCACCGGCGCGCAGTGGCAGCCGAGACTGGACAGGGTCTGGATGTCAGCCATGATGCCGGCGCCCCCGGACGGGTCATTGCCGGAAAAACACATCACGACGGGCGGAACAGGGGCGGGCATTGCAGCATCCGGAACAACAGAAAGGGCGGCGATTCTAGCACGCGCCGCCGGCGGCGATTTTGTGGCCACCGTGGTCGGCGCAGGCGCAATCGTGCACGGCCAGTTCTGCACGGTTATCGGTCACTTGCGCATAGTCAGTTGCGATCCGTCCGTTGCGAAGAGCACCGCCCATCGCTGCCCCGCACACCGCCGATCTGCCCGCCGGCCCCGGCACATTAGTCGCTCACCCCGCAAACCGGAGCGCAGGCGCGCGTCACGGCAGCGGCGCCAGTAAGATGGCGGCCACCTGTGATCCGGAGAACCGAAATGCCGTTCCGCAAATTCATGTGTCTGGTCTGTGGCCTGATCTATGACGAGGAGGAGGGCTGGCCCGATGACGGCATCGCGCCCGGCACCCGCTGGGACGACGTGCCGATGAACTGGGTCTGCCCCGACTGCGGCGCCCGCAAGGAAGATTTTGAAATGGTCGAGGTGGATTGAGAAACGCGCCGGCCGCGCCTGCTGCTGGCTGGACGATGGCCGGGCTTCTGGCTGCTGATGGTCGCCAGTCGCGCAGCAGCGTCAGGCTCGCGGCAAAACGCCTGCCGACCCGCCGCTGCAACTCTGGGCGCAACTGGCCAGCGCCGTTGAGGCCGGCGCGTTCAACACCGCTGCCGGCCAGATCGAACGCTGGTACGCCGCTCTTGAATTCACCGGGACCCTGCTGGCTAGCGGCATGGCAAAGGCCTTGCCCTGTCTGCTGGTGGCGGAAGCGGTGATCTGGAAAATGCACCGGCAGTGGCAGAGGCTGGCGGGATTTTAGTAGCAGACAGAAACCCACGTGCTATGCACGTGGTCATCGCCTGACAGGC
>JAYSEY010000004.1:0-116773 GCA_041913605.1 Permianibacter sp.
GGTTGGTGTCCGGGACCTCTGATTATGCGTGGACCGAGTTTACGGGGGACTTACAGGACGATTCGCGTCGCCTCTTCAAGAAGCCCGAAGCTCAACTTTTGAGCCACGCCTTCACACACCGCAAACTGAGCATCATCCGCGAAGCAAACCATCCCTGCATCACACGGACCCGCTAAACTGTCCGCCCCGTTGCGTCCGGTGTCGCGGCGGGTTGTGGATGATTTTCATGCTGCGCATTCTTTATCAGGACGCTGATCTGATCGCCATCGCCAAACCTTCGGGTTTGCTGGTTCATCGCAGCGAGATCGATCGCCACGAAACGGCCAACGCCGTGGACATGCTGCGCGAGCAGACCGGTCTGCCGGTCAATCCGGTGCACCGGCTCGACAAACCCACCAGCGGCATTCTGCTGTTTGCCTGTCATCGCGATGCAGCGGTGTCGCTGGCCGGACAGTTTGCCGGCAACAGCGTCGACAAACGCTATCTGGCATTGGTGCGCGGCTGGCCGGACGATCACGTGCACGTCAATCACGCATTGGCGCGCATCGAAGATGATTACGCGCGTGTCGGTCGCGACAGCGTGGTGCAGGAAGCCATCACTGATTTTCACACGCTGGCACGCTGCGAACTGCCGGAAGCGGTCGACAAATATCCGGTCAGCCGTTATGCGCTGGTTGATGCGCGCCCGCACACCGGCCGGCAGCACCAGATCCGCCGTCACCTGAAGCATCTCGCCCATCCAATCATTGGCGATGTGCGCTACGGCAAGGGCACGCACAACCGCTTCTTCCGCGAGCGTTATGGTGTGCACCGGCTGCTGCTGGCCTGCACGGAATTGCGCATCCAGCATCCGGCAAGCGGTGAAATGCTGACGTTGCAGTGTCCGATTGATGGCGAGTTCGCGGCGGTTTGCGAGGCACTGGCTTTTTCGCATGCCTTGCCGGTGCAGAACCGCGCCTGATCCGCTTCACCTGCGGCACAAGCTCAACAAACGTCCGCACTCGGCTGCAACGTCAGCCGCACGGCATCCCCGGCGCGCTCGCCTGTCACCGCCAGCGGTTATTTGCCTGATGCGCCTGAACCCGTTCTAATCACCAGCAATGTTGACCATTGCCCGGTCATGCTGCGTGGCCGGGCCGTACTCGGGGAGGGCAGGGGATGCGTTCGGTGTTGTTGGTGGATTGTCCGGATCAGCGCGGTTTGGTGCATGCCATTACCGGCGTGTTGCTGCGTCACGATGCCAACGTGGTGTCCAACCACGAGTTCGTCGATCACGACGCCGCGCGCTTTTTCATGCGCACCGAATTCTCCGGCGGCGGCGACCACAAGCAGCTCGAAAATGAACTGCGCGCCGTGCTGCCTGCAGCCACGCAACTGCGACTGTCCGGCGTGCGCAAGCCGGATGTGGTCGTGCTGGTAACACGCGAGTTTCACTGCCTCGGCGAATTGCTCATTCGCCATGCATTCGACGAGCTCGGCTGCCGCATCCGCGCCGTGATCGGCAATCACGACACCCTCCGCCCGCTGGTGGAAAAATTTGATTTGCCCTTCACCTGCATCAGCCACGAAGGCCCGCACCACACACCACTGTCGCGTGAAGAACACGAAGCCCGCGTGCTCGACGCCGCCAGCGCTTACGCACCCGACTATCTGGTGCTGGCCAAATACATGCGCGTGCTGACACCTGCGGCGGTGGCGCGCTTTCCGGAGCGCATCATCAACATCCACCATTCCTTTCTGCCAGCGTTTATCGGCGCCAGCCCCTACCGTCAGGCCTGGGGCCGCGGCGTAAAAATCATCGGCGCTACTGCCCACTTCGTCACCAATGATCTCGACGAAGGCCCGATCATCGCCCAGAGCGTCATCCCCGTGGACCACACCCACAGCGCCGAAGACATGGCCCAGGCCGGCCGCGACGTGGAAAAAATCGTCCTCGCCAAAGCACTGAAACTGGTGTTTGAAGATCGGGTCATGCTGAACGGAAACCGGACAGTAATTTTTGAATAACGCTGATTGGCGTCGGGCCGCTTCAGGTGGGATTACCAGATCGGCGGCGCCCCATTTTTCCACCAGCAGAGAAAGGTTATTTTGCTCCCTCTCCCCTCGCGGGAGAGGGTTGGGGAGAGGGGGGAAGTTCGCCTGATGCGGATCGACACTAATCAGAATTCGCTTTGAGCCAGCGCGCCGCGCGCACCACCATGTAAACAAAACCGGAGTCGCTCGGTGTGCGATACGCGCCAATGGCGCCAAGCAGTTTTGCCATCACCGCGGTCATGTCCCAGCCGTCCTGCTGATCGCCGGGCCAGAGGGCTGAAGCAAGCGGCAGGAAATCATGCGCTTCGCCGAATTCGCGGATCTCGCGTGAGCGCTGCTTGACGCCATCCGTGAACGAGGTATTCGCCCACGCCCACATCCAGGTGTCCGAGCGGCTGGACAGGCTGCCGACAAAATCAACATCCGCTTCCACCGTCGGCACGCCGTGGTTGGAAAAAATCAGCTTGCCGGTTTCCTGATACCAGTCCCAACGCTGGTGCCTGCCCACATTGAACTCTTTCATGAAGCGCTCCTGCGCCGCATTCAGGTAGGCAACACTCTCGTCGATCAGCGCGTTCAGTTCGTCGAAACCCCGCGTCCAGTTGCGCTCCCGGATGTCCATGTAACATCCCGAGCAAACCAGCTTATTGTCTGCAAAGCTTTCAGTGGCGTCATTCCATTCGCCTTCTTTCTCATACATCGCCAGACAGGCATCGCAGAACGCATCGGGAAAAAGTTCGTCGGGCTCATCCTCTGAGCAGGCGACATGAAAGCCCAGCTCTTCACCTTGCGTCAGATGCCGGCAAACAAAAGCAGCGTCGCACCGCCCGTGCTCGGCGCAGTCCACTTTGTTGTTCGAGTCAGTCATGGTTTGTCATCCGGGAAAGCGCAGTGCCGTAGGCGATGCTCGCGTATCCTCGCTGCGCCGTTGATCGGAAATATGTGCAATGGCCGTCGAAATGAATCCGTAGGGCGGATTCGGTGCGCAGCGACAATCCGCCATTCCATCGACCGTCCACACTCTGAAAGACCAATCGGCCACACTATGCCAAGGAATGATTTTGGTTGCTTCGCGAATCGACTTTACGCCATCAAGCCGGCATGCGTTCGATGAAGATGTCAAACGTAAGGCCTGACCCCAGCGTTCCTCTGACCCCAGCGTTCCCTCGGTCGGCGCCACTTGAGGCTAGCCTGTCCGGGGACTGTCAGGTCAGTTCAGTTTGAAAAATTGCAGACATTCTTCGGGCAATTGTCATTCCATGTCAGTTGCTGCGCTGCAAAAAAAGGACTTTCTTGACGAAAAATCTATTGGCGTCTAAACCATGGAAAATATGCTGTGCGTCGCCGTCGTACAGGGATGTGGACAGGCAAGCTGGCGCACTTTTCATCCCGTGTTTTGTTCATGCAAGGTCGAAGTTTGCGGTTGGAGGCATTTTTTCAGATTATTGAGATTGGGTTGGCTGCGCTTGATGTGAATAAACGCCCGATCTTTTTAATCGTTTACTCTTTAAGTCGTTCTTGAATCATCTGGAGGAGAAAATGAAAGAAAGTGTCCGTGTTTCCGTGCGTGGCTCCAAGAAGGTGGTCTCTGGAAAGATTAATATTTCTGAGCCCGTTGATTCTCTCTCTGTTATATGGGAAAGAAAGTTCGATAAAAAGCTGTGTGCGCGCTCTTAACATAAGGCGTTGCTTAAAGGTTAAGGCTGGAATTAGGCTTCTTTCTAGCGCAGACGGTTACTTTATCGAATTCTGGATATTCTCCGCCAGAAAGAGGTATAAGCTATTGAAAAAGTGTTATCCTGTGTACCGCTATGGAGTGTTTACAATTGAGGTTTGTGCGGATCCGACGTTTGATCGCTCCGCCCTAAAAAAAGTTAAGTTATCTGTTGATTTGTGCGCTGGAGTGAGTGTTTTTGGTGAAGAAGTTAAGGTGTGTTGGAAAGCGCTTCGGACTAGTGTGTCGCTTCATCGACTTCCTGAAGCAATGCCTCTCGGCGACTCATCTGGTGATTTAATTGACTCAAATACTTGGTCAGAATTGAGAGGGGCTGGTGTTGAGTATGTGTGTGTGGAGTATGATGAATTGTCAGATTCGTCGATGATAATTGGCGATCCGATTAGTCACGGATCTTGATTCGGATTAAGAGTAGTAGAGCGAGTCCACCAGCATAACGAACGGATTTCGTTGGAAGTCTTTCAGGCTTCGTATTCTACCGGAGTCGGATATTGCGGGTTGAGAGCGAAGCGACAACGCGCAGTTAGCATTGCAAAATTTAGTTATGCTGCAAACGGCGTTAAAAGAAAAGCCCGGCTTTCGCCGGGCTTTTTGCACCGCAGCAGGGCATTCCCACTGCTTACACCTTCTTCGCTTGCGCGATCGCATTGCCAATATAGCTCGCCGGTGTCATCGCTTTCAGGCGCGCTTTGGCATCGGCCGGAATATCCAATCCGTCAACAAACGCCTGCATGCCGGCGGCGTCGATTTTTTTGCCGCGGGTGAGTTCTTTGAGTTTCTCGTAGGGCTTTTCGATGCCGTAGCGGCGCATGACGGTCTGGATCGGTTCGGCCAGCACTTCCCAGTTGTCGTTCAGTTCGTCGAGCAGGGATTGGGCGTTGACTTCGAGTTTGCCGATGCCTTTCAGTGCGCTTTCGTAGGCGATCACGCCGTGGCCGATGGCGGTGCCGATGCTGCGCAGGACGGTGGAGTCGGTGAGGTCGCGCTGCCAGCGGGAGACCGGCAGTTTCATGGCCAGGTGATCGAGGATGGCGTTGGCGAGGCCGAGGTTGCCTTCGGAGTTTTCGAAGTCAATCGGGTTGACTTTGTGCGGCATGGTCGAGGAGCCGATCTCGCCGGCGACGGTCTTTTGTTTGAAGTGACCGAGGGCGATGTAGCCCCAGATGTCGCGGTTGAAATCGACCAGGATGGTGTTGAAGCGGATCAGCGCGTGGAAGTATTCGGCGTTCCAGTCGTGCGGTTCGATCTGCGTGGTGTAGGGGTTCCAGTCGAGGCCGAGTTGTTCGACGAATTGTTTGGCGAAATCCTGCCAGTCGAGATCCGGGTAGGCCGACAGGTGGGCGTTGTAGTTGCCGACGGCGCCGTTGATCTTGCCGCAGATTTTCACGGCGGCCAGTTGTTCGCGCTGGCGTTGCAGACGGGCGACGACGTTGGCCATTTCCTTGCCGAGCGTGGTCGGCGAAGCGGGCTGGCCGTGGGTGCGCGACATCATCGGCTGATCGGCGTGACGCAGGGCCAGATCGCGGATGGCGCCGATGATGCGATCCAGCATCGGCAGCAGCACTTCTTCGCGCGCGTCGCGCAGCATCAATGCATAGGACAGGTTGTTGATGTCTTCCGAGGTGCAGGCGAAGTGGATGAACTCGCTGACTTTGGCCAGCTCGGCGTTGCCGGTGACTTTTTCCTTGAGCAGGTACTCGACCGCTTTCACGTCGTGATTGGTGGCGCGCTCAATGTCTTTGACGCGCTGGGCATCGGCCAGCGAGAACGCCCGGGCAATTTCGTCGAGCAGTTCGTTGGCCTGACGCGAGAAGGCCGGCACTTCCGGGATGCCGGCGTCGGCAGCCAGCGCCTGCAGCCAGCGCACCTCGACAATCACGCGGTAATGAATCAGGCCGAACTCCGAGAAGATCGGGCGCAGGGCGGCGGTCTTGCTGCCGTAGCGGCCATCAACGGAGGAAATCGCGGTCAGGCTGGAGAGGTCCATGGAAGCGGGTCTGTCGGGGATTCAGGGGCGCGCATTCTAGCGCAAGGCCGGGCCGGCGGCAGGTAGCGACGGGTGGCTGTGACTGCCCGGTCCTTCGCGGCAGGGGATGGCCATGTACCCGTAAAAGGCGCTTGACGCCGGCTGAAGCAGGTGTTTTGATCTGTAATATCACAAATATTACAGTGAGTACGGATATGTCACGCACCACCCCCTTGATGATCAGTCTCAGTCCGGCTGATCCGCGGCCCCTGATCAAGCAGATCACGGATGGCGTGCGCGTTGCCATTGCCAGTGGCGAGTTGCCGGTGGGCGCCCAGTTGCCCAGCGTGCGTGCGCTGGCACAACAGCTGACGGTGAACGTCAACACCATCGCCAAGGCGTACAACGAACTGTCCGCCGAGGGCTGGCTGGACGCCCGTCAGGGTATGGGACTGTTTGTGGCGGCGCCGCGCCAGCGCTATTCCGAGGCCGAGCGCGAGCGGCGTCTGGAACAGGCGGTGCAGGGTTTTACCGCTGACGTGATCGGCCTGGGTTATCCGCTTGAACAGGTGATGGAGCAGGTGGAGCGAGCGCTGTCGCCTTGTTTGCCGCGCCGGCAATCTGCCTGAGGACGTCGCCGATGAGCCGCCCCTTGATGCAAGTCGTGCCGCCCTCGCCTGAGCGTGAGGCGAGGGCAGAAATGCCGGTGATCGAAACGCGTGATCTCTGTTTGCGCTTCGGCCGCAAACTGGCGCTGGACCATCTCAACCTGCGCATTCCGCCGGGCCGCATTCACGCCATTGTTGGCGCCAATGGCGCCGGCAAATCTTCGCTGTTCCGTGTGCTGCTGGGCACGCAGACGCCGACCAGCGGCGAGGCGCGCATTCTCGGTCACGATTCACGTCGACTCACCGAACGTGAGCGTGCGCGCATCGGCTTCGTGAATGAAGAACACAGCATGCCCGGCTGGTTGCGCGTTGATGAAGTGCTGCGCATGCAGCAGCGTTTGTATCCGCAATGGCAGGCGCAACGCTACGAAGCCATCATTGGCCATTTTCATGTTTTGCCGGAACAAAAAATCGCCATGCTTTCGCGCGGTGAACGCGCCGGCCTGAATCTGGCAATGGCATTGGCGCAAAATCCTGAGTTGCTGATTCTTGACGAGCCGACGCTGGGGCTGGACGTCGTGGCCAAACGCGCTTTTCTGGAAGCGCTGCTGGCAGCGGTGGAGGAGGCAGCCTGCACGATTATCTATTGCTCGCACCAGATGGAAGAAATCGAACGACTGGCTGACAACCTGATCATTCTGGAGCGCGGTCGTCTTCAGCACATGTCGGCGCCGGACGAGTTTTGTTCCCGCGTGGCCTTGTGGGTGGCCGAGTTTGCATTTTTGCCGCCCGATGCCAATGAGCTGCCGGGAATTTTGCAGGTGCAGAAACTGGATGGCTTGTTCCATTTTCTGGTGCTGGATCAGGGCGATGAATTTGCCGGCAAGCTTGCAGCGAAAGGTGCGCGGCGTTGCTATCGCGGGCAGGTCAATCTTGATCGCGCCGTAAATGCCTTTCTGGCGCGTAACCACATCCGGCCGGAACAGCGGGACTGAAATCATGCGTGATCTGTTTTTCTCCGAGTGGCGACGGTTCTCCCGCTGGGCATTGGCCTTTGCGCTGGGTCAGATGGTGTTGCTGTTTCTGGTGGCGAGAGCCAGCAATCCGCTGGACTGGTCCTATGAAGATCAGGCGGTGCTGCTGGTGCTGTTCATGCTGGAGGGTTTTTTGCTGGCGATGGTGCAGATCGGCGGCTACCGGAAGCCGAGCCAGTGGCTGTGGCTGATCCACCGCCCGCTGCCGATGCGGCGGATTTTTCTGGCGATGTTACTGGCGGCCACCGCGCTGCTTGCCTGCACCTTGTTGTTGCCGGTACTGATCTGGCTGGCGGCCACGGATGCATTTTCCAGTCGCGTTGTCGACCTGCGTCACTATGTATCGGTGCTGCATTTGCTGGCGTTTTCGGTGATGGCCTGGTTGTGCGGCACGCTGATGTTGCTCAGTCGCAGTCGCTTCGTGCTGATGGCGCTGGTACTGCCGCTGGCGTTTGCCGTGCAGATGATTTCTGTCTGGTGGCTGTTTGTGCCGGTGTTGATCTGTCTGGGCTGGTTGTTGCTGATCACGCTGCATGCGTTTCGCGCTGATCGCGCCATGCCGCCGGAGCGCAATCTCATCATGCTGGCAACGGCCTTGCCGTTGCAGATTGGATTTCTGCTGATCGGTTTTCATGTCGGCAAGGAGCTGATCGAGCTGGTGGATTTTCTGCGTGCTCCGCCGCAACGTGATCAGATCGTTCTGGAAGGCGAATTGCCGGATATCGAACGTGAGGCCAGTGTCGGGATGCTGCTGCGTGGTTTGTCCGCCAGCAAGGATGACCGGGCGATCAGCTGGCGCGAACAATTGCCGCTGATGCCGGTGAAAACGCTGTGGCCGTTGCTGGACCGGTTTCCGGTGCGACATCAGTTCGGCAATCTGGCGTCGGTCTGGTGGGACCAACAGCGCGGCGTTGAATGGCAATTCAGTCACGACGACATGCGCTTTCATGGTCGTGATACGCGTCGCGATGAAGAGGTGGGGCTCTGGGGGCAGGACGGTGGCGCACAAGTGTCAACGCCGCGCGCGTATGACGGTGTGCCGCTGATCGATCTGGTTGCGACGCGCTGGTATGGCAGCGATGCACAAACGCAGCAGCAGTCAACATTGCTGCAGCTGGATGCGGGTGAGCAGTTCATTGCGCGTCCGGAACCGGCGCTGGATCGTATCTGGGTGTTGAGCAATCGCGCGCTGCGTGCGTTGCATCCGCAACCCGCCGATGCATCGCCTTTGCAGCCGCCACTTGTTGATTGGAGCTTGCCGCTGCCGGCTGACGTGGCGCGACTGGCGCAGGTGGATGTCGCCGGCCTGCTCGATGGCTGGTTGGTGTCGCTGTTTTATTTCGATGCCTATGAGCGGTTTTACGCGCCGTGGCAGCAGCTGTTGCTCGTTCATCCTGACGGGCGTGTAGAAGTGCTGGTGCAGCGTCAGGCAATCGACGATGTGCGCATCCTGACCGGCAGCGGCGGTTCGCCCCTGCTGCCGCAGGAAGCCTGGTGGCTGTCGCCGCTTTTGCACGCCGTCGCCGCGCACATTGATGGCCTGTTCGATCGCGGACTCACACGCCCGCCGCAGCTGGAATGGTGGTCCGAGACGCGACAGCTTTATCTGCCGGCCGGTGTGCTGATGCTGTTGTCGGTTGTGCTGGCCGCATGGTGGCTGCGCACTGCGGCGGTGAATCCCGCCCGCCGGCGGCTGTGGCTGTCGCTCTGTCTGCTGATGGGGCTGCCGGCGCTACTTAGTCTGATGTGCCTGGAGTCGCGTGCGCCGCGCGCGCCGGACTGACCTGCGCAAACAAGCGACCGGGCTGACTGATCCATATCCATAGGCGTGCGGGTTGTCGTGGGCGAGTTGTCGCAGGCGAGTTGCTGTGGGCCGGTGGTCGCCGGCCCTGTCTGCCGCAGCGCTGCCTGGTTTGGATTCCTGTACGTGCCAAAGCGTTTGTCCCTTCCGTTCATGCGTTTGCGTCGGCGCGACCGGCGCGGAGCTTTCGCGTCTGGAGAATCGGTGATGGTGTCCGCCTGCGGTCCGCGAGTGTTTTGTCCGGCCCTTTCCTGTCCCGACCTCTGTTCTGGCTCCAGTCCCGGCCGGACAGGAGTCCGCAGTGTGACCGCCCGGTCGGCGTGGTGGGTGGGCGTTGCGCTGGTTCTGGCGCTGGTATCGGCATCGGGCTTGGTGGTGGCCAGCGAACAGGCAGTGAGCAGGGCAGGCACTGCGGAAGCCGACGAGGCGCTGCGTCGCTGGGCGCTGAGCCGGGCGGCGGCCAAACCAGGCCAGTTGCTGACGCGCGAGCGGTTGCTCCAGCTGCCGGTCGTCAGTCAGGTGCAGCTGGCACCCGATGGCCGGCACCTGTTCTGGATGGAGCGGGGCGCGCAGGGTCGTCATTCGCTCTGGTTGCGCCCGACAGGCGATGCCCCGCCCCGGCGACTGCTGACCGATCTGGGGCCGGCGCGTGTGCAGTGGACGGGCGATGGCAGCGCGATCTGGCTTGTCGATGACGAGGGTCTGGCGGTCATCGACATCAACGCTGCCGCGCATCGACGGCTCTGGCGCCGGGATCGCGCCGGTCGCCAGCAGTTCTGGTCGATCGACGCCGGAACGGCGGACTACGCGGTGATCAGCGAACAGACTACGGGCGCCACTGACACGGCGCCGGCGACGCGCTACCTGCGTCTGGATCGACAGGGCCGGCTGCAGCTGCTGTACAGCAGCGCAAGGCCGGTACAGCAGATGCTGCTGGCGCCCGATGGCCGTCTGCGCGCCACGACGGCCCATGATGGCGAGGACTGGCAATGGCAGTTGCGCCGTGCCGGTGCTGCTACGCCTGATGCCGGTACGGTGAGTTGGCAGTGCCCGGCGGTCGAGCCCTGTCAGCTGCTGGGCGCTGACGCCCGGGGATTGCTGCTGCAGGCGCGGGGCGGGGCGGACAAGCTGGGGCTTTTCCATGTCGCAGATGACGGTAGCAGCCGGCGATTGCACCTTGACCCGACGGATACCGCGGATCTGGCCGACGTGTTCCTGCCTCCCGGTGGCGGCGCGTGGCTCGGCGCCGCCTACGAGCGTGAGCAACGCGTCTGGTACGGCCGCACCCCGGATGTGCAGGGCCAGCTCGACCGGTTGCAGGCCTTGCTGCCGGGAGAAAAGCTGGCGCTGTCAGCCAGTGCCGACGCCACGATCTGGCTGGTCAACGCCCGCCGCGCCGACCGGCCGGACGCGCATCACTACCTGTTCTGGCCAGCCAGTGGCCGGCTTCAATCGCTGTTCGGGCCGCAACATGCGGGTCCGGCGGAAGTGGCCGAAACGGCGCGTGCCGAGGCCGGCGGGCAAACCTCACGCCCCGCGTCAGACGCCGGATCGTCCGTGGCCGGCGCCGGTCTGTCGCCGCTGCGGGCCCTGCGTTACCGGGCGGCCGACGGCATGTGGCTGCACGGCTGGCTGGCATTGCCGGCGGGCAAGCCGACGGCGGAGCTGCCGCTGGTTGCTTTCCTGCACGGCGGTCCGATCGGCCGCAGCAGCAACCATTTCGATTCCCGCGTCCAGATGCTGGTCAATCGCGGTGTGGCGGTATTCCTGCCCAACTTCCGCGGCTCCACCGGCCACGGCCGGGCCTATACCGAAGCCATTGCCGGCGACGTCGGGGACGGCCGGGTGCTGGGCGACATCCTCGACGGCCTCGACTACCTGCTGGCACAGGGCATCGGCGACCCGCAGCGTCAGGGGCTGGTGGGGCATTCGTTCGGCGGGTATGCCGCGCTGCTCGGTGCCAGTATGCGACCGCAACGATTCCGCTTGGTGTTTGCGGCCGCACCGCCTACCGAATACGGCTGGATGAAGCAGTGGCAGGCGGAGCATGACAGCGTTGTGCTCAACGGCGGTGGCGCGCCGCTGGCGCGCCAGTTCCGGCATTACGGATTTCAGTATCAGGATGCCGGCTGGCGTCAGCGGATGCGCCAGCAATCGCCTTTGCAAAACCTGCCAGCGCTGCAGGCGCGCGCGGCCATCTGGGCCGGCGGGACGGACCCGAATGTGCCGCTGAAGAGCGTTGCCCATTACGCCGGCGAGGCGGCCCGTCTTGGCAAACCCTTGTCCCTGTTGATTGACCCGCAGGCTGGCCACGCGCCAGGCGACGTTGCCAGTAGCGAAACCTATCTCTGGTTACTCGATGCGCTCTGTCATCGCCAGTTCGGCACACCCGTCGAACCGCCATCTGCGACATTGCGCAAGCGTTTGCGGCAACAGTTGCGTCAGGACGCTGCCGGCCTGCTTGCCGAGGCTCGCGGTAGCGGCGGGGAATAAGCCGCGACAGGGATGATCCCGATCATATGAACGTGGTCGCGAACGGGGCGGGCCGGGAGCGACGCTGCTATAATCCGCGCCGCTTTTGGCGCGACGTACGCCAGGCCTTCACGAGAAGCCCCCCCCCGGATCATTCGCTGACGAGGAGACACGAACGTGTCATCGGTTGGACAAGACAGCCTCAAAACCCGCCGTACCCTGACCATCAATGGCCAGGAGTACGATTACTTCAGCATCAAGGCCGCCGAAGGCCTGCTCGGAGACGTCAGCAAACTGCCGTTCTCGCTCAAGGTGCTGCTGGAAAACCTGCTGCGCTTTGAAGACGGCGTCACCGTCGAAACCGACGACATCAAGGCCATTGCCGAATGGCAAAAGACCCGTGTCTCTGATCGCGAAATCCAGTACCGCCCGGCGCGCGTGCTGATGCAGGATTTCACCGGTGTGCCAGCGGTGGTCGATTTGGCCGCCATGCGCGATGCCGTCGCCAAGCTCGGCAAGGACACCAACAAGATCAATCCTCTCGTTCCGGTGGATCTGGTCATCGACCACTCGGTGATGATCGACAAATTCGGTACTGCGACTGCTGCCGATGAAAACGTCGACATCGAATACCAGCGCAACGGCGAGCGTTACGAATTCCTGCGTTGGGGCCAGAAAGCCTTCAACAATTTCCGCGTGGTGCCGCCCGGCACCGGCATCTGCCACCAGGTCAACCTGGAATACCTCGCGAAAGCGGTGTGGACCGGTGAAGTCGCTGGCCGCACCATTGCGTACCCGGATACCTGCGTCGGTACCGATTCACACACCACGATGATCAACGGGCTCGGCGTGCTGGGTTGGGGCGTTGGCGGTATCGAAGCCGAAGCCGCCATGCTGGGCCAGCCGGTGTCGATGCTGATTCCGGAAGTGGTCGGTTTCCGTCTGGAAGGCAAAGCCAAAGAAGGCATCACCGCCACCGACATCGTGCTGACTGTCACGCAAATGCTGCGCAAGCACGGCGTGGTCAACAAGTTTGTTGAATTCTACGGCCCGGGCCTCGACAGCATGCCGCTGGCCGACCGAGCCACCATCGCCAACATGGCGCCGGAATACGGTGCGACCTGCGGCTTCTTCCCGATCGACGCCGAAACCATCAACTTCATGCGCGTGTCGGGCCGTGACGAGCAGACCTGCAAACTGGTCGAAGAATATTGCAAAGCGCAAGGCATGTGGCGCGATGCGAATTCGCCGGAGCCGGTGTTCACCAGCACGCTCGGTTTGGATCTGAGCACGGTTGTTCCGTCGCTGGCCGGTCCGAAGCGTCCGCAGGATCGCGTTGCCATGAATGGCCTCGGTGCCGGTTTTGATCTGCTGCTCGACAGCAGCGGCAAAGGCGGCGAAAAAACCAAAGCCGTGAAAGTCGAAGGCGAGAACTACGATCTGAAGCACGGTGATGTGGTCATCGCCGCGATCACCTCGTGCACCAACACCTCGAACCCGTACGTGCTGATGGCCGCTGGCCTCGTTGCCAAGCGCGCGGTGGAGAAGGGCCTGCAGCGCAAGCCGTGGGTGAAGTCCTCGCTGGCTCCGGGCTCGAAAGTCGTTACCGATTATCTGGCCAAAGCCGATCTGCAAAAGCACCTTGATGCGCTCGGCTTCAATCTCGCCGGTTACGGGTGCACCACCTGTATTGGTAACTCGGGTCCGCTGGCCGATAACCTCGGCAAAGCAATCACCGATGGCGATTTGATCGTCTCGGCGGTGCTGTCCGGTAACCGTAACTTTGAAGGCCGCGTGCACGCGCAAGTCAAAGCCAACTATCTGGCCTCGCCGCCGCTGGTGGTTGCCTACGCGCTGGCCGGTACCACCCGCATCGATCTGAGCAAAGATTCGCTCGGCAAAGACAAGAACGGCAACGATGTCTTCCTGAAAGACATCTGGCCGAGCAATGAAGAAGTGGCCGCTGCCGTTCGCCTCGTTGACAACAAGATGTTCAACAGCCGTTACGCCGATGTGTTTGCCGGTGACAAGCACTGGCAAGCGATCAAGGTCGGCGAAGGCCAGACCTACAACTGGAATGACAAATCGACCTACGTGCAGAACCCGCCGTTCTTCACCGAACTCGGCAAGCCGGTTGGCGCGGTGAAAGACATCAAGGGCGCGAGCGTGCTGGCACTGTTCGGCGACTCGATCACCACCGACCACATTTCGCCGGCCGGTGACATCAAGGCCAGCGCGCCAGCAGGCAAATACCTGCAGTCGCTCGGCGTTGAGAAAGCCGACTTCAACTCCTACGGCGCCCGCCGCGGTAACCACGAGATCATGATGCGCGGCACCTTCGCCAACATCCGCATCAAGAACCTGATGCTGGGCGGTGAAGAAGGTGGCAACACCATTTACCAACCGACCGGCGAAAAAGTGTCGATTTACGACGCCGCGATGAAGTACATCAACAGCGGTACGCCGCTGGTAATTTTCGCCGGCAAGGAATACGGCACCGGTTCGTCGCGTGACTGGGCGGCCAAAGGCACCAAACTGCTTGGCGTCAAAGCCGTGGTCGCGGAAAGTTTCGAGCGTATTCACCGCTCGAACCTGGTCGGCATGGGCGTGTTGCCGCTGCAGTTCCAGGGCAACGACAGCATCGCTTCGCTGGGCCTGAAAGGCGACGAAACCGTCAACGTTCTGGGCCTGGAAGCCGGCATCAAGCCGCGCCAAACCCTGAAGGTGGAAATCACCCGCAAGGACGGCAGCAAGCTGACCATCAACGCGCTGTGCCGCATCGACACCGCCAACGAAGTCGAGTACTACAAGAACGGCGGTATCCTGCAGTACGTGCTGCGCAACATGATTGCGGCCTAAGCCGGCAGTTGCAGTAACAAAGAAAAGGGCCGTCATCGACGGCCCTTTTTGTTTTTCTGTACTGAACAATCCGGCACAGTCCGGTGCAACAGCGAGATTGAACCTGTCATTCCGGAAGCGGTAACGCCACTGTCCGGAATTTCCCTGCAACAGAACGGGTTTCGTCGCCGAAACGCCGTGCGTTTCCTGCCGGAGATTCCGGCTCTGCGCTGCGTTCCGGCCGGAATGACAGCGCAGATTTTTCCGTCAAAAAGAGCTGTTACTCATCCAGCGCCGGCAACACATTTACATGCAGGGCGCTGGGCTGTTGTGCCGAGCGGAACACGCGATGGGTGGCCTTGATGAAATCCGCGTCCTGGGCTTCGAAGATGTTCGGCACAAACTTCTGCGGGTTGCGATCAATGAACGGGAACCAGCTGGACTGGACCTGGATCATGATGCGGTGGCCGCGCTGGAAAGTATGGAACACGTCGTTGATACCGAACTTCACTTTCGTGACTTCGTTGGGCACCAGCGCTTTCGGTGTTTCATAACTGTCGCGGAAGCGCACACGGAAGGGCTCGCCGCGGACCAGTGTTTGCTGGCCGCCACGATTGACTTCGCCTGCACGATATTCGCCATCTTTCCAGCCGGGCATCACGCCGGGATTGACGTCGATGAGTTTCACCACCAGATCGGCGTCACTGCCGGTGGTGCTGAAAAACATTTCTGCCTCCAGCGGACCGGCCAGTGTCACGTCGCGTTCCAGCGGCTCACTCTGGTAAACGAGAACATCGGGCCGATTGGCGACAAAACGCTGGTCGGCGGCGATGTACTGGCTGCTCCAGCGCGTGCTGATCTCGCTGGTGTACGGTACCGGCTTGCCCGGATCACTCGGATATTCGTCGTGCGCGCCACTGGCATCGGTCGCTTTGCTGAAGGACAGCTTGCCGTTGGCGTGGAAATACAGGCTCTGCGGCTTGGTGGTTTTCGGCGGCCAGCTGTCGAAGGCGCGCCAGCGATTGGCGCCGGTTTCAAACATCCAGGCTTCCGGCAGATTCGGTTTGTCGCCGCCTTTCAGGTGATGTTTGAAAAATGCCAGTTCAATCTTCTGATACGCCTCGACGGTGCGGAAACCGAAATTGGCATCACCAACTTTGTCACCATCACCGCGCACCCAGCCGCCGTGCGTCCACGGGCCGATGATGATGCTGTTCTGGATACCGGGATTCTGCTTTTCGATGCTGGCGTAGGTTTGCAGCGGACCGTACAGATCTTCGGTGTCGTACCAGCCACCCACAGTGAGCACCGCTGACTTGATGTTTTTCAGGTGCGGCAGCAAGTTGCGCGATTGCCAGAACTGATCGTAATTCGGGTGCTGGCTGATCTCGTTCCAGAAAGCAATTTCATTCTTGAAATATTTTGGATTGACGTTGGCCAGTCCGCCGAGATCGAGAAAGAACTGGTAGCCGTCATTGGTGCCGAATTTGAACGGCTCACCATCGGTGTCGTCGGTGGGCACCGGACGTGCTTTGCCGAAGCCGCTGAAGAAAGCGAATGCCAGTTGCAGGTTGAATGCGCCGTGGCGGTGCATGTCATCACCGCGGAACCAGTCGGCAATCGGTGCCTGAGGCGATGAAGCCTTGAGTGCCGGATGCGAGTCAATGGCACCCACGGAGGTGTAGAAGCCGGGATAGGAAATGCCCCATTGTCCGACCTTGCCGTTGTTGTGCGGCAGATTCTTTACCAGCCAGTCAATGGTGTCGTAGGTGTCGGTGCTTTCATCGACATCGTTCCTGCCGGATTTGCTGGTCAGCTGCGGGCGCATGTTGACGTAGTCACCTTCCGACATGTATCGGCCGCGCACATCCTGAAAGACAAAAATGAAGCCTTCTTTCTCGTGCGCTTCAGTGGCGCCGAGCACGGTCTTGTAGCGGTCCGTGCCGTAGGGCGCGACCGTGTAGGGCGTGCGCTGCATCAGGATGGGATAGCGTTTGGCCGTGCTGGCATCGTTCGGAATGTACACCGAGGTAAACAGTTTTTTGCCGTCGCGCATCGGCACGCGGTATTCGAACTTCGTGTAATTGCTGCGAATGTAGTCCGCGCGTTTCTTTGCCTGATCGGCACGTTCATCGACGCTCTGTGTCGCAAGGTTTTGTTGCTGGGTGCCCGTGTTCTGAATGTTGGAGTTCTGAACAATTGAGTTCTGATTGGCGTGGCTCAATCCCGCGATGGCGAGGCCCAGTGCCAGTGTGGTGGCCCGTGCCAGTGAATGCTGCTGAAACATGCTTTCCCCTCCGGTGTGCGTGCTGTGGCGGCAAGCGCCTTGTGGTTTGTTATGCGTCGTGGCAGATGACGGCGCGTGTGGTTGGCGGTCACTTTAGGCAGCGATGGCCGGGTGCGGAAGCGGCAAAATTCCGTGTTTACGTTTGCTTACATTCACCGGCACAGACGCATCCGGCTGCGCACGCGAAGCGTGACGCAGCGCAGCGGCCAAAACGGTTGCATGTGGAGATGCCTGCCGCTAGCGTGTCGGCGCGCTGTTGCAGAGGCCCCGTCCCATGAGTGCTTGCCCCATGAAAGATGTTCCCCACAAAGCTCCCCCGGCGTCACGCAATCTGACCGCCGGCGCATTGCTGCTGACCATGCTGATGCCCATTGCACAGGCCGATGTCATCGATCGCGACAAACTGTTTGGACACATCAAGGAGTTGTCGTCGGATGCCTTCGAAGGTCGCGGCCCCGGCAGCATCGGAGAGGATCGCACCGTTGCATACCTGACCGAACAGTTCGCCAAGGCCGGTGCAACACCCGGCAATCCGGACGGTAGCTGGGTACAGAACGTTCCGCTGGTGGGTATTCGTACCGCGCCGTCCGTTCGTCTCGATGGCTGTGCTGCCAATCTCAGCCTGAGTGCCCCGGACGATTACGTGGCCTGGACCACGCAGGTCAAGGATGAAGTCAGCATCAAGGCTTCGGATCTGGTGTTCGTCGGCTACGGTGTCGTGGCGCCGGAATACGGCTGGGATGATTTCAAGGGGGTTGATGTCAAGGGCAAAACGCTGGTCATGCTGATCAATGACCCGGCCATTGCCGATGCCCGCGATCCGGCAAAACTCGACGACAAGATGTTCAAAGGCAAGGCCATGACCTATTACGGTCGCTGGACCTACAAATACGAAATTGCCGCGGCAAAAGGCGCGGCCGGCGCCATCATCGTTCACGAGACCATCCCGGCGTCTTATCCATATGATGTGGTGCGCAACAACGGCGTGTCGGAAAACATGACCCTGAAGGCCAAAGACGGCAATGCCGGTCAGGTGCCGGTGCGTTCGTGGATACGCGAAGAAAAAGCCCGTGCACTGATGAGCGCCTGTGGTCAGGACTTTGATGCCCTGAAAGCCGCAGCGCTGAAAAAAGACTTCAAGCCGGTGGCCCTGAACACCCGCATCGACGCGACGCTGAAAAATACACTGCGCGAGATCCAGTCACGCAATGTTGTGGCGCGTATCGAAGGCAGTGATCCGAAGCACAAGCATGAGCATGTGGTGTACACCGGTCACTGGGATCACTTGGGCAAGACCGAGGAAAACGGCAAGGTAAAAATTTTCAATGGCGCGGTCGACAATGCCTCGGGCATCGCTTCGATGATCGAAATTGCCCGTCAGTTTGCCAGCGAGAAAACGTCGCTGAAACGCAGCGTGCTGTTTATAGCCGTCACCGCAGAAGAGAAGGGCCTGCTGGGCGCACAATACTATGCAGACAAACCGCTCTGGCCACTGAAAAGCAGTGTTGCCAATCTGAACATTGATGCCCTGCAGCCCTGGGGCAAGACCCGTGACATCCAGGTCATCGGTTCCGGCCAGACCACCATCGAGGATCTGGTGGCCGCCAATGCAAAAGTGCAAGGCCGTGTCGTGGTTGCCGACGACAAACCGGAAAGCGGCGGCTATTTCCGTTCCGATCATTTCGCCTTTGTGCAGAAGGGCGTGCCGGCCTTGTTCCTGAAAGGTGGCGTTGAAGTGAACGGCAAACCGGAAGGCTATGGCCGCGAGAAAAGCAAAGAGTACGGTTCGCACGACTATCACAAGGACAGCGACGAAATTAAGCCGGATTGGGATGTTTCCGGCTTTGCGCAGGACGCCGAGCTGTACTATCTGATCGGCCGGGATTTGGCGCGGGACATGAAAAATGTCGATTTCCGCGACGGCTCGGAGTTCAAGGCAGTACGCAAGCAACTGCTGGCGAAATGACCCGCGAAAACGCCCGGTTCGCCGGGCGTTTTTCATTGGTATCCGCAATTGCAAAACGCCGACCCCTGAAAAACGTGGTGGGCATTTTTTTCTGGTCTGCAGCACGCAGTGTCAGATAGGCGAACCTGATGAACGTTTGTGAGCCGGGAGTCTGATTTGTCTGACTGGTGCATCTACCTGATTGAGTGTCAAGGCGGCAGCCTCTACACCGGCATCAGCAATGATGTGGGGCGTCGCTATCGCCAGCATCTCAGCGGCAAAGGTGCGCGCTACACCCGCGCGCATCCGCCGCAGCAACTGATCTGGGCCTGGCCGCTCGCCGATCATTCAACCGCAGCCAAAGCCGAAGTCCGTGTGCGTCGCCTGCCTCCGGCGCGAAAACGTTCCCTGACGCTTGCGGACGTCATGCAGTTGCTGGAAGTGGATTGAGGTATCTTGCTGCGAAGCAGCGCCGGGTCCGGCGAATGTCTTGTCTGAACAGCTGAATTGGCTAACTGTGGAACAGTTTCTCTTGGCTTCCAACTGCTTTGGGCGAGAGTGAATCGGAACATGTTCAAGGAGGGAAGGGTGAAGAATGCGATTTCAATACTGATGTTTTTCAGCGTCGCAAGTTTGAGTGCGCAGGCCAATGAGATAGGTCATGTATATCCACCCGGGTATTCCGTCAATGGACACACGGCGGAGGATCTTTCTGCCAAGTGGTGGCAGTGGTCTCAATCCATTCCGCGCGCGCAAAATCCGGTTCGTGACGAGAAAGGCATCCTCTGTGGTCAGGGGCAGCAGGGCCCTGTCTGGTTTCTTGCCGGGGGATTTGGCTCGGCAAAAATTCAGCGCAGTTGTTTGGTTCCCTACGGCAAGTACATATTTTTCCCGATTGTGAACATGGCTTTTTGGCCGTCCAGGGAAGGGCTTGGCTATACATGTGAAAAAGCCCAACGGGATGCTGCAATAAACAATGATGGCGCGTTGGAGTTGTTCGTTGAGTTGAATGGCGTTGCTGTGGAATCGCCCAAGCGTTACCGCGCCCGAAGCTACGGTTGTTTCAATATCCTTGAACGTGCCCCTGCTGGGGCCGGAGTGTACGACGCATACCCATCCGCTTCTGACGGGTACTGGATACTACTCAAGCCGCTGCCCAAAGGGGCACATGTTCTAAAGTTCGGTGGACGATATGCCAGTCCCAATCAGCCGCATGGCCGCATGGTGCAGGACATCGAGTATCAGCTCATTGTGCAGTAGGTGTCGCACCAATTGTGAACAGGGCGTTTCGCCAGACAGAAAGCAGACCGATTTCTCGACGTTTTCCCCTGACGGGCTTGCAAAGAAGTCACCGGATTGACCGATGGCTTCCTTGCTTTGACAGTATTGGACGTCGTCGGGAAATCAACCACGTCGACGCAACAAGCCTAGCCCCGCCAGCAGCGTCAGCATCAGGGCCGCACCACCACCACCGCCGCCGCCACCACCTGGAGCAGGCGTCGACGTGGTTTTTACTATTACGGTCTGTGTGCTGGTGATGCTTGTACCGCGCGCATCGGTGGCGGTCAGCTTCACCGTATAGTTGCCGTCGCTGGTGTACGTATGGGTGGCCGAGGCGCCGGTGCCGGTGCTGCCATCGCCAAAGTCCCAGGCCAGCGTATACGGCGGACGTCCGCCGTTGCTGCTGGCGGTGAAGTTGACGGTTCGGGCGCTGACGCCAAAGGTGAAGTTCGCCGACAGCGCTTGCACTACGCCCGGCACATCGACGGCCTGCGTGACCTGGTGACTGGCGCCGTTTTCGTCGGTAACGGTCAATTTCACGTTGTAGATGTTGTCCGCCGCGTAGGTGTGCTCGGTGTCACACACGGCGCCGGTGTTGCCGTCACCGAACTCCCACTGGCACTTGAGTACGCCGCGATTGCCGAAACTGCGATCAAGGAATTTCACCTTGCGTGTGGCATCCGTATCGGCATCAAAGCGCGCGGTAAGCGGATGCGCACTGGCGAGCAGTTGCACCTGCATTTGCGAACTGTTGGCGGCCTGATCCAGGACTTCAATACTCAGTCCGTGGCTGGGCAGACGCAGTCCGGATTCCCGCTGACCCTGACTACCGTAGCTGTTGCGGTCATCAAACTTCGGAATGGCGCCCAGATGTTCATCACGAGATTTTGCCGATTGCGGCAGGATCCCGAACGGTGCATCGCGGACCTGTACATCGCTGGACGCGATGGCTGTGCCGTTTTTGATCAAATTCTGGTCAGCATCGACAACGCCGAGGAAGCCGTATCCGGGATGTTCGCCGACATTGTTGTCGCTGTAATTCTTGTTGCCGAACCAGAGCACCAGACCGGCATCAAAATTTTCGTCCGCCAGCCCTTCGTCATTGCCGCGACCATTGCGAACCTGCAGCCAGTAATTCTGCGGCTGGCCGGGGCGGCTGGCGCCAATGCGCTGAAATCCGTTCAGTGTTGCAACGCCAGCAGTTTCGGCATCGTCACTCCAGACGACGTTGTCGCCGGCAACAATCTTCAGGTTGTCGACGACAAAGCCATAACCGTGCGCGGCATCATCGGTATCGGTGGCAATTTCGATATTGACGTTCTGGTCGGCATAGGTCGCCAGATCAAACTCCAGCGTCACCCAGCCATCGGCACCTTCGGCGCCGGGCAGTGTGCTGGATTTGCCGGTCAGATAGTTTTTGACACCGACAAAGCGCTGTTCGTAATCGCTGTTCGGGTTCTGCGCCGGCAGCGGGTTTTCTGCGACGGTGTGTGTGCCGGCGAGCGCAGTGCCGTTGACGCGGATGCGCGTGAAGTCGTAGTGCTCTTCGAGATCCCAATGCGCTTTCATGACCAGTTTGGCGCCGGCCGGCACGTTGCTGGCGAAGGCAAGACGGGCAGTGGTTTTGTCCTTTTCATCAGACCAGTATTGCCATTGCCCGGCATACGGCGCTTTGAAACTCAGCATCGGTGCCGGCAAATCAATGCGCACCTGATTGAGCGTGTCGTGATTGATGGCCTCTGCCAGCGTCAGATTTTGCGAGGCGCCCTGCAGTTCATCGAAGCGGATGACGCGCTGCTGCATCCAGTTGCCGCCATGCTGCTCTTGCAGATACTCGCGCGCAAAGGGACTGAAACCGCTGGGCTTGCTGCCGGCCAGTGCGCCTGACCAGCTACCGCCGGACATCACTGACCAATGGCTGACCGGTTCGCCGGCGTCAGACTGTTTCTCGTCGTATTCATCGGGCAGGCCGAGGTCGTGGCCGAATTCATGCACGACCACACCGATACCGGCATCGATCGGCTGAATGGTGTAGCCAAACAGCTTCTTGTTGCTGCCGGGAATGGTGAAGCCGCCTTGTGAGCTGTTCACGAAGAAACGGTGTGACCAGATGGCATCATCGCCGAGCACGCCGCCACCGCTTTCCTCGCCGCGTGACGAGTGAAACACCATCACGTGATCGATGATGCCGTCGCTTTCAGTGAGAATGCCGTCGGCGTCGAGATCGTAGGGATCTTCGATGTCGTATTCGTCGAGATTGATACTGTATTTGGCCACGGCTTTGGTCACCGCTTCCTTGATCAGATCCGTGGTGCCCTGATCTTTTTTGTCGTCACTGGTATTGCCGCCGTAGGCTTTTGCTTCCTTGTCGGCGGTAACCCAGTCAAAGACTTTTCCGGTAAAGAAAAAGCTGCCGCCGGATTCAGCCTGATAATACTGCCAGGCGGTTTTCAGCGTCTGGCCGCTGGGGCCGGTGTAGCCCTGCGTGTTGAACATCAGGTTCTGGTAATGGCTGGCCGGATAGCTGCTGTAGTACATTGCCGTACTGCTGGCGCTCAGGCGATTGGCCGTGTTCGGCAGATCCGGAAAATCAATCAGCAGGGCAAGAACCTTGACGGTCTTGGATTCTGCTTTTGCCGCCTGTGCGCTACCGGCGGATTTTGCAGCTTCGCGTGCCTTGCGCAGCTTGCTGCGTTCCTGCGCCGATTTCGCCAGTTGCTGAAACGCCGGTGGCAGTTGCACGTTGCCGCCGTGTGCACGTTGCATGTAACGACGCAGTGCCTGCGCCTGCTGCTGTTCATTGGCCTGCGCCGACAGCAGGCCGCGATCAATCAGCGACTGGATGATGCTGTCCGGCTGGGCAATGCCCGGATCCTTGGGCGGCAGGTCCGGGTATTTGCGTTGATGGGCATCTGCTGTGGTCGCGAAAAAAGCGGTCATCAGCAACAAGCTGAGCGTCGTGCGTTTCATTTCTTCAATTGACCTTTGCATTGTTCAAGATGTGCGGCGTTACGTGCAGCAAGGTATTTGCGTATGGCGGCCTCACGCTGTTCGCGGCTCATGTCGGCCGTCAGCGTGCCTTTGCGCAGAAGCATGTCTTCGAGTTGCCAGATGTCCTGCACAGGCGGCAGCGCACTGCAATTGACGGGCAGGGCGGATGTGCCGGGTGCTGGAGGTGTTGCTTCGTGCGTGACCGGATCGGTAGTCGCGCAGCCGATCAGCGTGCCAGCTGTCAGAGTGAAGGCTGTCAGAGCGCAGGCATCCAGTGTTCGCGACAACCGGGAGCAATATGCAGGCAAGCTCAGCACGTGATTCAACTCCAGGGCAGTGTGTGCCGGACTCTAATCAATCGTGAAAACGGCTTGTGTAGAAATTTGTAGGCAGTTGTAGGTGGTCGCGCGCAAGCCAGTACATCCGGTGGATTGACGCTGCCGGCAATGCAT
This sequence comes from Permianibacter sp., assembly GCA_041913605.1. Taxonomy (GTDB): domain Bacteria; phylum Pseudomonadota; class Gammaproteobacteria; order Enterobacterales; family Permianibacteraceae; genus Permianibacter. The sequence goes on from JAYSEY010000004.1 coordinate 23,445, forward strand.
GAATCGCAGCGTTGATGCTGCAAAAGTTTGTCTGTCTGCGACAGACCAGGCGCGATTTTCTCCAAACTGGTTCGCGCGTCGCAATTTGATATCGATCAGTGCGCTGCTACACGATAGTCCGCATGCGCCGACAAAAATCCGGTGTCAGGCGCTCTGGATTGTGTTTGATGGCGCCTGAGTACGGCCACTCGCAAAGCCGTCACTGGCGCCAGCACCGTGTTTGATGGCGCCTGATGGCGCAGAACCGCAACGAAAACAGCGCGATGTTCCGGCACTGGCGTGCGCAAATTGTCGTCGTCTGCGGCGGTACTCAGGTGGTTTTTTTCGGACGCCACGCCCAAATCATTTCCACCACAATCGGCACGTTGCCGGCACTGTCTGTGACGTTGACCGCCACCAGGACTTCTCCGCGTGGCTCGCTGGCAATGGCTTGCATTTGCTCGTCGCTGAGCGTGGCTTCGGCGCGCAGATCGCCTTCTGCACGTTTGACGTAGTCAATACGCATGCTTTTCAGCAAGGGCAGTTTGTCGTCCGGCAAATTCAGTCCGACCACCAGACCGGTGGCCGATTCAGCCAGCAGCGCCATCGCCGTGGCGTGAATGCCGCGAATATGGTTCTGTACCTTGCGCCGGTTGCGCAGGACCATCACCACCTTGCGCGGGTCGAAGCTGACGATCCTGGTTCCGGCCGTGCCAAAAAACTTCACCGCTCCGCCAAACAACCGGGTCGCGGCCCACATGCGCAAGGGGCCGGGCAGGCTCATGCAGCGGGCGAAGAGGCGGGAGAGACGATTGCTGGCCATCGGCGGACTTCCTTCCTGGTCGGACCTGACGGGCGATTATCGGCAGGGTACCGGCAGGCGGCAAGTCCCGGAAGGATGGCGCTGACGATCAGGCCAAACAGCATCCGGTAACTTAGTGACTGATGAACAGACGGGGGGAAGGCCGCGCTTGTGCGAGAAAAAGCCGCTGCGGCTGGAACGCCGGCCAGACGGAGGTCGCGCCGATTGCGCGCCAGTCTGGCCGGGGCTAGGCAGGTGAAGAGGCGGCTTAGCGAGTGCTGTCCGCCGGCCGGCACGACACATCGGACAGCGGCCAGACACGACGGCTTTCCACCTGCAGCATGTGGCAACGGCCGTCGGCCTGGCGCTGCAACCGGAACAACGGCATCGGCTGCAGCAGCAGACCGTTGTCCGGGTGCGCGCCGATGCGTTGCGAGGGACGCGGTGGTTCCGGACGGAACTCCGCCGCGTGGCGGAACGCGCTCTCTGGAAGTGCCAACTCGTGGCCCAGTGCCGCGCGCAGCTGGCCGGTGATGACTTGCCGGGCGTAGGTGATGTCGCCGTCCAGCAGGGCGGGAACGGCATTGCCCGGGTCATCCTGACCGGCCGTTTGACAGCCCGTCAGGATAACCAGCGCCACTGCCGTGCCGAACGTGTGACGCAGCCAGTGGTGATGACCGCATTTAGCGCGCATAGAGATTCTCGCGGTGCGGTGCGCGCAGAAGCTGCAGTGTTTCCAGTTCGGTTGCCGGTTTGGCAACACCGCTGGCCGCCGACGGGCAGTTGCCGTGCTGACGGTGATGCAGCGCTGCGGCCAGACGTTTCTCGGCGGGGTCGCCCAGATCCTTGCTGAAATCATCTTCAACCACACACTGCGGTGCAAAACCGTCATCGAAGTCACCAAATCCTTTGGCATTGACGCCGCGGAATTCGATCACCGAATAGGTAATGCCGCAATTGTCGAGCGCGTACATGCCGGTGGTTTTGCCGTTGGTGGTGGCGCCGACCAGCACAACTTCGACATCAATACCCCGCAGACCATTGATCACGGCTTCGCTGGCCGAGGCTGAGCCTTTGCCGGTCAGCACGTAGAGTTTGCGCAGCTGCAAATACGGCAGCGCTGTGCCGGCCGGGAATGTGCTGTCGAAACCGAGACTGTTGGCATGGAAGGGCACATTGCCCGCCGTGCGCGTGTTCTTCGGATTCAGGATCTGGCGATAAAAAGTCTTGCCCGCCGTCGCATTCGGGCCGGCAATCATGTAAGCCAGCTCGGCGGCCTGATCAAGATATCCACCGCCGTTGTAACGCAGGTCCAGCACCAGATCCTGAACACCGGCAACTTGCAGATCGCGGAACGCTTTCATCAGTTCGGCTTCCCCAGAGTTCAGGAAGAACGTCGAGAAATTGATGTACGCGACCTTGCCGCCAACGGCATCCAGAATGCGCCAGCCGGCAACGGCATTTTCCTTGACTACCGCCGGTCTCAAACTGACCGTGCGGACACTGCCATCACGCAACTTCACTTCAAAGCTGTGCGTCTCTGTTGACGATTTCGGGAACAGGCCATCGTTCAACGTATCGACATCATTGCCATTGACCAGATCGGCGCCGTCGATTTTCAATACTTCGGCACCACGCCCCAAACCAGCCAGTGCACCGGGCGAATCCGGCGTGACACCAGCGATCATCAGCTTGCGCGGCGGCGTGGTCTGGATGAAGGCGAATTGCACGCCATACCCCACGGATTCACCGCTGTAGCGTTCGCGATTCAGTGCGGCGGTGTCATCTGCATAGCTGTAGGGATCTTTCTTCTTCCCGGACGGCAACAACGCCGGTGTGATCAGTTTCTGCAGATACGCTTTCTGCGCCGCCAGTACGCTGCCCTGCGCGGCGACAGAAAATTGCCGGCGATCAGTGTTCGGAACTTCATCCGGCCACAGATAACGCTCATTCATGTGCGCGCGCAGCCAGCGCTGTTCGTCATCGAAGGAACCGGCGCGGTCCGGATAGATTCGGCCTGTATACGGGTCGGTACCCGAGCGTGGAGCCGCGCAGAAATTGGCCACCGATGCGGCGCTGACGATGGGGTCCGGTGTGGTGACGGTACCGGGCGATGTTGCAGAACCTCCGCCACCACCGCCGCCGCAGGCAGCTAGCACCAGTACCAGGGACAGGGCGCTGCTGCGCGCCTGCAGGGAAGATGACCACGACATCTGCATATCCTCGAATCAGGGCCCGCATCCATGCTGGCGGGCCAAAAGCGCGGCGAGGATAGTTAGCTGCGCCGCCGAGAACAAGGCCGAATGGACAAATCAGCCGCATGTAGCGAACTGTGTCGCCACTGCAGCCGCGTCGCGGCATTTGAACTACAAACCGATACGAAGTGTCCGGGATTGGCGATCAACTGGATCACGACGCGTGCAAACGTGCGTGAAAGCGGTGGGGCACGCATGTGCCATGAATCGTCGTTGTGCACAGCCGGTCAGGGAGCAGGGGAGACGCTCAGAATGCGCGCCATTCAGAAACGCCGCGAACAGTCTCGTCGGCTCCGTTCGTGGCGGCCGTGTCTACCCCAGAGCGATCGAATTCTTCACGAAATTCAATTCGTACTTCGATACGCTTGGCTTGAGCGCGAGGTTTGTTGGGGAAACTTTGAACAATTCCCACGAATCCGTTCGTGGCGAGCCTGTCGAACCGCAAAAGGCCGGGATCTGCGTTTGGTTCAACTCATCCCCCGACAAGCCCATGACGAACGAGTTTCTGAAACAGCACTTCCTTGGTTCTTCTTCAATCAAACTGGCGCAGCACGTCAAGAAAAGCATCGCCATAGGCATCGAGTTTGCGATCACCGATACCACTGATGCCGGCCATTTCGCGCAGGCTTTGCGGACGCAGCTCGAGCAGGGCTTTCAGCGTTGCATCATGGAAAATCACATAGGGCGGCACGTTGTGTTCGCGCGCGAGATCGCGCCGGCAGGCGCGCAGTGCATCCCAGAGCGCTTGATCAGCATCGCCGATGTCCAGACTGCGCTTGCGGTCATTGCGTTTGGTGGCTTTTTGCTCGGCGCGCAGGGTCAAGCCGCATTCGCCGCGTAGCACCGGCCGGGCGGCTTCGGTCAGGCGCAGGGCACCATGCTGGTCGATGGCAATGTCGAGCAATCCGGCAGCGATCAGCTGGCGAAAAATGGAACGCCATTGTTTGTCATCAATGTCAGCGCCGATGCCGAATACACCGAGGCTGTGATGGCCGCACTGGCGGATGCGTTCGTCATCCTTGCCACGCAAGACATCGACCAGATAGCCGACACCGAAACGCTGGCCGGTGCGGTACACGCAGGACAGGGCTTTTTGTGCGACCACGAGGCCATCGTAGGTTTGCGGCGGAAACAGGCAGTTGTCGCAGTTGCCGCAGCGCATGCCGGTCGCTTGCGGGTCACTGAAATAGCCGAGCAGTACGCTGCGCCGGCATTGCGTGGTTTCGCAGAAGCCGAGCAGCGTCATCACGCGTGTATGTTCAATGCGTTTCTGTGCTTCGGGCAATTCCGAACGGTCGATCATTTCGCGCTGGAAGTGTGCGTCCTGCAGGCCATACACCATCCATGCGGTGGCGGGCAAACCGTCACGCCCGGCGCGTCCGGTTTCCTGATAGTAGGCTTCCAGACTGCGCGGTAAATCCAGATGGGCGACGAAGCGCACATCGGGTTTGTCGATGCCCATGCCGAAGGCAATGGTCGCCACCATGATGATGGCGTCTTCGTTGATGAAGCGGCGCTGGTGTGTTTCGCGGATATCGTTGCCGAGGCCGGCGTGATAGGGCAGGGCATTGAATCCCTGTTCACACAACCATGCGGCCGTTTCCTCCACTTTGGCGCGCGATAAACAGTAAACAATACCGGCATCGCCGGCATGGCTGCTGCGGATGAAACGCAACAATTGTTCACGGCCGCTCTGTTTGGCGTGGATGTGATAGCTGATGTTGGGCCGGTCAAAGCCGGTGACAAACAGGCGCGCATCCTGCAATGCCAAGCGTTCGGCGATCTCCTGCCGGGTGCGGATGTCGGCGGTGGCAGTCAGGGCAATGCGCGGTACATCGGGAAAGCGTTCGTGCAGCAGTGACAGTTGCAGGTATTCAGGGCGGAAATCGTGGCCCCATTGCGAGACGCAATGCGCTTCGTCGATGGCGAACAATGCCAGCCGGTTTTGTGCCGCGAGGCGTGTCAGCAGATCGAGAAAGCGCGGTGTCGCGAGACGTTCCGGTGCGACATAAACCATTTGCAGTTTGCCGGCCAGCAGCTCGCGCTCGACCTGCGCAGCCGTTTCGCTGTCCAGTGCCGAGTTCAGCATTGCAGCGGCGACACCGGCCTCACGCAAGGCCATGACCTGATCCTGCATCAACGCGATCAGCGGGGAAACGATGATGCCGACACCGTTACGCAGCAAGGCCGGAATTTGGTAACACAGGGATTTGCCGCCGCCGGTCGGCATGATCACCAGCGCGTCATCGCCACCGGCGACTGTGCCGATGATGTCTTCCTGCCAGGGGCGGAAAGCCGGATATCCGAAGGTGTGGCGCAGCACATCCAAAGCGCGTTCGCGCAGCGCGTGTTGGCCATCGTTGTTGTCGCGGATTTTGGTATGCGCTGTCATGTCATTCGTCCCTGCCTTGCGCGTCGGAATCCGTTGAGGAAATGTGCTGCCCGGCCAGATCGTCCGTGTGCGGCGCGACATGCAGATTGTCGGCAGTAATGCGCCGGCCAAACAGGGCGAGTTCAATGTCGGTGGGGCGGCTGAGGCGGCGGATGTCGTCAAACACTTTCTGCGCCTGCGGATAGCTGCGCGACAGGTACATCAGCCATTGCTTGATACGTCCGCCGCGATGCCGGGCTTCGACTTTTGCGCTCACCAGTTGCCAGAAATCGGGAAACAGTGCGCGCACGTCTTCCCAGCCGATAGCGTCCTGTTCGCCGTTGCGGATTTGCCGTGCCAGTGCCGGATTGGACACCATGCCGCGACCGATCATGATGTCGGTGCACTGCGAGATCGCGCGGCAGCGTTGCGCGTCGTTGCGCGTCCAGATCTCGCCGTTGGCGATCACCGGAATCGCCAGCGTCTGGCGTATGGCCGTGATCTGTTCCCAGTAGGCGGGCGGCTTGTAGCCATCGGTTTTGGTGCGGGCATGAATGGCAATTTCGCCGGCGCCGCCGTCGGCAAGTGCGCGGGCGCACTCCATGGCGCGATGGCCGCTTTCGTAGCCGAGACGCATTTTCGCGGTGACCGGTATCGTTGCCGGCACGGCGCGGCGCACCGCGTGCACGATGTCGTGCAACAGCTCCGGTTCATTGAGCAACACCGCGCCTCCGCGATGACGGTTAACCGTTTTCGCCGGGCACCCAAAATTCAGATCAATGCCATACGGTTTCAGCAGTGCGAGTTTGGCTGCGTTCTCGGCAATGCAAACCGGATCGGAACCGAGCAGTTGCACACGTACCGGTGTGCCGGCGCGGGTACGGCTGCCCTGCGCGAGCTCCGGCACCACGCGCAGGAAGCTGCGATTGGGCAGCAGTGTGTCGGTGATGCGGATGAATTCGGCAACACAGAGATCCACGCCGCCGATGCGGGTCAGGATGTCGCGCAGGACATGGTCGAGCAGCCCTTCCATCGGGGCCAGCAGGATACGCACGGGAACGGGTTCGCAAGGCAGCAAAGGCGGCGGCGATTCTACCGGATGCGGGCTGGTGCGGGGCGGGGATCGGGCGGAACGACTGTGCCAGCCGGCCGGCGTGTGCGGAGCGTTGGTCAATCTGTGAGCAGATTGCGGTCGTGGCGGTACGGCATGACAGCGCCGGGTTGGGGGCTGCGCCGTCCAGACCGGCAACAGGGCAGACAGGCAACAGGGCAGACCGCTGGCAGGCAAACCGCCAACTGGTGACATTCACGTCGCCGTGCCAGTTGGCCGGCAAGCGCTTAGACTGCCGGCTTCACGCGCGGGCCTGTTGCCTGCGCGCCGTCCGCCGTGAAGACGCCATGCATCCGCTGAAAAAACTTTTTGCCTATGCCCGTGGCCATCGCCGCGATTTCGCCCTGGCAACGCTGTATTCAGTGTTGAACAAGTTTTTCGACATCCTGCCGGAAGTACTGATCGGTGTGGCGGTGGATATCGTCGTCAACGGCGAGGAGTCGTTCCTTGCCCGGCAAATTCTCAACGACTTCGGCATTACCAGCACCTGGCACCAGCTGCTGTTTCTCGGTGCACTCAATGTCCTGATCTGGGCCGGCGAATCGCTGTTTGAATACCTGCATCACCTGAAGTGGCGCAATCTGGCGCAGACGCTGCAGCATGAGTTGCGTATTGATGCTTACGCGCATGTGCAGAAACTGGAGATGGCCTGGTTCGAGAATCGCAAAACCGGAAATCTGATGTCCATTCTCAACGACGACATCAACCAGACGGAGCGCTTCCTGAATGCCGGCGCCAACGAGATCATTCAGGTTTTTTGTTCGTCGATCATGGTCAGCGCGGTGTTTTTTGTGCTGCAGCCGACGCTGGCGCTGGTGTCGCTGCTGCCGGTGCCGATCATTCTCTATGGTGCGTTCTGGTTCCAGAAAAAACTTGCGCCCCGTTACGCGGAAGTGCGCGAGGCGGCAGGCGATGTGAATGCGCGGCTGAACAATAATCTGCTCGGGCTGGCGACGATCAAGAGTTTTGCTGCCGAGCAGTTCGAGATTGAACGTATCCGCGAAGCCAGCGAAAGCTATCGCGCCACCAACGCTCGGGCGATTCTCGTCAGCTCGGCGATCACGCCGGTGATCCGCATGGCGATTCTCGCCGGATTTACTGCAACGCTGGTTTACGGCGGCTGGCTGACGCTGAATGATCAGCTGGCAGTCGGTGCCTATTCTGTGCTGGTTTATCTCACCCAGCGACTGCTCTGGCCCCTGACGCGGCTCGCCGATGTTGCCGACATGTACCAGCGATCCATGGCGGCAATTGATCGGGCGCTGAATCTGCTCAATACGCCCATCGCCATCCCTTACGAGGGTCGCCATCTTCCGGTGACGCAGGTGCGCGGCGAACTGCGTTTTGAGCACGTCAGCTTCGCCTATGAAGCCGGGCGCGAAACACTCTACGACATCGATCTGACTGTGCCGGCCGGCCAGACTGTAGCCTTCGTCGGTTCGACCGGATCGGGCAAGAGCACGCTGGTGAAACTGCTGCTGCGCTTCTATCACCCTGGCAGCGGCCGCATTCTTGTCGATGGTCTCAATGCTGAAGAACTGAATCTTCAGGATCTGCGGCGTGCAATTGGCTACGTCAGTCAGGACACGTTTCTGACCGATGGCACCGTCGCCGAAAACATCGCCTACGGTCTGAGCGATATCGCCGATGCGCAGATCCTTGAGGCGGCGCGCGCTGCTGAAGCACTTGAGTTCATCGAAAAGCTGCCGCTGGGTTTTGCGACACGCATCGGCGAGCGCGGTCAGAAACTGTCGGGCGGCCAGCGTCAGCGTCTGGCTCTGGCGCGCGCCATCCTGAAAAATCCGCCGGTGCTGATCCTTGATGAAGCAACGTCTGCCGTCGACAACGAAACCGAGGCTGCCATCCAGCGCTCGCTGAATGTGATCAGTCGCGACCGTACGACGCTGGTGATTGCACACCGGCTGTCAACCGTGCGTCACGCCGATTGCATTCATCTGCTGGAGAATGGCCGCATTGTCGAGTCTGGTACGCACGAGGCATTGCTCGCCCGCAACGGCGGTTATGCCGCCCTTTGGCGTTTGCAGACCGGTGAATCGGCGAGTGTGCAAGCGTGAGAATGCCTTGTGCGCACAGCGTGGGGTGTGCTGGCGAAATGCACATGCTGGAGGTCAGAATCGTATCGTGCTGCCCTGCAGCAGGCGCACAGACCGGATCGTCTGCGCCGGTCGCTGAAACAGATTGAAACCTGACGCAGCGGTGATGCCCGTTCTCGTCGGCAGTGAAATCCGCTAGGGTTGCGCTTTCGCGCGCGCAGCGGCCCGGCACAAGAAAAGATGCCGCCAGTACAATAGCCGCCGCCGCACCGCTTTCAACGCGTGGGGATACGGTCATGCAACGCTGGTCACAATCGTTTGCTGTTTCTGTCTTGGCATTGAGCGTCGCAGGCGCGGCGGTTTTCAACACGACAACACTCGCTGCCGACAACAAATCTTCGTCAACAGATAGCAAAGCAACTGCCAGGTCAGCGCAGGCTATTGCCGCGGCCACGGCCGATCTGAAAGCCTTGCCCGGCCTGTTCGAGATTTGGCCCGATGCCGATCAGGGGCGCATCCTGATGACGGTGTCGATGCTGGACACGCCGTTCCTGCTGATCAGCTCCCTGCCTTACGGACTTGGTTCAAATGATGTAGGTCTGGATCGCGGACAGGGCGGCGAAAGCAAGATTGTCCGCTTTGAAAAGCGCGGCAAACGCTTGTTCCTGATTCAGGACAATACGCGTTACGTCGCGCGTTCGGACAACGCCGAAGAACGTGCCTCGGTCCGCGAAGCGTTTGCGGCTTCGGTGCTCTGGTCCACGGATATTCTTGCCAGCGAATCCGGCCGTCACCTGATCGATATCTCGTCATTTTTGATCGCAGATCGGCACGGCATTGCCGCGCGGCTCGACGACAGCAAGCAGGGCAGTTACAAGCTTGATGACAAGCGCAGTGCCGTGTTGCCGACGCTGGCAAAAAGTTTTCCCGACAATACCGAACTGGAAGCCGAGCTGACCTTCTCCGGGCCGGGCAAGGGCGAATTTGTGCGTCAGGTTGCTGCCGACGCTGAAAGCCTGACCCTGCGCCAGCACCTCAGCTTTGTCCGCTTGCCGGATGCAGGGTACAAGCCGCGTGCCTATCATCCCGGTTCCGGCGGCTTTGATACTGGTTACTACGATTTCGCCACGCCGCTGGCTGACAGTCTTGATGTGCGCTGGCAAGTGCGTTTCCGTCTCGAAAAAAACAATCCATCGGCAGCCCTCAGTCCGGTGAAAAAACCGATCGTGTTCTATCTCGATCGCGGTACGCCGGAGCCGGTGCGTACAGCGCTGCTCGACGGTGCGCGCTGGTGGGCCACGGCGTTTGAAAAGGCCGGATTCAAGGATGCTTACCGGGTCGAAATGCTGCCGGAAGGTGTCGACCCGATGGATGTGCGCTACAACACCATCCAGTGGGTGCACCGCGCGACGCGCGGCTGGTCCTACGGCAATGCCATCAACGATCCGCGCACCGGCGAGATCATCAAGGGCGCGGTGACACTCGGTTCGCAACGTGTGCGTCAGGACATTCTCATTGCCGAAGCCCTGCTTGCACCGTACGGAAAGTCAGATGGCGACAGCCGCAAACGCGCGGCCGAACAAATGGCGCTGGCGCGCTTGCGGCAATTGTCGGCACACGAAGTCGGACACACGCTGGGCATTGCGCACAACTTTGCCACCAGTCGCCATGGCAATGGTTCGGTGATGGATTATCCGCATCCGATCCTGCGCCTGAATGCGCGCGGTGAAGTGGAGCTGAACAATGCCTACGGTGTTGGCGTCGGGCTCTGGGATGATTTTGTCGTCAAGCATTTGTACAGCGAGTTCCCCGGCCAGAATGAACAGCAGGCGCTGGCACAGTTGCGCGCGGATGCCCGCAAGGCCGGACTGCAGTATGTCGGTGACAACGATGCGCGTGCTCCCGGCGCCGTGCACAGCGACGGCCTGCTCTGGGATTTTGGTGCCGATTCACTGGCGACCTGGGATCAGTTGCTGAATGTGCGTCGCGCGGCGCTGGACAGATTTTCTCCGGCAGTGCTGCCGCCGGCCCGCCAGATCGGCGAGCTGGAAGCGCGTCTGGTGCCCATCTATTTGTTGCATCGCTATCAAACCGAAGCGGTCGCGCGTCTCATTGGCGGCGGCGAGTATCGCTACGCGCTGGCTGGCGAGGTGCAAAGTGGTGCGGAAGTGGCCGGCATGAAACCGGTTGCCGCCGGCATCCAGCACGAAGCACTGAAAAAGCTCACTGACAGTTTGCGTGCTGAACATCTGGCCTTGCCGGCCTCGTTGCTGGATGTGCTGACGCCACCGGCTCAGGGTTATGAACGTCATCGCGAGTATTTTGCGACGCGCATGAATGTCGTGTTCGATGCCTTGTCGGCAGCGGAAGCCGCAGCAGCACAAACCAGTCTGTTCCTGTTTGATGCGGCGCGGCTCAATCGTCTGCATTGGCAGCATGCGCGCGACAGCAACATGCCGGGCGTCGGCGATGCAATACAGGCAGCGTTCGCCGCCACCTGGCAGCGCAATGCCGTGCCAGCGGACCTGCCGGCAGGCGAGGCGGTGCAGCTGGCCGCCAACTGGGTCGTTGTCGATGCCGCCCTGAACCTGCTCGACAGCGGTCGCCTGCATCCGCAGGTGGATGCCGAAATGCGCGCGGCACTGGCGGCACAGATCGGCTGGATGAAATTCAATCCGGGGCAGGGGAGCGTGCGTGACAGTCGCCTGATCGCGGCAAAACTGATCACCGACTACCTGAACGATCCGCGCAGCGTGAAACTGCGTGCACTGCCGCCGATCCCGCCCGGCGCGCCGATCTGATCCGGTTCGCCGGCATGGCCTCTGTGCATTGCCGGCAAAGCCGAACAGAAAAACCAGAACCGGAACAAATTCCTGCCACCATCAACAACAGCTGTAAACCGGAACAGACAACAAGCTGCGGACAACAGCAGCCCCACGTTTTGACTTGAGAGAAAGGACAGCACATGAACAAAATTGGTCTTGCCAGCGCCATCACGCTGGCGCTGGGTATGGCTCACGGCACGGCGCTGCATGCAGCCGATACACCCGTGACGACGCCACAGGTGTCACCCGTGAGTTACAACGTGCCACCGGCACGTGCAGCCGATGTGCAAAGCATCGACGGCATCATCGCTGCGCTTTACGACGTGATCTCTGGTGGCATCGGCGAACCGCGCGACTTCAATCGTCTGCGCTCACTGTTCATTCCCGAAGCCCGCATGATGCCGATCCTGGCAAAAAAAGACGGCGGTTTCGGCCTGCGCGTCGGTGGTGTCAGCGACTACATCGCCAGCTCCGGACCGATGCTGGTTGAAAATGGTTTTCGCGAAAAGGAACTGCATCGCCGCACCGAGCAATGGGGCGAGCTGGCGCACGTGTATACCACGTATGAGGCCGTGATCGAGAAAGACGGACGGGTCATGCGCGGCATCAACAGCGTGCAGCTGATGCACGATGGCAAGCGCTGGTGGATTGTGTCGCTGATGTGGGAGGCCGAGCGCGACAATCTGAAACTGGCAGCGCCCTATCTGCCGGAGGCCGGCAAGTAATTTCCTGTTCGCAGGCGGTTACTGACGTGCAAGCGATTGCCCCTGTGTGAGCGACCGCTGGTACGTGCGTAGTTTCCGGTGCACAAATGGAATCAGGCGCCGGCGCGCCTCGCAGCGTGCCGGCGTTCCAGATTGTTCTGGAACAGCGCGGCGATCATGTCCGACTGGGTCAGCATGCCGCACAGCTGGTTCTGCTCATCGACAACAGGCATGTGATGCATGCCGCCATCCGAAAACGCCGGCACCAGATCGGCAAGCAATTGCTGTTCGCCGGCGACGCGCACCGGCGCACTCATGATCGTGCCGACAGGCGTATCGCCGCTGGCGCGTCGCTGCAGCGGAAACGCATCCGGGACACGGCCGAACGGCCAGCGCGGTTGCGCCGCATGACGGTCAACAAAAAAGTCGTGCAGCGACACAATGCCAACCACTTCGCGTCCGGAGTTGATCACCGGCAGGGCCTTGATGCGGTGCCGGGCCAGCAGGTGCCAGGCCTCGCGCACCGGCGTGTCCGGCTGCACGTGGATCACGTCGCGCGACATGATGTCGCGGCAGCGGATATCGCCGTAGCGCCGGCTGGCGGCAAGCAATTCGGCGCGGGAAAACAAATCCTCCAGATCGGCATCAGTGATATCGAGCAGCTCATCCTGTTCGCGCAAAACCTGCTGCAAATCTTCGCGCGTGAAATGCAGGCGCGCGCTCGGCAAGGCATCACGGGTCTGGTGCGGATTGATCTGCGCGGGTCGATGCGGATAGGCCGCACGCAGGGCGTTGTTGAACAACAGCGCGACGGCCACCATCAACAGACTGTTGAGCGCTACCGGCAGCGCGACAAAGGTGAAACCCAGTTCGTGAATCACCGGGCCACCGACAACGGCGGTCAGGGCGGCAGCACCGCCCGGCGGATGCAGACAGCGGGTGGCGAACATCAGCGCGATGGCGAGGCCGACCGCGCAAGCCGCCGCCAGAGCCGGCTCCGGTATCCACTGCGCGCAACACACACCGACAGCGGCGGACAACACATTGCCGCCAAACACGGGCCAGGGCTGGGCCAGCGGACTGGCCGGCACGGCGAACAGCAGCACGGCGGACGCGCCCATCGGTGCGATCAGCCAGGGCGCGTCACTGCCCAGCATCATCAGACTGATCCAGCCGGTGACGAACAGCGCAACAATCGCGCCGAGCGATGACAGCAGGCGCTCGCGATGACTGATGGTCAGCGCCTGCGGGCGGAAGCCGGCCAGCCAGTCCCGCAGATGTTCATGCCAGCGTTTCAGCGGCGAATGATTTTCGTGCACGTCAACAAATCCGTTCGGAACTGACAGGGCCGGCTGGCAACGCGCGCCGTGTGTGCTGACAGCAAGGCAAGTCAGGTGCCGGGTTCGTAGGCAAGCACCGGACTCAGCCAGCGCTCCAGTTCCTGCACGCTGCAACCCTTGCGTCGCGCCAGACTTTCGATCTGATCCTTGTAGACTTTTCCGACATTGAAATACTCGCTGTCGGGATGCGCGAAGTACCAGCCTGAAACAGCGGCCGTCGGCCACATGGCGTAGTGCTCGGTCAGGTGCACGCCGATGGCGCGTTCAGCATCCAGCAGATCGAACAATGATTTTTTCTCGGTGTGATCCGGGCAGGCCGGGTAGCCGGGCGCGGGGCGGATGCCGCGATACTGCTCGCGGATCAGCGCGTCGTTGTCGAGCGACTCGTCACGCGCATACGCCCAGAATTCGCGACGCACGCGCTGGTGCATGTGTTCGGCCATTGCCTCGGCGAGACGGTCGGCCAGGGCCTTGACCATGATGCTGCTGTAGTCGTCACCTGCGGCTTCGTATTGCTTGGCAAGTTCTTCTGCACCAATGCCGGCGGTGACGACAAAACCGCCAATATAGTCGGCGACCTGGCTGTCCTTGGGCGCGACATAATCGGCCAGCGAGCGATGCGTTGTTTCTTCACCGGGCTTCAGGACTTGCTGCCGCAAATGATGCAGCTCCGCCAGCGTTGCGTGGCGTGACTCATCGGCATAGACGGCGATGTCGTCATGCTGGACGGTGTTGGCCGGCCAGAAACCGATGACGGCGCAGGCACTGATGAGTTTCTCGTCAATCAGCTTGCGCAACATGACTTGAGCGTCGTCGTACAAATTGCGCGCGGCTTCGCCGACTATCTTGTCCTGAAGAATGGCCGGGAATTTTCCGGCCAAATCCCAGGTGATGAAGAACGGCGTCCAGTCGATGAAATCGACCAATGATTCCAGCGGATAGTCATCGAAGATGCGCGTGCCGAGAAAGGCCGGCTTCGTCGGCGTGTACTGTTGCCAGTCAAGTTTGTGGCCGTGAGTGATGGCGTCCTCGTAGCTGCGCACGGTACCGCGCTGCTGGCGGTTGGCGTTGCGCGCCCGCACGTCCTCGTATTCGGTTTTGAGTTCGGCGACATACTTCGGCCGCAGCTCATCAGACAGCAGGGTGCTGACCACGCCGACGGCGCGCGAAGCATCCGGCACATACACCACCTGGTTGAGCTGGAACTGCGGCTCGATCTTCACTGCGGTGTGCGCTTTGGACGTGGTGGCACCGCCAATCAGCAAGGGTTTGTTGATGCCGAGTCGCTGCATCTCCCGGGCGACGAACACCATTTCATCAAGCGAGGGCGTGATCAGCCCGGACAGGCCGATGATGTCGCAGCGCTGCTCGACGGCGGTCTGGAGAATTTTCTCGCACGGCACCATGACGCCGAGATCGATGACTTCGAAGTTGTTGCACTGGAGCACCACACCGACAATGTTCTTGCCGATGTCATGCACATCGCCCTTGACGGTGGCCATCAGCACGCGGCCATTGGCGCGCGCGCCTTCCTGTTTCTCTGCCTCGATAAACGGTTGCAGCCAGGCCACCGACTGCTTCATGACCCGCGCCGATTTCACCACTTGCGGCAGGAACATTTTGCCGGCGCCGAACAGATCGCCGACCACGTTCATGCCTGCCATCAGCGGCCCTTCGATGACATCCAGCGGGCGCTTTGCGGCCAGCCGCGCTTCTTCGGTATCCGCCTCGATGTAGGTGGAAATGCCCTTGACCAGTGCATGCTCCAGCCGTTTGTCAACCGGCAGGTTGCGCCATTCCAGATCGTCCTTGCGTTCGCCACTGGCGCCGCCACTGCGGTATTTGTCGGCAATTTCCAGCAGCGCTTCGGTGCCGTTCGGTTTGCGGTTGAGAATGACATCTTCGACTTTTTCACGCAGCTCCGCCGGCAAACTGTCGTACACCGCGAGCTGTCCGGCATTGACGATGCCCATGCTCATGCCGGCGCGGATCGCGTGGTAGAGGAAGACCGAGTGAATGGCTTCGCGAACCGCATCGTTGCCGCGGAACGAGAACGACACGTTCGACACGCCACCGGAGACCCCGGCGTGCGGCAGATGTTCGCGTATCCACTGCGTTGCCTGGATGAAATCGACCGCGTAATTGTTGTGCTCTTCGATGCCGGTAGCGACGGCAAAGATATTCGGATCGAAAATAATGTCTTCCGGCGGAAAACCGACTTCATCGACCAGCACGCGATACGAGCGCTGGCAAATCTCAATCTTGCGCTCGAAAGTGTCGGCCTGACCCTGCTCGTCAAAGGCCATCACCACGACAGCGGCTCCGTAGCGCATGCACTGACGGGCGCGCTCGCGGAATTCGTCCAGACCTTCTTTCATGCTGATGGAATTGACGATCGGCTTGCCCTGTATGCATTTCAGGCCGGCCTCGATCACGTCCCATTTCGAGGAGTCGATCATGATCGGCACGCGGGAAATGTCCGGCTCGCCGGCGATCAGATTGCAGAAACGGATCATCGCCGCCTTGGCATCAAGCATGCCTTCGTCCATGTTGATGTCGATGATCTGCGCACCGTTCTCAACCTGTTCGAGTGCCACCTGCAGGGCGTCGGCGTATTTGTCCTCAACGATCAGACGCTTGAATTTTGCCGAGCCGGTGACGTTGCAACGCTCGCCAACATTGACGAACAGCGAAGACTTGCTGATGTTGAACGGCTCAAGTCCGGACAGGCGGCAGGCGACTTCGTGCTGTGGGATCGTCCGTGGCGGATAGTTTTGCATCGTCTGCGCGAGCAGGCGGATGTGGTCCGGCGTGGTGCCGCAGCAGCCACCGATGATGTTCAGGAAACCGGAAGCGGCGAACTCTTCAACCACGGCCAGCATCTGTTCCGGTGTTTCATCGTATTCACCGAACGCATTCGGCAAACCGGCATTGGGATGCGCCGAGACAAAGGTATGCGCGACGCGCGACATTTCCTGCACATAGGGACGCAGCTCAGCGGCGCCGAGCGCGCAGTTCAGGCCGATGGACAGGGGCCGCGCGTGAGCGAGCGAATTGTAGAACGCTTCGGTAGTCTGGCCCGACAGCGTGCGGCCCGAGGCGTCGGTAATGGTGCCCGAGATCATCACCGGCAGTTCGAAGCCTTCGCGCTCGAAATAAGCCTGTACCGCGTACACCGCGGCCTTGGCATTCAGTGTGTCGAAGATGGTTTCAATCAGCAGGATGTCGGCACCGCCACGCACCAGACCGTCGATGCTCTCCAGATAATTTTCGACCAGTTCGTCATAGGTGACATTGCGTGCACCCGGATCATTGACGTCGGGCGAAATCGAGCAGGTGCGTGATGTCGGACCGAGCACGCCGGCAACAAAACGCGGTTTGGCGGGATTTTTTTCTGTCCAGGCATCAGCACATTCGCGCGCGACTTTTGCCGATGCGTAATTCAGCTCATACGCCAGTGCCTGCATATCGTAGTCGGCCATGGAAATGCGCGTGGCATTGAAACTGTTGGTTTCAAGAATGTCGGCACCGGCGTCGAGATAGGCGTTGTGGATGTCGCGGATCACCTGTGGCCGGGTGATGCAGAGCAAATCGTTGTTGCCCTTGATGTCCATGTGATAGTCGGCGAAGCGCTCGCCGCGGTAATCGGCTTCCTGCAGCTTGTAGCCCTGGATCATCGTGCCCATGGCGCCGTCGAGGATCAGGATGCGCGTGCTGAGTGCTGACTTCAGTTGCGTGATGCGCTGCTCGCGGGCGGCGCGCAGCGCGGCATCATGCGCGCCGGACGGTACCTGACTGATCGTTGCGGGGTGCTGACGGGATTCGCCGCGCGTTGTCGCCGGGCCGTGGTGATGGCCGCAAGCGGCGCCGCAATCGTTGTGCTTCACAGGGAACATCTCGCTGAAACAGGGCAGGGCGCGCGGAACCAAACCGGAACGGTCCGGCGGTGGCTACCCGGAGGCAGCTGACCATGGGAGCCGGGACAATGGTCAGGGGCCGCAGGTGGCGGGCCGGTCGCGCGCAGGGTCGGCGATTATCGCAATTGGCGGTGCGCGGCTCAAATTGCTTGTCGGGCTTTGGCAATGCCGTTGCGGAAAATGCCGGGAATTGCCAAGGCTGCAGAGCGGTCGGTGTCGGTGTCGGTGTCGGTGTCGATGCCGGATGGCGGGTGCCGGTGACGATGCAGGCGCTCATATGCCCGCGGGTTATGGTCGTGCTCGTCGGTGCAAACGTGAGCGTCCTGCATTGCATGGCCGGAAATGCGGTCATGACGGTTCAGCGTTTGACTTGTGCGGGCCGTCTCTTTACCGTGCGCGCCATCTGTTCAAGGTCCCGTTTTGCGCAGGCACGGATGTGCGCGCGAAACGGGTTAATTGGGAAGTCCGGTGCAATACCGGCGCTGCCCCCGCAACGGTAACGCGAGCCGTGTTTCACGGTCGTTCGCGCAGCCCGATACCAGCCTGAAACAGTTCATGTCGCCGCCGTGCGCGCGACATGTCCACGATGATGCGGAGGGCGTCGTCGGAGGCAGTTCATCGCTTTACGTTCTGCTTGCCTTCATTTCCCTCCCTGAATCTTTCACTGACGCTGAATGATTGGGGATATCTTGACTATCCATCGCCTGTCTCTGGCGATTGCCGCGGCTTGGCTGCCGGCATCGCTGTCTTTTTCTGCATCGGCTGCGCCGTTTACATCGACCACGGATGACGATGCCGAACATCTGGTAATTTCCGGCAGTCGCAGCACGCAATCGGTCATTGATGTGCCGGCGGCCATCGAAGTGATCAGCGCCGATGCCATTCGTGCATCCGGTGCCGCCACGCTGGCGCAGGTGCTCGCAGCACGCGCCGGCCTGCAACTCGCCGACAACATCGGCAACGGCGGTCGCGGTGTCAGCATCGGCATGCGCGGTTTCGGTGAAAACGGTGTCAACAACGTGCTGGTGCTGGTTGATGGCCGGCGCCTGAACAATCCGTCCCTGGCGGCGCCGGATCTGGCATCGATTGCGCTGCAGGACATCGAGCGCATCGAGATTCTGCACGGCAGCGCCGGCGCGCTGTACGGCGATCAGGCTGTGGCCGGCGTCATCAACATCATCACCCGGCGCCCGCGGGGCCGTGAAACCTGGCTGGAACTGGCGCGCGGTTCGGATGATCTGGAGCGCTATCGCGGCGTGCACGGCGAACACTATGACAGCGGACTTTTCTGGCGCCTGTCCGGTGAAAAACTGCTGGCCGACAATTTCCGCGACAACAACGAGCAGCACAGTCACAACGCCCGTCTGCAGACCGGTTTCGAACAGGCACGCTGGTCGGTACAGGCCGAACACCAGCAGGGCGAAGACGATCTGCGATTGCCCGGTTCGCTGGGCGCTGCGCAGGCGCGCAAGCAACCGCGTGCCACCACCACACCGGGCAATTTCGGCAATCGCGATCTGGAAACCAGCCGCCTTGCGGCGCGCGCTGATCTGTCAACGCACTGGCAGTTCGAAGCCGACTGGAACACCCGCGACGATCAGGGACAGGGCGAATTTTTCGGCACGCCGTATCGCTACCAGACCGAGACCACCATCCAGCAGCCGCGCGCGCGTGGTCGCTATCCGCTGGCGCATGGCGATCTGGTGATGATCCTCGGCATTGATCGTGAAGACGCTGATTTCTTTGCCGACTACGGTTTTGGCGCCACCGATATCCGTCAGTCGCTGGATGATCAGTATCTGCAACTGAACTGGCCGGCGGCGCCTGCCATTGATGTCACGGCCGGCGCGCGCCGCAGCAGCTTTCGTTTTGCGCGTCACAACAGCACGCAGGACTATCGCGATGATCTCGATGCCTGGCAGGCCGGCGCCAACTGGCAATTCGCTGCAGAGTCGCGGCTGTTTCTGCGTCACGACCACGCTTTCCGCTGGCCGAATGCTGACGAAAACGGTTTTCTGAAGCCGGGTGTTGACCATCTTCAGCCGCAGCAGAGTGCGTCCTGGGAGCTGGGATACGAAACCCGGCTTGAACGCCTGCAATTCAGCGCGGTGTTGTACCGCATGAACATCGACAACGAGATTCTCTACGATCCGTTCGCCGATGGTCCCTGGGGGGCTGGCACCGGCGCCAACATCAATCTTGATGCTGCACGCCGCGAAGGTGTAAACCTGTCAACACGCTGGTCTGTGCTGGAATCGCTGCAATTGCGCTTCGACTACAGTTGGGTGTCCGCTGAATTGCGCGGCGGTCTGCTGCGTGGCAAGCAGGTGTCGCACGTGGCGCGCGATCGCGCCGTGGCCGCGCTCGACTGGCAAGTGATTGGCAACTGGAGTGTGCACACGGATCTGGCCTGGACCGGCGAACGCTATCGTGCCGGCGATGCCGGCAATCTCGCTGATCGGCTGCCCGGTTATGCCTTGCTGAATCTGGCCGTGCGCTGGCAGGGCGATGCGCTGTACGGTGTGCTGCGCGTCAACAACGCTGCGGATCGCCGCTACAACAGTTTTCACGGCGGATTGCCACCGTTTGATTACGTGTATCCGGGCGCAGGCCGGCAAGTCGAGGCCAGCGTCGGTTATCGTTTCTGATCGGCGGAATCGCGCGCCGCGGGCACAGGAAACCGGTGCGGCGGCGCGCGAACATTCAACGGAGCAGGGCATGAGCGACACTGACGATTCGCGCCACACACGCAAGATGCAAAAACTGAAAGCGGTGGTTGATGCCGGTATTGCCCGTGCGGATACCGAGCGTGGACTGGTGCTGTTGCTGACCGGCGAGGGCAAGGGCAAATCCACGTCGGCGTTCGGCATGGTCATGCGTGCGCTGGGATACGGCTATCCGGTTGGCGTGGTGCAATTCATCAAGGGCGTGCAGCTGTCCGGCGAAGAAATTTTTCTGCGTGAGCGTTTTCCCGACGTGCCGTTCTTCCAGATGGCCACCGGGTTTACCTGGGACACCCAGGATCGGCGCAGCGATATCGCCGCCGCCGAACGCACCTGGGCGCACGCCGAGCAATTGCTGCGTGATGAGCGCATTCATTTGCTGGTGCTGGACGAGCTGACTTACATGCTCGGGTTTGGCTATCTGGACGAGCAACGCGTGATCACGGCGATACGCCAGCGACCGCTCGCGCAGAGCGTGGTGATCACCGGCCGCGGAGGTGGCACGGCGCTGCGCGAGCTGGCCGATACGGTTGCCGATATTGCTGATGTCAAACACGCTTTTCACGCCGGCATCAAAGCCCGGCGCGGTGTCGATTTCTGATGCACCAGATGCAGCGTTGGCTGAACGGCGCGGCGCTGTGTCTGGCGGCAGTTTTGCCGTGCACGGCGCTCAGCGCTGAATCCTTGCCGTCGCCGGCGACCGCAGCGGAGGTTACGCCGGAAGTTGAACCCGGGCCCGCGCCGCAGCGCGTGGTGTCGCTGTCGCTGTGCATGGATGAAATGTTGCTGGCGTTGTTGCCGACCCAGCGCATCGCCGGTGTGTCGCGACTGGCGCGGGATCGCGAATACGCCTGGCACTGGCAACTCGCTGCGCGTGTGCCGGTGCACGATGCACTGGCTGAACAGGTGCTCGCGCTGCAACCGGATCTGGTGCTGGCGTCGCGCTATGAAGTGGGCAAGGCTGCAGGTTTGCTGCGCCAGCTTGGTGTGCGTGTGGAAGTGTTCGATTCACCGCAGCAGCTCAGTGATATTCCCGCGCATGTGCGCGCGCTGGCGACGTTATTGCAGGTGCCGGAACGCGGCGAGCATTTGCTGGAACAGTTTGCGATTGATCAGCAGAAAGCCGCACAGCTGCTTGAAACCTTGCCGTCGCCCGTGGCGATGCATTACGCCGCCAACGGCTACAGCGCCGGTTCGCTGTCGCTGATCAACGCCATGCTGCGTGCCGCCGGTTACCGCACGGTGGCGGATCAACAGCAGCGTGTTGCCGACGGTGTGTTGTCGATTGAGCAAATGCTGCAGGCGGCGCCGGATGTTTTATTGGTGGAAGGCGAACAGGCACGCGCCGATGCACTGGCCAGCCGCATGCTGATGCATCCGGTCTTGCAGCGTGCCGCGCTGTTGCCGGCTGATGCGCATGCCGCGTACCGGTTGCCGGCGATCCGTCGTGTGCCGACCCATCTCTGGCTGTGCGCCGGCGCGCACAGCGCCGCCGGCATACGCTGGCTGGCTGAACAGCGCCGTGCCACGGAGCGATGAACGCATGAAACTGCCATGCATGGCCGGGGTGTGCCGGCTGGTGATCAGGAGTTCGCCATCATGAACCTGACGCGCCACAGTGACCGGATCGTTCTGCGCAGTGACGCGCCGACAGAACCCGCGCCGCGTGCGGATGTGTCCGGCGTGGAGTTGAATTCCGGTGCCGAGTTAAATTCCGGTGAGAAGTTAATTTCCGGTGAAAAGTCGAAATCCGGTGAGAAGCTGAATTCCGGTGCGCAGATGATTCCCGGTGCGCAGGCGATTCCCGGCACGCAGCCGTTATCCGGCATGGACAAACTGGTGGACGCGCATGTTTTGCCGGATGCCGGCCATCGTGTGCGTCACGCATCGCCATCGCCATCGCAGATCCGGCCAACACTGATCCTGCCGACGCTGATCCTGCTGGTGCTGCTGCTGTTTTTTTTCCTGCTCGGCATCGGCCCGTCAGCCATCGATCCGTTGACGCTGTTCGCCGACTGGCTGGCTGGCCGCGACACGCTGGCCACGCTGATCTTTGTTGAGATCCGTTTGCCGCGCGCGCTGCTGGCCTTGAGTGTCGGCGCGGTGCTGGGCATGTCCGGCGCGGCGATGCAGGGTTTGCTGCGCAATCCGCTTGCCGAGCCGGGTCTGCTCGGCGTTTCCGGCAGCGCTGCACTTGGCGCGGTGCTGGCGTTGTATTACGGACTGGGCGCCGTTTCCTGGCTGATGCTGCCGCTGTTCGGGATGCTCGGCGCCGGCGCGTCCGTGCTGCTGATTTTGTTGCTGGCCGGGCGCCATGCCAGCGTCAGTGCGCTGCTGCTGGCCGGCGTCGCGGTCAGCGCCATGAGTTCGTCCGGCATTGCGCTGGCGCTGAATTTTGCGCCGAATCCGTTTGCCATGTCGGAGATGGTGTATTGGCTGCTTGGTTCGTTTGCCAATCGCACGCTGCAGGAATTTCTCCTCGCCTTGCCATTCATGCTGGCCGGGCTGTTGCTGCTCTGGTCGCGGGCGCGTTTTCTCAGTGCCCTGACGCTGGGCGAGGAAACGGCGCAGTCGCTGGGTTTCGAGGTGACGCGTGAACGTCTGCTGGTGATTTTCGCCACCGCGCTGGCAGTGGGTGCGGCGGTCGCGGTCAGCGGCGGGATTGGATTTGTCGGGCTGGTTGTGCCGCATTTGATGCGCCCGCTGGTCGGTCACGAGCCGGGCCGGTTGCTGCCGGTGAGCGCACTGGCCGGCGCGGCGCTGATGCTGCTCGCCGATATCAGCGTGCAATTGTTGTCGCCGCAGCAGGAACTGAAAGTCGGCGTCATCACCGCACTGGTGGGCGGGCCGTTTTTCCTGGCGCTGATCCTGCGTTTGCGGCGGCGGCTGCCATGAGCCGGCCGGCGTTGGCGCCGCGCCCGGCGGGGCACAGACGATGAGAACCTTGCGATGAGAGCGTTTGCCGATGTATTCCGGTCGCCGGCTGGCAGCAGTTTTGGCAACGCGCCGGCGCTCGCACTTGAAGCGCGCGGGCTGTGCGTGCGTCGCGACGGCCGTGCGTTGCTCGATGCGGTGTCACTGTCGCTGCGCGCCGGCGAGCTGGTCGGGCTGATAGGCCCGAATGGCGCCGGCAAGAGCACCTTGCTGCGCTGTCTGGCCGGCCTGCTGCGCGCCGACAGCGGCTCGCTGCAGCTCGGCGGACGTGATCTGCCGGCGATGGGCGCTGCCGCGCGCGCCCGGCTGATCGGCTATCTGCCCCAGCAGGCGCGCATCGACTGGGATCTGTCGGTACGCCGGGTGATCGAGCTCGGCCGTCTGCCGCACCTGCCGGCGTTTGCCAGCCTGTCCGACGCTGACCATGCCCGCGTGCGGGCCGCTGCCGAACGCACCGGGCTGGGCGAGCTGCTTGATGCGCCGGTGCACCGGCTGTCCGGCGGCGAGCGCATGCGCGTACTGCTGGCACGGCTGCTGGCTGGCGACACCGCGCACCTGTTCGCCGATGAACCCATCGCCTCACTGGACCCGCGTCAGCAATTGCAGACTCTGGAGCTGTTCCGCCAACACTGCCGTCAGGCCGGTCTGGCGGTGGTGGTGCTGCACGACCTTGAACTGGCGGCGCGCTTTTGCGACCGGCTGCTGCTGCTCGACAAGGGCCGCTTGCTGGCCGATGGCGAGCCGGAAACCGTGCTGGGCAATCCAGCCACCGCAGCGGCCTACGGCGTGCAGCTCCAGTTGCGCCGCTCGCCGGACGGCCTGGGTGTGCGGCCGGTGCTGAGCGGGCAGGGCGGGGCTGGATGAGCAGGGCTGGCTGAGCAAAGCAGCGCGACCGGGCGCCGGGCAGGCATGGCGCTTTTGCATATGGCAGTATAAATGGATTGACGGCTAGACGGCTAAACAATAGATTGGCCGGACGTTTAGCCATCCATTTCCAAAGGACTGCCATGACCATCGCCCACATCCCCGGATTTCCCCGTATCGGCGCCCGCCGCGAGCTGAAATTTGCCCTTGAAAGCTACTGGCGCGGCGAGCTGCCCCGCGCCGAGCTGGAGGCGATTGGCCGCGCGCTGCGCGCCGAGCACTGGACGCTTCAGACCGAACTGGGACTCGATTACGTCACGACCGGCGATTTCTCGTTTTACGACCACGTGCTCGACACCAGCTTCCTGTTCGGTGTGGTGCCGGCGCGCTTTGCCGACCAGCCCGCCAGCGACCTCGACTGCTATTTCCGCGCCGCGCGCGGCCGGGCACCGACCGGTACCGACGCCCCGGCCTGCGAGATGACCAAGTGGTTCGACACCAACTATCACTATCTGGTCCCCGAGTTTTCCGCCCGGCAGGAATTCAGCCTGCACGCCGAACGTTTTCTGGCACCAATACGCGAAGCGCAGGCGCGCGGTTTGCGCGTCAAACCGGTGCTGCTCGGGCCGGTGAGCTTCCTCTGGCTGGGCAAGAGCCGCGACGGCAGCGATCGTCTGCAATTGCTGCCCGGATTGCTCGCTGTCTATCGCCAGTTGTTCAGCGAGTTGCAGGCGCTGGGTATCGACTGGTTGCAGATCGATGAGCCGATTCTGGTGCAGGATCTGCCGCCGGCCTGGCAGGACGCGCTGCGCATCGCCTACAAGAATCTGCAGGACTACAAACTGCAATTGCTGCTGACGACTTACTTCGGTGGTGTCGCCCATCATGCCGATCTGATCGCAACGCTGGCGGTCGATGGCGTGCACATCGACGCCGTGCGCGGCGCGGCCGATGTCGAAGCGCTGATCGCCGCCTTGCCGGCAGAAAAAGTGTTGTCGCTGGGTGTCGTGGATGGCCGCAATATCTGGCGCAACGATCTGCGCGCCTCACTGCAGCTTTTGCAAAAAGCGCAAACAAAGTTTGCCGACCGGCTCTGGGTGGCAAGCAGTTGTTCGCTGCTGCACAGTCCGGTCGATCTCGATGCCGAAACGCGACTCGATGAGGAACTGAAAAGCTGGCTGGCTTTTGCCCGCCAGAAAGTCCGCGAAGTGGCGATTCTGGCGCGTGGTCTGCGAGAAGGCGAAGCGGCAATTGCTGCTGAATTGTCGGCCAGCGATGCCGACCAGGCCAGTCGCCGGCAGTCGCCACGCATCCACAAACCAGCGGTGCGCGAGCGTTTGGCCCGGGTTCGTGAAGACGATTTTTCCCGCCAATCTGCCTATGCGACGCGTGCCGAAGTGCAGCGCGCGGCCTTGAAGCTGCCGCTGTTTCCGACCACCACCATCGGCTCGTTTCCGCAGACAGCCGATATCCGCAAACTGCGCGCCAGCTTGCGTCGCGGCGAGATCAGTGAACAGGCCTATGTTGAGGGCATACGCGCGCAAATCGCCGATCATGTCCGGCGTCAGGCTGAGCTGGGGCTAGATGTGCTGGTGCACGGCGAAGCCGAGCGCAACGACATGGTCGAGTATTTTGGTGAGCAACTGGAAGGCTTTGCCTTCAGCGAAAACGGCTGGGTGCAAAGCTACGGTTCGCGCTGCGTCAAACCGCCGCTGATTTATGGTGATGTCAGCCGGCCGCAGGCGATGACGCTGAACTGGACGCTGTATGCGCAATCGCTGACCGCGCAACCGGTGAAAGGCATGCTCACCGGCCCGATCACGATTCTCTGCTGGTCGTTCCCGCGCAACGATATTTCCCGCCGTGAACAGGCCAACCAGATCGCGCTGGCACTGCGCGACGAAGTGCAGGATCTGGAGCGCGCCGGCATCGGCATCATCCAGATTGACGAGCCGGCGATCCGTGAAGGGCTGCCGCTGCGTACGGCAGAACAGGGCGAGTATCTCGACTGGGCGGTCCAGGCGTTCCGGCTGGCGACAACCGGTGTTGCGGATCAGACGCAAATCCACACGCACATGTGCTACGCCGAGTTCAACGAGATCATCGGCGCCATTGCCGCGCTGGATGCCGATGTGATCACCATCGAAACTTCGCGTTCGCAAATGGAGTTGTTGCAGGCCTTCGAAGACTTCGCCTATCCGAACGAGATCGGACCGGGTGTGTACGACATTCATTCGCCGGTGGTGCCGGATACGGACAGCATCGTTGCCCTGCTGGAGAAAGCGGCGCAATCGATTCCGCGCGAGCGGCTCTGGGTAAATCCCGACTGCGGATTGAAAACCCGGGCCTGGCCGGAAACCGAAGCCGCGTTGCGCAACATGGTCGCCGCTGCGCGCCAGTTGCGCAGCCAGGCCGGGACGGCGATTGCCTGAACGGAGCGTGGCCGGCCGGAGTGAAATCCGGCCGGCATTCGCCGGCTGAAAGCCTGCGGCCGATGTGCGAGAATGCGCGCCGGCATTTTCTTTGCCACTTGTATGAAATCCGGAGTCCACCATGGGTCTTGCTGCTGCGCGACTGATCGAAACCATGAACCGCCAATGGGAGCGGCTTGATGGTCAGTTGCAGGTGTCGTTCGAATTCTTTCCGCCGAACACACCGGAAATGGAGCAGACGCTGTGGGCGTCGGTGGTCAAGCTGGCGAAGTTCCAGCCGAAGTATGTGTCGGTGACCTATGGCGCCAATGCCTCGACGCGTGATCGCACGCATGCGGTGATCGAACGTCTGCGTCGCGACACCGATCTGGTTCCGGTGCCGCACCTGACCTGCATCGATGCCACGCCGGACGAGATCAGTGAAATCGTCCAGCGTTATCGCGCGCTGGGCGTCAACCGCATCGTTGCGCTGCGCGGTGATTTGCCGCCCGGTTACACGCAGGCCTCGGAGCACTTTCGCTACGCCGTCGATCTGGTACGGTTTCTGAAAGATCAGGGCGTGCAGGACATCACCGTTGCCGCCTACCCGGAAGTGCATCCCGATGCGGCCAGCGCGCGCGCCGATCTCGATGCCCTGAAAGCAAAAGTCGATGCCGGTGCCAACGGCATCATCACGCAGTTCTTTTTCGACAATCTCGCCTTCCTGCGTTTCCGCGACAAGTGCCAGGCTGCCGGCATCGATGTGCCGATCACGCCGGGCATTCTGCCGGTGAGCAATTTCCGCCAGGTGCAGCGTTTTGCCGCCGCCTGCGGTGCACGCATTCCGCCGTGGATGGAGCGCCTGTTCGAAGGCCTGGATGATGATGTCGATACCCGCAAGCTGATCGGCGCCAGCATGGTGCTGGAGCAGGTCAAGTTGCTGGCCCGTGAGGGCGTCAGCGATTTCCACATCTACACGCTGAACCGTGCCGACCTGACGTATGCCATCTGTCATGCACTGGGTCTGGCACCGTCGCTGCGCGAGCGCAATCCAGCCTGAGCCGCGGCGTTCCGGGCCCGCTGGCGTCGGGCTCGGTAGTTCGACGGTAGTCACCGTCTCAGGGCTCCGCTAGACTGCCGGCCGTTTCAGGCGACCCGGAAGTCATCGTGCCGATCATCGATTTGCTGCTCCATGTCGACGCCCATCTGCTCGAATGGATACGTCTCTATGGCGTGTGGATCTACGCCATCCTGTTCCTGATCATTTACTGCGAAACCGGCCTGGTGGTGATGCCTTTCCTGCCCGGCGATTCGCTGCTGTTTGCGCTCGGCGCACTGGCGGCATCCGGGGCGATTGATCCCTGGATCACCGCTGCCGTGATCGTCACCGCTGCTTTTCTCGGTGACAACACCAACTACTTTGTCGGCAACCGTCTGGGCGCCCGCTGGGAGGCAAACGGTCTGCGCTTTGTCAGCAAACGCTGGCTGAACAAAACCCGCGATTACTACGAACGTTTCGGCGCCCAGACTGTGATCATCGCGCGCTTCATTCCGCTGGTGCGCACCTTCGCGCCCTTCGTCGCCGGATTGGGTGCCATGCCCTACCGGCGTTTCATCGGCTTCAGCCTGCTTGGTTCCTTGCTCTGGGTGCCGTTGTTTCTCGGCGCCGGTTACCTGTTCGGCAACCTGCCGTTCGTGAAGCGTTACCTGACGTTGATCATTCTCGGCATTGTCGCGGTGTCGCTGGTGCCGGTGGCGCTGTTCCTGTGGCGTGAGTGGAAAGCCGAACGGGCCGAACGCGCAGCGGAGCGGGCGGCGGCGCAACAGGCGCAGTCCTGACCACGGACATGGATAGGCACAGAAACAAAAACGGCAACCATCAGGTTGCCGTTTTTGTTTTGCGCTTTGTTGCCATGTGCGCGGAACTTGGTTCTGGTGCGATCTTCACTCAGGCGGCGGCGCGTTTTTCCAGCACCGCGTCGAGCGCGTCTTCCAGGGCGCCGCAGAGATCATCAGCGTCTTCAATACCGACAGACAGGCGCAGCAGCGTATCGCTGATGCCGGCGCGGCGACGCGCCTCCGGGTCCATCGCGGCGTGGGTCATGGTGGCCGGATGCGCGACCAGACTTTCCACGCCGCCCAGCGATTCTGCCAGCGAGAAGTGCTCGATGTTCTCGATGAAGCGGCGCACGTCGCTGTCATCACCGACCAGCTCGAAACTGACCATGGCGCCGAAGTCGCTTTGCTGTTTGCGTGCGATCTCGTGACCGGGATGATCATGCAGGCCGGGGTAGTAAACTTTTTTCACCGCCTTGTGATGACAGAGCACTTCAACGATGGCTTCCGTGTTGGCCAGATGCAGGCTCATGCGCGCTTCCAGCGTGCGCAGGCCGCGCAGGGTCAGGAAGGAATCAAACGGTGAGCCAGTGACGCCGATGCAGTTGGCCCAGAATTTCAGTTGCTCATAAAGTTCCGGGGTGTTGGCGATCACGGCGCCGCCGACCACATCGCTGTGACCGTTGATGTATTTGGTGGTCGAATGCAGAACAATGTCGGCGCCGAGGCTGATCGGTTGCTGCAGCACCGGCGACAGGAAGGTGTTGTCCACCACCACAAGCGCACCGACGGCGTGCGCCGCTTCCGCCAGCGCCTGGATGTCGACAATGCGCAGCAGCGGATTGCTCGGTGTTTCGATCCACAGCAGTTTCGGTTTGCGCGCCGCGATGACGTCGAAGATGCCGGCCTCGCCCTGATTGTGGAATTCGACTGTGTGCTTGTTCTGGCCGGCAAGACGGGTCAGCAGGCGATAGGTGCCGCCATAGCAATCGTGCGGTGCGAAGATCAGATCGTCCGGCTTGAACAGCTGCAGCACCAGCGTGATCGCGGCCAAACCGGTGGCGGTGACGATGCCGCCGGCACCGCCTTCGATTTCTGCCAGCGCGTCGCCGAGCACATCGCGGGTGGGATTGCCGGAGCGGGTGTAATCGTATTTCGCCGGCTCTGCGTAGCCGTGAAAAGTGTAATTGCTGCTCAGATAAATCGGCGGCACAACGGCGTTGTACTGGGTATCGGTTTCGATGCCGGCGCGCACCAGCGCGGTGGCCGGACGGCAACGGTTGCGCTGGCGCAGTTGTTTGGCTTTTTCGATGCTCATTTCTGTGGTCTCCGATCAGGCGGCAAGGGCGTCATTGCTGCCGTGACGGGCAGTCAGTTCGCGGGCGGCGGCAAGGACGTCAGCAAAAACACCGGCGCTGGTGATGGCAATGCCGGCACCCGGGCCGCTGACGGTAAGCGGAATGTCTTCGTACAGGCCGCTGCGCAGCAGCAGGCAGTTTTCGGTGGCACGCAGGCGATAGAACGGCGACTCCGGTCCGACCGAATGCAGACCGACTTTCATGCCGTTTTCTTCGTCGTAGCTGGCGATGTAGGCGAGGCGATGTCCACGCGCGCGCGCTTCTGCGACGCGCACGCGCCAGGGCGCGTCGGCCTTGCGCAGCAGATCATCAATTTCCACACCGGGCTGCTCGGCTTCCAGCGGCTCCAGTTTCAGCTGCTCACGCTCGACGGCGACGCCGGCCGTGCGCAGCAGGATGAGCAGTTTGCGCGCGACATCTTCGCCGCAAAGATCCAGAAACGGATTCGGTTCGGCGTAACCTTTTTCAACCGCTTCTTTCACCGCCACTGAAAACGGAATGTCCTGCTGGATGCGGTCCAGCACATACCCGATGGTGCCGGACAGCGTGGCTTTCAGTTCCACGACATGATCGCCGGCGCGACGCAGATCAAGCAGCGTGCGCAGGATGGGCAGCGCGGCGCCGACCGTGGTTTCGTAGAGATAGGGCACGCCTTGCTGGCCGGCGAGTTTGGCCAGGGCTTCAAACTGGCGGGCGCTGCGCGAGTTGGCGATCTTGTTTGGTGTCACTACGGCGATGCCGTTGAGCAGCAGTTTTTCGTACAGCTGGGCAACGTCGCTGGACGCCGAACAATCAATGACGATGGCCGGGCCGTGCGGGATCTGCAGCAGGAAATCCGCTACCGCATGCGCCGGTTGGGCGTTTTCGGCGGCGGTGTCCAGATAGGCCGATGCGGTTTCGATATGCAGCGGCGTCAGGCTGGTCAGCACGCGTTTCGAATTGCACAGCGCGTGCAGTTCAAACTCGATGCCGGCTTCATTGCGCAGGTGTTCGCGATTGCGATGCAGCAGTTGCAGCACTTCGGCGCCAATGCGGCCGGTGCCGCCGATCAGCGCCAGTTTGATGGTGCGGCTGCGCTGGCTGATGGCGCCGTGCAGGGTTTGCGCGGCGAAATTCAGATCGTCGCGATGCACGGCGATGATCAGCGCCTGTTCCTGCGGCAGCAGATCGCTGTCGGTGATGACGATACCGGCGTTATGCAGCGCGGTTTGCAGTTGCACGCGCCAGTTGACCAGCGGCCGATCCGACGACGGAAACACGGTGATCAGCGCCGAGTTCGGGTGCTTGTCGAGCAGACGCTGCAAGGGCGGCGGCAGCACCAGATACTGCTTGCTGTACACGTTGACGTCCGGCGTGTTCTCGCAAACCGAGAGAAAACCATGACGACGGCCGCGCACGGTTTGTGTGATCAGGGTGCCCGGCGCGTGCGGATCAAAACTGCTCAGCAGACGTACCGGCACCTGCGTGTCACGCAGCGGTTCAAACGTGCGTGGATGCAGCACGCGCGCGCCGGTGCCGGCCAGTGCCACGGCGTCGCTGACCGACAATTGCGGAATACGTTGCGCATCCGTGACCAGACGCGGATCGGCGGAATAGGCGCAGACGTCGCTGAAAATTTCCAGTTCATCGCCGACAAAGCGCGCCACCAGTGCGGCGCTGTAATCGGAGGCATTGCGGCCCAGCAATGTGGTGCGGCCCTGGGCGTCGGCGCCGCTGAAACCGGCGACCACGCGCACGCGTGCACGCCAGTAGGCCGCCGTGTGTTGTGCAAAACGCTGGCCGGTGGCCTGCAGATCCACTTTTGCGCTGCCGGCGGTGCTGTCGGTGACGATGAATTGTTCGGCGCGTTCGAAATCGCTGTCGATGCCGGCAGCCGTGAGCGCGGCAGCGACCAGCAGACCGGAGAGTTTTTCGCCGGCGGCCAGTACCGCATCCGCATCAAACGCACTGGCGTTGTTGTGGCCCAGCTCGTGCAGGTGCGGACGGATCACGGCGTCGAGGTCGTGGTAGCGCTGTTCGAGCTGGCGTTGCAGTTCCGGGGTCAGCAGTTCACCACCGATGCGCAGGTGATGACCAATCAGACTGTGCCAGGCTTCGAGCGCGGCCGGTGCTTCCTGACGCGCGAGTTGGCTGATGTGCAGCAGTTTGTCGGTAGTGCCGGCGGTGGCCGAAACCACCAGTGTCAGTGTGTGGTGTTGCAGGCGTTCGCGGGCGATGTGGACGACACGTTTCAGGCCGGCGGTATTGGCCAGCGAGGAGCCGCCGAATTTCAGGATCAGGTGTTTCATTGGGCAAGCTTCCGAAGCGGTGCGGCGCTGTGTTCGTGCGCGCGCAGGAAATCAGCAATGTGACGGTTGACGGTCTGGCCTTCGAGCAGGAAGCCGTCATGGCCGTGCAGCGAGGCGACGATCAGGTGTTGCGCATTCGGAAGGTGCTGCGCGAGCACCACCTGTTCCTGAACAGGGTAGAGATGGTCGGAGTCAATGCTGATCACCAGGCAAGGTTGGGAAAGGGTTTGCAGCGCCGCCGTAACGCCACCGCGACCGCGGCCAACGTCATGCGCATTCATGCATTCGGTCAGGCGGATGTAACTGTTGGCATCGAAGCGGCGAACGAATTTTTCGCCCTGATAGGCGAGGTAGCCGATCACCTCGTGACGCTGATCGGCGGGCGTCTTTTCGCTGTCGCGATCAAGACCGAAACGGCTGTCGAAACAGGCCGGGCTGCGATAGCCGATAAACGCCATCTGGCGCGCCAGCGACAGGCCTTGTGCCGGCTGTTCCTGCGGTGCATACCAGCCGTTGCGGAACGCCGGGTCGAGACGGATGGCGGCGCGCTGGGTTTCATTCAGGGCAATCGATTGCGGCGAGTGGCGCGCGGTGGTGGCCACCAGCACCAGCGACGCGACAGCCTGCGGATGCAGCAGCGCCCACTCCAGCGCCACCATGCCGCCCATCGACGGGCCGATGACGGCGGCAACACGGCTGATGCCGAGCGCGGTGATCAGTGCCTGATGCGCGGCGGCCTGATCGCGCGGCGAGACCTTGGGGAAGCGCGGGCCGTAGTGGTGGCCATCGGCGGCGGTACTCAGCGGGCCGGAACTGCCATAGCAGCTGCCGAGCAGATTCAGGCAGATGATGAAGTGCTGGTCCGGGTCCAGCGCGCAACCGGTGCCGAGCAAATCCGGCCACCAGGCATCAAGATTGGCCGAGCCGGACAGGGCGTGGACGACGACTACGGCGTTGTCTCGGCGGGCATTGAGACGGCCCCAGGTCCGGTAGGCCAGCGTGCAGGGCGCCAGTGTTTCGCCCGATTCCAGCGCAAGGCCGGCGTCGAGGCGCAGCAACTGCGTCTCGGGCGGCAAGGCGATGGCGCTGGTCGTCGTGACCGGACAGGACTCAGCGAGGGCGGGCAGGGACATTGGCTGTAAAGACGTCTAAACGTGTGTGCGGCCAATGGTATAGACGTCCAAACGCCCGCGCAAGTCATACCTATATGAAAAGTCGGGGAAAATTGACAGGGCTGGCCGGCGTCACTACCTTAGCGCGCGGATAGCAAGGCGTCCGGAGAGCAAGATGTCCGAACAAGAAGATGAAGACTTCGTCCTGCCCTATATCGAACACGGGCAGAAGAAGGAAAAGGTCAAGAAGATCACCGTTTCGATTCCGCTGCATGTGCTCAAGCTGCTGACCGACGAGCGCACCCGCCGTCAGGTCAACAACCTGCGCCACGCAACGAACTCGGAGCTGCTCTGCGAGGCCTTTCTGCATGCCTACACCGGTCAGCCGCTGCCGACCGATGAAGAGCTGCGGAAAAGCATCAAAAAATAACGGCCGCTCAGCCGATCACACAAAGACGCAAAGGCCACCTTCGGGTGGCCTTTGTTTTTTCGCTTCGCTGCTCAACCGGGTCGGCTTCAGAGACCGGAGCACCAGTTGTTGCCGTTTGGGTCCAGTCGGAAGGCGATCCGGTACTTGATGGCTTTTTCGATCAGGAAGCTTTTCACGCCCGCCGCCTCCGGCGCCTGGTTCTCCTGACGCCAATCGCCGGTACGGTAGATGAGTACAGGTTTGTAACGGCCGTCCGGTTGCCGGTACCAGGCGTAGTAATCGAAGCGGCCTGCATCACGGCAGATGGACGCCGGTACGGTCAGGTCGGCGCTGCGGGCTTTGTTGGCGGCGCTCCGGAAGCGGTCCATATCCGCGTCGGGAATGCGTTCGACATAGGCTTTGCCGAGTTCAAACCGGCTACTCAGTTCCTGCTCGGTGTAAGTCTTGCTCTCATCGAAGCTTTCCGTTCCAGCGCGTGTGGAGTCGTAGGTGTGCAGCAGACCTTCCCGGTCGATGAAGTAGCCCTTCTGCACCAAGCCCCAGCCACTGTTGCTGTAGGTCACCGAAAATGCGAAGCGCGGCTCAGGGGCGTTGGTCTTGTTGTCATCATCGGGGCAGGCGCAGAGGCCCAGAACCAAGGTGGCCATGCAGGCCAGGCGGGTTGCTGACATCTCTTGTCCTCGTGCTTGTCAGTTCGGAGCGTGACCGGTCGGATCCCGATACCGGATTGCCAGCCGTGAACGGACGAATCAGCGTCCGGTTGACAGCACCGCGAGCGGGGAACCAGCGGTGCGCACGACTCAGTACTGGTGCCGGCGCAAACCGGTGGCGGCGAGGATTTTCGTGGCGATCTCTTCGACCGAGCGTGACGTGGTGTCGATCGACGGCAGTTGTTCGGTGGCGTAGAGGCGCTCGACGGCCGCGACCTCCATCCGGCATTGCTCCAGCGAGGCGTAGCGGCTGTTGGCTTTGCGCTCGGTGCGGATCTCCTGCAGCCGTTCCGGGTTGATGGTCAGGCCGAACAGCTTGTGCTTGTGCGGGCGCAGTGGCTTGGGCAGGCCGGGAGTGTCCAGATCTTCTTCGGTGATCGGGTAGTTGGCGGCGCGGATTCCGAACTGCATGGCCAGATACAGTGAGGTCGGCGTTTTGCCGGAGCGCGAAACCCCGACCAGGATCAGATCCGCCTGCTCGTAGTACTTGGTGATGGCGCCGTCGTCGTTGTTGAGCGCGAAGTTCACCGCGTCGATACGGTGCTCGTACACCGAGGTGTTTTCCGCCGAATGCGCCTTGCCGACCCGGTACTGGCAGGGCAGGCCGAGGGTCTGCACCAGCGTCGGCACGAAGGTCTGGAACAGGTCCAGCACCACGCCCTTGCTGCTTTTGATCACTGCCCGCAGCTCCGGCCGGACCATGGTGTCGAAGATGATCGGCGGCGCACCGTCGCGCTCAAACGCCGCATTGATGCGCTCAACCGCGGCATTGGCCATGGTCTCGTTGTCGATGAAGGGCAGGGTGACTTCGTCGAACTGCGCGCCGTCGAACTGGCTGAGCAGGGCCTGGCCGAGCATTTCGGCGGTGATGCCGGTACGGTCGGAAATGAAAAACACGCTGCGTTTCATGGGCTCATCCTTCTGGCCGGCCCTGCCGGCGGCGGCCGGAACGGCCGGGGCAGGAGCAAGGCCGGCACCATGCCAGTCCGCACCGGCGCCGGCAAGCGCATGGCGCATCGCAACAGATATGCCGACGAGGCGCGTTCACGGGCGCCGTTTGCGGTTAAAATGGCCGCCCTTTTTTGACCCGCCGCAACTTGCGTGGGTCGCACTTCGTGATGGGAGCAGCAGCCTTGGCCGAGTACGTACTGTGGTATGAACACCTGGGAATGAAGGATGTTGAGCGCGTAGGCGGCAAGAACGCTTCGCTGGGCGAAATGATCAGCCATCTCGCCGGCGCCGGCGTCTCGGTCCCGGGCGGCTTTGCCACCACTGCCGAAGCTTTCCGCGAGTTCCTTGAACAAAGCGGCCTCAATGCCCGCATCCAGGCCGAGCTCAATACCCTGAACGTCGATGACGTGCAGGCGCTGATGGAAACCGGCAAGAAAATCCGTCGCTGGGTGGTGGAAACGCCGCTGCTGCCGGAGCTGGAAAAAGCCATCACGGCGGCATACCAGAAACTGAAAGGCAACAGCAACGACGAATTCGCGGTCGCCGTTCGCTCCTCGGCCACCGCCGAAGACATGCCCGATGCCTCGTTCGCCGGCCAGCAGGAAACTTTCCTCAACGTGCGCGGCCTCGCCAACGTCATGCTGGCGGTGAAAGAAGTCTTCGCCTCGCTGTTCAACGATCGCGCCATCGCTTATCGCGTGCACAAGGGCTACGCGCACGCCGGTGTCGCGCTGTCGGCCGGCATCCAGCGCATGGTGCGCTCGGATATCGCTTCGTCGGGCGTGATGTTCACGCTGGATACCGAATCCGGTTTCGATGATGTCGTGTTCATCACCGGCAGCTATGGCCTCGGCGAAACCGTGGTGCAGGGCGCGGTGAACCCGGATGAGTTCTATGTCCACAAGCCGACGCTGAAAGCCAATCGTCACGCTGTGCTGCGCCGTAATCTCGGCGCCAAAGCCATCAAAATGATTTACACCGGTGTGGCCGAACACGGCAAAACCGTCAAGACCGTTGATGTGCCGGTGGCCGAGCGTCGCCAGTTCTGCATCACCGATGCGGAAGTGGAAGAACTGGCCCGTCAGGCGCTGATCATTGAGCAGCACTATCAGCGTCCGATGGATATCGAGTGGGCCAAAGATGGCTCGGACGGCAAGCTCTACATCGTCCAGGCGCGTCCGGAAACAGTGAAGTCGCGTGACGATGCCCGCGTCATGGAACGCTATGTGCTGAAAAGCAAAGGCCGCGTTGTCACCGAAGGCCGCGCGATTGGTCAGCGCATTGGCAAAGGTCCGGCGCGCGTCATCACCGATATTTCGCAAATTGCCCGCGTGCAGCCGGGTGATGTGCTGGTCACCGACATGACCGACCCGGATTGGGAACCGGTGATGAAAAAGGCCGCCGCAATTGTCACCAACCGCGGCGGCCGTACCTGTCACGCAGCGATCATTGCCCGCGAGCTGGGCATTCCGGCCGTGGTCGGTTGCGGCGACGCCACCGACCACATCAAGGAAGGCGACAACGTCACCGTGTCCTGCGCCGAAGGCGACACCGGTTTTGTCTACGCCGGCCTGCATGAGTTCGACGTGCATCGCGCCGAAGTCAGCGACATGCCGCAGCTCAAATTCAAGATCATGATGAACGTCGGTGACCCGGATCGCGCGTTTGCCTTCTCGCGCCTGCCGCATCACGGCGTTGGTCTGGCGCGTCTGGAATTCATCATCAATCGCGTCATCGGCGTGCACCCGAAAGCGCTGATCCATTTCGACAGCCTGCAGGACGGCGCGCTGAAGGAAAACATTTCCGGCCGCATCGCCGGCTACAAGTCGCCGACCGATTTCTTCGTCGAGAAACTCGCCGAAGGCATCGCGACCATTGCCGCTGCGTTCTATCCAGAACGCGTCATCGTGCGCATGTCCGACTTCAAGTCGAACGAATACGCCAACCTCATCGGCGGCAAGCTCTACGAACCGCACGAAGAAAACCCGATGATCGGTTTCCGCGGCGCCTCGCGTTACATATCCGCTGATTTCCGCGAATGCTTTGCCCTCGAGTGCAAGGCGTTCAAGAAAGTCCGTGACGAAATGGGGCTGACCAACGTCGAGATCATGATCCCGTTCGTGCGCACGCTGGACGAAGCCCAGAAGACCGTCTCGCTGCTGGCCGAACACGGCCTGAAGCGCGGCGAAAACGGTCTGAAAGTGATCATGATGTGCGAACTGCCGTCGAACGCCCTGATGGCCGACGAGTTCCTGCAGCATTTCGACGGCTTCTCGATTGGCTCCAACGATCTGACGCAATTGACGCTGGGTCTGGACCGCGATTCCGGCATCATTGCCCACCTGTTCGATGAACGTGATCCGGCGGTCAAGAAACTGCTGGCCATGGCCATTTCCGCCTGCAAGCGCAATGGCAAGTACATCGGCATTTGCGGTCAGGGTCCTTCCGATCACCCGGATCTGGCCAAATGGCTGATGGAGCAGGGCATTGATTCGGTGTCGTTGAACCCGGATACGGTGCTGGAAACCTGGCTGTTCCTGGCCGGCCAGAAGCACTGATCGCGGTCAGCCGCAGCCCGTGCGCGACGGATCGCGCACGCTGACAAAACAGGCGGACCGGTTCCGGTACGCCTGCCAGACAAGAAAACCCCGTTCGCCCTGAGCTTGTCGGAGCCTGTCCTGAGCCTGACGAAGGAGGTTTGCCGAACGGGGTTTTCTTGTCTGTGACTGGCTGTCGTTGCGCCGTTCAGCCCTTCGACAGGGCTCAGGGCGAACGGAGCAGTGTTCAGAGCAGTCCCTCGTTCAGCAACCGCAGAAAGATGAACTGTTCGACATCAGCACCAGCTTCTCTTTTTAATTGGTAGCTGCTGCAGAAACCACCCAGCGAACGAGGTTGAAGTGCGCATATTTGATCGTCTGCCACCGGTGTTTCTGGTCATGGTCGGCATCGTCAGTGTCAACACTGGCGCCACCGTTGCCAAATCGCTGTTCGCCGCGCTGGGGCCGGATGGCGTGGTGTTTCTGCGCGCGGCGTTTGCCGCGCTGGTGTTGCAGGTATTGGCGCGACCGGATTGGCGCGCGCTGGATCGCCGGCAATGGCGCGCTGTGGTGATATTCGGTTTTGTGCTGGCGCTGATGAATGTCGCGTTCTATCAAAGCTTGCAGCGCTTGCCGATTGGCTTGTGCGTGACCATTGAGTTCATTGGTCCGTTGTCAGTGGCGCTGTGGCATTCGCATCGCCGGCTGGATCTGCTCTGGGTGGCACTGGCCGCGTTCGGCATCGTGCTGCTGAATCCGTTCTCCGGTGAACTGGATGCGCTCGGCGTGCTGCTTGCACTGGTCGCCGGCGCCTGCTGGGCGGCGTACATCGTGCTCGGCCAGCGGCTTGGCAATGTGCTGCCCGGCTCGCAGGGGCTGGCGATGTCGATGGCTTTTGCTGCGCTGTTCATTGCACCCGTCGGATTGCAGGATGCGTTGCCGGCGTTCACTGACTGGCAACTCTGTCTGAGTGCATTCGGCGTCGCGCTGCTGTCATCAGTACTGCCCTACAGTTTCGAGATCGAAGCCCTGCGGCGCATGTCGGCAAAACTGTTCGGCATCCTGTTGAGCCTCGAGCCGGCGGTCGCGGCGGTGTGCGGCTGGTTGTGGCTCAGCGAAGATCTGACCTGGATACAGATGGTCGCCATGCTGGCGGTCATTGCGGCCAGTTACGGCGCCGCGCGTTACAGTCAGCCGGCGGCCCACTGATCTGGCGCCGGCTTTTTGCTTGCACGTACAAGGAGATCATCATGATCCGTTTGTTGTTGCTCACCGCAGTGCTGACGCTTTCCGGCCTGACCGGCTGCGAAAAAGCACAGGAAGAATCACGTCAGACGGCGCAGGAACATGTTGTCGATCCTGCGCAGGAAGCGCTGCAGAAAGCGAAAGACGTCGAGAAAGCCGGTGAGCAGCGTCTGCAGGAAATGGACAAGGCGATTGATGCAGCGGAGCAACCCGCTGAAGCCTCTGAACCGCCCAAGCCCTGATCACTGCCGTGCAGCCGGCGATGCGGATTTTTCCGATCTGCCAGCGCCGGTCAGCGTGGTACGGAATCCCTTTCGTTGAACACATGGCGGCCGTTCATCACCGCCGCTCCGGATCTGTTGCCGATGTCCGCATTGCCTGTCCTGAACGACATTCCCGCACTCACCGACGATGTGCAGCAATTTCTTGCAGCGCTGCACGAGCGTGGTTTTCGCGGCGATATCGCCACCGATTTCGCCACCCGTCTGGTCAATGCCACAGACAACTCGGTGTATCAGGTGCTGCCGCAGGCCGTGCTGGCGCCGCGCGACGCGGACGATGTGCAGCGCATTTTCCGGCTGGCGGCCGAGCCGGCGTTTCACGGTGTGCGTTTCGCCCCGCGTGGCGGTGGCACCGGAACCAACGGCCAGTCACTGACATCGGGCGTGGTGGTCGATGTATCGCGGTACATGAACCGGATTCTCGAGATCAACATCCAGGAAGGCTGGGCGCGCGTGCAGCCGGGCGTGATCCTCGATCAACTGCAGGACGCTGTGAATCCGCTGGGATTTTTCTTTGCACCGGAACTGTCGCCGAGCAATCGCGCAACGCTGGGCGGCATGGCCAACACGGATGCCTGCGGCAAAGGTTCCCGACTGTATGGCCGCACCGGCGATCATGTGCTGGAACTTTCGCTGGTGCTCAATGATGGCACGACGCTGATCACGCAGCGCATTGACGCTGCCACGCTCGCGCAGAAGCAGGCCCAGGGCGATCGGGAAGCGGCGATTTATCGCGAAGCCGTCGAAGCCTGTCGCGATGTACCGGCGCATCCCGGCATGGAGCGGCTGGGCCGTTTCATCACGGCCTACAACCTGTGGCGCGCGTTTGACGCGGAACAGACATCGTTCTCGCTGAATGCGCTGCTTTGCGGTGCCGAGGGCAGCCTCGCGCTTGTCACGGCCCTGAAGCTGAAACTGACGCCGTTGCCGAAGCAGAAAGCGTTGTTCGCGGTGCGCTACAAAAGTTTTGATGCCGCACTGGAGGCCGCGCAAACCCTGCTTGCCCATCAGCCGTCCGCGGTGGAGACCATCGACGACAAGATCCTGATGCTGGCCCGGGACGACATCATTTTTCCCAAGGTCAAACCCTATCTCGGCGAGGACAGTGACTTCAGCGGCAATGCCATCAATCTGGTCGAGTTTGTCGGCGAGCAGGTTGAAGAATTTGCCGCGCGTGTCGAGGCACTGAAAGCTGAACTGGCCGTGGCACCGGGCGTGATCGGTTTTCACTACAGCACCGAAAAATCCGCGCAGGCAGCGCTCTGGGATCTGCGCAAGAAGGGCGTCGGTTTGCTGGGTAATGCCAAAGGCAAGCGTCGCCCGATCCCGTTTGTTGAAGACACGGCCGTGCCGCCGGAGAATCTCGCCGCCTACATCCGCGAATTCCGCGCCCTGCTTGATGGTCACGGTCTGAGCTATGGCATGTTCGGCCATGTTGATGTCGGTTGCCTGCATGTGCGCCCGGCACTGAATTTGCGCGACGGCGTTGATGAAGACCTGTTCCGGAAAATTTCTGACGGAGTTTATGCATTGGTTGCCAAGTATGGCGGCGTGATGTGGTCGGAACACGGCAAGGGTTTCCGCTCGGCGTATGGCCGTGAGTTTCACGGTGATTTGATTTGGCAGCGCATGCGCCGTGTAAAGACGGCGTTTGATCCGCGCAACCAGCTCAATCCGGGCAAGATCTGTCCGCCGCTGGATTGTGATGAGGCGCTGGTTGATCCCTTCACTTCGACGCGCGGTGAACGTGATCGGCAGATCCCGCTGCAGATGGAAGAGCAGGCCCCCGGTGCGGTGTACTGCAATGGCAATGGCCAGTGCTTCGATTACCGCATGGACAGCGTCATGTGCCCGTCCTACAAGGCCAGTGGCGATCGTGTTCATTCGCCAAAGGGACGTTCGGGATTGATGCGTGAATGGCTGCGGCAGGCCGCGCAAGCCAATGTCGATCTGTCGGTGCGTGAAGACCATGAAGGCCTCACCGAAAAACTCAACCGCCAGTTACGCCGGTTTGGCCAGCGCGCAGATCATGATTTTTCCCATCAGGTAAAGGCCGCGATGGATGGTTGCCTGTCCTGCAAAGCCTGCAGTACGCAATGTCCGATCAAGGTGGATGTCCCGACACAGCGCGCATTGTTCCTGCATCATTATCATCGGCGTTATCCGCGACGTCTGCGCGACATGCTGACCGCGACTCTGGAAAGCTGGGCGCCGAAAGCGGCCTTGTTGCCGGGACTCGCGAACCTGCTGATGAACAATCCGCTGTCGGCAGTGCTGGCAGAAAAACTGCTCGGCGCACGGGCGTTTCCGCATTTCTCGTATCGCAATCTGCATACGCTGCTGCGCCGTCAGCCGGCCTTGCGCTTTGATGCAAAGTTGCTGGAGCAGATGGATGCCGGTGATCGCGCACGCACGGTAGTGATCCTGCCCGATGTGTTTACTGCATTTTTTGATGGCGGTGTCCTGCACGATACCGTGACGCTGCTGCAAAGACTGGGGCGCAAGGTGCTGGTGATGCCGGCCTTGCCGATTGGTAAACCGCTGCATGTCAGCGGCCGTTTGCCGGCGTTCTGGCGTGTTGCACGCACGACGGCTGCGACACTGGCGCCCTTGCGTGATGCCGGCGTCAGTGTGGTCGGTCTGGAGAACACGCAGGTGCTGGCCCTGCGGCAGGAATACGCTGGCGTGCCGGACCTGCCGCCCTTGCCGGATGTCCTGATGCTGCAGGAATACCTCGCAACCCTCGACGTGGTGCCGAAGGTGAAATCGGCAGCGCCGCTGATGTTGTTCCAGCATTGCACCGAGAAAACCCAGTCGCCGGCTTCGACGGCGCAATGGCAGCAAGTGATGCAGCGATTTGGTATTGCCGTGCAGTTGCCGGCGACCGGTTGCTGCGGTATGGCCGGCAATTACGGGCATGAAGCGGAGCACGCAGCGACGTCGCGCACGCTGTGGGAGCAAAGCTGGGCGGCACCATTGGCGGCGCGCACGCCCGGACAGCAGGCCTGTGCCAGCGGCTTTTCCTGCCGTGAGCAAGCGCAGATCCAGAGCGGCAAACGTCTGGCGCATCCGGTGGAGTTGTTGCTGGCCGCACTCGTTGATTGAGCGCGCTGGCCGGACGCACAGCGGACGGGATCAATTGATGATTCCGGAAAACTTGCGCGACGATTGATCAATGTCGCGTGCGCAAGCGCCCGGCGATCTAGACTGTCGGCCTGGCGCAGGAAAGCAGGTGAGAATGATGAGCGGATTTTCCCATCTCGATGAGCAGGGGCGGGTGCGCATGGTCGATGTCGGTGACAAACCGGCGACCGCGCGCAGCGCCACTGCGGAAGGTTTTGTCTGCATGGCACCGGCCACCTTGTCAGCGCTGTCGGCCGGTGAATTGCCCAAGGGCAATGTGCTGACCACGGCACACGTGGCCGGTGTGCTGGCGGCAAAAAAGTGCGACGAACTGATCCCGCTGTGTCACAGCCTGCCTTTGTCGGTGGTGGATATCCGCTTTGAAACCGATCACGACAATGTCCGCGTGCGCATCGTTGCAAACTGCAAAACCGTCAGCGGTACCGGTGTGGAAATGGAGGCGCTGACGGCCGTATCGGTGGCGGCGCTTACGATTTTTGACATGTGCAAGGCAATCGACAAGGCCATGCGCATCGAAGGCATTCGCGTGCTGCACAAATCCGGTGGCCGCTCCGGTGAATACCACGCGGCGGGCTGAGACCGGTGTTCGCAAACCCCTGAATTCACGCATGGCGCTGGCGAATGAATGACCGGAGCAAATTGAATGGGTACACCATGCTGAAAGTTCTGTTATTCGGCAGCTTGGCGGATGAAGCCGGTTGCGATGTGCTCAGTCTTGAATGGCAGGAACAATGGCACACCGTTGCCGATGTCCTGGCCAGTCTGGATGGCAGTCATCCGGCCATTTCCGCTTTGCTGGCGGCGCGGCCGCGCACGCTGTTTGCCGTCAATCAGCACTTTGCAAAACGTGATACTCGCATCCATCAGGGTGATGAGCTGGCGCTGCTGCCACCGGTAACCGGAGGTTGACGTGAGCCGAATTCGCGTGGCGATTCAGCCGGAAAATTTTGACTGCGGAGTTTTGACGCGAGCCTTGTCCGACGATGCCGGGATCACCGGCGCGGTGGCCTGCTTTGTCGGCACCGTGCGCGCCGATGGCGATGTATTGGCGCTGTCGCTGCAGCACTATCCCGGCATGAGTGAAAAGAGCATCGAACGCATCGCGGAACAGGCGGCGGCGCGTTGGCAGTTGACGGCGATCAGCATTGTTCATCGTGTCGGACGGCTGGAGCCGGGCGAACAAATCGTTTACGCCGGCGCGGCCAGTGCGCATCGCGGTGACGCGCTTGAGGCCTGCGCCTTCATCGCCGATCAGCTGAAAACCCGCGCCGTGCTGTGGAAGAAAGAGCACACGCCGTCGGGCGAGCGCTGGCTCGAGCCGACCGAGGCGGACAGCAGCAAGGCAGATGCCTGGCATGATTGAGCGGAACAGCAAGCTGCGCAGGGTGCCGGGCCGTACGGCGCGGCAAATCACCATTTCCGCGGACAAGGAATTTGTTGCGGAACGGCCGCGCGTGGCGTGTGTTTGCTCATGAGCACGACCGCATTTCCCTGCGCTCACTTCAGCGCTGATCGCTGCCACTCTTGCAGCTGGCTGGATCGCGCTTATTCGCAACAGTTGCAGGACAAGCAGCAGGATTTGCAGCGGCTGTTTCCCGGCCTTAACGATGACGTACTGTTGCCTGCGGTCAGCGCACTGCCGCTGACCGCAGGGCAGGGCGCCGGTTTTCGCAACAAGGCGAAAATGGCGGTCGGTGGCAACGTCGATTTTCCGGAACTGGGTCTGGTGCTGGAATCGGGCAGGCAGCTTGATCTCAGTGATTGCCCGCTGTATCCGGCTGACTTTCAAGCAGCGTTTGCACGCATCAAGCGTTTCATCAAACAGGCGCGGCTGACGCCGTACCAGTTGGCCAAACGGCGCGGTGAGCTGAAATTCATCCAGCTGACCCGCAGCCAGTCGCGCGGCGAGTTCATGCTGCGGTTTGTGTTGCGATCAACGGGAAAAGTCGACGCCATACGCAACGCGTTACCTGCCTTGATGCAGGACTGGCCGGCGCTGAAAGTCGTGTCGGTAAACATCCA
This sequence comes from Permianibacter sp., assembly GCA_041913605.1. Lineage (GTDB taxonomy): Bacteria > Pseudomonadota > Gammaproteobacteria > Enterobacterales > Permianibacteraceae > Permianibacter. The sequence goes on from JAYSEY010000004.1 coordinate 67,649, forward strand.
GCCTGTGCACATGGCGGTGCAGGAAGGTGACAGCGAGATCCTGCTGACGACGGATGATGCGCTTGCCGAGCAACTCAATGACGTGCCGCTGTACATCGCACCGGGCGCCTTCTTCCAGACCTTTCCGGCGATGGCGGCACAGTTGTACGCCACCGCCCGCGAATGGGCTGCAGCGAAACCCCCGGCAAATTGTTCAGCAATAGGTACAAATCCGGACGCAAACAGGCCCGCTACAGTCTGGGATCTGTTTTGCGGCGTGGGCGGTTTTGGCCTGCACTGCACACCGGAAGATGGTGAGCTGCTGGGTATCGAGATCGCGCCGGCCGCCATCGCCTGTGCAACGCGATCGGCGCAGCAGTTGCAGCGTTTCCGTTTTCGCTTTTCAGCACTGGATGCCGCTGCGGCCGATGCCGTTGCGCAAGGCGCACCGGATTTGTTGATCGTCAATCCGCCACGTCGTGGCATAGGTCTGACGTTGTGCCGCTGGATTGAGGCGCGCGCGCCGGCACGGCTGATTTATTCAAGCTGCAATGCCGAAACCATGGCCCGCGACCTGAAGGCCTTGCCGGGCTACAGGCTGACGCGGCTGCAGTTGTTCGACATGTTTCCGCACACTGCGCACTACGAATGTCTGGCACTACTGGAACGCGTGTAAGCAGCCTGCATTCTGGTTTCTGTCTCGCAATTCCAGTGCGCCTCTGTCTCCTCCCCGGTGAGAAGCGGACGTTCTGGCCTTGCTTTGGAAGACTTTTTTGCGTGCGCTTCGCTTAGCTGCGTGCAGTTGGCGTCTTGCCCTGCAGGTAATAGGCAAAGGCGATCACGCGGGCGATGGCAACGTAGAGGTTGCGCGGGATCTCCTGATTCAGTTGCATCTGCATCAACGCGCGTGCCAGTACCGGATCTTCATGCAGGTGCACGCCGTATTCGCGTGCCAGTGCAATGATGCGTTCGGCGAGTTCACCTTCACCTTTGGCGACCAGTTTCGGCGCGCTGTTGCCGTCATAGCGCAGTGCGGCTGCGGTTTTCGCCGGCTCGGTTTCCGCTTTGTTGTTGACATCGGCGCCGGGCGCATCGGGTCGGTATTCAGACATGGGTATCGACTCCGGACGCCGGTTGCGGTTTCAGCGATGGCAGCTGTTGCAGGCAATGACTCTCGACGTGGGTGACGGCGATGTTTTCGCCGGCCAGTTCGCGCACCAGTTGCTCGACGTGCGTGTCGAACAGCTGCGTTGTCGCGTCGCGCTCGGCATAAAAGCGCATGTCGAGTTCATCACCACGCATGTCGAGTATGAACTGGCAGGCGCCAAGTCCGGGCAGATCGAATCGCAAACGCACGACATGCTGGCGCGCGCGGCCAGCTTCAGCGGAAGCGCTGTCTTCTTCGCGGATGCTGATCTCGATATCGTCGATGCGATCGCCATCACGCAGCGGCAGCGTGGCGTAGAGCAGATTCTGTGGTTGCAGATCGCTGCGCAGGTTTTGCAGCGGTTGTGCCTGTGCGCGGGCCAGCAGCTGCACCAGTTCTTCGAGCAGTTTTGCCGGTGCCGATTCACCGGTGCGCGCGCTGGCGTCCTGATCAGTGTCGGCCCGCTCGCGGCGTGTCAGTGCTTCGGCAGCTTTATTGGCAGCAGTTTCAGCGGAGAGAGTTGTCGCGGAGAGAGTTGTCCCGGTGACCGTCGCACCGGCGACCGTTGCTCCCGGGACAGGCGTTTGCACGCCTGTCGCGACACTGGTTCCGGCGGGTGACATTCCCGGCGTGGTCGCCAGCAGCGGTGTAGCTGTCGCGGGCGCAGTGTGCGCAGTGGCCGCGCGGGGCAGAAGTTGATTCGGCGCCGCTGCGGCCAGGCGCAGCAGCAGGGTTTGCCCGTGTTGCAGCCATTGGCGCAGTGCCGGTGATTCACCCGCCTGTTCGGCGGATTGCGCGGATTTGCCGAACAGCAGGCCGCGCAGCAGCAGTTCCAGATCAGCATCACCGAGTTCGCTGGCCTGCGGCCACTGGCTGGCGAGTTGCTGCAGCAGGCGTGGCAGCCATTCGGCGCTGGCAAGCGGCCATTCAACCGGCGCTGCGCCGACAAAGGTGGCGCCGGTATTGCGACCGGTCGCCGGCGAGGCAGTGGCCTCCGGCAGCACGGCCGGCATCGCCGGGGCCGGGCTGGCAGTTGTGCGAACGCTTTGTGCGCCGGTGTTCTCGGCTGTACCGGCAGCTGAGTTCATCGACGGTGCAGCAAAGGATTTGCGCAGGCTGGGCATCGCCGACGCTGGCGTGTTTGCGGCCGTTGCCCGCCGTGTCTCGGCGGGGAGGGCGGTCGCGGGTGGTGGTGTCCTGGCGGGAGGCTGAGGAGCGGTGCTGTTGTGGGTGCCCGTGCTGGCCGTTGCGACGGCGCTGTTGGTAACGACGTTGCCGCCCGGAGTGGCGACGGCGCCCGGCCGCGCTGCGGCTGTCTGACCAGCGGGCGGGGCTGCTTCGCTGGCCACGCTGCCTGAGCGGTTTGCCTGTAAAGGCAGGCCGGGCTGCGCGCCGGCACTGGATCCCGTCGTCATCGGCTGACCCGGCCGGGAGCCGGTCGCAGACGGTGCCGGGGTTGCTGTTCCGGTGCTTCCCGTTCCGGTGCTGCCGCCGCCAGCGCCTGTAGCGGGCCCGGCGGTTCCCGCCTCGATTTGCACCGCCGGCACCGAAGCGGCCAGCTCAGTCAGGCGTCCGAGCCATTGCGGATTCGCCGGCGCTGGCCGGATCAGCAGCGGCAGGGCGCGGCGCAGGGTTTCGGCCAGTTGCCTGACCGCCTGCGCCCGCGTGTCCGGCGCGGCAGTGGCTGGCGCCTCGCCGGCTTTGGGCGGCGCAAGCCGGGTGACTTGAACGGGCGCCGGTGTGACGGGTGGCACCGCGGGCAGTGATTTCAGCGCCGCCGGGATCGCCGGTGCGCCCGGCGGCTGGGCCTCGATACGCAGTCGCAGCAGCGGATCGGTGGCGAGCACGGTGAGCAGGACGGCCTGTTTCGGACTCAGGGCCGGTGGCGGTTCGCCGCCTTGCCGCGCCGGCAGCGGCAGTCGCAACAGCCCGCCAGCGGTTTGCAGGATCAGATTGCGGTTGTCGATGCGGGTAATGACGGCGGCGAGCATTTCGCCGGGCTGCCACTGGGCCATGCGCGCCGGCGTGGCGAGTTGCTGCAGCAGCTCGGGGTCGGCATTAATCAAAACCGCAGGCGGTAGCTGGACCGTCATCTCTTGCCCCAAATCAAGGTTCGGCCAAGGGGGGCCACTGGTATAGTATGCGCACCCTGTCGGCCCTGTACCGACGAACAAAATTTGCGCAGGCCGTTCTGTGGTCGGCGCGAACCGAAAGCCAGTGGAGTTTTTCTCGTGGCCGTTCTTGTGGGCATAGTGACCGTCTCCGACCGGGCGAGTCGCGGCGAATATGAAGACAAGGGCGGGCCGGCCATCGAAGCCGAAATGACCCGCATGCTGAGCAGCCCCTGGCAGGCGGTCAAGCGCGTCATTCCCGACGAACAATTTCTCATCGAACAAACCCTGCGCGATCTGCGCGATCAGGGCTGTGCGCTGATCATCACCACCGGCGGCACCGGTCCGGCGCTGCGCGATGTCACGCCGGAAGCCACTCGCGCCGTCTGCGATCGCATTCTTGACGGTTTCGGCGAGCAGATGCGTGCCGTGTCGCTGCAAAAAGTGCCGACCGCCATCCTGTCGCGGCAAATCGCCGGCACCGCCGGCAAGTCGCTGATCATCAACCTGCCCGGCAAGCCCTCAGCCATCCGCGACTGCCTGGAAGCGGTGATGCCGGCCGTGCCTTACTGTATCGACCTGATCGGCGGTCCCTATATCGAAACCGACGAGACGGTGATCAAAGCCTTCCGTCCGAAGTCGGCGTAGCACGGATGACGGCCGCGCCCGCCACGCCCGATACGGACAGCCGACCGCTGCTGGATGCACGCGATCTCACCGTCACCCGCGGTGAACGTGCGCTGCTGCGCCGCTTCAACCTGCAACTGTCGGCCGGACAGGGCCTGCATCTGGTTGGCGCCAACGGCGCCGGCAAAACCAGTCTGCTGCGCGTGCTGGCTGGCCTTGCGCATGCCGCCGAAGGTGAAGTGCGGCGCCCGGAACGCTCCACGCTGTTTCTCGGTCACGCGCTCGGTCTCAAACCGGAACTCAGCGTCGGTGAAAATCTCGCCTTCTTTCTGCGGCTGCGCGCCGATGCCGGTACCACGCCGCTGATGAGCATCGACGCCGCGCTGCGCGAAGTGAAACTCGCGGCCTATGTCGATGAGCCGGTGGCGCAACTTTCTGCCGGCCAGAAACGCCGCGTCGGACTTGCACGCCTGTGCCTGGAGCCGGCACAACTCTGGCTGCTGGATGAACCGTTTGCGGCGCTGGACGTAAAATCCTGCGCCTGGCTGTGCTCGCGTATCGAGCAGTTTCTTGAACAGGGCGGCGCGTTGCTGCTGACCAGTCACCAACCGGTGCAAACGCGTCAGCCGCTGGCCGTGTTCGATCTGGGAGCAAGCTGAATGTTTTTCACCTTGCTCGGCCGGGAATTGAAACTGGCGCTGCGCCGGCCTTCGGAGCTGGTCAATCCGCTGGCTTTTTTCCTGATTGTCGTGTCGCTGTTTCCGTTTGCCGTGTCGCCGGAAAAAGTCGAACTGGCACGCATCGCGCCGGGTGTGATCTGGGTCGCGGCGCTGTTTGCTTCGATGCTGACGCTGGAACATTTTTATCGCGGTGATTTCGAGGACGGCACGCTGGAGCAATTGCTGATCGCACTGCCGTCACCGGCGCTGATCGCGCTCAGCAAGGCCTGCGCGCAATGGTTGCTGTGCGGATTGCCGCTGCTGCTCAGTGCGCCCTTGCTGGCCATGCTCCTGCATCTGCACGACGACGCTTATGGTGCGCTGTTTTTCAGTTTGCTGCTCGGTACGCCGGTGTTCTGCCTGATTGGCGGCGTCGGCATGAGCCTGACCGTTGGCTTGCGCCGTGGCGCGGTCATGCTGGCGTTGCTGGTTTTGCCTTTGCTGGTGCCGGTGCTGATCTTCGGCACCAACGCCGTGACCTCGGCGGCGCAGGGTTTGCCGTACAACGGCCAGCTGGCGCTGCTCGGTGCATTGCTGCTGTTTTCGCTGGTGCTGGCGCCGTGGGCGTCTGGTGCTGCATTGAAAGTTTCGGTGAGTGGGAGCTGAGTGTGGCGACCTGGACCTGGTTCCATAAATGGGGTTCACCCCGCTGGTTTTATGACATGTCGGGACGCTGGATCCCGTGGCTGTTTGCGATCAGTGCTGTCCTGTTTGCTTACGGACTGGTGCAGGGTTTGTACCTGTCGCCGCCCGATTATCAGCAGGGCCAGTCCGTGCGCATCATGTACATCCATGTGCCGGCGGCGTTTCTGTCGATGTTCGGTTATTCGCTGATGGCCGTGGCAGCAGCCATTGGCTACATCTGGCGCATCAAGGTGGCGCACGCTGTCGCCGCAGCGGCGGCACCGATAGGCGCGGCATTTACGTTTCTGGCGCTGTTTACCGGCGCCGTCTGGGGCAAACCCACGTGGAATACCTGGTGGGTCTGGGATGCGCGCATCACCTCGGAATTGATCCTGCTGTTTCTCTATCTCGGTGTCATGGCGCTGCGTCAGGCCTTTGATGATCCGCAAACCGGCGATCGCGCTGCCGGTGTGCTGGCCATGGTCGGACTCATCAACGTACCCATCATCCATTTCTCGGTGGACTGGTGGTACACGCTGCATCAGGGCGCCACGCTGTCGCGGCTCGGCAAACCGACCATGGACAGTGAAATGCTGGTGGCCCTGCTGGTGATGATCGCCGCCTGTTTCTGTTTCTATTTCGCGACGCTGATGCGCCGCGTGCGCAACGAAGTGATCTGGCGTGAGCGTCAGGCCAGCTGGGTGCGGGAGCTGCAGAAATGAATCTTGACCAATTCCTGCACATGGATGGCCACGGCTTTTATGTCTGGCTGTCCTATGGCGTCGCAGCGCTGGTCTTCCTCGGCCTGTTGTTTGAGCCCCGCTTGCGCCGGCAATCGCTGCGCAAGCGTATCGCGGCGTTTTATCGCCGCGAACAGCTTGATCGCGAACAGCACGCCGAACACTGAACCAAATTCCTTTTTGCCCAGGTACTCATCATGCATCCGCAACGCAAACGTCGCCTGTTGATCGTCATCGGCAGTATCGTGGCCCTCGCACTCGGAGTCGCGCTGGTGCTGTACGCGATGCGCCAGAACATCAACTTCTTCTACACGCCCACCCAGGTTGCCAACGGCGAAGCGCCGCGCGGCCGCACCATCAATACCGGCGGCCTGGTGGTGAAAGGCAGCGTCAAGCGTGATCCGGAAAGCCTGAAAGTGCAGTTCCGTCTCACCGACAACGAACACGAAGTACTGGTGATGTTTGAAGGCATCCTGCCGGATCTGTTCCGTGAAGGGCAGGGCATCATCGGTGTCGGCAAAGTGAGGGACGACGGTGTGGTGATGGCGGATCAAATTCTCGCCAAGCACGATGAGAACTACATGGCACCGGAAGTTGCTGACGCGGTGAAAAAAGCCGAGGAACGCGCCAAGGCGCGCAAAATGCAGTCAGACGCTGCCGGAGCCACGCCGTGATCCCGGAACTTGGCCAGTATGCGCTGGCGTTGGCGCTGGTTGTCGCAATCGTCCAGGGACTGATCCCGCTTGCCGGTGCGCAGCTTGGTCGTGTCGAATGGATGCGTGTCGGGCGGCCGGCCGCGCAGCTGCAATTCGCTTTGCTGTTTTTCAGTCTCGGCTGTCTGACCTGGGGTTTCCTGCATCATGACTTCACGGTGCAGTACATCGCCCTGAATTCAAATTCGCAATTGCCCTGGTATTACCGCATCACGGCCGTGTGGAGTTCGCACGAAGGCTCTTTCCTGCTCTGGAGCACCTTCCTTGCCGCGTGGTCGCTCGCCGTGGCCCAGCGTTCGCACAGTCTGCCGCTGACCACCGCCGCGCGCGTCCTCAGTGTGATGGGTGTGATCAGTGTCGGATTCGTTGCCTTTCTGCTGTTTGTCTCGAATCCGTTTACGCGCACGCTGCCGCTGTTTCCCGTCGATGGTCGTGACATGAATCCGCTGTTGCAGGATTTCGGCATGATCGTGCACCCGCCGATGCTGTACATGGGCTATGTCGGTTTCAGCGTCGCGTTTGCGTTCGCAATTGCCGCGCTGCTCGGCAAAAATCTCGACAGCGCCTGGGCACGCTGGGCGCGGCCATGGACCATCGCCGCGTGGATCTTTCTCACTCTCGGCATCATGCTCGGATCGTGGTGGGCGTATTACGAACTGGGCTGGGGCGGCTGGTGGTTCTGGGACCCGGTGGAGAACGCGTCGTTCATGCCCTGGCTGGCCGGCACGGCACTGATGCATTCACTTGCCGTCACGGAAAAACGCGGTGGCTTCAAAGCCTGGACCGTGCTGCTGGCGCTGACCACATTCAGTCTCAGTTTGCTGGGTGCATTTCTGGTGCGTTCCGGTGTGCTGACGTCCGTGCATGCGTTCGCCACTGATCCGGAACGCGGCATGTTCATCCTGACCTTCCTGGTGATTGTCATTGGTGGTTCGCTGCTGCTGTTTGCGGTGCGCGGCCAGACCGTGCGCTCGCAGGTGCCGTATCACTGGTGTTCACGTGAGCTGGCGCTGCTGGCCAACAACGTACTGCTGGCCATCCTGACGCTGACGGTGCTGATCGGCACGCTGCAACCGCTGATTGTCGATGCGCTCGCGCTCGGCAAGATCTCGGTCGGACCGCCGTACTTCAATTTCATGTTCTCGCTGTTCGCGACGCCGCTGATCTTCCTGATCGGTATCGGTCCGCAGATCCGCTGGCGTCAGGATGCGCCGGGTGTGATCGTCAAACGACTCTGGCCTTTGCTGTTGCTCAGTCTGGTGATCGGTGTCGCACTGCCCATGCTGTTCGACATCGCCCGCATGGTGACCATCATGGCGGTGGCGCTGGCGATCTGGATCGTGCTGCCGCTGGCGCGTGATCTGCTGCTGCGTGCACGTCAGGGCCAGATGCCGGCGCGAGCCTGGTGGGGCATGGCGATCGCGCATGCCGGCGTCGGCGTGACGCTGATCGGCGTGGTGATCTCCAGCTATTACAGTGTCGAGCGCGATGTGCGACTGGCTACGGGCAAAACCGCCGAAGTTGGCCCGTATCAGGTAACGATGACACGCATGCGCGAGATCGAAGGCCCGAACTATGGCGCCACGCGTGCCTGGTTCGAGATCCGCGAACAGGGCGAAGTTGTCGCCAGCCTGCATCCGGAAAAGCGCACCTATAACGCTTCGCGCCAGACCATGACCGAAGCCGCGATTGATCCCGGTCTGACCCGCGATCTCTACATCGCCATGGGCGAACCGCTCGGTGATGGTTCGTGGGCCGTGCGTGTCTATTACAAACCCTATGTGCGCTGGATTTGGCTCGGTGCCTTGCTGATGGCACTGGGCGGCATGCTGGCGGCAAGCGATCCGCGTTATCGCCGTCAGGCGGCGCGCGATGCAAAGCAGAAATCTGCCACCGCCGCACCGGCGAACGCCACGCTGACGCCGACGGTGAATGAGGCCACAACATGAACCCCGATCAGGATGCATCCGTGGATACGCGTGAAAGCAATCGACCCAGCGGCTGGAAGCTCGCGGTTCCGCTGATCATGTTTCTGGCATTGGTGTTGTTGCTGTGGCGCGGCCTGTACAACGATCCGTCATTGCTGCCGGCGGTGCGCGTCAATCAGCCCTTGCCGGAAATGTCGCTGGCCGTGCTGGGCAAGGACGAGCAAATCAGCACGCGCAGTCTGGTAGGCAAACCTTTTCTGCTCAATGTCTGGGCGACGTGGTGCCCGACCTGTTACGCCGAGCATGCATATCTGGTCGAACTCGCGCAAAAGAAGAACGTGCGCATCGTCGGCGTCAATTACAAGGAAGATGATCGGCCGCTGGCCATGAAACTGCTGGCCGAACGCGGCAATCCCTACGAAGTGGTGCTGGAAGATCTGCAGGGCCGTTTCGGCATCGAGCTGGGCGTTTACGGCGCACCGGAAACCTACATCATCGCCGCGGATGGGACGATTCTGCACCGCCGCGTCGGTGACATGAACGAGCGCGTCTGGCAGGACGAGATCCTGCCGGTACTGCAGGCCAATGGCATCGCATGGTGAGCAAGATGATCGGGAATTCTCGTCGCCGGTTTGTTCTGCTGCTGACCTTGTTGTGCACGTCGCTGCTGCTGACAACAGCGCGTGCCGACATCGATGCCCAGCAATTTGACAACGCCGAACAGGAACAGCGCTATCGCGCACTGATCGCGGAACTGCGTTGCCCGAAATGCCAAAACCAGAACATTGCCGACTCGAATGCGCCGCTGGCCAAGGATCTGCGCGACATTGCGCACCAGAAAATTGTCGCCGGCGAATCCGATGCAGCCATTCGCCAGTTCATGCAGGAACGCTACGGCGATTTCATTCTCTACCGGCCACCGGTGAAGGAGAGCACGTTCCTGCTCTGGTTTGGCCCGGCGCTGGTGCTGCTCGCGGCATTGATCGGCCTGTTGTTCTGGTGGCGTCGCCAGCGCGGGTCGGCGGCATCGGGCACGCGACCGCTCAGCGCAGACGAGCAGCGACAGCTGCAGGCACTGCTCCAGCGCACTGACGACAAGAACTGACACCATGAATGATGTTCAACTGCAATTCTGGATCAGTGCTGCGGCGCTGACCGTGATCACCTTGCTCTGGTTGTTGCGTCCCCTGTGGCGGCCGGCGCAGACGGACAACAGTGTCAGCGACGCGGAGCGTGCGCGGCTGAATCGGCGCGCCTTTGATGAGCGTCAGCAGGAAATTGCCCAGTTGCATGCGGATCAGCGCATTGATGATGCGCAACGTGCGCAGCTCGATGCCGAGAATGCGCGGCGCTTTCTTGCCGAAAGCCAGACGATGGATGACAAGACAGCGCAGCGTCGCTCGCCGGTGCTGCTCTGGATCCTGTTGCTGTTGTTGCCGGTGGTTGCTACAGGTGTCTATTTCCGTGTCGGTGCCTGGCCGGCGGTTGATGACTGGCTGACGCGCACGGCGCCCGGCCAGGAAAAAATCGAAGAGTCGCAGTCGATGCAGGAATTGCTGCTGGTATTGCGCACCCGTTTGCATCGCGACCCGGATGATGTGGACGGCTGGTACATGCTTGGTCGCAGCTACATCAATCTCGGTCAGCCGGATCAGGCGCTGCAGGCTTTTCACCGCGCCCGCGAACTGGCGCCGATGGAAGCCGACTATCTGGTTGCCAGCGCCCAGGCCATGCGCCTGATGCAGGGCGAGAATCAGGACGCTGCCGGCAATGCCGAAGTTGATCGCATGTTGCGTCAGGCTTTGCTGCTCAATCCTGATCACGAAGGCGCGCGTCTGCTCACTGCCTATCGCGATTTCGAATCGGGTCGCTACGCGCAGGCTATCAGCCACTGGCAAGCGCTGAAGTCAGCGCGTGGTGTCGATTCCGAAGCCATTGCCTATCTGGATCAGGCGATTGCCAAGGCGCAAGCCGCGCAGGCCGCAGCGGCAGGTCAACAGGGTGCTGAAACACTGGTTTCTGGTCCAGCCGCAGCGGGCGCTGGTTCAGCGGCCACAACGCCATCCGGGAATGCGCAGCAAGTCGCGGCCACTGTGCAGGTTACGGTTGTGCTCGGTGAGACCGTGAAGTTGCCGGCGCAGGGCCGCGTATTTGTCCTGGCGCGTGCTGCAGCCGGCGGCCCGCCGGTGGCGGTCGTCGCGAAAGACCTGCCGGTGCAATGGCCGCTGACTGTGACGCTTGATGACTCGCAGGCGATGACGCCGGCGTCGCGTCTGTCGGCGCAGGACAAGGTCAGCGTCGTGGTACGGGTGTCCGCCAGCGGTAACGCCAAGCCCCAGCCCGGCGACTGGCAGGTGACGCACGAGAACATCGACTGGCGTCAGCAACCCGCGTTGCAGCTCAAGCTGGAACAGCAACTGCCCTGAGCGCGAGCCGCACGGCCGGTGGCCGGCTGCGTTGCCAGTTTCAGCATGGGCGCGTGATGCACGGCCCACGGCCTGCCCGACATCCGTCATGACATCCCGGACCTTGTGTCCGGGATGTCATTTTTCACGGCAGGAAATTTTTCTGCCGCGTGTGTAACAGGCGCACGACGTCCTACTCTTTACACCCGACAGTTGCTACCGTCCGGCAGACAGCCCGCCGGATCGCAGGTCGTGGCACTGGAAGTTGCCGTAGACAAAGGTCAGAGCTCTGCACGTACAGAGGCAGTCGGCCGTTCATGTTTCATTTCTGGAGATGCAAACCATGTCGAACAAAACACTTTTGACCTCGCTGATCGGTGCCAGCTTTGCTGCGGGCGTGGCGGTGGCGCCGCAGGTACAGGCTTTTGGCTTCACGGATCTTGACCAGGGCTACGCCATGGCTGATGCCGAGAAAACGAAAGAAGCGGAAAAAGCCAAGGACAAAGAAGGCAAGTGCGGTGAGGGCAAGTGCGGCGAACAGATGAAAGCCAAACACAAGGACGGCAAGTGCGGTGAAGGCAAGTGCGGCGAAGACATGAAAGCCAAGCACAAGGACGGCAAGTGCGGTGAAGGCAAGTGTGGCGAAGACATGAAAGCCAAGCACAAGGACGGCAAGTGCGGTGAAGGCAAGTGTGGCGAAGAAATGAAAGCCAAGCACAAGGATGGCAAGTGCGGTGAAGGCAAGTGTGGTGAGAAGAAAGACGGCGAGAAAAAAGACGCCGAAAAGAAAAAAGACAAATAAGCCATGAGCGAAGGGCAAGTGTTCCGCTTGCACGGCGCCGGACTCGGTTTGCGGCGGGAGCTGATGCTCCCGCTGCTGTCGCGCCCGGATCAGCCGGTCGATTTTCTTGAGGTGGCGCCGGAAAACTGGCTGGAGCTGGGCGGCGTATTCGGCAAGCGCTTTCGTGCGCTGACCGAACGCTATCCGTTTGTCTGCCACGGACTGTCGCTGTCGATAGGCGGGCCGGCACCGTTGGACGAAGAGTTTGTCCGGCAGGTGCGCCGTTTTCTCGATCTGCACAACATCCGGCACTACAGCGAGCACCTGAGCTTTTGCGCCGATCACGGCCATCTCTACGATCTGCTGCCGATCCCGTTCACGGAAGAAGCCGTGGCCCACGTGGCGGCGCGCGTGATGCGCGTGCAGGACTTGCTTGGCCGGCGCATTGCATTGGAAAACGTTTCCTATTACACGCCACTGGCCGGCGAAATGAGCGAGCAGGAATTCATTCTTGCCGTGCTCGACGCGGCCGATTGCGATCTGCTGCTCGACGTCAACAATGTTTACGTCAACAGCATCAACCACGGTTACGACGCAGCGGCATTCATTGCCGCGATGCCGCCGGAGCGCATTGCCTGGCTGCACGTTGCCGGTCATTTTGATGAAGCCGACGACCTGCTGGTTGATACCCATGGCAGCAACGTCAAACAGGCTGTCTGGCGCTTGCTGGCGGATACCTATATTGATTTCGGCGCCTTGCCGACTCTGCTGGAGCGCGACTTCAACATTCCGCCGCTCGATGAATTGCTGAACGAGATTGCCCAGATCCGTTTGCTGCAATCACTCAGCCATGCGCGCGGCTGCGACAGTCCACGTGAGGAGAAACCGGATGAGCGTGAAGGTCGCCGTTACGCGCGCCGCTGATGCGCAGTTGCCGGCGTTCCAGCGTCGCCAGTATGCGCTGACCGCGCATTTGCGCGCCCCGGATCAGATTGCGGTGCCGGACGGTCTGGATGACCGGCGGGTGCAGGTTTATCGCGAACTGTTGTTCAATAATGTCGAGAATTTCCTGCGCAGCGGTTTTCCGGTGCTGCATGGCATGACGCCGCCGGCGCAATGGCAGCAGATGGCGCGTGCGTTCTTTGCCGGACACACGGCACACAGTCCGCTGTTTCGCGATATTCCCGGCGAATTCCTGCTCTGGTTGCGTGACGGGCGCGAACCGGGCAGTGGACCGGACTGGCCGTTCCTGTACGAACTGGCGCATTACGAGTGGCTTGAGCTGATCGCCATGATCGCCGATGCCGAACCGGACTGGCGGCAGATCAGCATTGAACCCGGCAGCCGGCTGCAACTGTCGCCGCTGGCGTTTCCGGCGCATTATCGCTGGCCGGTGCAGCGCATCTGTGCCGAATGGCTGCCCGCGCAGGAGGAAGAAACGGCCTTGCTGGTCTATCGCGATCACAGCGATCAGGTGCAGTTCATGTTGCTGCAGTTACAAACGCTGCCGCTGCTGGAAGCCTTCCGGCAGCCCGCCAGCGTGCAGGAAGTCGTCGACATCCTCGCCGGTGACACAGGGAATGCCGGGCAATTGCTGGTGCCCGTCATCAGCGCGGTCAGCGGCCTGCACCAGCGCGGCATTTTGTTACCGGCAGACGCTTAGCGCCGCAGCGGGCGCTGGGCGATAATCAGCGCCTTTGCGCGATCCGCCGGATCTCGAACAGGGACAATCATGCGCCACACTTCATTTCGTACCTTCACCAGACAGTCGTTGCTGATCACCGCCGTGCTGATGCTCGGCGCATGTGCCAGCACCGGCGAGCACACTGCCGCGTCGCCGTCTGATCCTTACGAAGGCTTCAACCGCTCGATGTACAGCTTCAACAAGGGCGTCGACAAGGTTGTGTTGCGTCCGGCAGCCAAGGTTTACGACGCCGTTGTGCCTTCTGTTGTCGATCAGGGCGTGGACAATGCGCTGGCCAATCTGGGTGAGCTGGGCAATATCGGCAACTCGCTGTTGCAAGCGAAATTCAAACGCGCACTGTCCAGCACCGGTCGCCTGCTGATCAACTCCACACTCGGACTTGCTGGTTTGTTTGATCCGGCGACATCGATGGGCTTGCAGCGTCACGAGGAAGATTTTGGCCAGACGTTGGCGACCTGGGGCGTGGGGCAGGGGCCGTATCTGGTGCTGCCCTTGCTCGGCCCGAGCACGGTGCGTGATGCGCTGGCCAAGCCGGTTGATCGGCAGATGGACCCGGTGGCCGAGATGGAGCATGTGCCGACGCGCAATACCATTACCGGACTGGATTTGCTGAACACCCGCCAGCGCTTGTTCGAGCTGGAGCCGGTGCTGGAAGAATCACTCGACGAATACGCGTTTGTCCGCGATGCCTATCTGCAGCGTCGCAATTATCAGGTTCACGATGGCAATCCGCCGGCGCCGCCGAGCGACGATTGTGATCCGGCCGTTGATGAGTGCTGAGCACGCAGCGCTTTCTAACAGGCAGAGCCGGTCAAGGCCGGCGATCTGATTCGTGAATTACGCCAGGTTTACGCACTGCACCACGTTCCGTTCGCCCTGAGCGTGTCGAAGGTCGGATCGGCGGAACGGCGAGATGTCAGCATCATTCACTGTGCGGCCGAATACATCCGGCCGCGAAACGCTTCGCTGACAACAGCTGCTGGTGATCGCGAATGGCAGCTTGGCCGAACAAATTCGGCCCAACAGGTTTCGGGCAGAACAGTGAAGCGCCATTCGCCGGTAATACTTCGGGTGATCAGCGGATATCTTTGAGTAGTGCGTGGCGCAGAATTGCGCACCTCAGCACATTCCGTTCGCCCTGAGCGTGTCGAAGGGCGGAACGGCGAGATGTCAGCACTATTCACTGTGGGGCCGAATTTATCCGGCCGCGAAACGCTTCGCTGACAACAGACGCCGGTGATCGCGAACGGCAGCTTGGCCGAATAAATTCGGCCCCACAGTTTTCGGGCAGAACAGTGAGGCTCCGTTCGCCGCCAACGCTTCGGGTGCTCAGCGGATATCTTTGAGTAGTGCGTGGCGCAGAATTACGCACCTCAGCACATCCCGTTCGCCCTGAGCGTGTCGAAGGGCGGACCGGCGAGATGTCAGCACTATTCACTGTGGGGCCGAATTTATTCGGCCGCGAAACGCCTCACTGACAACAGCTGCCGGTGATCGCGAATGGCAGCTTGGCCGAATAAATTCGGCCCCACAGGTTTCGGGCAGAACGGTGAAGCTCCGATGCGCCGGCAGGTGCTTCGGGATTGCTCAGCGGATATCGCTGAGTTCACCACCAATCTGGTAGCGGCCATCTTCGCAGCGGCTGACGCGGATGACGCGAAATTGAGCCTGCAGCGGCGGCAGTCGTGATTGCAGTGACGACACGGTGACATGCAGGCTGGCGCCTTCGCGGGGCTGGAAATCGGCGATGAACATCAGGCCGCTGCCGCTGATATTTTTGCCGTCGCCGTGAAAGGTGGCGCCGGTTTCCTCGTCGACCACTTCGACATGCGAATCGACAAACATCCGGATGAAGTCGCGTTTTTCCGCGTACTGGCGTTCGTCAAGCAGCATGGATAAGCCTCCGCAGCGTGCTGTAGTCCGGGACACTGGTGATCAGCAAAACGACCCTGAGCAAGCCAGTCGTCGTGAATCATCTGTCAGGAATCTGTTGTCAGTAAAAGCCGGTCAGAAAAACATTGCCGGCACCGATGGTCCACCGGCTGACGTTTTGCACGCCGCCAGCGGCATGTTCCCGTCCGGTTTCATGCCTGCCAATCGCGGTGCCGCCGATGCATGTTAGGAAGCAGCGTGGGTGGGGTCAACCGAAGTGGGCAAACGCCGTTACAGGAGCGGCGTTGGCACTTCAGGATGGCGGTGCTATAAACCTCTGGATGTCTGTTCCGAGCCCTGCTGTTTGACGGACGAATGCATGTCTGCTCCCGGTCCCACCGATAACGGTCGCGTCGTGGTCATTGATGATGATCATCTGGTACGCGACAGCCTGTGCGTGTTTCTTGAAGATGCCGGCTTTGATGTGCTGTCGGCGGCCAGCGGTCGCGAGGGCCTGCAGCTGGTGCATGACGCTCATCCTGACGTTGTGCTCTGTGATCTGCGCATGCCGGACATGGACGGCCTCAAGGTGCTGGAAGCGATCACCCGCGAATTGCCTGAAACGCCGGTCATTGTCGTGTCCGGCGCCGGCATCATGACTGACGT
Organism: Permianibacter sp.; assembly: GCA_041913605.1. Lineage (GTDB taxonomy): Bacteria > Pseudomonadota > Gammaproteobacteria > Enterobacterales > Permianibacteraceae > Permianibacter. Next base: position 83,666 of record JAYSEY010000004.1, read on the forward strand.
GGTGGAAGCGCTGAGGCTCGGTGCGGCGGATTATCTGGTCAAACCCATCATCGACATGAGCGTGCTCGATCACGCCGTGCGCGCTGTGCTGCACAAGGTGGCGCTGGAAACCGAGAACGAGCAATACCGCAAGGAGCTGGAAGCCGCCAACGCAGAGCTGGAAGAGAATCTCGAGATCCTGCGTCAGGATCAGGAAGCCGGACGTCAGGCGCAGCTGCAATTGCTGCCGGAGCCGCGCTCACGTTTCGGCGCCTTCCGTTTTGAACATGCCATTCTGCCGTCGCTGTACCTGAGCGGCGATTTTCTCGATTACTTTGAAATCGATGCCTCACGCATCGGCTTTTACATTGCCGATGTATCCGGTCACGGCGCGGCCTCCGCGTTTGTGACCATGATGCTGAAAAGCCTGATCAACCAGCCGCTGCGTCGCTATCGCATCCAGGGCGACGAAACCATCCTGCATCCGGACAAACTGCTGGCCCAGCTCAATCACGAAGTGCTGGACGCGCATCTGGGCAAATACCTGACCCTGTTTTACGGCGTGCTGGATCGCGATAGCGGCCTGTTGCGCTTTGCCAACGGCGGCCAGTATCCGCGCCCCTGGTGCGTGCACAGCGATGGCCACAGCGAATTTCTCGGCGAGGGCAGTTTTCCCATCGGCCTGTTTGACTGGGCGGAATATCGTGTGGAAGAGCGCGTGCTCGGGCCGGGCAGCCTGCTGGTCATGGCCTCCGATGGCATGCTCGAAGCCCTGCATCAGGATGGATTGGCAAAAAATGAAAGCTTGTTATCATCGGCCTGCGCCACGCATCCGGACGTGGACACACTGATGACACTGGTGCGGAAACGTGTCGGCAATGCACCACCGGATGACATCACGGTATTCCAGATCCGCCATCAGGGATGAGCTCGACCATGGCTGCAGGATTTGTGCGGGGAGCGGGGCAGGGCGACATGTCATACGCGATGCGCGCCGGTGTCGTGGTGGTGCGCTTGCGCGGTGATATCCGTTTCGGCCAGTGCGCGGCGCTGGATCGTTTTTTGCGCCAGAGCAGTGCGCAGCCGTATCAGGTTTTCATTTTCGATTTGTCAGAAGCCAGCGCCCTCGACAGCACCGCGCTCGGCGTCATCGCCCAGATTGCCGTACACAGCCGCCGTCACCAGCGCCCGGCCCCCATCGTGCTGTGCCAGCATCCGGATCTGCTGGCCGTGCTGCGCGCCGTCAGTTTTGATCGGGCCTTCACCGTGTTGAGCGATGCCAGTCACTACGACATGGCTTCCGCGTCACAACACAACGCGTCAGTTGAAGGTGTGCGTGAAGTTTCGCAAGAACCTGTGACCATGGCATTGACTGCCTTTCGCCAGTTGATGAACGATGCAAGGGAAGAACAGACTTCGCCGTTCAGGGATATCGGGGCGATGGGTGATGCGGTGTTGTTGCCTTGATTTTTTGAGGTTCTGATTGGATGCAAATATAGCGCACCGGCAAACTCGATGCGCAACGGTCAAGCCATATCCTTGCTCCGGTCGGTTGTCCATGGGAGACGCCAAGCGTACAGGGGGAAAGTTTCAAATGAATGGCTTGACCCTGACGTTCCTGTCGTGGCGTGTTGGCACACAGGAAACCAAACTCAAGTACGCTTGGGAGCGCGAAATGTGGTCCACCACGTTTGGCAATCTGGGCATGAAGACCTACCGCGAATTAGCGTGGTAAGGCAGCAAGATGACGAATCCTCAAACTATCCCCGCAGCAAACCCGAGCGAATGGGGCGAGCAACTCGCCTCGTTCGCGCCGACCCGTGTGCCGGTGCATCTGGCCATTCTCAACAAGAGCTTGGGTATGCTGGTGTTCTTGGGAGGAGCTCTTTATGACGCGGGGCAACGCTTAGAGGTGACAGTGATAGGCGCTCTCATCGGTAGCGCTTTCGCCATCGCTGCCTACCGCATGGCCACACGTCACAAACGACCCGATGTGGTGGTGTATGAAAACGGGATATGGTGTCGGTTTCAGGTGCAAAGACGAAAGCGAAAGTTTTATCGATGGGATGAGATAAAGAATATCGAACAGCTTGAGTACAATGTGAGTCCAACGACTGGCAACAAGCCAGGGTTTCTGATCAATTTTAAGGGTGAAACCCGACGGCATGCGGTTTACCAGTTCATGGATCGCTACACAGAGATTTACCGAATTTTTTATCAACGAAAAATCCTGAATGCGGACTCACCCTTGCAGTTGTTCGATATTGATGTTCGCGGCTATGTTTGCGCGAATCGCGGTTGGTATACCTCGTTGTACTACCCTGACAAGAACAAGATTGTGCAGTTCAAGGGACGGCCGATTCCGGCGATTTGACGTAAATGCGCCGGGGTCAGGCCCTGACGGACCTCCACGAAATCCTCTCAAGAATCAGCATAGAATTTGAGAGTTTGTGTGAAGGATGGCACCGCAAGAATGGCGCCGGGGTCAGACCATACATTTGACACTCCTCCCCATGCACGCCAAATGTCTCCCAAGGGCAACCGACCGCACAAAAGCGCCAGTGTCAGGCCTTACATTTGACACTCCCCCCGCACGCCTGGCGTCTCCCAAGGACAACCGACCGGAGCAAGGATATGGCTCGACCGTTTCGCATCGAGTTTGCCGATGTGACGGCACATGGCAATGCGCGCGAAGACATTTACCTCGACTAGCAATTTATGGCGCTATGACGTTTCCGAGTGGCGCCTGCACGCAGTTTTTCTATCGCCGGAAAGGCGCACGTTGAATTCCAAAATTCGCTTTCCGCGCGCCGTTCAACCCCTTCGACAAGCCTGTCCTGAGCCTGACGAAGGGATCAGAGCGAACGGGGCTGTGTTGTTTCGTAACGCGGGTTTGGGAAATCTGAAATGACAGGCATGCATGCCTGTGCTCACCATTTCTTTTTCGGCGCGAACAGCGGGTCGAGTTCCGGGCCTTTTTCTTCTTTGTTTTCTTCGGTCTGCGGGGTTTCGCCGGTGAGTTCGAGGCCTTCTTCGCGGCGCAGTTCGTTCATCAACTGTTCCAGTACGGCAAGTTGTTCCTGCACGTAGGTGTCGCTGACGTTTTCCTTGACCAGGCGGTCGTAGGCGTATTTGAAGTATTGGCGGGCCAGTTGCAGTTGTTTGCCGGCCAGCGCCATCTGGCCGATTTTGATGTGGCCTTCGATATCGCAGCGCAGACGGACGCGGGCCATGGACTGGAAGGCCTGCACGACTTTGTTGGCGTTCAGGCGCGGTTCGTTGCGCAGCCGGGCGATGAATTCGGTAAGACGCTGAACCTGCACGCGCAGCGTGGTCAGTTGTTCGGCATTGCCGGGCAGGTGCAGGGCAACGGGCGGCGCGCTGAGTTGCTGGCGCTGGGCTTCAACCCAGCCCTGGTATTCGTTGATCGCCGGGGTGTTGGGATCGATGCCCTTGATGCCGGCCAGATGGGCGCTGATGTAGTCGAGCAGGACCTCGCGGACGGCGTTGTCCATCGGGATGGTGGCCGACAGGTTGAGCAGATCCTGGGCATCGCGGATGCAGCCGCGATGCTGGGCAAGACGGTTGCGCCGCTCGGCGGCTTGTTGTTCCCGTTGCTGGACGATGCTGTTGATACCGATACCAACCAGCAGCAGGGCCACGATGACGACGAGAACTACGGTCAAACTCATTATTCTTTGCTCCAGCGACCGTCATCTTGGACGGGTCAGGGAAGATACAGCCGGAATTCGCCACCGGGCAACCTTTGTCCGTTGGCCAGCAGCATGCGGCCGCTGACGCCATTGCGGGCATGAAGGCGCGCGACCTGGCCGGCGAAGTAGAGGCCCAGTCCGGTGCTGCCGGTGCTCTGGTTGATGCCGAGCATATATTGTTCCTGTGCGGCGATCATTGCAGCGGGGTAACCGGGACCGTCATCGGCGATACCGAGGATCAGTTGGCCATCGGCGACGCGGGCGTGGGCAAGCACGCGCTTGCGGGTGTAGCGGATGGTGTTGGTAATGACGTTGTTGATGACGCTGGCGATCAGGTCGTAGTCGAAGTACCAGCCGAGACCGTCCTCGACGTCGAACTCAACAGTGATGCCTTTCAGTTGCAGCAGGGCGTCGTGGCGCAGCACCTGATCCTGTAGAAACTCCTCGACTTCGTACCAGCCGATGTTCACCGGCAGTTGCTGTTGCTCGAGCTTGTACAGCGCCAGCAACTGGACCAGATCGCTGTTGACGCGCGCCGCTTCGTACTGCAACACCGCCAGTTCGCGGGATTCGCGCCGGGTCTGTTCCGGCAAATGCTCGACGATGACATCCAGCGACTGCATGAGCATGCCCAGCGAGTTTTTGATGTCGTGGACGGTGGACGCGAGGATGGTCGGAAACGCCAGCATGGATGCGGTTTCACCGTGATCCAGCGGGGATGCGTGCGCTGACGCGGACACTGGATCAGTGGCAGCTGTGCTGTTGCCGGACGCATGGACCGCACGCGGCCGATCTTCCGGTGCCACGTCGCCGGGCGTCAGTTCCTCAAAGGGCAGATCGTCGAACACCAGATCTTCGAACGGCAGATCGTCGGCGGATTGCCACTTGCCGTTGCTCACGACCGGGCTCCGGCAAGCTGGGTCAGCAGGCGTTGCAATTGCTGGTACTTCACGTAGCGCTTGTCGTCAGCCGGCATATTGCTGACCACGTCCAGCCAGCGCTTGGCTTCGGCCAGCAGCTTGCTGTCGTTGTCGTGGCGGCGGGCGACTTCAATCAGCGCCTGCACCGAGTTGAGCACGATGCTGATATTGCGCGGCGCCAGCCGGACCGCTTCACGGAAACATTTCAGCGCGGTTTCAAAATCCTGGGCGCGGAAGGCATCGATGCCGGCGGCGTTCTGTTCCAGCGCGCGGTCGGTGTCGGGATCGTTTTCCGTTGCCAGTTCCTGATGCTGTCCGGTGGTGTTGCCGTACATCTCGGCACAGCGGCGGGCAATGTCATCGGCACGGGCGTTGTCGCCCAGCGCACGGAACGCTGACGCCGCTTCGGCGGCCACGTCGGGCGTCATCGCGGAATCAAGCTGTTCGTACTGGTCCTGGGCGCGTTTGGTCAGGGCGGCGGCGTCGCTGTCTTTTTTCAGCCGTTTGGCCATCGCGGCCTGCACCAGCGTCGAGCGCAATTCGACCAGCGGATTGGCTTCGTACGCGGTTTCCACTTCGTTGAGCGCGCGGCCGATCTCTTCGGCGAGACGCTTGTCCTCGACCGGCGAACCGCCGCCGACCGCGGCAGTGAGATTGGTGGCCAGATGCAGGTAGTTGTCGGCCGATTTGTACACCGAGTTGCGGCCGAGCGAGACGGCGTGCCGGAAGGCGCGCGCGGCGATGGCGTGATCGCCGTTGCGTTCGGCGACTTCGCCCAGCTGTATCTGTCGCAGGATGGCCTTGGGCGACACCCGCGTCGCGTGGGTCAGCACTTCCTGGGCGCGCCTGGTGTCGCCGAGCTTGACCAGCGCCCGCGCCAGCCCGTCGTGGGCGGCAAGCAGCATGGGCAATTGCTTGGCGGTGTCCTCGAAGACTTTTTTCGCTTCTTCGGCCTTGCCCATGGCCAGCAGAGTGCGACCCAGACCAACCAGCGCCCAGGGCAGCGGTCGTTCGCGGCTGGCCGAACGGTAGATGCCGGCCGCCGCTTCATGATCGCCGCGCTGTTCGAGCAATTGCGCTTTGGTGCGCAGGCAGGAGAGGGCGTACTTGCCCTGATTGCGGATCTCCTCGTCACAGAGTCGGATGGCTTCGGCGAGGTTGTTTTTTTCGACCGCCAAATCGATGCCTTCGGTGGCGATCTTCTTTTCCATCAGCTTGTCGAGCCGGGCTTTCAGCGCCGCCTTGTTGAACGGCTTGGTGATGTAGGCGTCCGGCTGGTACTCCAGCGCGCCCATGACCATGGCCTGGGTGTTCTCGGCGGTGATCATCAGGAACAGGGCGCCGGCTTTCAGGCGTTTCAGGTGGATGAGCTCTTCCAGTACCTGCTGGCCGTCCTTGCCGTCGCCGAGGTTGTAGTCGGAGAGGATGATGTCGTAGCGCTTGTTGCCGCACATCTCGACGGCTTCTTCGCCGGTGCCGCACATGTCCACATCCAGCGCGCCCAGTTGCTGGACGATGGCCTTGACCGAGCGCCGGAACTCGCTGAAGTCATCGACGATGAGAAAGCTCTTGTCCGCGTAATTGGGAGTCATTGTCCGATTGACCTCTGTTTTTCTACGGATGCGTGGGCAGCGTGGAACCGCATTGCGGCTCAAGTATAGAGGGCCGTTGGCAAACATTCGTTGCGCGAGGCATGTCCGGCCCGACGCTGCGGGGCCGGCAATCCGGCACTGCGCAGATTTCGTACACGCAACGCCGGCGTTTGCCTGCTGACACGCCGTGTCAGCAGCCTACAGCGCACGGGGGCAGGTTCTGCGCCCGTCAAGCTGCCGGCCACAGGAGCGATGTGGAATAATCGCCGCACCTCGAATGACACGTCACGAACCTTTCCGGAGAACACGATGGACGAGAATCGCAAGAAAGCCCTCGGTGCTGCACTGGCCCAGATTGAGCGCCAGTTCGGCAAAGGCACGGTGATGCGTCTGGGCGATCATCAGGCCGCCCGCAACATCCAGACCATTTCCACCGGCTCGCTGGGGCTCGATATTGCACTCGGCATTGGTGGTTTGCCGCGCGGCCGCGTCATCGAGATCTACGGCCCGGAATCCTCGGGTAAAACCACGCTGGCCCTGCAGGCTATCGCCTCCTGCCAGAAAGCCGGCGGCACGGCTGCTTTCGTCGATGCCGAACACGCGCTCGACCCGACCTATGCCGCCAAGCTGGGCGTCAATCTTGATGACCTGCTGGTGTCGCAACCGGACACCGGTGAACAGGCGCTGGAAATCGTCGACATGCTGGTGCGTTCGGGCGCCGTCGATATCGTCATCGTTGACTCGGTGGCGGCGCTGGTGCCGAAAGCGGAAATCGAAGGCGAGATGGGCGACAGCCACGTCGGCCTGCAGGCACGCCTGATGTCGCAGGCGCTGCGCAAACTGACCGGCAACATCAAGCGTTCCAACTGCATGGTGCTGTTCATCAACCAGATCCGCATGAAGATCGGTGTCATGTTCGGCAGCCCGGAAACCACCACCGGCGGTAACGCGCTCAAGTTCTATGCCTCGGTGCGTCTGGATATCCGCCGCATCGGTTCGGTGAAAGTCGGCGAGGAAGTGGTCGGCTCCGAAACGCGCGTGAAAGTGGTCAAGAACAAGATGGCGCCGCCGTTCAAGCAGGTGGAATTCGAAATTCTCTACGGCATCGGCGTGTCGCGCGAAGGCGAGATCATCGACATGGGCGTCAATCAGGGGCTGGTGGAAAAGTCCGGCTCGTGGTTCAGCTACAAGGGTCAGCGCGTCGGTCAGGGCAAGCAGAATGCCGTGCAGTTCCTGCGTGACAACCCTGCCATTGCCCAGGAAATCGAAGATCAAATCCGCGCCGCGCACATCGTGCCGGTCGCCGCCAGCGTGGATTCCGAAGTTGAAGAAATGGAAGAAGTCTGACGCCGGCCAGCCGCCCGCGGAACACACCGCGGGCGCTGCACCGTCAGCCATTCCCGACAACGAGGCAGGTTCTCCGGAACCCGCCTCGTTGCATTTACGGCGCGGCAAAAGCAGCGTGTCACTGGCCGAGTTGATGGCCAAAACCGTGCCGGCCGAGCGCCTGACGCCGGATTCCACACCGCGTCCCGGCCAGACAGAGCAGGCGCGCAAAGCCTTGCCGATGAGTCACGACTGGTTCGACGCCGGCGACGACAGCGCGGCGGCGATGGCAGAAGGGGATGACGCGGCGGACGCGGGCACGTTTGGTGAAACCGCCACGCCGGCGCGATCCGCGCGCAATCGCCGTGGTGAACGCGGGCAGGGCAGGCGTGAGGGCAGGCGTGAGACAACGGCGTCCGCTTTCGCTGCTCACGGGGATGTCGATCAGCAAGAGCCCGATCCGCAAGAGCCCGGTCACGCCGCCGGCAGCAAACCGGCTCAGCCGTCACGTCCGCGCAAAGAACGCTCGCCGCTGGAGATCGCCATGGGCCTGCTGGCCCGTCGCGAACATTCGGCTGGGGAGTTGCGCCGCAAACTGCGGCAACGCGAAGTGGCTGATGCCGACATCGATCAGGTGCTGGCCGACCTGCAACAACGTGGCTGGCAGAGTGACGAGCGCTATGCGCAGGCGCTGGTGCGTCAGCGCGTGGCGCGCGGTCAGGGACCGCTGAAGGTCCGTGTCGGCCTGCAGCAGGCCGGCATCGGCGCCGGTCTCGACCAGGAGGCGATGCAGGAGCAGGGCATAGACTGGCAGGCTCAGGCCGAAGCGGCGCTGGCCCGCTGGCTGCGCAGTCATCCGCGTCAGGATGATCCCGAGCGTCGCGCGCGTGCGACCCGCCATCTGCTGGCCAAGGGATTCAGTGCCAGCCAGATCAGTCTGGCTTGGCGGCGTCTGGCTGAGGCCTGAACGGCGGGTTGGCATCTGGTCATCGAACCGACGGCTTCCGGCTTTGTCTTGGTTCCCGGCGCATGAGTTCGTGAACCGGCGCATCCGGGCGGTATGCTCGGCAAACGGAATGTTGGCCGGGCAAATTTTTCCTTCCGGCCTGTCCGGCCGGAGCGATTGCAGGCGTTGTGTCTATCGCAGCGCCCGCAGACAAAACCGCTCAAACAAGACTTCTCCAACAAGATTTCCAGTTAGAACAAGGATGTCACCGATGACGCTCTCCACTGCGCGCAAAGTGTTTCTGGCGCTGGTCGTGCTGGTGCCCGCGCTCGCGCTCTGGTTACACGGCCCTATCGCCCAGCCGGAGGGCTATCACGACTTTGCCGACAACCGTCTCTGGCTGGGCCTGCCGAACGCCGCCGATGTGCTGTCCAATCTGCCGTTCCTGCTCGCCGGCGCTTTCGGCCTGTACGGTCTGCGTCACGCCGGCCCGGCCGCCGGTCTGTTTCGCGGCTTTTTCATTGCCGTGCTGCTGACCACGGCCGGGTCGTTCTGGTACCACCTGGCACCCGACGACACGCGTCTGGTACTGGACCGCCTGCCGATCGCATTTGCCTGCGTGCTGTTGCTGCTGGCCCATGCCGAACCAACGCTCGGACCACGCAGTCGGCCGGCGCTCTGGCCGGCGCTGATCCTTGCCGGTGCCAGCGTCTGGCTCTGGTACGCCGGTCAGCGCGGCAGTGTCGAAGCGGGGCAGGGTGATCTCCGTCTCTACCTTTATTTGCAGTTCCTGCCGATGCTGATGATGCCGGCGCTGCTGCTGGCCGATGCGCGCCGACGCCGGGAATGGCCCTGGCTATTGCTCATTCTCGGTTTGTACGCCATCGCCAAGGCGCTCGAGCTCAACGACGCCAAAGTGCTCGGCGCACTCGACCTGATCAGCGGCCACACCCTCAAGCACCTGCTCGCCGCCTGCGCGGCTGCAGCCGTGTTGCCGCTGGCCAGACTGGCGTTGCAGCCGGATACGCGATAAGGGCGTGTCTGGCCGATTTGTCTCCATCTGCAGCGGATGATCGCCGCCCGTCACAGCCAATTTGCTGCCGGGCAGCATGCCGGCATTGGGCGTCCGCATTAACTCCCTTACAATGCGGCCCTTGTCGATTCCGACCCCCTGCCGGCGCGCGCCGGCCTTGCAGACAGGTGATAGACGTGGGCCGTACCAGCAACGAGATCCGTGAAGCCTTCCTGAAATTTTTCGAGACCAAGGGCCACACCCGCGTGGCGTCCAGCTCGCTGATCCCGGGCGACGACCCGACCCTGCTGTTCACCAACGCCGGCATGAACCAGTTCAAGGACTGCTTCCTCGGCATCGAAAAACGCGCCTATACCCGCGCCGTGACCTCGCAGAAATGCGTGCGCGCCGGCGGCAAGCACAACGATCTGGAAAACGTCGGCTACACCGCCCGTCATCACACGTTTTTCGAAATGCTCGGCAATTTCAGCTTTGGCGACTATTTCAAGCGCGACGCCATTGTTTACGCCTGGGAATTCCTGACCTCGCCGCAATGGCTGGGCCTGCCGAAAGACAAGCTCTACATCACCGTTTATCACACCGATGACGAAGCGGCTGACATCTGGCACACCGAAGCCGGCGTGCCGCGCGAGCGCATCATCCGCATCGGCGACAACAAGGGCGCCAAGTTTGCCTCGGACAATTTCTGGGCCATGGGCGACACCGGCCCCTGCGGTCCGTGCACGGAAATTTTCTACGATCACGGCGCCGAAATCGCCGGCGGCCTGCCGGGCTCGCCGGATGAAGACGGCGACCGCTACATCGAGATCTGGAACAACGTGTTCATGCAGTTCAACCGCACCGCTGACGGTGTACTGCATCCGCTGCCGGCGCCGTCGGTGGACACCGGCATGGGGCTTGAGCGCATTTCGGCAGTGATGCAGCACGTGCATTCCAACTACGAAATCGATCTGTTCCGTCACCTGATCGAAGCGGCCATGCAAATCACCGGTTGCAATGACGCGCAGAACAAATCCCTGCGCGTTATCGCCGACCACATTCGCGCCTGTTCTTTCCTGATCGCCGATGGTGCAACGCCGTCAAATGAAGGCCGCGGTTATGTGCTGCGCCGGATCATCCGTCGCGCCATCCGTCACGGCTACATGCTCGGTTGCAAGGACGTGTTCTTCTACAAACTGGTGCCGGCGCTGATCGCACAGATGGGCGATGCCTACCCGGAACTGAAGGACGGCCAGGCGCGCATCGAGCGGGCGCTGAAACTTGAGGAAGAACAATTCCAGCGCACGCTGGAGCAGGGCATGAAGCTGCTTGATCAGGCGATTGCCGATCTGAACGGCGCCAGGGTCATCGCCGGCGAGGTCGTGTTCAAGCTTTATGACACTTATGGTTTCCCGGTCGATCTCACGGCCGATATTGCCCGTGAGCGCGGTCTGTCGATTGACGAAGCCGGCTACGACGCCTGCATGACCGAGCAGCGTGAGCGTTCGCAGGGTGCGTCGAAATTTGCGGTCGATTACACCAAGGCGCTGAAAGTTGATGCCAGCACCGAGTTCTGCGGTTACGAAAAACTGGCTGATCAGGGCCGCGTACTGGCGCTGTTCCGCGACGGCGTTGAAGTCGATGCGCTGAACGCCGGCGATGAAGGCATTGTGGTGCTCGATCACACGCCGTTCTATGCCGAGTCCGGCGGTCAGGTAGGTGATCACGGTGTCCTGAAAACGGCGGGCGCGCAGTTCGATGTCGCCGACACCATCAAGATTGGCAATGCCTTTGGCCACAAAGGCCAGCTGGTTCACGGCGCACTGCGCAAAGGCGAACGTGTTGATGCCGGCGTTGATGCCGATGCTCGTGTACGCACGGCGCTGAATCACTCGGCGACGCACCTCATGCATGCAGCGCTGCGCACCGTGCTTGGCACGCACGTGACGCAAAAAGGTTCGCTGGTGGAGCCGGCGCGTCTGCGTTTCGACTTCTCGCACAATGAACCGGTTTCGGCTGAACAACTGGCGCAGATTGAATCGCTGGTCAACGCCAATATCCGCGCCAACCACGAAGTGCAGACCGCCGTGATGGCGCCGCAGGATGCCGTCAAAGCCGGTGCCATGGCGCTGTTCGGCGAAAAATACGGCGACAGCGTGCGCGTGCTGAGCATGGGCGAATTCTCGAAAGAGCTGTGCGGCGGCACGCACGTCAAACGTACCGGCGACATCGGCTTTTTCAAGATTATTGCCGAAGGTGGCATTGCCGCCGGCGTGCGTCGTATCGAAGCGGTTACCGGCGCCGCAGCGCTGGATGTGGTGCATGGTCAGGAACAACAACTCAAGGCGCTGGCCGCACAGTTCAAGAGCGATGTGACGCAAGTGCCGGCGCGTATCCAGCAGCTGGTCGAGCGCAGCAAGCAACAGGAAAAAGAAATTGAGCAGCTGAAAGCCCAGGCCGCCGCCGCCAAGGCGGGCGAGCTGCTGACCTCGGCGCTGGACATCAACGGCGCCAAAGCGCTGGTCGCCTTCATCGATGGACTGGAAGCGAAAACCCTGCGCGAAACCGTCGAGAAGCTGCGTGACAAGCTGGGCAATTCAGCTGTGCTGATCGCCACGCGTGACGGTGAGAAAGCGGCTTTTGTGGCGGCCGTGGCGAAAACGCTGGTGGCGAAAATTGGCGCCGGAGAGCTGGTGTCGTTTGTAGCCGGCCAGATGAATGGTCGTGGCGGCGGCAAACCGGAAATGGCCCAGGGCGGTGCCGCGTCGGCCGATGGTCTGGAAGCCGCGCTGGAAAAAGCCCGAGAATTTGTCGCCGGCAAACTCGCCTGATGCAGCTGTGGTTAATGAACGGGCGCCCTTCGGGGCGTTCGTTCTTTGTAGCCTGACTTTGGGCAGCAAGTGCTGCGCGGATCCGTGCAAAACAGCGGCGCCTTCAAGCAAAAAAACGCGCAGTAACAGAAACGTGCAAAATCAACAGCGACAAGCATCGGAACGGCGCAGGAAGTACGCGGTATGACCCTCATCGTACAGAAGTTCGGTGGCACCTCTGTGGGCGATCTGGATCGCATCCGCAAGGTTGCTGATCGCATCGTGCGCGAGCGCGCGCGTGGCCATCAGCTGGTGGTTGTCCTGTCGGCAATGTCCGGCGAAACCAATCGTCTGATCGCGATGGGCGAGGCGATGGCCGAGCAAGCTGATGCGCGCGAACTGGATCAGCTCGCCGCCACGGGCGAACAGGTGACCATCGCGTTGCTGGCGATTTGTCTGAACGGTCGTGGCGTACCGGCGGTATCGCTGCAGGGCTGGCAGGCAGGCATTCACACCGAGGATGTTTTTGGCAAGGCGCGCATCGAACACATCGACACAACGCGCATGAAGCGCGAGCTTGACGCCGGAAAAGTGGTGATCGTTGCCGGCTTTCAGGGCGTTACCGCGCTTGGCGATGTCACCACGCTGGGACGCGGTGGTTCCGACACCACGGCGGTCGCGCTGGCGGCGGCCTTGCAGGCTGCGGAGTGCCAGATATTTACCGACGTCGATGGCGTTTACACCACCGACCCGCGCGTTGTGCCGCAGGCTCACCGTCTCGACAGCGTGCCGTTCCCGGCAATGATGGAAATGGCGTCGCAGGGATCGAAAGTGTTGCAGACACGGTCGGTAGAGTTTGCCGGCAAGTACAACGTACCGGTGCGCGTGCTGTCGAGTTTCAGCGACGGGCCGGGCACGCTCATCACCACGCGACCGGCGATGGAAGCGCCGGTGGTATCCGGCATTGCATTCAGTCAGTCGGAAAGCCTGATCCTGATCAGCGGCCTGCGTGATCATCCGCTGGTGACAGCGGAAATGTTCTCGGCACTTTCGGCTGCACATATCGAAACCGACATGCTGACGCAGACGCATCGCGGCCAGCAGCGCACGGATTTCGGATTCACGGTGGCCCGCAAAGAAGGCCATCGTGCACTGGCCGTCCTGCGTCCGCTGGTGGAGCGTGAGCAGGGCACACTGGCGCTGCGCGCCGATGTCGCCAAAGTCTCGGTGATCGGCATGGCCATGCGCACACATCCGGTGCTGGCCAGTCGACTGTTCGAGGCGCTGGCCGCCGGCAATATTGCCATCATGGCCATTACAACCGCAGAGACGCGCTTGTCGGTGCTGGTCGGCGAACAGGACATGAACAGCGCCGTTTCCACGCTGCACAAGGCCTTTGGGCTGGATCGCGACCCGGCCTGAGTCCGGCGTGCAGACCGCTGTCGATGTGCTGCGGCGTGGACTACAGCAGAAATAGCAAATGTCTGATTGACAGCTACACTTGGTTTGGTGTCACCGCTGGCCCATAATACGCGCCCGTCGATATTCGACTTGCTGTATCCCGGCAGAGCGGTGGTGCACTTCAGCCCCGTGTGGCTCAGGGTCGGCCACCCCAAATTCTTTGAAGGAGAAGATCGTGCTGATTCTTACGCGTCGCGTTGGCGAGACGCTCATGATCGGTGATGAAGTCACCGTTACGGTTCTGGGCGTAAAAGGGAATCAGGTGCGCATCGGTGTCAATGCACCGAAAGAAGTGTCTGTGCACCGTGAAGAAATTTATCTGCGAATCCAGCGCGAGAAGAACAGCGGCGCGCCGGGCGATGACGATCAGGATTTCACGTAACGCAGGAATTTTTTCTTGCATTACCGCAGCGATTCGGTAGCATACGCGCCGCTGCAAGGAGAGGTGCCCGAGAGGCCGAAGGGGCTCCCCTGCTAAGGGAGTATATGCCAAAAGCGTATCGCGGGTTCGAATCCCGCCCTCTCCGCCAGCTTCAATGCAAAGTCGGAAAGATTTGACAGCGCAATTGAAATTGGCAAAATGCGCAACCTTCGCGCCCGTAGCTCAGTTGGATAGAGTACCTGGCTACGAACCAGGCGGTCGGGCGTTCGAATCGCTCCGGGCGCGCCAAACAGAAAACCCCGCTGCATGTGAATGCAGCGGGGTTTTTCTTTGTCGCACGACCAGGAAACTGATCTGATGCATCGCGAGCATTTCAGGCGTCGTTGGCACGGGGCCCAGAGTACTGATGTTCCGGACAACTTCTCCTGAACGCGTGAATGGCGCATGCAGGACGTCTGTACGGTGCATCCGGCTCACGGCCGTTGAACACCATGGCGCGACAAGGCCCTACCGTGACGACAGACCCGTTGCTCAGCTTCTGTGCGGATGGGCCAGATTTTGTACAGCATTGAAATAAAACAGGAAGTTTCCGTACTCAGTGGTTGACAGCGCGGCAAAAATTGGCAGAATGTCGCCCCTCCAGCGCGCCCGTAGCTCAGTTGGATAGAGTACCTGGCTACGAACCAGGCGGTCGGGCGTTCGAATCGCTCCGGGCGCGCCATATACGAAGAACCCGTCAACGCAAGTTGGCGGGTTTTTTTTTGCGTCTGTCTGGCGGCACTCGCCGGCAGGGCAAAGCAGGCTATGCTAGCCGCAGGAACACGCGCGCCCGATGTCGGGCCTGCGCCGTCATGCAGTGCCGGACAGGAGCCTGTCGTCCGGCCGCCTACACGCCGCGAGGATGCCGACATGGCCATTGCCCCCCGTCTGCAGGACTGGCTGAACCGCCAGCAGGCTGATTTCCGGATCGCCACGCATGACGAGCGTGCCACCTTTACCGAAATAGCCCAGGGTCTGGGCGTCCCGCCTTCGCATATTGCCCGCGTCGTCACCGTCCGCGACCGCGATGGCACGCTGGCCGTGATCCTGCCGGCCGATCATTTGCTCGATTTTGATGCCCTGCAGGAGTTGACCGGACGCAGTGTCGACGTGGTCGATGCCGCCGCCGCTGATCGCATGTTCGCGGGATGTGTCAGCAATTGCCGGCCGGCGCTGACCCAGGCATTCAACATGCCCATGGTTGCCGATACGCTGTTGCTGCAGAACGATCCCGTGTACTGCGAGGCCGGTGACGGCCAGACCATCCTCGAATTTACCCGTGGCGAGTTTCAGCGCCTGCTGGGCGATGTGTTGAGCGCCAGTCTGGCGACACCGCCGAGCGTGCTGCACCGGCCGGAAGGCGAGGGCGAGGATGTGGTCACGCAGTTCCTGCCAATGCGTCTGAAACAGCGCGTGCAGGAAACTTTCGATCTGCCGGCCATGCCGGATCTGGCTACCGAGATCCTGCGTCTGCGCGTTGATCCGAATGCCAGCGCGCGCCAGCTTGCCGACGTGGTCAATCGCGATCCCAGTCTGGCAGCCCAGATCATGAGCTGGGCCAATTCGCCGTATTACGGTTTTCCCGGCCGCATCACCTCAATCGAAATGGCGATCATGAGAGTGCTCGGTTTCGATGTGGTGATGAACCTCGCGCTCGGCATCACGGTCGGACGTTCGCTGCGTGTACCGCGTGAAGGTCCGCTGGGCCTGAAAGCGTTCTGGCACCACGCCGTGCTGTGCGCCGTGCTCGCCGAGCGTCTGAGCCTGCGACTGCCGGCGAGCATCCGTCCGCCGCGCGGGCTGGTGTATCTGTCGGGCTTGCTGCACAACTTCGGACACTTGTTGCTCGGCCATGTTTTTCCGCCACAGTTCTTTCTCGTCAACCGCTACGTCGCGGCCAATCCGCAGTTGTCGATCGACGACATCGAGCGTCACGTACTGGGCGTTTCGCATGAAGAAATTGGTGCCTGGTTGATGCAGGCCTGGCACATGCCCGAAGAACTGATCACTGCCGTGCGCTGGCATCATCAGGAAGAGTTCAGCAGCCAGCATGCGGTGTATTCCAATCTGGTGCTGATCGCCAACCGCTTGCTCAAACGCATTGGTGTCGGTGACGCCAGCAGCATGCATCTGCCCGATGCCGTGCTCGCCCTGCTGCAACTCAGTGAAGCCGATGCGGTGCGCGAGCTGGCACAGCTGGATTCTTCGCGCGAAGAGCTGGCAACCCTGTCGCAGAAACTGGTCGCCTGAGGCGTTCGGAAACGGCTTGTCCGGCCCGGCAATGCTGGCCGGACAAGTTCAGCAGCAATTCAGTTGTCCGCATTCATCATGGCCCTGCCTTGTACGGAAAGGGGAAGGCCATGAACCGCAACATCCTGTGCTCCAGCAGTCTTGCCGTAACGTTTGCCGCGTTGTTCTCAGGCGCCGCGCAGGCGGATCACGACTGGCAATACGTGAAGGTCAAAGTGCTGGATGTCGAACCCATCACACGCATCATCCAGAGCACCGAGCCGCGCCGGATCTGCACTGAGCAGCCGGTGGCTGTGCGTGAACAGCGTCACTCGGCCGGCGGTGCGATCATTGGCTCGGTGATCGGTGCAGCCATCGGTCATCGCATCGGTCATCGCGAACGTCATCCGGTTCTGGGTACGGCTGTGGGGGCCGCTGTCGGCGCCAGCATCGGCCGTGCGGCAACGTCGTCACAGTCCGACGTGCGCTATGAAACGGTTGAGCGCTGCCATGTCGAACACGAGCGTTTTGAAGAAGAACGTGTCGTCGGCTATCGCGTGCAGTACCGCTACCACGGCGACGTGTACGAAACCCGTACCCGCGAACACCCGGGGCGCGAAATGCGCGTGCGTGTCCGTATTGAGCCAGTGGAATGACGAGGCTTTCCGGTGCTGCCGGTGAACGGGCGATTGACGTCCGCTTCATGCTGTGGGCAGTCAACGTCATCGACGTTACACTGTGAGCAGATGCTGGACAGACGGGGCAGATCCAACAATGTGGCGTACGTTTGCAGCCGCTGGCTGTATGTGGCTGGTAATGGTTCAAACAGCGGACGCGAGCAGCTTCCCGGCGCGCGAGTCGCAGGCTTTGCCGGTGGTGCTCGCCGCTGAAAGCGCACCGCAGAAACTCATCCCGCAGAACGAAGCCATCAGCATTGCGCAACGCGAAGTGGCCGGTCGCGTGTTGTCCGCGCAGCTGCTGCAGAATCGCGGAACACCCATCTATCGCGTGAAAATCCTGGCGGCGGAAGGCCGTGTGCGTACGGTGGATGTCAATGCCCAGAACGGTCGCATCGAAAACTGAGCGACAAGGAAATCCAGATGCGTGTACTTGTAGTCGAAGACGAAAATGAACTGCGTGCCCAGCTGACGGCAACGCTGCGCGAGCAGGGCTATGCCGTCGATGCCGCGGCTGACGGTGAAGAAGGCAAATACTTTCTCGGTGAGTATGCCTACGATGCAGTAGTGCTCGATCTCGGCCTGCCGAAAATCGATGGCATGCAGCTTATTGCCTATGCCCGGAAGAACGGTCGCACCAGTCCGATTCTGGTGCTGACCGCGCGTGGTCACTGGCAGGAAAAAGTCGAGGCCCTGTCCGCAGGTGCCGATGACTACCTGACCAAGCCATTTCATGTCGAAGAACTGCTCGCGCGCCTGAAAGCCATTCAGCGTCGTGCGGCCGGTTTTGCCAGCAGTGAGCTGCACTTCGGGCCGGTCAGCATTGATACGGTCAGCCAGCAGGTCCTGCTTTCCGGTGTGCCGCTGGAACTGACCGCTTACGAGTACCGGTTGCTTGAGTATTTCGCCCATCATCCCGGCAAAGTGGTGTCCAAGGCGGAACTGACCGAACACCTCTACGAAGAAGATGCCGACCGCGACAGCAATGTGCTGGAAGTTTTCATCGGACGGCTGCGGCGCAAGCTTGATCCGGAAAACAGCCTGCAGCCGATCGAAACCCTGCGCGGTCGCGGCTATCGCTTCACGCTTCCTGCCCAATGACTGACAAACGCCGCGATCCGCGGCGTCGCGGTTTTCGCGCCCAGATCAATTCCATCCGTGGTCGCCTGATCCTGGTGACCATGAGCTGCCTTGCGCTGTTCCTGCTGATCAGCGCCTTTGTGCTTGAACGGGCGTTCGTGGCCGGTTTGCGCGCGCAAATCGAAGCCCGCCTGAGCGCTCATGTTTACACCTTGCTGACGGCAGCGGACGAGACGCGGCCGCGCGAGTTGTTCGTGCCGGAGTATTTGCCGGATGAGCGGCTGAATGAATTCGGCAGCGGTCTGTACGCATTTGTTGCAGATGCCGACGGCAAGCTGATCTGGCGCAGCGCATCGGCAATGAATCTCGAAGATCCGGTGCTGCATCCGGGACGACCGGGCGAGATCCGTTTCGATGATCGCGTGCTCTCCGGCGAACCATTGATCGCCGCCAGCTATGACGCGGTCTGGGAAAAATCCGGCGCGCGCTACACCTTCAGCATCATGCAAAGCAGCAGCGACTTAAGCGCCGCGCAGCGGAATTTTCGCTTCACGCTCTGGTCCTGGCTCGGCAGTTTGTCGATCGCGTTTCTGCTGGCACTGTGGTGGGTCGTGCGCTGGGGCACACAGCCCTTGCGTGATGTGGCGCGCGCGGTGCGTGCTGTCGAGGCTGGCGAAAATCCACAACTGGAAGGCCGCTTCCCGCGCGAGCTGTTGCCGCTGACCGACAACATCAACCTGTTCATTGAAAGTGAGCGCGCCCAGCGCCAGCGCTACGCCGATACCATGGCCAATCTGGCGCACAGTCTGAAGACGCCGCTTGCGGTTTTGCAGGGCGCCGCACAGCGAGAGGACGATCAGCCGCTGCGTCCGCTGGTGCTGGAACAGGTAGAGCGGATGAACGGCATTGTCCGCTATCAACTGCAACGCGCTGTGGCACGCGGCAAAGCGCCGTTTGCCAGCAGCATTGCCGTGGCGCCGATGCTGGACAAACTCGCCGACGCGTTGCGCAAGGTGTACGCACAGCGCGGCCTGCAGATCGCCACCGAGGTTGAAGGCGATCCGCGTTTTCTCGGTGAGTCCGGTGATCTGATGGAAGTGCTCGGCAATCTGCTCGACAACGCCTGCAAGTGGTCGGCGGGGCGGGTGCGCTGTGCCGTGGCCGAGCAGCTCGCTGATGGACAGGCCACTCTGCACATTACGGTTGAGGACGATGGCCCCGGCATAGCGCCGGAGAAAGTGGCGCGCGTGCTGGCGCGCGGTGGCCGGCTCGATACCCAGACCGAGGGGCAGGGCATCGGTCTGGCCGTCGTGCAGGAGATTGTTCGCGCCTATCACGGCGAGCTGCAAATCGGCCGTTCCATCTGGGGCGGCGCCGCCATGCATGTTCGCCTGCCACTCTGAGCTGTCAGCGCGTGCCGGTGGCCCGGCGTCAAGCTGTAAAGCCTTGCTTGGGCAGGAAAATTTTTCTGTCAGTCATTTTGACAGGGCGGGGGGCCATCAGTAGAATGCGCGGGCCTTTGCAACGGTAGGCAATTGCCTTCTGCGTCCCCATCGTCTAGAGGCCTAGGACATCGCCCTTTCACGGCGGTAACCGGGGTTCGAATCCCCGTGGGGACGCCACCGCTTTGTCCGGTGGTCTTGCATCCAGACATCCGCGTGCAGCCTTCTGCTGTACCTACGCTTTCCTCCCCGGCATCTCATCCCTTCGGTAATTCCGGCTCAGCGCGCCCAATGTCGCGGCTCGCGGCTACGCTTGTCTCTGCTGGATGGGCCAACGGAGACGGACTCATGGCGTCACTGCTTTCAGGTTTGCGGCAAGTCGCCATTCCGGTGC
This sequence comes from Permianibacter sp., assembly GCA_041913605.1. GTDB lineage: Bacteria > Pseudomonadota > Gammaproteobacteria > Enterobacterales > Permianibacteraceae > Permianibacter. Next base: position 103,668 of record JAYSEY010000004.1, read on the forward strand.
GCGATCTGGCTGTCAGCCGTGAGTTCTACGCAGAACGACTCGGGCTGCCCTTGCTGTTTGACGTCCCCGGCATGGTCTTTCTGAATATGGCTGGCGTCCGTCTGATGCTGGCCGCGCATCCGGGCGAGGTTGGACCGCCGGCAAGCGGCATCAGCCTGTATTTCCGCGTTACGGGTATCGAGCTGGTTTGCGCCCGGCTGGGCGAGCGCGGTGTGCACTTCGAGCAGTCGCCGTTCGAGGTCGCCCGCATGCCGGATCACCGGTTCTGGCTGGCCTTTTTCCGGGACCCCGACCAGCACCTGCTGGCGCTGGCCGAGGAAAAGCCGCTTTAGCCCGGTCGGCCGTCGGCCCGGGTGCGCAGCAGCCAGGGCAGGTAGCGCAGGAGGTAGACGGCAAAACCAGCGATCAGCAATACGCCGGCAATACTGGACGAAAGCTGGTAAAACCCGGGCGCCGCCAATGGGAGCAGCACGCGGCAGACCGGCGCCAACGCCACCAGTGCATACGCCCAGAGTTCCGGTGTGTCGGCCTGCAGGGGACGACCGGTGTGGCCGCGTGCGGTACGGGTCATCATGCCGATGCACAGGCCGGCGATCACGCCTACGGTCAGCGCATGGGTGGACAGCAATTCCGCCAGCGGCCACCAGCTGGCGGGCAGGGCGCGCAGGGCCAGCCCCAGCGGCAGCCACAGATACGACAGGTGCAGAATCCAGAGGATGGGCTTGTGCCGTGTTGCCCAGGGACTCCAGCCCAGCCAGCGACGAAGCTGGACGAGGGCCGTCAGCGCGGCGATCACATTCGCCGCGGCACTGTCGGCGCCAAACCAGCTCAGCAACCAAAGCGCGACAAGGCCGCCTATCGACAGGCGCTCCGTCCACAGGCGCCGGTGCACCACCACGCCGGGGACGGCATTCTGGGTGAACATCGGGATCACGCGGCCGCCAATCACGGTGACGATCAGCATGATGAGCAGCAGCGTTTGCTGGCTGATCACGCCTTCGTCCATCGCCAGCCAGCCCCCAGCGGCCAGATGATGAACGCCGGCGAGCGCGGCAAACACCAGCATGATGGCAATGAAGAACTGGTTGCGGCGATTGCCGCTGCGAAGCAGCGGAATACCGATACCGATTGCTGCCAGCAGGTAGAACGCGACATCGAAAACCGCTCCTGCGACGCTCCAGCGCGTCAGCAACAGGATGCGCGCCAGCAGCCAGACCAGCGCAATGCCGGCCAGTGCGCGGCCTCGTGGCGTTGGTAAACCGGTCCAGTTGCTGACGGCAGTGAAAAGAAAGCCGACGATCACCGCGCCGGTAAAGCCGAACAGCATTTCGTGGCCGTGCCAGGCCATGCCGCCCAGGTGGTGACCGAGCGCATAGCCATGCCCCCAGACCGCCAGCCAGACGGGCAGGGCGACGACCATCCACAACGCAGCGAGCAGGTAGAACGGCCGGAAGCCGAGCGCAAACGGTGCCCACCCGGCATTGGCCGGCGCGTGCCCGACCTGGGCCAGCGGGATGAACACGGCAGGACGATCTGAAGGTTTCATGGCGACCTCGCCTTCACAATTAAACATGCATTTACAATGAATGATATGGAGTCGGCGCCGGGGAAGCAATAAACTCGGATCAAATTCACACCAACCATGACCCGGACCCGAATCATGCGCCTGACGGTTTACACCGACTTCTCCCTGCGCCTGCTGATGTTTCTGGCGGTCAATCCCGACCGCCTGTGCACCATCGAAGAAGTTGCCCGCGCCTACGACATTTCCCGCAACCACCTGATGAAAGTGGCACACCAGCTGGGCTTGTCCGGCTATGTGGAAACGGTGCGCGGCCGCAACGGCGGCCTGCGTCTGGCGATGCGTACCGATGACATCCGCATTGGTGACGTAGTGATGGCTACCGAGCCGGATTTCGCACTGGTCGAGTGCCTGGGCGAACATAACAATTGCGTGATCACACCAGCCTGCAAGCTGATGCGTGTGCTGGCGGAAGCCCAGGCCGCCTTTATCAACACACTTAACCAGTATCGGCTGTCTGAACTCGTCGACGAACCGAATCGCATCCGTCGACTTTTTGTGGTGAATGAGCTCTGAGTGTCTCGCGTGCCGTCAGGCGCGAGACGGGCTTTTTTCGCAGTGGTTTTATTCTTCAGTGCGGATGCATTCATCCGCTTTTGACGTTTATCTGCTTGCGTTCGAAACGATTGTCGCAGGAAGAGGTTTTCAGAAGAAATTGCTGAATCAAGTTATGAATTCATAACAAGAGACTATCTTCCCGACATTTTCTTCTCGCCATAAAAAACTCATGAGAGCACGAAAGATTCGTGAGCACGAAAATATCTTGTCACGGACAACGGCTGAACAAACGTGAGAGCAGGGGGCTTGCCAAACGGCAGGAAAGACAAATGCGTTCGCGGCCTATAATTTGTCATCACACCTGCCGGACCCGGAAATGCGAACTTCGCTGGTACATCACCGGATAGCAGACCGGTTTGCGGCCGGCCGCGTGCTTGCCGAAAACCTGCGCCAGCACCCGGACATGCACGATGCCATTATTTTGGCCTTGCCGCGCGGCGGCGTGCCGGTAGCTTTTTGAAATCGCACAAACACTGCACGCGCCGCTGGATATTCTGGTGGTCCGAAAGCTCGGCGTACCGGGTTACGAAGAGCTGGCCATGGGCGCCATCGCCAGTCCGGATACGATGGTGCTGAATGACGATGTTTTGTGCCGCATGGCAATAAATTCATCTGATATTGATGCCGTCGCCATCCGCGAACGACGCGAGATGCAGCGCCGTGAACAGGCATATCGCGGTGCACGTCCGAAACCGGATTTGCGCGCAAGAACAGTCATTCTGGTAGATGACGGTCTTGCAACGGGCGCCACCATGCGCGCCGCGATTCTGGCAGTCCGCGCACAAGGTCCGGAAGCCGTAGTCGTGGCCGTGCCAGTCGCGCCAACGGAAACCATTTCGGAGCTGTCAAAAATTGCTGATCGGGTCTATTGCAGCCATATCCCGGACAACTTCACGTCTATCGGTTACTTCTACGATGATTTTGCACAGGTCCAGGACAATGAAGTCAAACAGCTGCTGCATCGAGCCTGGAGCGCCCAATCCTAGAAACACCGGATGCTGACAAAAGCACGTTCATCAACGCGGATAGCGACAGATATCAATACGAAGTTCCTGTTCGTATGGCGGAACACTGCACTCAACGACATCACCAGCAGCAATTCGCAGCGTGATGCCGGCAATATCGGCAACGACTGGTAGCGTCCGGACCTGACGGTCAACCAGTACCGCGGTGCGGATCTCGCGGCAGCCGTGCCCGGAGAGATGACAAATCGCACGCAGCAGTGAATGTCCCTGATACAGCACGTCATCCACGAGCAGTACGGTTTTGTCGCGAAAATCCATCGCATCGATCTCTGCTGAAGCTGTCAGTTCAGTTTCCGGATGCAGCAAGGTCAAATCATCGGCATAACGTTTCAGTTTCAGTGCCGACATCGGAATCAGCTTTCCTGTGTGCGCCAGAATACGTTGCTGAAGAAACCGCGCCAGCGGCTCACCACGACGCAAAATGCCCACCAGATGCGGATTGTTGGCGTTATTGAGCAAAGCGATTGCCCGTGCCGCCATACGCTCAAGAACATCGTCCAACTGGCCGGCGTCATACAGGCAAAAGCGCAAGGGAGCGTCCACAGCGGCACCAGCCAACAGGAAAATGGCCGAAAGTATAGGCCGCCATGGCACATGAACATGGAGCGTGCGAACCGGAAACGGGTCTGGAGCAAGGTTGCCGCTTCTGCCTGCTGCCCATAAAATCGCGCATAATTTATATTATGTTAAATATAAGTGCAGCAAAACGATGCCGCTAGCACATCGTTTTGTGCGGGACTTGCCGGGCTTCCGCGCCTTTGCACCGGACAAGCTGACGGCCCCGCGCCGCTCAGAAGCCGTCGACCAAGAAAAAAGCCGTCTCTGGATCACAGAGACGGCTTCTGCCTGGATGCTTTGAAGTTGAGACTTCGGGATTGCGAGCTTCAGACGCCTGACGCCGGCTCTACGGCGACGTAATCAGGCCGGTACCCACGCGCCCTGACTCAACGGCGCTCATCGATGGGCACGAACTTCAGATCTTCCGGACCGGTGTAGTTCGCGCTCGGGCGAATGATCTTGCCGTCCTGACGTTGCTCGATGACGTGGGCTGACCAGCCGCTGGTTCGGGCAATGACGAAGATCGGCGTGAACATGGCGGTCGGAATGCCCATCATGTGGTAGGAGACGGCGGAGAACCAATCGAGGTTGGGGAACATTTTTTTCTGCTCCCACATCACGCTTTCCAGTCGCTCGGCGATGTTGAACAGTTTCATGTCACCTGCCCCCTGGCTCAGACGGCGCGCCACTTCCTTGATCACTTTGTTGCGCGGATCAGAAATGGTGTAAACCGGGTGGCCGAAACCGATCACGATCTCTTTGCGCTCGATTCGTGCCTTGATGTCGGCTTCCGCCTCATCCGGATTTGCGTAGCGCTGCTGAATTTCGAATGCCACTTCGTTGGCGCCGCCGTGTTTCGGACCACGCAGCGCGCCAATGGCGCCGGTAATAGCGGAGTGCATGTCGGAACCGGTGCCGGCGATCACGCGGCCCGTGAATGTCGATGCGTTGAACTCGTGCTCCGCGTACAGAACCAGCGATGTGTGCATGGCACGCACCCAGTTCTCGGACGGTTTTTGTCCGTGCAACAAATGCAGGAAATGGCCGCCGATGGAATCGTCATCGGTTTCCACCTCAATACGCTTGCCGTTGTGGCTCCAGTGGTACCAGTACAGCAACATGGAGCCGAACGATGCCATCAGACGATCGGCAATGTCGCGGGCGCCGGCGAGATTGTGATCGTCCTTTTCAGGCAGCGTGGTGCCCAGTACCGAACAGCCGGTACGCAGAACATCCATCGGATGCGCAGATGCCGGGATCTGTTCCAGCGTGGCTTTCACCGGCGCCGGCAGTCCGCGCAGCGATTTCAGTTTCAGCTTGTAGCTCTTCAGCTCGGTGCGTGTCGGAAGTTTGCCGTGCACCAGCAGATGCGCAATTTCCTCAAACTCGCAATGCTCGGCAACATCAAGAATGTCGTAGCCGCGGTAATGCAGATCATTGCCACTGCGCCCCACTGTGCAGAGCGCGGTATTGCCGGCTGTGACGCCGGACAGCGCCACTGATTTTTTCGGCTTCGGTGCATTCGGATGTGTGGGGATGGTTGCTTCGGTCATTTCTGCTTCTCCTGGGCAAACAGCTGATCGAGTTTTTCTTCATAGCTGTGGTAATTGAGGAATTCATACAGTTCGGCGCGCGTCTGCATGATGTCGAGCACATTTTTCTGGTGCCCGTCATGGCGGATGGCCTGCAGCACGGTCAACGCCGCCTTGGCCATGGCGCGATGTGCTGACAGCGGGTACAACACCATGCTGACACCAACCGCTGCCAGTTCAGGTGCGGTGAACAGTGGCGTTTTGCCGAACTCGGTGATGTTGGCCAGTACCGGAACGTTCACGGCGTCAACGAACTTTTTGTAGTCGGACAGCTCGGCCATCGCCTCCGGAAAGATCATGTCAGCGCCCGCTTCCACGCACGCCACGGCGCGCTCAATGGCTGCGTCGATGCCCTCGACTGCCATCGCATCCGTGCGCGCCATGATCACGAAACTGTCGTCGTCACGCGCATCAACTGCCGCCTTGACGCGGTCAAGCATCTCCCCTTTTGAAACCACTTCCTTGCCGGGACGATGGCCACAGCGTTTGGCCAGTACCTGATCTTCAATATGCACAGCCGCGACACCGGAACGGATCGCTTCCTTGATGGTGCGCGCAATATTGAACGCGCTGCCCCAGCCGGTATCAATATCCACGAGCAGCGGCACATCCGTGGCGGCGGTAATGCGTCGCGCATCTTCCATCACATCGCCCAGATGCGTGATGCCGAGATCCGGCAGGCCATGCGATGCCGTTGCCACACCGGAACCGGACAGATACAGCGCCCGATGTCCCACCTGCTCGGCCATCATTGCCACGTAAGGATTGACCACACCGACAATCTGCAAAGGTCGGGCGGTGGCAACGGCGTTTCGGAATCGCTGTCCCGGAGTCTGTCTGCTGGTCATCGCTGCTTGTCTCTCGCTGTGTCGTTCAGATTTCTGGATTGATTTGTCTGATTGGGGCATCAGGGTCGGTTCTGGTTTGCTGTGCTTCTGGATTGCTGCACCTTGCGTTCGCTGCTTTCGTTCTACTGCATGCGCTCAAAGTCGTCAGCGCATTGTTGTTTCAAATCTGCTGCTTCAGATCTGTTGCCTGCTTCGCCCGCGATCTGCTTGACGCAGACTGCGGAAAGCAGGCCCCAGAAGCACACAACCCGACAGTCGTTGCCGGCTGTCGGGTTGTGGTGGTCACGCGTTGGGCGACTGGCGCTGCTTGACGATCTCTTCGATCTTCACCCGCCATTCCGCAGGTCCGGTTTTGTGCACACTGCTGCCCTTGCTGTCGACAGCGACGGTCACCGGCATGTCCTGTACTTCAAACTCGTAGATCGCTTCCATTCCCAGATCTTCGAATGCCACGACCCGCGCCTTGCGTATGGCTTTCGAGACCAGATAGGCCGCACCGCCCACCGCCATCAGGTAAATGGATTTGTGATCCTTGATCGCAGCAATGGCTTCATCGCCGCGTTCGGCTTTGCCGATCATGCCGAGCAGCCCGGTCTTTTCCAGCATCATGCGCGTGAACTTGTCCATGCGCGTTGCCGTTGTCGGACCGGCCGGGCCCACCACTTCGTCGCGTACCGGATCAACCGGGCCGACGTAGTAAATGAACTTGCCTTTGAAATCGACCGGCAGTGTTTCGCCTTTGGCGAAAATGTCGGCAATGCGCTTGTGTGCCGCATCGCGGCCGGTGAGCATCTTGCCGGAAAGCAGCAGCGTTTCACCCGGTTGCCAGCTTTCGACATCGGTCTGCGTTACCGTATCGAGATTGACGCGACGCACGTTGGCGCCAACTTCCCAGGTGATTTTCGGCCAGTCTTCAACATTCGGCGCAGGCAAATCCGCCGGGCCGGAACCATCGAGCGTGAAATGCGCGTGACGCGTGGCGGCACAATTCGGGATCATCGCCACCGGCAGCGATGCAGCGTGCGTCGGATAATCCTTGATCTTGATATCCAGCACAGTGGCAAGGCCGCCCAGACCCTGGGCGCCGATGCCGAGCTGGTTCACTTTCTCGAACAGTTCCAGACGCAGTTCTTCAATGCGATTCTGGGCACCGCGTGCCTTCAACTCGTGAATGTCCACCGGCTCCATCAGCGACTCTTTGGCCAGCAGCATGGCTTTTTCTGCAGTGCCGCCGATGCCGATACCCAGCATGCCCGGCGGACACCAGCCGGCACCCATCAGCGGTACAGTTTTCAACACCCAGTCAACGATCGAGTCGTTCGGGTTCAGCATCGCAAACTTGGATTTGTTTTCCGAACCGCCGCCCTTGGCCGCGATCTCCACTTCAACTTCGTCACCCGGCACCAGTTGCACGTGCGTGATCGCCGGCGTGTTGTCGCCGGTGTTCTTGCGCGGACCGGCCGGATTTTTCACCACCGATGCGCGCAGCGGATTTTCGGCATTGGCGTAAGCCTGGCGCACACCTTCGTTGACCATCTCCTCAACGGTCATGTCGGTTTCCCAGCGCACATTCATGCCGACTTTGACGAAGGCGCAGACGATGCCGGTGTCCTGGCAAACCGGACGATGACCTTCGGCGGACATGCGCGAGTTGATGAGAATTTGCGCGATGGCGTCTTTCGCCGACTGGCTCTGTTCGGCCTCATAGGCCTTGGCCATCGCATCGATGAAATCTTTCGGGTGGTAGTAGGAAATGTATTGCAGGGCGTCGGCGACGCTCTGGATGAAGTCGGCTTTCTTGATGACAGACATGTTCGTCCTCGTCGGGGCCATGCGGGCGCAGGCCGCTGTCGGTTCTCTGCCGGAACCTGACCGTGGCCGGTCAAACCAGAACGCTACGGCGTACCCGCCCGATCTGGACCAACCAGACTGCTGCAACGCAGCAAGCCTACACCCGCTTCAGGGGGAAAACCAATACTCCCTTGGTCGTGTTCCGGTCCGGCAGGCTGTAAAAGCCACACCGTCCACGCGGCCACCGGAAGTCTGGCGCAAGCGGTAAAAAGGGGCGCGTATGATACGCTTGCCGCCCTTCCCAGCCTAGCCGACCACGATGACCATGTGGCCGCGACTCGTCGCCGAACGCCCCTACTCCGGACGCCAGCAGGTCCTCGATCTGTTTGTTCCGTTCCGCCAGCGACCGGGTGCCATCCTGCTCGACAGCGCCGGCAGCAAGAGCGGCCGCTTTGATCTGATCAGCGCCGATCCGGTGGCGTCGCTGGTGACGCGCGGACCGCTCAGCGTCATGCAGCACGGCGAGCACCAGCTGGAAACCGATCGCGATCCGTTCGCCATCCTGCGCGACATGTGGCATCAGCATCGCCCACCGGAAGCAGCCCTGACGCTGCAATCAGATGCATCCGCCCTGCCCTTCACCGGCGGTCTGCTGGGGGCATTCAGCTACGACCTCGGCCGGCGCATCGAGGATTTGCCGCAGCACGCGCAACAGGATCTGCCGTTTGCCGAGTTGTACGCCGGCATTTACCACTGGGCGATCATCGTTGATCACCTGCGCCAGCATTGCGGGCTCTGGCAGTTTGCCGGCATGCCGCAACAAATTCTGGAGCAGGCCCGCGACGCATTCCTGAGTCCGGCACCCGAATCACTGACGCCCTTCCGCTTGCAGCAGGACTGGCAAAGCAACCTGTCACGGACGGCCTACGGCGCCGCGTTCCGCCGTGTGCAGGCCTACATCCGCGCCGGCGATTGCTATCAAATCAATCTGGCCCAGCGTTACTCGGCACCGGCCAGCGGCGATCCTTACGAAGCCTACCGGCGGCTGTCACCGCGCAACCGCGCGCCGTTTTCTGCCTATGTGAATACCGCCGATGGCGCGATCCTGTCCTTGTCGCCGGAGCGCTTCATTGCGGTTGATGATCGCGAAGCACGCACCGAGCCGATCAAGGGGACGCGTCGGCGCGATGCTGATGCGCAGCGCGATCGGGCGCTCGCTGACGAGCTTCTGGCCAGCGAAAAAGATCGCGCCGAAAACGTCATGATCGTCGATCTGCTGCGCAATGATTTCGGCAAATCCTGCACACCGGGCAGCGTCCGCGTTCCCGAGTTGTTTGCCTTGCGCAGCTATCCGGCGGTGCATCACATGGTCAGTACCGTGATCGGTGAAATTGCCGCCGGTGAAGACGCCATCAGTCTGTTGCGCGGCTGCTTTCCGGGCGGTTCAATCACAGGAGCGCCGAAAGTCAGGGCGATGCAAATCATCGATGAGCTGGAGCCACAACGGCGCAGTTTTTATTGCGGCAGCATCGCTTACTACGATTACCGCCGCCGCTTCGACAGCAGCATTGCCATTCGCACACTGTTGCATGCACGGGATCAGATCCATGTCTGGGGGGGCGGTGGTCTGGTTGCCGATTCGGATGAGCAGGCGGAATACGACGAGACGCTGACCAAGATCAGCCGTCTGCTGCCGGAACTCAGTGAGCCGGATGTCCGCACATGACGAGCCCGGCCAACCTGACACGCGCTGAACTGTATGCCGGTTATCGCCGGGCCGCGATCCGTCATCGCGCGCGCATAGACGCCATCACGCTGCCTGAGGGGTACCGGCTTGCGGCCGTCCTGATGCCCGTTATCGAGCAGGATAACCAGCTTCAGGTGTTGCTGACCCAGCGTGCCGATCACCTGCGCCATCACGCCGGCCAGATCAGTTTTCCTGGTGGTCGCGTTGAAGTGGACGATGCATCGCCGCTGTCTGCGGCACTGCGTGAAGCGGAAGAAGAGATCTGTCTGCGTCCCAGTCAGGTTGACGTGCTGGGCCCGTTGCCAGCGCGCAGCACGGCGGTCAGCAGCTTTCACATCCTGCCCTATCTCGGTTTTGTTGGTCGCTACACGCCCGGCGACTTTCATCGCGGCGAAGTCAGCGCGGTGTTCAGCGTGCCACTGCAACATGTGCTGGACCCGGCGCAACACATTCGCCGTGAAGTCGAATGGCAAGGTGCAAAACGGCACTACCACGAAATTTTTTATCAGCAACACCGCATCTGGGGTGCGACTGCCGACATGCTGGTCACACTTTCCGGCTGGCTTCATCCGCAGTCATGAATGGCAATCATGACATCGTCAGGTAACACCGGTGGAGCTGCATGCTAACCTTGCCAGGGTGAACGAAATGCATCGGGGTTCGGACGGCGGCATGCGTTCCTCCCGGACGGGCTTCAGGCAATGTTTGCGGTCAATGCGGTACGGCGGCGGACCAGCAGTCACGACCAGACATCAGCTTCGCAAAAAAAACGTTACACCGCTCAGCACACGCACAACAACCAACAGACTGAAAAGAAACCATCATGGCGATCAGTGTATTTGACATGTTTTCCATCGGCATCGGTCCGTCGAGTTCGCACACCGTCGGGCCGATGCGGGCCGCGAAACGCTTTGTCACGCGTCTCGCTGAACAGGACAAGCTGGCGGGCACGACGCGCGTGCTGGTCGAGCTGTATGGTTCCCTCGGGGCAACCGGCAAGGGTCACGGCTCCGACAAAGCCGTTCTGCTCGGGCTGGAAAATGATGCCCCGGATCTGGTCGACATCGACAGCATCGAACCGCGTCTTGATGCCATCGCCCGCAACAAGCAGCTGAAGCTTGCTGGTGAAAAGCTGATCAGTTTTGATCCGGAAAAAGATCTGGTGATGTACAAACGCCAGACCCTGCCGGCGCACCCGAACGGCATGCGCATGTATGCCTATGACGCGCAGGGCAACGAGCTGCTTCAGCGCACGTATTACTCGGTTGGCGGCGGCTTCATTGTCAGCGGCGACGTCAACCCGGATGATCCGATAGTCGAAGACAAAACCACGCTGAAGTACCCGTTCAGCAGCGGTGCAGAATTGCTCGAACATTGCCGCACCCATGGCCTCAGCATCTCGACCCTGATGCTGGAAAATGAAAAAGCCTGGCGCAGTGAAGGCGAGATCCGTGCCGGCCTGCTGCGCATCTGGCAAACCATGGAAGCCTGTGTGAAGCGTGGCTGTGAGCGCGAAGGCATTCTGCCCGGCGGCCTGAAAGTGAAACGGCGCGCACCCGCCATCTTTCGCAAGCTGAAAGCCGAACAAGGCAAGTCCAATGATCCGTTGCATGTCATGGACTGGGTGGACTTGTATGCAATGGCTGTCAACGAAGAAAACGCCGCTGGCGGCCGTGTCGTCACCGCGCCGACCAATGGCGCGGCCGGCATCATTCCCGCTGTCGCCCACTACTATCGCGTGTTTCATCCGCACGCGGATGAAGATGGCATTGTCCGCTATCTGTTGACCGCTGCCGCAATCGGCATTCTGTACAAGATCAACGCATCAATTTCCGGCGCAGAAGTCGGCTGTCAGGGCGAAGTCGGTGTCGCCTGCTCGATGGCTGCAGGAGCCCTGTGCGAAGTGCTGGGCGGCACGCCGGAACAGGTCGAAAATGCTGCCGAGATCGGCATGGAGCATAACCTCGGCCTGACCTGCGATCCGATTGGCGGACTGGTGCAAGTGCCCTGTATCGAACGCAACGCCATGGGGGCTGTGAAAGCCATCAACGCTGCCCGTTTGGCGCTGCGCGGTGACGGCACGCACAAGGTATCACTCGACAAGGTGATCAAAACCATGCGTCAGACTGGCGCAGACATGAACAGCAAATACAAGGAAACCGCACGCGGCGGACTGGCGGTCAACATCATCGAGTGCTGAACTGCAGGTGTTGATTGGCTGGGGTTAAATGCTTGGCGTCTGAAGGCTTGGGGTAAATTGCTCAGACGGCAGAAACAAAAAAGTCCGCAACGCGGACTTTTTTGTTTCAACAGAATATGCACCGGGAGCAGCAATCAATCCGATTCCTTGTTGGCCGAATTGTTTTCAACACTCTCCGTAACGTCGGAGGATGACTCCTCGCGAATATCAACGCTGGTACGCTTGGCCACTTCGGCATCAATGCGCCGCCGTGTTTCCTTCAGCTTGGCGTAATACTTCGTGGCATTTTCCGAGGTTCCGGTGTCCGCATCATAGATGATGACATTGGAGCCGAACCCGGTTCGTGATCCTGTGGCCTCGCTTTGCAGTTGCCGCACTTCCCGTTCTTTCTTTGCCAGCAATGCCAGATCCGAGTAGCGATCAGCGATACGATTTTTTTCTTCCAGTGCCCGCTGTTGCTGTGCGGTATCCAGACGCGCCCACATGGCGTCTGCATGTGCGACCAGCGAAGGCGTACGCGCCTCAGCGGCAACGGCCGCCCAGCCCCAGGCCAGAGCCGGATCGGCAGTTTGGCCCAGCCCCTGCTCGATCAGTAGCGACAAGCGGTACATCGCGTATTTGTCACCCAGGCCCGCAAGGCCGGTGTAACGGTCGATTGCTTCGGAATAGTTTTCCGCCTGCACGGCTGCATCAGCCTTCTGGCGATTGTGCACCAGCACTTCGCGAACGCTGCGCAATTCGCCGGCCATTACCGCACTGCCGGCAAGCAGAAGACCGAATGCAAGGAGGTGACGTTTCATCATGCGTTCCCTTGATGTGAGAGGCGACGCCATTGTCCGTTGGTCGCCGTGGAGTTTCAGTTCAGGTTTGTAGTGCGAGTGTAAGTATCTGCGAGCCTGTGACAATCCATTCACAGTTGCCTGCCGGATGCGGCGCTTGTGTCGTCAAGCGGCGGCCACGTGAAAAACAATGGTGCCCAGGACCGGAATCGAACCGGCACGACTGTTACCAGTCGACGGATTTTAAGTCCGTTGCGTCTACCAATTTCGCCACCCGGGCGGGCGCTGCGAGTGTACGCATCGGGCACGCATGTGCCAACGCGTAGCGTGATGAGACAGAAAAACAAAAGCCCCGGCGGACCGGGGCTTTTGATTTGGAGCGGGAAACGAGACTCGAACTCGCGACCCCGACCTTGGCAAGGTCGT
>JAYSEY010000004.1:116915-250410 GCA_041913605.1 Permianibacter sp.
CTCGCGACCCCGACCTTGGCAAGGTCGTGCTCTACCAACTGAGCTATTCCCGCAGAGGGCCGCCATTTTATCGACTGAACTTGCCCTGTCAAGCACTTGAATCAGAAGAATTTTTGCTGGTTAAAGAATGATCAGCCGGCGCTTTTCGAGTTGGCACGCAGGTCCGGCCATGCGGCCTGCAGATAAATCAGCATCGACCACAACGTCAGCACCACGGCCACATACAGCGCGGCGTAACCCAGTGCCAGCCGCCAGTACGGACCATCCGGCGGCGTTGCCAGCAGCACCACCAGCGCCATCATCTGCGCGGCAGTCTTCACTTTGCCGACCAGCGACACTTTGACTTTGGCTCGATTGCCAAGCTCGGCCATCCACTCGCGCAAGGCCGAAACCGTGATCTCGCGGGAAATGATCACCAGTGCGGGTACCGCCAGCCAGGGCGTACCGAAACGCTCGACCAGCAGGACCAGTGCCGCCGCCACCATCAGTTTGTCCGCCACCGGGTCCAGAAAAGCGCCCAGCGACGATTGCTGGTTCAGGCGGCGGGCAATGTAGCCATCGGCCCAGTCAGTGAAACCGGCGAGCGCGAAAATGGCCGCTGACAGCACGTAGTGCCATTTCCACGGCAGATAAAAACAGACCACGAACGCCGGGATCAGGGCGATGCGTAGCAAGGTCAGTATGTTGGGAATGGTCATGGTGCAGGTCGTGGCCGACAACGCCGGCAGTATGCCAGAGCATGCGGCGTCCGTCGTGGCGTCGTGTGATGTGTGTCAGGTTTTGCTGGCGTGCAGATGCGCGTAAATGCTTTCGGCAAGCGTGCGACTGATGCCCGGCGCGCCGGCCAGATCATCAACACCGGCGCGCAGGATCTCCTGCAAACCACCAAAATGACGCAGCAGATCCTTGCGCCGCTTCGGGCCTATGCCCTCAATGCCTTCCAGCGGCGAAGTTTTGCGCTGCTTGGACCGTCGCGCCCGATGGCCGGTAATTGCGAACCGGTGTGCCTCATCGCGGATCTGCTGGATGAAATGCAGCACCGGTGAATCTGCCGGCAGGATCTGTGGCGCCGCGTCGCCGGGAAACCAGATCTCTTCCTGACCAAGTTTGCGATCCGGTCCCTTGCTGACGCCGACTGCCAGCACATTGTCGATCTGCAATTCGTCAAGCATGCGTTCTGCTTGTGCCAGCTGACCCGGGCCGCCGTCGATCAGCAGCACGTCCGGCAGCTGCCCCTCGCCTTTTGCCAGCCGTGCAAAGCGCCGCGACACGGCCTGATAGAGCGCGGCGTAATCATCACCTCCGGTGATGCCTTCGATGTTGAAACGCCGGTAATCGCTCTTGCGCGGTCCGTTGAGATCGAACACCACGCAGGACGCGACGGTGTTTTCGCCCATGGTGTGACTGATGTCGAAGCATTCGAAGCGCTGGGGAACCACATCCAGCTGGAAAAAATCGCGCAGCCACTCGCCGCGCTTCTCGCTCTGCGCCTGCTGCGAGAGACGCGTGGCAATGGCGTTGCCGGCATTGCGCAGCGCCATCTGCAACCAGGCAGCGCGATCGCCGCGCACGTTGTGGGCAATGCGCAGTTTGCGACCGATTTTTTCCTCCAGCCAGACCTGCAAATCATCGGTATCGAGATCCGGCTGGTTGTGGATGATCTCGCGCGGAATGTCGCGTTCAGCGAGGTAGTACTGGCTGAGAAAGGCGCCGACCAGATCGCTCAGATCCATGCCTTCCGGCAAGGGCGGCATGAAGCCGTGGCTGCCGGTCACCCGTCCGTCGCGGACATGCAGCACGTACAGACTGGCGATGCCCTTTTCGATCACCCCGGCCACGACATCGACATCACCGCTTTCCGCCGCCACGGACTGGCGATCCAGCACCCGGCGCAGCGTCGCGATCTGATCGCGGTAGCGTGCCGCGTCCTCGAACGCCAGACGCGCAGCGGCGTCATCCATGCGCCGGCCGAGCTCTTCGACGACATCCTTGTTGCGACCTTCGTAAAACATCGCGGTCAGCCTGACATCACGCGCGTAATCGTCGGCGGAAATTTCGCCGGTACAGGGCGCCGTGCAGCGGCCGATCTGGAATTGCAGGCAGGGCCGCGTGCGGTTGGCGAAATAGCTGTTCTCGCATTGCCGGACACGAAACAGTTTCTGCAACAGGATCAGGCTCTGGCGTACCGCACCCGCGCTGGGAAACGGGCCGAAGTAGCGGCCCTTTTCCTTGCGCGGTCCGCGATGGATGCCCAGCCGCGGCCAGCTGTCGGCGGACAGGAAGACGTAGGGATAGGATTTGTCATCGCGCAGCAGAATGTTGAACCGTGGCTGGAACTCCTGGATCAGGTTGTATTCCAGCACCAGCGCTTCGCTTTCCGATTGCGCAACCGTGACCACCAGATCATGAATGTTGGCGACCAGCGCTGCGGTCTTGGCATTGTCCTGTTCGCGCTGGAAATAGCTGCTGACACGCTTGCGCAGATTTTTCGCCTTGCCGACGTACAGCACCTCGCCTTCTGCACCCAGCATCCGGTACACGCCGGGCTCGGTGGTCAGGTGGCGGAGGATCTCGCGCAGGCGGGCTTCGTCTTCAATCAGCAGCATGGACAACACAGGGCCAACAGCAACGGGACGCCCAGTGTAAAGGAGAGGACCGGCAAAGGCTGTCAGGAGCGCATCGCAAAATTCGCCAAGCCTGCAAAGCAAAACGCCGGCAAAAGCCGGCGTCCTGTGTCAGCAGCATTCGTTGTACCAGGTGGTCTGGGTATCCGGTGGTCTGGGTATCAGGCGGTCTGGACCACGCCGTGGCGGATGGCCATGTGCGTCAGCTCAACATCGCTGTTGACCTTGAGCTTTTCAAACAAGCGATAGCGGTAGGAATTGACCGTCTTTGGTGACAGGCAAAGCTTGTCGGCGATCTCCTGCACTTTTTGTCCCTGCGTCACCATCAGCATCACCTGGGTTTCGCGCTCGGACAGCTGTTCAAACGGATTGTCAGAGTCGTCATTGACCTGCCGCAGCGCCATCTGCTGGGCAACATCGGCGGCAATGTAACGACGGCCACCGGCCACCTGACGGATGGCTTTGACCATTTCCGCAACGTCGGCGCCCTTGGTCAGATAGCCGGCAGCGCCGGCCTGCAGGAAACGCGACGGAAACGGCTCGTCACCGTGCACGGTCAGGGCGATGACCCGAGCCTCGGGCACCTGCCGCAACAAGCGCTTGGTCGCTTCCAGACCGCCCATGCCCGGCATGTTGGCGTCCATCAGCACGACCTGCGGCTTCAGCTCGCGCGCCAGGCGCAGCGCGTCCTCGCCGGTTGCCGCCTCGCCCACCACCTTGATGTCGCCTGCGTCTTCGAGCAGGCGGCGCACACCGGTGCGCACCAGATCGTGGTCATCAGCCAGCAGTACTTTGATCATTGGTCCTTTCCCTCCCACATCGGCGCGTCCTGCGCCGGCTCATCAATCCGCGAACCATACTGCCTGCCGACGCCCCGAACAAGTCGGATGGGTGCGCGCCGTCCGGGCTCTCAACGATACGGAGGAGCAATTCAAGCTTTTCGACCGAAGCACACTCGTTTATCCTTGCGCGCCCTCGGCGTCCGCAGCGACGAGGCTGGACAAAAACTGTCCAGATATATTCCGGAAGCGTGGCAGAGCGGTTGAATGCACCGGTCTTGAAAACCGGCGATGGCGCAAGTCATCCGTGAGTTCGAATCTCACCGCTTCCGCCAAATGAAGAAAGGGCTGTCTCCGGACAGCCCTTTTTCATTTGCCGATGCTGGTCGTTCGAGTTCACCCGGGTTCGACAAAAACGCAGGACGGCGGTTTTGCACGGCGTATCCGCCCGCGGCGGCGCAAGGAGGCGCCGGCATGCATGTCACCGCTTCCGCCAAGGGCTGTCTTCGCCACCCCTTCATTACTTTGGCGTCCCAGCAGCTGTTCACTGTTTTGAGCGGCCATAAAAAACGCGACCGGAAGGTCGCGTCGTGACTGGAGAAAGCGGAGATTCGCTTCAGAGCAAATTCACGCCGCCGAGACTCATGCGCGCCTCGCGCCATCCTCCCATCCAGTGCTCACGGGGTTCGCCCACCATGTACGGGCACGCTTCGCGCGCCTTGCCTTCCAGACCGGCGTTGTACCCGCGGGAGTGAGCGCGGCTCAGGCGATCACGCTTCTGTCTCTTCATCGTGCATTCCTCTCTGCTGGAACGGTCTTCGCAAAGAGCAGTCACCGGCACTCGAGGCTGCGCCGCTGACCACTCCCGGAAAACCTTAGCTCAGGCATCGCGGGCCGGCAATTTGCGCTGCACGATAAGGCATAAGCTCGAAACAACTTTAAGTTCAGTTTAAAAACGATTCCTAAAATGATGATTTTGCTACCTAAAATTCTTGGATGATGTCGACGCCGGGGCGAGAATCGGCCTGTTCAGTACTCTTTACGTTAACGTAAAGGTGAGCTAGGCTTTCCCCCGCCCTGTTCCCGGCCGCGAACGAGACACCATGAAAAGCACGTACACGATTACGGACCTGAGCCGCGAGTTCGATGTCACGCCCCGCTCGCTGCGTCATTACGAAGACGAAGGGCTGATTGAGCCGCAGCGCAATGGCACGGCGCGCGTGTACAGCAATCGTGACCGCGTCCGCCTGATGCTGATCCTGCGCGGCAAGAGCATTGGTTTCAGCCTTGCCGAGATCAAGGAAATCATCGACCTCTACGATCTGCCGCAAGGCGCCGAGCTGCAGACCCAGGTGCTGCGCGCCAAGATCTCGCGCCGTCGCGCCAAACTCCAGCAACAGCAGACTGACATCGAGCACATGCTCCATGAGCTCGACAACATCGAAGCCAAACTCAACGCAAGTTCGGCGAAATCCTGACGCGGCCACCGCGTTCATTCCGATCTGACGCCACGCAACGCTTTACCCGGAGACGAGAGACCATGGTTCCGACGCTGAATTTTGCCCTCGGTGACACTGCCGACATGATCCGCGACAGCGTGCGCGCCTTCGCCGAAAAAGAGATCGCGCCGATTGCGGCCGAAGTGGACCACAAGAACGAATTCCCCCATCACCTGTGGCGCAAGCTCGGTGAGCTCGGTCTGCTCGGCATCACCGTCGAAGAGGAATTTGGCGGCTCGGGTCTGGGTTATCTCGAACATGTCATCGCCATGGAAGAGATCAGCCGCGCGTCGGCGTCGATTGGCCTGTCGTATGGCGCGCATTCGAATCTGTGCGTGAACCAGATCCGCCGCAACGGCACCGAGGCACAGAAGCGCAAATATCTGCCGAAACTGTGCAGCGGCGAATTCGTCGGTGCGCTGGCAATGTCGGAACCGGGCGCCGGCTCGGATGTGGTCAGCATGAAACTGCGCGCCGACAAAAAAGGCGACCGCTATGTGCTGAACGGCAACAAGATGTGGATCACCAACGGCCCGGATGCCGACGTGCTGGTGGTGTACGCCAAAACCGACATCAACGCCGGTCCGCGTGGCATTACGGCCTTCCTGATCGAAAAAGGCATGCAGGGTTTCAGCACCGCGCAGAAACTCGACAAGCTCGGCATGCGCGGCTCGAACACCTGCGAGCTGGTGTTCCAGGATTGCGAAGTGCCGGCCGAAAACGTCATGGGCGCGCTGAACGAAGGCGTGCGCGTGCTGATGAGCGGTCTGGATTACGAGCGCGCCGTTCTGGCGGCTGGTCCCATCGGCATCATGCAAGCCTGCCTCGATGTCGTGCTGCCCTATGTGCACGAGCGCAAGCAGTTCGGTCAGGCAATCGGTGAATTCCAGCTCATTCAGGGCAAGGTTGCCGATCTGTACACCACGCTGAACGCCTCGCGCGCCTACGTCTATGCTGTGGCACAAAGCTGCGACCGCGGCGAAACCACGCGCAAGGACGCCGCTGGCGCCATCCTGTTTGCCGCCGAAGCCGCGACACGCTGCGCGCTCGACGCCATCCAGATCCTCGGCGGCAACGGATACATCAATGAATACCCGACCGGTCGCCTGCTGCGCGACGCCAAGCTTTATGAGATCGGCGCCGGCACCAGCGAGATCCGCCGCATGCTGATCGGTCGCGAGTTGTTCAAAGAGAGCCTGTAAGAGCAACCGGGCGCGTCCCGGTCGGTAACGGCGCTGACGCCACTGTCTGCCACCGCGGAAACCCGCTCGCGGTGGTCTGCCCAGTGGCGTTGCTGTTCTGGCCGGATGGACGCTGATGCTGCGGCGCGTCAATATCGCCGCCCTATCCGCTCACTGCATTCCGATTAATGGAGGTTTCCATGTCCCACGATCCGGTTGTCATCGTCTCCGTCGCCCGCACCGCCATGGGCGGTTTCCAGGGCAGCCTGTCGGCCAAAAGCGCGCCGGAACTTGGCGCCGCCGCCATCAAGGCCGCCGTTGCCCGTGCCGGGCTGAAGGCCGAAGACGTGCAGGAAGTGTTCATGGGTTGCGTGCTGCACGCCGGCCTCGGTCAGGCCCCGGCCCGTCAGGCGGCGCTGGGCGCCGGCCTGCCCAAGGCCGTGCCCTGCACCACCATTTCCAAGGTCTGCGGATCGGGCATGAAAGCCCTGATGCTGGCCCACGATCTGGTTGCACTCGGCACCAACGATGTGATGGTCGCCGGCGGCATGGAGAGCATGACCAACGCGCCCTACCTGCTGCCGAAAGCGCGCGCCGGCCTGCGTCTCGGTCATGCCCAGGTCATCGACCACATGTTCTTTGACGGCCTTGAGGATGCCTACGACAAGGGCCGCCTGATGGGCACGTTTGCCGAAGAAACCGCCAAGGCCTATGGCTTCAGCCGCGAAGCCCAGGACGAGTACGCCATCACCTCGACGGTGCGCGCACAGAAAGCCATCGCCGACGGCCGTTTCGAGTGGGAAATTGAACCGGTCGCCATCGCCGGCAAGGGCGGCGAAACGCTGGTAAAAATCGACGAGCAACCGGGCAACGCCAAGATTGACAAGATCCCGACGCTCAAGCCGGCGTTTGCCAAAGACGGCACTGTCACCGCAGCCAACTCCTCGTCGATTTCCGACGGCGCGGCGGCGCTGGTGCTGATGCGCGAAAGCGAGGCGAAAAAGCGCGGCCTGCAGCCGCTGGCCCGCATCGTCGGTCATTCCGGTCACGCCCGTGAGCCGAACTGGTTCACCACTGCGCCGGTCGGCGCCATCGAAGCGCTGTTCGCCAAAACCGGCTGGACCAGGGACTCGGTGGATCTGTTCGAGATCAACGAAGCGTTTGCCGTGGTCGCGATGGCCGCGATCAAGGATCTCGGCCTCGACCCGGCCAAAGTCAACGTCCACGGCGGCGCCTGCGCCCTCGGTCACCCGATTGGCGCCTCCGGCGCACGTCTGGTGGTGACGCTGGTCAGCGCGCTGCGCCAGTACGGTCTGAAGCGCGGTGTCGCCAGCCTGTGCATCGGCGGCGGCGAAGCCACGGCCCTGGCCATCGAGCTGGTGTAAGCGGCAATACAGAAGCACCGCAAGGCCGCGCCACGCACGCGCTGCCTTGCGGGCAACAGCAAAAGAAATTGCAGAAGAAATCAGCACCACCCCGCTGTGCACAACACGCCGGAGAGCAACGTTCTGTCCGGTGAACACAACAAAACGAGTGCCCCACCGGCTGGCGACTCAGCAACAGGAACGCTCAGATGCTGCTGACTGAAGAACAACGCATGATCCGCGACATGGCGCGTGGATTTGTCCAGGAACGCATTGCGCCCTTCGCTGCGCAATGGGATCGCGACAAGACCTTTCCGGCCGAGGCCATTGCCGGTCTCGGCGAGCTGGGTTTTCTCGGCATGACCGTGCCCGAACAATGGGGCGGCTCGAACATCGGCTACATTTCTGCCGCGCTGGTGCTGGAAGAAATTTCCGCCGGCGATGCCGCCACCGGCACCATTGTCAGCGTCACCAATTCCGTCGGCTGCATGCCGATCCTGAAATTCGGCAACGACGCGCAAAAAGAAAAATTCCTCAAACCGATGGCGCGTGGCGACTATCTCGGTGCGTTCTGTCTGACCGAACCGCATGCCGGCTCTGACGCCGCCGATCTGAAAACCCGCGCCGTGCGCGACGGCGATGACTACGTGCTGAACGGCGCCAAACAATTCATCACGTCCGGCAAAAATGCCGGCGTGGCGATTGTGTTTGCGGTCACTGATCCATCGGCCGGCAAAAAAGGCATCAGCGCCTTCATCGTGCCCACCAATACGCCCGGTTATCAGGTAGCGCGCATCGAGGAAAAACTCGGCCAGCACGCCTCGGATACAGCGCAGATCGTGTTCGACAACTGCCGCATTCCGGCCGGCAATCTGCTTGGCCAGGAAGGCGAAGGCTACAAAATCGCCCTGTCGAATCTGGAAGGTGGTCGTATCGGCATTGCGGCGCAATCGGTCGGGATCGCCCGCGCCGCGCTGGAAGCTGCCGTTCGCTACGCCGGTGAACGCAAAACTTTCGGCAAGCCGATTGGCCAGCATCAGGCCGTGGGCTTTTCACTGGCTGAAGTGGCCACCGAAATCGAAGCCGCACGCCTGCTCTATCTGCAGGCCGCTGCCTTGCGCGAAGCCGGCCAGCCCTGTCTGAAAGAAGCCTCAATGGCCAAGCTGTTTGCCAGCCAGGTTGCCGAACGGGCGTGCAGCGCCGCCATCCAGGTGCATGGTGGTTATGGTTACCTGAATGATTTCCCGGTGGAAAAGTACTACCGTGATGCCCGCGTCTGCCAGATTTACGAAGGCACGTCGGAAGTACAGAAGCTGGTGATTGCCCGCGCCCTGTTTGATTGAGGCGCCACCGGAAACGATCACCGCGCTGGGCGGTGATCAGGTCCAACGACATTGCGGCTGCACGCCGCAGCGAAAAAGGAACACGGTTTCATGCCGACCTTGCATTCGACTCTCAACCCGCGCAGCGCCGATTTCAAGGCCAATGCCGAAGCCATGCAGGCGCTGGTCAGTGATCTGCGCGACAAGATGGCGCTGATCGCCGAAGGTGGTGGCGCCAAGGCCAATGAGAAACACACCGCACGCGGCAAGCTGCTGCCGCGGGATCGCATTCGCGCCCTGCTTGATGTCGGCTCGCCGTTCCTGGAATTTTCGCAGCTGGCCGCCTGGGACATGTATGGCAGTCCTGCGCAGGGAAGTTCTTCACAGGGAAGCACTTCATCGGGAACAACAGTCCCCGCAGCCGGCATCATCACCGGCATCGGCCGTGTCGCCGGTCGTGAATGCCTGATCGTCTGCAACGATGCGACGGTCAAGGGCGGCACGTACTTTCCGATGACGGTGAAAAAGCACCTGCGCGCCCAGGAAATTGCCCGTGAGAACCGTCTGCCCTGCATATACCTGGTTGATTCCGGCGGCGCGAATCTGCCGCAGCAGGATGAAGTGTTTCCGGACAAGGAACATTTCGGACGCATTTTCTATAACCAGGCCACGCTGTCGGCTGACGGCATCCCGCAGATCGCCGTGGTCATGGGCTCCTGTACTGCTGGTGGCGCCTACGTGCCGGCGATGGCCGATGAATCGATCATCGTCCGCAATCAGGGCACGATTTTTCTCGGCGGTCCGCCGCTCGTGAAAGCTGCCACTGGCGAAGTGGTTAGCGCCGAAGAACTCGGTGGTGCCGACACGCATTGCAAACTGTCGGGCGTCACCGATCACTACGCACAGAATGATCGCCATGCGCTGCAACTGGCGCGTCAGATTGTCAGCAATCTGAACATCAGCAAGAAGGTCGAACTCGATCTGCGTCCGGCGCGTGATCCGCTCTACCCTGCTGAAGAGCTGTACGGCGTGATCCCCACCGACAGCAAGAAACCGTTCGACATCCGCGAAGTGATCGCGCGCATTGTCGATGGCTCGGAACTGGATGAATTCAAACCGCTGTACGGCACCACGCTGGTGTGCGGCTTTGCGCACATTTTTGGCTATCCGGTCGGCATCGTGGCCAACAACGGCATCCTGTTTTCGGAATCGGCACTGAAAGGCGCACACTTTATCGAGCTGTGCGCACAGCGCGGCATTCCACTGGTGTTCCTGCAAAACATTACCGGCTTCATGGTCGGTAAAAAATACGAGCAGAGCGGCATCGCCAAAAACGGCGCCAAAATGGTCACCGCTGTTGCCTGTGCCAATGTGCCGAAATTCACCGTCATCGTCGGCGGCTCTTTCGGTGCCGGCAATTACGGCATGTGCGGTCGCGCCTACAGCCCGCGCTTCATGTGGATGTGGCCGAATGCGCGCATTTCCGTGATGGGTGGCGAGCAGGCAGCCAATGTGCTGGCGCAGGTGAAGCTCGACAATTTTGAGAAAGAAGGCAAGGTCTGGCCGGCCGATGAGCAGGAGGCCTTCAAGGCGCCCATCCGCGAACAGTACGAAACCCAGGGACATCCCTACTACGCCAGCGCGCGCCTCTGGGACGACGGCATCATTGATCCGGCCGACACGCGCATGGTGCTCGGTCTGGGCATTTCCGCCGCACTCAATGCCCCCATCCAGCCGACCAGGTTCGGCGTGTTCCGCATGTAAGCCGGGAGAAAACCGATGGATGACTCTGCAATCCTGATTGCCAAAGATGCCCGCGGTGTCGGCACGCTGACGCTGAATCGCCCGGATTTGCACAACGCGTTTGACGACACGCTGATCCGCGATCTGACCGAAGCGCTGCAGGCGATGAATGCCGACGACAGCGTGCGCGTCATCGTGCTGCGTGCACTCGGAAAAAGTTTCTCTGCCGGCGCCGATCTGAACTGGATGAAGCGCATGGCCGGTTATTCCTGGTCGCAGAATTATCAGGACTCGCTGGGCTTGGCGACACTAATGCAGACGCTGGCCACGCTGTCGAAACCGTCTGTCGCGGTCGTGCAGGGCGCCGCGTTCGGCGGTGGTGTCGGTCTGGTTGCCTGCTGCGACATTGCCCTGGCATCGAGTACCGCCAGCTTTTGCCTTTCCGAAGTCAAACTTGGACTGATCCCGGCGGTGATCTCGCCCTATGTGATCGCTGCGATTGGCGAGCGGGCCGCGAAACGTTACTTCGTTACCGCCGAGCGCTTCAACGCCGAAACCGCCCTGCGTCTTGGGCTGGTGCACGAGCTGTATGCGCCGGACCACCTCGACGCCGAAGTCGAAAAGCTTGTCGACACGCTGCTTGCCAACGGACCGGTTGCGGTACAGGAAGCCAAGCGTCTGATCGCGCGTGTCGCCGGCAAACCGATAGATGAAGATCTGGTGCGCTTCACGGCACAGAAAATTGCCGATCTGCGCGCCTCGGCCGAAGGTCGCGAAGGCATTGGCGCCTTTCTCGAAAAACGCACGCCCAACTGGGACGTCAAGGACAGCACGGATCTCGAATGATGTTTGAAAAAATTCTCATCGCCAACCGCGGCGAGATCGCCTGCCGGGTGATCCGTACTGCCCACCGTCTCGGCATTCGCTGTGTCGCGGTTTACTCCGACGCCGATGCCAACAGCATGCATGTCGCGCTGGCCGACGAGGCCTGGCATATCGGTGGCGCCGCCGCACGCGACAGCTATCTGCAGGCTGAACGCATCATCGAAGTGGCGAAACGCAGCGGCGCCCAGGCCATCCATCCCGGTTACGGTTTTCTGTCCGAGAACGCCGCGTTCGCCGATCTGTGCGCAGCGAACAATATTGTTTTCATCGGCCCACCGGCATCGGCAATCCGCGCCATGGGTTCAAAAGCCGGCGCCAAAGAGATCATGGGACCGGCCGGCGTGCCCCTCGTCAAGAGTTATCACGGCGCCGATCAGTCACTGGATGTGCTGCAAAACGCGGCGCGTGACATTGGCTACCCGGTGCTGATCAAGGCCGTATCCGGCGGTGGCGGCAAGGGCATGCGCGCGGTGTTGTCCGACAGCGAATTTGCCGAGAATCTCGCCTCCTGCCAGCGCGAAGCCAAAGCCTCTTTCGGTGATGAACGCGTGCTGGTTGAGAAGTACCTGACCAAACCGCGTCACGTCGAAATACAGGTCTTTGCCGATACGCACGGCAACGCTGTTTACCTGTTCGAGCGTGACTGCTCGGTGCAGCGTCGGCACCAGAAGATCATCGAGGAAGCACCGGCACCGCAGATGCCGGCCGATATCCGCAAGGCCATGGGCGAAGCCGCGGTACGCGCCGCCAAAGCGGTTGGCTATGTCGGTGCCGGCACCTGCGAATTCCTGTTCGACGAAGACGGTTCGTTCTATTTCATGGAAATGAACACCCGCCTGCAGGTCGAGCATCCGGTCACGGAAAAAATCACGGGTCAGGATCTGGTCGAATGGCAACTGCGCGTCGCCAGCGGCGAGCCCCTGCCCTGCATGCAGGATCAACTGCGCATCAACGGCCATGCATTTGAAGCGCGTATTTACGCTGAAGATCCGGACAATGATTTCCTGCCGTCGATCGGCAAGCTGGTACACCTGCGTCAGCCGGACGCCTCGCATCATGTGCGCATCGATACCGGTGTGCGCGAAGGCGACAGCGTGTCGATGTACTACGACCCGATGATCGCCAAGCTGATCGTCTGGGATGAAAGCCGCGAGAAAGCGCTGGCGCGTCTGCGTGCGGCACTCGGCGAGTATGAAATTGTCGGTCTGGCCCACAATATCCGCTTTCTGAATGCGCTCGCTTCGCATCCGTCTTTCATTGCCGGCGATGTCGATACCGGGTTCATCAAGCGTCACAACGATGCCCTGTTCCCGAAAACACCGGCGCTGGCCGATGAAGAGCTGGCGATTGCCGCACTGCATCTGCTCGGTGAACGTGAGCGTCAGGCGCGTGAGTTGGCGGCACGCTCGGCGGATCGTTACTCGCCCTGGCACCAGGTCAATGGCTGGCGCCTGAACGAAGACAATCACCACGTTTTCACTTTCCTGTACGCCGACAGCGAACTGTCTGTCACCGTGCATTTCCGCGACCGCGGCTATGTGCTCGAACTGCCGCACGGCAGATGTTCGGCCGATGTGCACGCTGCCGATGATGGTCTGTTGCATGTCAGCATCGATGGCAAGCGCCAGTCGGTTCGTGTCGTGCAGACCGGCAATGACCTGACGCTGCTCGGTCACGGTTGGTCACGTCTGCTGCGACTGAAAACCGTCGATGCCGGCAGTCAGGGCGGCGGCGGTGCTGCGACGCTGAGTGCGCCGATGCCGGGCACCGTGATCGCGGTGAGCGTGCAGGCGGGCGACAAAGTCGTTGCCGGTCAGGCGCTGATGGTCATGGAAGCGATGAAGATGGAGCACACCATCCGCGCACCGGCCGATGGCATTGTTGCCGACGTGCTGTTCGCACAAGGTGATCTGGTGCCGGATGGCGCCGAACTGCTGCGCTTCGAAAAATAATCTGCACGTGGAGAATCGGACGTGACATTGCCGGCGAAGGTAAAGATTGTCGAAGTCGGTCCGCGCGACGGCTTGCAGAACGAGAAGCAACCGGTCAGCACCGATGACAAGCTGGCGCTGATCCACGGCCTCGCCGACGCCGGTTTGCCGGTGGTCGAAGCGACCAGCTTCGTGTCGCCGAAGTGGGTGCCGCAGATGGCCGATGCCAGCGAGATCATGACGCGTCTGCAACGCAAAGTTGGCGTGTCGTATCCGGTGCTGACGCCCAATCTCAAGGGCTTTGAATCGGCGCTGGCAGTGGGGGCTCAGGAGGTTGCGATTTTCGGCGCGGCCTCGGAAAGTTTTTCGCAGAAAAACATCAACTGTTCGATTGCCGAAAGTCTCGAACGATTCGCGCCGGTGATGGCTGCCGCACAGGCGGCCGGCGTGCGCGTGCGCGGCTATGTGTCCTGCGTGCTCGGCTGTCCGTATGAAGGCGACATTGACGCCGCGAAAGTGGCCGAGGTGGCCGGCACGCTGTACCGCATGGGTTGCTACGAGATCAGTCTCGGCGACACCATCGGCACCGGGACGCCGGGCAAGGCGCAGCGACTGATCTCGGCGGTCGCCGATCAGGTGCCGCTCAGCGCACTCGCGGTTCATTTTCACGACACTTATGGTCAGGCGCTGGCGAATATTCACGCCTGCCTGCAAATGGGCGTCGCGGTTGTCGACAGTTCGGTCAGCGGGCTGGGCGGCTGCCCCTATGCCAAAGGTGCATCGGGAAATGTCGCCACCGAAGATGTGTTGTACATGCTCAATGGCCTCGGCATCGAAACCGGCATCGACATGCAGGCGCTGCTGGATGTCAGCGCGCGCATTTCGCAGGTACTGGGCCGTGAGCCAGGTTCCAAAGCCGCACGCGCCCTGCTGGCAAAGCGCGGCAACTAAGTCAATCTTTCGGCAGCAAGCCTTTGGTTATAAGGTGGCGCGCGGCGCGCTTCGCTAGAATCGCAGCCGGCGTCAGCAACGCACGTTGAGGAGTGGCAATGGCAGGCTTTGACAAGGTCGTAAACAGCTACGACGACGCACTCGCCGGCATCAAGGATGGCATGACCATCATGGTTGGCGGCTTCGGACTGTGTGGCATTCCGGAAGGCCTGATCAAAAAGGTCTATGAACTCGGCAGCACCGGTCTGACGGTGATCTCCAACAACGCCGGTGTCGATGGCTTCGGCCTCGGCCTGTGGCTGGAGAAACGCCAGATCAAAACCATGATGGCGTCCTATGTCGGCGAGAACGCACTGTTCGAAAAACTGCTGATGTCAGGCGAAATGGAAGTGATCCTGACTCCACAGGGCACGCTGGCGGAAAAAATCCGCGCCGGTGGCGCAGGCATTCCGGCGTTCTACACCGCCACCGGTTACGGCACCAAAGTCGCTGAAGGCAAACCCAGCGCAAACTTTGATGGCCGTGACTACGTGCTGGAACGTTCGCTGACGGCGGATTTCTCGCTGATCAAAGCCTGGAAGGCCGATCGCTACGGCAATCTGGTGTTCCGCAAGACAGCAATGAATTTCAATCCGATGATGGCCACCGCCGGCCGTATCACCGTTGCCGAAGTGGAAGAAATTGTCGAGCCCGGTGAACTGGACCCGGAACACATTCACACGCCGGGCATTTATGTGCACCGTGTGATCAAGGGCACGCATTTCGAGAAGCGCATTGAGCAGCGCACCGTTCGCAAGGCTTGAGGAGAGACAACATGGCGCTGTCCCGTGAACAAATTGCCATGCGCGTTGCCCAGGAGCTGCGCGATGGTTATTACGTAAACCTCGGCATCGGCATTCCGACGCTGGTTGCCAACTATGTGCCGGCGGGCATGCAGGTGATGCTGCAGTCAGAAAACGGCCTGCTCGGCATGGGCCCCTTCCCCACCGATGATCAGGTTGACCCGGATCTGATCAACGCCGGCAAACAGACCGTTACCACGGCCACCGGTGCGGCGTTTTTTTCCTCCGCAGAAAGTTTTGCCATGATCCGCGGCGGCCATGTCGATCTGACCGTGCTTGGCGCATTTGAAGTCGACGTGCACGGCAATATCGCTTCGTGGATGGTGCCGGGCAAACTGGTCAAGGGCATGGGCGGTGCGATGGATCTGGTCGCCGGTGCGCGCAACATCGTGGTCACCATGACCCACGCTGACAAAACCGGCGCATCGAAGTTGCTCAAGCAGTGCGCGCTGCCGCTGACCGGTGTCAGCTGCATCAGGAAAGTCGTCACCGATCTGGCCGTGGTCGAGATCCGCGATGGCAAGTTCCATCTGCTCGAGCGCGCACCGGGCGTGTCGGTGGAGGAAATCGTCAGCAAAACCGAAGGCGAAATGATTGTGCCGGCGCATGTGCCGGAGATGAAGTTCGACTGATTTGCCGATGAAGAAAAGAAGAAGGCCGCTGATGCGGCCTTCTTCTTTTGTGATAACTGCTCCGCAGCGCTGCCACAGGAAAATTGTGGAGCCGGATTTTTCCGGCAGCGGTACGCTGATTGTGAGCCGGCTGGATCGGAACTGATGGACCCTGGCCGAATGAACTCGGCCCCACAGGAAAACCGATCAGACGCCGTTCAATCCTGCGGGCATCCCTGCCCCATCGAATCCGCTTATTCGAAGCTGAAGCCCAGCGACAGCCACAGCGTACGACCCGGCTCGTTGATGCGGCCGGTTTGTTCGTAGCCAATTGCCGCCACCATGGGCGATACATTGCGTGACAGGTGTTCGGCGTAGCGTTTATCGAACAAGTTGTCGATGCCGGCGGCAAGTTGCCATTGCCGGTTGATCTGCCAGCCCATGTGCGCGCCCAGTGTTGCGAAACCGGCCGTAGCGGCGTAATCCTGACCGGCAACATTACCGGCGCCGATGTCGATGCGATCCTGCTTGCTGACGCCACGCCACACCAGCGCGCCGGACCAGTCATCGTGTTCGTACTGCAACGACAACACGGCCTCCAGTGGCGGCAATTGCGCGAGCGGCTTGTGATCGGTGCGGTTGTCGCCGCGCACATGACTCAGCGATGCATTCAAACGCCAGTCGCTGTGCAGGCGCCAGCCGAGATCAATTTCACCACCGCGGGTCTCGGCGTCAACATTGCGCATGCTCGACGGCAGACGCAGCAGAATGTAGTCGTCGATGCGATTGCTGAACAACGACACGGTGGCCGACAGGGTTTCGCTGCGCCAGCTGTAGCCAACGTCAAATTGGCGATTCTGTTCCGGCCGCAGCTGCAGTTGCAGATCACGTTTGCGCTCCCAGAAATCAGGCGCACGCTCGCTTTGCCCAACGGCCACAAACCAGTTGCCGGCGCTGCCGCTTTGCTGCTCAAGACGCAGGAAGCCGCCATGCAGCGTGTTTTCTGTATCGCGCAGGAAGCTGCCCTGAGCGTTGAACAACTCGGTTTCAACGGCGTCGCGGCGCAAACCGCTGCGCAGCAACCAGCCCTCCGGTTTCCACTCCAGCTCCACGTAGTGGCCGCGATAGGCAAATGCGGCATCTTTCAGCCGTGGCTGGCTGGCGTACAACGCGCCGCCGCGCAGGCGGTGCGTGTCATCATGACCGTCGGCGCCCAGCTGCAGTATCAGATTGTCGCCCGGTGCAAACCGCAGGGCGATTTTTCCGCCCGTGTCTTCACGATCCGGATTGCTTGCCGATTTCATGCCCTTGAGGGGACGCAGCGAATAATTGTCCATCACATGATCGATGTAATTGTCGAACAGCTGAATTTCGATGCGATTCAGCAGGCCGGAAAAATCTTTCTCGAAACGCAGTGCGCTGCTTTCCCGGTTGAACACCGGACCGTCCATCATGCGGTCCGAATATGCGGCCTCGGCTTCACTGCGCTCGACCGACAATTCCAAAAGCGTATCGTTGTCCGGGGTGTAGCCAAGCTGCGAAGAGATGTTGCGTCGCTCGTAGAAGGAACGCACCTCATCCCCGCGACCGTCGCGATAATCGTCGCCCCGGGCACGGGTTGCCGCCGCGCGCAGATAGACACTGTTGTTGCCGGTTTCGACACGGGCCATCAGATCATCACGACCAAACGATCCGACCAGGGCACGCAGCTGGCCCTGTACGCCACCGCCAGGCGCAAACTGTGGCGGCTCGCGATCAAACATCACCACCCCGGCAAGATTGCCGCCACCGTGTGCCACGGAATACGGCCCTTTGAGCACCGTGATCGACTGGAAACTTTGCGGAAACACATAGGCGGTTGGCGGGTCCATGCGTCCACCGCAGCCACCGAGCAACAACGAGTCATCGATCAGGATGCCAAGCCGTGACATGCCCATGCCGCGCAGCACCGGATCGCCGCCGAGTCCGCCTTTGCGCACGACACTGAAGCCGGGAATGTTTTTCAGATAGCCGGCACCATCTGCTGCAGGAATGGGTTGGCGCGGACGCTCCGGATCGGTGTGCAGGGTGAGCGGATCGTGCACATGCGCGCCAATCACCACCATGACTTCATCGGCGTCGGCAAAACGTTTGTCCGCGTGCGGTGCGGTAGTGACGGGCGCCGGTTTCACGGCTTCAGGATTGCCGGCCGTTACCGATGCGGCAACGGTTTCCTTGTTGTCGGTAGTGACGGCGCTGGCTGCCGGGATCAGTTCAGCGCCCTGCGCGGCCAGCGGTGAAATCAGCAGCGCAGCAATGCTGCGAGCGAGCAGTTTTTTGTTCATGAGTGACCACAAAAAGGACCGGGATGTTGTGTCCGGCATTGTCCTTTTCAGTCACGGTCACGGGCAGCCCCCGTGCTGCGGCAAAGTGTCGCAGCACGGGCGGAAAAGCCGCGCTTTCCGGCGGAAACTTGCGCAATGTCAAACTTGTCGCCCTGACAGGTTCTGCGTGGTTTGCTGTTTCCGGTACAGCCGGGCAGATTCAAAGCCCCAAAAAAAACGGCGCCAATGGGCGCCGCTTTTTCTGGTTGTCCCCGACAGGCTCAGCGCGGCGACAGTTGCTGCCACAGGAAGGCGTAGGCCAGACTGGTCATGAACGCCGATTGCTCGTTGTTCGCGGCACCGCCGTGACCACCTTCAATGTTCTCGTAATAGAGCACCTCACCGTTGTGTTCACCGAGCATTTTTGCCGCCATCTTGCGTGCATGGCCCGGATGGACACGGTCATCACGTGTTGAGGTGGTGAACAGCACCGCAGGATAGGTCACGTCGGTTTTCAGGTTGTGGTACGGCGAGTATTGCTTGAGGAAACTCCAGTCCGAAGGCACGTCCGGGTTGCCGTACTCCGCCATCCACGATGCGCCAGCGAGCAGTTTGTTGTAGCGCTGCATGTCCAGCAGCGGCACCTGGCAAACCACCGCACCCCACAGATCCGGCCGCATGGTCAGCATGTTGCCCATCAGCAGACCGCCGTTGGAACCGCCCTGAATACCCAGATGCTTGCTGCTGGTGATCTTGCGCTTGACCAGATCTTCGCCGACGGCAATGAAGTCTTCGTAGGCCTTGTTGCGATTGGCTTTCAGCGCCGCCTGATGCCAGGCCGGGCCGAATTCGCCGCCACCGCGAATGTTGGCGACCACGTACACGCCGCCTTTTTCCAGCCAGGCAATGCCGGCGCTGGCGTTGTAACCCGGTGTCAGCGACACCTGGAAACCACCGTAGCCGTACAGCAGGGTCGGATTCTTGCCGTCCAGCTTCATGTCCTTGCGCGACACCATGAAGTACGGAACTTTCGTGCCGTCCTTCGATGTCGCTTCATGCTGCGCCACCTGCAGCCCTTCGGCGTTGAAGAACGATGGCAGTTGCTTGAGCAGCGTTGCCTTGCCTTTGCCGATGCTGCCGATCAGGTATTGCGACGGCGTGGTGTAGTCAGAAATGTTCAGCCAGTAGTCATCCGATTCTTCGTCATCGACAGCCGAGACGCTGACCGTGCCGAACTCCGGCAGACCCTGCATGG
Source organism: Permianibacter sp. (assembly GCA_041913605.1). Lineage (GTDB taxonomy): Bacteria > Pseudomonadota > Gammaproteobacteria > Enterobacterales > Permianibacteraceae > Permianibacter. The sequence goes on from JAYSEY010000004.1 coordinate 136,206, forward strand.
CTTCGCGCATCCATTTGCCATTTTTGTGGCTGAGCACATAAACGCGATTGCGGACGTTTTCCAGCTCATTCAGCAGGATGAAATTCTTGGTGAAGCTGAGACCGGCCAGCGATTTGCGTGCACCGGGCGTGAACAGCATTTCGAAATCACGCTTGCCGGCCATGAAGTCGTCGAACCTGGTGATCAGCACGGCGCCGCTCGGCCAGGTTTTGCCGCCGACGGTCCAGTCACTCTTCAGCGTGAACAGCATCCACTCACGGTAGGCGCTGACACTGGCGTCGTCCTGTTTGTCGATCTTCACCAGCTTGCCGTTGTGGCGATAGAACGTTTCGTTGGTGTAGAAGCTGGTGCCGCGCTGCACATATTCGCGTTCAAAACCCTTGGTGTGATCGCGACCGCCATACACCCAGACATCGGCCTGTTTGCCTTCGTAAATCACTTCGGCCTTGGCCAGATCGCTGCCACGCTTCCAGAGTTTGCTGATGCGCGGATAACCGGAGTCGGTCAGCGAACCGGCACCGAAATCACGACCGATGATCAGCGCGTTCTCGTCATACCACGAAGCCGCACCTTTCGATTCCGGCAGCTGGAAACCGTTCTTCACGAACTGCTTCTCCGCCAGATTGAACTCGCGCACCACCGTCGCGTCAGCGCCACCGCGTGACAGCGAGATCAGGCACAGCTTGTATTCCGGATACAGGCAGTCGCTGCCTTTCCAGACCCAGTTTTCGTTTTCACTTTTACCCAGCACGTCGAGGTCGAGAATGACTTCCCACTTCGGTTCTGCCTTGCGGTATTCATCCAGTGTCGTGCGTCGCCAGACGCCGCGCGGATTGGCGGCATCGCGCCAGAAGTTGTAGTAGTAGTCGCCCATCTTGCCGACATAGGGAATGCGGGCATTGGAGTTCATGACCGCCAGCAGGCGATCCTTCATCTGCGTGAAGGCCGGCGACTGGGTCAGTTTTTCCTGGCTGATGGCATTTTGCTGTTTCACCCAGTTCATGGCCTGTTCGCCGGTGACATCTTCCAGCCACTGGTAGGCATCGCCCGTGGACGGGCTGTTATCGGCGGCAACGGCCGCGCTCAGGCTGGCGCCAATCAGCGCCGCCAGCAGTGATTTCGACATGGTGTTTCCCTCGGAATGTGTCTGCTTGTCGGACCTGCCCGCGTCACCGGCGCACAGCAGTGGCAGCCGGCAACGTGGGGAACGGGCAAAGCGCCGGTATGCTGGCACGCAGCCGGCGGGCTGTCTTGTCCGGATTTGTGTCGGGACATGAGCGGGCGCTACAAATCTCTGCCTTGTTCCGCCGGCACGCAGCGCACAAAAAAACGCCACCGCCGAGGCGGTGGCTACAGGGTCAGGACGTGTGCGACATGCGCTGGCTGCGCGCGCCGGTGATGCGTTCAAAAGCTGTAAGCGGCAGTCAGCGTCCAGGTTCGCGGATCACCGTAATAGGCGGTCACGGTGTTGTCGCCGCCGGTGGCCGGGAAGTTGTAGCCGCCGGTGCGATAGGCTTCGTCGCCGAGATTGCGGCCATGCAGCGCAAAACGCCAGTTGCTGTTGTCCGGATAAAACACCGCCGAGGCGTTGTAGAGCGAATAGGCCGATTGATCCACCGGTGTCACGGCTTCAAAGATGTAGGTGTCATCACGCCAGTTGTAGTCGGCGAGCAGCATCAGGCGACCGGCGCCCATCTGCATTTCATAGCTGAAACCGATGCTGTACTGCTGCTCCGGCGAGTTGATCATCTGTACCAGATGACTGATGTCCACCGGCGCACCGCCGGGCGTGATGGAACCGACAAACTCGTCGTATTTGGCGTCGAGATAGCCGTAAACGAGATTGATGGCGAAGTCGTCCGTCAGGCGCGCTGACAGCTCCAGCTCCAGACCGTCTCCGCTGGCCTGCGCGGCATTGAGCACGCGCTGCAGCGGTGTACCGGTGCTGGAATCATTCACTGTCACCTGCTTGTCCTGATAATCCTGGGTGAACAGCGCCGCATAGAGCATCACGCGCCGATCCAGCCAGCTGCCTTTCAGGCCCAGTTCATAAGTGTCCACTGTTTCCGGCTGGAATGGCCGACCGGCCTGCGCATCCAGCAGGATGTTGCCGCGCATATTGAAGCCGCCACTTTTGAAACCGTGGCTGTAGGACACATAGGTCATCAAATCCGGATTGATTTTGTATTCCAGACCCACGCGCGGAGAAAAATCGTCGAAGGTTTCGCTGCCGCTGAACACGCCGCGCGCCGAAATGGGCGTGCCGGTGCTGCTGCGCATGCCCATGAAATTCTGGGTGACAACGGTGGCGCTCTTTTCGTCTTCATCATAACGACCACCAAGCGTGAAGCTCAGTTGCTCGCTGATCCTGTAGCTGCCCTGTGCATACAGCGACTGGCTGGTGGTATCGACACAGCCGGATGTTTCGCGGGCAAAACCGGCGCCACCCACACCAAACAGAATTCCCAGCACGGTGTCAAATTTTCCGCAGGCTTCACCATCGAAATAATACAGACCGGATACCAGCGACAATTTCTCGCCGCTGTAACTGAACTGGAATTCCTGCGAGAACTGTTCGTCGTCATACCAGGCCGGAATGTCCAGCACCGGCAGATTGATCTGATCGAAATCGATGTCGCTGCGCGTGCTGCCTTCACGCTGCGCCGTGACCGATTTGAACTGCCAGTCCTCGTTGATATCCCAGCTGATGGTCAGGGCCTGCCCGGACATGCTGACTTCGTTGTTTTCCGGGTCCATGTTCTGCCGGGTGTCATAGCGACCCGGCAGCGGCGGCTGCTTGGTGACCACGCTCGGCACCAGACGCTGGCCGCCACGCGCATTGGAGTCATCCTGCACATCGTCGGCGATGAATTTCACCTTGACGCTGTCGCTGGCCAGCCAGGTCAGATTGATGCGTGCGGCAGTGATGTCCTTGTCGGACAAATCTTTGCCGGCATGCGCGCCCTCCACTACCTGACCAAAACCGTCGCGCGACAACTTGGCCGCGGAAATACCGAACAGCAGTTTGTCTTCGACGACAGGCGTCGAGAAACCAGCCTTGATGTCGCGCTGGCTGTAATCACCGACGCCGATCTCGATCTGGCCGCGCGTGTAATCCGGCAATTCACGGGTCACATATTTGATCGCACCGCCCATGGTGTTTTTGCCGTACAGCGTGCCCTGCGGGCCGCGCAGCACTTCCACGCGCTGGATGTCGAGAATGTCCAGCACACCACCCTGTGGCCGGGCGATGTACACGTCATCAATGTACAAACCGACGCCGGGTTCATAGCCCCAGAGCGGATCATTCTGGCCGACGCCGCGCAGGTACGCGGTGATGGTGGAGTTGGTGCCGCGACTGGCGTTGACGGTGAGATTCGGCACGCTGCGTTCCAGATCAACCAGTGTTTGCGCGCCCATGTCGGCGATTTTTGCTTCCGACAAGGCAGTGACCGCGACCGGCACGTCCTGAATGCGTTCGCTCATGCGACGTGCAGTCACCTCCAGCACTTCTGCGCCTTCATCCTTGCGTTTTTCGGCTTCGCTTTTGCTGGCTGGCTCGGCGGCATCCGCGCCCGTTTCGACGAACGTGTGGGCAAACGCCGGCACGCCGGCGAGCGCACCGCAAATGGCGAGACTCAGGATGGACAGCTGCAGGGGCTTGTTCTTCTGTTGCATGGCAACACTCCGTTTTTCGTTATTGCGCGTCAGCCCGCAAGGGGGTCGGGACGGGGGCAACATACGCGCTTCAATCCGGGAGCTCATCTGTACGATGGTAGGATGGCCCGCCCCGTTAACGCACCGAATACTCGCCGGCAATCTGCAATCGCGGGAAGCGCAACTGATGAGTCTGTTTGGCGTGCTGGCCGGTTTGGCCCTGTTGATGTGGCTGGCCATGCGCAACTGGAATCTGTTGCTGGCCGCGCCGGTGTGCGCGCTGCTGGTCGCGTTGTGCAGCAATCTTTCCCTGTTCCCGCAAACAGCTGGCGCTGGCGCCGCAAGTTGGCTGGGCAGTTACATGGATGGCTTCAGCGGCTTTGTCACCAGCTGGTTTTTCATGTTCCTGCTCGGCGCGCTGTTCGGAAAAATGATGGAAGACACGCGCGCGGCCGACAGTGTCGCTGCTGCATTGGTGCGACGCTTTGGCATGCAGCGCGCGGCGCTGGCGATCATCATCGCCTGTGCGGTGCTGACTTACGGCGGCGTGTCGCTGTTTGTGGTGGCATTTTCCGTGTATCCGATGGCGCTCAGCCTGTTTCGCCAGGCCGATCTGCCGCGCCGCTTTATTCCCGCGACCATGGCATTTGGTTCCGTCACGTTCACGATGACATCGGCCGGATCGCCGGAGATCCAGAACTGGATTCCGATTGCTTACCTGCACACCACGCCTTACGCCGGCTGGCAGATCAGCCTGATGGTCGCGCTGGTGATGGCGGTATCAGGCTACTGGTGGCTGCAACGGTTGATCCGCGCTGATCTGGCGCGCGGCGCGCGTTTCGAAATGCGCGCGGATGATCCGCAGGCACCGGACGACCGCGCGCTGCCGCATCCATTGTTCGGCGTGCTGCCGCTGCTGGTCGTGCTGCTGTTGTCGTTCTGGTTGCACGACAGCCTGAAACAGTCGGCGCTGGTCATCGCGCTGGCCGGCGGTTTGCTCGCCACCGCCGCCCTGAACTGGACATTCCTGCGTCAACCGGGTCAGGCACTGTCCGATGGCGCAGTCGGTGCTTTGCTGGCAATTGCCAACACCGCCGCCGTGGTCGGTTTCGGTGCCGTCGCCAAACAGACCGAGGGTTTCCAGCAGGTGGTCAGTGCCATCACCGCCCTGCCCGGCTCACCGCTGATCAGCGCCGCCATCGCGGTCACACTGATCGCCGGCATGACCGGTTCGGCATCCGGCGGCCAGGCCATTGCACTGCCGCTGCTGGCGCCGCACTTCCTGGCCCAGGGAGTGGACCCGCAGGCGCTGCATCGCGTGGTGGCGCTGTCGTCCGGCGCGCTCGATTCGCTGCCGCACAACGGTTACGTGGTCACCACCATCCGCGCCATTTGCAAGGAAACCCATGCCCGCGCCTACTGGCCGATGGCGGCGATGACGGTGGCCATTCCGGCGCTCGGCACCGTACTGGCCATTCTGCTGTTCATGATTTGAGCACCCGCCTGCAAACCGGACTCGCGGGCCGCTCCACGGCCAGCGCAGGCGCAGAACTGGTACGCCTGCCGTCAATCTGCGCACCGCACAAGAAGCCGCCAGCCGCCCTGCCGGACACCAGAACCTCACGCCGCAGGCGATTGCCGCGCGGCACGTAAACATTTGCCTGCCCCTTTGCAACAAATCGTAAACAGCGCCCGGCCGGCGGAGGTGCTTTGTTACACTCCGGCGGCTTTTTCAAGCGCAAAAAATCAAGCATTGGGGACCTGAATGAAAAAATCACTCCTGACACTGGCCGTGCTCAGCAACCTCGCCTTCGCTGACGAAGGCATGTGGATGCCGCAACAACTGCCGCAAATCGCCGATCAACTGAAAGCCGCCGGCCTGCAGATCGATCCGTCGAAGCTGACCCAGCTCACTGAATTCCCGATGGGCGCAATCGTTTCGCTGGGCGGCTGCTCAGCTTCGTTCGTGTCGCCGCAAGGTCTGGTGGTCACCAACCACCACTGCGCATACGGCAGCATTGCCCACAACTCGACACCGGAACGCAACCTGCTCGCCAACGGTTTCCTTGCCAAAACGCTCGACGAAGAACTGCCGGCCGCGCCGGGCAGCCGCGTGTTCGTCACCGTTGATGTGCAAAATGTCAGCGACAAGATCATCGATGCCAAAACCGCGAAGCTTGCCGGCAAGAAGCGCGTTGATGCCATCGAAACCAACCAGAAATCGCTGGTCAGCGAATGCGAAAAAGACGTCGGCCACCGCTGCAACGTGTACAGCTACTACGGCGGTCTTGAGTTCTATCTGATCAAGCAGATGGAAGTGAAAGATGTGCGTCTGGTGCACGCGCCGGCAGAAGGCGTCGGCAAATTCGGTGGTGACACCGACAACTGGATGTGGCCGCGCCACACCGGTGACTACAGTTTCTATCGCGCTTACGTGGGCAAGGACGGCAAGCCGGCCGAGTTCTCGAAAGACAACGTGCCCTACGTGCCGAAACACTACCTGCGTCTGGCCAAAGAAGGCGTGAAGGAAGGTGATTTCGTCATGGTCACCGGCTATCCGGGCCGCACCAACCGTCACCGCCTGCCGTCGGAAGTGGAATACACCTTCGGCTGGAACTATCCGGCTTTCGTCAGCGCTTCGCGCCAGCAACTGGACGTCATTGCCCGCGAAACCAAAGACCGCAAAGACGCCGAGCTGAAGTACGCTTCGCAAGTCGCCGGCATCAACAACTACTACAAGAATCGTCAGGGCATGCTCGACAGCTACGCCGGCAGCGATTTCCTGGCCCGCAAGCAGGCACAACACGCCGAGCTGAAAGCCTGGGTCAATGCGGATGCCGCGCGCAAAAAGCAATTTGCCGCAGACATCGATGCGGTTGAAAAACTGATCGCTGAACGCGACCAGCAAGGCAAGAATGATTTCCTGCTTGGTTACTCGTCGCCGCGCCTGCTCGGTACGGCACGCATGCTCTATCGTCTGGCCAATGAAATGCAGAAGCCGGATGCCGAGCGCAAAGCCGGTTTCCAGGAGCGTGATCTGCCGCGCTTCAAATCCGGTGTGGCCGCGCTGGAGCGCAGCTACGACGAGCAAGTCGACAAGGCCTTGGTGCTGAACTTCCTCAGCCAGTACGCCGCGCAACCAGCCAAGATCCGCAACGCCAACTTCGACAAGGCGCTGGGCATCAAGGACGGCATGAAAGAAGCCGATCTGAAAGTCCTGCTCGATACGCTCTATGCCGGCAGCAAACTTGCCGACAAAGCCGAACGTGCCGCATGGTTGGACAAGAAGCCGGCTGATTTCAAGGCCAGCAATGACAGCTTCATCAAAGCTGCCGTCGCCATGTACGACGAAGCCATGAAACGCGAAGCCAAAGACGAGGAAATCGCCGGCAAAATCCAGCAAGCCTATGCCAATTACATGAAGGCGCTGATCGCCTTCAAAAACAGCAAGGGCGAAGCCGTGTATCCGGATGCCAACAGCACGTTGCGCGTGACCTACGGCAAAGTCGCCAGCCGTGACGTTGGCAGCGCCGACGGCAGCAGCTGGACGGCATTCACCACGCTGCGCGGCATCACGGCCAAGCACACCGGTGAAGGCGAGTTCGATGCGCCGGATGCGCAGCTGGCGGCGATCAAGAACAAGGACTTTGGCAAGTACTTCGAACCGTCGCTGAATTCGGTGCCGGTCAACTTCCTCGCCACGCTGGACATCACCGGCGGCAATTCGGGTTCGGCAACGCTGAACGCGAAAGGTGAACTGGTTGGCCTCGCCTTCGACGGCACGCTGGACTCGATCATTTCCGACTGGGACTTCAACGCCAAAATGACGCGCTCGATTCAGGTCGATCTGCGTTACATGCTGTGGCAAATGAAGCATGTCGATCAGGCGCACAACCTGATCAAGGAAATGGGCGCCGAGTAAGCGCGTCTACTTTTGCCAAGTACGACAAAGGGCACCTTCGGGTGCCCTTTTGTTTTGCCCGATCCCGGATGTCTTGTATCCGGGATCGGGAATCCGGTCTCAGTCCTGTGCTGAATGTCGTGCATTGCAACACCTCACGTTTGCACGCTCGCCCGCGCACATCCCCCGTCCACATTTCAAACACTTCACCAGCACTTCACCAGCACTTCACAAGAACAGGTCCCGCTTGGCAGTATTGCCAATCCACCACACAGCGGATCACCCAGCCGCAATTCGCGTGGCAAACTCGGCCGTCATGCTGCGACGCCGGAGGCGCAGCGCATATCAGGAGAACAACATGAAACTGAAAATGCTCAGCAGCGCCGTCGCGCTGGCCGTCGCTTCTTTTGCGCACGCCGATACCGGCTATTACCGCTTTCCCGGTATCAGCAGTGAAGCACTGGTGTTCACTGCCGAGGGTGATCTGTGGAAAACATCGCCAGAGGGAGGCCGTGCGCAGCGTCTGACCACGCACGCGGCTGCCGAAACTCACGCAGCAATTTCACCGGACGGAAAATGGCTGGCTTTTTCAGCTGCCTATGACGGCCCGACCGAAGTTTATCTTTCATCTATCGATGGCGGCCTGCCGCAACGTCTGAGCTATGACAATGGCCGCTCCACCGTTCTGGGCTGGACACCGTCCGGCGACATTCTCTACAGCACGCATGCTGAACGCGGTCCGGCCCGCACGCAGGTGATTGTCAGCCTGAATCCGAAAACACGCACCCGCACGGTGATGCCGCTTGCCGATGCCAATGAGGCAACGCTTTCCGCCGATGGCAAGACGCTCTACTTCACCCGTTTCGGCCTGCACATGACCGGCGACAACGCCCGCCAGTACCGTGGCGGCACCATGGGCCAGATCTGGCGCTGGGATGTCGGCAGCACGCGTGAAGCCGAACGCTTGCTGGCGGATGTTGATGTGCAAGTGCGCCGGCCGATGTGGTGGCAGGATCGCCTGTATTTTGTCAGCGATATCGACGGCGTCGACAATATCTGGTCGATGCGTGCTGACGGCAGTGATCGCAAGCAGCATACGAGTCACAAACATTTCGCCCTGCAGGGTGCACAGCTCGGTGCTGGCCGCATTGTCTATCAATTGGGCGCCGATCTGCGGGTGCTGGATCTGGCTTCCGGTCAGGATCGCCAGTTGAGCATCGATCTGGTTTCCGATTTTGAACAGCAGCGCGAACGCTGGGTGAAGCCGCAGCGCTACATCACACACAGCAGCCTGTCACCCAGTGGCGAACGCGTCACGGTGACGGCGCGCGGGAACCTTGTGATTGCCGGCACCGGCAGCGAGCGCCGTGTCGAAATAGCCCTGCCCGACGGCGCACGCGTGCGTAACGCGACACTGAGCCCGGACGGCAAATCTGTGTATGCGATTGCCGATATCAGCGGTGAAAACGAGATCTGGCAATTCGCTACCGACGGTTCAAATACACGCAAGCAGTTGACCCGTGATGCGAGCATCCATCGCTGGAACCTGTCGCTGTCGCCGGATGGCAAATCAATTGTTCACGACGACAAAAAAGGCCAGCTCTGGTTGCTGGACATCGCCAGCGGTCGCAATGAAAAAATTGACGATGGTCGCAACGGCGGCGCCAACAGTTACGACGCCATGGTCTGGTCGCCGGACAGCAAGGCGCTGGCACTGGTCCGTGCCGACAGCGCACGCGGGCTGGATCAAGTGCTGCTCTACGATCTCGGCGCGCGCCAGTTGCATGTTGTCACCAGTGATCGTTACCAGTCCTACTCGCCGGCCTTCAGTCGTGACGGAAAGTGGCTGTATTTCCTTTCTGATCGACACTTCAACGCCAACCCCTCGTCACCCTGGGGTGATCGCAACATGGGACCGGCATTCGACAAGCGCACACGCATTTATGCACTGGCCCTGCAGGCCGAGAACCGCTTCCCGTTCCAGCCCAAGGATGAATTGGGTAACGGCAATGCGCCGGCGGGCAAACCCGAAGACAAGCCGGCCGGCGAAAAATCCGCTGCAGATGATGAAGTCAAAGACAGCAAAGCCGGCAGCGATGCAGCGGCACCCGGAAAAGAAAAAGCCGACAGCAAAAAACTGCCGCCAATTCAGTGGCAGGGGCTGGCCAACCGGCTGCATGAAGTGCCGCTGTCACCCGGCAACTACCGCGACTTGTCCGTGGATGACAAACGTCTGTATTTCATTGAGCAGGACGATAGCGATCGGCGCAAACAGCACCTGAAAACACTGGCCATCGACAACGACGGCAGCAAGCCGGACGTATTTGCCAGCGAGATCAGCGGCTATGAATTGTCTGCCAATGGAAAAAAAGTGTTGTTTGGCAAAGGTGGCGAAAACGGCGCCGGCCCCCTGTACATCGTCGATGCCGGCGCCAAGGCCCCGGGTGATCTCGGCAAATCGCAGGTGCGCCTGAACGACTGGACGTTTGCCATTGATCCGAAGCAGGAATGGCAACAGATGTTTGCCGATGCCTGGCGAATGCAGCGCGATTTCCTTTTCGATCCGGGCATGCGCGGCGTTGACTGGACCTCAGTACGGAAGAAGTACGAAGTCTTTGTCCCGCGCATTACCGACCGCGCCGAGCTTGATGATTTGCTGTCGCAGATGGTTGCCGAAGTCAGCGTGCTGCACTCGCAAGTTCGCGGCGGCGAACTTCGTGAGGACAGCGATGCGCCGAAAGCTGCATCGCTGGGCGCGGTGCTGGAGCGTCAGGCCGACGGCTATCGCATCGCGCACATTTATCGCACTGAAAATGAATTGCCAGGTGAGCGTGGGCCGCTGGCGCAACCGGGTGTCAACGCCCGCGTCGGCGACATCATCACCAGCGTCAACGGTCGCGCCGTCAGTGAAGCGGCCGATATCGCTGAACTGCTGCAGAATCGCGCCGGCCAGCAAGTGTTGCTGACCCTGAAACGCGGCACGCAAACGCTGAAAACCGTGGTGACGCCAGTCGATGCCGGCCGTCATGCCAACCTGCGTTACAGCGATTGGGAAGAAGGTCTGCGCGCCAAAGTCGATGCCGTCGGCAAAGGTCGTATCGGTTACCTGCATCTACGCGCCATGACGCCCGCCGATGTCACCACCTTCGTGCGCGAGTTTTATGCGAACTACGATCGCGAAGGTCTGATCATTGACGTTCGCCGCAACGGCGGCGGCAACATCGACAGCTGGCTGATTGAAAAACTGTTGCGCCGCGCCTGGGCGTTCTGGCAACCGGCCTATGGCAAACCGTACTGGAACCAGCAGCAAACGTTCCGCGGCCATCTGGCGGTGCTGACCGACGAAATGACGTATTCCGATGGCGAAACATTTTCCGCCGGCATCAAGTCGCTGAATCTCGGTCCGCTGATTGGCAAGCGCACGGCCGGTGCTGGCGTCTGGCTGTCTGATCGCAATCGTCTGGTTGATGGCGGCATCATGCGCGCAGCTGAAACACCGCAGTTTGGCGCCGATGGTCGCTGGATAGTCGAAGGCCGGGGTGTCACACCGGACATGGAAGTAGACAACCTGCCTTACGCCACGTTCAACGGCGGCGACGCACAGCTCGATGCTGCCATCAACTACCTGCAGAAGAAGATCAGCGAGCAACCGGTAGTGCAGCCGAAACCGGCGCCGATCCGGCCGGTCGGCCAGATGGCTGACGACGTCCGCTAATCTGTTTGAGCATTTGCGGCTGGTGAAATGCAGCGGCCCGGATCAGTCATCGCTGATCCGGGCCGTTTTGCTTTGGGCCGGTTTGCTGGCGGGCGGATGAGTGGAATAATCCGTTCATCTGTTTCCCGGCTGGTTGCTGCATCCATGTCCAACGCTGAAAGCCCGTCTGCGATCACAGCCCCGTCTCCCGCTGAAACTTCACTCGCCGAATCTTCGCGGCCTGTGTGTGTATGGGATCTGCCGATCCGCGTTTTCCATTGGTCGCTGTTGCTGCTGATGAGTTTGTCCTGGCTCAGTGTCGAGCAAAGCGAATGGTTCAGCAGCCATGTGTTGCAAACGCTCGGATTGTCCGGCGACGCCATCGAATGGCACGCCCGATTCGGTTACTGCCTGCTGGCGCTGCTGGTATTTCGTATTGGCTGGGGCGTGTTCGGCAGCGAGACCGCGCGCTTCAGCCACTTCCTGCGCTCACCGCGTCTGGCGCTTGCACATCTTCGCCATCTGCTGAAGCGCGAACATCAGCCGGTCGCCGGACATAATCCGGCCGGCGGCTGGATGGTCTTGCTGATGCTGTTGCTGATTGCCAGCCAAATCAGCACCGGATTGTTCGCCAACGACGATGTCTATTTTGAAGCGCCGCTCGCCGCGTGGGTCGGCAGCGACTGGAGCAGCACCCTCACTGGTTGGCACGGCGCCAATTTCGATCTGTTGCTGATCACGGTTGTCCTGCACATCGTCGCCATCGTGGTTTACAAGGTTTGGGCGCGCGACGCGCTGGTTCCGCCGATGATCACCGGCAGCCGGCATCTGCCTCAGTCTGAACCGATGCCGTTCATGCAGAAAACATGGCTGGCCATACTCTGGGCAATTTGCTGTGCGGGCCTTTTGTGGTGGCTCTGGCGTTGATCACCAGACAGTACAATCTGAAAAAAATAGCGGCATGAGCCGCTATTTTTTCACTTCAGTTCGCTTGCTTCTGGCTATCACTCTACGCAGGCAAGCAACTTGGCAAACGCTTCTTCAAACGCCCGCAAACCTTCCTGCTGCAACTGTTCGCCCATCACATCCAGATCCAGTCCCAGCGCCGCGCAGCTGGCGATCACCTCACGTGCGGTTTCAAGCTGCTGTTCGAGTGTTGCGCCGGCCTGACCATGATCGGCAAAGGCCGCGAGTGTGGCGTCAGGCACCGTGTTGACCGTATCGGCACCGATCAATGACTCAAGGTACAGCACATCGGAATAGGCCGGATTTTTTGTGCCGGTGCTGGCCCACAGACACCATTGCGGTACCGCGCCACGTGCGCGCAGCTCGGCAAAGCGCGCTTCGGCGAACAGCGTTTTCCACGACTGATAAGCCTGACGTGCCGAGGCAACGGCGAGCTGGCCGCGCAATGCGGAATGCGTTTCCGGGATCTGCTTGTCCGCCAGTGTATCCACGCGGGAAACGAAGATGCTGGCGACCGAGCGTATGTGATCAAGCGGCAAGCCGGCAGCGTTGCGCTGCTCCAGTCCGCGGATATAGGCATCAAATACGCCCCGCACATGTGCAGGCGAAAACATCAGCGTGACGTTGACGTTGATGCCCGCAGCGATGGCACCGGTAATCGCTGGCAGACATTCAGCTGTCGCCGGGATTTTGATCATCGCGTTCGGTCGATTGATCTCGCGCCACAGGCGGGTCGCCGCTGCCAGCGTAGCGTTCGCATCGCGAGACAGCGACGGCGAAACTTCAAAACTGACATAGCCCTTGTTGGCACCGCTTGCTTCATACAAGGGGCGCAAGAAATCGCAGGCGCGCTGAATGTCGGGCAGGACCAGACGCTCGAACCGGCGTTCGGCATCGCGCTCTTCACGGCGCAAACGCGCCAGGTCCGCCTGGTATCCGGCATCCCTGGCGATGGCGTTGTAGAAAATCGCCGGATTGGAGGTGACACCACTGACGTTGTGTTCACTGATCCAGCGTTGCAACTCGCCGGAATCCAGCAGGTTTCGCGAAATGTTGTCCAGCCAGATCTGCTGACCGAATCCGGCCACGGCGGCAATGCGGCTCATACTTGCACTCCTGATCGTGTACGCCAGCATTGTTGCCGCACGTCACGTAAAGCGGATGGAATGCGCAGCATTCTGCCGAAAAAGAAAACGGGGCGCGAGGCCCCGTTTCATGGTGTTTTGTCATGCACACGGCAGCGAAATTTTTCCCTGCCGTGCCGACGCCTCAGCTTTTCAGTTTGGCAATTTCCGCGTCCAGCTCCGGCACCAGCTTGAACAGATCGCCCACCAGACCATAATCCGCCACCGAGAAAATCGGCGCTTCTTCGTCCTTGTTGATGGCGACGATGACTTTCGAATCTTTCATGCCGGCGAGATGCTGGATGGCGCCGGAAATACCGACCGCAATGTACAGCTGCGGTGCAACGATTTTTCCGGTCTGGCCGACCTGATAGTCGTTGGGTACAAAACCGGCATCAACGGCGGCGCGCGACGCACCGACTGCAGCGCCGAGTTTGTCCGCCAGCGATTCGATCAGCGCAAAGTTTTCGCCGCTGCCCATACCGCGGCCGCCGGAGACGATGATTTTTGCGGCCGTCAGTTCCGGGCGAGCGGACACGGTCAGCTCCTGACCGACAAATTCCACCGGACCGGCAGCGACATCCACCGAAACGGCCACGACAGCGGCGCTGTTGCCGGTGGCTGACAGTGCGTCGAAGCCCGTTGCGCGCACGCTGATCACCTTGATCGCATCCGTGCTCTGGACCGTGGCAATGGCATTGCCGGCGTACACCGGACGCTTGAAGGTGTCGGCACTTTCGACGGCGATGATGTCGGAGATCATCTGCACGTCCAGCAGCGCCGCAACACGCGGCAGCAGGTTCTTGCCGAACGTGGTTGCGGCCGCCAGTACGTGCGAATAGTTTTTTGCCAGACCGGCAACAGCCGGTGTCAGGGCTTCTGCGGTGGGATGCGCCAGCGTGGCGCTGTCGAGCAGGCAAACCTGCGCAACACCTTCAGCAGCAGCCGCTTGCGCGGCGACCGCGGCGACATCTTTGCCGGCCACCAGCACGTGCACATCGCCGCCAATCTTCTTCGCTGCGGCAACGGCATTCAGCGTTGCTGCCTGCAATTTGCCGTGGCCGTGTTCAGCGATAACCAGAATCGTCATTGTTCGGCCCTCAGATCACTTTGGCTTCGTTACGCAGTTTGTCGACCAGTGCCTGCACCGAGTCAACCTTGATGCCTGCCTTGCGGGCAGACGGTGCTTCAACTTTCAGCGTTTTCACACGCGCTGCAATGTTGACGCCCAGTTCCGCGACCGACAATTTTGCCAGCGGTTTTTGCTTGGCTTTCATGATGTTCGGCAGGCTGGCGAAGCGCGGTTCGTTGAGACGCAGATCGGTGGTCAGCACTGCCGGCAGCGGCATCTTCAGCGTTTCGAGTCCGCCATCCACTTCACGCGTGACGGTGGCAACGCCGCCGTCAATCTGCACTTTCGACAGGAAGGTGCCCTGCGGCCAACCGAGCAGGCCGGCAAGCATCTGGCCGGTCTGGTTGTTGTCGCTGTCTATCGACTGTTTGCCGAGCAGCACGATCTGCGGCTGTTCGCGATCGACAACAGCTTTCAGCAATTTGGCAATCGCCAGCGATTCCACCTCGGCATTTTCTTCGATGTGAATGGCGCGATCGGCACCGAGCGCCAACGCCGTGCGCAGGGTTTCCTGCGTGGTTGCCGGCCCGACGCTGACCACGACAATTTCCGTGGCCACGCCTTTTTCCTTCAGGCGTACCGCTTCTTCAACGGCAATTTCGCAGAACGGATTCATGGCCATTTTGACGTTGGCGGTTTCAACGCCGCTGTTGTCGGCTTTGACACGCACTTTCACGTTGGCGTCGATGACGCGCTTGATGGCGACCAGGACTTTCATGCACGACCCTCTGGATGGCGGGCCACTCGTGTTGACGCGACTTGCGTAAACACAGGACGCAGTTCCTGCACGGAGCTGCGCGGTGGCCGGTTCCGGACTTGCCGGTTGCAGATATAATCCCCGGCCTGTTTGCGCGTGGCTGGGCACGGCCCGGCGCGGGAGGCGCGATCTTCGACGGATCAGCCCGCCCGGTCAATGATTTGGCGCAATCCCTACCCCAAATTGGAGAGCCTTCCGTGAGCCGCGAAAGCATGGAGTTTGATGTTGTGATCGTCGGTGGCGGACCGGCCGGCCTTTCGGCTGCCATCCGTCTGCGCCAGCTGGCAGCCGAAAGCGGTCAGGACATCAGCGTCTGCCTGGTCGAGAAAGGCTCGGAGATTGGCGCCCACATCCTGTCCGGTGCAGTGTTCGAACCGCGTGCGCTCAATGAGCTGCTGCCGGACTGGCAGGCGCTCGGCGCGCCGCTGCATACGCCGGTGAGCGCCGAAGAGTTCCATTTTCTCAGCGAAACCGGTTCGCTTTCCTGGCCGACTTCGTTGCTGATCCCGCAGCAGCAGAACCACGGCAACTACATCATCAGTCTCGGCAACCTCTGCCGCTGGCTCGGACAGCAGGCCGAAGCGCTTGGCGTCAACCTGTTCCCCGGCTTTGCCGCCGCTGAAGTGCTGTACCACGAGGACGGTTCCGTTGCCGGTATCGCCACCGGCGACATGGGCGTGGGCAAGGACGGCGAGCAGAAAGGCAGCTACACGCCCGGCTATGAATTGCGAGCCAAGTACACGCTGTTCGCCGAAGGTTGCCGCGGCCATCTGGGCAAACAACTGATGGAGCGTTTCGGTCTGCGCGAGGGCGTTGATCCGCAGCATTACGGCATCGGCATCAAGGAGCTTTGGGAAATCCCGGCTGAACAGCACCGTCAGGGACTGGTGATGCACACCGCCGGCTGGCCGCTGAAATCCGATACCTATGGCGGTTCATTCATGTACCACCTGGAAAACAATCAGGTGGCGATCGGTTTCGTTATCGGCCTCAACTACAGCAATCCCTACCTGAGCCCCTACGAAGAATTCCAGCGTTTCAAAACCCATCCGGCCATCGCCAAACACCTGCAGGGCGGACGCCGCGTGTCCTACGGCGCGCGCGCGCTCAACGAAGGTGGCTGGCAATCGGTCCCGAAGCTGTCCTTCCCCGGCGGTTTGTTGATCGGCTGCGAGGCCGGCTTCCTCAATCTGCCCAAGATCAAGGGCAGTCACACCGCGATGAAGTCAGGCATGCTCGGCGCCGAAGTGGTGTTCGGCGCACTGAAAAATGGCAGCGAAGGCCGCGCCGATTTGACGCAGATGCAGGACGCGTATCAGCAAAGCTGGATCCACGAGGAACTGCATCGTGCCCGCAATGCCTACCCGGCCTTCCACAAATTCGGACTCTGGGGCGGCGTGCTGTTTACCGGCATCGATCAGTTGCTGTTCCGCGGCAAACTGCCCTTCACGTTGCGGGCAAAAACACCGGACCACGCAACACTGAAACCGGCGTCGCAGAGCGAGAAAATCATTTATCCGAAACCGGATGGTGTGCTGAGTTTTGATCGCCTGTCGTCGGTGTTCATCTCCAACACCAATCATGAAGAAGACCAGCCGGTTCATCTGCGACTGACCGATCAGCAGATCCCGATCGATCACAATCTCGCGCTCTATGATGAACCTGCGCAGCGCTATTGCCCGGCGGGTGTGTACGAAATCATCCGCGAAGACGGCCAGCGCCCGCGCTTGCAGATCAACGCCCAGAACTGCGTACACTGCAAAACCTGCGACATCAAGGACCCGAAACAGAACATCAACTGGGTGGTGCCGGAAGGCGGTGGCGGACCAAATTATCCGAACATGTGATCCCGGTCAGCCTTGCAGTTTCAGCAGCAGTTGATCCGGCAGACGATGCTCCAGCAACAGTTGTCCGGAAAAAATCAGCCCAATTCAGGAGCAACAAAAAACGCGCCTCGGCGCGTTTTTTGTTTCGCTGCTGTCCGGTTTTGTAGACCGGATTTCGCAACTCAATGACGTCGGCGACGCAGCAATACCAGCAGCGGCAACAGCAACAATGCGCCGGCACCGCCACCACCGCCACGCTTGTCGCCGGTATCGGTCGTGCCGCAATTATCCGGCGTACCGCCCTGGATCGGCTCAAGCAGGAATGCGCGCGCCTTGCCGTCCTTGATGCCATAGCCGACGATTTTGCCGCTGTTGTTGATGTCCTTGGCCTCAACCAGTTCCCAACCGCTGTTGCAGGCGATCAGGGCGTTGAGGTTCTGCATTTTTCCGTTGCTGTACACGAAGGCCTGATTGCGGAACTGCGAACCAACCGACGTGACGCCGAAACCGACAATTACGCCCTGATCGTTGATGGCATTGGCTTCCGAATAGGTATCCTGGCTGTGCAGGAAACCCAGCCCTTTCATTTTCGGGCTGGCAGCTTCGTCGTAGAGGAAGGCTTCAGTTTTGTTTGTCGTCTGTGTGGTGCTGGTGCCGGAGACACCGACAATGCGGCCGCTGGCATTGATGTCATTGGCCTGACTGGCAAACCCGCCCAGCGAACCCAGATCAACGAGGATGTTGGGCGTACGGACATCGAACTTGATGGCACGCTGCATCGATTCATTGGTCACAACTTTGGACGCGACACCGACCGCGATGCCGGATTCATTCATTGCGCGCGCAATCGATGTGCCTTTTGCTTCCAGCGTACCGGCAACCTGGAATTTCACCGGCGACGCCGGATCGTAAACAAAGGCGCGGTTGTAGAGCGTGGTTTCACCGGAAACGGCAGCCAGCGTTGTGTAACCCACCATGCGGCCATCCGGTGAAATCGACAGCGGGCGCAGTGACGATGCGCCTTCCGGAAAACCGACATCAGTCAGTACGCCGTTGACGTAAAGAAAACCGCGGGCAACGGTTGCGGTACCGCCCGTGTTCAGGGTCAGTGAATGGCCAACGACATCGCCAACGCGGGAAATGCCGAATGCGTAGCTTTCGTTCTGGCCAAGGTGACCGAGATCCGTCATCACGCCGTTCTGCCAGCGGAACGCATGGTTGTTGAACAGGCGCGCGTCGTTGACGATGGGACCGTTGGCAGTCCCGACGATTTGGCCGGCATCATTGATGGCTTGTGCGTAGGCAGTATCACCGCCCAGCGTTCCGAGATCGACAACACGGTAAACAGCGGCACTGGCGGTGCCCATGCAGCCTGCAATGAGCAGACCGAGAGAAAGACGCAACATCCGATTTGAATCCGTTTTTGAGTGGGAGGCGTTCATTCCGCGTCCGGCTGCTGGGCCGGGTGAGCGGCAACAAATGCCGGGTGTTCGCCGCACACGGCAGCAACTGCCACGATGCGGGGGAAAGCTGACAAATCGCACTGGAAGCGCTGGGCGTTGAACACCTGCGGAACCAGACAGACATCAGCAAGCGTGATCCGTTCCCCGAAACAGTAGGGCCCCTGCCCTGCCTGCGCTTGCAGCGCCAGTTCCAGCGCACGAAAACCTTCGCTGATCCAGTGCCGGTACCAGGCAAGCTTGGCATCCTCGCTTAAACCCGCCGGACCCGTCAAATACTGCAAAACCCGCAGATTGTTCAGCGGATGGATGTCGCAGGCGATGTGCTGGGCAAAGGCACGGGCGCGTGCGCGGCCTGCCGCGTCAGCCGGCAGCAGTGCCGGCTGCGGGTAGCGCTCCTCGAGATACTCGAGAATGGCCATGGACTGACCAACCGCCAGTTCACCGTCCTCGAGGAACGGCACCAGCCCCTGGGGATTGACCTGCCGGTAGGCTTCGGCGCGCTGCTCGCCACCGTTGCGCAGCAGGTGCACCGGCACCGTCTCGAAGCCCAGCTGCTTCAGATGCAGGGCAATACGGACCCGCCAGGCAGCGGACGAACGGAAATAGCTGAACAATTTCATCATCGGTTCCTGTTCACCAATCGTTCCGGCTCACGGTCGATGGCCATTCACAGTGCCGGCCGCTTCCCGCTTGTTTCTGTGCTGACGACCAATCGCCGCCATTACCCCGGAGGCTGGCGGCGGCACAGACCCTGCCCGCTGCCACCCGGCCCGCTGTTAACCGGGAAGGCGTTCATCCTGATGGGAGTCTGCAAGGTGCAGGAAGCCGCCCAGCGTGGCCGCGCATTATCCTGTGCACGGCGGCGCGCCGCCACGGAAATCAGGGCGGTTATTGCGGGCCAGCCAATATCTTTAAAATCAGCATGTTGCTCGCCAATCCTCAAGTGACTATGAGGTGCACGACACACTTCGGGCCGGGCACTACAGCGCGCCATCTCCGATCCCGTTGACACCCGGACAGCAAAACAGCGGCCGGGCCGCTGTTTTGCTCGTGAGGTCGGAGGGTGTTCGATCAACCCGGCAGCTTGTAGGGCTGAACCTGCTGATCGATGGCGCCGAATATGCTCCGGCCTTCCGCGTCCAGCATTTCGATGCGCACGCGTTCGCCGTACTTGAGGAAGGACGTCTTCGGGCTGCCGTGGTTCAGCGTTTCAACTGTGCGCACTTCGGCGATGCAGGAGTAGCCCAGTCCGCCTTCCGAGGCCGGACGACCGGCACCACCGTTCTCGTCGCGATTCGATACGGTGCCTGAGCCGATGATGCAACCCGCACCCAGCGGACGCGTCTTGGCGGCATGGGCAACGATGGTCGGAAAATCGAAGGTCATGTCGACGCCGGCGTTCGGTTTGCCCATCAGCTCGCCGGAACGGAAGGTCAGCAGCGGCAGGTGCACGCGACCGTCTTTCCAGGCCTCGCCCAGTTCATCCGGCGTCACGGCCACCGGCGAAAACGCGCTCGACGGTTTGCTCTGGAAAAAACCGAAGCCTTTCGCCAGCTCCGGCGGGATCAGATTGCGCAGGCTGACGTCGTTGACCAGCATCACCAGACGGATTTTTTCCGCGCACAGTGCCGGCGAAGCGGCCATCGGCACGTCGTCCGTGATCACGGCAATTTCTGATTCCATGTCGATGCCATAGTCCTCACTGGCCATGACGATTGGATCGCGCGGCGCGAGGAAGGTATCGGAGCCGCCCTGATACATCAGCGGATCGGTCCAGAACGACGGCGGCATGTCGGCGCCGCGCGCCTTGCGCACCAGCTCAACGTGATTGACGTACGCCGAACCGTCCGCCCACTGGTAAGCGCGCGGCAGGGGCGACAGGCAGTTCGCCTCATCGAAAGCCATGGCGTCGCTGCGCTTGCCTTCGTTGAGTTCGCGATACACCTGCTGCGCTTTGCCGGACAGTTCGGCCCAGTCATCGAGCAGTGTCTGCAAGGTCGGCGCAATGGCCGGAATGGCGACACAGGTTTTCAGATCACGGCTGACCACGACCAGCTGGCCGTCACGACGACCATTCCGCAGCGAAGCAAGTTTCATTTCAGGTTCCTTCAATGGCTCGTTGCCGGCAACGGCATGAGGCACAGTCATTCAAAAACAGGTCAGGCGCCGCGTGTTGCGTCGCCCTTGATTCGGTCACTTCACTTTCCAGCTATCGGCATAGGCGCGTTCTTCAACACCGAAGGCATGCTCGCCCACTTCCAGCGGATCGCGGGTGTCGAGCATGACTGCCACTTCGTCGGTTTCCTTGCGCGCAAAGGTTTGCGCAGTGGCAAACGCTTTCGGATGCGGGCCGTGCGTGAAACCGGACGGATGGAAAGTCACCATGCCCGGTGCGATGTTGTCGCGGCTGAAGAAGCTGCCCATGTGATAAAAGATGACTTCATCGAAATCATCGTTGTTGTGATAGAATGGCACTTTCAGCGCGCCCGGGTCCGATTCAATCGGCCGCGGCACAAAGGTGCAGACCACAAAACGGCTCGCCACCCAGGTGGTGTGCGCGGACGGCGGCAGGTGGTAACGATGGCTCATCAGTGGCCGGATATGGCGCCAGTTGATGCGCACCACCGACAAATCACCGTGCCAGCCAATGGCATCCAGCGGTGAGTGTCCATAACGTACGGTTGACACTTCGCCGAGACGCTTGATCTGCACTGGCCAGCTACGGCCATCGTCCTGCTGCTTCAGGAACTGCTCGTTGATGCTGGGCACATCCAGCATCGCCGGATCAAAAATCGCCTGCGGGCCGACCAGTCCCTTGTCGGGCAACTGGTAGGAATCATTGGTCGCTTCGATCATCAGCATGGTGACCGGCTTGATGATCTCCAGCCGCCACATGGTGCCGCGCGGCAGGATCACATAATCGCCTTCACCAATGCGCAGATGCCCGTAGTCGCAGAACAGATCCGCTTCACCGTCATGGATGAAGAACAGATCGTCGCCATCGCCGTTGCGGGCAAGAAAATCCATGCTCGACGAGCAGCGCCAGTAACGCATCTTGCAATGGGCATTTTTCAGCACGGTCGGCGCCTGCCACGGCGAATGCGTGTCCAGCCCCAGCTTGCGCATGTCAAATGCGCGCGGACGCAGCGGCCCTTCCCAACTGTCCCAGCTGGTCGGCGGGCGTTTGTGATGGAAGTGCGCGGTCGGTCCGAAGAAACCGCTGCGGCCAGCCTCACGCTCGTAAATGGCTTCAGCCGGAAAATCAGCGTGCGCCTGGCGCGAGATGGTGCCTTCCCGATGCGGGAACTGAATCCACTTACGCATCCTGCAATACTCCACGACGGATTTGATCAAGTTCAATGGATTCAAACAGGGCGCGGAAATTGCCCTCGCCGAATCCCTCGTTGCCTTTGCGCTGGATGATCTCGAAGAAGATCGGTCCAATCACGGTTTCAGTAAATATCTGCAGCAGGATACCGTCGCCTTTCACCGGCGCACCGTCGATGAGTATGTGCAAACGGCGCAGTTCGTCGAGGTTTTCGCCATGCTCCGGCACGCGGGCATCGACGCCTTCGTAATAGGTGTCCGGCGTATCGAGAAACTTCACGCCCCGCTGGCGCAGACGCTCAACTGTCTTGTAGATATCCGGCGTGCTCAGGGCGATGTGCTGGATGCCTTCACCGCGATACAGCTTGATGAATTCCTCGATCTGCGACTTGTCATCCGAGGACTCATTGATCGGAATACGGATCTTTCCGCACGGCGAAGTCATCGCACGGCTGAGCAGGCCGGTCAGTTTGCCTTCGATGTCGAAGTAACGGATCTCGCGAAAGTTGCCAATCTGTTCGTAAAAGCCCGACCACTTGTTCATGTTGCCGCGCATGACATTGTGGGTCAGGTGATCCAGCACTTCGAGACCGACACTGTTGGCATTGCGTGCCGGTGCGCCGGGCAGGGGCACAAAATCGACGTCGTAGATATCACGCTCGCCGTAGCGGTCGATGAAATAGAGAATTGAACCACCTATGCCGTAAACAGCCGGCAGTTTCAGCTCCATGTAGCTGCACGACGCCTCGAACGCGCGCGCTCCGTGATTGACGGCGTATTCAAACGCTTTCACCGCATCCTTGACCCGGAAAGCCATGGCGCAGGCGCAGGGACCGTGCGCTTGCGCGAACTGTTCGAAATGCGTGTACGGTTCGGCGTTGATCAGGAAGTTGATGTCGCCCTGACGGTAGAGCGTGACGTTCTTGCGCCGGTGACGCGCTGTCGCCGTGAAGCCAAGTGCGGTAAACAGCTCGTGCAACTGGGCCAGCCCTTCGGCATTCGGCGCCGTGAATTCGACAAATTCAAAACCGTCGGTACCGAGCGGGTTGACGGGATCGAAAGCGGTGTTCGCCATCATTGCACTCCTGTACAGAAAAACGGTCGGGCCACAGCGGGCCGGAAAAAGCGGTACGCCAGCCTCGCGATCAGCAGGGCTGGCGTCAAAGAACTGCAGTTCATGTCACCGGCGATTGACAAACCGCCGGTAGCACGCCACCGCGCATTCAGCTGGCGAGCTTTTGTTCCTTGGGCGGGAACTTCGGCGCATGCAGGCCGAGTGCCCGCGCCTCGCGCACCAGCGCCATGACGTCGGTCTGGGTCAGTTCGAACAGCTGGCGCAGACTTTCAATTTCGAAATACACCGGCTGCATGATGTCGATGCGATACGGCGTGCGCAGCACTTCCACCGGATTGAAGGCTTGCACTTCCGGGGTACTGCTGTAGGCATATTGTGTTTCGCCGATCGACGACAGGATGCCGCCGCCGTAGATGCGACGCTCGCCCTTGTGACGCATCAGCCCGAATTCGACGGTGAACCAGTACAGGCGGGCGAGGAACACCCGATCTTCCTTGCTCGCCGCGTAGCCGACTTTGCCGTAAGCATGGGTGAAGTCGGCGAAATACGGATTGGTCAACATCGCGCAGTGGCCGAAAATTTCGTGAAAAATGTCCGGCTCTTGCAGATAGTCGAGCTCTTCGCGGGTGCGGATGAATGTCGCGCAGGGAAATTTCTTGTCCTGCAACAGCGCGAAAAACGTGCTGAAGTCGATCAACGCCGGCACACAGGCCACTTCCCAGCCGGTTTCCCGGCGCAGGACGCGCGACACGTCTTCCAGTTGCGGGATGCGGTCGTTGGGCAACTTGAGCAGATCAAGTCCGTGGAAATACTCGTCACAGGCTTTGCCGACAATGGCTTGCTGCTGGCGGGTGATCAGCGTATTCCAGATGGCGTTTTCTTCTTCACTCCAGTGGATGTAACCTGACGCATCAGCTTCTTTGGCAAGATATTTGGTGCTCTTGGCCATCGCACCTCTCCTCAATGGGGCCGCGCGAGCGATCAATGTCACGGACCGATCTCGTGACCGGTTTCCGCATCGACGCTCAAGGCGATGGCGTATTATCCGCGGAGCAGCGGAATCTGCACAAGACAAGTGAAATCAGGGCATATACCGGGTTCGGCCATCCAAATCTCTGGCGTCTTGATGCGCGATCTGTCATGGCGCGCAGGCACCGGGAAAACCGGCTCCGGTAACACGTGGAAAGCGCGATGATCAAACGCCGTATCTGCGGTCTTGCGCTGCTTGCCGGTCTGCATGCGTCTGTTACCAGCGCTGCCGAACCGCTCAACGCGCCAACCGCCCCGCCGCAGCAAGCCGCCGCGTCGCAAACCGCGGCACAGCAAGTTGCCGCGCCCCAAATTCCTGCAGCACCGCCACCTGCAACACAAGCCCTTGCAACACAACCGCCTGCAACACCAGCAGCGACGAAACAGGCTGCCGTGAAGCCTGCGGCTGAGAAGCCGGCCGCCGCAGATCGGGCAGGACCTGCAGCGGCAAGCGTATCGCCGGCGGGCGACAACGCCGACGCAACGGCCCGTCTGCGCCGCCAGCAATTCCTGCGCGCGGAAACCGCCATCCGTCATGGTGACAAGGGTGCACTGGACATGGCCCGCGCGACGCTGGCTGACTATCCCCTGCTGCCGTGGCTGGAAGCCCTGCACTACGAGCAGCAACTCGCGCATTTGCCGGAACCTGTGCTGGAGAGCTTTCTGCTTCGCGAAGGCGACGCGCCGCACGCCAGCCGTCTGCGTGCGGCCTGGTTGCAGCGACTGGCGACACGCAATCAGCGGGACACCTTTCTCAAGCATTACCGGGTGCTCAAGGACCTCGGTCTGGATTGTCACTACTACCGTTTCAGCTTCGATGCCGGCCCCAAACCGGAAACGCTGGCGGCCTTCACGTCCTTGTGGGTCAGCACCGGGCGGGCGCTGCCGGCCGCCTGCAAGCAGGCTGAGAAGATCTGGGCTGCTGCCGACGAGCGCAGCGAAGAACGCATCTGGACCCGTCTCAAGCTGGCGGTCGAGGAGCAGGACGCGACGCTGGTCAAGGAGCTGAAAGCGCTGCTGCCCAAAGCCGACCGGCCGCTGTCCGATTTGTGGCTGAAGCTGCGCCGCTCGCCGGCCGAAGTCGGCAAAGCCGGCTTGTTCAAGGGCATGTCAGCGCAACACTGGCGACTCAAGGCCGACGCCTTGGAACGGCTGGCCTGGGGCGATCGCGACAAGGCGCTGGCGCTGTACGACCGCATCGCCGCCGACAGCCAGTTTCCTGCCGATCTGAAAGCACCGCTGCAGCGCATCTATGCACTGGCGCTGGCCACTGCCGCCCATGCCCGGGCACCGGAGTTTCTTGCCGCCGTACCGGAATCGGTGGTGGACGAGCGACTCGCCGGCTGGCGGATCATCGACGCCATGCGTCGTGACGACTGGAACGCTGCCGCCCACTGGCTGGATGCACTGAGCCCGGCGCTAGCCGGCGATGCGCGCTGGCAGTATTTCCGCGCCCGCACCGACGCCGCACTGAACAAGCCTGACGCGGCGCTGGCGCGCTGGCGGACGCTGGCCAGCGAGCCGAACTATTACGGCTTTCTGGCCCGCGCCCAGTTGGGCGAGCAAGTAAAGTTGCCGGCCGCCGAACCGGTCAGCGTGGCGCCTGAACTGCTGGCCAGCGTCCGCGCCCTGCCCGGGCTGCAGCGCGCCCGCGAATGGCTGGCGCTGGATCGCATCGCCAGCGCCCGCCGCGAGTGGTATGCGCTGCTGCCGCAACTATCCCACGATCAACTGCGCGCCGCCGCCCTGCTGGCCGCGGAATGGAACTGGCCGGATCGCAGCATCGCCGGCATGAACCGCATCGCCACGCACTCGGCCTGGGATCTGCGCTTTCCGATGCCGCACCGCGAACATGTCCAGCGCGAAACCCGACATCGCGACATCGACCACGCCTGGGCCTATGCCATCACCCGTCAGGAAAGCCTGTTCATGGCCGACGCCAAATCCGGCGCCGGAGCCATGGGCCTGATGCAGCTGATGCCGGCCACCGCCGAGCTGATCGCCAAGCGCTACCGCATTCCCTATAAAGGTGTGCACGAGCTGCTGCAGCCGGCCACCAACATCCGGCTCGGCGTCGCCACGCTGGCGGATCTCATCAAGCGCAACAAGGGCAACTGGGTGTACGCGACCGCGGCCTACAACGCCGGCCAGAGCCGGGTTGACCGCTGGCACCGGCAGTTTGGCCATCTGCCGATGGATATCTGGGTCGAGACCATTCCGTTCCGCGAAACCCAGGGCTATGTGAAAAACGTCATGGCCTTCAGCCTGATCTATGCCGAACGGCTCGGTCACTCTGCCGACGTGTTCAGCCAGCTGGCCGAGAGCGCCCGCGCCCTGCCGCCAGCGGCGACAAACAGTGCCGCCGGAGGCGGCAATACGGCGCCGCAGCGCTAAAATTGGCGAGTCCGGAAGGCGGTTTGCGACCGCCTTCCCCCTGTCAACCGACGGGAGTCCACCATGCGCCAGAAACTCGAACCCCTGCCCGGTGAGTGGTATCGCGATGTGCTCGAAGACCGGCGTTTTGCCGTGCTCACCGTCGATGACAAATCCGACAGCATTGACATCCAGTACGCCGACGGAGACGTCCGCGAGCTGGACCGTACCGGCTGGAATGATCTGATCCTGCAGATGAGCAGCGCGCCGCAAAACGAATACGGCGCCGACGGCGAGGCTGACGACAACGGCAGCTACGCCAAACTCGGCAATGACGGCGACTGGTCCCAGGACATCGACAGCCTGCTTGATGACGAGCTGTGAGCCGGCGTTCGCGGCGACCGATGTTCCCGCTTTCGGCTCCCGGCACGTGTTTCCGGCAACTGATTTCATTGCCTGTCTCTGCTGCATTGTCTGCTTGCCCGGCGCTGCCACCTGCTACACATGCCTGACCGCGACGGCTTTTCAGCGCCTCCCGGTCCGTTCACCGGCTTCGCTGTTTTTGCACGTGGCTTGCCCATGCCCGGGACCACACAGGCCGGACAATGCAGCCGGTCACGGAAAGCCGGCACGGCTTTTTTTGCCGCCCGGTTCTCGTGCTAAGGTGCGCGCCTTCTTCCGGTACGACACTCCTGACCCGCCATGGCCGAACCGACCTGGAGCGAGGCGCTCGCTGGTGAGCGCGAAAGCGCAAATTTTCTCGCCCTGATGCAGTTTCTGGATGAACAGCAGCGCGACGGCATCACGGTTTATCCGCCACGTGAACGCCTGTTTGCCGCCATCAAGGCCACTGAACTTGGCAATGTGAAAGTGGTGATCCTCGGCCAGGACCCCTATCACGGTCCCAACCAGGCCAACGGCCTGTGTTTCTCGGTCAATCCCGGTGTGCCGTTGCCGCCTTCGCTGCAGAACATTTTCAAGGAACTGAAAAGCGATCTCGGTATCACCCTGCCGCGCCACGGCGATCTCGGCCACTGGGCCAGACAGGGTGTGCTGCTGCTCAACACCGTGCTCAGCGTCGCCGCCGGACAGCCGCAGTCGCACCAGAACCGGGGCTGGGAAACGGTCACCGATCGCATCATCCGCGAGGTCAACAGCCGCTTGCCGCACGTGGTGTTCCTGCTCTGGGGCAAACCGGCGCAAAGCAAGCTCGGCATGATTGATCGCCAGCGTCACACCGTACTGACCGCGCCGCATCCCTCGCCGCTGTCAGCACATCGCGGATTTTTCGGTTGCCGGCATTTCTCCGCCTGCAATCACGCGCTGATCGCCCACGGCCAGACGCCAATCGACTGGCAGCTGCCTGACGACTAAGATCGGAGCACGCTTCCCGCCCCGTAATGCCGGCAGCGCGCGGCATGATCCGGCCCCTGGCCACCGGCCTTCGCAAGGGATTGCACACTGGTGAAGTATCCGACTGAACTGCAGGTTGACGGCTGATGCGATTTGTTCGCTGCCTGCTCGCCTGCCTGCTGCTGTTTGCGTGGCTGCCCGGCGCCGACGCAAAGGGACGGCATGTGCGTCTGGTACTCAGCACGCAACACGAAGTATTCCGCGAATTCGCCACCGCCCTGACCTCGGTGGCCATGCATCCGGATCTGCAACTGTCAGTGCAGGATGCCGGCAGCGAGTCTGCTGCAGAGAACAATCCACCCGATCTCTACATCGCCGTTGGCGCCGACGCCGCGCGCTGGTTGCAAACCCGCCACGACACGACACCGGTGCTTGCGGTGCTGCTGTCGCGCGCGCAATTCGAAGCGCTCAGTTGGCCGGAGCAACGCAGCGTCAGCGCCATCTTTCAGGACCCGCCGGCAGCGCGGCAATTGCTGTTGCTGAAACTGCTGCTGCCGAAAACCGAAGTGGTCGGTTATCTGCATGGAAGCGACAGCGATGCCGATATCGCACGCGTGCGCGCCGCCGCCACTGCGCTGGGACTGCGTCTGGAAGCGCGTCTGGCCGACAACGAACAGAATTTGCGCAAAGCGCTGGCGCCACTGGTGCAACAAACCCAGGCGCTGCTCGCCAACGCCAGTCCGCAGGTTTACAACCGCGACACCATCCGCAGCATTCTCACGGCCGCGTATCACGCCGACCGCGTCCTGATCGGCAGTTCGCCGGCATTTGTCCGCGCCGGCAGTCTCGCCACCACGCACTCCACGCCGATGCACATCGCCGTGCAGGTTCGCGAATGGCTGGAGCAAGTGCCGGGACGGTTGCCAGCGCCATCCTATCCGCGCTATTTCGAGGTCGTCACCAACGCAGCCGTGGCCCGTTCGCTGAACATCAACCTCGCCGATGAACGTCAGCTGGCCGCGCAAATCGCCGCCCAGTTGCCCTGCGAAAAGGTCTGTCCATGACGGGTGCCAACATGAACAGCTGGCGTATCCGCACCCGCACCGGTGTGCTCGGCGTCTTGCCGACACTGGTGACGTCCTTGCTGCTGACGTTCTATTTTGTCACTGCACGCTTCAGCGACATTGACGCCGAGCTGAAGCGCCGCGGCGATCTGATCGCCAGCCAGCTTGCCTATGTTGCCGAGTACGGCGTCGCCGTTGGCAACCAGGACATGCTCGAAGCGCACATGGACGCCGTGCTCACCGAACCCGATGTCGTGTATGTCGATATCCTCGACACCAGTGGCGCGCCCATTGTCAATCGCCGCAGCCGCAAGGATGCACCGGCGGCCAGTGCCAGCATCAACACCTTCCTGCGTCCGATCCGTCGGCAATCCTTGCCCACCGATGCTTTCGATGATCCGTTTCTGGCGGCACCCTCCGCACCGCGCAGTGACACACTCGGCAGTGTCGTGATCGCCTTGTCGAATGAACAAAGCGTTGCCCGGCAAAGCAAAGTCATGATTGTCGCACTGGGACTCGGCAGTCTCAGCCTGGCGCTGTCGCTGCTGATCGCACAGATCATCGCCCGCTCGATCACCGAGCCGATCCGCACGCTGTCCAGCGCGCTGCGCCGGATCAAGGACGGCAATTTCAACGTCCGCGTCATCCAGCGTTCGGGCGGCGAGATCGGCTCACTGGAAACCGATGTCAACGCAATGGCCGAAAGTCTCGCTGCGGCACGCGAAGCGGAACTGGCGCACACTCAGGGCCTGATGCGCGCGCGCGAAGCGGCCGAAGCCACGACGCGCGCCAAGAGCCAGTTCCTCGCCAACATGAGTCATGAACTGCGCACGCCGATGAACGGCACGCTCGGCATGCTGCAGCTGTTGCAGAACACGGCGCTGAACAGTGAGCAAAACGAATACGTCAGCACCGCCTGCGAATCCACCGAGCATCTGCTGCGCGTTGTCAATGACATTCTCGACTTCTCGAAAATTGAAGACGGCAAGCTGACGCTGGAGCAGGTCTGGTTCAATGCCCGCCAGCTCGTGCACCGTTCCATCAGCGCATTCAACAATGAAGCGCGACTGAAACAGATTGAGCTGCGCATGGAATGCGTCGGCGATCTGCAGGACCACGAACTGCTCGGCGATCCGACACGCATTCGTCAGGTGCTGGTCAATCTGCTCGGCAACGCGGTCAAATTCACCGAGCAGGGCCACGTCCGCCTGCGTGCGATCTGGGACGCGCAGGACGATGATCAGCTGCAACTCACGCTGCAGGTGGAAGACACCGGTGTCGGCATTCCCGAAGCCAAACTCGCCAGCGTTTTCGAGGCGTTCACCCAGGCCGACGGCTCCACCACGCGCCGTCATGGCGGCACCGGACTCGGCCTGTCAATCTGCAAGCAACTCTGCCAGCTGATGGGCGGTGACATCCGCGTGAAAAGCGCGCCCGGCGTCGGCAGCGTGTTTACGGTCACGCTGCCGCTGCGCTATCGCTTGCCGGTCAGTGACGAACAAAGCCGGCCGCTGCTGCAACGCAAGCTGCAGTTCCGTGGTCGCGTCCTGCTGGTGGAAGACAATCATGTCAACCAGGCCGTCACGCGCGGACTGTTGCAGCATTTCGGTCTCGAAGTCGAATGCGCGGCTGACGGCGAATCGGCGCTGCGACTCATCGACAGCAAGCGCTACGATCTGGTGCTGATGGATTGCCAGATGCCGGTGCTGGACGGATATGAGGCAACACGACGCTGGCGTGAGCGCGAACACAGCAGCGAACACCGCCTGCCGATCATTGCCCTGACTGCCAACGCCATGGAAGGTGATCGCGAACGCTGTCTGGCTGCCGGCATGGACGATTACCTGTCGAAACCGATCAGCCGCGATGCACTCGCGCAATGCCTCGGAAAATGGTTGTCGACCTCGGGTGTCGACGGCGCCTGAGCCGATACGGCTGCAGCAAAAAGCAGCCGTTGTTGCGCAGACAAAATACTCAGCCCTGCAAGACCCGCATCGCGCGCAGGAACGCGCTGCGCAGCGCATCTTCGTGAACATGCTGGCCGCCGCTCACCAGCTGGCGACCGCCCACCCATACGTCGCGCACCAGCGCTGAGTTGCCGGCAAACACATAAGCGTCGAGCAGCATCGATGCGACCTTGCCGTGCAGCAGCGGATGATCCGTATCGAGCGTGACCAGATCGGCCGGCGCGCCCACTTCCAGCACGCCGGCATCAACACCAGCCGCGCGCGCACCGCCGCGCAACGCGCCACGGTACAACCATTCACCGCAACTCTGACCGGCCTCACCGAGCACGGCGCGTTCGCGGTATTGCAGGCGCACACCGTACTCCAGCCAGCGCAATTCCTCGCTGACGCTGATCGAGACATGACTGTCCGAGCCTATGCCCCAGCAGCCCTGCCCGGCCATGAATTCGCGCATCGGAAAAAAACCGTCGCCGAGATTGGCTTCGGTGGTAATGCACAAGCCGGCAACGGCACCCGACGCGGCAATACGCTGACGCTCAGTGGTATCCAGATGCGTGGCGTGGACCAGGCACCAACGCTCATTGACGGCAAAATTGTCGTACAGCCATTGCACCGGCCGCGCGCCATAGTGCGCCAGACAATCGTTCACTTCGCCGGTTTGCTCGGCAATGTGGATGTGCACAGGCGCTGACGGATTCAGCGCATCAATAGCCGTCAAGGCCTGCTGCAAATCGGTCGCCGTCACGGCGCGCAAACTGTGCGGTGCAATGCCGAGCAGGCGCGCTTGACCGTCACAGGCTTTGTGCAAACGCGCGAGCAAATTTGCGTAGGCGTCCGTGTCATGCAGAAAACGCGTTTGCCCCGCCTTTGCCGGCTGCGGACCAAAACCGCCGTGACGATACAGCACCGGCAAGTGTGTGAGACCGATGCCGCTGGCATCGGCGGCGGCGAAAATCCGCCACGACAACTCCGCCGGATCGGCATAGGCGCGACCATCGGCATCGTGATGCAGGTAGTGAAACTCGCACACACGTGTGTAACCGGCCTTGAGCATTTCCACATACAGCCAGCTGGCAATGGCTTGCAGCAATTCCGGCGTCAGTTGGGCGGCAAACCGGTACATCAGTTCGCGCCAGGTCCAGAAACTGTCGCTGGCATTGGCACGATATTCGGTCATGCCGGCCATCGCGCGCTGGAATGCGTGCGAGTGCAGATTGATCATGCCCGGCAGTGCAACACCGGACTGACGTTCGCCGTTGCTGTCCGGCACGTCTTTGCGGATCGCTACGATGCATCCGTCTGCGATGCCGATCTCGACATCGCGCGCCCAGCCGTCAGCAAGCAATGCGCTGGCAAACCACAGCGTTCGCTCTGCCGGGCTTGCGTTATCATGTGCGCCATCACTGTTCGCGGGCGTTGCTGTCATGTCGGATTACCTCTTCTACAACTGCCGGGCCTGTACCCTGACCGGCGATGATTATGGCCTGATTGATGATGCCGCGATCTGGGTGCGAAAAGATCGCATCGCCTGGATCGGGCCGCGTCGCGAACTGCCGATCAACGTCATCCAGCGCATTGATCTGCAAGGCGCTCTGGTGCTGCCCGGTCTGATTGATTGCCACACGCATCTGGTTTACGGCGGCAATCGCGCCAACGAATTTGAGCAGCGGCTCAACGGCGTCAGTTACGCCGATATCGCCAAAGCCGGCGGCGGCATCCTCTCGACAGTGCGGGCAACGCGCGCGGCGGAGACCGGACAATTGTACGCGGCGGCGCGGCGGCGTGCTGAAACGCTGATGCGCGAAGGCGTCACCGGCATCGAGATCAAATCCGGATACGGTCTGTCGCTGGACGCCGAACGCCGCTGCCTGACCGTCAACCGTCAGCTCGCTGCGGACTTGCCGCTGGCGATTCAAAGTACCTGTCTTGCCGCGCACGCCCTGCCGCCGGAATTTGCCGGCCGCAGTGACGATTACATTGACTGGATCATCACCGATTTGCTGCCGCCGATCCGTCAGGAAAATCTTGCCGATGCCGTCGATGTGTTCTGTGAGAAAATCGGCTTCACCCGCGAGCAGAGCGAGCGTCTGCTGCGCGCAGCGCGCGCGCTCGGCTTTGCAGTGAAAATGCACGCCGAACAACTGAGCGACATGAAAGGTGCGCGACTCACCGCCGATCTCGGTGGCTTGTCGGCCGATCATCTGGAATTTCTCGCCGCCGAAGACGTGCCACATCTGGCGCAACACGGCACGGTTGCCGTGCTGTTGCCGGGCGCCTATTACTTCCTGCGTGAAACGCAGTTGCCGCCGATGGAGGCGCTGCGCGCACAGCGCGTGCCGATGGCACTGGCCACCGATCACAATCCCGGCACCTCGCCGACGCTGTCCCTGCTGCTGATGCTGAACATGGCCTGCACGCTGTTCCGCATGACGCCGCTGGAAGCGATCCGTGGCGTCACCGTACATGCCGCGCGAGCGCTCGGCTGGCAGGCTGATCGCGGCACGCTGGCGCTGAACATGCGCGCCGACATGGCCATGTACGCCGTCGATCATCCGGCCGAACTCTGTTATCGCTTCGGTGACAATCCCTGCCTCGGTCGCGTGTTTGCCGGCCAGTGGCAGCCGTTCACCTGAGCGACGTCGATCGCTATTGCAGCAGCAGATACTGCACACTACGTGCTGGCAGTCGCGCTGTGCCGGAACGGCGCGACTGTTCTTCACCGCGCATCGATCATTCACGGCGATTGGTCGCCGACGCAGCGCGTGTTTGCTGTTGTTGCTGTTGTTGCTGTTGCTGCTGTTCCTGCTGAAAGCCGCGACATTCGGCGCTGGTCACCTTGCGCCATTGGCCGCGCCAGGTTTCGTAATCGGCGAGCACGCTGTTGTCGAACTCGCCACGTCCCTGTTGCTGGCGACGCTGCTTCAGTTCGTTGCTCAGGCGCTCCGTCACGGTGCTGATCGCCGACGCATCCAGCGACTCGCGTTCACGTGGCGTCAGCTCGTTGTTGTCGCGAAACCCGCCGCGCCACTCCGCCACACGCGCCCAGCCCTCTGCCTCGGCGGCATAGCGGCGCGCGCGCTCCGTGTCATTGCGTGAACTGGCAATCGCCAGCCGTTCGCGCGCCAGATTGCGCAGCTCGAACAAGGCGCCGATATCGCCGCTGGCGGCGACATCCATCAGCAACTGTTCACGCTCGTCGGCCTGTTTTTCGCGTTGCAAGCGGCGATCTTCCTGACTGCCGCGCGGTTGTTCGCTGCGCAGGCGCTGAGCGAGGAATTTCTTCGCCACCACATCATCGTTTGCGGCCAGTGTTTTCAGCGTTGCCAGATCGTAGGCCGCATACGAGTGTTGGGGTGAGGCGCGACCATCGGGATCAGGCAGTACCAGACCGCGTTCGCTCATCCAGTTGCGCAAAGCCAGACTGCGCTCGGGTGTCAAACGCCGGTGCCAGTCGCGTGACCAATCACGCCAGTTGTTGAATGTCAGGCAGCGCGCGGTTTCCGCCTCGCGTATGGCGCTGCTTTTGACTGGCGCCGTATTCGCCTCGGCAGTCGCTTCTTCCATGTGCGCCGGCAGCTGTTTCGTTGCACCCGGCGCTGGCAGCGCTGCCGTCGTGCGGAGTTGCTCACCGCGATCCGGTTCAATGACAACGGCCGGTGCGGCATCCGGTGCGCTTGGCCGCAGCCACCAGATCCAGAATGTCAGCAACAGCACACTGCCGCCGATGCCGGCGAGTTTGCGCCACGCCATACCATGATTTACCCGAATTGAAGAACCAGGTTTTGTTCCCGCCTGATCTGCGCACACTCAGTGCTACAGGTCTCTTGCCGTCAGCGCCAGCAGGCTGTCGATCACGCGCATCAAAACCGGGATCACGCCAGCGGCACGTGCGTCGTCCCACAGGAAGCGATCTTCATCCATGTAGGTGATCTGCGACAGCTCCAGTTGCAGCGCATGTATGCCCTGCTCCGGTTTGCCGTAGTGCCGTGTGATGTAGCCGCCCTTGAAGCGGCCATTGATGATTTTCGTGTACGGCTGCGTATCCACAGCCCAGACACTTTCCTGCATGGCGCGCGCGCAGGACGCACCGTCAGCAGTGCCGTAATTGATATCCGGCAAACGACCGCTGAAAAAGCGCGGCACCTGTGAACGGATGGAGTGGGCGTCAAACAGGATGGCGTAACCGTGCTGCGCGCGCAGACGGGCCAGCTCGTTTGCCAGCGCATCATGATAGGGCTGCCAGTACGCGCGCCGGCGCCGATCAATTTCTGCTGCATCGGGCGCTGCGCCATCGCGATACAGCGGCGCATCGTCAAAGCCGGTGGTCGGGCACAGTTCGGTGTTGCTGGCGCCGGGATACAGCGGCGCGCTGTCCGGCGCGCGATTCAAATCGATGACATAGCGCGAATAGCGTGCACGCAACAGGCTGGCACCGCGCACGCCGGCCGCTGCATAGAGCCGGTCAACAAACCAGTCGGTATCCGGCACGCGCAAGGCTTCGTCATGAAACGCAGCGTGCAGCGCGGACGGAATTTCCGTGCCGACATGCGGCATCGAGATCAGCAGCGGCAAGCTGCCGGTATGCAGGTCGAACGAAGTCATGACAGCTCCTGTCACCGGCCAGCGCCGGCATGCGGTGAGGATCGGACCCAAGGCGGGCGTCCCGGATCGGCACATTGCGCCATTGGCCGTGCCTGATCGGCAAGCATCTGCGACGGGAAAAATTCCGTGCTTGGCAAGCGCCGGATTTGCTCCTAGTATATCTTGTATATACAAGCCGTGACAGCCCGGCGCGACTCGACGGACGCGTCCGGGTCCGGCAGTGCCCAGGAGCCCGCCATGACCGGTCTGCGTCGCTACCAGACGGTGATCCAGTTTCTCAGCGAAGGCATCGCCAGCGGCCGCTGGCCGGTGGACAGCCAGGTGCCGTCGGAAAACGAACTGGTCGAATTGTGTCTGGTGTCGCGGATGACTGCCCGCCGCGCACTGGAAGAATTGACTGAAGCCGGCGTGCTCTATCGCGTGCAGGGCCGCGGCACCTTTGTCGCGCCACCGAAAATGCAGGCGTCGTTCATTGAGGTGCGCAATATTGCCGACGATATCCGCGCCCTCGGCCAGCCCTACACCAACCAGATTAAACGTCTGCAGGCCGACGTGCCGCCCGATCATGTCGCGGCGCTGTTTGGCCTGAAAGCCAAGGCGCAGGCGTTTCATTCGCAGATCCTGCACATCGAAAACCGCTTGCCGGTGCAACTGGAAGATCGCTGGGTCAATCCGCTCGCGGTGCCCGACTATCTCAAACAGGATTTTCGCAATGAAACACCGAATGTTTACCTGTCGCGCATCGCACCGCTGACCGGCGCCGAACACATTATCGAAGCGCATTTGCCGGATCTGAAACTGAAACGGCAATTGCAATTGTCCGAACACGAAGCCTGTCTGGTGGTGAAACGCACAACCTGGTCCGGCAATGTGCCGATCAGCTTCGCGACGTTGTATCACCCCGGCACCCGCTACCGTCTCGCCGGCCGCATCGGTGCGGCCCCCGCCCCTGTTCATCCCCTGGAGGAAGTTCACGTATGAGCGCCCACGATCCGCGTCACGACGCCAGCCGCGTCATCCGTGCCCCGCGCGGCACCGAACTGCGTTGCAAAAGCTGGCTGACCGAAGCCGCGCTGCGCATGCTGATGAACAACCTCGATCCGGATGTCGCCGAGCGCCCGGAAGATCTGGTGGTTTACGGCGGCATCGGCCGCGCAGCACGCAACTGGGAATGTTTTGATCGCATCGTCGCCACGCTTGAACAACTCGGCGAAGACGAAACCCTGCTGATCCAGAGTGGCAAACCGGTCGGCGTGTTTCGCACCCACAAAGACGCGCCGCGCGTGCTGCTCGCCAACTCCAATCTGGTGCCGCACTGGGCGACCTGGGAACACTTCCACGAACTGGATAAAAAAGGCCTGATGATGTACGGCCAGATGACGGCCGGTTCGTGGATCTACATCGGTTCGCAGGGCATCGTTCAGGGCACCTACGAAACCTTTGTCGCCATGGGCAAAAAGCATTTTGGCGGTTCACTGAAAGGCAAATGGATACTCACCGGCGGTCTGGGCGGCATGGGCGGCGCGCAACCGCTGGCCGCAACCATGGCCGGTGCCTGCATGCTGGCCGTCGAGTGCGATGAAACGCGCATCGATTTCCGCCTGCGCACGCGCTATGTCGATCACAAGGCCACCACGCTCGACGAAGCGATGGCACTGATCAACAAGGCCTGCAGCGAAGGCCGCGCCATTTCTGTCGGCCTGCTCGGCAACGCGGCAGAAGTATTCCCCGAGATTATCCGTCGCGGCATCCGCCCGGACATGGTGACGGACCAGACATCGGCGCACGATCCGCTGAACGGCTATCTGCCGATCGGCTGGACAGTTGCCGACGCCAAAGATCGACGCAAAACCGATCCGGATCGCGTGATCCGTGAAGCCAAACGTTCAATGGCGGTGCAAGTGCAAGCCATGCTCGACTTCTGGAAGCAGGGCATCCCGGTGGTCGATTACGGCAACAACATCCGCCAGGTGGCTTTTGATGAAGGCGTGAAAAACGCATTCGATTTTCCCGGCTTTGTCCCTGCCTACATCCGTCCGCTGTTCTGCGAAGGCGTCGGTCCGTTCCGCTGGGTGGCTTTGTCCGGTGATCCGGAAGACATCTACAAAACCGATCAGAAAGTGAAAGAACTGATCCCGGACAATCCGCACCTGCACAACTGGCTGGACATGGCGCGCGAACGCATCGCCTTCCAGGGTTTGCCGGCGCGCATCTGCTGGGTGGGTCTTGGTGATCGGCACCGTCTGGCGCTGGCATTCAATGAAATGGTGAAAAACGGCGAACTGAAAGCACCGATCGTCATCGGTCGCGATCACCTCGACTCCGGCTCCGTCGCGTCACCGAATCGCGAAACCGAAGCCATGATGGACGGCTCGGATGCCGTGTCCGACTGGCCGCTGCTCAATGCCCTGCTGAACACCGCCGGCGGCGCGACCTGGGTATCGCTGCATCATGGTGGTGGCGTCGGCATGGGCTTCTCGCAGCATTCGGGCGTGGTCATTGTTTGCGACGGTAGCGACGACGCGGCGAAACGTCTCGAACGCGTGTTGTGGAATGACCCGGGCACCGGTGTCATGCGCCATGCCGATGCCGGTTACGACATCGCAAAAAATTGTGCCAAGGCCAAGGGCCTGAACCTGCCGATGCTGGGCGGTTGAAACGCGGCTTGCCTTGCTGAATACAGTGCGGTGTCTGGTGGTGGTGGCGGATTTGCATGACGAGTTTCGTAATTCATAACCACCCCCACTCCCTCCCTGAAAAGGAGGGGGGGAAATGTTTCTGCAACCCGCGCAAGCGGAATGAAAACCACACGTCACGCCGCTGGCGCGACGCCTTGATCACCAGTGCGGATAACGAACATGAACGAATTCATCCTGCATCCCGGTCAGCTGACGCTGGCCCAGTTGCGCGCCGTTTACAAGGCGCCGCAGCACGTGAAACTGGACCCGGCCTGTCATGCGGCCATTCAGGCCTCTGCAGAAACCGTGGCGAAGATTGTTCGCGAAGGTCGCACGGTGTATGGCATCAACACCGGTTTTGGTTTGCTCGCATCAACGCGCATTCCTGCTGACAAGCTGGCGCTGCTGCAGGAATCGCTGGTGCTGTCGCACGCGGTCGGTGTCGGCAATCTGATCCGCGACGATGTCGTGCGCCTGCTGATGTTGCTGAAACTGTCGAGCCTCGCCCGTGGACATTCCGGTGTGCAACTGGCAACCGTTGAATTGCTGCTGGCCATGCTCAATGCCGGCATTTATCCCTGCATTCCGGAAAAAGGTTCGGTCGGTGCATCCGGCGATCTGGCGCCGCTGGCGCACATGTCGGCGGCGATGATAGGCGTCGGCAATGTCCGTTATCACGGCGACATCATCAGTGCTGAACGTGCACTGGCGATTGCCGGTCTGGAACCGGTCGAGCTCGGACCGAAAGAAGGTCTGGCGCTGCTCAACGGCACCCAATGCTCGACGGCGATGGCGCTGGCCGGATTGTTCGATGCCGAAGATGTGTTTGCATCCGGCGTCGTCTGCGGCGCCTTGTCGGTGGACGCAGCGCTCGGTTCCGATACGCCGTTTGATGATCGCATTCATGCTGTGCGTGGCCACGCCGGACAACGCGAAGTGGCGAGTGCCTATCGCGCCTTGCTGGCCGGCTCGCAGATCCGCAATTCGCATGCCGATTGCGCCAAAGTGCAGGACCCCTACTCGCTGCGCTGTCAGCCGCAAGTCATGGGTGCCTGTCTGGATCATCTGCGCTTTGCCTCGACGGTTTTGCTAACCGAAGCCAATGCGGTGTCGGACAATCCGCTGGTGTTCCCGGAAGACGGCGACATTCTTTCCGGCGGCAATTTCCACGCCGAACCGGTCGCAATGGCCGCCGACGTGCTGGCACTGGTGATCGCCGAAATCGGCGCGCTCAGTGAGCGGCGCATGGCGCTGTTGATCGACAAACATCTGTCCGGTCTGCCGGCGTTTCTGGTCAATGATGGCGGCGTCAATTCCGGTTTCATGATCGCGCAAGTGACCGCGGCCGCACTGGCCAGTGAAAACAAATCGCTGGCACATCCGGCCTGCGTTGACAGCCTGCCGACCTCCGCGAATCAGGAAGATCATGTGTCGATGGCCACCTTCGCAGCACGTCGTCTGCGCGACATGGCCGAGAACACTGCCGGCGTTCTGGCCGTGGAGTTGCTCGCCTCCTGTCAGGGCATCGATTTCCGCGCGCCGCTGAAAACCTCGCCGCTGTT
This sequence comes from Permianibacter sp., assembly GCA_041913605.1. Taxonomy (GTDB): domain Bacteria; phylum Pseudomonadota; class Gammaproteobacteria; order Enterobacterales; family Permianibacteraceae; genus Permianibacter. The sequence continues at coordinate 175,756 of JAYSEY010000004.1, forward strand.
GCAGCAGGCGCATGACCGCGTGCGCGAGAAAGTCGCGTTCTACGACAAGGATCGCTATTTCGCACCGGATATCGCCGCCGCCACGCAACTGGTGCAGGGGCGTTTCAATGATCTGGTCAGCAGCAATCTGTTGCCCAGTTTCTGATTCCTTGCACGCCCAAACAAAAACGGCGCCTGCGGGCGCCGTTTTTGTTTTCATGACTGATGAATTCAGGCAGGCATGTTCAAACCAGCACCCGCGCCAGCAGCGCCTGCGCCGCTGCACGCAGACGTTCGCCGCGCCAGTCAAACTGCACCACACTGCGCCCCGCAACGCCCTGCGGCCAGTGCGCAGCAAACGGCGACCAGTGCAATACCGGCGCCGGAAATCCATTCAGCAATTGATCGCGTTCGGCGTCGCGCAGCTGTTCGGTGATCAGCAGCGCCGTACTCTCGCGGGCGCTGATCAGGGTTTGCAGATCGGCCTTGTCTATCGGCAACAAACGCACGGCAAATCCGCTCAGCGCCTGCGCAACCAGCGCTGCCTTGCCGGCACTCATCAGCAACCAGACATCGGGCCCCGCCTGCGGACCATCAAATGCATCCGGCGCATTTTTTGCCGGCGAAGGCGCGGCGGATTCCGCGCTGGCCGGCAGCAGCAGCAAAAACGCCAGTCCGACACCGGCTTCAGTCCACACGCACAAGCGTCCACCCATCTGGCGAATCAAACCGGCTGCTGCCGACAATCCCAGACCGCGTTCACCGCGCACCTGACGACTGGCGTAATACGGCTCGAACAAGGCATCGGTGTGCACGGCAGCGAGACCTTCACCGGGTGCCGCCAGCAACAGGCCGACGTATTCCCCTTCGATCAATTGCAGGCGCGCGGCAGCGTCACTGTCGAGATGCAGCGTCTGCGTCTCCAGCTGCAAATGATGGGCACCGACCCGCGCATACGCAGCCAGATCATCGAGCGCACGCATCAGCAAACGCAGGTCGAGCGACAGCGCGGTATCGGCATGAAACATCGGCGGTTTGATTTGCTGTTTCTGGCAGAACTGGCCGAGCACCGAGGCCCACAGCACGCGCGAGGGTTGCTGCACGCGACGCGCGGCCGTGGCCAGCAAATCGTCCCCGAACTGGATGGCCTGCTGGCCGGATTCGAGCACGGTTTGCAGCTGGCCAAACGCCGGATGCGACGGCGCCACATCGAGCATTGCCAGTTCGGTAAAGCCCATGACGCCGGACAGGTAATTGTTCAGGCTGTGGACGATTTGACCGAGCAATTCCTGCGAACAGCTTTCAGCGCTGCGCGGCTGATCGAGCTGTGCGTCCGGGAGCACGGCGGGCAAAAACTGGATGATGCGATCTGCCGCGACACCAGCGTGCACCACCACCAGCTGCCAGCCCCAGCGTCCCTCATGGACGCGCACATGACGCACCTGTTCGCTGGCCGGATCGCGCAGCAGGCGCCAGGCGTCGGCCGGATGTACCAGCTGTTGCAGACGCGCAATGCGCGCGCCGAAGCGCATCAGGAAATCACGACTGCAGGCACGGAAACGACCGTCAGCCTCGCAGTGCAGGACGACGCCGGGCAGGACATCAATCATCGTTGGGCAGGTGTTCCTGGGCGGGCACTGTCGGGCAGCGCCGCGTGGATCAGGCGGCTACTTTGCGCGAGACGGACGCGGCCGGCAATGCTGCCGCAGCCGTCGTGAAGGAAAGCGGAACGGGAGGCGCCGGCGAACCAGCAGCGATCAGCTTTGCAGCGGCGTCTGGTCGGTGGGCACCAGCTGGTTCAGTTCATCCGGATGCCGGCACTGGGCGGCGGCATGCAGCACTTCCGCACGCAGGCTGGGCAGCAGCAACTGGGCAAACTGCACGAGGAATTTGCGCCAGAACAGATCGCGCCGGTAGGTCAGCCACAACTGGCCCTGCGGCAGATGCGCCGGCGCATCCTGCATCTGCAGATCGCTGTCGGTGATCGCGTCGAAGGCCAGCGACGGCAACAGGCCGACGCCCCAGCCGTTGCGGACATACGTCTTGATCACGTCCGGGTCGGCACTGACCAGCGCCCAGCGCTGCAGGCTCTTGTCGTCCGAGAGTTTTTCCCGCAGCTCGTTTTCCAGCTCGCTGTCGCTGGCATAAACCAGCAGCGCGCTCTGGCCGTTGCGATGGCCGTTGCGCTGGCTGCTCGACAGCCAGGCATAGCGCCAGCGCCGCCACGGCACGCTGACCAACTGGCTGTCAGTCAGCGAACGTTCGGTGATCGCCAGATCGATCTCGCCGTTGTGCAGCGCCTGCGGCGCGGCCTGGGCATCGGCCTGACGCAGCTCAATCTGCACCTTGGCAAAGTCCTGGGTAAGTTTCTGCAGACGTTCGTGCAGCAGATAGCGCGCGGCCAGCGGACAGGCCGACAGCCGCAGCGTGCCCGCCTGCGGCTGGCTGTACTCGCGGGCAATGTCCTTGACGATTTGCGCATCGCGCAGCATGCGCGCCGCGATTGGCAGGATCTGCCGGCCGGCCGGCGTGATGTCGGTCAGATGCTTGCCGGAACGGGTGAACACCTGCACGCCCAGCTCGTCTTCGAGCAGGCGGATCTGCTTGCTGACGCCGGGTTGCGACGTGAACAACGCCTCGGCGGTGGCCGACACGTTCAGCTCATGCCGCGCCACTTCGTAGATGTAGCGCAACTGTTGCAGCTTCATCACTGCCCGTCCCTGCTAGCGATATGTCAAACAAGGATAGCCACTGCTCAGAAAACAACCAAAAAACAGCGAGTCGCCATCGCTATAATTTGCGGCCGGTCACGAATACTTGTGCCGACGTTCCAGTTGATCGCACCCGTTTCCCGCTTCGAGGCCCTGTCGTGCTGTCTTTTCTTGATTCGTTGGCATCACTGTCCGCCCGTCCCGGATATCGCACCGCCCTGCCCGGCCTGCACGGTTCCAGCCTGCCGCTGGCACTGACCCGGCTCGCCGCCGACGGCAAGGGACCGCTGCTGGTGATCTGCGCCGATTCACCACACTGCGCACGTCTCGAACGCGAACTCGGCGTGTTCGCCAGCGACGCGCCGGTGCTGCAATTTCCCGACTGGGAAACGCTGCCCTTCGACACCTTTTCACCGCATCAGGACATCGTTTCCGAACGCCTGCTGGTGCTCAACCGCCTGCCCGCCATGCAACGCGGCATCCTGCTCGTCTCGCTGTCCAGCCTGCTGCTGCGGCTGGCGCCGCCGGAGTTTGTTGCGATCAATTCACTGGTGCTGAAAACCGGCGAGATCCGTTCGCTCACCGACATGCGCCGACAACTGGAACAGGCCGGTTACCGTTGCGTGGCTGAAGTCATGGAGCACGGCGAATTTGCCGTGCGCGGCGCCATTCTCGATCTGTTCCCGATGGGCAGCACCCAGCCCTATCGTCTGGATTTCTTCGACGACGAACTCGACACCATCCGCAGTTTCGATCCGGACACGCAAATCTCCGGCGACAAACTCGACGCCATCACGCTGCTGCCCGCGCACGAGTATCCCTGGAACGATCAGGCGATCAGCAAATTCCGTCAGGCGTTCCGGGCGCGATTCGAAGCCGCCCTGCAACCGGACTCGGTGTACGCGATGGTCAGCAAGGGCCTGGCACCGGCCGGTATCGAATGCTATCTGCCGCTGTTCTTTGATCAGCTCGCTTCGCTGTTCATTTACCTGCCAGCCGACACGCGACTGGTGACACTCGGCGATCTGCCGCATGCAGCGAACCAGTTCTGGAAAGATCTGCGCGAACGTCACGAAGAACGCAGCGTTGATCCGCTGCGTCCGCTGGTGGCGCCGCAGGAACTGTACCTGCGTGAAGACGAAGTGTTCGCCGCGCTCAACAACTGGCCGCGCTATACCGACAGCGAGGCCCTGCAGACAGACAGCAGCGTGCTGGCACGCGCGCTGCCCGATGTCCGCCTCGATACCCGCGCCAGCGTACCGCTGGCATCGCTGCATGCCTTCAGTCTCGATTTCGACGGCAAGATCATTGTCAGCGCCGAGTCTGCCGGCCGCCGCGAAGTGTTGTTGCCGCTGCTGCGTCAGAGCGGCATCGAACCGGAACTGTGCGAAAGCTGGCAGGACGCGCTGGCCAGCAAAAAACATTTCTGCCTGACCACCGCACCACTGGAAACCGGTTTCATCAGCAGCGATGGCGCACTGGCGCTGATCACCGAGCCGGATCTGTTCGGCGCACAACTGGTGCAACAGCGCCGGCGCCGCAAACGCGTGACCGATCCCGATGCCGTGATCCGCAATCTCGCCGAACTGCGCGTCGGCGATCCGGTGGTGCACGTCGATCACGGTGTCGGTCGCTATCAGGGCCTGCAAACGCTCAGTGCGGCCGGCGTCGAAGCTGAATATCTGGTCCTGCTCTACAACGGTGGTGACAAGCTGTATGTACCGGTGCAGTCGCTGCACCTGATTGGCCGCTACATGGGCGCAGCGGCGGATTCGGCACCCTGGCACAAACTGGGCTCCGAAGCCTGGGGCAAAGCCCGGCAGAAAGCCGCGGAAAAAATCCGCGATGTCGCCGCCGAACTGCTGGAGATCCAGGCGCGTCGCGCCGCCAACAAAGGCATTGCCGCGAATTTTGATCACGCCGAATACCAACGCTTTGCCGCCGGTTTTCCGTTTGAGGAAACGCCGGATCAGGAAGCCACCATTGCCTCGGTTTTGCGTGACATGTGCCGCGACAAACCGATGGACCGGCTGGTCTGCGGCGACGTCGGGTTCGGCAAAACCGAAGTCGCCATGCGAGCCGCCTTTGCCGCCGTGCAAACCGGCTGGCAGGTGCTGGTGCTGGTGCCCACCACACTGCTTGCCCAGCAGCACTACAACAGCTTCTGCGACCGCTTCGCCGACTGGCCGGTGCGCATCGAGTTGCTGTCGCGCTTTCGCAGTGAAAAAGAGCAGAAAAAGGCCATCGACCAGCTTGCCGAAGGCAAGATCGACATTCTGGTCGGTACCCACAAACTGCTGTCACCGGATCTGAAAACCGCGCGCCTGGGTTTGCTGATTGTCGATGAAGAACACCGCTTCGGTGTGCGCCAGAAAGAGCAGATCAAGGCGCTGTGCCACAACGTGCACATGCTGACCCTGACCGCGACGCCGATTCCGCGCACGCTGAACATGGCACTCTCCGGCATCCGCGATCTGAGCCTCATCACCACGCCGCCGGCCAAGCGGCTGGCAATCAAGACTTTTGTGCGCGAAAAGAGTGATGCGCTGATCAAGGAAGCCTGCCAGCGCGAGTTGCTGCGCGGCGGTCAGGTGTACTACCTGCACAACGATGTCGAGAGCATCGAACGCGCGGCCGAACATTTGCAAACCCTGTTGCCCGATGCGCGCGTCGCCGTCGCCCACGGCCAGATGCGCGAGCGCGAACTCGAACGCATCATGCGCGACTTTTATCACCAGCGTTTCCACATTCTGGTCTGCTCGACCATTGTCGAAACCGGTATTGATGTTCCCACCGCCAACACCATCATCATGGATCGCGCCGACAAACTCGGCCTTGCACAATTGCACCAGCTGCGCGGTCGCGTTGGCCGTTCCCATCACCAGGCCTATGCCTACCTGATGACTCCACCGAAAAACCTGCTCACCAGTGACGCCGAAAAACGCCTTGAAGCCATCGCCGCATTCGACGATCTGGGCGCCGGTTTCCTGCTCGCCTCGCAGGATCTGGAGATCCGCGGTGCCGGCGAATTGCTCGGCGAAGAACAGAGCGGCCAGATTGAAGGCATAGGCCTGTCGCTGTATCTGGAATTGCTGGAGTCCACGGTCAAGGCCATGAAAGAAGGCCGTGAGCCGACACTGCAATACGTCAACAGCCAGCGCACGGAAATCGAGGCCGGCTTGCCGGCCCTGCTGCCGGATATTTATGTTCATGACATTGCCACGCGCCTGTCACTGTACAAGCGCATCACCAGCGCCGCCGATGACGAGGCACTGGATGATCTGCAGGCGGAAATTGTCGATCGCTTTGGCGCCCTGCCCGATGCCGGAAAAAATCTTTTTGCGCTGGCGCATGTGCGGCTCGCGGCGACAGAGCTCGGCCTGAAACGCATCGATCTGACCGGCACCGGCGCACGTGTGGAATTCCACTCGCATACGCCCATCGAGCCATTGCATCTGATCCAGCTGGTGCAGAAACAGCCCAAGCGTTTCAGGTTCGAGGGCCCGCAACACATACGTATCAGCCAGCCACTGCCCGATGCTGAATTGCGATTGCCCTTCCTGCACCAGATCCTGCGCGATCTCGGTGCCGGCGTGAAAAAGGCCGGGTGAATCCGGCCCCGCGATTTGCCCAGCTGTGGGCCCGAACTCATTCGGCCACGCCTGCCGACGAACACGCGGCAGCAGCGCATGCGTAACCTGCGGCAGCCGGACAAATCCACCCCGACAAGGTTTTGCGTCGCCGTTGTGCAGAATGTCGTGCCGTTCACGGCCACCACGCCCTCAGGCCGGTGATAGAATCCGCAGCTCAGATTTCAGGGAACCTCCGACATGCTGAACAGATTCCTTGCCGGTTTGGCGCTGGTCGTTTCGGCGTTCATCGCCTCAGCGGCGCAGGCCGCCGATCGCTGGTACGAAGTCGAGGTACTGGTGTTCGCGCACCTGAATGCGGATGGCAGCAGCGAGCGCTGGCCGCAACTGGCCGCACTGGATCCGGGCGACGCCATTCCGGCGCCGGGCACACCGCTGGCATTGCAGGCTGGCGCCGACGCAGCCGCCGCGCTGCGCATTGCCGGTGTCCCGGACAGTGAATACAAATTGCAGAACGCCTTGCGTGCCCTGTCGCGCAGCCGTCAGCACCGGCCGGTACTGCACACGGCCTGGCGTCAGGCGGTGGGCGGTGCGCGCAGCAGCTTCAAGGTCCGTCTGGCCGGCGGTAAAGCCGAACCGGCAAGCGATGCCTCACAGGCACCGCAGTATGAACTCGATGGTTTCCTGCGCCTGTCGATTCAGGGTTATCTGCGCGCCGAAGTCGATCTGCAATGGCAGGCGCCGAAAACCGCCGCCGCAGCCAGCAACACGGCTGAACAAAGCTGGCAAATCGCTGGCCAGAACGCACCCGTCGTCAACGGCCCGTTCCGTCTGGCGCAATCGCGCCGGGTGAAGAGCCGCGAGCTGCAATATTTCGATCACCCGATGTTCGGTGTACTGGTGGAGCTGCGTCCGCTTGAGCCCGAACAGGAAACGGACGCCAGCGCGGAGTAAACAACAAGCATGTTCCTGAATCGCGACAACGCAGAAAAGTTCGTCCTGCCGCTGGCCGCCATCGCCCAATGCGCGAAGCTGGTCAGTGAAGTAGCGCAAACCGGAAAGCTGGATTACGAACTCGCCGATCCCTTGCTGGAAAGCGTACTGGCGCTGGATGCGCCGGATGTGGAAAGCGTTTACGGCGGCGCCGGCAAATTGCGCACCGGCTTGCTGCTGGTCTGCGAACAACTGAACGTCGCACTGCCGCGTCACGATGCCCGCGTCGGCCGCATTGTCGCCAACCTGATCAATCTGGAACGGCAACTCGGCAGCCGCCGCGACATGCAGGACGTGCTGCGCACCCGCCTGCAACAGGCCATACGCCTGCGCACACACCAGCCCGAAGATGATGACGCGCTGATCGCCAATCTGGCCGGTATTTATTCCGACACGCTGTCCACACTGCCGCTGCGTATCCAGGTCAGCGGCGAAGCCCGCCACCTGCAAGCCAAGGAAAACCAGAGCCGCATCCGCGCCCTGCTCCTCTGCGGCATCCGCAGCGCCGTACTCTGGCGCCAACTCGGCGGTCGCCGCCGGCATTTCGTGTTGTCGCGCAAAGTGGTGTTTGAAGCGGCGCGCAACGTGCTGCGCAGGATTGATGGCAAGGCAGAGTGACGCTTTATTCAACGGCTACAAAAAATCGGCGCTGATGCGCGTATGCCGTTCAGTCAAAGCTTCCCGAATTCCGAATTGAAAGAACTTCCGCTCGCCCTGAATCATTCATCAAGCTCAGGACAGGTTTCGTAGAAAGGCTGAACGACTCGCCAGCTGTGGTTCGCAGACAAGAAAACCCCGTTCGGGAAACCCTTCGACGAGCTCAGGGCGAACGGGGTTTTCCTGTCTGATCAGTATTGGCGTTGATGAGTCTTTTTCTTATGTCGCTAACAACTCAGTTTTTCCCCGCCGCCATGTTCGCCAGAAACGGATTGCTGCCGTCAACGGCGAGCATGTTTTCGACGACGGCGGCGTTGTAGAACACTTCCAGTTTCTGGATCTTGCCGTTCAGGACTTTTGCCCAGATGGCGACGCGGACATCGCCAATCGGTTCGAAATAGGTTTTGTAATCGAGCAGCACGCAGACTTCGTCGCCTTCGGTGACGACGCGGCGGGTGTCGATGGATTTCTGGATCGGTCCCATGCCGAACTGGAAGGTCAGCAGCGCATCGGGATCGGTGAAGCGCATGTTCGGGCCGATGTACTCGAAGCCTTCGTCGGCAAAAAAGCTGCGGGCGGCGCTGAAGTCGAGCGCTTCAATGGCGTCGATGTAGGCAAGGATGGTGGCTTTCGGGCTCGGTGCGGCAGTCATGTCGGCGGCTGGCTCTGTTTTGTTGGCCGGCATTCTACTCCCGATTGTTGTGACCGGCAGCACAGGCTTTGGCCGGCCGGAGAGTTACCCGGCGTTCCGGCCGGAACCACGCGACCTGGCAATACGAACCGATCACGTGCAGGGCGATTCCGGATAGCGGTGATGCCGCTTCCGGAATGACAGTCCGTTGATGCCGCTTCCGGCATGACAGTCCGTTGTTGAAACGCCGCCTGTCATTCCGGCCGCAGCGAAGCGCAGAGCCGGAATCTCCGGCAGGAAACGCACCGTGCGCTTCAGCAAAACGGACAGTTCACCTGCAGGGAGATTCCGGATAGTCGCGTTGCGGTTTCCAGCATGACTGCGATTTTTCTTCCCTACGCGGCGCGCCGTTCCTGCCAGGCAGCGTGCAGCAGGCTGAGGGCAACGATGCTGACCACGACAACCACGACCCAGCGCACCGCATCGAGTGGCAGCGATTTGACCACGTAAGCGGCAAGCAGCACGGCCGGCACACCAGCCAGCGCCAGACCAAGCGCCGCCGATCCCTGATAACGACCGTTGTGGCAGAAGCGCAGCGAGGCCAGCGGCATCAGGAAAGCACAGGACCCCATCATGATGGGGAACGCCGCCAGCGGACTCATGCCGAGCAGACTGACCAGGATCATGCACGGGGCATAGAGACCGATGCCGAGCGGCATCAGCAGCCCGAGCACGAAATTGCCGCCGACGCCGACCCACCATTTCCAGCCGGACAGGCCCAGCGCGTTGTCACCGCCCGGCAGCACGCCCAGTTGCGACAGCAACATGATCGCTGCGGCGATCAGCAGTGCCGCGCCCATGCTGAGACGGATATGAAAACGCGGCAGGCGCGCAACCTGTCCAGTGCCGAGCCAGGCGCCCAGACCGGCGGCAAAAATCATTGGCAGCAGTGTGGTGGTTTCCACTGACACCAGGCCGATGAAGATCAGCGCCTGAGCAATTGTCGGCAGCGTGTGTCCGACGTTGAGCGTGCCGGGGATGAGTTCATCGGGCACGCTGCGACTCAACCGGTACAACGCCGTGGTCGGCGCGAAAGAACCGATGCCGAGCGTGTCGAGAAAATCGGTCAGCGCACCGACCGCGAGTTCCAGCGGACGCGGCAGACGGCGCGACGGCGTGCTGATCTGCGGCGAGTGCCAGGCTCGCCACCACTGCACGATGAACAACAGGGCCAGCAGCGAAAACAGTGTCAGCAGCAGGATTTTCATCGCTGCGCCCTCCGCTGCGGGTGCGGACAATCAGGCACGGATTTCCGTGTTGTTCCCGCTACGGTTTCCGCGGCGGCTTCCGCCGGGATCGCCATCCACTTTTCCGCCCTTGCACTTGCGCCCATTGCCCATCCCTCAAAGCTGTCTCTACAAAAGCTGTTGTCATGCGTTTTGTACCGCCGCCGGAGGAAAGCCCGGCGCCAGTCTTGTTCTTGGCTGGCCGTCGCGCATTGCATGCAGCCAGCTGAGTATTGCGCATCAGCGCCGGTCGGGACGTATTGGCAGATGATCGCGCCGGGCCAGCGCGATCATGCAAGGCTGGTTCAGTTGTCGACGTAGCCGCCTTCCCAGGCGCGCGTGGCATCGTGATTGCGCAAATCGACGCCGAAGTCGACGGCCGCTTTCAGCGCCATCAGCACCGACACCCAGCCGGCGACCATTTCCATGCGGTAGTCCTCGCCGACACGGCTTGCCAGCAGATGCAGATCGGTGCCGCCCCTGCCGTCGTCGTGCAGCGTGAACTCGACATCGCTGCCGAAGTATTCGAGCGCGAACTGCCGACCCGGCTGACGCGAGACGATGCGCGCCGGATAGCGTGGATAGTTGAGAATTTCAAACTCGATGCAGTCATCGCGCTCAATCGCCGATTCGGCCCAGAACTGCGCGCGACCGGCATCAGTCGCCAGCATCCGGTACACCTCGGCTGGCGACGCACGCAGATGCAGTTTCCAGCGGATCACGCCGGGTTCGGATTGAAAATGCATGCGGCAACTCCTTTGCAGCAAGAGAGAGAACAACAGAGAAACAGCAACAGGGAACACGACTACAGGAAACACAACAACGGAGAAGCAGCGCCGAAAGTTGGCGCCCGGCTGATGTTACGCGCGATGTGGTGCAGGTGGTGGTGAAAATTTCACCGTAGCGAATCGATAGTTGCCGCCGGCTCACCGCCGGGGAGATTCCGGACAAGCGCGTTGCGCTTTCCGGAATGACAGAATTGTTTCTACCTGTCCCTGCCCCTCTTTCCTTTCCAACTCCCACACTGTCATTCCGGCCGTAGCGCAGCGCAGAGCCGGAATCTCCGGCAGGACTCAGCCCGGTGGCGTTTTGTGTGTTGCGCCTGAACAGCCTTTGCAGTCCCCGCAGGATGAGGACGCTGCGATGCGGCCGATGCCGAGTTTTCGCCACAGCGATGCCGGCAGCAGTTTGCGCGCGGCCATTACCGCAGCTATCGCGACAATGAGCAGTGCAATGGCATTGGCGAACGTGATATCGGCAACGTTGTTCATCAGGTCATCATCCAGCTGACGACACGGAAGGTGATGAACGATGCCAGATAGGCGAGGCCGAACAGGTAGCCGGCCATGATCGCCGGTGCTTTCCAGCCGCCGGTTTCGCGTTTGACGGTGGCCAGTGTCGACAGGCACTGCGGCGCAAAGATGTACCAGACCAGCAGGGACAGCGCCGTCGCCAGACTCCACTGGCTGGCGATGATCGGTGCCAGCAATTCGGCGGCGGCGTCATCGGTGGCGGACAACGCGTACACCGTGCCGAGCGCGCTGACTGCCACTTCGCGCGCCGCCAGTCCCGGCACCAGGGCAATGGCGATCTGCCAGTTGAAACCGATCGGTTCAAACACGGTGGCCAGCGCACGACCGGCCATGCCGGCGTAGCTGTAATCAATCGCCGGACCGGTGGCGCCATCCGGCGGCGACGGGAAGGTCGAGAGGAACCACAGCAGCACGGTCAGCGCCAGAATGATGCCGCCGACGCGGCTCATGAAGATCATCACCCGCTGCCACAAACCGATGGCGATATTGCGCACAGCCGGCACGTGATAGGTCGGCAGTTCCATCATCAATTGCCGCACCTGATTGCGGGCATTGACGCGTTTCAGCAACCAGGCGACAGCGAGCGCGGACACGATGGCGGCGACATACAAACCGAACAGCACCAGTCCCTGCAATTCCAGCACGCCCCAGACGGTTTGCTGCGGAATGAACGCACCGATCAGCAAGGCGTACACCGGCAAACGTGCCGAGCAGGTCATCAGCGGCGCGATCATGATGGTCACCCAGCGATCACGCGGATTCTGGATGGTGCGCGTCGCCATGATGCCGGGGATCGCGCAGGCAAAACTCGACAGCAGGGGAATGAACGAACGTCCCGACAAGCCAACGCCGCCCATCATGCGATCAAGCAGGAACGCGGCGCGCGGCAAATAGCCGGATTCCTCCAGCACAAGAATGAAAAAGAACAGGATCACGATCTGCGGCAGGAACACCACCACGCCGCCGAGGCCGGCGATGATGCCGTCAACCAGCAGCGAGCGCAGCAGCGACTCGGACATCACCGACATCAGCCATTCGCCGGTAGCCGCCGTGGCCGTTTCAATCAGGCCCATCGGGTATTCAGCCCAGGCAAACACCGCCTGGAAGATCAGGAACAGGATGGCCAGCAGCAACAGCGGACCGGCCACCGGATGCAGCACCACGCGGTCGATGCGATCACTGCCCTGCACGCTCGCTGCGCGATCCAGCCCCAGCCGCTGCAGGATGGCCTGAACCTGAAGATGGTCGGCCTGAATATCCGTTTTGGCGCTGGCCTCCGTTTTTGCACCGGCGCTCGCTTGTGCAGCGGTGCGCTGCCAGACCGCTGGATCGTCGAGCAACTGCTTGAGGGCGTCCGCGCCCTGCTGCTCGACCGCCACCGTCGCCACGACCGGCACGCCAAGCTCGCGCGACAGCGCCACCGCGTCCAGACGCAGGCCCTGCTTGCGCGCCAGATCGGCCATGTTCAGCGCCACCACCACCGGCAGGCCGAGGCGCTTCACGGCAAGTACCAGTCGCAGGTTGCGGCGCAGGTTGGTGGCATCGACCACGCAGATCGCCAGATCCGGCAGCGCCTCGCTGCCCAGCCGGCCGTTCAGCACATCGGTGGTGACCTGCTCGTCCGGCGAACGCGGATCGAGGCTGTAAGTGCCGGGCAGATCCAGCAGCTGGACGCGCAGGCCTTTCGGCGTATGAAAGCGGCCTTCCTTGCGCTCGACGGTTACGCCGGCGTAGTTGGCAACCTTCTGGCGCGAGCCGGTCAGCAGGTTGAACAGGGCGGTCTTGCCGCAGTTCGGGTTGCCGACCAGGGCAACATGGCGGGGTTTCAGCGATTGGACGTCGACGCGGATCTCCATCTCAGCCGCCCTCCGTCAGCGCCGTGACCCGGATGCAGGCCGCTTCGGCGCGACGCAGCGCGAAGGTGGACAGGCCGACGCGCACCGCCAGCGGATCGCCGCCGGGCTGGGCACGGGCGATTACGGTCACCGGCTCACCGGGCAGAAAGCCGATCTCGGCCAGCCGGTCGGCCCAGTCGGGCGAAGCGTCAGGGCTGGTGACCTGCAGCACCCGCAGGGGCGCATGCAGTGGGGCGTCGGTCAGGAGCAGGCTGGCGGTCATGAGTTAACAGTTGATAATGATTCGCGTTTGCCATGATCGATGCTCAGGCCGAGTCGCGTCAACGGTTGTTTTGCACCAGAGCCCGGACGATGCGCCGGCCTTGATCTGCGCCAAGCCCGGCGCACGGCGCGAATCGCATCGCCGGATGCCAGCGCCCCGAAACTGGCTGCAAGGCAAAAACAAAAGGTTTACAGTTGCGCACCGAAAGCAAACCGGGCGATACCCTGCGTTCCAGCCACCAGCCACCAGCCACCAGTCGCGCCGGCTGACCTGACTCCCGTGAGCGCGCCCCGCACCCGACCATGACCGAACCCCTGCCGCGCAAAATCATCCACGTCGACATGGATGCCTTTTATGCCTCGGTCGAACAGCGGGACGATCCGGCGCTGCGCGGCCGGCCGGTGGTGGTTGCCTGGCGCGGTCCGCGTTCGGTGGTCTGTGCGGCGTCCTACGAAGCCCGGCGCTTCGGCGTGCATTCGGCCATGCCGGCCATCCGTGCCGAACGGCTGTGCCCGAAGGCGGTGTTTATGCCACCCGATTTCAGCCGCTACCGGGACGTGTCGCGCCAGATCAGGAACATCTTTCTGCGCCATACCGATCTCGTCGAACCGCTGTCGCTCGATGAGGCCTATCTCGATGTCAGCCGCAACAAGACCGGTTTGGCAACCGCCACCGCCGTCGCCAAAACCATACGCGCCGAAATTTTCGACACCACCCGCCTTACCGCATCGGCCGGCGTGGCGCCAAACAAGTTTCTCGCCAAGATCGCTTCCGACTGGCGCAAACCCAACGGCCTGTTTGTGATCCAGCCTCACGAGGTGCTGGAATTTCTCGCGCCGCTGCCGGTCGGCAAAATTCCCGGCGTCGGCAAAGTGATGCAGGAAAAACTCGGCCGTTACGGCCTGCGCTGTGTCGGCGACCTGCGCGAGCTCGACCTTGCCACGCTGGAAAAACGCTTCGGCCGCTACGGCCAGCGCCTGCATGAACTCGCTCACGGCATTGATCGCAGCCGCGTCGAAGCCAATCGGCCGGTGCAATCAATCTCCGCCGAAGACACCTTCGAAACCGATCGCCTGCTGCACGAACTGGACAGTTCATTGCGCGAGTCCGCACAGCGGGTCTGGCGCGCACGCCAGCGCACCGCGCGCATTCCGCGCACCGTGGTGCTGAAACTGAAAACCGCCGACTTCCGCCTGATCACCCGCAGCCTGACACCGCCGCATCCGCCGGCCGACGCCGACAGTTTCACGCGCATGGCGCTGTCGCTCCTGCAGCGCATCGACCTGCCGCCGCACACCCGCTACCGCCTCGCCGGCGTCGGCCTCGGCAATTTCACCGAAGCGGAAACCGCACAGGCACAAGGACTGCTGTTTGACAGCGCCAACCCAGCCAGCGAACGCCGAATAAATGCAGAAGAAACGGACGTCATGCACGACGACGCCGAAACTGCCGCCGCGTATGAGGCGGGCGATGTGCACGCGGTTTGAGCGCCGCGCGCTTCCGCGTCATTCCTGCGTGTCAATGTTTGAGAAACGGACGCTTCGCAGCTGTGCGTGACGGACCATGACAAGCCATGCGCATCCGCGCGCCAATGTCGTACTGATGATTCCCTCACGTAATTCCCCCCCCCTCTGACGCCTTCCTTGAAAAAGAGGGAGAACCTGACTGTCATGCACCGGGCGTTTTCCACGACGTGGCCCCTTTCCAACGAGAGGCTGGAGGGGCGGAATTACGAGAGACATCAGGCAACACCTCCGGGATCATTTCGCAGATCACGTTCGACGTGACAAATCCGCCGCCTCGCCTATTCACGACCCCGAGAGTGAGCCAACAGGACTCACTCATCGACAAAATCAATCTCTCCCCATGAAAACCTGCACCAGCACAGTGCAGGCAGCACGCACACCTGCGCCGTTGCGGTGCCCTTCAGGTCCTGCACGCAGCACACAAGCACCAATACAGCGGGATTTCTTCGTTCGTCGCCACTGGCACGGTCGCTGCATTGCCCCTGATGACCGCCATCTGCCGTCATTAGGAGGGAGCAATGAAATACATCATCGCCGTGATCAAACCATTCAAGCTCGACGATGTGCGCGAAGCACTGACTGAGGTCGGCGTCACCGGGCTGACCGTTTCCGATGTCAAGGGT
Source organism: Permianibacter sp. (assembly GCA_041913605.1). Lineage (GTDB taxonomy): Bacteria > Pseudomonadota > Gammaproteobacteria > Enterobacterales > Permianibacteraceae > Permianibacter. The sequence goes on from JAYSEY010000004.1 coordinate 191,183, forward strand.
TTCGGCCGCCAGAAAGGCCATACCGAGTTGTACCGTGGCACGGAATACGATGTCGATTTCGTGCCCAAAACCCGCATTGAACTGGCGCTTGCCGACGATCTGTTGCCACAGGCCCTGGATGCGATCCGTCGCGCGGCCAACACCGGAAAAATCGGCGACGGCAAAATTTTCGTGTTCGAGCTGGCACAGGTGCAACGCATTCGCACCGGCGAACTTGACGAAGCCGCACTCTGATCCGCCGCGCACAGGAGCTGAGACACATGAAAAAATTATCTGCTCGCGCTGCGGCGCCTTTGTTGACACTGATGCTGACGCCGATGCTGACCAGCGTCGCCCATGCCGAAGAGGCCGCGAGCATTGATGCCGGCCATACGGCGTGGATGATGATGGCAACGGCGCTGGTGCTGCTGATGACCCTGCCGGGTCTGGCACTGTTTTATTCCGGCATGGTGCGCAAGAAAAACGTTCTCGCAACGCTGATGCACAGCTTTGGTGCCGCCGCGTTGATCAGTCTGGTATGGGTGACGCTGGGCTACAGTCTGGCGTTTTCACCGGGCAATGGTTTTATCGGCGGCTTCGACAAAGTGTTGCTGAAAGGCATTGCCTTTGACGCCGTCTGGCCGGGCACAAAAATCCCGGAAATGGTGTTCATGCTGTTCCAGATGACCTTCGCGATCATCACGCCAGCGCTGATCGCCGGTGCCTTTGCCGAACGCATGAAGTTCTCCGCCTTTGTCGTGTTCATCATCAGCTGGTCGCTGATTGTTTACGCGCCGATTGCGCACTGGGTCTGGGAAGGCAGCGGCTGGTTGTTCACACTCGGCGCGCTGGATTACGCCGGCGGCACCGTGGTGCACATCAACGCCGGCATTGCCGGTCTGGTGGCGGCGATTGTCATTGGCCGGCGCGTCGGTTACGCAAAAGAAGCGATGTTGCCGCACAACCTGGTGCTGACACTGATCGGCACAGCGTTGCTGTGGGTCGGCTGGTTTGGTTTCAACGCCGGTTCGGCGCTGAATGCCGATGCGCGAGCCGGCATGGCCATGGTCGTGACGCAAGTTGCGGCGGCAGCAGGCGCGGTGGGCTGGCTGGCGATTGAATGGTTGCTGCGTCGCAAGCCGTCGCTGCTCGGTGGTGCATCCGGCGCGGTTGCCGGTCTGGTGTGCATCACGCCGGCCTCGGGATTTGTCACCGCCGACAGCGCCATCCTGCTCGGTGTGATCGCCGGTGCGTTTTGTTACTGGGCGGTGAGCGTGCTCAAGCACAAGCTGAACATTGACGATTCGCTGGATGCGTTTGGCGTGCACGGCGTTGGCGGCATCATCGGTTCGGTGCTCACCGGTGTGTTTGCCACCAATGCCATTGCCGGCGGCGCCGTGAAACCGCTGGCCGAACAAATCTGGGTACAGCTTGTCGCCACCGGCGCCACCGCCGCCTACTGCCTGATTGTCACCTTTGTGCTGCTGAAACTGATCGATCTGCTGATCGGTTTGCGTGTCAACGAAGCGGAAGAGCGTGAAGGTCTGGACATCAATCTGCACGGCGAACAGGTGCTGTAGCGCCTGGCCGTGCACGCAACCGGCGCAATCACCACGACAAATCAATCACGACGGCACACTCCTGCATGCACGGACGCTGGTGCATGCAGGACGTCCCGTGAACCGGCAACTCTCAACAGCAGGCCACGGACCTCTCGGGGGCAAACGCACGCAGGCGAATCCACGGACAGGTATCCATACGCAGGCGTACACACTCGCAGGAGACAACACACGATGCAAAAAATCACTATCAACAAAGTTGATCAGCCGCTGGATGCACGCGCCATTGATGCGCTCAGCGATGTGCTGATCTCCTGTGTCAACAGCGGCGCCTCGGTGGGATTTTTTGCGCCGCTGGCCTATGCGGAAGCGCATCATTTCTGGCAGCGCACGCTCGACGACGTGCTGGCCGGTGAACGCTTGATGCTGATCGCGCGCTGCGGTGAGCGCATCATCGGCAGCGTGCAGATGCAGGGCGTGCGCTGGCCGAATGGCCGCCATCGCGCGGAAGTGATGAAGCTGTTGGTGCACGCCGACTTCCGGCGTCGCGGCATTGCCCGCGCACTGCTCGCGGCGCTGGAACGGGAAGCACGCGACGATGGTCGCGAGCTGCTGGTGCTCGACACACGCAGTGGCGACGGGGGCGAACAGCTGTACCGGACGCTCGGCTGGCAGCTGGCCGGCAGCATCCCCGGCTACGCCCGCACCCCGCATGGTCAGCCGGAGGCAACCTCGGTCTATTACAAGCCCCTGCCCGCTGTCGGCGTCTGAGCGGCAGGTGATCCTGCCGCTCCGCACACTGGTCACACCAGTTGCGGTGACGGTTTGGGGCACGAGAGGACGAATGCGCCAGTCCCCAGTCCTTTGGTTCACGAGCCATTTTTATCAGTGAGGCGAACGAAACTAACCATTCAAGAACAAATGGTTAGGGACGTTTGTTGATGTGAAGTTAATGTCCTTTCTGAGGATTTATCCGCCGTCAAATCCGCCACTATTGATCGCTCAAAACCCTGCCGCAGTGCACAACGCGCCCGCCTCGCCTTTTCAAAACGCCTGCGTATAATGCGCGCCAGTTCTCGGACCGCCCCTCCACCCCACATCCAGACGGGGGGTTGTTCCTCAAAAGGCACGGGTGAAGTCCGTGTGGTTGCTTTACGTTTCCGTAAACGTAGCCCTGTATTCTTCGCCTACTCTGACGACTCCGAAACTGCCTGCGCCGAACGCTAGCCGGCCAGCGGATTTCACGCTCCAACGACCGTACAACAGGAGAACTGGCAATGGCGGTATTCAATCTGCGCGCATACGACGATCACGAACAAATCGTCTTCTGCAGCGACGCGGCCTCCGGCCTGAAAGCCATCATCTGTATCCACTCCACCGCGCTCGGCCCGGCCGTCGGCGGTTGCCGCATGTGGGAATACAACACCGATGAAGGCGCCCTGGTCGACGCGCTGCGCCTGTCGCGCGGCATGACCTACAAGAACGCCATGGCCGGTCTGCCCTTCGGCGGCGGCAAGTCGGTGATTATCGGCAACAGCAAAACCCTGAAATCGGAAGCGCTGTTCCGCTCGTTCGGCAAGTTCATCCACTCGCTGTCGGGCCGTTACGTCACCGCTGAAGACGTCGGCACCAGCCCGTCGGACATCGCCATCGTCCACAAAGAAACCCCGTATGTGCTCGGCCTCGAAGGCAAGTCGGGCGATCCGTCGCCGATGACCGCTTACGGCGTGTACAAGGGCATCAAGTCGGCAGTGAAATTCAAGCTCGGTCGCGACTCGCTGGAAGGCATCAAGGTCGGCGTCCAGGGTCTGGGCCACGTCGGCTACTACCTGTGCAAACACCTCGCCGAAGAAGGCGCGCAGCTGATCGTCACCGACATCAACAAAGAGTCGATTGAACGCGTCGTTGCTGACTTCAAAGCCACCCCGGTCGACATCAACAGCATCTACACCCAGGACATGGACGTGTACGCGCCCTGCGCCCTCGGTGCCACGATCAACGATGAAACCCTGCCGCGCCTGAAGTGCTCGATTGTCGCCGGTGCCGCCAACAACCAGCTGGCCGAAGATCGCCACGGTGTCGGCCTGCTCAATCGCGGCATCCTCTACGCACCGGATTACGTGATCAATGCCGGCGGCATCATCAACGTCTCGTTCGAGAACAACTACTCGAAAGACGCCGCGATGAAGAAAACCGAAAACATCTACAACACGCTGACCGAAGTGTTCGAGCGCGCCCAGCAAGAAGGCAAGCCGACCAACATCATCGCCGACGAAATGGCCCGCCAGCTGGTCGCGAACGGTCGCAAATAAGCCGCAAGGCAAACAAGAACAACGGTAAACACATTACCGCTCAGCAAACGACAACGCCGGCACTCGCCGGCGTTGTCGTGTCCGGAATACCGGAAAAAAGCTGTCATCAGAATGTGATGCTCCAGCTGTCAATTTTGCCGGTATCGCTGCCGGCGTTGTCGTTGACACGCAATTTCCAGGTGCCGTTCTTCGTCTCGCCGGACAGGTTGACGGTATAGCTGCGAATGATGTTGTCGGCGCTGCCGCCACTGCGATTGTGCAGGACATAGACACTGCCATCCGGCGCCACCAGGTCCACCTTCAGATCGCCGATGTAGGTGTGCTTGATGTCCACGCCCACGACAGTGGCCGCCAGGGCATTTCCGGTTCGCCCGCCGACAACGATGCTGCTTTCCACGGTGGCGTAATCGCGAATGTTCACGTCGTTGCCATTGGTGTAGGTAATAAGATTGGACGTGCCCACCGTCACGGTTTTGCTGATGCTGTTGCTGGCCCCGGCATTGTCGGTCACCGTCAGCGTCACCGTGTAAGTACCGGCAGCCGCATACGTGTGGCCCGGATTGGTCGCCGTCGAGCTGCCACCGTCGCCAAAGCTCCAGCTGCGGCTGGCGATGTTGCCGTCGCTGTCACTGGACATGTCGGTAAACGTGACCGTCATGTTGTTTGCAAGGCTGGAAAAATTCGCCACCGGCGGCACGTTGCCACCGCCGTTGTCACCGCCCGGGATCACACCGCCAAAATGTGCCGAGACTTGCGGCCAGATCAGCGAGAACTTGGCGCCGCTGTTGTAACAGCCGCCAAGATGATGCAACGCGATAGCCTTCAAACTGCTGCGGGCAATCACTGGCGAGCCGGAACTGCCATCTTCGGTATCGCAGTAATAGCCGGCATCAGTATTGGTGCCGCCGCCGTTGCTGTTCGGTGAGTTGACGCGGCATTGCCCGCCATCGCGATCGCTCACCACGCTCAGTTCTTTTTGCCGGCCACCGGGATGGCCGGCAATGAAAATGCCTTCATTCAGAACCGGCTGGCGAACATCCAGACCCAGGTAACCAAATCCGGTGATGCTGCTGAAATTCTTCACCGTAAACAGCGTGTAATCGAGCGTGCTGTTGGTGGCCAGCATTTGATCACCGGTGACTTTGGTGGGTGTTGCCGCGCTGCCACCACAACTTGCCAACTGGTAATTGAACCAGACTTCTGACGCGGCCACTGCACTGGCGCTGGCCATGCAATGATTATTGGTGAACATGCGGTTGTCTGCCCCGACCCGCCAGGCCGTGCACAATCCGCCACCACTCATCACCAGACGCGCCACCGGACGCGAACGATCAAACGCTGCTGCATCACTGCTGGCATAGCAGGCGGCCGGCTGTTTGTCGTTGCCGCCGCAAATCGACTGTGTGCCTACATCGCCGCCAAGCAGACCGGCAGCCTGCAATTGCGGCAGATCACGTTCCGGGAAACCTTCCAGATAGCGGCTGATGCGCACGCCGTCTTTTTCCGTCCAGGGGGCTTGCGCATTACCCAGCAAGCGCAGCACGGCAACCGGTCCGTGGATCGACATGGCCGAAAAGCTGTGGCGACCATCCTGCCCCATCGCAGCATCAACCGTGTGGCCGTCGCGTTGCTGGCGGCTGTAGCGATACACCTGCTGACCATCGGGGCTGGAAACTTCCAGCGTTACGCCTTCAGGCAGGGAAAACTGATCAAAATGCAGTTTGATAAATGCTGCGTCAACGGTGCGCACCTCATGGCGCTGTCCGACGGCGCGCGCGTCGAGATGCAGGTCGAATTTTCGCTGCTCGCCGATGCGCAAGGGCGTCGGCGATGCAGCGGCTGCGAGACTGGAAAACGTCAATGCGAGCACGCCCAATAAACCAGCGAGGGTTTTCATCAGAACATTCCTTTTCGTATGTGATACGTCGTATAGACATCGGACTACGTTCGTCACCGGCACACACTCGATGATCCGGTTCAGGCATCGCGCGGGGCGATGGCCGGTGAACGGACTTCTACGCGTCCGAAAAGAGAATGAACAATCAGAAAGATGAACCGCAGCGTTCATCCATGCGGCTGAGGCGGTATCGGAATTTGTCGACTAGCAAGTCTGTGCGGCAAAGCAGCACAGACTTGCTGCATGGGCATTGCCCTGCACGTGCCGATTGCGAACCGCTTGCGGCGACAGAAGAAAGCCTGACGGTATTGTCAGCATCGCAATCACGTTGTCATGTGATCGCGGCGCGCCCGTTGCTGGCGTCACACACGCAGCAAGTCGCGCAACGCCGGCACGCTACCGGAACCGGGGAACACCGTCGTCGCCAGCGCAGCCGCACTGATACGCAAATGTTCCGCCAGCACACCCTTGAACAGCGCGCGCAGATCCTGGGTCGGATGCAGATCGCGTTGCTGATACAACTGCGCCAGCGACAATCCCGGCCAGTCGGCGAGTACGCGGCCGCCGTTGACCGCGCCACCGGCGAGGAATGCGGCGGTCGCCGTGCCGTGATCGGTGCCGCGCGTTCCGTTCGGTTTGACCGTGCGGCCAAATTCACTGACCAGCAGTATCGCCGTTCGCGACCACGCATCACCAAGCGACACCCGCAACGCCGCGAGTGCCGCATCGAGATCGGCAAGACGATTGGCCAGCGCACCGTCAACACTGCCCTGATTGGCGTGCGTGTCCCAGCCGCCGGATTCAAGCACTGCGATCTGCTGGCCACCTTCGGCAAGAAATTTTCCCGCCGCCGATGCCAGCACACGCAGACCATTGCGATTGCCACCGCCCATGTCCATCGCGGTTGCCTCGGTCGCCAGGGCCTGTTCCAGCGCGGCCGAAAACTGTGCGTCCGGCGCATACAAATCACGCAGACGATCCAGCAGCATCGCATCCAGATCCGGCAGGCGTTCCGGCGCCCAGGTTTCCGCCTGCTGTGTGCCCTGCAACACCAACGGCAATGCCGATGACAAGGCAATGGCATGTCGCGTTATGTCTGTTTGCAACGCCCGATTCAGCCAGCCATCGCTGTATGCATGCGGTTGTTCGCTGCCAATTTCCAGCAGGTTCTGCGCATCGAAATGCGAGCGCTCGCGGTACGGTGTCGCGATGGCATGCAGCGGCAACAGGGATTTTTCCTGCCACCAGCGATGCAGCGTTGACAGTTTTGGATGCAGCGCAAACAAATCATCCAGCCGTGTGCCGGCCAGCGCCGTCGCCGGCAGCGCCAGTGCACCGCGTATCGCCGCGTAATCCGGATCGCCATGAGGCACCAGCACCGACAAGCCATCCCAGGCACCGCGCAGAATGAACAACACCAGTCGCGCATCCGGCGCAGCGTGTTTGGCGTTTGTCGCATGTGCTGTCGCCGCGAACGACAGGCGTGCACCCGGCAGGATCAGCGCGGACAGCGCCGCAGCGCTGAGCAATTGACGACGTTTCACAGGATGTTCCTCCGGTCAGCGACGCTGGAATTGCGGACTGGCAAGCAGCAAGGTCAGGCCACTCACGGCATCAGGTGCGCGTGCAACCGCGGTGCGCAGATGGGCATCGGCCAACGGCCCGAGTGCACGCTCCAGCAGATCGGCCGGCGAAAAATAGGCCGCACTGCGCTGGGCAACCTGATGCAGCCATTCGATGCGATTGAGCAAGGCATCGGCACCGCCCCAGCGCGCATCGCTGTCGGCAAATCCTGCTGGCGATCCGGGTGTCCACGGTCGTTGGCCCATGGTGTCGAGCGCCGCGAGCAAGAGTTCGGCACGCTCCGGTAATACGCCCAGCAAGCGATAGGTAGCGATCAGCAATTCGTGTGGCGATTTCAGTTTCTGCAGTGGCGCAGACCCGATCCAGGGAGAAGAAATCAGCGCGTCATACAGAGCCGTGAGTTCGCCGTCGCGATCAAGAAAGTCCTGCGCCATTTTCTCGATATGTCGCTGCGCCTCATCGCGGTTGGTCGCAAAAAAAACGTCGCCGAGAAAATGCCTGAGCAGCTTGCCGGCCAGATGCCTTGCGGTCGCAGGATGCACGGCAAGATCACGCAGCATGGCCTCGCCCTGCGCCGCGCCATTGTCTTCATAACGACGGCCAAGCAACTCCCGCGCACCCGGTTCATGTGCCTGCTCGCGAAACAGGAACTGTCCCGGCGTGCCGCCGGCCAGCGGCCCTTCCGCACTGGCCACTGACCAGCCGGTAATGCCTGCCGCCAGTTGGGCCACGTCGGCTTGTGTGTAACCGCCATCCACACCGAGTGTGTGCAGCTCGAGAATTTCGCGTGCCAGATTTTCGTTAAGGCCCAGCTGACGCTCACGGCGCGCGGCACGCTTTCCCAGCACCGATTGCGGACCAATCGACTGCGCATTATCCAGATACAACAGCATCGCCGGATGCCGGACCACCGCACGCAACATGTCGGCAAAGCGGCCGGTGACGTGCGGCCGTATGGCTTCCTGCTCATAGCTGCAGGCAATCGCGCCGAGGCCCAGCTTGTCGGCGGAGATGGCGAAATGATTGCTCCAGAAATGCACCAGTCGCTCAATGAATGGCGCATCACTTTCCACGGCCGCGCGATAGCGCATCAGCACGCCGCGCCGGTAACGCGGCGCCACCACATCACGCAATTTCATGCCCGCGTTGTCATTGCGTCGCTGCTCGCGGCGCACGCGTTGCAACTCGGGCAGGATGACCGCCGTCGATTCCAGGGCTGAAAATGCGGCAGGCAATGGCGCCTGTTCCTGTCCCCGCTGCGCTTGAGCAGGTAACCGCTGCACTTGGACTTGTCCCCGTTGCACCTGTCCGTGCAGCCACTGCTGCGGTTCGTCAACGACGCCATCTGCAGGTCCCGGCCCCAGCCCGAAACGATGACGAACCTGCATGGCAAGTTGTGCGGGCGAAAACTCGCCCGATTGTCCCGCTGCTGACATGCGTGCGCGCTCCATGGCGAAAGAATGATGCTGACAATCTAGTCGCCGGGAACGGCAGCAATGGCGCAGAAACGGTGAAAGGAATGTGGAGAGTGCGCGCCCGGACGGCGGTTCAGGATGTGATCATTCCGCGCTCCGCGCTGCCGAGACGCTCGCGCAGCCAGTTTGCACAGGCGTCCCGATCACCGCGGAAAACAACCTTGCGTTGCTGACGCGAAAACGCATGCTGATAGAGCGGATCGTAATAGTCGGCCAGCAGCGGCGCGATCCAGCCTGCATGCGCAGACACGTCAAACGGCGCGCTGGTCATCGCCGCGCGCAATGCGTTGGTCAGCCGTTCATGGCGCTCGTGCCCGAGGCGGTTGCGGATGCGGGCAAAACTGTCCAGCAAGCTGGCGCACACGGCCGACTGCGCGCTGCCGGCATCGGGTGTGATCTGCAATTGCCGGCGCAACGGCTGCGCCACGTATTCTTCAAAGGTCAGTGCGATGCGTTCAGGCATCGACACGTCGAGCACCACCACCGGCGACTGTTTCATGCGTTCGGCAAAGCGCGGCGGAATGTCGCGCCGGCCGATCAGCCGGCTTTCATCCTCAAGCAGCAATGTGCGCGTGTTGCGCCACAACGCCAGCCCCAGATCATTTTCAAAGCGTTGTTGCGACGGTTGTTCGCCCATGCGGCCGAAAGCGCTGCCGCGATGATTGGCGAGCGCTTCCAGATCAATCCTTGGTACATCCAGCGCGCGCAGCAGCAGGGTTTTTCCACTGCCGGTTGCACCGCTCAGGATCAGCATGTCGGCGCCATCATCGATGCGCGCACGCAGCAACTGGCGCATGGCTTTGTATCCGCCCTCGACGCGCTGCGTACTCACGCCTGCTTCACGCAACCAGTCGCAGGCAATCGATGAACGCAGACCGCCGCGCCAGCAACACACCATCAACGGCTGATCCACCGAGGCCGCCAATTGCGACCATGCAGCGACGCGTGTTGCCCGCACGGCGGCAGTCAAACGAAAACCCAGATCAATGGCCGCCTGTTGGCCCTGTTGTTTGTAGCAAGTGCCGACCTGCTGACGTTCGTCGTTGTCGAGGATTGGCAGATTGCTGAATCCGGCAATGCTGCCCTCGGCAAACTCTCCGGGCGAACGTACATCCAGTGCCGCGACCGGCCGGGCGCCGCGCAGCGCATCCAGTGCCCGCTCGGCGGGCAGCATCGCGCTTGTCGTCGTCATGGCGGTCACCGTGCGGTCACTCCGTTTTTGCAGTGAAAACGCCCGCGGAAAACGCGGGCGCCTGGACAGTGCGTACTTGTCGCTGTGCGCGACAGGATATTCAATCAGCGATACGCACGACCGGGATCATTTCCGGCCTGCCGGTAGCGATCACGCAGCAAGGTCTGACGCGACACCAGCGACTGATTCTCGCCGCGTATGATCACCGCATCCGGATAGCTGGTGACTTCCAGCGGATCTCCACTCCAGATCACCAGATCGGCATCAAAACCGCTCGCGATCTTGCCATAGCGATCTGCCAGACCAAACATCTGTGCCGGATTCACCGTCAACGCGGCCAACGCCGCCTCGGCAGGCAGACCGTGAGCGACAGCATTGCCCGCGCCCTGACGTGCCAGATGCGCGTTGTGACTCGGCGAATCGCCGGCATTGCTGGTGAAGGCGATGCGCACGCCGGCCTTGTGCAATCGCGCGGCGTTTTCCAGACTGGCACCCAGCGTGTCGAAACTGTCCGGCGTATTTTCCATCGGCGCCAGAATCACCGCCACCTGCGCGGCAGCCAGCTCAGCGGCGACACGGTGCGCTTCGGCGCCACCCAGTATCGCCAGACGCAAGCCGAAATCATTCTTCATGCGCAGCAATGTGCGCAGGTCCTGGGCGCGGTTGGCAGTGACAATAAGCAACTGTTTGCCTTCGATCACCGGCACCAGCGCTTCCAGATCGCGGAACGGCAAACCGTATTCGCGCCGCTCACCACGCTGGAACGCTGCCTTGTTGTCGCGATAATCGCGGGCATCTTCAAACGCAGCACGCATCGCCAGCAAGCCGGACGCGCGCGAGCCTTCGCTGTTGGCGCGGAAATTGGCGATCAGCGCGACACGATTTTGCAGCACCGGATTCTGCAGCACCGAATCCTGCTGGCCCGCACTCCCGGCCGAGGACTGACCGAGATGCATCACCAGTGACTGTCCGCCAAAAATACCGTGGCCAATACCCGGCGACACGACAGCGCGGGTCAGGCCCATCATGCGGTTGTAGGGGATCAGCGAGGAGTCAGGATTGATGACATCCGCCAGATCGAAACTGGCGCCGAATCGCGCATCGGCCGTGGTGTGATCAACCGTGTCGCCCAGCGCTTCAATTTCCACGGCACCGATGCCGGTGTGGGCATTCATCAGGCCCGGCGTCACGTCGCGACCCTGCGCTTCAATGATGCGGCTGTCCGCATCGGCCTGCACATCCTTGCCAACGGCGACAATCCGATCACCACGGATCAGGATATTCGCGCCATCGATGACCCCGGCATCAGCCAGCGTATGCACTTTGGCATTGCGGATGAACAGGTTCTCTGCCTGCGCTGTCGCACTGACCAGCACTGCATTCAACACTGAAACGGCCAACAGGCCGCGCATCAGATGATTCATTGCTGCGCTCCCTGAGCATTGGCAACAGTGCCCATTGTGGTTTTCAGTCCGAGATCAAAATCCGTACGCGGCTGACGCGATGGATCCGCGCGGTCATACAGCAAGGCGCCATCGACATAAACCTTTTCCGCCAGCGCATACACACTGAACGGACTGCGATTCCAGATCACCACATCGGCCATTTTTCCGGCTTGCAGTGTGCCCACCTTGTCGGCAATGCCAATCGCTTTGGCGGCATTTTCTGTCAGCCAGCGGATCGCGTGCTGCTCGGAAATTTCCAGCCCCATGCGCCGGCCGGCACTCATGGCTTTCGCCGCTTCCTGATTCAGGCGCTGGATGCCGAGACCGGAGTCGGAGTGGATCACGGCGCAACCCTGCAGCGTTTCCTTCTTGCCGTCTTTTTCCACGGTGGCGCGTGCCGCATCAACCAGCGCCGCGTTTTCGAACACCATGTCGAAGGCTTCCTGCTTGAAGCCCCACCAGTCTGCCCAGACCGCCGCGCAGGTTTGTGCCTCGGCAAGCTTGTCGGCAATCTTGTAGGCCTCAACAGCGTGATGGAATGTGGTGATGCGGAAATCAAACTCTTTCGCCACATCCAGCATCAGCGCCATTTCATCCGCGCGATAGCAATGGTTTTGCACCAGGATGTCGCCGTTCAGGACACCGGCCAGCGTTTCCAGTCGCAGATCCCGATCCGGCTTTTCATCCACGGCATCGGCATTGCCTTCGGCGGCTTCAACCGCCTCGGCATATTTCTTCCAGTCGTCGCGATATTTTGCCGCTTCAATCCAGCTCTTGCGGAAACCGGCAATGTTGCCCATGCGGGTTTGTGGCCCACCCTTCTCCCCGTAAACGCGTTTCGGATTTTCGCCGCAGGCCATTTTCAGGCTGTACGGTGCGTCAGGAAATTTCATCTCCTGCACCGAACGCGCCGGAACATTTTTCAGCACCACACCGCGTCCACCAAACAGGTTGGCCGAACCGGGCAGGATCAGCATGGACGTGACGCCGCCCGCGAGTGCCAGCGGAAACTGCGGATCCTGTGGCCACACCGAATGCTCGGCGGAAACATAGGCGGTATCCGGCGCAACGGCTTCGTTGCCATCCGAACTGGTTTCCACGGACGGACTCGGATACACACCCAGATGCGAGTGCGCATCGATAATGCCCGGCGTCACCCATTTGCCCTGCGCATCGATCACAACTGCGTCAGCCGGCGCGTCGATGGCGGCACCGACGCTGACAATTTTTCCGTCCTGCATCAGCAGTGAGGCATTGTCGAGACGCTCGCCATTGCCAATCAGCAAGGTCGCGTTCTTGATCAGCGTCGGCTTCGACGCCATCGGTTGATACGTGGACGCAAATGCAGGCGCTTTCGCTGCCGGAGGTGTTTCCGGTTGGCCGCAGCCGGTCAGTGCCAGACTGACGGCAATGGTCAATGCCGGAAACCGCAGATCGATGCGGGACATGGACACTCCTGAATCGGTTGGAAGGGTTGCGGCCGGCTTCATGACTGCGCAAGAGGATTTGCACAGGGGCCGGCTCGGCGAGGTGATCCACCCGTGCTGCGGGGCTGCCGGATAACAACACAGCCAGCACGGTCTGACAAGCATTCACGCCGCTGCGATGTGCGCCGCTGTCCGCGCAGAAACATGCCCGCTGCAGGGATACTGATTCACCGACGCGTTAACGCCCGCAACATCAAAGCGATTTCGCCTGACTGCCGCCACCGAAGCACCGCTCGGTGCCAGGGCAAGGGCTGCCAGACAAGAAAACCCCGCTCGTGAGTCCCTTCGACGAGCGCAGGGCGAACGGGGTTTCGTTTCTGGAGTACATCAACCCGGCAGCCGATATTCCGGGTTCAGAACACCGGCATGCGGATCAGGATTTCTTGAACTGATCGTGGCAGTTCTTGCAACTGCCGCCGACGCTGCCAAAGGCTTTTTTCCAGCCATCGACATCACTGGCGCGCGCAGCGTTGACGAAGTTGCTCACCGCTTCGGCGTTTTTCTTGATCGCGGCTTTGAAGTCATCCGGCTTTTCCCAGATGGCCGGCAGCGCATCGGTATCACCTTTGTCGGTGCCCGTGGCGAAATGCGCGTCCACGCTCTCCCACTGCTTTTTCGACGCGGCTTCCAGCGCCAGCGCATGCTTGAGCAGATCGGCCTGACGATCGGCACTGCCGGCATCAACAATTTTCTTGATGCCGCCCATTTCTTTCTTGAAGGCCTTGAAACCTTCCTTGCGCACTTCAATCGCTGTCGTGCTGTTGGCAGATGCTGTCGCCAGCAGGGCTGTACCGGTCATGGCCAATACTGCCACCGCGATCACCGATTTCATCATTTCCTGTCTCCTCGTCCCGGCCGGAGCCGGCATGGTTCCCGAAAGCGCGAGCACGTACATCCGTGTCGCTGTTGGTCTGGTGCATTACGGATCGCTGTCCGTTTTCAACACTGTGTTTCAATCACCGTAAATGGCGATCAATTTTTTGCCGTCACGATCAATCGATGCGCGGTACATGCCCTTGCTGTTGAACGGCAGATGAACGTGCCCCTCACGATCAATGGCGATCACGCCGCCCTCGCCGCCCATCTTCACCAGCTTGTCGCGCACCACGGTGTCCGATGCCGTCACGGCCGATTCCCGCAGATATTCCACGCGCGCACAAATGTCGTGGGCCACTGCGGCGCGGATGAAATATTCACCGTGACCGGTCGCCGACACAGCGCAGTACTGGTTTGCGTAGGTGCCGGCGCCGATCAGCGGCGCATCACCGACCCGGCCCCAGCGTTTGTTGGTCATGCCGCCGGTCGATGTCGCGGCAGCGAGATGGCCGTGGCGATCGCGCGCCACGGCGCCGACCGTGCCGAATTTCTGCTCGCGTGCCGAGAACGGACCGCGATCCGTATCCTCGTCATGCGGCGACATATCGGCTCCGGCTTGCTTGTTGCCCTGTGCAGATGATGTTGTGGCCGGTGGCTGCGCCTTGCGCGTACCGGCCTTGTCGGCATCTTCGGACAACGTGGTGCCGCCCTGGGCTTTGACTTTCTGCAGCTGTTGCCAGCGGCGCTCAGTGAAAAAATAGTCCGGCGCCACGATCTCTGCGCCCTGTTCGCGGGCGAAGCGTTCGGCGCCGTCGGCAATCAGCAGCACATGCGGCGATTTTTCCATCACCGTGCGCGCCAGCGAGATCGGATTTTTCACGACGGTCACGCCGGCAACTGCACCGGCCTTGCCGGTGGCGCCGTTCATGATCGCCGCATCCAGTTCATTGCGGCCTTCATGAGTGAACACCGCGCCTTTTCCGGCGTTGAACAGCGGCGAATCTTCCATCACTCTCACTGCCGCTTCGACCGCATCGAGGCTGCTGCCGCCGGCAACGAGAATGCGATGCCCGGCACTCAGCGCCTGATCCAGCACGGCGCGAAACTCGGCTTCCAGCGCCGGTGGCATGTCTTCACGCAGAATGGTGCCGGCGCCGCCGTGGATGGCGATGGCCACCGACGCGGCGCGCGCAGCCGCGTCTTCTGCCGCAGCGGAAACGGACATGAACACTCCCAACCCAAGCAGCAACGCCGACAGGCGCGGCAACAGTGCGGACAGTGAAAGAGAAATGCGCGACAGGCGCCGCAAGCGAATCATTTCAGCCACCCGGAAACAAACGAGGCCAACAGTGCCAGCGCCAGCCCGACGATGATCAGAAAAGTGGTCAGTGCGCCCCAGAAACGGCCAAATGATTTGCCCGACGATCCGCTCAGGCCCCAGGCATGCAGCAGGCGCGCAATTACCAGCAGAGTACCGAACACATGCAGGGTCAGCGCGGCCGCGCCATTCAGCTCCAGCAGCGCCATCAGCAGCAAGGCCAGCGGCACGTACTCGACAGCATTGGCGTGGACGCGGATCGCCCGCTGCATCTGCACATCACCGCCGTCACCGACGCCGATGCGCAGTCGCATGCGCAGACGCACAACCCGCATCGACAGCGCGATGATCAGCAAGGCCAGCAAAGCGGCATACAACGCCGTGATCAGGACCATTCCGTTCTCCAGTCAGGGGACGCCATGTCAGGGCCGGGCTTGAATGGAACGGCCGGCAGACGTGGCAGACGCTGCGCATTCAGCGGACAATCCGCCCGCCCGGGCGCAAAGCTCGCCGAAGGCTACGTGAGCCCGCACCGCCCTGACAAGCAAGCGGCGCGCGAGAAATTGTGGAGTTTTCACATGTGGTATCTGACAGTCGCAGCGGTGATCCGCCGAGGCGAACATTTCCTGCTCATTGAGGAAATCGACGATCCCGGCACCGGTCCGGTGCTGAACCAGCCCGCCGGTCACGTCGAAGCCGGCGAGCATCCACTCGACGCCGTGATCCGCGAAGCACGTGAGGAAGCCGGCGTCGCCTTCACCCCCACCGCCTTGCTCGGCCTGTATCCGCTGGTGGTCGCGCCCGACCGGCAATACCTGCGGCTGGCCTTTCTCGGCAGCGTGCCGGAAGACGCCGTGGCACGCCCCGAGGACGCCGACATTCTCGCCTGTCACTGGCTGACCGCCGCCGAGCTGGCCGGTCGCCGGCTGCGCAGTCCGCTGGTCCGTGCCTGTATCGACGATGCCCTGGCCGGCCGCGCGCTACCGCTGTCGGCCTTGCACCCGCTCGCCCACCTCCACCCGCACGAATGAATTAAACGTTGAAAAAAGTGCTCCGGCCCTGTCCGCGGAGCGGCTTCGGCAGACTCAGCCGCAAGCGCAGGTCGAACCGCAAACGGACGGGGTCGCCGCGTCATTCTGTTCATGCTTCGACAGGCTCAGGACGAACGGGTTACTTGAGCGCAGCCCCTTCTGTGCGACCCGACCGGCTAAATGGCCCCGAAATGCAGCCGGTCTGACGCCCGGCCGGCAGCCAATCACGCCGGAGGGCCGTGATAAACTACGCGCCTTCCAGCAAGGGTGGTAACGATGTCTGCTCCGCGTGTCATTGTCGGCTTGTCCGGCGGCGTTGATTCCTCGGTTTCGGCCTGGCTCCTGAAACAACAGGGCTATCAGGTCGAAGGCCTGTTCATGAAAAACTGGGAAGAAGACGACACCGACGAATTCTGCTCGGCCGCGCAGGATCGCGCCGATGCCGAAGCCGTGGCGCGGGCGCTGGACATTCCGTTTCACACGGTGAATTTCGCCGCCGAATACTGGGACCGCGTGTTCGAGTATTTTCTCGCCGAATATCAGGCCGGCCGCACACCGAACCCGGACATTCTCTGCAACAAGGAAATCAAGTTCCGCGCCTTTCTCGATTTCGCCAAATCGCTGGGCGCTGATTTCATTGCCACCGGTCACTACGCGCGCCGTCGCGATGTGGATGGTCGTGTCGAATTGCTGCGCGGCTGCGACGGCAACAAGGATCAAAGTTACTTCCTTTACACGCTGCAACAGGAGCAGCTGCGCCACGCACTGTTTCCGGTCGGCGAACTGGCCAAGCCCGAAGTCCGGCGCATCGCTGCCGAACAGGGTTTTGTCACCGCCGAAAAGAAAGATTCCACCGGCATCTGCTTCATCGGCGAACGCCGCTTCAGCGAATTCCTGCAGCGCTATCTGCCGGCACGTCCGGGCAAAATCGAAACCGTCGAGGGTCGTGTCATCGGCACCCATCACGGGCTGATGTATCACACGCTCGGCCAGCGCAAGGGCCTCGGCATCGGCGGCCTGAAGGGCGCGGATGAATCGCCGTGGTTTGTGGTGGCCAAAGATCTGGATCGCAATGTGCTGATTGTCACCCAGGGCCACGATGACACGCTGCTGATGAGCACGGCGCTGCGGGCCTCGCAGATGCACTGGGTCAGCGGCGCGGCGCCGGACGAGCAATTCAGCGCCACCTGCAAGGTGCGCTATCGCCAGCAGGACGTGCCCTGCACCGTCCGTGTGCTGGTTGACGGCAGTGTCGAAGTGCAATTCCCGCAAGCACAACGTGCTGTCACGCCCGGTCAGTCGCTGGTGATTTACCGCGATGAAGTGTGTCTTGGCGGCGGCATCATCGACAGCACCACGCCGGTGCTCGACTGGCGCGCGCCGGCCGTACGCGCCGGCTGACGCCAACACCCGCGTACGACAAAACAGGAAACTGCGATGAGCCCGGTCCGCTTTTGTCTGCATGTCAGCGCCGCGCCACATCAGGCCGGCGGCTGGAGTGCGCTGCGCTTTGCCCGCGCAGCAATCGCCAGCGGCCACACCGTTCGTCGGGTGTTTTTTTCCGGTGCCGCGGTCGCACTCGCCAACCGTTTTGCCAGCGTGCCCGGCGACGAGCCGGATTTGCGCGCGGCCTGGCTGCATTTCGCCGTTGCAAGCGAATGCGAACTGCATGTCTGTTCTTCCGCTGCTGAACGTCAGGGCGTGCTCGACAGCGCCGGCCTGCAACGCATGCTGCAACATTGCGATGACACGCCGGCTGCGCACAACGCGGCGTTCCCTGCCGGCGCTCAGATCGCCGGCTCACTGGCAGACGGTTTCCTGATCAGCGGTCTCGGCACCTTGATGGAAAGCCTGCTTGAGCACGATCGCATCGTGCATTTTCCGGAGTGATCATCATGTCGCTGCTGATCATCATCCAGTCGCCGCCGTTTGCCGGCGACGCCAGCTGGCAGGCCATGGATCTGGCACTGGCCGCGGCAGCATTTGATCAAACGGTTTGCGTGCTGTTCAGCGGCGAAGGCGTCGCCCATCTGGGAACGCTGCACGCACAGACGCTGCCGGCGCGCAACTGGCACAGCACGTTTGCGCAATGCGCGCTGTATGGTCTGGATGATTTCCGCGTTGATCTGTACAGCTGGCGAACACTGTTTGGCGAACAGGCCCTGCAACATGCCAGCCTGCCGCTGCGTGGCGTCAATGCCGATGCGCATCAGGCGCTGCTGGCGACGGCACGTCAGGTCTGGGTGTTCTGAATCATGAGTACATTGCATCTAATGCATGCCGCACACAGCAACGCCGAAAACCTGCGCAGCTGGCTGGCGTTTGGCGACAGCCTGTTGCTGCGCGAAGCGGCGGTCAGTTTCGCACTGCGTCAGCCGCGCTTTCATGCCGACGGCGTTGCCCTCTATGTGCTGCATGCCGATTTGCAGGCGCGCGGTCTGCAGTTGCCGGAGGCACATCACTGGCAAGTGATCGACGACGCACAGTTTGTCGCGCTCTGCATACGTCACGCACGCCGTGTGTCCTGGCCGGCGGTACCGGCATGAGCTGGCAGTTCAATGGCACGGAAATCGCCACCGACGCCCATGGTTACCTGCTGCGGCGCGAAGACTGGAGCGAGGCCCTCGCCGAGCATATCGCCCGCGCCGAAGGCATCACGCTCGATGCCGATCACTGGCAGGTGATCAACTATGTGCGCCGCTATTACCTGCAGTACAACGCCAGTCCGGCCATCCGGCCGCTGGTGAAATATCTGGCCGAGCAACTCGGCAGCGAAAAAGGCAATTCGCTGTATCTGCACAAACTGTTTCGCGAGCCTGCCAAACAGGCCAGCAAAATCGCCGGTCTGCCGAAACCGGCACGCTGCATCTGATCCGGCCAGTCGCGCGCTTCTGCATCTCCCTCACTCCGCTGTGCTCCGTCAGCCACTTTTTATTCACGGTGCGTTGCACAACGCATGATCACCGCGATCCGGCAGATTTTTTCGCCAAGAAAGCACGGACAGCGGCAACCAGACTCAACTGGCGCAAATCGGTTGCGCAACTCTTCGCCAGCGGTCAAGGGAAGTATTCACAACATTCCCGCCCCGTTGTGCGATCACGACGGAGAGAGTCCCGATGAAGAAGCACACCCTGTCGATCAGCGCTGCGCTGTTGCTCAGTGCAGCGGGTTTGACTGTCAATGCTCGCGAAATGGCCACACCCGGATCGGAAGTCGCCGAACGTCCGGTCGCTGCACACGTACACCGTCACCGCTCACCCCAGGAAGAACGCGACGCCAAGCTTCAGGTCTCACGGCAGGCTACTGCCAAAGATCCTGCTGCGAAAGCACTCAAGGACGCACCCCAGAAAGCCGGCAAACCCAATCTCGCCGATCAGGTTCTGCCGATCAAACACACCTGCAGCAGCACACTGCGCATCCGCGCACAAAGCATGAGTAGCGCCGAACTCAGCGCGACTTGCCAGAAACTTGCCACCCAGGAAAGTTATTTTCATCAGCGCGCTGCCACCAACAACACACCGGTGGCCAACGACTACAACACTTCTCTCGAAGTTGTAGTGTTCAACAATTACGACCAATACAAACGCTATGCCGGCCGCATTTACGGTATCAGCACCAACAACGGCGGCATGTATCTGGAAGGCAACCCGGCCGACCCGAACAATCAGGCGCGCTTCATTGCCCATGAAGCCGACTGGCTGTTGCCGAACTTCGTGATCTGGAACCTCGAGCACGAGTACACCCACTACCTCGACGGCCGCTTTGACATGTATGGCGATTTCTCGGCGTCCACGTCGAAACCAACCATCTGGTGGATCGAAGGCGTCGCTGAATACATGGCGCTCAAGGACAACAACCCGGACGCCATCACCGAAGCCCGCAAGCGCACCTACACCCTGTCGACACTGTTCCAGACCACCTACAGCCACGACGCCACGCGCGTCTATGACTGGGGCTATCTCGCGGTACGCTTCATGTTCGAGCGCCACCGTGCCGACGTTGACCAAATCCTCTATCTGTTCCGCACCGGCCAGTACACGGCCTACCAGAACTACATCAGCGGCATCGGCAGCAGCTATGACAGCGAATTCAACAGCTGGCTGCTTACGGTTTCCTCGACGCCCTGAATATTTTTTTGGCTTCAACAAAAAGGCGCCTTCATGGCGCCTTTTTGCATTTTCTGATTTCGCTACACATTCGCGATTTTCTGCTCAGCGTGCAGTAAATGCCGCAAACAAAGCCGCTTCCTGCGCATCGCGAAAACCGCTGAACCGGTACTGCGACAGCTCGCGGCGTGGCGGATAATTTTTTCTCAGCGCATCAAAGGCGCGGATACGTGTTGCCGAATCCGTGGCGGCCGTCATTGCCGCGCGCATGCGCGCGTCATCCTGCCGGGGATCATAGGCGCGCAGCAGCATCGCCAGCAGGCGCGTGCGTGCATCGCCCTCGCCGCTCAGCGTAATGTCCTGCACCGGCAGCCTGAACTGTTGCGCGTGCGCGGCGCTACGACCGAACTGGCGGCAGACCTCGTCCAGCAACATGAAACTGCCGTTGAGTTTGCCTTCCAGGCTGTAGCCGGCAATATGCGGTGTGGCCAGATCGCAGAGCGCGATCAGCGACGGCTGCACATCGGGTTCATCTTCCCAGACATCGAGAACCAGACGCCGCCGCGCATCGGCTTGCCGCCACTGTGCGGCAGCACGGTTGTCCACCACCGGCCCGCGCGCGGCATTGATGATCAGGCGCGCATCGCTGACGGCCAGTGCATCAGCATCCAGCCAATGCCGGGTGGCATCGGTGCCGCTGCGGGTCAGGGGCACATGCAGGGTGATCACCGGACAGGCAAGAATGCGCGCGCGGTCAACAAAGTCACGCTGATCGCCGGCGCGCTGGCGTGGCGGATCGTGCAGCACATGAGCGATGCCGAGCGCTTGCAGACGCTGCGCCAGTCGTGAGCCAACGGCACCGGCACCGACGATGCCGACACAGAGCGTGGCCGCATCCAGCTCGCCGTTCTGCAGCGCCAGCAGCAACACCGTGCAAACATATTCAGCGACGCTATCGGCGTTGCAGCCCGGCGCGTGGGCAAAGCGGATGCCGGCGTCGGCGACAGCAGCGCTGTCGATATGATCGGTGCCGGCGGTGGCGCTGGCGATCAATTGCAGTCGATGGCCGCGCGGCAAGCCTGCCAGCCAGCCGGCATCAATGCGCGTCACCGAACGCACCAGCAGTACGTCGGCGTCCGCGCAGGCCTGCGGCGCCAGATCGCGTCCCGGCAGGCGCGTCACCCGGCCGAGCGGCGCAAACAGTTCATTCACCAGCGGCATGTTTTCGTCGGCAACAATGTGCAGGGCGTCGGTGGCAGTGGTCGTCATCGGCAGGTTTCGCGTATCAGGCGCGCTTGGCGCAGCAAGGACATGGCCCGCACACATCCGGCGCGGGCGGCTTTGCTATGATACGCGCCGCTGGCTGGGGAACACATGATGACCGACCAAACCCGAACACCTGAATCCAACACCTCCGAACAGATGGCGCTTGAGCAGACCGCGACCATCGCCCGGCTGTA
This sequence comes from Permianibacter sp., assembly GCA_041913605.1. GTDB lineage: Bacteria > Pseudomonadota > Gammaproteobacteria > Enterobacterales > Permianibacteraceae > Permianibacter. The sequence continues at coordinate 212,844 of JAYSEY010000004.1, forward strand.
CGAACAAATTCTGACCGGACTCGGCGAAAACGTGCAGCGCGACGGGCTGCGCGACACGCCGATGCGCGCCGCCAAGGCCATGCAGTTCCTGACCCGTGGTTATCACCAGAGCCTTGAACAGATCGTCAACAACGCGATCTTCGAATCCGAGTCGGACGAGATGGTGATCGTCAAGGACATCGAGATGTACTCGATGTGCGAACACCACATGCTGCCCTTCATCGGTCGCGCACACGTTGCCTATCTGCCGAGCGGCAAAGTCGTTGGCCTGTCGAAGATTGCCCGCATCGTTGACATGTTTGCCCGCCGCCTGCAGATCCAGGAAAACCTCACCAAGCAAATCGCCGAAGCGGTCATGCAGGTGACCAATGCCAAGGGCGTGGGTGTGGTGCTGGAGGCCAAGCACATGTGCATGATGATGCGCGGTGTGGAGAAACAGAATTCGGTGATGACCACCTCGGTGATGCTCGGCTATTTCCGCAAGTCGCAGGCCACGCGCACCGAATTCCTGAAACTGATCGGTCGCGGCTGATGCAAGCGGTGTCAGTTCCGGCGGCCCGTCTGGAATGGTTGCCGGACGGCGCACCGCGCTCGCTCGATTTCGACGACATATATTTTTCCCGCGCTGGCGGCGTCGAAGAATCCATCTATGTGTATCTCGCCGGCAATGCCTTGCCGGCGCGCTGGCCGTTGCATTTCCAGCAGCAGGACAATTTTCATCTGTTCGAAGCCGGGTTCGGTACCGGGCTGAATTTCCTGCTCACCGTGGCGGCGTTTCTTGATGTCAGGGCCACGCTGCCGGCCACTGCGCGCCTGCACTATTTTGCCGTTGAAATGCAGCCGCTGACGGCGGCCGACCTGCAACGCGCTCTCGCCTGCTTTCCGCATCTCGCCGCACTGGCAGACGATCTGCTCGCTGTCTATCCACCCCATCTGCGCGGCTGGCACCAGCTGGAATGGCCCGAAAATGCGGTGCAGTTGACGCTGGTGTTCGACACGCTGGAACCAACACTGTCATCGCTGTTGTCGCTGCATGCACAGCACACACAACACACACCGCACGCAACAGACGTGGAATCCGGCAACGCCGTTCAGCCTTGCGACACGCCATGCCCGCAATTCGCAACCGGATTTGACGCCTGGTATCTGGACGGCTTCGCGCCGGCAAAAAACGCCAGCATGTGGACCGAACAGGTATTGCAAGCCTGCGGTGTGTTGTCGCGTCCGGGGGCAACGGCAAGCACCTTCAGCGCCGCCGGTGCCGTGCGCCGCGGTTTGCAGGCCGCCGGTTTTACGGTCGAGCGCGCGCCGGGTTACGGCCAGAAACGGGAAATGATTCGCGCGCGTTTCGATGCAGCGGATCCGTCTGCGGCCACAACATCAGCCGCAAGCATCACAAGGATTGTGCCGCCGTCGGCAGCAGTTTCTGCAAGGCCATCCATCGCGTCATCTGCAAGGTCTTCTGAAACGTCATCTGCAACGACAGCTGCAACGACACTTGCAACAGCCCCTGCTACAGCAGGAGCGGAATTGTCCGCGACGACGATTACGGTGATCGGCGCCGGCATTGCCGGTGCCGCACTGGCACGGCGACTGGCCGATCGTGGATTTTCCGTGCACGTTATTGATCGCGCAGATGCCGCCGGCGGTGTGCTGCGTGAGCACCAGAGCGCCCTCGCCTGCCCGCGCCTCACCCGCGAACACAGCGCACATACCCGGCTGCAACTTGCCGGCTGGTTGTTGCTGGAGCGTTTGCTGCGCCGTCTGGATCCGCAACAGCAACTGCATGCACAGGGTGCGCTGGAGCATCGCGACGACAATGAATCACTGGACTGGCTGCATGCGCAGCAATGGCCGGATGAACTGCTTCGCGAACTGGATGCGGAACAAATCGCCCAGTACGCCGGACTGCCGCTTCCGGGGCGCTGGTTGTGGCGTGCGCAGGCCTTGCGTGTGGACGTGGCGGCCTGGTGTACGCGATTGCTGGATCATCCGCGCATCACGTGCCGGTTTGATCAGGCGTGGAACGCTGTTCCCGAAAGCCAATCCGGAATTGCCGGAACAGCGCGGACAATTTTCTGCACCGGTGCCAGTGCGCATGCACTGTTTGCGCAGCTGCCGGTGAATCGGGTGCGCGGACAATGCTCGCATCTGCCGGCGACGCCGGCGTCATCGGCCTTGCGCCTGCCCCTGCGTTTTGGTGGCTACCTGTTGCCTGCAAATGGCAGCACCGGCGCGCATGTCCTCGGCTCCACGTTTGAGCGTGAGCCGCTTGATGCGCAATTGCGTGCCAGCAGTCAGCAAATGATTCTCGACAAACTTGCCGCTGTGTTGCCGGATCTGGCCGCACACTGGCAGGACGCTGCGCTTGCCGGCAGCGCCGGACTGCGTCTGACCTCGCCGGATCGTTTGCCGTTGGCCGGCTGGCTCGATGATCACACCGCGATCAACATTGCGCACGGCTCTCACGGACTGGCGACCGCGTTTGCCACGGCGGCGCTGATCACCGCGCAACTCGCCGGCGATCCGCCGCCGCTGCCTGCCGATCTGGTTCTGGCGCTGCGGCCGCAGCGTTTTCTTTCGCCACGCAGACGCTGAAAGCGGCGCGGAAAACCGGGGCGGAATCCGCACGACCCTTTACGTCGTGCGGATATGCGCCTTGTCTTTACAGTGCGCGACTCGCCGGCACGGATGCCAGTTGCGGTGCTTTCTGGTTGGCGGCCTGCTGCATGGCCATGTCAGTGCTGACCGGCACACTCAAATCCAGCTGGACGGAATTTTTCAGATCGCGCTGCGCATCCTTGTTCAGCGACTTGATGGTCTGCTTCGCGTCATTGCTCATCGACTGGCGAATGCTCTGCATGTCCAGTTCACTGGCCGACACGGCACTACCGATCACCGATGTCGACAGGGCCATGACCGTAAACAGGCCGACCACTTTCAACATGTTCATGATGCTCTCCTTGATGCCCGCTCCGGGGCTGACGACCTGCATCCGACACAGCGGCAGGATTGCTGCTGTGTTCTTGCGGTACGACGTCAGTGTCGCAAGGAAGGTTTGCAAAACAATGAAGCGAATCCTGCAATTCATGAATCAATTGGCCCGGTGCAAAACCGGAACATCATTTTCAATCAGCCACTTGCGTTGAAAATGCCGGCGTCGGCGACGCGCATCCGCTTACCCGTGGCAACTGCTGCTTACATTTGCTGATCGATTGCGCCCGCGCCGGCAAATCCATTGCGCCGGCGCAGGCCAAGGCATCGCGCGCTCAGGCCAGCGAGTACATCGCCTCGCTGCCATAACCAGTGACCACGCGCAGCGGTCCGGCGAATTCGGCGTCGAGCGCCGGATCGCCGCTGTCGATCAACAGCGGCCGGCCGTTCAGGCTTTGCAGCTTGCCGGGGCTGGCGACCACCACGATGCGTTCGCGACCGACACGGCGTAGCAGGCGCGGCGACAACTGCTGGTTGCCGCGGCCAAAGACATGGCCCTGTCCGCCAATCACGGTCACCACGATGCGCACCTCGGCGTGCTCGCCGGCCAGCGCGAACAATTGCTGCTCGGTGCAGTCTTTCGCCAGCAACTCGCCGTTCCGCACGGCGTCGACGCCGAGCAGCGTGCCCTCGATACCCAGCGCCTGCTTGATGCTCATGCAGGTACTGCCGGAGCCGAGCAGGTACAGCGTGTCCGGCGTCATGTCGGCGAGGAACTGCTCGGCAATGTCCTGGCTGACATCGCTTTCGACGGCGCGGGCACTGGCCTTGCTCTGCTGCACCAGCGGATCGGCCGGCACGCGCATGTAGCCGAACAACCGGGCGCGGACCACGCCGTCGCGAAACGCGGTTTCGTCGATGTCCATGACATTGGCCTGGGTCAGCTCCAGCGCCTTGCCATCGAGCAGGCCAGCGACGATGCGCCCGGCCGCCACCGGACTGACGGCATAAACGGCGGAGTGGATTTTCACTCCGGCAGGAATGCCCAGCACCGGCACGTCCTCGCCGAGCGCGGCGTAAAGATTGCGCGCCGTACCGTCGCCACCGGCAAACAGGATCAGGCCCGGCGCGCGGGCGCGGATGGCGCGGGCGGCGGCTTCCGTGTCTTCGGCCGTGGTCGGCCGGCTGACAGGCGTGTGCACAACGTCGAACTGGAAGCCGAGTTCGGCGAGCAGATCGGCGCCCATGTCACCGGCGACGGTGTGAAATACCAGCCGGTCGCGGTAGGGCAGCAGCACGTCCAGCGCCGCCCGGACACGCTGCGGCGCGCGCTGCTCGGCGCCCCGGCGCAGGGCCTCTTCGCGCACTTCGGCGCCGTCCGAGCCTTTCAGCGCCACGGCGCCGCCGATTCCGGCCCAGGGATTGACCAGCAATCCCAGATGCAGGCGATGGGAAACGGAAACGGCGTCAGTCAGGGACATGGGAGCAACCTGCGAAGTAGAGGTACGGGAGGTTCACAGCGGCCGGGACGGTGCTTCGATGCGGACACCGGGCTGGAACTGTGCCGCCAGTGCGGCAAAAAGACGCGCGGCGCGCGGCGGCAGGCCGTCGCGGAAATAGCGCTGGCACTGCGCGAACACCGCCTGCCGGAAGCTGTCGCTGGCACTGACACCGCCGTCGAGATTGTCCACCGACAGGTTGAACCGCACGCCGGCCGCCAGACTCAGCACCCATTCCAGCGCCTGGGGTTTGACTTCGACCTGCTCGAACGCGCGCTGCTGCTCGGCGCTGCGACCATCCGGGGCATACCAGTAGCCCAGGTCCGGCAATCGGCGGCGTTCCCGGCCGGCGATGCACCAGTGGCTGATCTCGTGCAGGGCGCTGGAAACATAGTCGGCGCGGAACACCAGCCGGGCCGGACCATCGCCGCCGGCCGGGTGGTATTCCGGCTCCTCGCCGCCCGGCACCAGAACCGTCGCGTCATGATCGTCGCCGCCGGCGCCAAACAGCTGGTTGAACAGCTGCGTCATCGACCCGGCATCGGCCGGCAACACGGCTGACGGCAGCTCATGCGAGCCCTGCAGGCCCGTGTCGGGCGCAGTAGCAGCAAGCGGAGACAAGGAAGGGACAAGCATCATCGGAGCAGACGGGACTGGCTCGGGCCGGATCGGGCAGGAAAAAACGGCCGGCATTTTATCAGCAGCACAGCGGCGACGGCGATCCGCGTGCGCACACGTAAAGGAATTCGCTGCTCGCCCGCTCCGCCAGCAGCCCCGCCTCCGGTGTGGGCGCGCCGGCTTGTCCGACCGGCATGCGCCGCTATACTCCGACCAGAGTCACGGGCGGAGAAAACGGTGGAAAAGCGTCTGAAAATTGCCACCAGCGAGCTACGCACCGGCATGTGCGTGGTCGACCTTGATCGCCCCTGGCTGGAAACGCCTTTCCTGTTCCAGGGCTTCATCATCTCCGGCGACAGCGATATCCAGACGGTGCAGAAGTACTGCCGCCACGTGTACATCGACACCACGCGCGGTGCCCGGCCGGAGCCGCGCCAGAGCCAAACGGCGGCCAGCAATCGCGAACCGGAACGCAGCCGGCTGTTTGGCCTGCTGACCCGCAGGAGTCCAGAGCGGGTCACCACACCGGTGGAAAAAGAGATCCATCAGGCCAGCGCCGTGCACCAGAAAACGTCGGCGCTGGTGCGCAATTTCATGGACGACATCCGTCTCGGCCGCGCGCTCAATGTGCAGGCCATTGAAGGCAGCGTCAGCGAGATGGTCGACAGCATCCTGCGCAATCCCGATGCCATGAGCTGGCTGACGCAACTGCGCAGGAAAGATGCCGATCAGGAACAGCACAGCATCAATGTCTGCATCCTGGCGCTGACCTTCGGCCGGCATCTGGGCCTGCCCCGCGACGAGATGCAAAAGCTGGGCATCTCCGCGCTGCTGCACGACATCGGCAAACTGCAGGTACCGGAAGACCTGCTGAAAAAAGTTGCGCCACTGACCGATGACGAGTGGCAAATCATGCGCAAGCACACCGAGTACGGACGCAGCCTGCTGATGTCGGCACGCGATCTGTATTTCGGCGCCGTCGATGTTGCCCAGACCCACCACGAACGCATCGACGGCAAAGGCTACCCGCGCGGCCTGAGCGGCGCGCAGATCTCGCCGTTCGCGAAAATTGTCGCCATCGTTGATACCTATGACGACATCGTCTCGCCGCATCCGTATCGCGAGGAGCGCACGGCGTTTGAGGCAATGAAAGAGATCAACGGCGGTCGCGGCAGCCAGTTTGACGAGTCGCTGGTCAAACACTTCATCGAGATGGTTGGCGTGTTTCCGGTCGGCAGCATCGTCGAATTGAGCAGCGGCGAAGTCGGTGTGGTGATCGCCAACAACAACCGGCACAGCATGCAACCGCGTATCATGCTGCTGCTCGACACCGGCAAGCGCGAATGCCGCGAACGCCTGCTGAATCTGGCCGCGGTCCACGATGCGCCGCGCATCGTGCGCATCCTGCGGCGCGGTGACTACGGCATCGACCCGCTGCAATTGCAGCAACGGGCGCTGGGCAGCCGCACGGCATTGGCAACTCCTGGAACAACGGCCGCATGACCGATATTTACATCGAAGATTTCAACCGCGATGTCGCCATCGCCCTCACCCGTCTCTACCAGTACTTTCCCCGTCCGGCCGCGATCTATGTTGACGAGATCGCCGGCAGCGACGACCCGGATGAGTACGGCGTCATTTCCGAACGCCACAGCCGCTGTCTGGGTGCGCTCATCTGGCTCGGTGACGAGGGCTTTCTGCGCTTTCGCGACACCATTGGCATCGAAGCCATCGATCAGGCCGTGCTCAGCCTGCGCGGCTATCAGGCACTGAACAGCGGCATCGACGGCGGCGAGCGACTGATCGATGGTTTGCGTTCCAGCCTGCGCGAGCGGAACTCGGAAGCCACCAAACGTCATATCAGTGCCCTCTTTACAGCCTTCCTCGCTGGCGTCACGATGCCCGCGCCCCGTTGCTGAAGCTGTCATGCGGATGGAAATCATCAGCGTTCAAACCGATCACCGTGATCCCGACTGTCTGGTCGTGACCTTGCGTCACGTGCCGGGCCGGGTCGCGCGCTGGTTCGGTGCCCGTGAACGTGTGGTGACCTACAAGGGCCAGACCTCGGCCTGGTATGTGCCGCCGAGTTACCGCAAGGCCGGCCAGCAGGCCAGCCGCTTCCTCGATGACATCAGCGCCGATCACGCTTACGCGCATCTGCGCGCCGCCTCGCAGCGCGCCGTCAACAACAAATCCGCCGGACGTCCACTCCCGCGACCGTGATGCACCGACACTGTCCGGTGCATGCTGCATTTTCCGTTCTGCCAGCCTTCCCGTTTTCACCCGTGCCCCGGGCTGTCGTCTTCTGCGTGAAAGCGGGAAGCGGAGAACGTCATGGCCATTTCCGACCGGCAAGCGCCGGAATCCGCCTCACAGTTGGCGCTGCCCGGCTGGCAGCGCGCCGTGCTGAAAATCGGCAGTTCGCTGATCGCACCGGCCGGCAGCACGCTCGACCCAACGCGTCTCGATGCCATCGCCGGCTGGGTCAACACCATGCGCGCGCGCGGCAAGGAGATCGTGCTGGTGTCATCCGGTGCAGTGGCCTGCGGCCGGGCACTGATGCCGGCCAGCAACAATGACAAGCCGCGCACGCTGACCCGCAAACAGGCACTCGCCGCCATCGGCCAGGGCGCGCTGATGCAGGCATGGCAACGGCTGATCGACACACCGGTTGCGCAAGTGCTGCTCACCCGCGCCGATCTGGCGGATCACCGGCGGCGCGGATACGTGCGCCGCACGCTCAATGAACTGCTGGCCCTGAACGCGCTGCCGGTGATCAACGAGAACGACACGGTCGCCGTCGATGAATTGCGACTCGGCGACAACGACACGCTTGCCGCACACGTGGCGGTGCTGTGCAACGCTGAATTGCTGATCATCGGCAGTGATGTCGATGCGCTCTGTGATCGCGATCCGACCGTGCATGCCGACGCCAAAAAACTGCACGTGATCGAGCAGATCGATGCCGGCGTTTATGCCGCCGCTGGCGGCAGCCGCAGCGGAGTCGGCACGGGTGGCATGAGCACCAAAGTGCGTGCGGCCGATTACGCCGCACAAGCCGGCATCGCGACATTGATCTGCAACGGCCGGCGCGCCGAAACGTTTCAGGCGATTGCCGCCGGCCAGAATCCCGGCACCTTGTTCCGCTGTCCGCAGCCCGTTGACATGGCGCGCCACTACTCGCCGCGTCACTACTGGCTGCGTCACCTGCAGCCGGTGCGCGGTCGTTTGCTGATCGACGCCGGTGCAGCGCAAGCGCTGCGTGAACATGGCGCTTCACTGCTGTTGCAAGGCATACGCGAATGCGAGGGCAACTTCCGGCGCGGCGATGTGGTGATCATTGCCGAAGCGCCTGCGGCGAAAATCGATGCCGGCGCGACGTGTGACGCTTCGAGCACAACGTCGAACAAAAGCACGGGCACAAAATCCGGAACAAGTCCGCGCATCGTCGCGCGCGGACGCGTGCGCTGTGACGCCAGCGATTTGCAGTTGTCGCGCGACAAACTGACCCGCGGCCAGGTGATCGTGCACCGCGATCAGCTGGCGCTCGACATTCAGAACTGATCACACAGGCCGCTACTCCCATGAGCAATGACAACAACACCTCCCTGCAACAGCGCCGCGCAACCGTAGATCGCGCGCGCGCGGCTGCGCGCCAATTTGCCAATGTTTCCGGCGACGAACGCAACCGGCTGCTGCACACGCTGGCGACACATCTTGAGCGCCAACAACAGGACATCCTCGACGCCAACCGTCGCGACCTGGACGCGGCACGCGCCAACGCGCTGCCGGCGGCGCTGATCGATCGCCTGCAACTGGATGCACAACGTGTGCAGGATATGGCCGCCGCCGCACGCGCGGTCGCTGCCCTGCCTGACCCACTCGGTGCCGAACGGCGCGTGCACAGTCCGCGTGACGGCTTGGCACTGTCACGGCGACGCATTCCGCTCGGACTGATTTTCATGATTTACGAATCACGTCCAAACGTCACTGTCGATGCGGCGGCGCTGTGTCTGAAAAGCGGCAACGGCGTACTGTTGCGCGGCGGTCGCGAAGCAGCACACAGTAATGCCGCACTGGGCGCCTGCTGGCAGAACGCATTGCGCGATTGCGACGTCTCCGGCGATCTGGTGCAGGTCTGGACCGATTGCAGCCACGAGCAGGTGCGTGACGTGTTGCAATGGCAGGACTGCATCGATCTGGTGATCCCGCGCGGTGGCAGCCGGCTTATCAACGAAGTCACGCAGCACAGCCGCATTCCGGTCATCAAGCATGATCGCGGCGTCTGTCATCTGTATGTACATCGCGAAGCAGACCTGCGAACGGCCCTGCAGCTGCTGATCGATGGCAAATGCCGCCGCAATGGTGTCTGCAATGCCCTTGAAGGTTTGCTGGTCGATGCTGCCATCGCTGCAGATTTTTTGCCGCAGGCGCAGGCGGCACTCGAATCGCATCAGGTCAGCATGTTCGCCGATGCACGCGCACGGCAGATCTGCCCGCAGATGCAGGAAGCCGGCAACGAACATTTCGGTCATGAATATCTGGCAGCGGCGATCACCATCGCCGTTGTGGACGATGCCGATGCCGCCATCGACTACATCAGTCGCTACGGCTCACGGCACACGGAAGTGATCTGCACGCAGGATCAGGATGTCGCAGAAGATTTTCTGCGCCGCGTTGATGCCTCGCTGGTGCTGGTCAATGCCTCGTCGCGTTTCAACGATGGTGGCGAACTCGGACTCGGTGCCGAGATCGGCATTTCCACCAGCAAACTGCATGCATACGGTGCGATGGGACTGGAAGCACTGACCAGTGAAAAGTGGCTGGCGCGCGGCAGCGGTCAGCTGCGCCATGCAGCGGAATGATCTGCTGTTGCGCGTCGTGGTCGCGCTGATTCAGGAGATCGGAAAGCGGATATCAGACAGCGCAACGCGAATCAGCGTTGCGCGTGTTCGAGCTTTGTTCGTCAGTCAGTGTTTGTCAGTCATGGATCGTCAGTCATGGACCGTCAGTCATTGCTCATCTGTCAGCGTCGCGCGCGGTGAACGCCCGGCATGTTCCGATGTGTCCGGCGCCGGCTCGATGTACAGCTGTGCCTGACCCTGCTCACACCAGCCGGACAGCTGCGCGATCAGTCGCTCATCGGTGTAGCGATCCAGATCCTCTACCCGCAGTTGCACGGTTGCGTGACGATTCCGGCCAGCCGACTTGGCGGCGTACAAGGCAAAATCCGCAACGCTGAGTGTCGTCTGCCATGAACGGTCGGCCTGCGCCTGGCTCAGTGGGTGACCGGCGTAACCGATGGAAACAGTCAGCCGGCCGGGCTCATCAGCCGCCGTTGCCATTTGCGCAACCGCCTGCCGGTAGCGCTCAGCCAGTGACGACAGTTCCGACGCATCAATGTGCGGCACAACGGCAAGAAATTCTTCGCCGCCCCAGCGCAACAAATAGTCGCTGCCACGATTCACCTGTCGCAGGGCGTTAGCCACCCGGCACAGCACACGATCACCGATGGCATGGCCATAGCGATCATTGACCTCCTTGAAGTGATCGACGTCGATGAGAAACATGCCGAGCACTTGCTGATCGCCGTGCCGGTCGCGTGCACGTTTCAGATCGGCCAGCAAGGTGGCGATCTGCTCGCCCAGAAAGCGCCGGTTACGCAGTCCTGTCAGCGGATCTGTGATGCTGGCTTCCTGCAGTTGCTGGTTGATACGCGCCAGATCGCGATTGACGTTCTGCAATTCGCGCGTGCGCGCGGCAACTTCCAGCTCCAGTGCCATTTTCTGCGCCAGCAAGCGACGTTCACGCCAGCGCACCCAAAGCAGCAACAAGGCCAGCGCCAGCACGGCGATCAACACGCGGAACCAGATGCTTTCTGCAAATCGTTCCGGTACCAGCACCGTCACACGCGTCACCGGTCCCCAGGGCCGGAACACATGCCGCGCCTGCACTTCAAATACAAATTCGCCGGCGCCCAAACCGTCATAAAGGGCAAAAGTCCGGTCACCCACCTCATGCCAGTTTTCATCGCTGCCAACCAGCCGGTAGCGATAACGCAACTGGCGAGCGTGCCGGAAATCACTCACGCCATAGCGCACCGTCAGGCTGCGCTGTGCACTGTCCAGACGCAGCGGCAAACGCAACGGTACCGCGCCTTGCGCCGTTTCAACGGCGTGGATCTGTGCAACCGGCTCCGCCGGCGACGGCGCATCCAGTGCTACGCGCAATACACCCGCCAGCGTGGGCAGCAACAGATCATCGGCGACGATCAAGCCCTTGCCGTTGCCGGCTCCATTGCAACAGCGTATGCGTGCACGCCCGGTTTGCTCACCCTCGTCGAGCACCAGCATATCGATGGCCAGTTCACCGGCGCCCGACAATTGCGCCAGCGAGAATCGGTATGCGCCATTTGAGTAGGCCACCACCAACATGCCGCGATGTTCACCCAGATAAAACACGCCATCACCGGGCAAACCCTGGACGGTAGTAAATCGCCGCCAATTCTCGCTCTCGCTGGGCGCGCTGGAAGCCGGCAGCACCCGCAAACCGCGATCATAGGTACCGATCACCATGTCACCGTTGCTGGTTTGCAGAATGGTGGTGACAAACGCATCGCCGAGTTCGGCGTCGCGGATTCGTTGAAAACGTTGCTGGTGCTGCACGAACAAACCGTTCTCGGTGCCGATCCAGAATCGCCCGTCACGATCCTCGAAAACAAAGCGCACCTGTTTCTCATCGAGTCCTGCTGCGTCTCCAATTGCCTGCAACTGCACGGGACGCTCGCGGCCGGCACGAAACAAGCCCGACGAACTGGCGATCCAGATGCTGTCGTCGCGGGCACGCAGCAGGCCATTGATGCGGGCGTCGCGCAATTCGTCAAAGCGCTCCCGCTTGCCATCCACGCCGGTACGCCAGAGCCCGCGGCGTGTGCCAATCCAGAGCGCAGCATCCGCATCGCGCACCAGCGCATAGGCAACCGGACTTTCGTCCGCGCTGCTGTTGATCACCGGAGTAAAACTTCCGTGCTGCAACCGATCGACACCGGTGTTATGGCCGACCAGCACCGCATCACCATCAGCAAGAAAACTCCACACCCGCGCATCGCGCAGGCCTTCACGCTCGGCGAGACGTTCGGCGCGCGCCCGCCACAAATGGCGCACGCCGCTCTGGATGCTGCCCAGCCAGATACCGTCATCATCGGCAACACGGACGCGCAGAATTGACGGGAATCCGGCCGGACCGTAGGCATCAACGTTTTCCACCAGTTGATCGCCGCGCACGCGCAGCAGGTTGGCATCACCCCCCGCCCAGATCATGCCGCTGCGATCGCGATCCATGGAGTTGATGCTGACATCGGCGACGCGCAATTCAACGCGCCCGCTTTGCGCGTCGTGGCGATACAGGCCGCGACTGGTTGCCAGCCACAGATAGCCGTCATGCCAGAGCAAATCGTTGATGATCAGGTCGCGGCCGTCCGGCAAATTGAACTGCTGCCAGACACCGTCTTTGCCGGCGCGCGCGTAGCGCCCGTCCTCGCCGGCCACCCAGATGTCGTCTGCGACAGCGATCAGCGCGCTCGCCCGTCCCCGCCAGTGCGGCGCAATCTGGAACTGGCCGCTGTCGTCGGCCACCAACAATTGATCCGCAGCGATCCACATGCGATCGCGGGCATCCATGGTCATGGCCAGCACGCGTCCGATCTGCGCTTCGGGCAAGGCGTGACGACGGAACTCGCCGTTCTCGTAGCTGACCAGTTCGCGCAGGCTTGCGGCCCAAAGGCGATCGTGGCGATCGCGATACAGCCGCGTGATCCAGCTGGACGTAAAAGCCGGTGTGGTGGTGGCGGTGTAGGTGTGAAACGCCACGCCGTCAAAGCGCGCCAGACCATTCTCGGTCGCCACCCAGACCAGACCGTCGCTGGTGTGGATGATGTCGCGCACCGAGACCTGAGGCAGCCCGTATTCGGTGCTCCAGGTCTGATAGCTGTAGCGGTGCAGCGGCGCCAGATCGCCATCGGCGGCGCGGGCAACGGACGCCATCTGCAACAGCAGAACGTGCAGCAGCAAGAGCCGTAGCAAAAACATCAGCGGCGGCAGCACTGCCGCAAAACCGGAAATCCGCATCTGCCCTCTCGTCGCCTGTCTGCATTGCCGCCGATACCACGGGCAAGCATAGGCAAAACCCGGAGAATTTGCGTACGGAACGGTCACGAAACGACGCTCTGCTCGCGCACTCAGGCGGGTCCGCATACTTGCAGTTCAGTGCGATGAGAGACGATCACGCTCAGGCAGACGGCGCAGCGCCACGGCAATCAGCAGCAGGCCGATTGCGCAGGCCGTCGCCGACATCAGATAGGTGGCTTGACCGCCACGACCGCCCTGCCACAGCCAGCCCGACAACAGGTTACCGCCCGCCCCGCCGATGCCATAGGCCATGGCGCTGTACAGCGCCTGCGCGCGCGCATGCAGCCCGGAGGGAAACTGGTTGTGCAGGAAATGCATGGCAGTGGCGTGCTGAAGCGCAAAACTCACGGCATGCATCAGCTGCACCAGCAACATCAGCGGCAGCAACTGCACACCAAACGCCAGCAGGCTCCAGCGCAAGGATGAAATGGCCAGCGTCGTGAACAGGAGCATCCGCAGCGAGTAGCGGGCCAATAGATGGCGCGCATGCCAGAACAGGAAAATCTCCGCGACCACGCCGAGCGTGATCAGCCAGCCGCTGCCGGACGCGCTGTAGCCGTTGTAACGCAAATAAAGATCGAAAAAGGTGTAGTACGGTGCATGACTTGCCGACACCAGCATGGCCGCGACAAAAAACGCCAGCACTGCCGGCTGGCGCACGTGCGGCCACATCGGCTGATGCGCGCCTGCATCCCGCGCCGGCGGTGTCGCATCAGGAATGCGCAGCGCAACGCCGCACATCATCAGGGTCAGCGGCAGCAACACCAGAGCCAATGCAACGATGCCGGTATGTTCAATGGCATAACCAGCCAGCAGCACGGAAAAAATGTAGCCGAACGATCCCCACAGACGGATGCGGCTGTAGTCAGCGCCGCCTTGCGCCGCGCGCGACAGGGTCAGCACCTCCATCTGCGGCAGGATGGCGTTCCAGAACATTCCGTAACCGACCAGCGCCAGCAACAACATCGCCGTGCTGCGCGCGTACAACGCCAGACTGAGCGCACACAGTGCGCCGAAACAACCAATCAGCAGGATGCGCTTGCGCGCCTGAAAGCGATCAGCCAGCGACGCCCAGGCATACGGCGCTGCAATGGTGGCCAGACTCATCAGCGCCATGGCCAGACCAATGGTGAACGAGTCGAATCCGCGCGCATCGAAGTAGCGGCCGCGATACGGCACAAAGGCGCCGAGCACGGCGAAGTTCACTGCGTAAAAGCCACCCAGACGTAACGTGTCGGATTGCCAGAGTGATGAGTGCTGCATGAGCGATCACGGTCCGCTTGCGGTGCGCAGAAGACTGCAAATTCCGGTATCCCGTTCCGGTTGCTCACCGCATGGTGCTCAACCGGAACGAACAAACTTACAGCACGGGAAAATAGCGCAGCAGATCATCCTTGCAGAGCATGAACACGCCGTCCTCGCTGTGTTCAAAATGCAACCAGGTGAACGGCACATCCGGATAGGCATCGGCAAGCGTCACCCAGGAATTGCCGACTTCACAGAACAGCAGGCCACCTTCATTGAGGTGATCAGCGGCGTGATGCAGCAAGTCACGGACGAAATCCAGACCATCATCGCCCGATGCCAGCGCCAGCCGCGGTTCGTGACGATACTCCGGCGGCAGCTCGGCCATGTCACGGGCATCGACATAAGGCGGATTGCAGACAATCAGATCGTATTTCTGATCGGCGAGGCCCTTCAGTCCGTCCGATTCGATGAGCTGAACCTGGCCGAGATCATCCAGCCGCTGGACATTGCGTGCGGCAACGCTGAGTGCTTCCGGCGAAATGTCGCTGGCATCAACTTCGGCATCCGGGAACGCATGCGCACAGGCAATGGCAATACAGGCGCTGCCGCAGCACAGATCCAGAATGCGTGCCGGTGCGGCTTCACCCAGCCAGGGCTGAAACTGCTTCTCGATCAATTCAGCCATTGGCGAACGCGGGATCAACACGCGTTCGTCGACAACAAACTCCAGTCCGCAAAACAGTGCCTTGCCGGTGATGTATGGCAAGGGACGTCGATCATTGATGCGCTGGGCGGCACGCCGGGCGATCAGCTCACGCTCGCGGCGCGTCAGCGTGCAGGCGGCGATCTCGCGGATGTAGTGATGCGGAATGTCCAGCGTTTGCGTCACCAGTGCGCCGGCCTCGTCCCATGCGCAGACGGTGCCGTGTCCGAAGTGCAATTCGGCACGCTGGAACTGGCTGCTGGCCCAGCGCCACATGTCCTGCGCAGTGTGCAGTTCCTCAATGGCTTCGTTGATTTCCTGCAAGGACAGACTCATGATGCGCTCCCGCACGCCAGACACCGGCAAAGTTTACCGTAACCATGAGCCCGACGCCGCCCGACGATGATGATGCGGCATGGCAAGCCGCCATCGCCGGCGCGCGCGCGCTCAAACAGGACAAAATCACCGCCACGCCACCCAAACGGCGACCGCGCCGCGCGGAACGTGAACAGGATGTTCTGGCCGATCCGGTTTCGGATATTTTTGACCCGTTTCTTGATGATGCCGATCGGCATGATCTGCGCTGGTTCAGCACCGGTCTGCCATCAGCCGCCGTACGGCGCTTGAAGCGCGGTGAACTGCAACCCGAATACACGCTTGACCTGCACGGTCGTTCCGTTGTGCAAGCCAAAGAAGAATTGCTGCGATTTCTCGCCGCCTGCGCGCAGGATGACGTTCGCGTCGTGCGCATCATGCATGGCCGCGGCACCGGCAAAATTGCCGAAGCACTGAATCGCTGGCTACGCCAGCATCCGCAGGTACTTGGCTATCACCCTGCACCGCTGCATCTCGGCGCCATCGGCGCGGTCATCGTCTTGTTGCGCGCCGCGCGCTAAGCGCTCACTGTTTTGCTGCGCGCCGCGCGCACAAAACGCCATCGCCAGTCGCGCACTTTCGCGCCGCGGCAAGGCGCCATGTCAAAAGCCCAAAAGCCGGCATCTCTACCCGAGTCAGCGCGGTTGATTCAGCAACTGTCGCATCGATTGCTCAACCACTGCCGTCAGCTCCGCACGGCGATCCAGCGTATAGACCGATGCATCAATCGGCGCGCCGACATGCACTTCCGCTTCAACGCCCAGATTCATGTTCATGCTGCCCTTGGGCAACACGTCAGCAATGCCACGGATGCCGACCGGAATGATCAGCGCGCCGGTATCTATCGCCAGATGAAAGCAGCCTTTCTTGAATGGCAGCAAACGCCCGTCCTTGGAGCGCGTTCCCTCGGGTGACACCCAGAGCACGATGCCGCTTTCCATCAGTGCCCGCGCGCGCTTCAGGTCTTGCAGCGCCTGATCGCGATTGTGGCGATCGATAAATATGAATTCGCCACTGCGCAGCGTGCGCCCGAATACCGGAATACGCGACAGTTCTTTCTTGGCCAGCATGCGCAGACTATTGGGCATGGCGAGAAAACTCACCGGAATGTCGTAATGGCTGGCGTGATTGCACATGACGATATAGCGTCGTTCCGCTTGCAGGACGGGCAGTTCACCGACCACGCGCCATTTCAAGTCAATCAGCCGCAGCAAAGCCGCTGACCAGCGTCGCGCAAAGGTGTCGATACGGCTACGCATGTCCTGCCGGCCAGCGACCGAGAGCGTGCGCATGCAATACCAGAGCGTGATCATCCCCGAGGCAAATGCAATCCAGAAAAAATGCAGCAAATTGGCGCGACGTTTCATGTGCAGACGGGTTCCGAAATTTTTTGATGCGCGGCGTTCAGACCGGCGGTGTAAAACTGCCCAGCACGTGCCAACCGTGGTCATGACGCTTCAGCATCACTGCCGTGCCCGTCTGGAATCCAGCGGGCAAGGCGCCACACAGCTCGCGGGTCAGTGCTGCCACCAGCGGCATGTGACTGGCAACGAGTATGCGACCCTGAAGTGCTTCGAGCCACATCGTGGTGTGCAGGACACGGGCTTCAGGAATCAGCAACGCATCAATGCCCAGCTCACACGCCGGCGCCAGCGCGCGACGCAGGATTTGCGCCGTGCCGAGCGCGCGGCGCAGCGGGCTGCTGAACAACAAATCCGGCGTGAATTGTTGCGTTCGCAACCAGTCCGCAGTGGCCTGTACCTGTGCGCATCCGGCGTCCGTCAATTCACGGGCTGCATCATCAAATGCCTGGGCTTCGGCCTGACCATGCCGGACGATCACCAGCGTGGTCATGCACGCTTGGCCAGTTGCTTGACCTTGTCACGGACACGCGGCAGATATTGCGCATCAAGGCGCGGGCCAAAGGCACTGACGACCAAACCTGCGCAGTAGTTCGCCAGTTGCGCACAGAGCCGCAACTCCCAGCCACGATTCACGCCATACAGGAACGCGCCGGCAAACATGTCACCCGCACCGAGCGTATCGACCACTTTTACCGGCTCGGTTTCCACTTCAAAAAAGTGGCCGCCGTCGTACACCAGCACACCGTGTGCACCGCGCGTCACGGCAAACGTACCAGCCACCTGACGCAAGGCCTGCGCAGCCGAAAACACGTCACCCTGACCGGTAAACGCAATCGCTTCGGCCTCATTGCAGAACAGCAAATCGACGCCGTCGCCGATCAGATCACGCAGCCCGTCACCGAAGTAGCGCACCATGTTCGGGTCGGACAGCGACAAGGCCACCGCCGCACGATTGTGCTGGGCAATGCGACGAGCTTCGCGCACCGCCTCGCGGGCGCTGGGCGAACTGGCGAGATACCCTTCGATGTACAGCATGCGACTGCTGGCAATCGCTTCGGCCGACAGTTCGCGCACACCGACATCACCGGTGATGCCGAGAAACGTATTCATGGTACGGTCTGCATCCGGCGTCACCATCACCAGACACTTGCCGGTCTTGCCGCTTTCGCGCGGACGCAGCGCCAGATTGGTGTCAACCTTGTTGGCGCAGAGATCGCGAAAATAGAAATCACCGGCTTCATCGTCGGCAACTTTGCAGGAATAGAATGCACGACCACCGAGCTGGGTCAGGCCAATCACGGTATTCGCTGCCGAACCGCCACAGGCGCGCGTATGTTTGGTGCCATGCAGTTCGCCAACCAGCTGGTCGTGACGTGACTCTTCGATCAGCGTCATGACGCTTTTCTGCACGCCCAGACGCTGCAGTTCCGACACCGGCACTTCAAATTCGTAATCCACCAGCGCATTGCCGATGGCATACACATCATATTGTTTGTTGTCAGGCATCTTGATTCCTGGGATCTGGCGCCAGAGTTTTGGAGTAGTGGCGATCACAACGGCTCGCCGAAGCCTGACCGCAGGACGGGCGATAACCGTTGCGCTCATACAGCCGGATGGCGTCCTGCAGCACGCTGGCCGTTTCCAGCGTCATGCACCGTGCGCCGCGCGCGGCAGCCACCGATTCGATCAATTCCAGCAGTGTGCGTCCCAATCCCCGTCCGCGTATGGCGGGCGTGAGATACATCTTGCGCAGCTCGGCGTGCCCGGGTGAAGTCATGATGAAACCGCCGGAGCCAACCAGTCGTCCCTCGTACAACACCACCCAGAATTCGCCGCCGTTGGCGCGATAGTGCTGCTCGATGTCGAGCAGATCGGCATCAACGCCTTGCGGCTCGCTTTGCAAACCGAATTCGGCGAGTACAGCGGTGACGAAAGCCAGACAGTCCGGGCCCTGCCCTGCATCTGCAGGCCGGACAATGCACTCGCCGACTTGCCGGCACAGTGATGGATCGTTCGCGGCAGACATGCGGTTCACTCGTAAGAGCCGTCGTCACGACGACGCAGTTCGATCACCGGAGGTTTGGCGCCTTCATTGGGACTTGTATGCGCATCCGGGCTGGCTGCTTCATCAGCGCCCGGATGCTGGGCGCCAAACGGCGAACGCCGGACATGCACGCGCTGAATCGACGGTGTTTTACCCAGCAGGCGCATCACCAGCCAGATCACCGCAAACAGCACAAACAAACCCACCGCGAGGGCAATTCCCCAGACAAACAGGATCACACCCAGCGCCACAACACCGGCAAGAATGGCAAGACGAAGCAGCTGGGCGATCATGATCCGGCACATTTCCTGTCAAATCGGCACACGGATTCAGCCACGCGCATTCAGTTGCGTGCGGCCACGCAGATAAGGGCGCAGCACTTCCGGCACCGTGATGCTGCCATCGGCATTCTGGTAATTCTCCAGCACGGCAACCAGCGTGCGGCCGACGGCCAGACCGGAACCGTTCAGCGTATGCACCAGCTCCGGTTTGCCGGTTTCCGGATTGCGCCAGCGGGCCTGCATGCGCCGGGCCTGGAAATCCTCGAAGTTTGAACAGGAAGAAATTTCCCGGTAGGTATTCTGGCCGGGCAGCCACACTTCCAGATCGTAGGTTTTCGCCGAACCAAAACCGATGTCACCGGCGCACAGCGCCATCACGCGGTACGGCAAGCCGAGCAATTGCAGGATGCGCTCCGCGTGACGCGTCAACGCTTCCAGCGTTTCGTAGGAATCCTGGGGTTTGACGATCTGGACGATCTCGACTTTTTCGAACTGGTGCTGACGGATCAGGCCACGCGTATCACGACCATAGGAACCGGCCTCGGAACGGAAACACGGCGTATGGGCAACAAACTTCAGCGGCATCTGTTCAACAGCGACGATCTCGTCACGGACAAAATTGGTCACCGGCACTTCGGCCGTCGGGATCAGGAACAGCGGTTTGTTGTCCTGGGTTGAACCCGATACCGCAAACAGATCTTCCTTGAACTTCGGCAACTGGCCGGTGCCACGCAGCGAATCGGCGTTGACCATGTACGGCACATACACTTCGGTGTAGCCGTGCTCTTCGCTGTGTACGTCAAGCATGAACTGGATCAGCGCCCGGTGCAGTTTGGCGATCTCGCCTTTCATGACAATGAAGCGCGAGGCTGACAGCTTCGTCGCACAGGCAAAATCCAGACCGCCTGCCAGCTCACCAATGCTGACATGATCTCGGACGTCAAAATCAAACTGGCGCGGTTCGCCCCAACGACGGACTTCGACGTTGTCGTCGCCGTCTTTGCCGGGCGGAACTGATGCATGCAGCAGGTTGGGAATGGCCGCGTGCAGCGCGTCGATTTCCGCTGAGATGCTTTCAAACTCTGCTTTGGCCGCATCCAGCTCTTCGCCATATCGCGACACTTCCGCCATCAGCGGCGCAACATCCTCACCTTTGGCTTTCGCCTGACCGATGGCCTTGGACCGGGTATTGCGCAGATTCTGCAGATCCTGCATGCGCATCTGCGTGGCCTTGCGCTTTTCTTCCAGCGTGCTGATATGCGCAACATCCAGCACATAGCCGCGACGTGCAAGATTGTCTGCAGCGGCCTGGATTTCGGTACGCAGGTATTTCGGATCGATCATGTTCTCAACCTGTGGCGGCCAGCGCCGCATGCAAAAGTAAATTCATCGCCAAGCCAGCAATTGGCCCAGCGCAAAACCCAGTGTCACCATCAGCAATGCGCCCAGCACATTGGCCAGCACATTGGTCAACGCCGCTTGCCAGGCGGCTTCTTTCAGCAGCAGCAAGGTGTCGGCGGAAAACGCCGAGAACGTCGTCAGCGAACCGAGAAAACCAACAACCAGCAGCAGGCGCCAGCCGTCGGACAGCGGCGACACCGGCCGCAAACTGAAGGCCAGTAAAAAACCGGCCAGCAAACAACCACCCAGATTCACCAGCAGCGTGCCCCAGGGAAATTGCCGGCCAAACAGCTGCAGCGTCAGTACCACGACGGCATAGCGTAACAAAGCGCCCGCAACCGCTCCAACGGCGACGGCTGACAAGGCGGCAAACGAAAACGCCGCCGTCATTTGCCCTGCCCCCTTTGCGCCGCCAGATTCAGCGCCCGCAAGCGGGCGAGCTTCTCGCTGATCTGCGCTTCCATGCCACGGTCCGTGGGCTGGTAGTACTGGCGTGGTGGTTTGGCATCCGGGAAATAGACCTCGCCGGCCGCAAACGCTCCGGGCTCGTCATGGGCGTAGCGATACTGTTTGCCGTAGCCGAGTTCCTTCATCAGTCGTGTCGGCGCGTTGCGCAGGTGCAGCGGCACCTCCAGCGACCCATCATTCTCGACGTCAGCGCGCGCGGCATTGTAGGCGTTGTAGGCAGCATTGCTCTTCGGCGCAACGGCCAGATAGATCACCGCCTGGGCAATTGCCAGTTCGCCTTCGGGCGAGCCCAGTCGCTCCTGCACATCCCAGGCGTTCAATGCCAATTGAAGCCCGCGCGGATCAGCATTGCCGATATCTTCAATGGCCATGCGCACAACGCGGCGTGCGACATACAGGCCATCACAACCGCCATCCAGCATACGGCACAACCAGTACAGCGCAGCGTCCGGATCAGAGCCGCGCACGGACTTGTGCAGCGCCGAGATCTGGTCGTAGAACTGTTCACCGCCCTTGTCGAAGCGACGCAATTTCTGGCCGAGCAATTCGCGCAAGGTCTGTTCGCTGACGATCTTCACACCGTCTGTTTCGTCAGCCAGATCAATTGCCACTTCGGTCAGGTTGAGCAGCTTGCGGGCGTCGCCATCTGCGACGGCCACCAGTTGTTCGCGCAGGGCCAGCGGAAACTCAATGCGCTGTTCGCCCAGACCGCGCGCGACATCCTCAAGCGCCCGGCGCATGACTTCCAGCAGTTCTTCACTGGCCAGTGATTTGAGCACATAGACCCGCGCCCGTGACAACAGCGCAGCGTTGAGCTCGAACGAAGGATTCTCGGTTGTTGCACCGATGAAGGTCAGCAACCCGGATTCGACAAAGGGCAGAAACGCATCCTGCTGAGCCTTGTTGAAGCGGTGCACTTCATCAACAAACATCAGCGTACGCTTGCCCATGGCCAGGCGCTGTTCCGCGCGCGCAACGGCCTCGCGTATGTCTTTTACGCCGGCCAGTACCGCCGACAGGTTTTCAAACTCGGCGTTTGCGGTGCGGGCGATCAATTGTGCAAGTGTGGTCTTGCCGGTGCCGGGTGGTCCCCAGAAAATCATCGAGTGCACATGCCCCTGCTCCAGAACACGGCGCAAGGGTTTACCGGGACCAAGCAAATGCGCCTGACCGATGTAGTCGTCGATGTGCAGCGGACGCATGCGCGCCGCCAGCGGCGCAAACCGGTCATTCATGATCAGCACATCAGGCGCATGATTGGGGCAAAAACGCCGGCGATGTGCACAGCCTCAGCGTCCCTTGCGATTGTCGATGACATCGACATTCTTGCCGGGTGTGAACTGGAAGCGTGTCGCCGGAATCGCGTCATTGAGTCGCACGTCGGTGAAACGCACCAGCGTGTGATTGCCAAGACTGTCGGCGAGCTGCAGTTCCTTGAGCAAGCGTCCGTCAAACTGCAGCACCACTTCCTCGAAACTGCTGCCACCATCTTTCGGGGTCAACAAAAAATGGCCTTCGCCTTTAGCCTCCACCTTGAAACTGCGCGTCAGCTCCGCTGCCGATGACGACAACAGCAGCGCCGGCGTCGCGCCCAGCCCCTGTTCGACATCCTGCACCGTCGCGCTGTCGATATCCGGCTCGTACGCCCACATTTCCGTGCCGGTGCTGATCAGGATCTGCCGGTAAGGCTTGCTGGTTTCCCAGCGGAATTTGCCCGGACGTTCCAGCTGAAACTCGCCCCGGCTCTGCTCGCCTTTGGCATTGCGTGCACCTTTGACCGTCTGCTCGAAACTCGCCGCATAGGTCTGCACACCGCTGATCAGACTGGCCAGTTGATCGACGGCCGCATCGGCGGCCTGCGCCAGCGGCGCCAGTGTCAGCAGCACGCTTCCGAAAATTGTTTTCACTGCACTTTTCATGGGACTGTAGCCTGTTTCATGAATCTGTTTCACAAACCCGTTTTGCAAAGCTGCTTCCTGAACCTGACGCTTTGCCCCGATTCAGAAATGTCGCGCGGCGATGCGTGGTGTTGTATTGCGTGGTGTTGTATTGCGTTGTGCTGTGTCCTGTCGCGTTCTGCTGTTTCGCGTTGAGCCGCGCTCAGCGCATCATCCATCAGCGTTCAGGCGGTGGTGGTGCGAGCACTTCGCGATTGCCGTTGGTAGCCATGGAGCTGACGACGCCGGCATTTTCCATTTCCTCAACCAGACGTGCTGCCCGGTTGTAACCAATCTTGAATCGGCGTTGAACCAGAGAAATGGATACGCGACGCTGCTCGGTGATGAAACGCACGGCATCGTCGTAAAGCGGATCGGTTTCACCGTCACCCTCGCCGCTGCCGCTGTCACCGACGCCTTCAAGACCGGTCAGCGATTCGCTGTCTGTGCCGCCTTTGGTGATGACATCGAGATAATCCGGCGCGCCACGTTTACGCCAGTCCTGCACCACGCGATGCACCTCTTCATCGGCCACGTAGGCGCCGTGCACACGCGTCGGCACCGATGTCCCCGGCGGAAGGAACAGCATGTCGCCCTGACCGAGCAACTGTTCTGCGCCCTGCTGATCGAGAATGGTCCGCGAATCGATACGTGACGACACCTGAAAGGCAATACGGGTGGGAATATTGGCTTTGATGAGGCCGGTAATGACATCCACCGACGGACGCTGCGTTGCCAGCAGCAGATGGATGCCAGCAGCGCGCGCTTTCTGGGCGATGCGCGCGATCAGCTCCTCAACTTTCTTGCCGACGATCATCATCATGTCAGCCAGCTCGTCGATCACGACGACAATCACCGGCAAGGTGCCGAGCGCCGGCGGCGTATCGGACACACTCATCTCCGGTTTCCACAACGGGTCGGGGATCACTTCACCGGCTTTCAATGCGTCTTCAACCTTGCGGTTGTAACCGGCCAGATTGCGCACGCCCAACTGCGACATCAGCTTGTAACGGCGATCCATTTCCGCAACACACCAACGCAGCGCATTGGCCGCGTCTTTCATGTCTGTCACAACCGGCGTCAGCAGATGCGGGATGTCGGCATACACCGACAGTTCCAGCATCTTGGGATCGATCATGATTAGCCGGACGTCTTCGGGCTTGGACTTGTACAGGATGCTGAGCAGCATCGCGTTCAGGCCCACCGACTTGCCCGAGCCGGTGGTGCCGGCAACCAGCAAGTGCGGCATCCTGGCCAGATCCACCACCACCGGTTTGCCGGCGATATCCTTGCCCAGCACCATCGACAGTGGCGATTTCGATTCATCAAATTCGCGCGAGGCAATCACTTCGCGCAGGCGGACGGTTTCCCGCGATTCATTGGGAATTTCCATACCGACCGTGGATTTGCCGGGAATGACTTCGACCACGCGCACGGACACCACCGACATTGCCCGCGCCAGATCTTTCGCCAGATTGGTGACGCGCGATGCCTTGATCCCCGGCGCCAAATCCAGTTCAAAGCGCGTGATCACCGGCCCCGGATGCACGGCCACCACCTGCACATCAATGCCGAAATCGCGCAGTTTCAGCTCCACCTGACGCGACATCGCTTCCAGCGTTGCCTGCGACACCTGACGGGCATGGGCGCCCGCCTCTTCCAGCAGATTCACCGACGGCAGTTCGCCGGTCACCGGCTCTTCGAACAGGACTTTCTGTTTTTCTTTTTGCTGTTGTTTCTCGACACGCGGCGCGACTTCGACTTTTTCCACCACCGGTTCGATCTTGACCGGTTTGCGCTCTTTCTGGCGTTCCTGCTCGCGGGCAAAGGCCTCGTCGCGCTCTTCTTTCATTTCGGCGGCGACGCGCTGATCTTCCCAGGTTTCGGCAACCTCGCTGTTACGACCCAGCAGCTTGAAAAATTGATCCAGCGTCCAGCGACCCAGCGCATCCATGAGACCAAACCAGGACAGGCCGCTGAACAGCGTCACGCCGATCAACAACATGACGAGGAACACCAGCGTGCTGCCTGCCGACGACAGCGACGCTGCCAGCGAACGATCCAGCCAGTCACCCAGCACACCGCCGGACAGATAGCTCGGCTGATCGGCCGGATCGGCAAAATGTCGCGCCGACAGGGCCGATGCGGCGATCATCGCCAACGCGCCGCCGCCAATCTTGGCAAACCAGAAACGCCGATCGAGTGCGTGTTCACGCAGACGGAACCAGGTTACCGCCACGGCAAACATCAACACCGGCAACAACCAGGCGCTGTAACCGAGCAGGAACTGCGCGACATCCGCAAACCATGCGCCTGCCGGGCCTACCCAGTTGCGCGTTTCCGACTGGCTGCTGTGATAGGTCCAGCTTTCGTCATTGCGCTGGTAACTGATCAGCGCCAGCACCGCCAGCAGCGCCATCATTGCCAGCAGCAGGATGCCGGCTTCGCGCAGACGCGCGCTCAGGAACGGTGGCAAGGCAACCGGTTCGGATTTCTTTTTCTGTGTTGCTTGCGACATGCGCGTGGAGTTCTCGTTGCAGCCCGGAAGCGGGCTCGGGATCACGGACAACGCAGCACAGCTCCGTAACTCTCCCTTTGCAAATCAAGGGGCGGCTCCGGACCAGCGGCTGGCGCGTCGCGGCATTGTAACGGTGTTGTCGATCCGGCGCTGCGCCGGATCCCGGTTCAGATACTGTCCGGCACCGGCAGGATCAGCGTTTCCTTCACTTCTTCCATCACCGCATAACTGCGCGAACCGGCCACACCGGGCAAGGTGAGCAAAGTTTCACCAAGTAACTGCCGATAGGCCGCCATGTCGGCAACGCGGGCCTTGATCAGGTAATCGAAATCGCCGGACACCAGATGGCACTCAAGCACTTGCGGCAGGGTCACCACGGCGCGCTTGAACGCATCGAAGACGTCGGCAGAGGTGCGCACCAGCCGGATCTCGACGAACACCAGCAGGCTGGCCGCCAGCCGTTGCGGATTGAGCCGGGCGTGATAACCGCTGATATAGCCCGACTCTTCCAGTTGCCTGACGCGCTCCAGACAGGGCGTCGGCGACAGCCCGACCCGCTTGGCGAGTTCGACATTGGCCATACGGCCGTCGGCCTGCAGCTCGCGCAGGATCCGCCGGTCGATCTTATCCAGTTGATTTATTTGGACTTTTTTGGTTCTCACAGGATTTTATCCTGAGCTTTGCGCTTTGGTGTGACGTCATTCTGCCAGAGCAAAGGAAAACAGTGAAATAAGCTCGAAAAGCCCAACTAAAATGGCGAAATATTTTGCGAGGCGACTGCAGCGCGGAGGAAAACCCGTCATCCGGCGGGAACGCATGCGGCGCCAACACTTGCGAGGAGAAGCACATGCTTATCGGCGTTCCGAAGGAAATCAAGAATCACGAATATCGCGTCGGCATGGTGCCGGCTTCGGTGCGTGAACTGGTCGGCCACGGCCACAGCGTTTTCGTCGAACACAACGCCGGTATCGGCATTGGCTTCACCGATGCCGACTACGTTGCCGCCGGTGCCACCGTGCAGCAAACCGCCGACGAGGTGTTTGCCAAGGCCGAGATGATCGTCAAGGTCAAAGAACCGCAAGCCGTTGAGCGCGCCCGTCTGCGCGAAGGCCAGATCCTCTTCACCTACCTGCATCTGGCGCCGGATCTGCCGCAAACCGAAGACCTGATCAAATCGAAAGCCACCTGCATCGCTTACGAAACCGTGACCTCGCCCACCGGCGGCCTGCCGCTGCTGGCGCCGATGTCGGAAGTCGCCGGTCGCATGTCGATTCAGGCCGGTGCCACGGCGCTGCAAAAAGCCAACGGTGGTCGCGGCGTGCTGCTCGGCGGCGTGCCCGGTGTTGAGCCGGCG
This sequence comes from Permianibacter sp., assembly GCA_041913605.1. GTDB lineage: Bacteria > Pseudomonadota > Gammaproteobacteria > Enterobacterales > Permianibacteraceae > Permianibacter. The sequence continues at coordinate 239,774 of JAYSEY010000004.1, forward strand.
AAAGTCGTCATCCTCGGTGGCGGTGTGGTCGGCGCCAATGCGGCGCTGATGGCCGTTGGTGCCGGTGCCCACGTGGTGATCCTGGATCGCAACGTCGACGTGCTGCGCCGTCTGGTCGCCCAGTTCGGTACCCGCATCGAAACCGTGTTCTCCAGCGCCGATGCCGTTGAGCGCCACGTGCTGGACGCCGATCTGGTGATTGGCGGCGTGCTGATCCCCGGCGCCGCCGCGCCGAAGCTGGTCACCGCCAGCATGGTCAAGCGCATGAAACCGGGTTCGGCTGTCGTCGACGTCGCCATCGATCAGGGCGGCTGCTTTGAAACCGCGCATGCCACCACGCACGCCGAACCGACCTACATCGTTGATGACGTCGTTCACTACTGCGTCGCCAACATGCCGGGCGCCGTGCCGCGTCACTCGACATTCGCACTCAATAACGCCACGCTGCCGTTCATCATTGAACTGGCCAACAAGGGCGCCAAGAAAGCGCTGGCCGACAATATCCACCTGCGTGCCGGCCTGAACGTGCATGCCGGTCAGGTCACCTACAAACCGGTCGCTGACGGCTTCAAGCTGCCTTACGTGCCGGCGGAAAAAGCGCTGGGGCTGTAAGCTGCCCGGCGTCATCGCTGCAAAAACAAAAACGCGACCTCCAGGGTCGCGTTTTTGTTTTGAACGCCACATCAACGCTCTCGTCCAGCCTCATCAACTCTGGTCAATACGGGATCCAGCAAGTACATCATCAGACTTCGATGACCGGTGTGAATTTCCGCAGTTGCTGTCATCCCTGCCGACAACCTTGATGACCAGCCATCAGCATCTTTATCAGTTTGACTCAGGGATATTTTTGCTTTGTAAATCATTCCCAACGCATCATCACGAACAGCTTCGGAGTTCAACGTGGACAGCACACCAGTCATGGTTCCGTACTGTGTAAAGGGGAATGCGTCCACCTTGACATTTACAGTCTGCCCCTCCTGAACAAACCCTATGTCCTTGCTAAGGATGCGTGCCTCAATTTCAACTCCTGCGTCATCTGGAACTATCACCATCAATGCATCCACTGCATTGACCACTCCACCAACCGTATGCACTGAAAGCTCCTGTACATATCCGGCGACAGGCGCCCGCAGTGAAAGCTGCGCCAATCTGGAATGCAATTTCGTCTGCTCCAACCTCAGAGACTCCCTTTGTGGAAAAAGCACAGCCAGCCGCTCTTTTGCTCTCAATCGATGCTCAGCAGAAAATGAATTAATCTGAACATAAAGCTTCCTGATCTCCATCTGAATTGACGAAATTTGATGGCGGGTTGACTTTACTCGCTGCTCACCCTCAATGCGCTGCTGCTCCAACTCTGACCATTGCGCACGCGAAACAAGTTGCTTTTCTGCTAGCGATGAGAAGGACTCTGCACGACCGGCGATCAATGGCAACGTCCTCTCATACTCTTCCAGTCTTGCACTCATCGAATCCAGTTCATTCTTTTTTGCTTCAATGGACGCAATCAATTCTTCTTTGCGCGCAATGTAACTGGCTGTCTGAGACGCAAAAACATCATCAACCATAAATTGACCGCCATCCATCCATGCAACAAATGATTCAAGGCGTTGAATTTCCTTGTCAGTTGCAGCCAACTCATAGGTAACACGCTTCTCATCAGCAGACAAAACCTGCGAATCAAGCTGTATGAGCAAGGCACCTTCAAGCACATGCTCCCCATCCTTGACAAAAACGCCACGGACAATACCGCCATCCGGGGACTGAACAACCTTCGAGCCCCCACTAACAACAACCAGGCTATTGGCAGACACTACAACATCCAATCGCCCCGAAATCAGCCAAACCAAAACAACACCCAGCATCAGTGCAAGCCCCCAAAACATCGCACGAGAGGCCGGATTTGGTGGTGACTCAAGTATCTCGAGGTGAGATGGCAAGAACGAACGCTCCATAACCTGCTCCCTTCCCCCTCCCATCTGCCAAAATCAGGACATGCCGCAATTGCCGGCATATCCTGATTTGTCATCAGTCACAGGTACGCGACCCGGGGTCGAATGTCGACAGCGAGACCAAAATTGGAGGATTCGACTCCATTCAGACCACTGAATACCAGTTCATCCAAGCAACCATCCGCTGCACATGAGTGCGCATGAACCATGCGGAGATAGTCCGCAGCCAATCTCTCCGAGTTCTGTTCATCAGGCCGCGAAGGCGGGAATTCAACAGTCCGATTCGGCCACTCGGAGCGCAAAAGGTCTGGCCTCAACCGTTCCCACGCTTCGTCCAGAGCGTGCATTCCGACGAAGTTGATCTCGCTGTCGCTGTCTGGATGGAAAGCTGGAATCCCACCACCAGAGAGGATCGATTGGATTCTCGCCTGGTTCCATGTTGTTCCATCAGAGAAAGAGACCGATGAAATTTTGCTTGCTGCATTCAGGAAGTAGTTTGAAACGGTCACACTATCCTGTGTCCCGACAATCCTGAGCACAAGATTGTTTCCTGTACGCTCAAGACGCATGTCTCTCCAGCTGATACTGGCGTCAAACCTCAGGACATCCACTCGAGAGGTAGCTGTATCGTAAGCATCCAGCACGTCCTGCCCATCACCTCTGGCAAAGTTGAAAGTATCATTTCCAGCACCACCCTTAACCGAGTCGTTTCCAATCCCGCCCCAAATTTGGTCGTTCCCTGTTCCACCCATGACAACATCGTCCCCCTCTCCACCGTAAAGCAAGTCGTTCCCATCGTTGCCATAGATGTGGTCATTTCCCGTACCACCAAGCAAAGTGTCCACACCACTTACGGCAGAATCTGCAATGGAATGAGCGCCATAGAGCAGATCATCTCCATCGCCTCCGTCTGCGTAGTCATTTCCCCTGCCAGCATAAATCGTGTCATTCCCCGCACCGCCAAAAATCCTGTCGGCTCCGGAAACTGTGCTCGCAGCTGAGACGTCATCGCCGTACAACAAATCCCCACCATCACCGCCAATCAGATGATCATTTCCGGCGGAGCCGACGAGCACGTCGTCACCGGAAAGACCATGCAACACGTCGTGCCCAGCAAGCCCATCCAGCCGATCCGCAGCATCTGTTCCGCGCAGTACATTGCTATTTGAGTCCGGTGTGGAAAAAGTCGCCCATATCTCTTCAGCTTGAATGACAGTTACCGAGCCATCAGATGAGTATCCGGAGAATGCAATACTGGCAATGACATCACTGAATCCAGACATCAGGAAAAAGTCTTTTACAGTGAGACTGTCCGTTCGCCCCTGAAATGAAAGCTTCAGATCTACACCGGATGCACTGAAAATCACCGTCGCGGGGTCGACGTTGATAAATTTGACAAGATCTTCACTTCCAGACAGCCCAGTATCCAAAGAGTGAATGACATCCTGACCGCTTTCGTATTCAAGCCAATAGGTATCCGAGCCTTCTCCGCCTACCAGCGTGTCATTGCCCTTCTGTCCGTACAGCAGATCGTTTCCATCTCCTCCCGAAAGAGTGTCATTTCCACCCCCACCCCATATGCGGTCGGAGCCCGCAAGACCGTTGATCGCGTCATTGCCGCCAGCTCCAGCGAGAAGATCAGACTGATTGGTTCCCGTCAGGGCATCACCGCTCTCAGTGGCGCCAGACACCAGCGCAACAAAATCAATCAGCGTAAGATAGTTCTCCTCACCCTGTATCTCTACATGAGTCAACGAGATGTTTTCAAAGTCAGAGTAGAACCCTGCGAGCGTAACGCAGTCGTATTCGGAAACGCGAACCTTCAGATCGTCGCCATCTCTGAACGAAGAAAGCATCTCTCTCGTAATCCCGGGTCCAAACCGAAGAATTTCCATGCCGTAAGGCGAAATGTTTCCGTGCCGGGAATCGACAGAATCATCACCATCTCCCAAATTGAAGATGTACGTATCTCCGCCCTCCCCGCCACGGAGGAGATCATTGCCGCTGCCGCCGTGCAATACATCATCTCCGCCGTCACCAAGCAGCACGTCATTGCCGTCCCCGCCTCGCAGCACATCATTTGTTAGCAAGCCACGAAGTTCGTCATTACCCCCAAAGCCATGAATGTTTCCGCTACCAACGAGGACATCATCCCCATCAGTTCCTGGAATCGTTACAATGTACCTGTTCCAGTCATACCATCGTGTTCCATCAGCAAAAATTATGGTTCCGAGGGTATAGGCACTTGACTGGAACCACTGCTTGAACGTGATGGAATCTTCGGCTCCAGAAAATCGAACCACCATGTCCGCACCATTTCGAATCAGAATAACGTCCTGCGGCAAAATCCCCTCTCCCAGATGCAGCTCATCAAGCCCACCTCTTGCAGAGTGTTCATAGCGCACCACGTCCTGTCCATCGCCGATGTTGAAGTAGATTTCGTCCGTGCCCCATGTTCCGAATATCTCATCATTTCCCTTGCCGCCGTTGTGCTTCGTTCGCCACAAGTTTCCGTGTAGTTGGTCATCACCATTTCCGCCAGACAGCGTGTCACTCGCGGTTGTGCCTGTTCTACCAGCATATAGTTTATCGTCACCATCTCCGCCATACAGCGTATCGTCACCCGAACCACCATCGACACTGTCATTGCCGGCTCCGGCATCAACGACATCCGCGCCGCCCCATGTCGTGGCTTGATCATTGCCGGCGCCAAGACTCAACGCATCAGCCAGCCCCGTTCCCCAAATCAGATTGGCGTCATCGTTTCCCTGATTGGCCATCGCAAATACTTGTGCTCCGGTGAGGAGCGTCCCATCCAGGAACCGGACGCCCAGAAAGAGCGACGGGTCACTTGCCACACCTGACTCGCCCGTTGCCATTTTGTATGCGTCAACAATGGTCAGACTCGTATCATCCGCAAATGACAGCCTGAGGCTTCCGTTCGGTAACCAAATTGCCTGCAAACCACCGTCGCCAAAATTGCGATTGATTTCAACCTGCTCGTAGCCGCCTGAAAACAGGGTCAGGATGTCGTGACCATCCCCCATTTGCATTACCAAACGATTGCTGCCAGCAGACCCCGCAAGCGTGTCGTTTCCGCGACCACCGTTCAAAATGTCGTCGCCTGCCTCACCGTTCAGAATGTCATCACCGTCTCCGCCACTCAGGCTATCCGTGCCGGCACTGCCATAGAGACGGTCTGCACCGGCACCACCACTGAGCACATCGTCACCCACACCTCCGTTCAACACGTCATCGCCGAGCCCACCAGAAAGAAAGTCGTTTCCATCCTGTCCGCGCAACTGATCATTTCCGTCTAGACCGACCATAAAGTCCGCGCCGCTCGTTCCGTTGAGAGTATCCACAAACGGTGTTCCCCTCATTTGCCCGTCAGCGGTAAGACTGATGTGCCTGATACTCGTCAACCCATGATTGTCCGTTGCGGTAATACGGACAGTCACGGGATCTGCAGATTCAGGAGAAAACTGTCCAACCAAGGCTTGTTGTTGAATGTCATATCTCAACCATGCAGGTAACGGCTGTCCGGTATCCAGCGTCACGGATACGTTAACTGAGTCACTCGCATCAGGGTCAGAAATTGCCGCGACAGGCACAGCCAGTAACAGTTCTTGCCCATACAGGAATGTGTGGGAAGAATCCTCAAAGTTCATCCTCGGCGCCCTGTTTCCTGATACGCGCGCTTCAATCTCACTGACGCTCCAACTGGAGCCGTCAGCAAATTCAAACCTTTCCAGCCTGGTTTCGGCATGCGTGAGCCAGTTGGCAACAAGAACTGAGTCCTGTATCTCGCCATGTTGATCGCGATTAATTACAACCAGCAATCCTTCATTGGTTTCATTGATTTCAAGATTGGCTGGAGTAATCCCAGCTGCGAAAATCAGTGCGTCGTTGCCAGAAATGTCGAGAATCAAGTCACGACCACATCCTGCACTCACCAGATACCGGTCATTTCCTGCTCCGCCCCTGAGCACATCATTCCCGGCACCACCATCCAGCGTGTCTGCGCCATCGAAGCTCTCCAGCAGATCTACGCCGTCGCGCCCGCGCAAAACGTCATCGGTGTGCGCACCGGTCAAATGGTCACCACTGTCTGTTCCTTCGTATTGGCGCGCCGCGTTAAATGCGCCATCCAGGCTAATCGTCGTACCGCCGACGACCAGATTCTGGATGTAGTTCATTGAACCTCTATGGGTAGCCCAATCAACCAGCACCAAGACATTACTCAGTGAACTGGAAACAGCGCCCTCGCTCAGTGCTGAAATGGGTTGAGCACCTGACTCCATTACCGCGGGCACACCGCGAGACAGCAATGAGCCAACCGAGACCCACGCGGAATTGCCTCCGCTGTATGTGATAATCAGATCATTGCCTTCAGTGCGGACGTTGACTTGGTCGGCAGTTACACCGCCTGCGAAATTAATGGAAGTATTGCTTTGCGTACGCGGCACCATGCGGCGCAGGAATTCCCGCGAGCTCAGAGTTTCCCCTCCCAGCTCAAACTCGCCAATGGTGGCGAACGTCGCAAGTGTCATGGTCATCCGGGCGCCGTTTGAATTCTCAAACGACGCGGTACTGGCACCAATGCTGAAAGCGGCCAGGCCGCCGAGTATGCTTACCCGGTTTCGACCCTCAGCATCCTGAACCGTGTCATTTCCCTGACTCAGCACAAATGTGTCGTTTCCAGCGCCGCCGGTCAGACTGTCATCTCCCGCGCCACCATCCAGCCTGTCATTTCCACTGCCGCCATCAAGCGAATCGTCTCCCTCGCCGCCGGACAGGTCATCATTCCCGTTGTCTCCCTTCAGTACATCCTTCCCGGCACCACCAAAGAGACGGTCATGTCCTTCTCCACCTGACAATCCGTCATCGTCCAGCCCGCCATGGAGTTCGTCATTCCCCTTCATGCCATGCAGCGTGTCCTTGCCGGCATCACCATACAGAATGTCGTCGCCATCCTCTTCTGATTCCAGATATCCGCCGACAAGCTGGTCGTCTCCGTCGCCTCCATGGAGCTCATCATTGCCGCCCTGGCCATAGAGATTGTCGTTACCCTTGCCGCCCTCAAGCACGTCATCGCCATGCAGCTCAATTGCCAGACGATCCGAGTCGCCCCAGATCGCGTCGTCGTCGTCACCGCCGTCGAGCCGATCATCGCCTCCAGCCCCGGTAAGCTGATCCTGCCCGGCACCGCCACGCAATACATCGTTGCCATGCTCGGCAGCATCTTCCGCCATCTCGACACGCAGCACGTTGTTGACGCCGCTGCGTTCATCCTCCGTACGGCCATCACCAAAAAGTCGGTCATCACCATCATCGCCATCAATCACATCGTTGCCGGCTCCACCTACGGCAAGGTCATTGCCGTCGCCGCCAGACAGATAATCATTCCCCGCAAACTCAACGTGATTGTTGGTATGCCACCAAATCCGGAACTGGCTATCAACATCCAGCTCAATATCTGGATATGGGTCACCCGGGCGAGACCCCATATCAAACGCTTGATAATTTGAATATAGCCAGATCTGGTCGCGCGTATTGCTGAAAGAGACATCGCCGTAAAGGAAGTCGTCATCTGCACCACCGAGCAGGACGTCGTCTCCGCCGCCGCCAAACAAGGTGTCAGAGCCGGCACCACCATCCAGCACATCCTTGCCACCCGAACGCCCCTCCATCATCGCAACATCGACAATAGACAGCCCGACCGCAGCCCACTGCTCCCAGTTGACAAGTTCAATCTGAGGCTCACTTGCTGCGCCCAGCATCGAATCGAGGCTAATTACATCACCATCCAGAATGTCGTCCCCATCCTCGCCAAACAGCACATCGTCATCCTCACCGCCCCCCATACGATCATTGCCCGAACCACCGTACAAAATGTCATTCTGTCCGTTGGCAAAAATATCGTCATCACCGGCTCCGCCATGAAAAGTGTCTTCGTCCTCACAGTCAATTGCTTCCACCCACCCGGCTCCCATCCTGCGTCCCAGAACACCGATATTGAAAGCAAGAATCCTGTCGTTTCCATCCCCTCCGAATGCCCAGTCATTTCCACCACCGAGCAGGAGAAGGTCATTTCCACCACCACCATCCAGTACGTCACTACCGGGATTCGGTACAAACAAGTTAAAAACACCGTCAATTGTGTAGTGATAGACCACATCATCGATAAACAGGTTTGCGTGTCCGCCACCAACTATGTGCGAATTTCCCGGCCCCCCATACACCCATCCCCCAAGCCGAAAAAGCTGTGGCGGCCATTCCAAATCTCCGACCAGGTCGAATATCCGCTCATCAACACGTTGATTAAAGTACACGGCCTGAGTGATTCGCCCCTCTAAAATCCTTGTTGTTCGGTCCGGAAACTGAAATCCGTGATCGTAAATGATGTTGTCTCCGGGGGTCGCATCAATTGCTCCGCCACCGATCACTGGCAGTGCCGGATCATCATCCCTTGGGCGTGTCCCCAGACCCAGCGCACCTTCCGTCCAGTATTTGATCAGAATGCGCCCGCCGGTGGCGGTCTGAATAAGCAAGTCATCTCCCTGCCGCACATAAAGCGCAACGCGCTCGTCATCTGCATCGCGCTCTTCCCATACGTCATCATGCGCGTTGACACGTTTTCCCCCGTTCAGCGTAACGCCGTCAACCACGATGCTTCCCAGACCATCCTTATCCTCAATGACATCCAGCTCTCCTTCTGAAAAGTCGGCGGCGTGAAAGACATAGCTGTCGTTGCCGTTTCCGCCAACAAGCTGGTCCCTGCCCTTCCCCCCCGTTAGCGTGTCGTCGCCGTTCCCACCCTCCAGCCAGTCATCACCCCCGCGTCCGTCAAGAACATCAGCGCCCCCTTCACCAAACTGCCAGTCACGATGCTCCGTTCCGGAAAGTGATTCGGCCTGTGCACTGCCAAACGTTGTGTGCCCGGTGGTGGCCTGCAAACGATCAACCGTGATGGTCAGGCCGGATGCATGGTCCTGAAAAACCTCATTCTCACCGCGGGCAGCATCACGTACCTGCGTACTCTCATCCATGTTGCCCCGAACCAGGTGGTGCAACATCTCCGCCCGCTTCTGCCAGTATGTTTCGCTGTTGTCAGTCAATGACAGCTCATCTGCATAGCGCTCGTAACTCGCCACGCCACCCGCAACAGCAAACGAATGCCCGTGCAACGCCGCAAAACGCAACGACGCACCGACGACATCATTGGCCTGCATTTGCGTGACCAACATATCCAGACCCAGACCGGCAATCGCAATGACCGGCGATCTCGTCACGCCCGTGTCGCTGTCCCAGGCTCCCAACGCTGGCGAAGCCAGCAAGGCGTCAATGCGTTGCCAAAGGTCATCGCGTTCCGCTATTGATGAAGATGGTGAGTAAACACAAATCTCACCCACCACGACCTGCCTTCTCCCGCTGAACGGCTTCGTACTTCGCCCTCGCCCTCAGTATTCGCTGCATGTAGTCATTCCCGACCGGCTTCAGCACCCTCAGGATCATCGCCGGTTTACCCTCCAGCTCCGGCATGGCGCACAGACCATCCGAACGCATCCAGAACTGGGTATTGCGCTCCCAACTGCTCAAATCTGAACGGTCAAAAGCCAGCTCTTTCGACTGTGCCAGCAAGGTGCCAGTTTCCGTGTCATGAATTTCCTGCACCCAGGCCATGATGTGATAATCGTAGTGCTCGCGCCGAGTGCTGACACGGTAGCGGGATGGCTCTCGGACAAATGAGCCTTCATATTTCCAGTATCCATCCTCTCCAATCCACGCGCGAGAGCGCTTGTAATGCGAAAGTCCGCCCCTCAGCAGAGCTTTTGCGGTGTGCTTTTGCCAGTACGCGAAATCTTCCGCTGAAGCAATTCTTTCCGGTGAACCACTTCTGACCTTGTCCACGTACAGATAGCCGGCCTCCATCCATGGCGACAGACTCAGCATGCCGCCATCCTGATAAAACCCTTCCACATTCTCGACCGTGTGGAAGATCTGCTCTCCCGCCACCGTTTTGCACAAACGCGCAAACTCGATCCGCGCCGGAATGTGTTTCGGCCACATGGCCAGATAGAAGCCGGCCAGAAACGCCAGCACCAGCCCCAACCGTTTGCGCCACGGCCATGCCCGTCGTTTGGCCCAGCGATTGAGCCAGAGTGAAGTGAGGAGCAGGAACAACAGGATGCCTGCCATGGATGCCAGATAGATCAGACCTAACATGCAATTCCTCCATCACTGATTTTGAGCACATTTTTTCAAAGGCCGGTTGTACGCCGGCCAGCTTCCATTCAGAAACTCACATCGCCGCCTGACCAATCTGCTCATGAAAATCAATTTCGGTATCCCATTGAACAAACTTCACGGCACTTGCGCACTCAGCGACTTACTCCGCATCACCTCGGGATAAAGAATCTGCTGATGTTGATTTCAACTTCTGGTGGTCATACTCGTTACCTATCGGCTTCAAAACCCTCAGAATCATTGACGGCTTACCCTCCAGTTCGGGCATGGCGCACAACCCCTTCGAACGGATCCAAAATTGCGTATTGCGCTCCCAACTGCTCAAATCAGAACGATCAAAAGCCAGCTCCTTCGACTGTGCCAGCAGGGTCCCAGTTTCCGTATCATGAATTTCCTGCACCCAGGCCATGATGTGATAATCGTAGTGCTCGCGCCGAG